>CALAJQ010000017.1 GCA_937922785.1 uncultured Acidimicrobiales bacterium
GACCAACCAGGGCAGCCAGGACGCCACAGCCATCACGATCACCGACTACCTCCCCAATGGCTTCGTGCTGAACGACGGAGCGTGGACCGACAACGGCAACGGCACCGCGAGCCGACCAGGCTTTGGGCCGATCGCTGCTGGCAGCACTGCGTCGACGACGATCACGATGACCGCCACGACCGCCCCGATCGGGCAGAACAAGAACATCGCCGAGATCTCTCGCGACGATGGCAACGACATCGACTCGAACGCCGATGGTGGCGCCAACAACGATCGTCAGCCAGCGAACCCTGGCGACCCGACCGATGATGTGATCGACAACTCCGGTGGTGACGAGGACGACCACGACATCGCCGGGGTCTCAGTTGACGCATACGACTTGGCGCTTACCAAGGTCTACACCTCTGATAGCAGTGCTGACGGAAACTCAAGTGACGGAGTGATCGGCGTAGGCGACGATGTTGTATTCACCATCACCGTCATAAACCAGGGCACCGCTGACGCAGCCTCTGTTGAAGTGACTGACTACCTGCCAACTGGATTTGTTCTGAACGACAGTGCGTGGACTGACAATGGAAACGGCACGGCGAGCATCACAGTTGACAGCCTTGCTGCCGGTGCATCAGCCGATGTTTCGATCACGCTGACCGCCGCTGCTCCTAGTGTTGGCACTACGGTAAACCGGGCCGAAATTTCAGCTGACAACGGCAACGATCTCGATTCGACGCCAAACTCTGACCCCGATGACGACGGTACTGTTGTTGATGACGTGACCGACAACACCGGTGGCGACCAAGACGATCACGATCCGGCGCCGGTAGAGGTTGTGGCCGACTTCGACTTGGCCCTCGTGAAGACCCTGAACGTAGCCACCACGACCTTGCCGGTGGCTCCAGGTCAGACGGTTACTTTCGATCTGACAGTCATCAATCAGGGAACTACAACTGCAGACAGCATCAGCCTCGTGGACTATGTCGACACCGCTGACTGGACTGGCTTTGACATTGGTCTAAACCCAGCGGGAACAACAACAGGCGACGCAGCGCTTGGCTACACCTGGTCTGTGTCTGGCAGCGATGGTGCCGTAACGATTGCTGGACTACTCGCGGGTGGTGAGTCAGTTACGCTTCCGGTGACACTAACCATTGCTAGTGGCGCCGACTTGACTGACCTCCTCAACACGGCCGAAATCTCGGCCGCCACAGCGGTTAACCCCGATGGGTCGCCGATTCCAGGCGTTGTTGATCGCGATTCAACTCCAGACACGACCAACGATGATGTCGTTGTAGATGACGTAACTGACAATTCCGGTGGTGACGAAGATGATCACGACATTGCAACCGTTGAAGCGCCCACGTTTAGCCTAGGCAACCAGGTCTGGCTAGATGTCAACAACAACGGACTTATCGACCCCGGTGAAGCAGGCATTGGTGGGGTCAGTGTTGGCTTGTTCACCGATACAAACCAAGATGGCCAACCTGATGATCTAAACGGCGACGGTGTCATAGACATGACTAACGACGCAGTGTTTACAACTGTTACCGACGGAAATGGTTTGTATCTGTTCGCTGGTCTTGATGCCGGTGAGTACATAGTCGGGATTCCTCCGACTGAATGGAACACCGGAGGAACGCTTTCGGGTCACCTGTCTTCAGATCCCACTTCTGCTGACGCCAACGACGATGTTGACAACAACGACGACGGAACGCCGTGCCAGTGCGCAGATGGATTGGTGCTTTCAAGTCCGCTGACTTTGGGCGATGGCGAACCCGTCGGAGAAAATCCAGACAACGACGCAACCACCGCAGATCCGAACGAAAACCTGACTCTCGACTTCGGGTTCCACAGGCCAATCTTCGACTTGGCTGCTCGAAAGCAGCTTAAGGATGGGACTAACTCGGCCAATGTCAAGGTTGGCGACCTGGTTACCTTCACTATCACTGTCATTAACCAGGGCAACGTGGATGCATCGGGCGTTTCAATCATCGACTACGTACCGGCAGGCCTAACGTTGTCAGATACCGACTGGACGACAGCTGCCAACGGGGCTGTCGCTTCAATTCCTGGGACGATCCCAGCGGGTGGGTCGGCTTCAGTCGACATAACCCTGAAGGTCGCGGCTGGTGCGAGCGGCAACGTTGTCAACCTGGCCGAGATCGCAGGCGCTACAGCAGTTGACGCCGGGGGAGTTGGCATCTTGATGCCCAACAACCAGCCGCTGCCTGACATCGACTCGACTCCAGATGCCGACAACTCCGAGACACCGGTTGACGACGTAGTCGATAACACCTCCGGCGACGAGGACGACCATGACATCGCACAAGTTTCGGTGGCGGCGCCTGTAACCAGCACCCCGTCGCTGCCGGTTACCGGTTCCAGCACAGGTGTGATGGCCATGTTGGCTGTGTTCTTGTTGGCAGTTGGTGGCGGGTTTGTGTTGTGGTCAAAACGACGTGAGGACGAACCAGCTGAAGGCTAGGACAGCCTGCTTTTGCGGTGGTTGGCCCATTCCATGAAACTTGCACGATCTCTGGTGTTGACTACTAGGTCTTTGGGTGCCCAGCCGCGTTGGGCAGTCAGCACCCCGTATTCCATCCGGCCAAGTTCAGATGTGTGGTGGCTGTCAGTGTTGATCACTAGTTTCACTTGCCGTTCAACGGCCTTGCGAACGACGTCTGAAGCAGCATCTAGCCTTTGCAGCGCGCCGTTGACCTCTAACGCGACGTCGTAGTGCGCAAGCGCTTCAAGTACTGCGTCGTAGTCGATCTCGATACCGGGGCGTCGTCCGATGTAGCGCCCGGTCAAGTGTCCGATCGAATTGACCGTGGGATCGGCAATTGCGGCAATGAGCCGATCGGTCTGTTTCGGGATTGACTGGTCAAAGTGGGAGTGAACCGAAGCCACGGTGTAGTCAAACAGGGCGCGGAATTCATCGTCGTAGTCAAGCCCTCCGTCTGGCCCAATGTTCAACTCACAACCCCATAAGACCGTCATGTCTGGGTAATCAACCGCAATCTCAGCAATGCGGTCACGGTGTTCGAGCATTTCTTCAGCGGTAGACCCATTTATCGCCAGGTCGACGCCGTGGTCGGTGATTGCGAGGTACTCATAACCAAGAGCCGCAGCCTCGGCAATCATTTCAGCGACGGTGCTCCTTCCGTCACCGGACTGGTCTGTGTGGTAGTGCAGGTCGCCGCGAATATGGCTGCGCTGAATCAGCTCGCCCAGTCCGTCACCTCCGGCGGCCTCAACTTCGCCGGTTGCCTCCCGCAACGGCGCCGGGATGAACTCGAGCTCCAAAGCAGCGTAGATCTCTGCTTCGGTCTTGCTGGCGATCACTGGCCGCTCAGAAGCCTCGAGATCTTCGTTGCTTGCATCCATCAGGCCGTATTCGTTTAGCAGCATCTTGCGATCGATTGCCCGTTGGCGCAGGGCTATGTTGTGCACTTTCGAACCGGTGAAGTACAAGATTGCGGCGCCAAACTGGTCAGGGCTGACAACTCGGACGTCCACCTGAAGACCGGCCCGGGTTAAGAACGATGTCTTTGTCTCGCCGTTTACTACAAGGTCAGCAACTTCAGAATGCTGCACCACGAAGTCCATCACAACCGATGGCTCTAAGGAGGAAACTGTGATGTCTATGTCTCCAATAGTTTCTGACATACGCCGCAAGCTGCCACAAAACTGAACTTCCACAGTCTCGGGTAAAGCCTCCAAATCAGCGACCAGTCGTTCGGCTAGAGGCAGGGCGTCGGCGATCGGAGTTCTACGATCCTTCCCGGTTAAGCCAAGCCGTTGCACGGCTTTGGCGATCTTTGCTTCACTGGTTGCCCCAAGACCGGGCAGTGTCCGCAGCTTCTCCGCCGCTATTGCCTCGGTTAACTGTTCAACGTTCTCTATTCCCAATTCAGATCGGACCAGCTTGAGCGTCTTTGGCCCGAGACCGGGAATACGGCTCAATTCAACGAACTCCGGCGGATACTTGGCCCTGAGCTTTTCGAGCTTTTCAACCGTGCCGGACTCAACAAGTTCTCGTACCTTGCTGGCCGTCGCCTTGCCCACACCACTGATGCCGGTCAGCTCAGACAACTTGAGGGTCGTTATGTCACGGCCGTCAGACTCCAGACCAAGTGAGGCCTTCTCATAGGCTCTCACCTTGAATGATTGCGGGCTGCCCTCATCCAGAGCTGTCAGCGTTATCAGCTCGCTCAGCATCGCCATAACATCGCGCTTGGTAGTCATGTTCTGATCCTATGACGGCAGACGTCTTTCCTAAACTGATGTCATTCCTAAGTATGGTTGAAACACATGGCTATTAGTGAAGTTGAATACAAGCTCAGTGACCGTTTCAGGGCCGAACAGGGCAAAGTCCTGCTTACCGGCGTTCAGGCATTGGCCAGAATTCCGATAGACCAGCTGCGGCTTGACCAACTCGGTGGCCTGAATACCGCAGCTTTCCTCTCGGGCTATCCAGGTTCTCCACTCGGCGGATTCGACCTGGAGGTGGCTAGGGCTATCAAGCTGGTTCCCGAACTGCCGATTGTTCATCAGCCGGCCGTCAACGAAGAGCTCGGGGCGACCTCAGTAATGGGTTCCCAACTGGCGCCTGGCCGACCCGATGCAACTTATGACGGAGTGGTCGGCTTCTGGTACGGCAAGGCTCCCGGACTTGACCGTGCTGGTGACTCTCTTCGGCACGGCGTGTTTGCTGGCGCTAGCCCCAAAGGCGGAGCGGTTGTGCTGGTCGGAGACGATCCAGACTGCAAGTCATCGACAATGCCCTCTTCTTCCGACGCCACCCTTGTCGACTTGCACATGCCAATTCTCTACCCAGGCAATGCTGCCGAATGCGTCGAGCTCGGCCTTCATGCGGTTGCTATCTCCAGAGCCTCGGGCTTGTGGTCATCGATGAAGATTGTTACATCAGTTGCCGATGGCTCGGGCACAGTCGATCTACCGGCCTTGTCAGCCACGCCAATTATGCCCACCATCGAGATTGATGGCGTCAAGTGGCAATGCCAGCCGTCGGCTCAGTTTCTTGGCCAACGCATGGTTGAAGTCGAGCGAGAATTCCGCGAAGTCAGGCTTCCGCTGGCCCATGAATATGGCGTTCTCAACAAACTAAACAGGGTGAGTGTTAACCCGACTGACGCTTGGATTGGGCTGGTAGCAACTGGCTTCACCTATTACGAAATGCTGGACGCGCTTCGTCGCCTCGGGCTGGAGACTCCTGACGAAATTGCCAACGCTGGCATCCGGCTGCTGCAGCTGAGAATGCCTGTTCCCTTTGACGCTGGATTGGTAAGAGAATTCGCCATGGGGCTTGATGAAATCCTCGTAGTTGAAGAGAAAAACCCGACGCTCGAATGGTTGATTAAGGACGCGCTATATGGCGGACCCCATCAACCCCGAGTGTTGGGCAAGACCCATGAAGATGGTCGAACACTTATGCCATCGTGGGGTCGCCTAGATGCCGACACCATGTTGAGCGGCCTCAGGGAGCGATTGTCGCCTCGCCTGGGCGAGCGACTTGTGCCAGCAGCCCAAGAGCGCACAAGCATCAAGTTGATCCCGCTTGAGGTCAATCGAACTCCGTTTTTCTGTTCCGGTTGTCCTCACAACTGGGGTACCAAGGTTCCCGATGGCGCTCTGGTGGGAGCAGGCACCGGATGTCATGGAATGACGCTCTTAATGGAACCCGAGCGGGTTGGTGAAGGCATCGGAATCACAGCGATGGGCAACGAGGGGGCGCAGTGGATTGGAATGGAGCCTTTTGTTGAGGCGGGTCACATGTTCCAAAACTACGGCGACGGAACGTTCATGCATTCGGCCCAATTGGCGCTCCAGTACTGCATTGGGGCAGGCAAGCACATGACGTTCAAGATTTTGTTCAACAGCACGGTCGCCATGACCGGCGGACAAGACGCCACTTACTCGCTAGGTGTCAAAGAACTAGCAGCCATCTTGTTGGCCCAAGGCGTTTCGAAAGTAGCGGTAACCGCCGAAGACCTCGGGCGGTATGACGATGTCGACCTTCCCGCTGGGGTTGAGGTCCATGACCGGACCGAGATCGTTGCAGTCCAAGAGGATCTGCGCAGCACACCAGGAGTGACCGTCCTAATTCACGACCAAGAATGTGCCGCTGAACTGAGGCGAGCGCGTCGTCGGGGCAAGCTCACGATGCCAAGCCGCCGAATCATCATTAACCACCGGATTTGTGAAGGGTGTGGCGATTGTGGCGACGTCAGCAACTGCCTCTCGGTGCAACCAGTCGACACCCCACTGGGCCGCAAGACCACAATTGACCAGGCGTCGTGCAACTATGACGAAAGTTGCCTCAACGGAGACTGCCCCGCATTCATGAGCGTTGAGGTTGAGCCTGGCAACCTCCCTGACCCAAACCAGAATCGCAGTTCAGCGACGTCACCCTCGAGCTCTGTGCCGGATCCAGTCGTCGGTCGAGCGGATCGCGTGAACGTGCGGCTGGCGGGCATCGGTGGCACCGGAGTTGTCACGGTTGCTCAAATCCTCGCAACCGCTGCCATGTTTGATGGGTGGGAAGTCCAAGGACTTGATCAGACGGGGCTCAGTCAAAAAGCGGGCCCGGTGATAAGCGACGTTGTGCTTTCTCGTTCCGGAGTCGAATCGTCAAACTTCATTGGAGCGGGTCAGGCTGACGTCGTGTTGGGCTTTGACTCGCTTGTTGCCGCAGCCGATGGGACGATCAGGGCGGCAAGTGCCGATGCAACTCACGTGGTTGTCTCTACTCGTCGGACCCCGACTGGCAAAATGATCTCCGATCCTGGTCTCGGCTATCCAGACGCCAGCGTTGGTGCCCGGCTTGAGGCGACGTCAGCCGGCACTCTGAGGCAGCTCGACTCGTCAGCGCTTTCTCATGCGCTTACCGGTAACTCGGCCCAAGCAAATGTCCTGCTTCTTGGGGTCGCTGTTCAAGACGGTCGAATCCCGGTATCAGTTGGGTCACTTGAAAGAGCGATTGAGCTGAACGGCGTTGCGGTGGAGGCAAATCTGGCAGCATTTGACTGGGGCCGGCGATGGGCTCATGACTCTGACGCAGTCGAGCAGTTGGCGGGCACGGGAACCGATGTGACTGCGTACCTGAACACTGTCACCGTTGCCGAGTTGCCAAAGTCTCTAAGCAAGCGAATCAAAAAGTTTGCCCATGACGCCAAGCTTGCCGAGCTTCTGGAAATGCTGGCAGCAGACCTTGTTGGATATCAGAACAAGGCCTATGCCGCCGATTTCATCGACGCGGTTGCAGCAGCCTCTGAATCTGAACGAAGGGTCAGGCCCACTTCTGCAGCGCTTACTGAAGCCGTTGCCAGAAATCTGCACAAGTTGATGGCCTACAAGGACGAGTACGAGGTAGCGCGGCTGATGCTGATGCCAGAAGCAATTGCGGCTGCGGAGTCTGTGGGTGGCGCAGATCCTGATTACAGCTGGCATCTGCACCCACCAATGCTTAAGGCCCTAGGTCTTGATTCCAAGCTCAAATTTGGGAGCAGTTCTAAGCCGGTCTTTACCACTCTTGCTGCGGGCAAGAGGCTGAGAGGTACGGCGCTGGACCCCTTCGGTCGTAACGAGATGCGGCGGACCGAACGTGAACTTCCCGGCGAATACCTGGAAACGATGGCGTTTCTCTACGAACGTCTCAGTGATCTGAACCTTGATCAGGCAATCGAGATCGCTAAACTGCCTGACCTCGTTCGCGGCTATGAGGAATTGAAGCTTCGCAGAGTTGCCGAATACCGCAGCAAGCTGACCGAAGCCCTATCTCGCTTCGCTGGCTAGATTCAAGCCGATCTGGATTCAAACCGGGGCGTGGACGTGACCTCTGATCAGCGTGTACGCTCCGATCAACACAACCACAATTGGGGGATCAGTGAGCTCGAAGGCAGACGAAAAGGCACTAGTCGAAAGACTTCAGCGAATCCCGTTGTTTAGCGGTACCACTAAGAAGCAACGAGTCGCTTTGGCTCGTCTTGGTAAGATCGTCAACTGGAAAGACGGAAACGTAGGCGTTACCGAAGGCTCCAAAGGTGTTGCGTTCTTTCTCATTCTTGATGGCGCGGTTGAAGTGACTCGTAACGGTCAAGTGCTTGATCAACTACGCCCTGGCGGCTTCTTCGGCGAAGTCGGGTTACTAACGGGCGCTCCGCGAAACGCAACTGTTACCGCCATTGACGCTTCGACGTTGTTTGTTCTAGGACGGCCTGCCTTTAGTGCTGCAGTCAAGTCCGATCCAGACATAGCGCTTCGTCTAATGGCTGCAATGGCCGAGCGGCAGCCAGCGAACGGCTAGCTAGCTGCGAGTTATCGCCAAGATTCGCCCGTTCTGATGATCGGTGAGTAGGAGGCGATCGCCGTCGGCGAGCAAATCCTGTGGTCGCCCTACGCCACTAACAATTTCTTCGGGTTCCCACGGCTCGGCGCCGTTCTGGGCTCCAATTGGGATGACAACAACTTGGTCGGTAACCCACAACGCTACGACGAGAACTTGTGGGTCCCAAGGGGCGACCTTCACCGATGTCGGCGTTGCCTGCGGGCCAAAAAGCGCATGTGATGGCGGCGCTAGAGCGCATCGCTCTGGGGTGCCATTGAACTGTGTGACCGGTCGGTTGTTCTCCACACATGCTGGCCAGTCGAAGTTGTCTCCAGCTGACACTTTCACCAGTTCATCCGAAGCTGGCAATTCATCAAAGGACCCATCAGTCATCTCTGTAGCCCACAACTGACCCGTCGAGTCGAACGTGTGGGCGTAGCCGTGTTTCAGGCCTGAGCCGACTACCTCTGCGTCCGAAGGTCCTATGTCGCTACCGACAGGATCAGCGTCAGACATTGAGAAGATCTGTCCTGAGCCTGGAACAACTTCTGATCCCCGTTTGCTGCCCGAAGTGTTATAGATCAAGGCGCCGTCATCAGAAACAGTGAGCGTGCCTTGAGACCGACCGTTGAACGGCATGCCGGAGGCGACTGTCGTCAGCGGGGCGCCGGGGTTAAGCGACGTGTAAGACAATGACCGCTCTTGCATGATCCAAAGCGTCTGGCCAACTACTGCTACGCCTGTGGGCTTAGACAGACGGTCCTGAAGAACCATCCGGCGGTCAGTATTGCCCGTGCCCAATTCGTCCGCCGGGATCAGCAGAACGCGGCCTTGGCCCGAATCCTCAGGGCCAGCAAGCTCAGCAACAACCAAGTCGCCGTTTGAAGCAAACGCCATCTGGGTTGGGCGGTCTAGTTGGTCAAGAACCAGCGAAACTGAGTAGCCAGGTTGGGCCACAACGCCGGGCACACTTGAGGAGTCGTCGTTGGCACAAGCACCGGTCGCCATCGCGAAGACGCACAGCACTGACAACCAGCGTGCGGCGAAACTGGTGATCATTAACCCACAGTAGTTCGCCCGTGCGATACTCGGCTGATGGACACCTATGAAGCCATTCTCTCCAAGCGAGACATTCGGCACTACACCGACCAAGAAATTGAAGATGAAGTGCTAGACCGAATCCTTCAAGCGGGCCGTATGGCTGGTAGCGCCAAGAACGAAGAAGTACTACGACTGATCGTAGTTAGGGATCAAACAGTTCAGGATGCACTAGCCGAAGCCGGAGACTTTGTTTCTTGGATCGGCTCTTCGGCTGTAATTATTGGTTTCGCCGCTCCAAGCAGCTCTATGCGGCTGTTTGATGTCGGTCGCCAGGCTCAGAACATGATGGTTGCAGCTAATGCCGAAGGCGTAGCCACCTGCCCTGTAACTCTCCAGCACGCAGACAAGGCCCGATCCGCAACCGGACTGCCTGACGACTGGGAAATGCCAATGGCGCTAACGCTCGGGTGGCCACTACCTGGTCGACCTGACAGCCCGCTTAAGCGCAAACGCGTCCCGTTAGCCGAACTCGTAGTTCACGACCGCTGGAGCTAGCGGGCTCTAGGTTGGGATGCGATCTGCCCACGGGTAGGCGGCCTCAAGCTGGCTAGCGACCCGGATGAGCAAGTCTTCTCGACCATAAGCTGCAACCAGCTGCACTCCGATAGGCAGTCCGTCGCTGTTCCAGAACAGCGGCAGACTGATAGCAGGCTGACCTGAAGTGTTAAATGGGGGAGTGAACGGCACAAATGCCGTGGCGCGGCGCATGCCGGCCATCGGATCACCCGGCTGGGAATCGCACTCGCCGATGGCCAACGGTGGCTCGCCCAAGGTTGGCGTCAGAAGGAGGTCCCAGCCATCCTGCCACCATTGATGGGTGGCCCTGCGGAAGTCTGCGGTGGCCTGAATTGCTGCTGCATGGTCAACAGCACTCAGTTGATGAGCGTGTTCGGCTAGCGCCCAATTCACCGGCTCGACTTCGGCCGCAGTTAGATCGCGCCCAATTGTGGCCCCCAAGGATCTGATGCCGCTTGCCATGTTCGCCGCCCAAAGTGCCATAAACCTCGGGGTGAACGAGCTGTCGCTAAGTGAAGCAGGGTAGTCGGCGGCTACAGAGTGTCCTAGTGCTTCAAGTTGGGTGGCTGCACTACGAACCGCAGCAACGCAGTCTTCATGAATGGCGCCGCCCTGAGGGTGGTGGTCCAGTAGCCCGATTCGAAGTTGCCCCGGATCGGCACCGACTTCGGAAGCGTAAGGTCTTACTGGAGGCGCAGCGATGACTGTGTCGCCCACTGCCGGCCCGGCCACAGCGTCTAGAACTCGCGCAGTATCTCGGACGGTTCGGGTCACGGCCAATTCAACGCTGAGGTTTGACTCAGTAAGGAATGGTCCTTTGCTGATTCGGCCTTGAGTCGGCTTGAGGCCCACCAAGCCACAGCATGATGCCGGTATCCGTATTGAGCCGCCTCCATCAGAGGCATGCGCAATTGGCACCATGCCTGCAGCCACAGCGGCCGCAGCACCACCGCTGGAGCCCCCGGGAGTGCGACTAGTGTCCCAGGGGTTTCGGGTTGGTTCATAAGCCAAAGGCTCGGTTACCGGAAGGCTTCCGAGTTCGGGGCTAGCAGTTCGTCCTAGTGTTACAAAGCCACAATTGCGGAATCGTGAAACCAAAGTTGAGTCTGCATCGTCGATCGGTTTCTCGGCCTTGAGGGCGGAGTTTCCGTTTGACATCGTCTGGCCCTCATATGGAGCCCACAAGTTCTTAAGGAGGAACGGGACGCCTTTGAATGGTCCGTCAGGAAGAGGGCCAGAGGCGAGATCTCGGGCGTGATCAAACCAGCGGATCACCACCGAATTGAGGGCCCCATCGAGCTCTTCTATCCGTTCGATGGCCGCTTCAGTTAGTTCTGATGGCTTGAGGTCGCCTGAGGCGATCAGCTCGGCTTGAGCGGTTGCGTCTAGCCAGCGGGTGTCGTCTGCGATCGATCGTGTGCTCATTGCAACTGTCTATCAGCAGGTCTCGTCCTGGGAAAATATTCAGAAAATTGACAGAAAATTGTGACTAGCTCTGACCAGGTTTAACCATCGAATTTCAACCGCGATCAACCCGGCTTGGGTCTTTGGACCCTGGACAATCAGTCGTGATTGAGACACAATCAGTTCAAGAGCAAGTCCTTCAACACTCGAAGGTCTGGGATCGAAAAACACCCTTTATGGGTGCGAAAAACGAGCCCGGCGTCGATGTCTCGGAACCTGCGCTCACTGCTCACCCTGCATAAGGGTCCCGGACTACGAGCCGGTCAAAAGTGGGCCCACCGGTGGCCGGGACATCGTCGCGATTAGGCCACAATCGAAGCTAGGTTCGGACGATGTTAGAGAATTCCCACCTAGAGCTTGCCCGGCCACAGATCGAATGGCTAGAGGTGGCTGATTCCCCCCAGCTCTGGCGAGACCTGGGGTATGAGGTTGATGAACAGGGAAAGTGTTTTGTTGGCGGGGTCGAGCATCGCTTGGTTGGCTCAAGTGCCCAAGAGCGAGGTCTCACACGTTGGGCCCTCAGCGGCATTGACCCTGGGATCACCTCAATCGATGGCATCGCTACCGTTACTGTGGGTGCCGAATCTTCCCGGGTTAAGTCTCAGGCTTCACATCCGAATGGAGTCACCGCTATCGACCATCTGGTGATTCGTACGTCGTCCACCCCGCGAACAGCTTCTGCGTTACAGGCAATTGGGCTCGAGCGTCGTGGCCAAAGCGACTCAACATCTTCCGGTGAAAAGGTAGACATGACCTTCTTCTGGATCGGGAAGACGCTGCTAGAGATTGTTGGACCAGCCGTGCCAAGCGATGATTCCAAGCCAGCATATTTTATGGGTGTGGCGTACGTTTCTGAAGATCTTGATGCCACGGCCAGTCATTTTGGTGACCTTTGCTCTCGGCCCAAGAACGCGGTGCAACCCGGAAGACGAATTGCGGCACTTAGATCTGAGGCGGGGTCAACGATGGCAACAGCTTTCATGACTCCGCACGTGAAGGCTGGCAACGATTGAGGCTCGTTCTACAGCGAATAGTTTTGCAGCGGCAGTCTGACCAAAACGGCCGTGGCATCGTCGGGGTCCCGATTGATCTCCGCGCCGCGGTTTGAAAAGAAGCTGATCATGCCGCGGTTCTCGCTAAGCACCGTTGCAGTAAAGGTCGAAATCCCGTTCGCTCGCGCAACTGCAGCACACCTTGCGAACATTGCCCCACCTAACCCTCGGCCTTGAAAGCTGTCTGAGACTGTCAGGGCAACCTCAGCTTCGTCGGTCCGCTTGTTGCTGCGGTAGTAGCGGACAACACCAACTAGATTGTCCGGCTGATCTGCTGGGTAAGCGACCACGGCGACTCGGTCAGAGGTGTCAACGTCTGAGAGGTAGTCAACCATCGAGTCTGACAACGTGGGCATTGGAGAGAAGAAGCGCAAGTAGCGGCTGCGGGCCGACAGTCGCTCGAACGCATTCACCAGCGAGCCGCGGTCGCTTGGCCGGCCGAATCGCATGGTGAATTTGTCTCCATCACCAAGCGTCACGGTGCCGAGATCCGGGCCGGTGAGGCAAGGGTGATTAATTGTGGCGGTAGCCATATATCTATTGAACCACCGACGTCTGCTAGGTATTCGCAGTTGCGTCAAGCGTCACGTGTGACGAGTGTCCTAGGAAAGGCTCGGTTTTTGGGAACTCTGAAGTTAGGTCTGGTCTGAAGCACGGTCTTGTCTGAAGTTAGGTCTGGTCTGAAGCTAGGTCGTCAACAACGAGGTGATCGCTTGAGGAGGTGGCAGAAACCGCTCGGAACAGAAAGTGAACTCCAACCGGCAGGGTGAGGGTCATTGCTATCGCCGACAACACCAAGTAGCCACTGCTCGCTAGGCCAAGCTGGAATCCCGCTCCGACCGCTGCGATCAGGAAGCTAACCGGGGAGGCCTTTCCCGCTGCGTGGAATCTGGCATAGGTCGTGGGCAGTCGAAGAATCCCTAGTCCGGCCAACAACGCAACGATCCCGCCTAGCAGCATTAGCAAAGATCCAACGGTGCTCATTTTGTCTCTTTCTGTGTGGAAGGACCTTCAATGAAGCGAGTGCCGGCAAGCGTCGCAGTGAATCCCACAATTGCGATCACAGCCAACATGATCAGATTCGTTGGATCGTTACGTCGAGCAGAATCAACAGTGATGGCGCCCATGAGAGAGATGAGCGACACATCCAGTGCCATGATTCGGTCAGCTAGGTCCGGGCCCACCAGTAGGCGGTAGAGGCCACACAGACCCGCAATTGTGAAGCAGATAATGGCAGCAAAGGTCATTAGTTTACGCTCCGATTGGCTGACGCAGTTGCAGAAGCTGCACCAGGAGTACCGCTGCGGTGGCCGCCTGATTGGGAACCGTCAAATGGGAAAGCTCTGCACGCCAGCTCAGCAAGTTCCAACACATGCGCTCTAGTGGCATCGGCTTGGCGATGGTCAAGCAAGTGCAGGTAGACCTTGTTGAGTGCAGGTTTTGTTTCGACAACGGCGGTTCCCGGAGTGAGAGTTACTGCTAGAACCAAGAACAGAAGGTGCCCATGAGATACAGGTGGCAGCTGAACAGCGATTATTGACTCGTTGGCCGAATTGGTTCTGGTCAAGATATGCCGTGTGACGTTCACCGTAGACACCGCCAAATCTTTGAGAACTAGCCAATGGATTTGGGCGATGGCACCAAGCGGGCCCAGCGATCGACCAGATCCGGTGGGGGCAAGCAGTTGCACAATGATTGCAACTGTGACGCCTGCGAGAATGTTGGCAGCAGAAATCTCGCGCCATAAAGCACACCACGCAGCCGTGAGCAGAACGGTTCTGAGAATTCCCCTGGGGTTCAAGACGTTGCTCACCGTAGGACCTCCGAAATGTAGACGTCTGAGTTGCGCAGTTCAGTGGCCGCCCTCTCGCCGAGTTCTACAAGAGTGCCTGCGTAGAAGGAGATGAAGAGAGAAAGCCCAACGGCCAGACCTGTGGCTCCGAGCATCAGACGCCGGTTGGCCGCTGACACTCGAACAGGTTTTGACTTGTCCGGCTTTGATCCCCAGAACACTCCGAGCCAAATTTTGGTCATTGACAGCAGGGTCAACGCACCCGCAATCAGGGCCATCACAACAACTGGAGTCGCCGCCTCAGCGATGCCAGCGGAGATAACTGAGAACTTGGCAACAAAACCTGAGAACGGAGGCAGACCGGCCAAGCTGAGTGCTGGAACGGCGAACAATCCGGCAATCAACGGTCGACGGGCAGCAAGGCCGCCGTTGCGGTCGAGGTTGGAAGTTCCCTGATCATTTTCGATGAGGCCGCCAACCAAAAACAACACTGTTTTCACCGGCATGTGGTGAATCAGAAACACAATCGCTCCCGTTGTTCCAGCCGCAGAAAACAAGCCAAGGCCCATCAACATGTAGCCGATCTGGGAAATGATGTGAAACGAGAGAATCCGTTTGACGTCGCTTTGTGCCAACGCTCCCAGCGCACCAACGATCATGGTTGCGCCGGCAATGATGAGTAACACAGGACCCATTGCGTCCATGCCAGTTAGCGTGTGGAACCGGATCATGGCGTAGATGCCGATCTTCGTTAGGAGACCAGCAAATACAGCGGTGATTGTGGTTGGAGCGGTGGGGTAGGAATCGGGAAGCCATGAGAAGAGCGGAAACACTGCTGCTTTGGTTCCGAACACAACAAAGAACCAGGCCCCAATGCCCAATCTGACTCCGTCGCTGAGCTCGGGAATTCGCTCCGCTAGCAGGGCCATGTTTACGGTGCCTGTTGCGCTGTAAACGAAGGCGATGCCGAACAGGAAGAGCGTGGATGAAAAGAGGTTCATGACCACATAGGTCATGCCAGAGCGAATCTGGGCTTGTTGTCCTTGATGAGTCAGCAGTACGTAGCTGGAAACCAAGATCAGCTCAAAGGCCACGAATAGCGTGAACAGATCACCTGTAAGGACCGCAAGGGAGACGCCCATCGTGAGCACACCAAGGAGCGGTCCAGTCAGCTCGGGGTTGGCGCCCCATTCGGTGCGGCGCTGAGCAATCGCAAAGAGCTCGACAATCAAAATGATTGCCAACGCAACAGGCAGCATTAAGACCGCAAAAGTGTCAGCAACCAAGACGATGCCCAGCTCCGGTGACCAGTCGCCGACCCGAATCACTGAGGTGCCGTTGCGATAGACCTCGGCAAAGATGCCAAGTGAGGCAACAAAGGCTGACGCAAGCCCGGTAAGTGTCAAGACGTCACGAACTCGTGCCTTGTGGCGAACGGCGATGCCGAACGAGGCTGCGAGTAGAGGAGCAAGGATGACGGTGGCAACCAGGGCGTTCACTGCTTCACCTCCGCGATTCGGCTGTCTTCTATATCGTCTTCGACCAGGTCGTCGCCGGTGTGATCTTTTTGTCGGCTGGCCAACGCCAAGAGGAACAGGGTCAGCCCGAAAGATATGACGATGGCAGTTAGGGCCAAAGCCTGAGGTAGGGGGTTAGCAAACCCGTCTGATCCTGAACCGTCAGCAATCGGGGCCCGTCCTGCGGGGCCACCTGACATCAGCAACGCCAGAACTGAGGC
Source organism: uncultured Acidimicrobiales bacterium (assembly GCA_937922785.1). Classification (GTDB taxonomy): domain Bacteria; phylum Actinomycetota; class Acidimicrobiia; order Acidimicrobiales; family SZUA-35; genus CALAJQ01. The sequence goes on from CALAJQ010000017.1 coordinate 16,008, forward strand.
GTGGCCAAGAAGGGCAAAGCCCAGGATGATTCGGCTCAGCGATCTGGAGGTGATCAGATACAACCCGACGCTTGTTAGCCCGCCGACGGTCAGCAGTAACGCAATGCTCATGTCGTCAGGTCTCCATCGGCATCTATCAGCGATAGCCCATCCAGCAGCGATGCAACGAGTCCTATGACAATTGCGGTCACGCCAATGTCAAATGGCAAGGCACTTCCCGATTTGATTTTGCCCAGAATTGGCAGCTCGGCAGACACAACGGCCTGGTCACCGAAATAGTCCCCCCAGAAGATCGGGGCGGCGGTCACAATTGCGATAACTATTAGTCCTGCTGCCATCAGGAGGGGAGCGTCCACAGGCTTCTGTACTCCGGCGATTGTGCGCAGAATTAATACGGCACCAAACACCAGCCCGGCGGCGAAGCCTCCACCCGGATTGTTGTGGCCAGCAAACAATAAGTAAGTGCCGATCAGAAGAGCAAGTGGCGTTATGGCAGCCACCGCGTGACCAACAATTGGGGACCGGTCTGCAATCATGCCTCTGCCCTTCTTGTGTTGGCCAGGGCCAGAATGCCGATTGCAACTGTTGCTAGAACGACCACTTCTCCTAGCGTGTCCAAAGCTCGAACATCGGTGAGGATCACGTTGACCACGTTGTTTCCTCCTCCGTCGTTCACCGCCCCTGCAGTCAGGTCCTCTATGGGCGCAACTCCGGAGGGATTTGCGCTCGATGCGGCCAAGCCTGCCATCACAGCCAAGCCCCCAAGCGTTGCAACCGCCAAACGAGTGGCACGCCACGCGTTGTCAACTGTTGGGAATTGGTTGGCGAGCTGGCCTAGTCCCAACACGAACCCGACTACAACGATGATCTCTACCAGAAGCTGAGTGAGTGCAAGATCGGGGGCCCCGTGGATGATGAATATGCCTGACATGCCAATGCCGGTGGCTCCGAGCGTCAGAGTCGCTCCCAAGCGAGACCTCACTGCTGCGCCAGCTGCGGCTGCTGCAACTATTCCCGCGGCCAGCACACCCTGCAAAGGGGTATCCCAAAGCTGCAGGTGCGAAAGACTCACCTGGTCAGTGAACGCAATGCCGGCGACTGCTACCGCTGCTGTCATCGTGGCCAAGTAAACCGGTAGCGATCCGTGTTGGACTACCGCAATAAACCGTGGAGTATTTGACAAGATTCCGTCGATCAGGCCGTCCGCAGCATCGGCGCCAGTGGCATTGGGTGCAGATGCGACCTTTCGCGCCGCCGCCCCAACACCTAAAGCGAAACCGACAATCAATACTGCCATCGACACCACAAATGCAGTCTTGATTCCCGGCCAACGGACGAGGCCATAAACCTCTGACTTTGCGTTCAATTCAATTGCGGCCGGCCTGACGATGTCGTTCACCAGGCCAAGCGCAGCAAAGCCAGCGACGCTCAAGAACCCGAGAACGACTGCTGGAATGGTCATTGCTAAGCGCCGAGGTTTAACAATTGTGTCTGGGCCGGCACCAAACACGCCGATCAAGAAGCGGGTTGTGTAGGCCACGGTCAGCACTGCTCCGCCCACTACCGACACGACGCCGATTATCTGTTCCCAGCCGCTCAGTCCGAGCACGGCTTCAATTGCAGCTTCTTTGGCGGGAAAGCCAAGAAGCGGTGGCGCTCCCGCCATCGAGAGTCCCGACAAAAGTGCTACGGCAAAGGTGATTGGCATTGACTTCGCAAGCCCGCCGAGCTTGCGTATGTCACGGGTTCCGGTGCGGATGTCGACCTCTCCGACGATTAGGAACAGTCCAGCTTTGAAGATCGCGTGAGCAAACAGAATTGACGTGGCGGCGAACACTGCCTTACCGGTGCCTAGCGCCAGCAATGTAATCAGAAGTCCAAGCTGAGAAATTGTGCCCCAGGCCAGAATCAACTTTGCGTCAACATGCCTTAGCGCTCCCACGCCTCCCCAAATCATCGAGGCAATACCAAAAGCCAAGCCGAGAACTTTCCAAGCCTGAACATCGGCAAAGGTTGTTCCCATGACGGCTACAAGCAACACACCTGCCTTGACCATTGTGGCTGAGTGCAGATACGCGCTTACCGGGGTCGGGGCGGCCATGGCTCCGGGGAGCCAGACGTGGAACGGTACTTGTGCCGACTTCGTCGCGGCGCCGATCATCACGAGGATCGCGGCAAGTGTCGCTCTTGATCCCTCAGCGGCTGCCAAGTTTGTAAGTGTTGACGAGCCCACGTCCTGGGCAAGGATGATGAGCCCAGCGAGCAGCACCAACCCGCCGACACCGGTGATCATCAGGGCCCTTCGTGCTGCGGTTTGAACGTTTGCGTCTGAGTTCTTGTGGCCAACTAGTAGAAACGAAGTAATTGAGGTGGCTTCCCAGAAGATGAACAAGGTCCAAATCGAGTCAGACCAAACGAGGCCCAACATCGATGCTGAAAAAGCAAGCAAAGTTGGCGGGAAGGTGGCGCCGCCAGCAGCATCGGGGGCGAAGTAGCCGATGGCATAAATAAAGACGAGAGCACCAATGCCAGAAACTAGAAGTGTCATCAATAACGCAAGCGAGTCAACCTGCATCCGGAAGGCCAAATCCAACCCTTCTACCCATACCAGCTCACTTGTTGGCGGCCCGTCGGCACCAGCCAGCCCGTCTTGGGAGACAAATAGCCAGATTGCCCAGATGGCAGTGATTGTTGGTGCAAATGCAGCCACAGCAAGTCCGGCTCTGATAGACCTAAACCCGGCTATCGCGGCTAAAACTACTCCAGCTACGTGAGCGCCAAGAAGGGTCCAAATCACCTGTTGCACTATAGGTACTTTTGAACATCTATGCAACAAAAGACTTGACTAAATACGCACTTTGAATAGTATCTATTTTCATGTCGATGAGAGACGGCCTCGGTGCCGCACCAGACACACCATTTGAGATGAATTTGTTCCGAAAGCTATGATTGGGATGTGGCATTGAGCGAACCTCAGTCCAGCCCGAGCTGGACGTTCTTAACCAACCACACTCACGTTTTGATTGCCATCAGTCGTAATCCTGAGATTCGCCAGCGCGACGTTGCTGATCTAGTGGGCATCACTATTGGTGCAGTGCAACGAATCGTGCACGAGCTTGAACTCGGCGGCTACATAGAGAGCGAGCGGGTAGGGCGCCGCAATCGGTATCGGATCATTGATGACAAACCTCTGCGTCACCCGTTAGAGAGTCGCCACACGGTCCATGAACTGATCGAAGTGCTCGAGGAGTAGCCGACTAGTAGCCTCGCTCCATGTCAATAACGCGAATCGGTACCACTGAACGGGCAAGCAAGATCGTCATAAACAATGGGATCGTCTACCTGTCGGGTCAGGTTGCCGAAGATCCTGATGCTGATATTCAGGAACAGACAAGATCAACGCTTTCTCGTATCGATGCGGCTCTGACCGAGGCCGGGTCTGACAAAGAACATCTGCTGACGGTTTCAATCTTCGTTAGGGACATCGACAACCACTTCGCTCTTATGAACGAGGTCTGGAATGATTGGGTGCCTACCGGTCACTCACCAGCTAGAGCGTGCGTCGAGGCTCACATGGCCCGGTCTGGGTTGCTAGTTGAGATCTGTGTGACAGCAGCAGTGGCCCAGTAGAACCAGCGGTAGTAGAAGAGACTAGCGGTAGTAGAAGATGGGTCTGGAGTACGAGAAGGGTCCGGTTATGAACTGGCAGACTCTTCTTAAGCTATGGAACGGCAGGCGGCAGCGCTCCCATGGGGCCGAACCTGACCGTGTGGCATCTTCTCAAGTTGCTGATGGTGGTGTTGCTGATATAGGCAATGGCATGGCCGATCTGTATGAAACCATGAGCACTCTGCGAGCCGTCAGGCGTTTGCGGCCTGACCCAATCCCAGACGAAGTCCTAGAGCGCATTCTCCAAGCTGCTTGTTGGGCACCTACTGGCGGCAATCAGCAGCCTTGGCAAGTGGTTGTTGTTACCGATCCCGAGATCAAGCTGGCGTTGAAGAACATCTACGCGCCCGAATGGGAGAAGTACGCACAGAAGTTTCTTCACAATATTTCGGGCCTAGAAGGCGAGGCGTACGAGAAGTGGCTGAGGGTGGCTGACTCGGGTAACTATCTGGCCGAAAACCTCGAGAAGTCTCCTGCGATATTGGTGTTCTGCGCCAACCCAGCTGCGATGGCCATAACTGATGCCAAGCTGGACCGAGTTTCGATGGTGGGTGGTGGCTCGGTGTACCCAGCTGTGCAGAACCTGATGCTTGCATGTGTTGCCGAGGGATTGGGTTGCACGCTGACAACCTTGCATTGCCTGCGTGAGCCAGAGGTAAAAGATGTCCTGGGCGTGCCCGAGGGCTGGGCCACAGTTGCGTTGATTCCAATTGGGTACCCGGTAGGAAAAGGTCACGGACCGATCACACGCAAGCCGCCCTCGGCCATGGCCAGCAGGAATCGATTCGGCAATGCATGGGGCGGCGAGTGACGCGTCCAGATCCGCATTGGCCTGCTGCGGCGTCGGCTCCGAACGGAGCCCCAAACGTTCTTGTCATGATGTTGGACGACGTGGGCTTTGCCGATTTTGGTTGTTATGGCTCAGAGATAGACACGCCAAACATTGATTCTCTGGCCAAGCGCGGTCTGCGTTACACGGGCTTTCACACGACGGCCATGTGTTCAACGACTCGCGCGGCCTTGTTGACCGGGCGTAATCACCATTCGGTCGGCATGGGCTGCCTCGCCAATTTCGATTCGGGCTATGAGGGGTACCGAGGCAAGATCAGCCCTCATTCGCCGACCTTGGCGGAGTTGCTAAGGCCCCACGGCTACCGCACCTACTACACGGGAAAGTGGCACTGCACTCCGCTAACTGAAACCGGACCAACCGGACCGTTCGACGGATGGCCACTTGGCCGGGGGTTTGATCGCTTCTACGGCTTTCTGGACGCCGAGACCGATCAGTACTCGCCCGAGCTGGTTCGAGACAACACCCACATCGAGGCCCCTGGCAACTACGAGACGGGGTATCACTTCACCGAAGACATGTTCAGAGAAGCGATTGCGTTTCTAAAGGGCCATGTTGCCGGGGTGCCCGATTCGCCGTGGTTCCTTATGGCAATGCCAGGTGCTTGTCATGCGCCGCACCAAGCTCCTGCCGATTTGATTCACAAGTACGACAAGGTTTTTGCAAAAGGCTGGGATCGAACGCGAGCTGATCGTCGCAGAAACCAGATCAATCTGGGTCTGGTCCCTTCAGGAACTGTTCTGCCCGAACGCAACTTCGGCGTATCGCCCTGGGCCGATCACTCTGAAGACGAGCAGAAGCTGTTCACCAGACTCGCAGCTGCCTATGGGGCAATGCTCGAGCATGCGGACCAACATTTCGGTCGAGTCTTGGACTTCCTGGAAGAGTCAGGCCAAATAGATAACACCCTCATCTTTGTTCTAAGTGACAATGGCGCAAGTCAGGAAGGCGGACCGCTTGGCTTCATAAACGCGATGGGTCCGTACAACATGGTGAAGGAGGACTTAGCGAAGAAGATCTCCCGGATTGACGACATTGGCGGGCCCGAGAGCCACAGCAACTTCCCTTGGGGTTGGGCCATGGCAGCCAACACGCCCTTGAAACGTTACAAACAAAACACCCACGGCGGAGGAGTGCGAGACCCACTTGTTGTTTCAGGACCCGGTGTTTCTGTAGGTGAGATCAGGCACAACTTCTGCCATGTTTCGGATCTCGCGCCGACAGTAATGGCGGCCATCGGGTTGGAATCGGTACAGGGATTTGAAGGCCGAAGCTTCGCCTCGACCCTGGCCACCGAAGGCGAGACCGACAAACTCACTCAGTACTTTGAGATGTTCGGCCACCGAGGCATCTGGCATGACGGATGGAAGGCCGTAGCGTTCCACCCGCCTGGCACTTCCTTCGACGAAGACCAGTGGGAGCTCTACCACCTCGATGCCGATTTCAACGAGACGCGCGATCTTGCTGGAGATCAACCTGAGCGCTTAGCGAATCTAAAGCGACTTTGGTGGGAAGAGGCTGAGAAGTACAAAGTGCTTCCGCTGGATGATCGCTTCGCTGAGCGATTTTCTGAGAATGCCGAACGGCATAGGGGCGAGCGTACGAACTACACGTTTTGGCAGGGCATGGGTCACGTGCCGTCTGAGGTAGCGCCAGACTTGAGAAGCCGGAGCTACACGATTGCCGCCGAGGTCGAAATCCCCGATGGCGGAGCCGAGGGTGTGCTCATTGCTCATGGTGACGCAACTTGTGGATACTCACTATTTGTCAGAGATGGCTTGCTGGTGCATGACATGAACATTGGTGGCAACCACCAACTGTTGGAATCGACGCTGCCGATACCAACTGGTGGCTCTTGTACGCTTGGGTTTCAGATGCGACGAACTGATAAAGGTGGCCCCTACCCCCACGGCGTCGGAACCCTGACTATCGACGGACAGCCCGCAGGGGAAATGCATACCGATCAGATCTTCTGGTTGATGATCTCGTGGTCGGGCCTCGACATCGGCTTCGATCGAGGCACAACTGTGAGCGATTATGACAACACCGGAAGGTTCATAGGCCCGTTCTCGTTTACAGGCGTGCTTCGGAAAGTAACCGTTGAGCTCAACGATGATCAGCAACTTGATCATGAAGCGGTGGGGAACAACGAATTGGCTCGTGACTAATAGCTCACCTCACAGGATTGAACTTGGCACGGCCAGTCAGATCGCCCGGATCCAGGCTGTGGAGGTCCAGGCGGGCGAGCTGTTTCGTGGCATAGGGATGGAGGAAATCGCCGATGCTGAACCTCCTTCAGCTGCATCGATACAAACTCACATCGATGCTGGGACGTTATGGGTAGCGATCGTGGACGAGGTCGTTGTCGGGTACTTAACGGCTTCGTCACTGGACGGCGAGGGCCACATTGACCAGGTCAGCGTTACCCCTCAGATGAGCGGCCGTGGAATCGGTACCGAGCTGATCTCCGAGGCGTGCCGCTGGGCTAGTGCCAATGGATTCAGTTCTATCTCGCTCACAACCTTTGCCGAAGTTCCCTGGAACGGCCTGCTGTATGGCAGGCGAGGCTTTGTTGAAGTTGAGCAGGCTGACTTGTCCGCCGAGCTTGCCAGAATCCGCGCCCAAGAGACGGCTGAGGGTCTGGATATAGCGCCTCGCATAGTCATGCGCCGGATGTTGTAGCTCAGGCCGGGGTTAGACCGCCAGGAAGTTCGTGTTTAGTAGCTCAGTGCTTTGGCCGGCCAAGGACCGGTCCGTTGCAACCAAATCGATTTGGCTGATGCCCTCACCACGCGCTCCGGCTTGAGTGAAGCGGATGTCGGCATCGTCGAGGCTGATGACTCCATCAATGGCGGGCCGGTCAACAATCGCCGCCCACGTTCTGCTTACTAGCTCGAGATCCTGCACTTGGATTTCGACCGCACTGATCGAGCTGAAGTTGACGGCGCCACTGTTTGTCCATTGGTCGCCAGCCCAAGGCCAAGCACTGGGCTCTTCGGTCTTGTCGATGGACAGTATCGCCCCGCCGTTGTCCTTCGGGTGGAGGTGAAGCCCCAAGACTCCCTCGCCCTGAGCTTCGAACACTGTTCGAATGTTGTTGTCTGAAAGTCGCCTTCGAAGCGACACCAGATCGTCCACCTGAAGAATGACCATGTAGCCGGTGTCACCGCCGCGCTTTTGGATATAGCGTCCGGCGGTCGTGTTGTCCTGTGTGGGTGAGACGATTTCCAGGAACTGATCACCAACAGCGAAAAGGCCGTTGTGTAGCCCGAAGTGGCCCACGCCGGGATCGCGAAAGCACACGCCAGCTCCGAGGTATCGGCTGAGCTGGGTCTCTGTGGTCTCTAGATCTGTGGCGGCAAGAGCGAGTTGGCGAAGTCGAAGCACAACAATCAACCGAACCCGGTGAGGAACGCAGCGACATTGGTTCCAATGGCTTCAACTGCGTACCCGCCCTCTTGAACGACCACGGTTGGCAAGCCAAGGCCGGCAATCCGGGCCGCGATGACCGGATAGTCGCTTGTGTCTAGCAAGAACCGTGAAATCGGATCACCCTTGAACGTGTCTACCCCAAGTGACACGACTATGGCCTCGGCGCCGGAGTCGGCGATTCGGCCCAGCGCAAGATTTAGAGCAGCACCCCAGCTTTCAATTCCGGTTCCGTGGGGGAGCGGAAGGTTGAGATTCCAGCCGGCGCCGGCGCCGGTTCCTGTTTCGCCGGCGTGGCCCGCAAAGTAAGGAAACTCGACTTTGGGATCGGCATGAATTGAGGCAAACAATACATCGCTGCGTTCATAGAAGATCGATTGAGTCCCATTTCCGTGGTGATAATCGACGTCTAGCACCGCAACTCTTGAAGCGCCCTTATCAAGCAATCGTTGGGCGGCAATCGCTGCGTTGTTTAGGTAGCAGTAGCCCCCAAACTGATCGACCCCGGCGTGGTGCCCAGGTGGTCGGCAAAGGCCAAACGCTGTGGGGTTTGGATCACTGGAGTTTATGACCGCGTCGGCGGCAGTCTGGGCGATCGCCGCAGCTTCGGATGCAGCGTTCCACGTGCCAGCAACGATCGAGCAATCGGCAGCAAAGCTGTAGTAGCCAAGCTGGCCGATGAGGCTTTCTGGAATCGTCGAGTTCATGCCCCTCACTGGCCACGTGAAGCCAATCGCAGCACTTCCAGCATCGGGTTGCTCGGTCCAGCGACTCCAAGCTGTCTTCAAGAAGGTTATGTAGTCGGCGGAATGAACTCTGGTCAGGAGGTCACGGTCAAGAGTGTCAGGGGCAACGAATTCGTGCTCTGCTTCCATCAAGGCCGCGCTGATTAGATCGGCCCGATCGGGGCCATCCCAAGACTTTATGAGTTCCGAACCGGCTAGTTCGAGGCTGTGATGCTGGCGATGCACGTCTGAGCGAACAACCAACATCTCCTAGTCACTCAGGCCGAACGTTGCTAACAATCCGGTGATCTCCAGAATACGTTTGACCGAGTCAGTAGGGTTCTTCAACACCAGCACAGCGCCGTCGCCCTCAAGCTCGGCTTTGATCTTTAGCACGGTGCTTATCCCTGAAGAGTCAATAAAAGTCATCTGAGCCAGATCGACGGTGAGGGTGTCTCCCGATCGGGTGCCGCTGCGGAGCGCCTCAGCAAAGTCTGCACAGTTGTCAGCATCGACCTCGCCTATCACCGACGCACACCATCGGTCAGAAAACACCACTTGCATCAAACGCCCCTTGCTCTCAAATTCAACATGAGTCTAGCCACCGTCAGTGCTCACTATTGGATGTAGATTGATGATCTATGACTTCAAACTCTTCTGCCGGAGTGTCCAGCCAGGTCGACGGGGTTGTTCTTCGCTTTCCAGCCAAGCCGGGATATCTATCGTTGTGCAGGGTTAACGCGTCAACCGTCGGATCGATGTTGGGCTTTAACCTTGATGAATTGGATGACTTGCGACTAGCGGTCAACGAGTCAGTGACTTGGCTGTTATTGGGGTCCGGGTCAGCGGAAGGCATCGTTGAACTTGAACTAGAGGGTTCCGATGGTGAGCTTCGATTGGTGGCCACTCGACATCAGGCCGGCTTAACTGATGAGCCCGTGGACGATCTCGTGGGCGCAATACTGGGCGCAACGGTCGATTCGTATGCAACTTCAAGCAGTACTGACCGCAGGCAGATGAGGTTCGCCAAGCGGGCTAGCTTCGAATGACCGAGGCGCGAGATCTCGAACGAGATCGGCTTTTCGCAAGATACTCAGACACCAAGATTGCCGCAGATAGAGATTCTCTACTGGCGTCGTACACGCCGCTGGCGAACTTCTTTGCCAATCGATACAGCAGGCGTGGTGTGGATCTTGAAGACCTGCGCCAAGTAGCTCAACTCGGGCTCGTCGCTGCTCTGGATCGGTTCGATCCAGAGGTTGGCGTGAAGTTTGCAACCTTTGCTGGGCGAACCATAGATGGCGAACTCAAACGTTACTTTCGCGACAAGACCTGGGCCGTTCGCGTTCCTAGGTCACTCAAAGAGATTTCGGTCGAAGTTCGCGATGCCGCAGCACTTCTCACATCCGAGCTTGGGAAGTCTCCGACGGTACCCCAACTTGCCGAGGTAACCGGACACTCTGAGGATGTGGTGATCGAGGCGCTTGACGTTCAGTCGAGCGGCTACCGGGCTCACAGCCTGGAGGCCCCGGTTGGATCGGAGGACGGACTAACAATCGGTGATGGATTGGCGTCTGAGCGCCGTGAGATTGAGATTAGCGATATCAAGATGGCAGTTGAATCGATGCTGTTGACCCTTGAAGATCGTGAACGCAGAATTCTGAAGTTGCGATTCTTCGAAGATAAGTCTCAACGCGAGATTGCCGACGAACTTGGAATCAGTCAAATGCACGTCAGCCGGATAATCAGAACCACGCTTGAAGGGCTCCGCACTGAACTTGACCCGTCCTAGGCCGACAATGCCTAGTGTTTAAACTTCCAGCGAGACCGCAACAGTTGTTGACCCGTTAGCAACCGAAACTGCGACCGACTTAGCTACTGCCCGAACGATCGCTAGGCCGCGACCTCTGTCCGATTCTTCAGGGGGCATAGCGGCTGGGGTTGCCTCGAAGGGTTTGCCTTCGTTGCTGACCGTCAACAGAAGCTGATCCTCTAATTGGGCCTCGACTTTTATCATCGAACCACCAACGGCAGCCTCGCTGGCGTTGCTCGCAAGCTCGTTAGCAACTAGCAATAGGTCAGCGCGGATATGGCCTAAGCCGGCATCGTCGATCCATTGCCCAAGCGCGCCACGAACATCTTTTAGTTTCAGATCACTTGCGGCTACAGCGAACTCAAATGCGTCAGGCGCTGGCTGGGCGGTTGGCACCCCGAGATCGTAGTTGCTCAGGCTTTCGTTCAATAGGTCCGCCATACGACCACGCTTGTTCGCTTCGAGTCATGGCTTGCGACTGTGCCATCGGTTAGTTCACTGATAAGAGCCAGTCCCCGGCCCCGATCGCTTGAGTCACCGGCCGCCTCCGGCAGAGTCTTGGCAAGTGTCACCAAGTTCGCCTCGGCCTTGTTCTCCAGCTTGGGGTGTTCCCAAGTGCCAACGTTCAGAACTTCACAGCGAATCCTCTTATTGTCTGTCTCGGCCCGCTCTATCTCAACTCGGTCTATCTCAACTTCGACGATTAGTTCAGACGCTGGCGGGGCGGCATTCACCGCATTCGAAAGCAACTCGGTGATTATAAGGTCCCAACCTTCGGCTGGAGCTCCGATAAAGACCAACCAACGGGTCACCCACAGGCGGGCAGGGCTCAAGAAAGTCGTGTCCGAAGGGAACTTCAGTCTGAAGTTGCTGTCGGACTGACTCAACTGGATGCCGCTGTCCAAAGAGGTTGTCACATTGGGTACGTACCCAGATGAAACAGTCCTAAACCTTGTTGCTAAGAAATCTTGCGAACAAAATGTGTAAGGAAATAGATTCTTCGCACAAAGGTTTGAACTCGGTAGCACTGGGTATCACTTCAACATGAGTTCTTCTGTTGAATGGATGCACCAAGGGCCGCTTGCTGAGCAAGGTCAGTATGTCGTCAACGGTGTCTCTCTCCGAGATTTAGCAATGAAACCCGGACCGTTTTTGACCTACTACTTAGGCCAAGGTTCAGGGCACAAAGATCACCTGAGTCGCTTCCTCTCAGCCCACACCGATATGGCTCGTGATGCGGTAGATGCTGCGGTTCGTGCTTGCCCCGATGAAGTCTTGGAAGGTTCAGTATGTGTGGTCTCCAGCTCGAGCTGTTCGGGCCAAGTGTTCGCCTTGTCGGAGCCAATGTCAGTTGACGTCATCCGCTTCGGGACCGTGCCGTCGTTTGGTCTGCTTCTGCAGTCGATCCAGACCCCCTCACCTAGGGATGAAGCGATCACCGAAGAACTTGGCCGGTTCGCAGCCGCACGGGAACAAGGTATGGCCGCCGAGGAAAGTGATGTTATTCAGGCCGTCAGATCAGGATTGGCAACTTCTGTCCTGGTTCATGACGACCCAGCCGACAACAGATTGTTGGGTCAGGACAGAATGGTAGACCTCGTTACTAGCTCGGCTCTGCTGCACGGCCTGCCGCTGACCATAATTCCGTCGGTGGCAAGTGACCGAGGCCCACTTGGCGGGGTAGGGGCGATATTGCGCCCAGATGCCCTAGTCCGACAACTCAACCCCAAGATTATCGAGGCAGTTTCGGCTGCGACCTACAGGATCGATCGCGCGCCGCAGTATTCCCAGCGTGCCAAAGGCGCCTAGGCGGAGGCTTTACAGCCAAAGTCGACGGCAGACAGCAACCCCTCTGTTGGACGAGGGGTTGCTGTCATTTTTCGGCAGTCCTTTTTAGGTGAGTGGTGCCGCTATGTGGACCATTGCATCCCCCTGGTTCACTATGGGATCTAGGTTTAGTCCAATTACTACTCCGGTAATTGGTGCATTGATGCGGCTTAACCGGTGGCCAAACGTATTGTGCAGTTCGCCCATTATTTGGCCCTTGCTGACCGAGTCGCCCGGGCTGACAGTGAGCTGGGCGACCCCGCTTCGTCGAGCCCTGACCCACTTGGAACTACGGCTGAGGAAGTTGTCCGAATCAGTTCTAATATCGCTCGGATCGGGATCAATCATCTCCAAGTCAGCCAAAACCCGCAGCACGCCCCGAACTCCTATCCGTATCGATTCAGAGTCGAATCGCCAAGCCTCGCCCGCTTCATACAGCAGGACAGCAGCTCCGGCCTCGGCGGCCGCCTGACGGAGCGAGCCATCTCTAATGGAAGCGTGCAACAAGACCGGAGCGCCAAAGGAGTTGGCGAAGCGGGCGGTTTGTTCGTCGTCAAGGTTGCACCGAATTTGTGGCAAGTTGGTTCGGTGGGCCGACCCGGTATGAAGGTCGATGCCGAACGTGCATCGACTTACGATTTCGTTCATGAACAGATTGGCGATCCGGCTGCCCAACGAACCCCGGGCTGAGCCAGGGAACAACCTGTTCAGATCTCGCCTGTCGGGCAGGTAGCGGGTTCCGGCCACGAATCCGGGAAGGTTCACCACTGGTACCGCGATCACGGTGCCAGCGAGAGTGCGGGGGTTTAGCTTTGTCATCACGCGTCGAATGATCTCGATTCCGTTTAGCTCATCGCCGTGAATCGCGGCGCTCATCCAAATCGTTGGCCCGTCGCTGGCGCCGTGGAACACTCTGACCGGAAGCGACAGCGGAGATCCAGTGACCGTAAGAGCGACCGGTAGTTCTATTTCGCTTCTGGTGCCAGCCTTGACAGAGAATGAGCCAATTTCAAACGGCGGTCGAGTGCTTGCCTTCATGCGTCCAGCCCCAGTGTCTGCGCAATCGAATCCCACGCCGAGGTGGCGTTCGCTATGTCGAACCACCTGCTGGGAATCCCGCACGCCTCGGCACCAGTTACATTCTTGGGTTGGTCATCAATAAAGAGAACCTTGTCTGCGCTTACGCCGATGATGTCTAACGCTCGGGAGAAGGCGCGCCTATCGGGCTTCAAGATGCCGGTGTCAGAACAATCCACCACATGGTCAACCATCCCCAACAGCTCGACGTCGTGCTCCCACTCAGTCCCGTGAAAAGAGCGCATATCGTTGGTAAGCACCGAAACACCAAAGCCAGCATCTAGCGCAGATGCCACCACCGACATTGCCTCGGGTCTGACTATCTCGGGAGTAGCTGGGTCAAACAGCAGTCGCATGTAGTCCTGAAGTGACATTTCGATTCCTGCTGCTTTACCAACGTCGGCCGCCCTAGTTGCCCAGTACTCAGGTTCAGATACGCCTTCATCGGCCACCAAGCGCTGCCAAAGGGGATCGGTCTCGGGTGCGATAGGGCCGAGCCATTCAAACGTTCCTGGATCGAGACCTAAGCGCGATTCGGTCAGGAAGTGAAGCTCAACCGGATTGAGTAAACACACCCCGCCGAAATCCAGCAACAGTACTTCGACGTCTTGGATCGGGTCAGAAGTGCTCATGGCTAACCGGTGTATCCGAGCCGGGACGAGGTCACACGCGATAGGGCAATTACTGCGTCGGTGACTGCCTGGTGTTGGGCATCTATTCGTTCGGCGGGGCCAGCGACGCTCATGGCCGCAATCGTCATACCGCTGGCATCACGAATTGGGGCAGCAATGGAAACAATCCCTATCTCAGACTCATGACGGTTCTCCGAGTAGCCCCTTCGCCTTATTAGTGCGAGTTGTTTCTTTAGTTCCGGTACCGAAGTAATCGTGTGGGCGGTCCGCGCTGGTAAGACCCAGCTCTTTAGCACCCGGTCACGTAGCGGCGGTGCAGCAAAGGCCAGCAACGCTTTCCCAGATCCAGTGCAGTGGGCATCGTTGCGGCGGCCCATATCGGCGAAGAAGCGAAGCGTGTGTGGACTATCGAGCCGCTCCACATAGACCACTTGGCGGCCATCTAACACACCCACTTGAACTGTCTCTCCAGTTCGGTTGCGTAGTTCGGTCATTGGGAGCAGTAACGCCTCGTGTAATCCCCGTTGAGTAGGAGCGGCCGCCGCCAGGTCAAACATTGCAAGACCCACGCCGTAGCGTCCGTTTTGGTGTTGTTCCAGCATGGCTGAATCAACCAGGGTGCTCAGAATCCTGTGCACGCTTGACTTGGAGAGTTCAAGATGGTTCGCAAGTTCAGTAACCCCCCATGATGGATGTGAGGCCGTAAATGCTTTCAGGACCCTCGCCGCGTTAGCCACAGAGGACAAGCGATTGTTGCTCACGAGAACGCTCTCACACACAGCACACGATGACAGTAACAGTTGTCCCGCTATGCGGAATAGTCCTATCGGGAAGTGACCGGCGTCACTAAGTTGAGAACATGGGGATCTCGCGGTTAAGCCATGTTGATATCACGGTGCCAGATCTCGACCTGGCCGCCGCCTACTACACCGAGGTGCTCGGCCTGGACATAACCGAACGCACTGATGATCGGCTGTTTCTGAAGTGTTGGGATGAGCGAGACCATCATTGTTTGGCAATCCGTCACGACACGCGAGTCGGGCTTGACCGATTCTCTTTCAAGGTTGAGTACTCCGATGACTTAGACAAGTTCGAGTCAAAGATCGAAGCTGTCGGCTATCCCGTCCAAAGAGTTGCCGACGGGGAAGAGATAGGGCAGGGGGAGTCAATTCGATTCGAGATTCCTTCAGGCCATGAGATGGAACTGGTGCACAAGGTGACGAAGGTCGGCGGCCGGCTGCCGCTAGTTAATCCTCCGCCGATTCCTTACGGGCTGGTCGGCATCGCTCCGCCCCGAATAGATCATCTTTT
The DNA here is from genome assembly GCA_937922785.1 of uncultured Acidimicrobiales bacterium. GTDB lineage: Bacteria > Actinomycetota > Acidimicrobiia > Acidimicrobiales > SZUA-35 > CALAJQ01. Next base: position 31,341 of record CALAJQ010000017.1, read on the forward strand.
GGTGCACGCCGAAGAAGTGCCAGAGGCTGCCCGGTTTTTCCAGGACATTTTGGACTTTCGCCTGACCGAACAATTGCTGGATGGAGGCGGCCATCAGACCATTGCCTTCCTGGAGCGATCGGCTAAACCTCACGACATCGCTTTTGTGCAAGGACCGAACGGTGCGTTGCATCACTTCTCGTTCTGGCTGGATGACTGGGATCATGTTCGCAGGGCGGCTGACATCCTGGCCTACAACGGTGTCACCATCGACGTTGGGCCCACCCGCCACGGCTTGACGAGAGGCTCAACCATCTATTTCTTCGACCCAATGGGAACCCGAAACGAAGTGTTTTCTGGTGGCTACCGGCCTGACCCGGACTTTCCCACAATTACTTGGACTGATTCTGAGGCCGGTAGAGCAGTGTTCTACTACGAGGGCGTTCTCAACCAGAGATTTGCGACGGTGCACACATAATGTCTGGAATATTGCGTCTCTCTCATGCCGAAGTTCGGGTTCCGGATCTCGAACTGGCCTTAGCCTACTACAGCGAAGTGGTCGGCTTGGTAGTCACCCACTCAGAAGCGGACAAGGCCTACCTGAAGGGCTGGGATGAACACCAACACCACTCGCTGGTTCTAGCTGCCGCTCCGACCTATGGCCTGAACAGCCTGGCTTTCAAGGTTGTTGAACGCTCCGAACTAGACCGGCTACAGGACCGTTTGGTTGCAGCTGGCATTTCGACCAGTCGTCACGAGCCAGGTGAACTAGGCGAGGCATCAGGAGAAACCGTTCGATTCCTGGCGCCAAGCGGGCACACGATCGACCTCGAACATGGGCAAGGCCAAGTTGGGAACGGTCTTCCCCTGCTCAACCCTCCGCCTGCTCCAGACAATTTGGTTGGGATGCACCCACCTCGGCTGGATCACATCTTCTTGTTGTGCGAAGACGTCGACGCAATCACGGCCTTCTTCACTGATGTGCTTGAGTTTCGCCTGACCGAACAGATCATGGCCGACGATGGGCATCAGCTCACAACTTTCTTAGAACGGACTCATACGCCTCACGACATTGCTTTCCTGACCGGACCCGATGGGGGATTCCATCATCTTGCGTATTGGGTTGACGAATGGAATGATCTGCGCACCGCCGCAGACACCTGTGCCTACCACGGCATCCAGATTGACGCTGGGCCGACGCGCCACGGTGCGACGAGGGGTTGCGGTTTGTACTTCTTTGACCCGGCTGGCAATCGAAATGAGGTTTATACGGGTGGCTACCACTTCGATCCAGACGACGAACCGACCACCTGGACCGAAGCTGAAATGGGTCGCGCAATATTCACCTACAAAGGTCAAGTCCAGCAGAGCTTTATGTCGGTGCATTCATGAGTGATTCAACCGATCGTCGGGACGCCCCGCTATACCTGGCCCGCTATCGCGAGCGTGAGGCATCCCGGACCGAGTCCCAGTCAGACGCCAAGAACGAGCAATCTAAGAACCCACAATCTCAGAGCCAGCAGGACCCTCTCTATTTGCGCCAGTTCCGTCACCGCGCCGACGAGGTCGAGGAGCCGCTTTGGAAGCGAGCAAGCCTTAGCGTCCAGCAGTCACTTACTGAAGAGAACCGGAACAAAGAGATCTCTGCCCCTGCCGCGGCGGCTAGACAGCTTCTGAACGACGTGTACCTGATTCGACACGGCGAAACTCAAGGCTACTCAACAGACTCTGGCCTGACTCCCCAAGGTGTCTGGCAAGCCCACACCTATGGCCACACAATGGCGAAGCGGGTTAAGTCGGGCGAAACAATTGTGTTCCGACACGCTGCAACTAACCGAGCCCGTGAGACCGCCGAGCAGATTCACCGGGGTCTCCACGACGGTCTGGCTCAGTATGAGAAGTCGGTCAAAATTGTGGAACCCGAACCGGCCGATGAGTTTCGCAACTTCGGGTTTGCGTCTCCAGATGGACTGAAGGATGTCACGGCCGCTTTCCGTGAGTACCACTCGATGCTGGAAGGGTTCGAGAGAACGGCCAAAGGCGATCGGCCGCTATGGCTGGTGGAGATGGACCGCTTTTGGCGAACTCAGCAAGGTGGCGCCGATCCGATTCAACATTGGTTGACCATTCCGCTGCTTCATTTCGAGCCCCCGTCCATGACGGTCCGACGCTTCTGGGCCGGGATCAATCGGTTGTCAGGTGAGTTTCCGGGCGCCCGTCTGGCGATCGCCACTCACTCTGGCTGTATTCGCGCCTTCGCAGTGTCAGCGCTGGGTTATGACCCAGGGGAGCCGTACAACATCGAACATGTGCGGGTGAAGATGTTGGGCGATCCAGATAGCAGGCCAGACAGCGCAAACGGGAGTGATGCAACCGTGGCCTATCGCAACCGAGTTCAGGAAGTAAAGGTCCCCAACATCAATCAGCTGCCGGCCTGGTCAGTGGCTGACGATTGGCCTGGATTTACCGAGGGGTCATGAGATGTGTGAGGCGTGTCCGGTTATCGATTGGGAGAAAGAGCTTCCAACCGTCAGATCATTTACAGCGAGCAGGGTGGATTCAGAAATGACCGATCACATCGTTTGGTTCGATAGGTATGACCGAGACCTTCACAAAGAATTCGTTGGTGGCAAGAACTCGAGCCTCGGCGAAATGATGATGGCCGAGCTGCCGGTGCCGCCCGGGTTTGCAATCACTACCAACGCCTACACCCAGCTTTGGAACAACCGTGAGCTAGTGGAAGGTGTCAATGAACTACTGCGCGGCATAGATCATGATGACTATGTCGCCAACATGAAGACCTCTGAAGCGATCCGAGCTTTGATCGAAGCTGAGCCGGTGCCCGATGACGTGGCAACCGATATTCGCGAGGCGTATGAGGCGTTGTGTGCCCATTGTGGGGTCGAAGATCTACCGGTTGCTGTTCGGTCATCCGCAACTGCTGAAGATCTGCCCGATGCGTCCTTTGCCGGCCAGCAAGACACCTATCTATGGATCAAGTCTGCCGACCAGGTGATTGACCACGTACGCCGGTGTTGGTCCTCGATCTTTACTGACCGGGCCATTGCCTACCGCCACGGGATGGGTTATCTACACACATCGATAGCAATGTCGGTTGGGGTTCAAAAGATGATCGACCCGATCGCTGCGGGTGTGGCCTTCACGCTCAACCCGACAAACGGAGACCGCTCGCAGGTTGCAATCGATGCAGCATGGGGGCTTGGTGAATCGGTCGTGTCAGGTGAAGTTACGCCAGACAATTTCCTCGTGGACAAGGTCTTGCGCGAAGTAGTCAAACGAGAGATCTCTGACAAACACATCGAATATGCGCTTACGCCCGATGGAGTGGTTGAGAAGCTCGAGGTTGACGAAGAGCGGCGCATGGCCGCGTCAGTGACCGATGAAGATCTTGTGGGGATTGCCATCCTGGCTCGCCGGGCCGAGAAACATTACGGGTGTCCTCAAGATGTTGAGTGGGCGCTCGATCGGCATTTGCCGGTGGGGGAGAATGTGGTGATGCTGCAAAGCAGACCCGAGACCGTCTGGTCGCAAAAAGAAGTTAAGTCAGTTTCAAAGGGGGGTGACGTCATGTCGTCGATCGTTTCGACGCTGGTTTCACCGTTACACAACAAAACACAACAAGGGGACCAGTAATGGCAGATAGCAGATTTCCAAGCCCGTTCGAGCTAGAAGGGCCAGAGGGTGTCGAAGGCTGGGAGGAGCTCTATCCATATTCGGTGAGCTTCGGCGAGGCCCGCCGCGACTATGAGGAGAATCGCTTCTGGTTCTGGGACTCAATGCACTGGGGTAAGGCGCTGACACCGTGGGACTCAACATTTATGGAAATGGCTCTGGCTTCCCTAAGTCAGATGAACAGCCGGCACTACCTGATACCACCAGCGGACGGCGTGGACTTCCGCGTACTTTATGGTTACGCGTTCCTGTCTCCAGTCGGAGTTGACCCGTCGAAAATTGAGGGCCGGGTTCCTCACTTCATGGAACGAGCTGGTCACTACTTCGGTAACTGGGACTCGCTTTATGAGAACTGGCTGGTGAAGGTCAAGGGCACAATCGATGAGATTCAAGCTCTCGACTTCAGCCCACTTCCTGAAATGGAAGATCTCGAAGTGATCACCAGTGGTTCAGGAATGGGAACCGGCCACAAGCTCCAGTCCGAATACAACAAGTTCAAGGATCTGATTCTCCAAACCTGGAACTATCACTTTGAGTTTCTAAACCTTGGTTACGCCGCCTACCTTGACTTCTTCGGGTTCTGCAAAGAGGCCTTCCCCTCTATTCCCGACCTTGGTATCGCCAAGATGGTCGCCGGTGTTGAAGTAGACCTATTCCGGCCAAACGAGGAGCTAAAGCTGTTGGCTCAAAAGGCAATAGACCTTGGCTTGGCCGATGCCTTCGCTGACCCAGCCAACGTATCGCTGACTGGCGACGCCGGCGCAGAGTTCCAGACTGCGTGGGACGTTGCCTCTGACCCTTGGTTCAACTTCACTTCCGGCAACGGCTTCTACCACTTCGACAAGATCTGGAAAGAACACCCTGAGATCCCATATGCATTCTTGAACGACTACATCGTGAAGATTCAGGCTGGTCAAGATATCAGTAGGCCGATCGAGGCGATCACTGCCGAGCGTGATCGTATTGTTTCTGAATACCGTGACTTACTAGGAACCGATGAAGATCGAGAGGCCTTCGATGGCAAACTGGGTCTGGCCCGAGTTGTGTTCCCATATGTTGAGAACCACAACTTCTACATCGAACACTGGACAATGTCTGTTGTGTGGCGCAAGCTGCGCGAGCTTGGTGCCACTTTGGCCAAGGACGGTCTGTTGGGCTCTGAGGATGACCTGTTCTACCTACGTCGTGACGAAGTCGGCGAAGTTCTTTGGGACTACTACTCGAACTGGGCAGTCAACTCGCCAACGGCCAGCGCAGCCATCATGGGACCTAAGATCGCCCGCCGTCGTGAGATCCATCAGAAGCTGTCTGAGTGGAGCCCACCAAAGGCCCTGGGTGAGCCACCAGAAGTCATCACCGAGCCTTTCACCATCATGTTGTGGGGCATAACCAGCGATTCGGTGTCGAACTGGCTGGGCTCTGACAGTGACGAAGAAGGTGTGATCAAGGGAATGGCGGCTTCTCCTGGTGCGGTTGAGGGCATTGCCCGACTTGTATTCGATCCAGAAGATGTGAATGACCTTCTGGATGGTGAGATATTGGTGGCGCCGATTACAGCGCCAAGCTGGGCTCCGGTTTTCCCCAAGATTCAGGCCTGTGTTACCGATATAGGTGGGATCATGAGTCACGCTGCGATCGTTTGCCGCGAGTATGGAGTCCCCGCAGTTACTGGAACCGGATTTGGAACCAACAAAATCAAGACGGGCGACCGTATCCGGGTCGACGGCTCAGCCGGAACCGTCACGATCATTAGCTAGCCAACACAGACGAGGAGTTAGTCGCCATGATGACCCAAGAAGAAAACGACCTTCTTACCCAGGTTGGTCCGGGCACGCCTATGGGCGATGTGCTCCGGCACTACTGGTATCCGGTTGCGTTTGCCCGAGAGCTTGAAGAGTTCCCTGTTAAGAGCGCTCGATTACTAGGTGAGAACTGGGCTGTGTTCAAAACCGGCGACGGGGGATACGGCATCGTCGATGAGAAGTGCCCCCATCGCGGCGCCTCTTTGGTTTATGGCATCGTCGAGAAGGACGGGCTTCGCTGCGGCTACCACGGATGGAAGTTTGATACCGACGGCCAATGCGTTGAGATCCTGGCAGAGCCCGACAGTTCACCAAAATTCCGTGAGAGTTGTGGTGTTCGAAACGGCCAGGCTCAGGAGCTTGGCGGGCTGGTTTGGGCATACATCGGTGACGGGCCAGCGCCAGAGCTGCCCCGTTATGAGGCCTATGTGATGGATGGCATCCGCGATATTGGCCATGCTGTAATTCCGTGCAACTGGCTCCAGATCATGGAGAACGCTGTTGACCCCTATCACGTAGAGGCTCTGCACGGGAACTACTTCGAGTTCATCGCAGCTCATCAAGGCACGCCGATGCCTGAGTCATTTGGCGGCAACAAGCACGAGAAGGTTGCGTTCGACAATTTCGAGCACGGCATTATCAAGCGGCGCCTACTGGTTGGCCAATCTGAAGAAAGTGACGATTGGAAGATTGGTCACCCTCTGGTATTCCCATACAAGATGTGGGTTGGCGGCAATGGCGTCTACCAGATGCAGATTCGGGTTCCCGTTGACGACACCCATACCCACGTCATGTTCTATAGCGTTCATGCTCCCGACGGCGTACCGGTAGCCGAAGGCGAAGATCGTTGCGTCGACTATGACATTGAGTGGGTCGACGCCGACGGCAAGTACATCGTTGACTACATCGAGGGCCAAGACATCATGGCTTGGGTGACCCAAGGCGAGGTTGCTGACCGCACGATCGAACACATCACCAAGAGTGATGTTGGGGTGCTGGCGTGTCGTCGAATGTTCCGAGACGCAGTCGACGCGGTCGCTGACGGCAACGATCCGATTGCTGTGGTGCGCGAGCCTCATGAAGTAATCAAGCTGCCTCTCGAAGGGTCCAAGTTTGGCCGTGGCGCGCAGTTTGCAACCGATTGGATCAACGACGGGTCTATGCGTTACAGCCCGCTAGCTGATGAGCTGAAGGCGTTACACATTGCCGCAGCTGACGAGCGCGCCAAGATAGCCGACGCCTAATGCCGATCGATCATGTCAAGTGGGCTGAGTATCTGATTGCGGGAGTCGACGAGCGACGCGAACTTCAGGCAATTACTAAGCAGGTTGATGAGTTATCCATCGACGATGCTTACGCGATCCAAGCTGCGCTGCTAGAAATCCAGCTAGGTCGGGGAGACAAGTTGGCCGGGGCCAAACTCGGTCTGACGTCTTCGGCTAAGCAGGAACAAATGGGAGTGTCGGAGCCGGTTTATGGCTGGGTTCCAGCGTCTTCGGTTCTGGCCGACGGAGTCTCGGTAGAGCTAACCGAACTGATCCATCCTCGTTGTGAGCCGGAGTTTGTCTTTATCTTGGGTGAATCGCTTGCCGGCCCTGGGGTGACCGTGGCCGACGTGTTTGACGCAACCGACAAGATTGTGGGCGGAATCGAAGTCATTGACTCTAGATATGAGGCATTCTCGTTCACGCTGGCTGACGTAATAGCCGACAACACCTCAGCGGCTCGGGTCGCTATAGGTTCTGAAGGCATCAAGCCAGGTGAGGCTGATCTAACTACCCTCGGTTGTGTCTTCGAAGTGGACGGCGTTGTTACCGGGACCGCAACCGGCGCCGCCTTGCTGGGTGATCCAGCAGCGTGTGTTGCAATGTTGGCAAACCACCTTGGCAAGTACGGCCAACAACTCGAGGCAGGTTGGCTTGTGATGGCCGGGGCCGCCACCGATGCTCGCCCGTTGCTGGACGGCACGGTTGCTACTGCCCGCTACTCGCATTTGGGTTCTGTTTCCATCGCAGGAAAGACGTAGTTGTATGCCTTTGGTTAATGTTCACATGGCTTCGGGGCGCACGCCCGAACAGAAGAGGGCACTGATGGACGCCATAACCCAAGCCATGGTTGAACACATCGGCGCTCCGAAGTCTTCAGTTCGGGTCTGGATCGATGAGTTTCCAAACACCGACTTCATGGCCGGAGGCGAACTGTTGGCCGACAAGCAGGCTCGATTGGCTCGCGAGGCAGCTCAGCAATCAGACTGAGGTAATGACAACACCCATCTTGGCGGGAATGCGAATCGTTGAGGGGTCGGCTTTTGTGGCTGCGCCGTCGGCCTCTATGTCTCTGGCATTGCTCGGCGCAGACGTTATTCGCTTTGACCAAATCGGCGGTGGGATTGATTACCACCGGTGGCCCCTAACCGAGGCCGGCGACTCGCTCTATTGGGCTGGCCTGAACAAGTCGAAACGATCCATCGCCGTGGATCTCCGTAGCGAACGGGGCCGTGAAATCGTCACGGCGCTGGTTGCTGCTCCGGGTCCTGACGCGGGGATGTTTGTTTCGAACTTTCCATCAAAGGGGTGGTTGAGCTACGAAGCTTTGAAACAGAATCGTGAAGATCTGATCATGGTGACGATTACGGGCAACCCTGATGGGTCAAGTGCGGTCGACTACACGGTCAATTCGGCGGTTGGATACCCGCACGCAACGGGGCCGGCGGACTCGTCGGTGCCGACAAACCATGTGCTTCCAGCCTGGGACGTGATTTGTGGTCAAACCGCAGCCCTAGGACTTCTTGCCGCCGAGCGGCATCGGTCGCGGACCGGGGAGGGCCAGCATGTGACTCTGGCTCTGTCCGACACCGCAATCTCGACTGTTTCCAACTTGGGTCATGTCGCTGAAGCCCAACTTAACCGGGAGCAAAGAGCGCGGCTTGGCAACGATCTTTACGGGGCTCTTGGCAGAGACTTTCCAACTAACGACGGCGAGCGCGTGATGCTGGTGGCTATCTCGGACAAGCAATGGACGGGGTTGCTCAAGGCGACCCAGTGCTCTGACTCAATTGCGAAGCTGGAACAACAGCTCGGGGCAGATTTCTTTGACGAAGGTCAGAGGTTTGAGCACCGAGATGCAATCTGTGAAGAGCTGTCGCGGTGGGTAGCTAGCCACTCTTTAGCCGAGGTCGCCAGGAGCTTTGATGACCACCGAGTTTGTTGGGGCAGATACCAGTCTTTCATCGATCTGGTCGACGATGATCCTCGTTGCTCGGAGCAGAACCCGATGATGCAAACAATCACTCACGAGCGAATTGGTGAACATCTTGCAGCAGGATCACCATTGGCGTTTTCCAAAGTTGATCGTCGGGCTTTGTCTACAGCACCCGTGCTGGGGCAACACACAGAGGAGGTTCTTGTTGAACTTCTAGGGCTCTCAACAGGGGAAATAGCCACTTTGCACGATTCTGGTGTGGTGGCCAGCCCATAGAGTCTGCGGTTTTAGCGTCGAGGCCGAGTGGGCTGGATTCGGCGCCAAAGTGGACTTTTGGCGCGTCGGTCGTTAAACGCGCCTACAGTTGGGCATCGGGCCCGCCACGTTGGTCAGCCCCAATCGAAAGAAGAGTAATTAAATGCAAGGCACCGTTAAGTTTTTCAACGCCGAAAAGGGCTATGGCTTCATCTCGCGAGAGGGTGGCGACGACGTGTTCGTTCACTACTCAAACATCGCAACCGAAGGCTACAAGTCACTCGACGAAGGTCAGACCGTAGAGTTCGACGTAGCTCCTGGTCGTAAGGGCGACGAAGCCCAGAACGTACGCCCAGTCTAAATAGACCGAGCAAAATTCTTATCGAACGCCGCCGCCCGCAGGGGCTGGCGGCGTTTGTATTTTTGGCTAGTGGTCAAGACTGACTGTTCCGTCCTGTCTGACCGTTACTGTCTGACCCTCAACGAGCGCTTCTAGTTCCTTTAGTGCTACTAGTACCACTGGACATTGCGTGCCATACAAGGTGTCGGCCACGAGCGCGCCTGCAGTCAGATTGATGTCGGCCTTGGCCACAATCAGGCCCGCTGGGCCGGTACCCAACCTGATCGATTCACCAAGGACTCCGGGTGTGCCAGCAGAACCTCGAGACCCGGGCATTGACACAATCCGCCCTGTCATGAAGGCTCCAACCTGAGGGTGTGCTCGGTCAATAATGGCGCCAGTGACGGGATCCAGTCCGCCCCAGAAACTCAGAGGTGCGGTGAGCCGGAGCACGGGGCCCGACGCTTCGCCGCGGTTGAGGATTCGGCCGGAGATCACGACCAATCCTCCTGACGGTGTACAAATCCCCGAATCGCTGATTCTACGCATTCGCTTTGATTGCCAAACGCCACCGGTACCCCGAGAATACCGGGAGCGTAGTAGGCCCACTTGGCGGAACTAGTCATAACGAGGCCGTGTATTCCTGTTGTCAGCGGAGTGAAGTAGGTGCAGGTATCGAGCGCAACTTGAACACCAGCGCTGGTTAGCACTGCGTCCCATCCACGCAACTGAAGTTCGGTGAACACGGCCCGACTGGTCGTGACGATCATTGAGATGCCGTCGGCCACCCGTCGACCTCCGAATTGCCCGATAAGAGCTTCAAACTCGCTAACCGAGAAATGCGGGGTGCCCAGGCAAACCGCACTCAGTGGCCCATTCGCGTCTGTAGTCAGGTTTTTGCGTACACGATGCACATCTGAATCGGTCAGGGCCGTCTGCCGTTTTGGTGTTCGTCCGCCTGTGGCCTCGTCCAAAGTCGCTGCCTCAGGGGTTATGCCGATTGCATGGAACATTTCAACAGCCCCCGACGTGGCGGCCGCTGCCGCAATTGCCTTGAGCTGGTCTTCATCGGCGCTCTCCAGTCCGTGGATTGCAGGAATATCGGCCGCCGCCATTTCACCGATGATGATTCCCAGCAGGTGATGGAAGCTGGGATCTCCTAACACGGAGTCAGACAAGTTCTCCAAGTGGAAGACGTGGGTCGCCAGCCGACCCTCGTCGGTGTGCAGACCAGCGAAGGGAACGCGGCCAACAATTGCGCCGCATATATCGAGGAAGTCTCCATACTTGTTTGTCCGAGCTCCCAGCACCGAGTTGTAGAACGAGACGGCATTCGATTCTGATCCAATGATTTGAGAACCGAACTCGGGTCGGCCGTCGAGTTGGTGATAGGGGGCGCAGCTCCATGTCGGTTGGCAACCCAACTCTTCGTAGATCTGCATCAACCGTCTAGCACCGTGAGTCTCGGTTGGATATGAGCTATGCGGTCGCAAGTTCGGGTGAGCAAAGTCGATCAGGCTTGAGTTGGTTTGGGTCGGCACAGAGACGGCGCCGCTCTCGCGTAACAAGAACTCGGCAAAGTCAAGAGATACCTGGCCCGCATAGAAGCCGCTTCCCACGTGAGCGAAAGAAACATCTACGAAACTGGTTGCCTCCGCAACCGTGGCAGCAGCAACCATCATCTTCATGGCCAGTTGTTTGGCCTTGCCCTCGGACCCGGCAAGTAGTTCAGTTTCGTAATCTGTTAACTCAAGCACCTTAAGTGCTCCTGATTCTGCCGACGACATTGGCGGTAGTGGAACCGATCAAAACTATCTCGCGTTCATGCTCGTGGCTAGATAGAGCTGTCGTTTCAGCGCTGCGGCAATCTGGTTTTGTCTCGGTTTCCCATACTCGCCGCAAAAAACTAGGATCAATGTCAGTAGGGGGGACCTACTAGACAAGGGGATTTATATGCAGGTGCCAGCACCGTTCGAATACGAGCGGGCAACCAGCGTGGAACAAGCAATTGCACTCCGCGCAAAACTGGGCGACGAGGCGAGATTCATCGCCGGTGGTCACAGTCTGTTGCCCATGATGAAGCTACGGCTCGCCAATCCGGAACACCTGATCGATATCAACGATCTTGAGGAACTGTTCTACATCAAGGAAGAAGCAGGCGAGATTCGAATTGGCGCAATGAGTCGTCACCGCGACCTGCTTGACTCAGAACTTCTTTATCAGCACTTCCCAATCTTCCGAGATGCCGAGAAGCTAATTGCTGACCCCGTAGTGCGAAACCGCGGCACCATCGGTGGGTCGCTTTGCCAAGCCGACCCGGCCGAAGACCTTTCTGCCGTTTGTGCCACTTTGGGGGCAACGTGTGTGATCAAGTCTGAAACGGGCGAGCGAGTGGTCGACATGAAAGAGTTCCACGTCGGCCCTTATGAAACCGCTGTAGGCGACGCCGAGATGCTCACCGAGATCAGGATTCCCACTGCCTCAAATGGTGGCAGCGCGTATGAAAAGGTTGAGCGCCGAGCCGGTGACTGGGCCGTTGTTTCATCGGGAGCGTCGGTTTGGATGGACGGTGACACGATCACCGCAGGCCGTGTAGGCCTGGCCGCAGTTGGAGACAACACCACTCAACTTGATGGAGTAGCCGAACTTCTGGCCGGCAAGACGGCCTCCGAAGAGCTCTACACCCAGGCGGGAGAACTGGCCGCTGCCAGCTGTAGCCCCCAGACTGACAACCGAGGAACCGAAGCGTACAAACGACATTTGGCAATGGAACTCACCCGGCGGTCACTTCGCCGAGCAGTGGCCCGAGCCCAGGGCCAGGAGGCTTGAAATGCAAGTAAACATGAACATCAACGGCGAAGCCGTAAGCGAAGATGTAGAAGCCCGGACACTATTGGTTCACTTCATCCGAGACGATGTGGGGCTTACCGGCACCCACTGGGGTTGCGACACCAGCAACTGTGGAACCTGTGTAGTCCTCATTGACGGTGAACCAGTGAAGTCCTGCACAACCTTGGCAGCAATGGCCAGCGGTCACGACATCACCACGGTTGAAGGCCTTGAAGTAGACAACGTGCTCGACCCAGTGCAAGAAGGCTTCATGCAGTGCCACGGCCTGCAATGTGGCTTCTGTACCCCCGGCATGATGCTTACTGCCCGCGCGCTGCTTAACAACAATCCAAACCCAAGCGAGGAAGTGATACGGGAAGCAATCTCGGGTCAGATCTGCCGCTGTACCGGCTATTCAACAATCGTTAGGTCCATCCAATGGGCCGCAGAACACGGGACGCCTGTCTCGGTGGGGAACTAGAACATGACAACAACAGAACCAGCACCAACAGAGGAACGACCGATTGGTTTCGGGAAGCTGCTTCGCAAGGAAGACCCTCGCCTAATTCGAGGCATGGGCAACTTCGTTGACGACATTCAGCTTAAGGGAATGCTCCATCTGGCCATTCTCCGCTCACCAATGGCTCACGCCAAGATTGTCAGCATCGACAAGTCCGCGGCAGAAGCAATGGAAGGCGTAGTAGCAGTCGTCACTGGTGAAGACCTCGCTGGCCATGGCCTAGCTTGGATGCCAACACTTTCAAACGACGTGCAGGCCGTGTTAGCTACCGACAAGGTTCGCTTCCAGCATCAAGAAGTTGCATTTGTTGTTGCCACCGACCGTTACATCGCTCGAGACGCACTTGAGCAGATCGACGTTGAGTACGAATGGATCGACCCAGTAGTCGACGTTCGCACTGCAATGAACCCAGACGTTCCGGTAATCCGGACCGATCTTGAAGGCAAAACCGACAACCACGTTTTCGACTGGGAAACCGGCGACGCGGCGGCAACACAAGCCGTTTTCGACAACGCCGATGTTGTCGTTAAACAGGAAGTCATCTACCCCCGTTCACATCCAGCTCCGATGGAGACATGCGGCTGTGTCGCTGACCTCAATCGGGTGTCAGGGCAGCTAAACCTGTGGAGCACCACTCAGGCGCCCCACGCCCACCGGACCGTTTATGCGTTGGTGGCAGGTCTTCCCGAGCACAAGATCAGAGTGATTGCCCCCGACATTGGCGGCGGCTTTGGCAACAAGGTACCGATCTACCCCGGATATGTGTGCGCTATTGTTGCGTCGCTTCTCATCGGCAAGCCAGTTAAGTGGATGGAAGACCGTACCGAGAACCTCGTAACCACCGGCTTCGCCCGTGATTATGTGATGCAAGGCGAGATCGCCGCCACTAAGGAAGGCAAGATCCTTGCTATCAGAACCGACGTCCTAGCCGACCACGGTGCCTTCAACGGCGTTGCTGCTCCAGTGAAGTACCCGGCCGGATTCTTCGGCGTGTTCACCGGCAGCTACGACATCGAAGCTGCGTATTGTTCGATGAAGGCCGTCTACACCAACAAGGCGCCGGGTGGCGTCGCCTACGCATGTTCGTTCCGAATCACCGAAGCGGTGTATCTGGTTGAACGCATGGTCGACGTGCTAGCCCTCGAGCTAGACATGGATTCGGCCGAACTCAGGCTGAAGAACCTGATCAAAGAAGATCAATTCCCGTATGAGACTAAGACCGGTTGGGTCTATGACTCGGGCAACTACGAGCCGGCCCTGCGTAAAGCCATGGAGATGGCTGGTTACGACGAGCTTCGTCGTGAACAGGCCGAAAAGCGTGAACGGGGCGAGCTGATGGGTATTGGCCTGTCGTTCTTCACCGAAGCCGTTGGTGCCGGTCCTCGTAAGGACATGGACATCTTGGGTCTAGGCATGGCCGATGGTTGCGAGCTTCGTATCCACCCAACGGGTAAGGCCGTCGTTCGGCTTTCAGTTAAGACTCAGGGGCAAGGCCACGAAACCACGTTCGCTCAGATCGTGGCGGAGGAAATCGGCATCCCGCCTGAAGACATCGAAGTAGTGCATGGCGATACCGATAACACACCGTTTGGCCTTGGTACCTATGGGTCTCGGTCAACTCCGGTTTCGGGTGCGGCGGCTGCTTTGGTAACCCGTAAGGTTCGTGACAAGGCGCAGATCATTGCTTCGGGAATGCTTGAAGTTTCGGTGGCCGACCTTGAATGGAACAAGGGTTCATTCAGCGTTAAGGGCGACCCGTCCAAGTCTGTAACTATTCAAGACATCGCCATGAAGGCCCACGGCGCAGGCGATCTGCCCGAAGGAATCGAAGGCGGCTTGGAAGCTCAGATTTGTTACAACCCTGAGAATCTGACCTATCCGTTTGGTGCTTACATTTGTGTTGTCGACGTTGACCCTGGAACTGCCGAAGTAAAGGTCCGCCGCTTCATTGCGGTTGACGACTGCGGCACCCAAATCAACCCGATGATCATTGAGGGTCAGGTGCATGGTGGCTTGGCTGACGGTGTTGGCATGGCCCTGATGCAGATGATTTCGTTCGACGAAGACGGCAACTGCCTGTCTGGTTCGTTGATGGAATACCTCATCCCAACTGCTTTGGAAACTCCAGATTGGGAGACAGGGCACACGGTTACTCCGTCGCCTCACCACCCAATTGGAGCTAAGGGTGTAGGCGAGTCCGCAACGGTTGGCTCACCGCCAGCAGTTGTAAACGCAGTTGTTGATGCGCTTCGCCCTTACGGGGTCAAGCACGCTGACATGCCGCTCACGCCTTCACGGGTTTGGGAAGCAATGCAGGGCAACCACACGCCACCTATCTAGGGCGTACCCTCTCCGTATATGACTGCACAAAGCCGCCATGCCGCCCGCAAGGGCGAACTGATAGAACAAGGCGTGCCATTCGTTCAGGCCACCGTCGTTCGGGCCCAGTGCCCGACGTCGGCTCGGCCTGGCGATGCCGCCATCGTTTTGGCCGACGGATCAATCGAAGGGTTCATCGGTGGCCAATGCGCCGAAGGCTCAGTTCGGGTGGCATCGGTGCCTTTGTTGGAATCGGGCTCTACTTTGTTGCTCCGGATATTGCCCGAAAGTAGCGACGAATATCCAGACGCTGAAGGCGCAATCACTGTTGTGAACGAGTGCTTATCTGGGGGAGCGATAGAGATCTTCCTTGAGCCCAACCTGCCAGCGCCGCGTCTGGCCATTGTTGGCAGTACACCGATTGCTGATGCCCTGGCCCAATTCGGGGCGCCGCTCGGTTTTGGAGTTGACGTAACAGCAAGTGGGGTTCCCGAAGTCCGAGGCAGCCTGGCTGTACTTATCTCAAGCCACGGCCGTAACGAGCCCGAGACGATCCGTGCCGCACTAGATGCTGGTGTCGGCTTCATTGGTTTGGTTGCAAGTCCTAAGCGGGGCAGTGCAGTGTTGGCCGAGTTAGAGCTATCCAGTGAAGAGCTCAAACGGGTTCATTCGCCCGTCGGTTTCGATATTGGAGCGAAGACCGCCGAAGAGATCGCAATCTCGATTCTGGCCAGTGTTGTTCAGGCCGTTCGCCAAGACGGCTTGAAGCCGGCTCAAACCGAAGCGCCAACTCGGCCCGAGTCAGCGATCGATCCGGTGTGCGGCATGACTGTCATGGTTGCTCCTGACACATCCCACCTTGAGGTAGACGGCACCGACTACTGGTTCTGTAACCCAGGCTGTCGAACTCGATACGCCGAAGAAGTCGGCGTCGCCGGGTGACATTCAGCAGTAGGCAAGAACTGGTCAACGCGCTTGAGGGCGTCGACTACCTGGTGGACGAAGGCCTGGCCACAGCACTGTTCCTGGCGCAGTCGATCCGTCAGCCCTTGCTGCTTGAAGGCGAACCTGGCGTTGGCAAGACAACCGCAGCCAAGGCGATGGCCTCGGTTCTGGGTGGTCCGCTCATCCGTCTCCAGTGTTATGAAGGCGTCAGTGCTAACGAGGCCCTGTACGAGTGGAACTACTCTCAGCAGCTTCTGGCTATTCAGCTTGCTGGTCAGGCTGATGACGGGTCTAGCAAGCCCTGGTTGGCGGCTGATGACCTATTCACCGAGGACTACCTGCTTGACCGGCCGCTGCTGAAAGCAGTCCGTCATCCTGGGCCAGCGCCTGCGGTGTTGCTGATTGATGAGATCGACCGGTCCGATGATGAGTTCGAAGCCTTGCTGTTTGAATTCCTGGGTGAACAGTCTGTGACGGTTCCCGAAATCGGAACCTTCTCAGCAGTCGTCGACCCAGTGGTGATCCTGACCTCCAACCGGTCCCGTGAGCTGCATGATGCGCTTAAGCGACGGTGTCTTTACCACTGGATCGAGTTTCCAAGCTTGGAACGAACCGCCGAAATCGTCCGCCGCAATGTCGATGCTGCCGCTCACCCTCTGGTCACAGCCGCAACCGCCTTTGTGTCTGACGCTCGAGCGCTCGATCTGGATAAGCCGCCTGGTGTGGCCGAGGCAATAGATTGGGTTGGGGCTTTGTCTGCGTTGGGCGTCACAAATCTTGATGACAGCGAAGCTCGGTCAACTTTAAGCGCTGTTATCAAAACTCCCGATGACATTCGGACGGCAAACGAAGCGATGGACGCCGGGGAACTCTCGGTCTCTGTTTCCTAGATAACTGCATGACTGAGGCCGTCCTATTTCGCTCGGTCGACATTGGCATCTTTGCTTCAGCGATAATCGCCCGATTGCGTTCGGCAGGTCTAGAGGTTGGCCTGGCCTCGGCCAACAGTTTCAGCGATGGCCTTGCTTGCTGTCCGCCAACTGACGTCTCGACGCTTTATTGGGTTTCACGAACGTGTCTGGTCAGAGACAAGTCAGACTTTGAAGTCTTTGATCAGGTCTTTGACGCTCTCTTCAACGATTTCAGCTTGGCCATTGCTGAGACTCGAGCCAACGTCGGCCGGGCCGAAGTGAAGGCTGAAGGATCGATGTTGAAACGCTCCTCCCCAGTTGACGGTCTGGAGATAATGGCTGGACGGGCGCGAAATACCCAGACTCCGGAGGTCACCGACGACGAAGAAGCAGCGTCGGAGTCCGACGAAGATATTGCGCTGCCCGAATTGTTGCCCAGTGAGTTCGCCGAATTGGCCGAGACTCCGTTCGACGAACTGAGCCCAGAACAGTTGGATGAGATCGGGTTATGGCTTCCGAGCGTTGTGGCCCACTTCCCGACCCGGCAGAGTCGCAGGCGGCGATCCGCACATCGGGGCACCAAGATCGATCTGCGCCGCACAATGACCGCAGCGAAATCCACGGGCGGCGTGCCCATGACGTTGGCCCGTCAAGAGGTCCGCAAAAAGCCACGATCTCTGGTGATGGTCGGCGACGTTAGCGGCTCAATGGAGAGCTTCACACGGATCTACCTGCACCTGATGCGGAGCCTTGTGGTGTTTGGCGACGCTGAAGTCTTCACCTTCTCAACCGAACTGCGTCGGGTGACAGTTCCGTTGCGAGACAAGGACCCTCAAGCCGCGATCGACCGCATGACCGCCGAAGTTGAAGACAGATTCGGTGGCACCAGGATTGCCCAAAGTATCGGTCAGTTGGTGTCCAGCCCCGTGTGGTCTAACTCGCTAAGGGGCGCAGTTGTCCTGGTTGCTTCTGACGGATGGGATAGCGACACGCCCGAGGCACTCGACCATCAGATGCGAAGGCTTCGGCGGATGGCCCATCGAGTGATCTGGATCAACCCGCGTTCAGCAGCCACCGACTTCGAACCACTTGTGGCAGGCATGGCCGCAGCGATGGCCCACGTCGATGACCTTGTTAGCGGTCACTCTTTGGCTGCAGTGCGAGAGCTATTGGCCGCCCTGTCTCAGAGGCGGTAAAACGACTCGGCAGTACCGGCGAACATCTGAGCTTGGGCTGCTTGACCATCTTCGGCTGTGAGTTCGACCATCGCATCAAAGACGTCTGAGTAGTTGGCCGACACCCGGTCGACTGGGAAGTTCGACGCCACCATGCAGCGCTCGGGCCCAAAAGTGTCAATACAGAACCGAACGAGCGGCCCAAGTTTGTCCACTAATTCTGGGACACCGGGCTTAGTCGCTGCGTTCTCGTATCCAAAGCCAAGAACCGGCATTAGTAATCCGGAGAGCTTCACACGGACGTGGGGCTGGGCGGCCACCATAAGCATTCCGTTGCGCCATTGGGCTGCGATTTGGTTTCGAGCAGCCTCGGTAGCGCCGACTCCCTGAAAATCACCGCCGTACCCGACTGGAGTGCCTGCGTGGCAGAGCACCATTGGAACCTCGGGAATGGCCTCGGCTAATTCGGCGATCTGGCTGAGTTGGGTACTGTAGGCCCACGCGTCATAAGACAATTCGTGTTCGGCCAGTTGTTCGTAGCCTTTGCGGAAATTGGCGGTCCTGCTCATGTCAGCGTCCTCGGCAAACGGCATCACCGCGGGGTTGACGTGAACCGACAACGTGTGGCGGATACCTCTTACTTGGCTGCTCGCAGCCTTGTGTGCTTTGAGAACCGGCGCAACAGCGGCGCCAAGATTTAGGTCAGCGTGAGCGACGATTCCCGCTGGCGGATCGGCAAGCGTTTCCAGCCATTCAGTTTCGCCGACGGGGTCAAGCGGATCTTTGTCCTTCCAGCCGGCCTCAATGTGGACGTAACGGCCAACTTTGGACGATGCCGTGTCGGCCCGATAATCCGGAGGCATGTAGTCAGACAACAAGTTGTTGTCTTCGCCAAAGAAATGCATTGTCGGCTTCGGGAACAAAACCTTGGCGGCTGTCCTGAGGACCTTGTCGTTCCAGCCAAACATCTTCGCTAGAGGCTGTGTGGGGCGGGGAGTGCCGGCCACGTCGAAGAGGTGGATGTGGGGATCGATTACTTCGTCAAGGTGCAGCTCAGCCATCAGTTGAAACTAGTGGCCGACGCCAGCGAGGGCTATTTGGTTGTCAAGAATCTGGGGTTGTCGACGGGGTGTAGCGCTGCCGCTCGTTGGCGTGTGATGTGCAGTTACTGGTCGACCTGGTTGGATGGCTACGGGTTTCTTTTCGGGGAGTCCGGTCTCTTCGGGACGCCGATCCCTTTTGCGTCATTAGGCGGCGAGGGTGTGATCGGCCTCCCGCTGGTAGAGAACTGGCACTGGAGGAGCGATGGTTTTGTGCAGATGTCCGCCGCTCGCTCCGCTCACTAACCGAGTTTCGGCCTGCGGCCGAAACGTCGCAGGTTCAGGGCGATACAGAGTCAACCTCCGGTCCGATGCCATTTCTAGCGTCCAGCCTTTGTCATGAATCAGGTGGTGCCAGCGGCGTGAGATGGGTACGAGGTTAGAGAGTTCTGTCTCGCCTCCGTGGGACGAAAAGTGGACGTGATGTATTTCGATCTGGCTCCACGGCGCCCCGCTAATGGGGCAGCATCCATAGAGCGCTCGAAGTGCTGCTCTCTGGGATGCAGTGGCCGTCCTAGATTTCCGAGAAGCATTCACATCACCGTCGGGCAGCGAGTCAATTCTTTCTAAGACACAGTCACAAGCCAATTGTCCCAACGTGCCCGGACTAAGCGGAATGCCGTCGACCGTTTCCATGATCGAGTTCTCGTGCGGACCGCTCGCAAGAGTTTGGCCGTCAGTGATGACGTGCAGCACGACGCCGGGTTGGTTGTTGTCAGCGGTCGGTTCCACAGCTGCGCCGCGAACAATAAGGTCATGAAGGGCCTGGGCTGAGATGTTGTCGGGCGTCAGCCCGTGCCCGGAGCCAAGGTCGTCGCACAGCCGACGGTATTCACTAATTAGGGCCGATCGGACTGCGGTTCCTTGAAGCGGGTCAAATACTCCTCCAATCCGGAAGGTTTGGTTGTCCCGGGAGGCTGAGACAGAAGCATAAGTTTCTGCCCTAGCCATTTCTTCTGCAGTCTGGCCATGGTCTTTGCGGATCTTGTCTCGGTAGCGCTGCACTCGCTTGCGGAAGCTATCGACTCCAAGCCGGCTCGCAGCCGACGCCAGTTTGATGTCCTGTTCTGCCAGGACATCAATTTCCGCTGGTGTCATCCGGCTGGTGATCCGAGCCAAGATGTCCAAGTTCTCAGGAATCACCTCACCCTTGGCAACCGCTTCGCCTAACAACGGGAATCGATTCACAGCCCGGACCCGGGCTCGGTCGCTCTGAACCGTCGCGTCTGAAACTGAGTTCTTGTCTTTCAACACAACCTCAGCCGGAGGACCGACGCCAGAGTCTTCATGAGCTTTGGCTTTGTTGCCCAAGCCAACAAGTAGGCCCACGGCATGTCTCTGGAGAAGGCGTGTGCCCGCCACAAGATTGGCAACCGTTTCCGGGGTCGGGTCTGCTGAGTTGAGGCCCACAATTACCGCTGCAACCTCTGCACAAGCCACTTCTAGATGCTGTTCAAAATCCGCCGATTTAGTCATAAGAACAGTATGACGATGGGGTATGACACTATTGATTCGCCCGCTAGCTAAGCGGCCAAGCCGCCCAGTAAATCGAATCGCTGCACCCAATCTTATACCGCGGTGAAAGAACGCGAAGCCTGTCGTAACTTGGATTCATGGTCCGCTTCGCTCGATTGATGGTGATTGGATTCTTTGCAGTGCTGGCATCAAGCTGCACCGCTGATGAGGTCTTGATCGAAGGTCAGGAAGAAGTCCAGCAACAACCCAGCACGACAAAGACCACTACTACCGAAGCCCCCCAGCAGCGTGGGACGGTAACCACCGAAAGTTCTGACTCACAAACTGATACCGAGCCACCTTGTATCCCGACGACTGATGGGACCCGTGTGGTCGCTGATCCAGAGAACTGGGTTGGCTATCTCGAAGACTGCTCGACGCGGGACCCGCTATGGCTTGCCTCTGTCAGTTTGGCCTGTGGTTCCACACCAGACCTAAGGGTAGTTGAGAGTTTCACGGCCGACACCAATAACCGGGGCACCGAGACACAGCTCTATTCGTCGGAGTCGAGTGGGAACATATGGCCGCTCGAAGTTGGTGCTGAGTTCCCCGCCGAACGCAGACTCGCTTGGCAGATTCCCGGCTTTCTTCTCGGGCCGTGGGAAGTAGAAGAGGTCATAGACCACTGCGATGAATCTTCCACAACTCAGAGCTCGTAATTGCAGAGGCTGAACCTTTTAGAGCTATGGAACGATAATCGAACCAGTGGACGAGTAGAGGGTGTACCGCTCCACTTCAGAATCGTTGCGTCTAAAGATGACCGTTCGGCCGACTGGGCGCTGCCACTGAACGGATCCATCTTCAAAGTGGGCCACTACAACCGAAGTTCGTGACGGTAAACCGACATAACCAGTCCACAGCCCCACCGGTGGGTCGACAGACGGCACCCGGTTGCTTAAGATCACAGAGCTTCGTCCGTCCTGCTGATCACACTCACCCCCGCCGTAAACCGAAGTGTTGTTGCCAAGGAAAACACAAAGTCGGGAATCGTTGGCGTTCAAGCCAATTTGGAAACCGTCAATTGCGCCAAGAAGGATGAACCTGGGGCCCAATTGAGAACGGTTCCAAAAAAGGAAGCGCTCGGTCGGTACAACAAACTCGGCAGGGTCGATCGATTCAAGGGTGAACTCGGGTCCGAACTCGGATGTGTCGAATTGCGGCTCCGGTCCGAAGACGGCCTGATAGATAGTTGTGCCCGCCTCGCGCCTTTGGATCCCCGTGACGTCGACGGTGAAACTGTTCACCAGGTTCACGCTCGTCGCTCCAGATGTTGTCTCTGAAGTGTCTAAGTCTGACCCGACTGACAGTGCGAAACCGGCGAGAATCGCGAAGGCCGCTGCCGCTGCCAGAAAAACCGCCCGCTGCCTTATTCGAGCCGGTCTGGCTCTGGTCAGATAACCAGATCCATCAGGTCCTGACACATCGGCCTCAGAAGCAAGCACCACTAGTTGGGCCGATAGCCAGTCTTCGAATTCAGTTGTTGTTTGCTGACTCATTTCAGCACCTCTCGTAGTTGTCGCATACTTCTTGACAGCCCCGACTTCACCGTTCCGGCTGGCACGTTCAAGATCTGCGCGATCTCATCAACTGTCATCCGCTCGTAAAAGCGAAGCACCACAATGGCCCTGCGCTGCTTTGACAGGCCACTCAACGCATCCGCCAGATAGTCCGTCTCTGAAAGGGCAGGCTCTGACTTGTCGGCTCGACTCAAGAACCGGCGCCGCACCTGCAAGTGGCGGCTGTGGTCTCGGATCTGATTCACCACAACCGTCCTCACGAAGCCAGCCGGGTTGGCTACTGAAGCCCACTGTTGGAACAACCGGGCGAACGCCTCCTGTGTTGCATCCTGCGCCTCCGCGTTGGAGCGGGTCATCGCGTAGGCAAACCGGACGACTTGGGCGAACTCGCGCCTAAAGAACTCGTCGAATGACGTCTCGGCCCCATCACCGACGGTCAGGTCGACTCGAGATTGTGACTGCGTAGTCAACTTGGGCGAATTGTTCATACCTACGGCTGACGAGCTACCCGGTCGGATCGTTCCATGCTTCACAAGGTTTGTGCGACCTTTGCCATGTTGAGCTTAAACGCATATAGTTTGCTCGCATAGAGCGGTGGGCTATGGGCTGAGGGCGGTTGTACGACTGGCTGGTCTCGACTGACGGGGCTCAACCCAACAAAGCAAATGGAGAACTTGATGATTAAGCGGCGGAGTTTTAGAGGCGGACTTAGGTCAGTATCACTGGGCCTCGTAATGGCATTGGGGGCAGTGGCAGGAATCCCGGCACAGGCATCTCCAGTCGACGCACAAAGTGCGGAGTTTGCCTGCACAGTCGTTGCATCACCTGACGGTTTCGACGTGAACTGGACACCCGGAGCTTGGGCTGGCGGCTCCGGTGGGGATAGTGCCGACCGCTTCATCGTTGAACGAAAGGTATTTCGCAGCTTCTTCTGGAGGGGTCGAACCGACGTCGACAAATCGTCATTCCAGGATTCAGGAACACCAAAGAACGTTGGTCAAGTTAGCTACCGCGTATCGGCTCGACTGGGATCCAAAACTCTTGAGCAAGTTCAATGCTCAGCTGGCGATACGCCCGGTTTCACATGTGACCAAGTTCAGCTAGACAACGGCCGATTTGATGTCTCGTGGCAAAGCCCGGCGGCTCCCAGCGGTGCAAAGGTTGACTTCGTGCTGCGGCGGTCAGTCAAACCTGAGGGCGCCTTGTTCTGGAGAACCCGAACGGACGCAACCGCCTATTCGGATAGCGCCTCGCCAACCGGCTCAGCGAATTACGTCGTACTTCAGCGAGTCGACCGACGAGTTGTTGGCATGACCAACTGCACAGCTGGCGATGTGACTCCGCCGAACGAATGCCAGCTTGTTCGCACCCTGGGTCCAGAAAGACCTCGATTTAGCGTCGGTCGGCCGTTCACTGACGGCAGCCTCTACTACAGAACCGAAAGCTTCGACCCTGCAGTGCCCGAGGTCTTGGTGCAGATCGATGCCGCAGTGGCTGAAACCGCAGTGTTGGGTGCCCTTCCCGGTGCGTTCGCAACTCCATTGTTCGTCGAACCAGACGGATCGGTCGTGCTCACTCTTCGTACTGAAGAGTTGGGTGCCGAGCTTTGGCGCTTCGACCGCCCAACCGGGACGTTCGCACTTATCGAAGACATCAACCCGGGCCCAGCAAACTCGTTCCCGGCGGGGTATGCAGTGTCGAGTGGCCCACCTCTTGTCTCAGCATCTGATGGGTCCGGTCAACAACTGTATTCATATGACGTTGCAACGAAATCCCTTTCGAAGATCGACAGCTTTTCTGAATTGGGTTTCTTCAATGTGTTCGTAATGGCCGACGGGCCAGGCAATCGCATATACCTAACAGGACTGAATCAGGATTTCATTAGGACCTTTGTAGAATACGACCGAAACAACGACACGTATAAAGACCTGGGGTACACCGAAGTCAACCGAGTTCTGTCCGCTCCTGATGGGAACATCTACTTTGGATCCGACGGGGATCTTGATGATGAGGGTCTGTTCCGACTTAACCCAGCGACCGGGGTGATCGACAAGGTCGTCAACACCTTTGATGTTCAAAGCATCGGCCAACTTGCCGCCGGCCCTGGAGATCTCATCTTCTATAGCATCGTGGACGAGCGAAGCTTCGGGCGGCTGTGGGCTTATGACACCTCTACTGGAGAATCGATAGCGATCGACAACCCCTCCACCTCCAGCCCAACGCAACCGTTGTTGGGGAACGACGGTCGCTATTACCTAACAAGCACACGAGGTGGGATAGCAACCGTCTATTGGTCATGGGATCCAGCGCTTGGGATTACCGAGGTGCTCGACACAGCCGCCATCGGGGTCGATCCCGTCGGTCAACTTGCAGTTGGCGGCGACGGCAGTCTGATTGTTGTGGATGGGGCAGATGGCTTGGTCAAGGCCATCGATCCGAGCTGTTTGTCGGGCTGAGCGATAGTTGCGTCTGTAGTGTTTACGTCTTGTTTGGGTTTCATTCGGGGGTCGGGTCTCTTCGAGACGCCGACCCCTTTGTGCGACTAGCGCTTGGCGGTTTTGCCGAACATGATTCCGGCTACCCGACGGATTTGGATCTCTTCGGCGCCTTCGGTGATCCGGTACCGGCGGTGATGGCGATAGATGTGTTCAAAGGGCATGTGGCGTGAATAACCCATGCCGCCACAAGTCTGCATGGCTTGATCGGCAGCGTTACACACCAACCGGTTGGCCCGGTAGTTGCACATACTCACAAGGTCAGTAACTTCCATGTGATGTTGGCGGTCCATCTGCCAGGCCGTCTTGTGAATCAAAGCCCGCAACATTGCCGCTTCGGTCTGTAGCTCGGCCAAAGGAAACTGAATTGCCTGGTTTAGCCAAAGAGGTTTGCCAAATGGTGCTCTGTCCTTGGCATAAGCCACAGCAGTGTCGATACAAAACTGGGCTGCTCCCAACGAGCTGGCGGCCTGACGGATCCGGTTCTCGTGCACAAAGATTTGCGCCAGTTCTAGGCCTCGGCCTTCTTCGCCCAAGATGGCGTCGTTGCTGACACGAACATCTTTGAACCGGACGTCAGGATGGTCCGTTGGCATGTTGAACGTCCACCAGTACGGCCCGATCTCAACTCCGGGGGCATCAGCTGGCACCAAGAAACAAGTGATCCCGTTGGCGTCGCCGTCTTCGCCCGAGGTGCGCACAAATAGCGCATCATGGGTTGCGTGATGCATTCCGGTGTTCCAGCGTTTGTGAGCGTTGATGACCCACTCGTCACCATCTCGCACGGCAGTGGAATCCATGTGGGTTGCGTCAGAACCGTGCTCGGGTTCGGTCAACCCGAAAGCAACCCGCCGTTCGCCCCGAAAACTGGCTTCGATGAACTCTTCTTTTTGGGCTTCGGTTCCTTTGGCCAGCATCATCATGACCGTCGGGAAGTTGCCTACGATCGAAGACTCGTTCTGAAGATCGTTGTGTAGGCCAAGCCCCTTGCTGGCGAGATGCTCACGAATTACGGCCATGCCCAGATTGGTGCCGTCCTTGCCGCCCACACTCGCCGGTAGGGCATACCGCAGATGACCGGCGGCGTCAGCCCGGCGCCTCATCTCACCTAACAGATCTTCCCAAGCTTGTTGGGGTTTGCCTTCATCATCCCAGTTGGTTCGGGCGTGTTCACGGCGATGGTCGAAGTACTGAATGTTCTCAGCTTCCAACGGCTTGATCTCGGCCTCGATAAAGGCGTCAAGCTCGCCGAGGTAAGCAACAAGGTCTGCGGGTAGTTCAAAATCCACTGTGTTCTCCAATACCACGGTGTTCGCCAATAAGAGTAAGAAGGTCATATTCCAGTTCGACCACTCGCCGGCCACTGGCGGCGTGAACAATCGAGTTGCTTTCGCCATCGGTAAATCGCTTAGCTTGGGCCGCCAGGCCCTGGCCCCACCAAATGGTGCGGGCCATAGTCCACCAATCAAAAGCGTCTTGTCGCCATCGTCCGCCAGCCCCTTCATAGGCAGCCTTCAAATCCTCAAGCAGCCCGAAGCCCCCAACCGGCAAGTCGTCATTGCCGAAGCGCCAGAAACGTAGACACAACCAGGCCAGGTCTTCCATCGGGTCGCCCCGGTGAGCCAGCTCCCAGTCCAGCACGGCGGCCAAGCCATTGTCGTCAACAATCAAATTGCCATTACGAAAGTCACCATGAATCAGGGACACTTCAGCCTGCTCCTGGGGCAGGATCGTTCTCAAATAGCGCAATCCGTATCGGAAGACCGGATACGGGTGCCCAAGTTGATCCAGACTTTCTTCAAGCAGATCCAGATAGGCGCCGGGATGCTGAGGTGTACCCAGCGCAGCCAAACCCGGGCCTTGACTGCCCAGCGCCATGGCGTGCAATCGGGCCAATGCGTCGCCGCATTGGGCGGTTAGCCGCTTTGCGCTGCCGTCCACGCTTTCAAGCATTCGAAGAACCCGTCGGGGGATTGTCTCGCCCGGGATCCTTGACGCGATAAGCACTTCGGCACCTATCGGTTCGGCATAGCCGGCCGCAATGAGTCGGGCGGCAGGGACCGCCGCCTCGGCGGCCAGTGTCAGCAGAGCAGCTTCGGTGGCAGCATCAGCCAGTACGGCAGTTGATTCGATCGTTCGCAACTGCGCAACAGCTTCAAGAACAACATCGCCTTGAACTATGTCCACTAACAATGTGGACCGTGTGGCTCCCGCTGACGCCACTGCAACTATCTGAACTGACGCCTCATCAGAGCCAGACGAAGCTAGTACCTCTTCGATGGCGGCAACGTAAGCAACCTGGTCTGGTTCAGAGGTCATGAGTAATTCGGCCGACCAATCGCCAGCCGATGCTCAACGTCTCTCATCAGTAACTGATGCAACGCCCGGTCGTCATCGAGAGCGTTTACTGCAATCAGAGAGTCCAACCAACCTGTCATTTGTGCCAGATCGCCAGAGTGCTCGGGCAAGAAGTCTCGTAGGAGTTCCAGTCGCAGGTGATCGTCGGCTGCGTCTACATCAAATTCGCGCGCCACTACCAAACACAAATTTGCCACAATGCGGGACGTATATTGCGCCTGATCGGTTGTGTTGGGGACGACGTCGGTGGTCAACGCTTCGGCCATGGCCCTTAGCAGATCCCCTCCCTTGGGCAGATCGATCACTAGCTCAGCACGTCCTTGGAGATGATCGTCTTCATGATCTCTGAGGTTCCGCCGTAGATGGAGGAAATTCGGGCGTCAACATAGGCAGTTCCAATTGGGTACTCACTCATGTAGCCGTAACCCCCGAACAGCTGAAGGCAGCGGTCAGTAATCCTGGTTTGCATCTCGCTTCCCCAAAGCTTGGCCATGGCGGCTTCAGCGGGGCTCAGTTCGCCGGCGTTCAACTTCATTACGCACTGATCCATGAACGGTTGGGTAACTGCCACTTCGGTCGCAACTTCTGAAAGTACGAACTTTGTGTTCTGGAATGAGGCGATGGGTTGACCAAAAGCTGTTCGCTCCTTCACATACTCAATAGTCCAATCCAGAGCAGCTTGGGCCACCGCTATTCCCGTTATGCCAATGGACAGGCGTTCTTGAGCAAGGTTGAAAGCCAGGTACTCCATGGCTCGGCCCTCTTCGCCCAGAAGGTTTGCCGCCGGCACGTGTACGTCGGTAAAGGACAGCTCAGCGGTGTCGGCCGAATGCTGGCCGATCTTGTCGAGGTTGCGGCCCCGCTCGAAGCCTTCCATGCCCCGCTCGACAACTATCAGCGACATGCCGTTGCGACCTGCGTCTGGATCGGTGCGAGCCACAACGATTACGAGGTCTGAGTTAATGCCATTAGTTATGAAAGTCTTTGCACCGTTGACGATGTAAGTCTCGCCATCGCGTATGGCTGTTGTTTGAATACCCGCAAGGTCTGAGCCCGTGCCGGGTTCGGTCATAGCGATTGCGGTGATTAGCTCACCCCTGGCCATTCCCGGTATCCACCGGGCGGCCTGTTCTTCGTTGCAGTAGGTGGAAAAGTACGGAGTGGTGATGTCGTTCACCAGACACATGCTGTTGCCGGCCCCACCTAACCCGGCCCGGGCAAACTCTTCACCAATAATCGTGTTGAACCTGAAATCTTCACTGCCTCCGCCCCCGTGGGCTTCGGGCAAGTTGAATCCAACGAATCCATACTGAGCAGCGTCGGCAAAGACCTGGCGATCCATAATCCCCGCCTTCTCCCATTCGCTGAAGTGCGGCTTCATCCGGTTCTCGGCGAAATCACGAAAGCTCTGGCGGAATAGGTCGTGCTCTTCTTCGAAAATTCGGTTCACTCCACAAAACTAATTCAAGATGTAGCCGGTAGCCCATTTGGTGCAACACTGGGTTCGATGCTCGACCAGCTTGCGCCCCGTGGAATCGGAATCTTTGAGACCTACGACAGCAGCATCGCCGGGGACCTCTTTGAAGAAGAGGAACAAGCGGTAGTCAACGCAGTTGAGTCACGAGTTGATGAGTTTCGCCTGGGCCGCAATTGTGCCCGGAAGGCGCTCGAGCACATTGGTGCACCGCAGCGGGCAATCCCAGTAGGAAAGTCGCGGGCCCCTGTATGGCCCAACGGAGTGATTGGGTCGATCACCCACACTGGGTTCTATTGCGCAGCTGCGGTCGGCTGGAGAAGTGAGTTCGGGGGCATCGGTATTGATGCCGCTGACAATCGTCCACTTCCAACAGACATTTTGGAACAGGTGACGTCTCGGGCTGAGCGAGTGTGGGTTCAGAAACACCTTCGCAGTGCTCAGGGCCACCACCTTGCAGCCGATTCGTTGATTTTCAGCATCAAAGAGTCCATTTACAAGGCGTGGAATCCAATCACTGGTCAGTGGCTTGGCTTCGAGGATGCCTTTGTTGTGGTTGATGCCGGGGCTAAGACGTTTGTGGCTGAGCTGAACAAGCAGGCAGTGGGTTTCCCGACTCGAGTTACGGGCGAATTCACCTACGACGAGAGCACGATTGTGTCTTCAATCTTTCTAAAACTATAAAATCATGCAATTGTTTAGCGCTTAGGTCGCACAAGTCGATTTAAAGTCGCCACTTTTATCATTTACGGCGAAAGAATGTGGAAAGTTAGCTAGATATTTCCTAGAAATGTCCTTGGCGGTGCGGCACAGTGTCTTTATCACACCGAGCGGAGGACATTCCGATGACACCAGCAACTGCTTTCTCAAACTCTTTCAACCTTGACCAGGACAACGCAGAATTGATCAGCGACCTGACTCTTGATGAACTGCGTGAGCTTCCAGTGCGAACTCAAATGGGTCTCGACGTCACTGCATGCGAAGACTGGGACTGATACTCCCGCTTGATCAGCCCGTCACTAGGGATTTAAGCTCTCCGACTTACTCGTCGATGTTCTGGGTATCCAGAGCGATCCGAGACCAAGTTCATGAGCACAGAGGGGCCGCCTTGTGGCGGTCTTTCGTTTTTAGAAACAACAAGTCTCCCCAAATATGAAAGTTAAGCAACCAATGACTAGCTATATAAACGACGTGCAGAGCTACGCAAAGCTCCGCGAAACCGCCGGCAGTGCGTGGAACGCAATCTCGCCTGAGAACGCCACACGCATGAAGCACCAGAACCGCTTTCGCACAGGCCTTGACATTGCTCGCTACACCGCAGCGATTATGCGCAAGGACATGGCCGACTACGACGCTGACGTTACTCAATACACCCAAAGCCTTGGTTGCTGGCACGGGTTTGTAGGGCAACAGAAGATGATCGCAGTGAAGAAGCACCGCGGCACCGTAGACAAGAGCTACCTATATCTGTCTGGCTGGATGGTTGCTGCCCTTCGCTCTGAATTCGGTCCGTTGCCTGATCAGTCAATGCATGAGAAGACTTCGGTGCCGGCGCTGATCGAAGAGCTTTACACCTTCCTAAAGCAGGCCGACGCTCGCGAGCTAAACCACATCTACCGTGACCTTGACGCTGCCCGCGAATCGGGCGATGCAGCTGCTGAAGCCGCAGCCATTGAGGCCATCGACAACTTTGAGACTCACGTAGTTCCAATCATTGCCGACATCGACGCTGGTTTCGGAAACGAAGAAGCCACGTACCTGCTAGCTAAGAAGATGATCGAGGCCGGAGCGGCCTGCATCCAGATTGAGAATCAGGTCTCTGACGCAAAGCAGTGTGGTCATCAAGACGGCAAGGTGACCGTTCCTCACGAGGACTTCCTGGCAAAGATCAATGCTGTTCGTTACGCCTTCCTTGAGCTAGGCGTAGACGACGGTGTAATCGTCGCTCGAACCGACTCTTTGGGTGCCGGCCTTACTCAGAAGCTTCCAGTTTCTGACACACCCGGCGACATGGCTTCTAAGTACATGGCGTTCCTCGAGCTGGAAGAAGTTGGCATCGAAGACGCTCGTGAAGACGAAGTCCTTATCAAGCGTGACGGCAAGCTTCAGCGCCCGGTTCGTCTGCCTAACGGCCTCTACAAGTTCCGTGACGGAACAGGCGAAGAGCGTGTGGTTCTTGACTGCATCACCAGCCTTCAGAACGGTGCCGATCTTCTTTGGATCGAAACCGCAACTCCGAACGTTGGCGATATCAAAGCAATGGTTGACGCCGTTCGGCTTGAGGCTCCTCAGGCCAAGCTCGTTTACAACAACTCGCCTTCGTTCAACTGGACACTCAACTTCCGCCAGCAGGTATATGACGCATGGGCCGAAGAAGGTAAGGACCTTTCAGACTACAACCGTGACGAGCTGATGGCCGCCAAGTACGACGAGACTCCGCTTTCGGTAGAAGCTGACAGCCAAATCCAGTCATTCCAGGCTGACGCCTCACGCGACGCTGGCATGTTCCACCACCTGATCACTCTTCCGACCTACCACACCACAGCGCTGTCCATGGACAACTTGGCTCGTGGCTACTTCGGTAAAGAAGGAATGCTTGCATACGTTGCAAACGTTCAGCGCCAGGAGATTCGCCAGGGCGTTCAGTGCGTAAAGCACCAGGACATGGCTGGATCGAACATGGGTGACGATCACAAGGAGTACTTCGCCGGCGACCAGGCTCTAAAGGCCGGCGGCAAAGACAACACCATGAATCAATTTTGATGGTGAGTTAGGCTGACGGTAACGATTTCACCGTTACCAAATACTTCCTAACAACGCTTCTGTCAGAGGTTTATCGGTCTATAGACCGATAAACCTCTGACAGTTTGCGTTTTGGGGACATATTCTGAGGTCATGGCAGTGTCTGAAGTGGAACAGATCGAAGCGTTCCAAGAGCGGTTTGCGAAGGCCCAGGCCAGTGAAGTGATAGATCTGCCTTGGGGCTACGCCTTGCTACAAAGTGAGTTCCCGACGTCCCATGATCACAACCGGGTAGTGGTCACCTCAGCTGCGGAAGCTGAAGAGATTGTCTCGACCGTCGACGCTGTGTTGGGTGATGCGGGCCTTACTCATCGGTTTCTGTCGCTGCCCGATGATGCCTCCTTTGTTGGTATCAGCGACCAATTGGTGGCATCTGGGTACGAACTTGAGACGATCGCAACGATGATTTTCAAGGGCGATCCGGTTAGGCCGCCTGAGAACAAGGTGAAGTCGGTGTCGCCAGCGACACTTCGGTCTGCGCTACTGAGTGAATGGAAGGCGTTGTTGCCTGAGTCGGCCGATGCGGTTCACGAGCAATTGGCCGACCGAATCCGCCTATATGCCAACGGAGCGGAAGTGGAGCGGCTAGTCGTATTTGACGATCTCGAAATCGCGGCTCACGTTGATCTGTTTATTGACAGAGCGAACGGCATTGCCCAGATCGAGAATCTGACCACAGATGCCAATCATCGAGGTCACGGGTATGCGACTTCATTAATCGGTGAAGCTCACGGGCGAAGCGAAGCCGCTGGAAGCAGGCTCTTGTTCCTCGCTGCGGATCTCAATGATTGGCCTTACTCGTGGTACGAGCGTCTCGGCTACGTTGACGTAGCGCACACCCACTACTTCACGCTTGCTTCGGTCCCGTAGTAAGCAGCTCTAGTTTGGCGGGATCTCTCGGAAGTTGCCGTCGGGGCCATCACCAAAAAACAGCACGCCTCTAATTACCGAGAAATACGCTCCCATCAGTTCGAGCGTCCCTGACTCGACTCGAGTCCGGACGCAGTCGAAGCTCATCAGGTTCTTCAGTGACTCGCGGATGCCTTCGAATTCCATCTCGCTCTGGTGAGCGTCGGGGGAGTGAGCAGCTTTGATCACGACTCGTGGCTCGTCCAGGATCGAGATCCACTTGTCGATGTAACCTCCGGGCTTAGGCGCCCCTTCTAGGCATGCCTTGATGCCGCCGCAACTCTCGTGACCCATCACAATGATCGCGTCCACTTCAAGAGATTCGACGGCGAACTCAAGCGCGGCACTGGTGCCGTGGTAGCCAGCGGTTTCATCCTTTGGTGGGACCAGGTTTGCGACGTTGCGAACCACAAACATCTCGCCAGGAATGGTGTCAAAAATATCGCCCGGTTCGACGCGGCTGTCGGCGCAGGCGATCAGCATCACCTTGGGCGATTGACCGTGACGTCCTAGTTCCTCATACAGGTCCTTTTGTCGGCGGAAGTTGCTAGATCGGAAGGTCGAGTAACCATCAAGCAGCTGTTGTTTCCATTCAGGGGTGGGCGCGGTATCAGACACCTGCCCAAGCTATCAAGCGGCAGGCGATTGGTCAGGACCCATCGGCGCGCTACCTTATTGTCAAGGAACACTTAAGCGATGCCGGCGGAGGCTATGAGAATGAAGAAGTTTGGTTCTGGATCGATCGCGATCCTGATGCTGTGCGCGCTGATGGCAAGCATCTCGCCGGCTGCCGGAGCGCAGGCTGAAGCGGTTAGTAGCGGCTCACTGTCGTGCTCAGTGCAACTCTCTAACTCGATTCCGACGGTGTCGGTTGAAACGACAGCAACCAGCGGTCGAGTAGTCATTGAACGCAAAGCCTTTTCACGGCACTGGTGGCGCGGAGCAATACAACTTGATCAGGCCGATCGAGTTCTAGTGGACGGCCCGTTGCCGAAGAACGCGTCGCTGGTCGAATACAGGGCAGTTTTGAAGGCCAACAACGGTGAAGTTTTAGGGCAAGCCAATTGCGAGCTAGTCAACTCAGGGCTTGCGTTCTGCCGTGCTATTGCCACAGTAGATGGCTATGCAACGCTGGCGTTGTTCACAGGTCCAAGGAGGCCAAACGTCGACACCGTCTACCGGCGCAGTGTAACGCCTGATGGGCCAAACTATTGGCGTGGAGTAGTACCCGGTCGCAATGCTCGATTTACTGATGGGCCATCGCCAACTGGAGTGGTCACCTACCAAGCGTTCGATCGTTCCGACGGCGTGATCTTCCAAGCAGCAACCTGCACAGGTGGCACAAGGGATCTTCAGTGCGTCGACATCGATCCTGAGATACTAGTCAATCCCCGAGAGAGCGGGCAGCCATTTCAGACCGACTCCGGCTTCACCGTCACCCAGGTCTCCGGCGCTGACGGACCACCGGTAATTGCTATCGAATCACCTAACGGAGGCCCAGTCTTCACATGTGGACCCGATGGTGGCGCCACTCTGATCAGCGTCAGCGGCGACCGGGTCATCTTTGTCTCCGGCCTCACGATCAAGTCGATGTTCACGGTCGTGCTTGACGGCGATCCTAAGCCAGCCTCTATTAGTCCACCAATATCGCGGTCTGTCGTTACGCCTGGAATCAACGTGGCTGCGGCGGATGGCAAGGTCTATGCCATGACTCGCAACGAACTGATCGTTTTTGACCAGTCAAGTGGAGAACCAGTCTCAGCTGCAGACTTTGGCGATGCAGAGGCCAACCAGATCCCGATGGTTGTTGGCCCCGACGGCGTCGCCTATTTCACTGTCTTTGCCAACGGCGTCGGTCGCATACTTGTGAAATTTGACCCGAGGACTCAGGATCTTCAGACGATTGGCCAATTTAGTGAGGGCTGGGGCAACCAGGGCCGACTTGAGGTTCTGGCTGATGGCACCGTTACCTATACCCATTGTGGGAAAGATTCTTGTTCTTCCGAGATTTTTGAACCGGTGAACCCGACTGGTTAAGAATTTTGGGACGCCGCTAGGGCGCGACTAAGTCGACAATCTCTGACAGCGAGCTAACTACGTAGGTTGGTGAGATTTGGACAGACGACACGAGCTGGTTTGGGTTGTACCAACACGTGTGCAGGCCGAAACTGTTGCCGCCAGTAATGTCGGCGGAAAGACTGTCGCCGACCATCAGCACCGACTCCAGCGGCGGATTTCCGATGCTGTCTAGTGTCGCTCGGAAGATCTCAGGATCGGGCTTGGCCCAGCCGATCTCGCTTGAGACCGTGATTGATTCGAAGAAGTGAGCGATTTCCAGACGTTCAATCCGGCCCCTTTGAATGTGGCTGATACCGTTCGTGATCAACGCCATGGTCAGGGTGGGCTTTAGTAATTCCAGTGTTTCGAATGTGCCTGGGTAGAGCTCGCCATGAGCCTGCATGCCGCCTGCGAACCCTTCGGCCATGGCTGCTGGATCTCCATCGAGATGAAGTAACTCTGTGAGCTCTTCAAACCGGCGAGTGTGAACAGCGTCTGGCGTGATTGTTCCCGCCTCCACTTGTTTCCAGAGCCGTGAGTTGATCGTTTGGAAGGTGGGATAGTGGCCCGTTGGATCCACACCGACCCTAGCCATCGCGTCGGTAAACGCAAGCTTGAGCGACGCTTCTGTGTCGAACAGCGTGTGATCGAGATCGAACAAGATGTGGGTGTAGTTCTGGCTTCGGGCAGCTCGGTGAATGGTATGACCTTCAGGCATCGAGACATTCTGGCCTGCTAACTCCGAACTGACCGAACCCACCGCGAGAATCCACCGTTGTTGACCCGGTCAGAAACGGAGGACTTGTTCGGCTAGAGCGTTGGCGGCGGCTAAGGGTGAGATTTGTCCGGCTGCGGCCTGGGTGAGAACCCTCGTGTCGGAATCGAGAACACCTTCTAGGTTGGCCTCAAACTGCTGACGCAGCCGGTTTGCCACCTCAAACCGGGCTCGACCCGCTCGCCGCTCGACGCCCTTGCCTGAACTCTGCAAGTACTGCTTGTGGGTATCGATTGCATCGGCGATCTCGCCGACGGTGTCGCCAACGAGTGAGTTGCACATGATGATTGGCGGCCGATACTCGGTGTCTTCCTGGCCTGTCATGTGGCTTAGATCCAGCATCAGGTCAAGATCTCGCCGAGTGTCGCTAGCGCCAGGCCGATCCGCCTTGTTCACAACAAATATGTCGGCCACTTCCAACAGGCCAGCTTTGTTCGCCTGGACGGCATCGCCCATGCCGGGGCTCACTACTACGACGGTTGTGTCAGCCGCGGCGGTGATGTCCACCTCAACCTGACCGACACCAACGGTTTCAATAATGACCGGGTCATACGCCATCGCGTCAAAGACGCGAACACAGCCCGGTACCGACATGGCAAGGCCCCCAGCGTGACCGCGGGTGGCAACTGAGCGAATAAATGCGACATCGTCGACATCCATCATCCGCACCCGGTCACCCAAGATCGCGCCTCCTGATAAAGGCGACGAGGGGTCGATTGCCAGAACGGCCGGAGGAGTCTGGGAGTCCTTCGTCAAGTGGGCTACGAGCTGGCCGACCATGGTTGACTTCCCTGCGCCGGGCGAGCCAGTGATGCCAACGATGTGGGCTGCTTTTGACAGCCCAAACGTTGCCTCGGTAACCGCTTCTGATGTTGCGGAGTTCTCGGCCAAGGTGAGCAGGCGGCCCAGGGCACCTCGGTGTCCGGTGCTCGCCCGCTCAAGAAGTTGTTCAACGGACAGTTTGCGGAGGCTCACCCGGCTTCTGGTCCACTTTCCGATGATCTGGCAACTGCAGCCACCGCAGTTCGCACGATGTCCACGACTTCTTCAGCCGATGCACCTGGTCCAATCACGCCGCTGACCCCAGCCGACAGCAGTTCGTCAACATCTTGGGTCGGGATAATCCCGCCGATAACCAGTGGCACATCCATCTCGGCATCTTTCAAAGCGTGAAGCATCGACGGAGCCAAGGTTAGGTGTCCGGCATTGTGCATCGAAAGGCCGATTGCGTCGGCGTCCTCCTGTTCGGCCGCGGCGATAATGCTGTCGGTTGTTTGACGGAGGCCAAGGTAAATGACTTCCATGCCGGCGTCTCGCAAGATGCGAGCGACTACTTTGATTCCTCGGTCATGGCCGTCAAGGCCCAGCTTGGCCAGGACTACTCGAATGCGAGACTCTGACATCTAGACGATTGCCTTTTCTACGTAGGTGCCAAACTCTTTCTCCATCGCCGCAGCGATTTCTTCGAGAGTGGCATAGGCCTTGGTGGCTTCGAGTATGGCCGGCATCAGGTTGATGGTCGGATCGGCTGCGTCGGCGGTTAGTTGTGTCAGGCTGGCGGCGACCGCGTCAGAGTCCCGCTCTTGCTTGATGCTCTCCAGCCGCTTCAGTTGATAGTCCTCGACGGCTGCGTCGATTCGAAGCAGCTCGCCTTCGCCTTCGTCACCTTCGGTGAAATCGTTGACTCCAACCACAATTCGCCGGCCGGCGTTTACTTCGCGTTCGAAGCGGTAGGCAGAGTCAGCAATCTCGCCCACGAAATAGCCATTTTCGATACCGACGTAGCAGCCCTCCAAGATAGATCCGTTTCCGAGGTCATCGAGGTGGGCGAAGATCTCCTCAGCCTGGCGCTCCATCTCATCGGTCATCCACTCAACATAAGGCGATCCGCCAAGCGGGTCCGCCACATGAGTTACGCCAGTCTCGTGGGCAACGATCTGCTGGGTCCGCAAAGCGATTCGAGCCGCCTTTTCGGTGGGGAGGGCCAACGCTTCATCGTAAGAATCAGTGTGAAGACTTTGGGTTCCGCCCAGTGCTCCGGCCAACGCTTGAATGGCGACCCGGGCGATGTTGATCTCGGGCTGTTGTGCCGTCAGCGAGACGCCAGCGGTCTGGGTATGAAACCGGCACAACATCGCACGTTCGTCAGTGGCACCGTAACGTTCTTTCATCCACCGGGCCCAGATTCGGCGGGCTGCCCGGAACTTGCCGATCTCTTCGAAGAAGTCAGAGTGGCTGTTGAAGAAGAACGACAGCCGCTTACCGAACTCATTGACGTCTTGGCCTTCAGCGAGTGCCGCTTCGACGTAGGCAAAGCCATTGGCCAAAGTAAACGCTAGTTCTTGAGCGGCAGTAGAGCCGGCCTCGCGAATGTGGTAGCCGGAGATCGAAACCGGGTTGAACATCGGCATCTTTGCGGTTGTGTACTTGACCATGTCGGTGACGATGCGCATCGAAGGCCGCGGCGGGTAGATGTATTCTTTCTGCGCTTGGTACTCCTTCAGAATGTCGTTCTGAATGGTTCCACGCAGCTGGTTTACCTCAACGCCAGTTTTCTCGGCAACTGCCACATACATGGCCAGCACGGTTGCGGCTGGCCCGTTGATGGTCATCGAAGTGGAGACGTCACCCAAGTTGATGTCGGCGAACAAGTCCTCCATGTCGGCCAAAGTGTCAACCGCGACGCCGGCTCGGCCTACTTCGCCAAGGGCCCAGGGACTAGAGGAATCTCGGCCCATGAGTGTGGGCATATCAAACGCCGTCGAGAGCCCGGTGCTGCCAGAGCGCAACAGCTCTTTGAAGCGGGCGTTAGTGTCTTCGGCGGTGCCGAAACCAGCAAACATGCGCATGGTCCAAAGTCGAGACCGGTACATGGAAGCGTGTACGCCTCGAGTGAACGGATACTGGCCTGGGTACGGGGCATCTCCATAGACGGCATCTACTGGAACACCCGACATGGTCTCAAAGGGCACGTCACGCTTTTTGGTGGCGTCGTAGGCCTCTTTCCAAGCGTCATATTCAGGACCAGAAGGGCTTGTGCTCATGCTCAAAGAATAGCAGCAGTAACAAATTGCTCTGAATTAGGTGCATTCTGACCTGGCTACCAGCCACCAATTCCGAACTGACCTGGCTACCAGCCACGATTTTCGAACCGACCTGGGAAACAGCCGGGTTTGACTGGCTACACCGCCAGAACGGGGGAGCGTGACTGGCTACACCGCCAGAACAGGGGAGCGTGACTGGCTACATCGCCAGTTGGGCGGATCAGATTGGGCGGATCAGGCCTTCTTGGACGACAGTGGCTACTAACCGACCGTCGTGGGTGAAGACTTTGGCCGTCGCTAGCCCTCGAGCGTTGCCGGCGAAGGGCGTGTGCTGGTCATAAAGCATCCACTCGTCAGCGCGGAATGGGCCGTGGAACCACATTGCGTGATCGAGGCTTGCCATCATCACGTTTGTGTCGCCATAAGAATGGCCGTGCGGCAGCATCGTCGTGTCCAACAAAGTCATGTCTGATGCATAGGTCAGCAAGCAAGTGTGCAAGACCGGGTCGTCGGGCAGCGTCCCGTCGGTCTTGAACCAAACTAATTGGTTCGGAGGCTGAGGCTCGTGGCGATCGAAAGGGTGTTGAGAGGCCCAGCGAGTGTCGATCGGTCGGTCTTCGTCAGGGTCCCAGCCGGCAGGAACAGTTTCCATGGCCTTCAGAATCTCACTGCGGGTCTTGAGGGTTTCCGGAGCTGGAGCATCTGGCATCGGGTCGCTGTGTTCAAACCCAGGTTCCTCTTTGTGGAACAAAACAGCCATGTTGAAGATCGCCCGGCCGTGTTGAATCGCTACCACACGTCGGGTTCCAAACGAGCGGCCGTCACGAATTCGGTCCACCTCGTAAAGAACTGGAATCTCGGGGTCGCCGGGACGGAGAAAGTAGGAGTGGAGGGAATGTACTCGCAACTCAGGTTCGACCGTCCGCACTGCTGCTACTAGCGATTGTCCTGCCACTTGGCCGCCGAACAGGCGTTGACGATCTTCGTCGGGGTTGAACCCCCGGAAGATGTTTACCTCAATTGGTTCGAGGTCAAGAAGATTTACGAGGGCGTCAACGGCGTCTTGCACCTGATCATTATGCCCTTCTCGGCTGAGCCAACAGGCAGTTAGCTAGCGCGCGTCCGGGCAATCCGTCGCAACGGTGGCTCGGTCTTAGGTGGAACCTTTCGCGGTGGCAACTCGGCCAGAACCTCAGTAGTTGCCTTTGCGATGATGGCAACTGCGCGCTCAAAGGCCTCTTCGGTAGCTGCGGAAGTATTTTGCACACCAGTGATCTTGCGGACATATTGGCGGGCGCCCGCTTCGATTTCTGCGGTTGTGGCGGAGGGCTCTAACCCTCTCAAAGTGGTGATGTTTCGGCACATGTAACGGAAGATACCTCACGTTCGGTGGGTTAGTCTTAAGTGTGAGCTTGATTGACACGTCAAACGCAGCCGCTCTCTCAGCCCTGTATTTGCGGGTCCGCAATTACACCGAAGAGTTGTCTGAACCTCTTTCGCCGGAAGATCAGACCGTCCAGTCGATGCCCGACACCAGTCCAACAAAGTGGCATCGAGCCCACACAACCTGGTTCTTTGAGACCTTCATACTCGAACCGTATGAGTCCAACTTTGCTCGTTATGACGAGATCTACAACTTCTTGTTCAACAGCTACTACGTCCAGGTCGGCGACCGTTTCTCGCGCCCTGACCGTGGACTGATTTCCCGTCCTGGGGCGGCTGAAATTGCCCAGTACAGGGCAAACGTCGACGGGCGGATCGTTGCGCTTATCGAATCGGCTGACGACGCGACACGGGCCGAAATCGCAACACTTCTAGTTCTCGGCTGCCATCACGAGCAGCAACACCAGGAGCTGCTCTTGATGGACATCAAACACGTTTTGTCCATCAACCCGACCGAGCCCGCCTATTCCGCCAATTCCGCCAATTCCGCCTATTCCGACTCAGCTGCCGACGGATCAGCTCCAACCCAGCCCAGTGCGCCACCGGATCTTGGCTGGGTCGAGTTCGAAGGTGGGGTCTTCCCCATTGGCAAGAACCACTCGGACTCGGGTTTCACCTTCGACAATGAGGGTCCTGAACACGACGCTCTTATCGGGCCCTTCAAACTGGCTGACCGGCTAATTACTTGCGGCGAATGGCTCAACTTTATGGCCGACGACGGGTACCACCGAGCCGAACTGTGGCTGTCTGAAGGTTGGGCCTATCGCAACGAGCACAACTGGGAAGCGCCTCTTTACTGGCATGGGTCTGATCATGGTTGGGTAATGCACACCCTGACAGGAACGCGTCCAGTGGATCCGAACGAACCGGTGTGTCATGTCTCTTTCTATGAAGCTGATGCCTTTGCATCTTGGGCAGATGCTCGCTTGCCTACCGAATTCGAATGGGAGCGGGCAGCCCAGCTTCACATCGATGCGGGGGCAACCGCAGAACTAACCCCACGTCTTCATCCAGTTGTCGCTAGCGATTCCGAACTCGGCCTGCTTGGTCAGATGTTCGGTGAGTGCTGGGAGTGGACTGGTTCTCAGTATCGGCCTTACCCGGGCTTTAAGGCCCCCGATGGGGCAATTGGGGAGTACAACGGCAAGTTCATGATTAACCAAATGGTTCTTCGGGGCGGATGCGCGTATACCTCCGAGGGTCACATTCGTCCGACATACAGGAACTTCTTTCCGGCTCACACCCGCTGGCATTTGTCAGGGGTCAGGCTGGCAAAGGACTCCTGAGAAACAACAGCGATTACTGGCCCATGGCGCCAGATGTAAATTGTGGTAGTCGAATTCGCGACCAAGTAGATTGTCGCGGCGTCTTGTAATGGATTCGTAACGCGCACAAGCGCGTAACAGAGCGCATCGGTCTCGGACCTAATACTTGGCCCGTGACAGTTACCTAAGGGGACATCGTGAAAATCTCAATCCGTGGTCTGGTTGCAGCCCTTCTCGCACTATTGCTGTTTTCGTTCGGCGGCATCATCTGGACCAATCGATCTACGGCAAATGCAGAGATCATTTCAGGCATGGAATCGATTTTGTCGAACGTGTCCCAAAGCACCACTGCCCGATCTGAAGATTTCCTCGCAGACGCCA
Organism: uncultured Acidimicrobiales bacterium; assembly: GCA_937922785.1. Taxonomy (GTDB): domain Bacteria; phylum Actinomycetota; class Acidimicrobiia; order Acidimicrobiales; family SZUA-35; genus CALAJQ01. The sequence goes on from CALAJQ010000017.1 coordinate 72,446, forward strand.
GAGCCAGTTCCGAAGTGGCGGCGGTTGCGCTTACGCAACAGGCCATGGCCACCCCAGAAGAGCTTGAAAGCTATTTTGGAGCCTTGCTCAGGTCCACCCCGAGCGCAAACGGGGCCTTCTATGGGACCGTCGACGGGGATTTCGTATTTGTGTCAAGAACCGACGCTGACAACGGGCCAGGTTTTCGAACCAAGGTGATTAGCACAGACGATGGTGAGCGGACCGTCGAGCTAATCGACCGGGATGTCGACTTCGCAGTGACAGAGACTGCGCTTGATCCACAAGATGAGTACGACCCACGAACTAGAACGTGGTTCCAGTCTGCAATTGAGCGTTCGGGAACGGTTCTGACCGACCCGTACGTTTTCTTTACCAGTCAACGTCCTGGTATCACTGCTGCGACTCCGGTGCTGGACGCAGGCGGTCAGGTGTCTGGTGTTGTTGGTGTTGACGTCGAATTGAGCGATCTTTCTTCGTTTCTAAGTGATCTCAGCCTGGGCGACAACGGCTCGGCATTTGTTTTCAACGTCCAGGGAGAGGTTATAGCGCTTGAAGATCTTGATCGGATCCGCCAACCCGATGGCGCCGGATTTAGGCTGACGTCAGTAAGTGAACTTGATAGTCCGGTGCTGTCAGCATCGTTTGCGGCCAGTTCAGACCTTGGCTTGACGCCCAAGACGTTCACCGTTGACAGCGAGGATTCAACTCTTCACGCATTTGTTGCGCCCATTGAACAGACCGACTGGATTCTCGGTGTTGCCTTAGACGAGCGAGACTTTCTCGGCGAAGTCCGTAGCGAGCAACAGCGCAGCAACCTAATTGCCTTGGCCCTTGGGCTGATTGGCCTCGCAGTCGGTTGGCGACTGATTCAGAACGTGACTGTCCCGCTAACTGAACTTCGGAATCGAGCACGTGAAATCGAGGCTGGAAACCTAGTTGAAGCCGAACCCTCAACCGCGGTCATCAACGAGCTGAGAACGACCTCGGATGCGTTTGACCTCATGGTTAAGGCATTGTTGAAGGAGCGCAGCGCCGGGGGTGAGGCACACACAATCGACCTGGATGGCCAGGATGATGTCTCGGCGATGCCTGCCGATGCTGCGAAACCGTCGAAGTGAGGGCTGGCTAGACGGCGATCCTCCTAGCTAGCCAAAGTCGTCGGGTAGGTATCTGCTTCGTCTGGACTGTTTGTGTTCCACCAGTCAGAATCAATCGATGGCAATAAGGTCAATCAAAGACATCGTCGGCGAGGCAAAAGCGGAGATCGACAACATAAGCCCCGAGGAAGCGTTGCGTCGAAGCAACGAAGAGGGTGCTCAGCTCGTCGACATTCGAGACGTGCGTGAGCTTCAACGAGAAGGAACACTGGACGGCGGCATGCATGCACCTCGGGGAATGCTGGAGTTCTGGGTGGCCCCTGACTCGCCGTATGCCAAAGAAGCTTTCGCAGCAGATCGAGAGTTCATCCTTTGTTGTGCCAGCGGTTGGCGCTCTGCGCTGTCGGCCAAAATGCTCCAGGACATGGGCATGGAAAAAGTGAGCCATATCGAGACCGGCTTCAAGGGTTGGAGCGGGGATGGCATGCCTGTAGTTGACTACGACACCTGGAAGCAGTCGAGCAAGAAATGAGACCTCTAGAGGGCGTCAAGGTTGTTGAGGCCGCTGCCTATATCTCAATTCCGTTTGGCGCAATGGCCTTGGCAGATCTCGGAGCTGACGTCATTAAGGTCGAACCACCGCGTGGCGAAACTTACCGACACTTCGGGCCCCAATATGGCACCTCCTCACTGGCGTACAAAGCCGTCAACCAGAACAAGCGAGGGGTCTTCATTGACCTAAAGGCGCCTGAGGGGATAGCGCAGCTAAAGGAACTGCTGGCTGACGCTGATCTATTCATGACGAACTGGCGGCCCACAGTGGCGCCCTCGCTCGGACTGACTGACGAAGTGATCCGAACTGAGTTCCCCCAACTCATCTGGGTTCGTGTCAGCGGTTATGGCCCGACTGGCCCGATGGCGAACATGCCGGCATATGACGGCATCGTTCAAAGCCGATCGGGCCTAATGCGAATGGAACCGGGCGAACCGCAGGTGCCTACGAACCTGTTGGCAGACAAAGTCAGCGCAATGACGGCGGCTCAAACAGCGACGGCCGCCTTGTTGGCTCGACACCGCACCGGCAAAGGTGCAATATGTGACGTTTCGATGCTTGATGCTTTGGCCTATTTCGCTGGCGCCGACTTCTCGGCCGGTCACCGCATAGTCGATAACGATCCTGACCTACGGGTCTACGGCCAGATCAAAGGCACGTCTCCAATGCCAACCGCTGACGGTTGGATCACTCTGTCACCAGTCACGGGCCGACAGCTCCGTGCATGCCTTGCGGCCACCGGATTTGGAGATAGTTGGGATGAGATTCTGGCCGGCGGCAAAGCAAACATCTGGGCTAATTGCACTGCCAAGTTTGGAAAGCGCTTAACCGAAGAGACCACCGAGTTCTGGGAACGAGCGTTTCGAGACGCCGATGTACCAGCCGGCGCTGTCATGACACTCGAGCAGCACATTAATGATGCGCAGACCCTCCACAACGAAACCTATGAGGTAACAAACGAGCCTGGCGTTGGTCATTACCGCCGAGTTCAGTACCCGGCATGGTTTAACGGTTCCAAACCCGAGACAGCAGGTTTGGTATCACCTCAACTTGAGGCCCCTTGACTTTGGTTGTGTCAGGCCTAATCTACGCCGATGCAGACGGGGTCAACGATGTCGCATTTGAAGGGATCAGTGTTGGTCCTCTGTGTTGGCGTCGTTGTCAGCTTCGGAGCGTTGGCCTTCCGCTTTGCGTCAGACGAAGGAACCGCGGACGCGTGGGAGTACCTGTTCTTTCGCGGTGTCGGGATGGTAATCGCAGTTTCGCTGGTTCTCGGATTTCGCCACCGATCAAAGGTCTGGAGCGAGTTCGCACAGATTCGACCTAGTCACGTTGGTATTGGTGTTGTGCTCGGGTTTATCTCGTGTGCGTTCATCATTGCGCTTGAGGTTACGACAGTTGCATTTGTGCTGTTTTTGCAGACTATGGCACCCATTATCGCTGCCTACCTCAGCTGGGTGATCATGTCTGAGCGAGTGTCTCGGCAGGCCGTCGTGGCCACTGCGCTTAGCATTGTTGGCATCGTGGTGATGTTTTCCGGGACCGTTACCCAGGACATCAGGCCAGCCGCGTTGTTCGCCATTACCATCCCTATCGGGTTCGGGCTTTACGCAACGTTGGTCAGGGCTACCGAAAACATGAACAGCGCAGTGCCGTTGCTAACCGCCGGCATCACTTTGATGATCGCGGGAGCTATTGCGGTAGCACTCGGAAATGGCTTCAGTATCGACCTTCGCGATGCTCTAATAGGAATCTTTGCTGGCAGCTTCCTGTTGGGATTCCCGATGGCAGTCTTCAACGTGGCCCAGAAGGTTGTCCCCTCTCCTGAGACAGCCTTGCTGCTAATGAGCGAGGTCGTTCTTGCACCTCTATGGGCTTGGATATTTGTAGAGGAGATCCCTGAGTTAACCACACTTATAGGTGGGTCGATCGTCCTCGGGTCGGTAGTTTGGCTCACATTGAGCCGACGCCAGCCCGCCCGGTAGCCTGCAACAAGTGAAAGCTATTGCAAGAATCTGGCCGTGGGCTAGAAACTACCGCCGTTACATGTTTGCGGCTATGGCCTCCACACTTGTCTCGGTCGCAGTAAACCTGATTATTCCGCTCCAGACTTCACGAGTCATCGACGACGGCATCGTGCCTGATGATCGAGGGCTGGTAGCGCGAACAATCTTGCTAATGGTCGGCCTGATCGTGTTCGGCATGGTGGCTTCAGGCCTGTCCAGCATCATGGCTGTTCGTTTTGCCTTCAATACGGTGTCAGACCTCAGACGCGACCTATACAGCCACACGCAGGACTTCTCCTACGCAAACCTCGACAAGGTCTCAACCGGGGAGATTCTCGTTCGGCTAACCAGCGACATGTCCAAGGTTCTGAACATGATGACCATGGGTCTCTCGCTTGTAGCCCAGACACCATTGATGTTCTTTGGTGCCTTGTTGGCAATCGTTGCGTTAGATGCGTCGCTGTCAGTGGTGTTGCTCTTCATGATTCCAGCGATTGGCTTGGTGGTCTGGTACGTGCTGACTCGTTCGGGGGCTCTATATGAAGCCGTCCAGTCTCGGCTTGATCGAATGAACACTGTTCTTCAGGAGAACATTCAGGGAATCGAAGTAGTTAAAGCGTTTGTCCGTCAGGAATATGAGATTGATCGGTTTGATGACGTCGCCGACGATCTAGCTGCGCAAGCAACAACTGTTAACCAGCTAGTGGCATCGCTGTTTCCAACTCTCATTACGATCTCAAGTTTCGGCGTAGCTGGTGTGATCTGGTTGGGTGGTTACAACGTGATCGACGGTGACTTGTCCGCTGGCAATTTGGTGGCATTCATCAGCTATCTGGGCCTTGTTTCGTTCCCGTTGATCATGTTCGCCTTTGTCCAGCCGATGTTGTCGGCTGCCGGAGCGTCAATGGTTCGGATCACTGCAGTACTTGACCAGCCAGCCGCGGTAACCGAGGCTCAGAATCCAGTCACCCTCGAAGCGGTAGCCAGACCAGGCGATGTCCGCTTTGAAAACGTCTGTTTCCGATACGAAGGTCAGGCCGACAGCGCGGCGCCTGACGAAGCGTTGTCTGGCGTGAACCTGGACATCCCCCAAGGTCGGACTGTCGCCATTTTGGGCGCTACCGGGTCCGGCAAATCAACACTGGTAAACCTTATTCCCCGGCTCTATGACGCAACTCGTGGCACGGTTTCGGTAGGTGGGGTAGATGTTAAGCAGCTGTCCAAACAATCGCTTAGACGCAATGTCGGCATAGCTCTCCAAGAACCACAACTGTTCGCTGGTTCGGTGATGGACAACTTGCGTTACGGCCGGCCTGAAGCAAGCGACGCCGAGGTTTTTGCAGCAGCAAAGGCCGCTCAGGCCGATGCGTTCATCCGGGAGATGTCCGATGGATATCGCTCTAAGGTCGAACAAAGTGGTTCCAACTTCTCCGGTGGTCAACGACAGCGCATGTCGATTGCTCGCACGTTGGTTACCGATCCCAACATCCTGATTTTGGATGATTCAACCAGTGCTGTTGATCTCGACACCGAGGCTCGTATCCAAGAAGCGCTAAGAGTTTTCGAAGATCGGACGGTGATATTGGTTGCTCAGCGAATCAGTACAGCGCTAGGTGCGGACTGGATCGTTGTTCTAGACCGAGGCCAAGTGCGAGCAGTCGGCACTCACGACGAATTGATTGCTAGCAGCGAGATTTATTCTGAGATCTACCGCTCCCAACTTGGCGAGCCAGCTAACTGATGAGCTCATCATGACTAGCGCACGGCGCGACGGAGGCTTTCAGCCGGGGCGAATGGGCCAGCCTTTGGGCAGCGAAGAGAACTCTCGGGCCGTCTTCAAGCGGCTCTTGGGCTACCTGAAGCCGTACCGGGCCATGATTGGGTTGTGCGTGCTTGGAATGGTGGCCGCTGCTGGCCTCAACTTGATCGGGCCGTGGCTTCAGGGCGTCGCAATTGATTCCTACATCGCCAACGGTGACAAAGGCGGCCTCCGCAGAATCATTGCGATATTGGCATTGGTTTACGTTGGCTCTTGGATCTTCTCAATCTTCTATGCCCGCAAGATTGCGTCGATTGCCCAACAAGTCATGGCAACGTTGCGGAGCCAGCTGTTTACCCATCTCCAGAAGTTGTCAATGCGGTTCTATGACAAGAACCGAACCGGCGACCTAATGAGCAGGGTTACAAACGACGTAGACGCCGTGGATCAGTTGCTAAGCCAGAACCTGATGAACGTCGCCAGCTCGATCGTACAGATCGTTTCGCTCGTGACGATCATGACTGTGCTTGATTGGCGTATGACTCTCGCTGCACTGCTTCCGGTGCCCCTAATGCTGGGGATAGTCAGCCAGATTGCCAAGTTCTCCCGTCCTGCCTTCGGGGTCTACGCCAGGACTATTGGAGGTCTCAATTCGGTAGCTCAAGAGCGCCTTGGCGGCCAACGGGCGGTCATATCGATGGACCGGCAGGGAGAAGCCAAGGAAGAGTTCGAGGTTGCAAACGAGGAAACCAGAGCGGCAGGCATCAAGGCGCAAACCTTGACGGTTCTGATGATGCCACTGATGTTTGGCATCGGAAACCTATCTGTGGTTTCGGTTGTTGGAGTCGGGGCGCTGCTTGCGACGTCCGGCGATGGTAACGGTGTGACGATTGGACTGATCGCAGCGTTTGTAACTTATGCCAGTCGAGTCGGACGTCCGCTTGGTTCGATCGCTAACACAATTACATCGGTGTTTGGTGCGTTGGCCGGCGCAAACCGAGTGTTCGAAGTTCTTGACGAGGAGCCGGACTTAGTTGATGCCGTCAATGCTGACCACCTCAAGCCTGTGGATGGGTTGGTGAAGTTCACAGACGTAGATTTTGAATACGACGAGAACGTCCCGATCCTCAGCGATATTGATTTCGTTGCTCAACCTGGTCAGATGATTGGCCTCGTTGGTCCAACTGGCGCCGGCAAGTCGACGATCATAAATGTGTTGAACAGGTTCTATGACATCTCAAACGGATCGGTCGAAATCGATGGAAACGACATCAGAGATGTTAAACAAGATTCACTCCGAGATCAGCTCGGAATTGTGCTTCAGCGGACGTACCTGTTCACCGAAACAGTTCGTGAAAACATCCGCTTTGGTCGGCTTGACGCCACCGATGCCGAAGTCGAAGAGGCAGCGAAGCTAGCCAACGCTCACCAGTTCATTCGGGCTCTGCCAAACGGTTACGACACCAGGGTTTCTGAAGGGGGTAACAACCTCTCACTAGGGCAGCGTCAGCTTCTGGCAATAGCCAGGGCGATGTTGTCTGAGCCTCAGCTGCTAGTGCTTGATGAGGCCACAAGTTCGGTAGACACCAGAACTGAACGAGACATACAGACAGCTCTATTGAACCTAATGTCAGACCGAACTTCGTTTGTCATTGCCCATCGGCTTTCTACGGTTCGCGAAGCAGACATGATTCTGGTTATCGAGGATGGCAGGATCTCAGAGTCCGGTACTCACGAAGAGCTGTTGGTCAGCGGCGGCCTCTACTCTCACCTTTACGAAAGCCAGTTCCGCGGCACCGCAATCTAAGGAAGTCGGGCCAGACCAGTTGCGGCCTCACAACCTGCCGGGAGCACCTGTTTAGGCCGGGGAGACTGAAATTTCGGTGGCTTTGATCGCCACCCAGATCGACTGGCCGGCGCTCAAGCCAAGCTGTTCAACCGAACCTGGAGTTACGTCTGCAGCCAAAGGCAAAGGCGCATCAAGGTAGACGCGGGCGACGTCGCCCAAGTTCTCCACCGAGGCGATCTTGGCTTGCCAGGAGTTTCTGGGTGAGCCATCAGGCTGGGAAGGATGAAGCGCCAGCGCGCTAGGACGAACCGTCACGATGACTCGTCCGTCAGTTGTGGTGTCAGAGGTCTTCAGCACAACGTTTGACTCATCAAGGGTTATGGACCCTCGGAACGTTGAACCAGTTAGGAAGTTTGTGCCTGCGAGCGCCCCAACGTAGGCGGTCGCCGGTGAGCGCCGGATCTCAGCTGCTGTGCCGCTTTGGGTGATCCGACCGTTTTCCATTATGTGGATTCGGTCGGCCAGAAGGAACGCTTCGGCCGGCTCGTGAGTGATAATCAGGCGAGGGCCGTCGAAGGCCTCCAGGTTCGTGGACAGGATTCTCCGCAAGGTCGCCTTCGTGCCGACATCCAGCGCCGCTAGAGGCTCATCCAGCAGAATCAGATCTGGATTGGCGGCCAGGGTTCGGGCCATTGCCACCCTTTGGGCTTGACCACCTGAAAGATCACTTGCCTTGCGGCCAGCAAGGTCGATGAGATCAAACTTGTGGGTCCACTCGGCTGCGGCCAAACGGGAGGCACTCTTACTGAGTCCAGCACTTCGGGGACCGAAGGCGATGTTGTCCTCGACGCTGAGATGGCCGAAGAGGGCATAATCCTGGAACATCAACCCGATCTTGCGGTCGGGAGGTGGTATAGCAATCCCCACACTTGGATCGTTCAGCGTGCGTCCGTTTAGCCGGATCGATCCGCCCTCGATGTTGATGAGACCAGCGAGGGCGCCTACGGCTGTCGATTTGCCTGCTCCGTTTGGACCCAATAGGCAAGCAGTGGTTCCGGCGGCGATGTTTAACTCGACGTCGAGCTTAAAGCCGTTGCTGCGCTGCAACTGAATGCTGGCCTGGAGTCCCGAGACCTCACTCATTGTGTTGACCACCATCGATTGCGAAGAATCAATAGGACGGCAACGGAGATGACAACAAGGATCAGGCTTATGGCAATGGCAGCGTCGCGGTCCGCCTCTAGCGACACAAACACTGCCAGCGGAAGCGTTTGGGTTCGTCCGCTGAGGTTGCCGGCGAAGGTAATTGTTGCGCCGAACTCGCCTAACGCTCGGGCCCACGCCAGAACTAGCCCGGCCAAGATGGACGGTCGAATCATCGGTACCGTCACTCGGTTGAACACGGCCAGCCGTGATGCTCCCAAAGTGGCTGCAGCCGCCTCTTGACGGTGGTCGGTGTTGTTCAGGGCAGCCTCAATTGTGAGAACAAGAAATGGCATGGCTACGAAGGTATTTGCCAGGATGACTCCCCAAACCGAAAACGGCAGGGCGAAACCTGTCAGGTCATAGATCGGCTCGCCAACTACACCGCGGCGACCAAGAGCAAACAAAAGAGCAGCGCCGCCAACAACCGGCGGTAGCACCATCGGCAGCGTGACAAAGGCTCGAAGGAGTGACCGGCCCCAGAATCTCGTGCGGCTAAGAATCCAGGCAAGCGGGAGGCCTAAGCACAGCGAGATGCCGGCGGCAGCGAAGGACGTGATCAGCGAAAGCCTTAAGGCGTCGCCAACAATGGGTTTGCCCAGAAGCTCGCCAAGTCGGCTCCATGGGGTACGAGCCAGTAACCCCACGATCGGGAGCAGGATGACTGCAGCGCCTAACACCGCTAAGGCGATCAGTCCTTTCGGAGCAGGTCCCTTCGGACCGCCTAACTCAGCCACCTAGTTGACCTCCTCCGCAGGCAAGAAACCGCTGGCGGCCAACACTGATTGTCCACGTTCTGACAGCACGAAGTCGATGAAGAGCTGAGCTTCGGCAGGTTTATCTCCGTCGGTCACCACCGCAACGGGATACACGTTTGGTTCATAAAGAGACGGATCTATGTCTATGCGAATGAGTTCATCGCCAGCTGAGGCGAGGTCGGTTGTATACACGATTCCTGCGTCCAACTCGCCTGAGACAATTTTGGCCACAAGCGATTTTACGTCAGGTTCGTTCGTATCGGGGGAGGCGACAACGCCAGCTGCGTCCAAAATGTTTCGCGCAGTCGCGCCACAAGGAACCTGCGAGTCGCAGAGGCCGATGAGCAGGTCGCTTCTGGCGAGGTCGTCGAGAGACTTCACGCCGCCAGGGTTATCGGCTGGCACCGCTAGAACCATACGATTGGCGGCGGCTAGCTGAGGAGCTTGAACTGCGTCCTCGTCGACAAGCTGACTCATTGTCGCTTGATTGGCCAGCAAAACGACGTCGGCCGGTGCACCTTCAAAGATCTGAGCCTTCAGCGTTGTGCTGCCAGCCAGATTGACGGCGACGTTCACACCAGGACTGGTTTCGGTGTATGCCGCCACAAGTTCATCCATGACCTCAGCCAGCGACGCTGCGGCAAATACCGACAACTCATTGTCATCGCTGCTCGAGCCACAGCTGCCCAGCAGAAGTGAGACAGCGGCTAGAACGCCAAACAGATAGCGGTTCAACTTACCCAATCGGAATCATTCGATAAGTCACACTGTGAGTGCCGGGCCCGACTTTGTGATGGTCGTGCACATCGGGGCCACAGGCCTTGGTGCCAATTCCCCTCATAGCTGCGTCGATGTGAACTTCGATCTGGCCATCGGGCTTTAGCTCGGCCAGCGTGGTGGCATCGGTTAGGGCTTCATCGGAGTGAATCAGGGCTGAGAAGATCACTGTGGGGGAGCCTTCTACCCGAAAGCCTTTGCCCGAGTCATCAGTGAGCTCGAACCACCGAGTCTCAATATGGTTGCCGTGTTCTTGAGGAACTACGTAGGGGTGATACTGGTCAGCGACCGAAGACTCAAAAACCGACAACCGAGAGCTGGAACAGCGGTCGATGTAGGTCTCGTCTGGACCCAGGCCAAACCAGCGTAAGTTCGAAAGCGAAGCGTCAACCTTGAAGTAGACGCCACATCGTGGGATGTCGGTCCACTCGTCCTTGATCTCGAATGTGTCGGTCACTTCGATGGCTCCGCCGCCTAACTCAGTGACAGTTGCGTTGTGAATCTGTGAGGCGTCGAAGTCTCGCAGGCCCCAATGCATCCAAAGAGGTCTAACTCCGCTTATGTCGCTCATCCAACCCTGGGCGACTCCGTCATTGTCTGTCGGCGCTCGCCACAGTGTTGGCGTAGCTGCGCTGGCCAGCGACTTAACGTCGAAATCACCCGAGGCAGCCGGTGGCGCAGACCCCGAGTTGTTGTTATCCAACAGAATGATCTGATCTCGCCCCAGAACGTGTCCGGCATCGGCCCATGCTGAATCCGAAAGCAGGGCTGCTGTCACAGTAAGGGTAAGCACGGCTTCGGTAGTCGACGGAACATCGAACGGAACTTCGGCAGACTCCCCGGCAGCAATGCTGGGCAGATCCCAGGTTCCAGATGCACTGGTAACTCCATCAGCCTCAACGACCCAGGTGATATCAAGGTCAGAAAGGTCGGCGTGATCACGTTGATTCGTAACGGTGACGTTGCCGTCTGAATAACTGATGGCCACGGGCCGAGCCAACCAGGCTAGTTCACGCAGACCAGGGTGGGGGAGGCCGTCGGGGTCGACTAGACCGTTGATACAGAAATTGGCGTCGTTCGGCTCATCCTTGTAGTGACCTCCATAGGCCCACCAAGGAGTGCCGTCGTCGGCCACCTCGCGCAGGCCTTGGTCCTTCCAGTCCCAGATAAAGCCACCACCTAGTGAGTCATACTTGCGGAACGCAGCGTAGTAGTCGTTCAGGTGACCGTTTGAGTTGCCCATAGCGTGGCTGTACTCGCACAGGATTAGCGGCCGGTCATCTTCGTTTGAAGACTCGGCCCATTCTGCCCAGGTGATGATCTGGTCAACAGATCCATACATCGGGCACACAACATCGGTAACAAGTCGTTCCGAGCGAGAAGGCGCAAGTTGGGCCTCGGGCCGTCCCCCTTCGCGCCAATACTTGTTGAAGCCACCTTCATATTGGACAAATCGGCCTGGGTCGGTGTTTCGAATCCAAGCTGCAGCCTGATCGTGGATGGCGCCGATGCCAGACTCGTTGCCAAGCGACCAACCTATGACACTAGGGTGCGAGCGGTCGCGAACGACCATGCGCTTTATGCGGCTCATTACCGCAACGTCAAACATGCCTGAGCGCAGCAACGAGTCGTGGCGAGCGTGGGACTCGACGTTGGCTTCATCGACGACGTACAGGCCAAGCTCGTCGCACAGCTCAACCAAGGCGGGGTCGTTCGGATAGTGAGAGGTACGGACAGCATTGATGTTGTGCTGTTTCATGATGACAAGCTCTTCGCGAATCTCCTCTCGAGTCAAAGTCTTGCCTGTATCGGCGTGGTGATCATGACGATTCACGCCGTGAATCATGATGGGGGTACCGTTAATAAGCAGCTGCCGGTTCCTTATCTGGACGTTGCGGAACCCGGCTGAGGCCCTGAATGACTCGGTGACAGCTCCGCTTGAATCCAATAGTCGTACCGAGATCTCATAGAGTCTCGGAGACTCCGCAGTCCAAGGCTCAACTTGGAGGTCGGCAAACGTAGTTGTAGCGCCGCGGCCGTCATAGTCATAGGCCGACGTCAACACGTTGATTGCACCGGGCGCCGGGTCGGGCTCGACGTCAGCTGTCGCGGATAAGCCGAGTTCGTCACATTCAACTTGGATCTGCCATCCGGAGCCGACCTTGGCAGTCGACTCCATCTCTACCGCGACGACAAGCGAGCCCGTCTCTTCGATGTAATCAGCAGTGATGACGATGTCTTCGACCCGAGTGTTGTTGGTAGTTGTCAATGTGACCGAACGGTGCAGGCCAGCGTGGTACCAGTGGTCCTGATCCTCGATCCAAGTTGCATCACACCAGCGAGTCACCATCGCCGCCAAAGTGTTCTCGCCGTCGACCAAATAGGGCGTTAGATCGAACGTGGACGAAAGCCTTGAGTCCTTACCCATGCCGACAAACTGGCCGTTGCACCAGAGCGCCAACATTGATTCTGCCCCGCCGAAGCACACCTCGACGCGATCGCCATCTGGCCTATGGAAAGACGTTCGATACAACCCAGTCGGGTTGTCGTCGGGAACATTAGGCGGCTCTTGGTCCCACGGCATCACAACGTTTGTGTAGTGGGGCAAGTCGGCAGTGTCTTGACGAGTCCAGACGCCTGGCACCGTGATCTCTCGCCAGCTCGCCTCAGTCTCTGAAGCCAGGCGAGCGTCGTTCCAGCCGTCTGGAGCCGCTGCGGGCCGAGGCAAAAGCATGAAGTCCCATTGGCCGTCTAAAGACTGAGTTTCGCGGCCGCTGGTTGGAACCAACGGGCTGCGCATCGGCAGCCGATTCAGCTCGGTTAGCGACGGATCGTTAAAAAGTTCAACAGGGACAGATTGCGCCATCGCTCCAAGTTAGAGGCATAACTCTCAGGTGTTTATTTGTGGGCTGAGAAAATCTCGGTCGGACCGGAGCTATTGAGCTTTTTGCTTAGCCCGGCTGGAGTCGGACAGTCTAAGTGTGGCCAGCGGATCGTAGGGGTCCGATGAAATCGCTGTGAGTTCAACCATCGTTCCCAGTCCCAGCCGGTCGGCATGTTCGGCAAACAGCTCGGCCACGATGAGGTCTTCATATGACCAACCGGTTGAGTCGAACAGGGTCTTGGTATCGACTAGGTCCGTGTGTAGTTCTGGCTCAGACAGGATCTCTACCATTGTGGGGCCAAGTTGGTCAGGGGCTAGGCGCTGCGCTTCGCCTTCAATGAGGCATTGCTCGACAAGGTCAGGGATGACGACTGCCTCGGTTACAAACGACAATGGCATCTCGGTCTTGCCCGGGAAGTCCGAACCCACGGCGTTCACGTGAACTGTGGGCTTGGCATCGTCTAGCTGGATTACTGGACCATCACCAGGTTCAACCGATGTGCAGGTGCAGATGACGTCCATCTCGCTGACTAGTTCCTGGAATTCAGACAGGGTGACTGCTTCAACTTCGGCCATGCCACTCGGGAGCCGACCTGCCAAAGACAAAGTGTTTTCAGGGTTGGAGTCTGTTGCGATGAGACGGGCGATTGGCCGAACCCGCGAAATTGCGTGAATTTGAGTGACTGCTTGGGCCCCTGAACCGACGACGCCCAGCGTGATTGGCCGATTGGGCGATGTTCTATCGGTAACAACGGCGGAGGCAGAACCGGTCCGAAGAGCGGTTAGGACGGTTGCTTCAACGATTGCCTTTAGGCCGCCGGTCGTTGTGTCATAGAGAGCGGTTGTAGCCAGCACACTTGGAATGTTGCGGTCCTGGGGGTTGTCCGGGTGATACCCAACGGTCTTCACCGAGACGACATCACCGACCTGGTGAACCGGCATCCACTCGACCAGACCGAGGCCAGGATTCATGTAGCTGAACCCGCTGCGGATCTGACTTTGTACAACATCGGAGTTGAAGGAGGAAAAACCGTCACGAAGACGGGCAATCAGCTGATCAACAAATGAGTCAAGTCCGGTGTCTCGAATGACCACGCCCAAGTCGTTAACGTCGAGTACTCGAGTTAAGGATCTTGAAAGGTCCGAATTCTTGCTCATTAGGGTTGCACTCCGCGCTGATAGTCCCAGGACTAGTGGTATCGGGCCCGCTACGCAGGCTCAACAACCGATTTACCTAGCGGACCCAGGCATTCGGACCTAGTGGGTCCTAACACACCAATGCCCGCTCGATACTTGGGTCTACGTAGCCAATTGGCTACGCGGATGCATGCCGGCGCACTGGCTCAGATGTCTGTGAAGTCTCCGCCACGACCAGCTCCAGAGGCGAAGCGGCGCGCACCGGCGATTCCCTCAGCTGCTACGACGCCCTTACTTGTCTCGAATTCGTTGCGCAAAGCGTCATTGACACTCATCCCATGGGATTCAATCGCACTCTGGCGATCAGCTCGCAAGCATTGTTGAGGGAATCTAGCAATCTCGCGGGCTAGGGATTCAGCCTTGTCTCGGGCTTCACCTTCGGCAACGACATATTCACACAGGCCGATGCGCTCACACTCGGTAGCCAGCACTTGGCGCCCGGTCAGAATGAGGTCTAGCGCCCGGCCTTGGCCTACAAGTCTGGGTAGACGGACTGTGCCTCCGTCAATTAGCGGGACGCCCCACCGACGGCAATAGACGCCCATGTAGGCAGATTCTTCCATGACCCTAATGTCGGCCCACATGGCTAGTTCCATACCGCCAGCGACCGCTGGCCCAGCAATGGCTGCTATGACCGGCTTAGATAGTTCTAGCCTACTTGGGCCCATAGGCGCCCGGGAATGAGAATCGTGAGTCTTGGCATCGAAGCTAAGCCGGTCGATGCTGCTGTCACCGTCGTTAAGTGAAGCGGCTTGCTTCAGGTCGAAGCCGGCACAGAACGCGCCACCCTCGCCCCAAAGCACAGCCACCGACGCAGAGTCGTCTCGCTCGAACTCAACAAAGGCCTCGAAGAGTTCTCGAGCGCTTGTTGGATCCATTGCATTGCGCACCTCGGGCCGCGAATGGATAACAGTCCAAACCGGCCCGGAACGCTCAACTCTTACAGTCACAATCTCTTACAGGCACAATCTCTTACAGCCACAAAGGAGTCAGGGTCAGGGCTGACTTATTCCCAACCGGAAACTGACTTGACCTCTAGGAAGTCTTCGATTCCCCAAACGCCACCTTCACGACCGTTGCCCGACTGTCCGTAGCCGCCAAACGGGGCTCCGGCTCCTCGGCTTTGGCCGTTCATCTCAACCATGCCTGAACGCAGTTGACGGGCGACTCGACGAGCCTTCTCGGTGTCTTGGGTCTGGACGTAGTTGGTGAGGCCATACAAAGTGTCGTTCGCAATCTGGATGGCTTCCTCCTCGGTGTCGAACGGAATCATCGACAGCACTGGGCCGAAGATCTCTTCGTTAGCGATTGTCATGTCAGGGGAGACGTCAGCAAAGACAGTTGGCTTTACGAAATAGCCAGCGTCGTGTCCGTCAGCTCGGCCTGGGCCACCAGCGAGCAAGCGGGCGCCCTCGGAGACTCCCGTTTCGATGAGCCCTTGAATCTTGTCATATTGAAGCTGGCTAACTACGGGTCCAATGTGGCGGCCTTCTAGCGATGCGTTGTCAACAGCGGTCTGCTCGGCAACCGTCTGGGCGGTGGCCACAGCGTCGTCGTAAATTGAGCGCTCAACTAGCATTCGAGTTGGAGCGTTACATGACTGGCCTGAGTTCATGAAACAACCACGAACTCCGCGAACAACGGCCTTTTCATCAGCGTCAGCGAACACAATGTTTGCGCCCTTGCCGCCAAGCTCAAGCGCAACTCGCTTAACAGTGTCGGCAGCGTTCTTGGTGATAGCAACGCCAGCTCTTGTTGAGCCGGTGAATGAAACCATGTTCACGTCGGGGTGACCAGACAATTGGGTACCAACCCCGACGCCGTCACCCTGGACCATGTTGAATACGCCAGCAGGGAACCCTGCTTCGTGAACCATCTCGGCGAAAAGCGCCGACGACAACGGGGCTACTTCCGATGGCTTGAGCACCATCGTGCAGCCAACACCCAATGCTGGTATCACCTTCAGGGTGACCTGGTTCATCGGCCAGTTCCAAGGTGTGATCAGTGCACATACGCCAACTGGTTCGAGCAGAATCTGGGCGCCCGGGGCGTGATCGCCCAGTGGTCGATCAAACTCGAAGTCTTTCAGTTCTTTGATGAAGGTCTTGATGTGGCCAGCGCCTGCGCCAACCTGTGCGGCCTGTGACAGTGCAGCGGGGGCGCCCATCTCCATTGTGATGGCCTCGGCCATTTCGGCGCCGCGGGCCACATAGATCTCAAGAAGTTTCTCGAGCAGTTCGATCCGCTCGGCGTGAGGGGTCATCATCCAGGGGACAAATGCTTCCTTGGCCGCTGCAACGGCTGCGTTTGTATCGGCTTCTGAGCCTAGGGAAATGACTGCGCATTTCTCTTCTGTAGATGGGTTGATGACATCGAAGTCATTCGGTTGGGACGGGGCTACCCATTCGCCATTGATGTAGAAATTGCGCCTATCAAGCATTGATTGTCTCTCTTGTCAGTTTGCGTTGGTCCCAGACTAGAGACTTGAAACGGGAGAGGCTAGCCCGAGCGTCAGGAAGTCAAAGCCTGATTAAAGGCGCTGCGGATTTCTGCGCCTTGGGCGTCGTCACGAGGCTCGACAATACGACCCGAACCTAGATTCCAAGCTTGGGCGACTTCGCTGAAACTTCTTGAATCGAGGATGGCTGCTGCCTGAAGTGCTGCTCCTGTGGCCACGGCCTCGTCGGCGTCAGGAATTGTCACCGGAGCTCCATATAGATCGGCACATCGTTGTTGGTACGCGGCCGATCTAGCTCCGCCGCCTATCAGGTTAAGGGCACCTGTTGCGTCTACTCCTGAATTCGTGAGAGCGTCCAGGCCAAAGAACAAACCGCAAAGAACCCCGTCATGGGCCGCGCGGGCGATGCTCTCTCGGCTGGTGTCGGTGGTCAGTCCGGTTAATGTGCCCGTCGCACTGGGCAAGTTGGGCGTACGTTCCCCGTCGAAGTGAGGAATCAGGGTGAGGCCATCGGGGCTGGCCCCGGCCGCAATCGCAAGCTGGCTTAAGCCTTGTGGGTCGGTTCCAAGCCAAGTCGCCACCGAGTCAGTAACTCGTGTTGCGTTTAAAGTACAGACAAGCGGTAGAAACAGGCCGCTTGCGTCCGCGAATCCGGCCACTAGTCCGGTTGCGTCAGCAGTTGGAGTTGCCGACACCGAATACACCGTGCCCGATGTTCCCAGAGACATTGCCACATCGCCGGCTTGAAGTCCGAGGCCAAGCGCCGCCCCCATGTTGTCCCCGGTTCCAGGACCTACAACGACTGTTGGGTCTAGGCCTAACTCTTGGGCTACTGAACCGAGAATTGGGCCCACTGCCTCGTCAAAGGAAACCACCTCGGGCAAACAGGTCAATAGATCTCGTTCATCGCCAACTGCGGCAGCAAGCAGCTCGGGAACGTAGATCCCCGATGTTGGACTAAACCAGCCGGAACCTGAGGCATCGCCCCGATCGGTCACGTGGCGGCCGGTGAGACGCCACGTCAGGTAGTCATGCGGGAGCATCACGTGAGTGGTTCGTTCAAGCACGTCTGGCTCGTTCTCTTTGACCCAGGCAAGCTTTGTCACTGTGAACGAGGCAACGGGAACCGAACCCGTGTTGGCGGCCCAGCTTTGCGCTCCAAGGCGCTCTACCAACGCGTTGGCTTGTGGCGCCGAGGTTGTGTCGTTCCAGAGCTTTGCGGGCCGAAGAACGTCGCCATTTTCATCCAACAAGACGAGACCGTGCTGCTGCCCAGCCACCGACATCGCAACTATGTCTTTTCGATGGTCGCCAAGCTGGCCAACAGCCGAAGCGAGTGCAGTCCACCACGCGTGGGGATCTTGTTCTGAAGATGGGGAGCCGGTTGGCGGGTGGGCGGCTTTGCCCGTGGCTATGACTTCACCCGTTTCGATGTTTCGAGCCTCGACCTTTGTGGATTGGGTTGAGGAGTCAACTCCTAGCACTAACCGCATCTACTTCATCCCCGCAGCTTTGATATTGCGTTGAGCGACCTCAACCAACTTGTTTCGTTTCACCTTGTAAGACACAACTTTGTCTGCCGAGTGCTGTCCGGAACGGGCTCGGGCTGTAACCACGTCGAGGGTCATTCCGTTGAGAATTGGTACCAACGCAATGGCCCGAAATCCTTCATTAGACCCAGGAATCGATCGCTTGTCTTCTCTCATCACTTCTGGTGAGTCCCAAACCCAGTGGTCGTTGACGCTTATGAAGCGACAGCGGTGGTTGGTCTTTGACTTGTTGATGATCGAACCCGGGCAAACGATTACCGAACCCTGGATCCATGGGGGATGTCCCATTCCGTCTGGCCCGAACCCCTGTTCAAATGCTTCGTCGATGATCGCGTCTGGGTCGCCGTCGGCAACCGCACGGTTGCGCTGGATCTGATGAACTACCTCTCCTAGGTTGGAGAGATCATCTGCGTCGAGTCGGTCAAGTACTCGAACCGCGTCGGCGGGATTGCCGGCAAGAATCTTCGCTGCAGCGTTGATACGACGTGTTGAGACTTCTTCTTCCACCCATGGAACGTTATCGAGCGGTCGCCCCATATTGTCAGTGCACTAGATGCGCTCAGTTGTAGAAGTAGAAGCTCATCAACATGCCCGCGTTGTGGTCCGCCGTGAGGCTCTCAATCGATCGTGAAACGAACGTGTCGGCACTCGGACAAACGTAGGTACCCACTGAGGCTGCGCCGGAAGTGGTGAATTCCCAGCAGGCAGCAGTGTTTGCGTTTGTACGGGTTGCCAGCGACATGCTGGTGTAGTCAGAGTCGGAGTACTCGCCCGAGTAATGAGCCATTGCCCCGTAGTCGTCAATGTTCCAAATGCCGAGTTCGACTTCGGGTGCCTCATCAGAGTGGTCATGGCCCAAGTGGGTGAGGGTTGACCAGCCCATGTAGTCAATGATCAGCCCGTCGCCGTCGAGAAGCCAAACGTGGTCTCTGTCTTTGTCGAGTTTGGTGTAGTCGTCAGGTTGTCCTTGGCCACCTAGCCATCGGGTGTGGAAGACGGTGCCATTGCCCGCAACTGCAGTGGTGTTCCAAACGGTGACGCCCGGAGCTGGTGTTGCTCCTGGTCCAATGTCTATGACGAGGTCGCCATTTCCAGGAGTGGTTCCTGGCTTGTGGGATTGAATCCTCCAGGTGGACATATCGACTGTGTTGCTACTGATATTTGTCACTTCAATGAGTTCGGCTTCAACACAAATCTCGGTGCCGGTTTCGTCATGGCACCAGCTCATGTTTTCGGCCAGGACTTCGGTGATGATCACGTCACCCTCTAGCGGTGACAGCCCCGTCGCGCTGATCTTGAAGAACACTGAGCTTGTGCTCGTCTTGCCCAAGTCGTCGGTGACGGTGATGTCGCTCAAAACATCAGTGCCCAGTAGAGCAGGGTCAGTGACAGTTCCCGAGATCGAGATTTCGTCTGGGCCTTGGATTATTGAGAGTCCGGCCGGGAGATCATGGACGTAGCTCAGGTTGGTCGAGTTCGGGTTGTCCACAGCAAAAGGTCCCGCTGCAAATGGCACTCCGATGAAGACTTGCTGTTCGCCTATGTCCTCGATGCTCGGGGACCCAACAAAGACTACGTTTATTTCCCAGCTCGAGAGTTGAGGGTCGCTGGTGCATCCGGTGGGGTCGCATAGATCGAAAGTGACAGAAGTTTGACCTGAGAAGCCGAGAGTTGGCGTGAACTCGATTGTGTTGTCAGGTAGTCGTACAGCAACGCCATCGGGTGAGGCGAAGTTCTGGGCAACTGGGGTGTCGCCATCGGCGTCGTAGAACGTGTAGTCCTCGTCCAGGGTTACGGGCGTGTCAGCCGGAGTTGATTTCGGCGTGGGAGCGCCAGTTGTAACTGGGGTATCGGGCTGGGGTGTGATGTTGAAGTTGATTGTTCCAACCGAGCAGTTCGGGTCTGGAGCGGTGTTGTCACAAACTTCATAGGTCGTCGCTTGTGGTCCGTTTGCATCTGGTTCAGGGACAAAGGTGAGCGAGGTAAGTGGTCCTGACGCAGGTGTCACCGAGATGTGGCCACGGTCATAGTTGACGTCTGTGAATGTGAAGGTGAGATCAGCTGGCGCCGTGTCGCTGTCATTTGCCACGCTCTCGAGGGCCGCCCGCTGAATGGTCACGCTTGAGTCTTCATCCAGAGTCCTGGCAATTTGGGCTGGCTCAGGAGAGTCGAATACTTCGTCAAAGGTCAGCGTGATCGAGCCGGGCACACAGGTGGCGAGATCGCACACTTCATACTGAATCGACTGATCTGCGGTGGAGTTAGTCGGGGGTGTGTAGACAAAGCCTGAACCGTCGCCGTTGTCCACGAAGTTGCCGTCGGCCGGATCGGTGTAGGTAACCGTCAAGTCTGCTGTGTCGGTGTCAACATCGGTAACTGCCAGCAGCAACTCAGCGGTGGTGAAGTTCGATGGTGTGTCTTCGAGGCCGCTGTGAACGTAAGGGCTTGCTGCATTTGTGAGGACTGGAGGGTCATCCACGGCTGAGAATGTCAGTGCAAGAACTACCTCGTCGGAGCAGAGTAAACTCGGATCACAAACGATGTACGGGATTGTGACGATGCCATTGAAATCAGCTGGCGGGATGTAGACCACACCTGATGCGTTTGCTTCAAACTGTCCAGGTGGGTTAGGCGTACCCCAGGCGATAGAAAGCGCGTCACCGTCGGGGTCCGAATCGTTTGAAAGAATCGTCGCCTCGTCACCGGTGAATGTTTGGTCTTCGAGAACTGCGGGGAGAGACTCGCCAAAAGCTCGAGGGGCGTCCGGTACAGGAGTCATGACGATGGTGGCCATACTCGCAGCACAACTAATCGGATCACAGAGTTGGTATGTGAGATCCACTTCGCCATTGAAGTCAGCAGGTGGGGTGTAGACAGGTGGGGTTACCGATTGATCGATCGAGGGATTTGGCACCCAGTTGACGCGGATCGGATCTCCATCAACCTCGATGTCATTAGCCAGAACAAGGTGTTCTTCAAGTTCCAAGCCAACGTCTTCTGCCGTCTCGATGCGGTCATCGACAGCAATCGGCTGATCGTTCACTGGTGTGACGCTGACGGTTACAAACGCCGTCTCTCCACACCCGTCGGCGTCGCAAGCACGGTAGGGAACAACTCCCTGAGCCGTGGAGTTCTCGAGCGGGACGTAGGTGAGGTCATTGTTGTTGAGAACAGAGTTGGCGCCAGATGGAACTCCCCATCGGACAGTCATTGAGTCGCCCTCAACATCGCTGTCGTTGGCCAGAACCAGAGCTGGAGTCAGCGTTACTGACCCGTCTTCGAGAACTGTTGCCAAGTCTTCAACCGATGTCGGGAGGTCGTTAGCTGGTGTGACGTTGACGGTGACTTTGCCGTCACCACACCTGGTCTCGCGTTGTACCGAACACGCAGAGAAGTTGAACGATTGAACGCCGAACTCATTGGGATTAGGTGCAAACGTGACGCTTTGCTGCGCGACGCCGTTGGTTGGAGTAACTGTGCTTCCAAAGCTGACAGCAGGGCTAGTGACCCTTCCCTGTGCCGGACCCTGGGTGAGAATGAACTTAACTTGCTCTTCAGTGGACGCTGCCAAGATTAACGACACCGATTGATCCTCAGCTGTCACCACAAAGCTAGTTTCGGCCACTGGCGAAAGTGGTTCGTTCGTTTGGGGCTGGGTTACAGGTGCGGCGGTAGTTGGTACGGTCGTTACTGGCGGCTGTGTAGTTGTCGGTTGTGTCGTTGTCGGTTGAGTAACTGCGGGACCGGTGGTGGGAGTAGTCGGCCCTGGATTAGGGCTTGTTGTGGGCGGTGTCGATATAGCTGGCGCAGTGGAGGTAGTTGGCACAGTTGAGGGCACTTCGTCAGCCGGTAACGTGATCGCCGTCGGCGGAGCGGCGAAAGCAATCTCGGCAGGGGTGGCAGGTCCAACGCCGGCAGCGACTGTTGCAGCAACGGCGGTGGCAACCGTGAAGACGGGCTGGGCCAGGGTTCCAACTGGTAGCTGAGTTGCAGCCTGGACGTTGGCTAGCCAGCTAAGCGGTCCGGCAGCAAAACGAAGTCTGCCGAGGCCGATGTTTAAGAAAGCTCGTGCCACGTGCGGATCGAACTGACCTCCTGCGCAAGCTGCGATTTCGGCCCGAGCTTCTGCCGGAGGTCTTGGCTCCTTGTAGCTTCTCGTGGAAGTCATTACGTCATACGCGTCGGCGACGGCAACGATTCTTGCGCCCAGAGGAATGTCGCCGCCCCCCAAACTGTCCGGGTAGCCCTTGCCGTCCCAACGCTCGTGGTGGTTTCTAACTGACTGGCCCCATTCACCCAAGAAGTCCTTCAAGGGTTCGATCAGCTCGTCACCCCTCCAAGTATGGGACTTGAGAGTGACCCACTCGGATTCGGTCGGTCGTCCTGGCTTGTTAAGAATTTCAGACGGAACGTAGATCTTTCCGACGTCGTGCAGCAGGGCAGCCCAGCGCAACTTGCCGGCGTCCTCTTCGGAGAGTTTCATCTCCTCGGCAATCATGTCGGTGTAGGCCCGAACTCGTTCCGAATGACCCCGAGTCATCCGGTCGTGCATTGACAGGCCAGCGACGAGCTCCAACATCGTCTCGGCGTATTCACTTTCATCAGTAGGAAATCCGGAGACTCGAACTTCCTCCATTCGACGCTCAACTTTTTTGGTGCTGTTGTTGCGCATGGCAACACTGAACCGAGACGGCGCTTCGTCTGGAAAAACAAGTGAAAGTTTGAACAGGGCGGCCAAAGGCAAAAGACCGCGAGAAACTCGTTCGGTTGAGAGCAACACAACAAGCCCCAGCGCAAACAGACATATCCACCACGAATACGTGGGTATCCCAACTTCTGCAGCCGGATACACCCGTGCAAGAGACCAAGTCACAAAGAAGGACAACACTGACGGCAACAGCATGATCGTCCAACGAATTGCAGTTGAAACTGCTGTGTTGGCCTTCCACGAGTTAGCGCCCGCTCCGTGGCGAGTTGGTCCGTCCGCGTGCACAGGCGTATCAACGGGCGCAGCCGCTTCTACGGCAGCTTCGCTGACAGGTCCGTCAGAAGCCTTCCGCCTTGGAAGAGGGGTGTTGTGCACCCTCCCAGCATCGTCTGGCCATTACTTGCACTTTAGATAAACAGCCACTGTTTAAGGGCCTATTCCTGGTTGTTGAACGAGGAATCGAGGGCCTTATGGGCCGTTGTAACTAGGCGCATGCTTGTCTACCCATGCGGGTCATCTTGGCTGTGCGGCTCAGGGGTCAAATAGCAAAACGCTCAATCGCTGATTGGTCGAACGTAAACCCGTGACCTGGTCGATCAGGGATCTTCAGCTTCCCATTCTCAAGCTCTGGCGATTCGTTGAACAACGGACTGAACCAATCGACGTGCTCCACCGACATGAAGTTCGGGATAGAACCGGCCAGACACAAGCTCGCTTCAGTAAAAAAGTGGCTGGACACGGCGATGTGTTGAGCTTCGGCGAGAGCAGCCGACTTCCTGAACTCGGCGTACCCGCCGATTCGTTGTAGATCCGGCATGAGCACATCCGCCGCGCCAGCTTCCAACATCGCGGCCATGCCCATCATCGTGTATTCAGTTTCGCCGGATGCGATCGGCACATCCAAGGCCGTAACGACTCGGGCGTGCCCTTTCAGATCGAACGCGGAAACTGGCTCTTCGAACCAGGTGAGGTCAAACTCCTCCAACTTGTGGCCTAGTCGGATCGCGGTCTTTGGGTCGAATTTCTGATTGGCGTCGCCAAGTAAGCCTATGTCGGGCCCGATGGCCTCTCGGACGGCCCTAACCCTTTCAATGTCAGTTGCCATCTTCTCGGACCCAAGCCGGATTTTCATCGCCCGAAACCCTGAGTCAAGAAATACCTGGGCTTCGGCCAACAGCTCGTCGATCGTATAGGAAAGCCAAAGTCCTGAAGAAGCGTAGGTGTCTACCTCGTTCCTGGCTGCGCCCCACATCTTGTGCAAAGCAATGTTCCCTGCTTTGCCGACAGCGTCCCAGCAAGCCTGTTCGAGTGCAGACAACGCCGAGACTGTCACACCCTTGTGGCCGGTCGGGTTGAGTTCGGCGAAGATGACCGAGCTGATTGCGTTTGTGTAGTGCGGATCCTTGCCCACCACATACTTCGACAATCCCTGGACCATTTCGTCGAAGGCTCTCAGCCGATCGCCGTTGAGAGTGAAGATGTGACTCTGGCCAACAACCCCAGAGTCTGTTCTAGCTTCAACCAAAACCAGACCCGTGGAGTCCATCTGATGGATCGCAGTCCCGATTGGTTTGGGTAGCGGGAGCTGTACCAGCGTCGTCTGAATCGACTCGATCTTCATAGTCGTTACTGACGGAAAGACGGATCTTTACGGTCCATCAGTCGCATCAGAGCGGGCCACTCATTCTCGCCAAGAGGGAAGTGGTCATACTGTCGCTTGGAGAGTTCCCAGATGTCGGTTGGACCAGGGTTGATCTCAAGACCAGAACCATAAGCGGCCAACATTGCCCGAGCGCCCCTGATTAGGTAATGCATCACCATGAAGGCTTCGCCGGCGGTTTCGCCTACGGTGAGAAATCCGTGGTTGCGCATGATCAGGGCTCGGTTGCCCTCCATGTTTTTTGCCAGACGCTCACGCTCTTCAAGTGTCAGACTGAGACCTTCCCAGTCGTGGTAGCCAATGTCTCCGTACAGCATTGAGGTGTCCTGAATAATGTGCTTGTAACCGTCGGCAAGAGCCGTGATGGCCAACGCCTCGGGAACATGGGCGTGGAAGACAACCTTCCATTTTGGGAAATCGTTGTGAATAGCGGAGTGGATGACAAACCCGGCCGTGTTGACATCTGCCGGCCCTTCCAACACGGTCCCGTCAGAATCAACCTTGATTAGGTTTGATGCAGTGACCTCGTCGTAAAGGAGCCCGAATTTGTTGAGGAAGAAGGCATGGTCGGTGCCAGGAGCCCTCATCGTGATGTGATTCCACACTGTGTCGTCGTAGCCGAAGTGTGCAGATAGTCGGTACATGGCGGCGAGGTCCACGCGGGCATCCCAGTCGTCCCCGGTGAAGCTGGTTTCATTCTTAGCTTTAAAGTCTTCAGCTACAACTTCTCGATTTTCAGTCACTGGTTTTCCGGTCCTGTCTTGTGATGAGTTCTGCCTGAGTTTCATGGAGGAGTTCGTCATTGTCGCGCTCGATCAGCTGTGCTGCCAGCAGATGGGCCGCAGTTGGACCGTAAAGGGCCTCAGTTTGCTGATAGAGCTTGGCGACACCGCCCATGAACGGCAACGTAGCACCCAAACTGGCGGCCAGTTCCATGGCGAGGCGCATGTCCTTTGCAGCATGGCTTATCGGGAACGACGCATCGTATGTTCCAGCAACGATTTCTGGTCCGTAACTATCAGCTACATAGCTGGAACCGGCGGACGTTTGAATCAGGTCAAGCATCTTGGCCGGCTCGATGCCACCCTTCACTCCAAGAAGTAATGCCTCGGTCAGCGCGACCGTTTGGGTGTAGCAAAGAGTGACTTGGGCGATCTTGGCTACAACGCCTGTCCCGTTGCCACCCAAGTGGCGCACTTTGGAACCGATCACTTCCAGCAAAGGCATAACTTCGATGATGTCGGCATCAGCACCTCCGGCAAAGATTGAAAGGGTTCCAGCCGAGGCACCCTCTGGCCCACCCGAGACCGGAGCGTCGATGAGGCGGACGCCAACTTCGTCGCACAGCCTCAGTAGCTCTGCAGCTGTTTCAAGATCGTTTGTTGAAAGCTCAACCCAGATCGAGCCCGCCTTCATGACCGGAAGTATCTCTGTTGCGACCGACAGGATTTGTTTGGGTCCGGGCAGGGAAGTGAAAACAACATCGGCGTTCTCCACCGCCGCGCTAGCAGACCCAGCAGCAAGTCCGCCTTTAGCCGCCAACGCTGAAACCAAGGCCTCATCGAGATCAGCGCCCCAGACTTGGAACCCTGCGGCTGCCAGATTTTGGCTGACGCCTCCGCCAATGTTCCCAAGCCCAATGACAGCAACCACCTGGCTAATGTCTGAGTCCATTTCTGGCATCCCGCGTCAGTCCAGCAAGCCGTCGGACATAACCATGGCGCGCTGATGATGAGCGTCAGTGGCCCGGCCGTAGTACTGAATTGAATGGTGTGGACTATTCATCCGCCACGGATCATAGACATAAGTTGGCAACGCGATGTAGCGAGTCGTGGGTCCGACGATTCGTGTTACTCGGTGCATTGAGAACCTGCCTTTAAACAGCTGGAGGTCGCCTGGCAGTAGGTCTAGTTCTCGGACGCCCTCTCGGCCCCCTTCAAGAATCTGTTGAACTCGTTCATAGTTTTCGTGGCCTGGAGTTCGGATATCAGGCACGTACTCAAAGACACCTCCACTCTCGGCCTTCTGCACCAGTATTGAGACTGTGAACTCGTTGCCATCGAAGTGCCAAGGAAAGTAATGATCGGTTTCCATGACCCCGTAAGGGTTGCGTCCCAGCGGGTCAGCCCACTGATAGACCGGGCGGTCAGTGCTAAGTGTTTCCCACACAAAGTGGGTTACAACGTTCGAGTTGTAGATCTGGTTCAGAAGAGATTGTTGAGACAGGAGATCGGAGTTGATGAAGCCACTCATGCGACGTTGCATGAAGTTCCGGGGGTGGTTCGACGGCACAGACACATCCGGGGCTGAGGCGTACGGGTTGTGCTCTTGTTCGGCCCAGAAGGTCTGAGGGTGTAGTCGAGTCGCCTCGGCCAACATTGTTTCAATTGCTTCAGGGCGGATGAAATTGGAGATTCGAAAGCAACCAAAGGCCTTCATCTGCTGGCGAGCCTCTGCCACAAGCTCCGCACGAGCCGGCGACCCGGCCCTGTGGATCGGGTAAGTGTCTAGGTCAACGACCGAATCCAGATCGAACATGTGCGACACGCTACATATCGTCAGACCGCCCGTCCAGCATCTGTCTGGCTCTAGGGCTCTGGGGCCACGAACTCGGCAATCTCGGCGCCTGCGATCTCCATCAAAGTTGCTGGATCGATCTTGAAGATGTGGTTTGGGGTTCCCGCAGCCGCCCACACTTCGGTGAAGGTCAACAATGTTGGGTCAAAGAATGCTCTGATCGGGTTGATGTGGCCCACCGGCGAGACGCCGCCGATGGCAAAACCAGTCTGAGAGCGGATCAGCGCAGCGTCTGCTTTGCCCATGTCCTCGCCGGCAACCGCTGTCGCCAAGTTAGAGTCAACTTGATTGCCGCCCGCTGTTACAAAAAGGATCGCCTCGCCGGAGGATTGTCCAACAAAGACGATTGACTTTGCGATCTGGTCCACCTCACACCCGGCGGCCTCGGCCGCAGCTTTGGCAGTTCGAGTGCCTTCGTCCAAGTTCAATATTTCGGCGTCTACGCCAGCATTAACTAAAGCGGCGGTAACCCGCTTCAAACTCTTACTCATCGGCTGTCCTGTCTAACTGCTGTGTTGATTTGACTGCTGTGTTGATTTAACTGCTAGGCCCATATGTCGCCGACTGTGAATCCATTCGGGAACGGGTCGGTTTTGTCGAGTACATATTCTGAGTATCCCGTGATCCAACCCTGACCGGTGATTTCAGTGACAATTGCGGGGTACTGGCCGACAAGGGTTTCCTCCAACACCTTGCCCGAGAAAGTGGTGTCGAGAGGGCCCTGGTGCACAAACTCATCGCCAACTGCCAGTTGGCCACGGGCGTGCAAAACAGCCATCTTTGCTGAAGTGCCGGTTCCGCACGGACAACGATCTAGAGCACCCGTCCAAGTGTCAGGCCGGTCCCAATCGAGTGATCCGACCGAGAGTGTCACCGCATTCCTTCGGCTGGCATGTTCCAAGGTTGCAACGCCGCTTAGCTGGCTGATGGATGGCCCTGTTAGTGAGGGGTGAAGTGGATGGGTCACCGGATACTGGGCAACCGTCGCAACCCTAATCATCTCAGATGTCCGAGCGATTTCAGAGCCGTTGCTTGCGTCCAATTCGATTCCGAGTGCATCCGCATCGGCAATTACAAAGAACATCCCGCCCCATGCAATGTCCACCAGCACCGGCCCAAGATGTGGAACCTCAATCTCCAAGTCGAGCGCCATGGCGAACGCCGGTACGTTCTGTATTGCCACACCCGTCACCTTCCCGTTTGCACATGTGGCCCTAACACCAACAAGTCCAGCGGGGGTCTCCAACGTCAGCTCGGTCACGGGCTCATTCATCGGCACGATGCCAGTCTCAAGCAAAGCAGTGGTCACACAAATCGTGTTGCTGCCAGACATTGGCGCGTACTCGGACTGTTCCATGATGATGAAGCCGGCATCTGCCCGGGGATCTGTTGGTTCCACCAGCACGTTTGCACACAGGCCCGGATAGCCGCTTGGCTCTCGCAACATCCAGTGCCGGAGGTCGTCAGCGTTGGCCTCGAGCCAGTGCATTTTCTCCAACATCGAATTGCCTTGAGGTTCGGGATAACCGGCGGTGATAACTCGGCCCGGTTCACCTTCAGCGTGAACCTCGATTGCGGTAACTCGCCTTTGAACTGCCATCGAGTTCGACCTTAGCGGTCCGATGTCAGGTCGGATAAGTGGAAGGATTATTCTGCGCTGATGACAACCGTCGAGGCCCTGATCTTGCTGGCCCATCTGGTCTCCACATCGGCGATGGCCGGTCTCATCTGGTT
This sequence comes from uncultured Acidimicrobiales bacterium, assembly GCA_937922785.1. Classification (GTDB taxonomy): domain Bacteria; phylum Actinomycetota; class Acidimicrobiia; order Acidimicrobiales; family SZUA-35; genus CALAJQ01. The sequence goes on from CALAJQ010000017.1 coordinate 101,156, forward strand.
TGTGCAACACGTGCACTACCCGCTGTTTGCCCAAGTTGGAAACCAACAGTTCGTGGCTTATGAGAGTCAGCACCAGTCTCGGACGGCGGCCGTCGTCGGGCCGCTGATGTTGGTGGAAGGCTTGGCCACGTTGGCGATCTTCTTCACCATGACCGACCTAGTAGGCAAAGCGTTGCCCTTGATCGGGGGAGTGCTATTGGCAATTGCCTTAGGATCCACGATCGTGTTGTCAGTGCCGTGCCACACGAAGTTGAGCAGCGGCTTCGATCATTCCGTGCTGGCCAAGCTGGTCAGAACAAACTGGATAAGAACCTGTGCCTGGACAGCTCGAAGTCTGGTCGGTGTTCTGATGCTGATGAAAGCGATCGAGACCGTCTAGTTATCCACAGTCTCGGGGACCTAACTACTTTTGAGACTTGACCCCATTAGGTAAGCAACGATTTCGGCTACGCAGTCATCCAGTGGTTTGGAAGTGTCCACTGTGATCTCTGGGCTGGGCGGCGGCTCGTAGGGAGCGCTGATTCCGCTGAACTCACCAATCTCACCAGCTCGGGCCTTCTTGTACAGACCCTTCACATCTCGGGCTTCGCAGACCTCTAGTGGAGTGTCGACAAAGACTTCTACGAAGCTGCCCTCAGGATGTAGCGACCGGACCTTGGCCCGGTCAGCTACATAAGGGGAGATGAAAGCAGTCAAAACCACCATGCCCGAATCCTGAAACAGTCGGCAAACTTCACCGATTCGTCGGATGTTTTCTGTACGGTCCTCTGGCGAGAAACCGAGATCAGAGTTCAAACCAAAGCGAACGTTGTCTCCATCAAGAACGTAGGCGGCTACGCCTTTGGCAATCAGAGCCTTCTCGACTGCAAACGCCAACGTCGACTTGCCAGAACCAGAAAGTCCGGTGAACCAGACCGTCTTCGACTCGTGGCCGAAGTTCTCAGCTCGATCCGCGCCCGAGATGTGTCCTTCGGCCCGAACGATGTTCTTTGAAACTGGCTCGCCAGAGACTGGTTGGTTAGACAAGTGTCTTAGCCCCTCAGGAATCCACGATCGCCCAGCAAGCTCAAGATTGCGCTTACACAATCCTGGGTGCTCTGGACCGAAGTGTCCACAGTGAGGTCAGCGTTGGTTGGTCGTTCATAGGTGGCCGAAACACCCGGGAACATCGGAATGTCGCCGCGCTCAGCTGCCGCGTAGAGGCCTTCTGGATCACGGTCTTTGCAGACCGTCAGTGGCGTATCTACGAAGACCTCGATGTAACGCTCATCGCCGATTAGATCGCGAGCGCGATCTCGAACTTCGGATCTTGGTGCAACAAGAGCAGCGATTGCGATCACGCCCTGGTTGTTAGCCAGTCGAGCAACTTCAGAGACTCTTCGTAGGTTCTCAGATCGTTCCTGGGCGCTGAAGCCAAGGTCTCTACTGATGCCCATTCTGACGTTCTCGCCATCGAGGCGGATAGAAACCTTGCCTCTATCGAACAGCTCTCGCTCTAGCGCTGTAGCGATGGTCGACTTGCCTGCAGCGGTAAGGCCGGTAAGAAGAACAGTAAGAGGCTGTTGGCCGTAGCGAACGCTTCTCTCCGCAGGGGTGATTTCTGAAACCTGACGGATTAGGCCAGCTTCTGGCGCACGGTCCCACGTGGATGACGCTCCGGTGATCATGCCAGCGGCAACCGTTGCGTTAGTCATGCGGTCTACCAAGACAAAAGAGCCGGTCTGGCGGTTCGTGTTGTAGGCGTCAAACAGCAGTTCGCCTTCTGAGCTGATGCCGCACATGGCAATGTCGTTTAATGCGAGTGAATCAGCGTGTTCGCTTTCAAGCGTGTTGATGTCTATTCGGTGGCGGATTGCAGTGATGGATGCGTTGTTTACGCCATTGCTAGAACGCAGTAGGTACTGGCGTCCAGGTTCCATTTTGGCCTCTGCCATCCACACAATCATGGCGTCAACATCATGAGCCCGAAGCGGCTTAGAGTCGGCCTTGACCAGAAGGTCTCCACGACTCACGTCGATTTCGTCTTCGAGGGTCACCGTGATTGCTCGGCCCGGGCCAGCTACGTCGAGGTCGCCATCGAAGGTCACGATCCGGGCAACCTTGGAGCTAACTCCAGATGGAAGTGAAACGACCTCATCTCCCGGACGGATTACACCCGAAGCGATCGTGCCAGCGAACCCGCGGAAGTCGAGGTTCGGCCGTGTTACCAGCTGAACCGGCATGCGGAAATTCTCAAGATCAACGCCAGCTTCCACGTCGACGGTCTCAAGGTGAGCCATCAGGGGGTTACCGTCAAACCAGTTGAGGTTGTCGCCCTTGTCAACGACGTTGTCGCCCAAAAGAGCCGACATTGGAAGGAAGTACGGGTTGATGAGCTCAAGTGACTTCGTGAACTCGCGATACTCCTCGCAGATTTCGTTGTAGCGATCTTCAGACCAGTCGACAAGGTCCATCTTGTTGATGGCTACTACTACGTTGCGGATACCAAGAAGGCTGGCAATGTAGGAATGACGCTTTGTCTGAGCCTGCACCCCATAACGGGCGTCAACCAGGATGATCGCAAGCTGGCAGTTTGAGGCTCCCGTAACCATGTTTCGGGTGTACTGCTCATGGCCGGGCGTGTCGGCAATGATGAACTTGCGCTTGGCGGTTGAGAAGTAGCGGTACGCCACGTCGATTGTGATTCCCTGCTCACGTTCGGCCTTGAGTCCGTCAGTGAGTAACGCCAAGTCGACTGCGTCTCCCGCAGAACCTTGGGTAGTTGAGTCAGCTTCAAGCAACGCAAGCTGATCCTCATAGATCATCTTCGAGTCGTGGAGCAGACGCCCAATCAGGGTCGACTTACCGTCATCGACTGAGCCACATGTTAGGAAGCGCAGGAGATCCTTGCGCTCGTGCTCGGCCAAATAGGCCTCGATGTCATCTGCGATTAGTTCGGATTGGTGGCTCATATCAGAAGTAACCTTCTCGCTTCTTGTCTTCCATAGAACCGGAAGAGTCGTGGTCGATTACTCGACCTTCACGCTCTGACCTTGTGGCCAGCAGCATTTCTTGGATGATTTGGGGCATGGTGTCAGCGGTCGATTCGACTGCGCCAGATAGTGGGTAACAACCCAATGTTCTGAAGCGAACCGAACGCATCTGCGGCTCTTCACCGTCTTCGAAGCGGAAGCGATCGTCGTCAACCATGATTAATGTGCCGTCGCGCTCTACTACTGGTCGGACTGCTGAGTAGTAAAGGGGAACGATCTCGATTTCCTGAAGGTGGATGTACTGCCATACATCGAGTTCAGTCCAGTTGGAGATCGGGAAAACGCGAATGCTCTCGCCCTTGTTGACTCGTCCGTTGTAGTGGTTCCACAACTCTGGTCGCTGGTTTTTGGGATCCCAGCGGTGGTTCTTGTCACGGAAGGAGAACACGCGCTCTTTGGCCCGGCTCTTCTCTTCGTCGCGGCGGGCGCCGCCGAATGCGGCGTCGTAACCGCCTTCGTTTAGTGCCTGTTTTAGACCTTGGGTTTTCATGATGTCGGTGTAGTTCGCCGAACCGTGATCGAAGGGGTTAATTCCTTGAGCAACCCCTTCCATGTTCGAGTGAACCTTGAGATCGAGTCCGTATTCGACTGCGATTCGGTCACGAAACTTGATCATTTCGCTGAACTTCCAAGTGGTATCCACGTGTAGCAGCGGGAAAGGGATCTTGCCGGGAGCAAACGCTTTGCGAGCGAGGTGCAGCAGAACCGAGGAGTCCTTGCCGATTGAATAAAGCATCACAGGCCGCTCAAACTGGGCGACTACTTCACGAATGATGTGAATACTCTCAGCCTCAAGTTGCTTTAGATGGGTTAACCGCAGCTCAGGCGGCATGGTGGCAGTAGCCATTGGGTCTCCACGATCGGGTAGTAGCAATCACCTTTTCATCGGCAATTATGGCCAGTTCTTAACGGTTCCACATATTGCATGTGACACAATCGTTTCCGATGATAACCATCCCCGATGTAATGGCCGCGGTCTTGCTTAACGGATACGGCGACTACGACATGCTTGAGTATCGCACTGATGTGCCCACGCCCAAGCCCGGGCCGGGTGAAGTGCTAATTCGTGTGGGAGGGGCCGGAATAAACAACACCGACATAAACACCCGGATTGCCTGGTATTCAGACGGCGAGGCCGGTTCCTGGGGTGGCCCGCCACTGAAACTCCCGCTTATCCAAGGCGCTGATGTGTGCGGAGAAATCGTTGGCCTGGCCCAAGGCGTACCTATTAGCCGGATCGGGGAACGAGTCCTGGTGCGGACTATGCAACCCCGGCCCACAGATGCTGACCCCAAAGCATTTGTAGTTATTGGTTCTGAATACAACGGCGGATATGCGCAGTATGTAACAGCCCCAAGCCAAGATGCTCTAGCTATCAAATCCGATTGGACTGACCTTGAATTGGGCTCTATTCCGTGCGCTTATTCAACCGCGGAAGGGATCATCGATCGGACCGAACTAGGGGCTGAACGAGTGATCATCACCGGAGCCTCGGGTGGAGTAGGCACGGCGGCTGTTCAACTGGCCAAACGCCGAGGGGCCTACGTCATCGCAATTAGTGGCGAAGCCAAAGCCGCCGAGGTGCAGTCGTTGGGAGCCGACGAAGTCCTAGACAGAAATGCTGACCTAACCAAGGCGTTGGGCAAAAACTCGATAGACGTAGCGGTAGATGTCGTGGCGGGCGCCGGGTTCGAGTCACTAATTGACGTGCTTCGACCAGGCGGTCGATATGGGACAGTCGGAGCAATTGGAGGCCCGCTAGTCACTTTGGATGTCCGCTCTCTGTACCTCAAGGACCTCTCTTTGTTCGGAGCGACCTATCAAGACCCGGCCATATTTGAGAACTTGGTTGGTTACATCGAGCGTGATGAGATCAGGCCGTTCGTTTCCAAGACTTACGGGCTTTCTGAGGTTGTTCAGGCCCAGCAAGCGTTTGTGGCAAAGAAGTTTGTGGGAAAGCTGGTGCTTGACCCTCTCAAAGGCCCATAACTCCCTAGGTGTAGGCTCCCACTGGGATGGATATTTCAGTACTAAAAGCAATCGAGCAACGGGTGCTTTGGCTGTCCGCTCGGATCATCGACGCAGCGAACAGCCGAGAAGGTGGCGAGGTAAAGGTCGGAGGTCATCAAGCGTCCAGCGCGTCGCTGGTCTCGGTCATGACTGCTTTGTGGTTCGGGCACATAACTGGCGAAGACAAGGTGGCTGTAAAGCCTCATGCCTCACCCGTGTACCACGCCATCAAATACCTAACCGGAGAACTAGACCGCAGCTACCTGACCACCTTGCGTCAGCGCGGAGGGCTTCAGGCTTACCCTTCGCGCACGAAAGATCCCGACGTCGCGGACTTCTCCACGGGTTCTGTCGGACTCGGGGCCGTTGCGCCCCTGTTCTCGGCGCTAACTCGTCGATACCTCGACTCGCACTTTGAAGCTCAGCCTGAGGCCCGATTCATTTCGCTAGTTGGCGACGCCGAGCTTGATGAGGGCAACGTCTGGGAGGCAATTGCAGACCCAACCACAAAAGGTCTTTCGAACTTCACAATGGTGATTGACCTGAACCGTCAAAGCCTCGACCGCGTGATTCCCGATATCGCAGCGATTCGTATGGAGAAGTTCTTTGCCGATGCTGGCTGGCATGTAGCTAGCGCAAAGTATGGCAACCGGCTCACAGAGGCCTTTGAGCTAGACGGTGGCGACGTCTTGAAGGCCCACATCGACGAAATGCCAAACGAGGCCTACCAGGCTCTATTTGCAATGGATGGGTCGAGGCTTCGTTCAAAGTTCCTAGACGGCGCCGACCCCTCCCTGCATCGATTTGCGCGAAACTACGACGACGATCAGCTGAAGGCACTGGTAACGGACCTCGGTGGGCACGACCTTGGCCGCCTGCTAGAAACCTTCGCCGAGTGTGACGCAGAACTAGAGCGCCCCAGCGTGGTGTTCGCCTACACAATCAAAGGATGGGGTTTGCCTATGGCCGGTGACCCGATGAATCATGCTGCGCTGATGACCCCCGGCCAAATAGATGAGTTCAGAGCGCGGCTTGGGTTGACCGAGTCCACTGAGTGGGACCGTTTCGATCCAAGCTCGGCAGCGGGGATCCTTTGTGATTCCGTTGGTGGCGACATCAATAACGCCGAACCGGAACCTCGGCCAACTTTGCCAATTCCGGTCGCGGCTCGGCCAGCGGTAACAAATGGCAAGACATCAACCCAAGAGGCATTTGGCCGGGTTTTAGCATCGCTTGCCGAGGTGGAAGGGGTTGCCGAGGCCATAGTGACAACGGCGCCTGATGTTTCGATCTCCACCAATCTTGGGGGCTGGATCAACAAGACAGGTGTCTATTCGGCAACCGAACGAGATGACCACGGAGGCGCTGACCGCCTCTTGAAGTGGGCACCGTCGCCCTCCGGTCAGCACATTGAGCTGGGAATTTCAGAAATGAATCTGTTCATGCTTTTGGGTCAACTTGGCCTCAGTCATGATCATCACGGGCGTCATCTGATACCTGTCGGCGCGGTATATGACCCGTTTGTGCTTCGAGGCCTTGATGCGTTGATATATGGCCTATACAACGATTCGCGATTCCTTGTGGCGGGAACTCCTTCCGGTGTTTCGTTAGCGCCCGAAGGCGGTGCCCACCAAAGCACAATCACCGCTTCGGTAGGTGCGGAACTGCCAGGGCTGCACTACTGCGAGCCGGCTTTTGCGACCGAGGTTGACTGGCTCATGTGTGATGCAATGACGCGGCTCGCAACTCCTGATGGCGAAAGCTGTTATCTGCGCCTGTCGACCCGACCGATTGACCAGATGCCCTTTGATCGGGCGTTGAAGCGTCATGGCGAGGATCAGTTGAGGGATCTGGTTTTGGCTGGCGGATACCGGCTAAAGCCAGCTTTGGCAGATGGCCGTGACGGAGTGACAATCGTGACAACAGGAGTGATGGCTCCGGAGGCCCTAGCAGCGTCAGCGATCCTGGAAGAAGAAGGAGTCGCCTCTACGGTTATTCACCTAACCAGCCCCGACCGGGTCTACCGAACCCGCAATGTTCCAGGCAACCTCTTGCACGCTCTAATTCCGTCCGAAGAGCAGGCGCGTCCGATCGTCAGTGTGCACGACGCATCCAGCCACGCGCTCGCATGGATCGGCTCAGCACTGGGCACCAAACAAATGAGCTTGGGCGTAGATCAGTTCGGAGAGTCCGGAACGATTCAGGACCTACACGAAATAGTCGGCATCTCTGCCGACCACATCGTGAATGCTGCTCTACAAACGCTGTATGGCTAAAGCGGGTTAGCCTCGGGCCTAATGCCTAGGGGAGGGCAATGATGGTGACCGTCCCAGTGTCACCGTTTACCTCGATCGTTGCGCCATCAGGAATTCGTTTGGTTGCGTCAGTGGCTGAAACAACACACGGAATACCGAGTTCCCTCGAAACGATGATTGCGTGACTTAGCGGGGCGCCAACGTCAACAACAACACCGCCCGCTGGCACAAACAACGGTGTCCATGACGGGTCGGTAATCGGAGCCACCAAAATGTCGCCGGGCTCCAAGGCTGTGGGGTCATGGGAGTCGGTGACAACTCGGGCAATACCCTGGTAAGTGCCTGGGCATCCTGGCACGCCTTGGACTACCTCGTCCTTGGTGACCAAGTTGATTACAACGGCATCGCGTCGCGGGTAGTCGTTTACATCGCCGGGGTTGTCTACAAACAGGAACGGTTCTTGTAGCTCGCCGTATGTAACCAATAGGTCCTCTCGTTCGGTGAGAGCGTCTTGGTACTTGGCGGGATCGCTTAGGAAGTCGACCAGCTCGGTTCGGTTCAACATGCCATATGAGTTGACGGCGGGGAACACACCCTCTGCTACCCGGCGTCTTCCGTACTCGTGCAAGGCCATCCTGAGCATGTGAACCAGCTTGATGCAGTTCGTCTTGGTTCTTTCTCGTCCGGGCATAAAGACTTTGGCGGCACTAAGTGCTGCCACGAACTGGCCCTGTGTCTCGGGATCTCCGGCCAGCATCTCGGCGATTTCGGCACCAAGAGCCTCTCGTTCACTTGCTTTTTCGGCGTTGTGGCCAGCTGGTGCCGCAGATTCGGGAGAAACTCGCATTCGGTCGATCGCTGCCAAAGCAAGATCCGGTTCGGTTTCCCAGGTCGGTGATCTTGACTCCCACTCGTTCGGGCCGCGGCAGCCGTACTCAAAGAGGAACGTGTCGAAGTTCGCCACAAAGGCCTGAACCTCAGCTGAGTCCGAAGCCCGAAGCCGGGCGTCGAGGCCAGAGTTGCCTTCGCCGAAAATGGCTGTGATGTCTGCCGATGAGCTTGCTTCGCGGCCCAACTTCCACATTTCCATTGATGGGGCGGCGGACTCGACATCTCCGAGACCGGCAAGCAACTTCAGCGTCGATTCGGGCTGGCCAACGGCAGCACAAACTGCAGTAATTATTCCGATCGGCAAGGTTGCCAGGAACGAAATGAAGATGTGTTCGGTGAACAAATACTCGAAATGCTCGTCCATGAGATCAAGCGAGTTCTTGACAAGTTCATCGTCTGTCATGGCTGCATAGTCGGGCCGGTTGGCTCGCATCGTGTTCAGCCGTTCCTCATGCTCAAGGACATCAGGCAGTGACGGGGTTGTGAGAACCCATCCGAAGGTGGCGCCGATTTTCTCAGTCAGGTCTGGTCGATCGAAACCGGGCTTGACAATAAATTCGGGAACCCCAGGGGCAGCACCGAAGAACGCGTCGTCGATATCTTCTGATGTCATGCCTGGGGCTCGGTGGCCAAGCATTCTTAAGGCGCTGGCGTTTAGGTATCCGTATCCGTTTGCCACTCCAAGGAAGACACATTCGTCATCGGGCATTTCCGATGGCTCCATTACGCCGATGCGATAGTACGCGTTTCGGAAGCCCATCTCTGCGCCGCCGAGTCCATCGTCATGTTGAAAGTAGGAGAAGGTGAGAGGAGCAACAGGATCTGGGAACACCTCGCCGATGTTGGCCCTGGTGTAGAAGTTCCACTCCGGACTTAAATCGGTTTCTACCATCCACTTGTCAACCATTGTTGTTCCCCTTGTTGTTGTTCTGGCGTTTCGAACTGGTGTTGTTTCGAATCGGTTATTCGCACATTACTCGCCAGTGTGACCACCGTCACTTTCACTGGCCAGGCTTCGATCGAAGGTCAGCGCGAAGTGCTTAGCGCTGCGTCAGCCTCGGCTGGAAGGCAGTCGCACCCGATCGGCAGCTCGTTCGCCAGCAGTCGCCCCTTTGCCGCTTCAGGCTGCGTTTGCACAACACGTATCAGAGCCTCGACCACCTGTTCGTCCCATTGAGACCCAGAGTGTTCGCGAAGAATGGCTATCGCCTTGGAGCGACCCATCCCTTGGCGATATTGGCGCGTATTGACCATTGCATCAAACGAGTCGCAGACCGACACAATTCGGGCCTCGAGGCAGACTTGATCGCCACGAAGTTGATCTGGGTACCCGGTGCCATCGACGCGTTCGTGGTGAGAGCGGATGGCAGCGGCAATGTCGGAAATGGTCAGGGTCTTAGCAACCATGTCTGCACCCGCAGATGCGTGACCTTTTATCACCTCGTACTCTTGAGCTGTCAGGCGATCCGGTTTGGTCAGAATGGCATCCGGAATTTCGAGTTTGCCGATGTCGTGCAAGAGCCCAGCAAGTCCAGCTCGCCTCATCGACTCTGAATTCATTCCCAATTCTTCAGCGACCGCAATAGCCAATTCCGAAGTTCGTACAACGTGGTCCCTGGTTATTGGGTCCTTGGCCTGAAGCTGACCGATGAACTCATGCACTATCGGCTCGAGCCCGACTTCCAGCGCGGCCACCGGCTCAACCGCAATGATCGGAGCCAAGACCCTGCGGGTTGACTCAGACCTTCTATAAACCACAATTGCTGCGGCCAATCCGCTTAGAACTCCTGCGATGTCAAACAAGTGGGCTGCCCAGAAACCGATCGAGAAAGGAGCAGAGCCAAGCCACATCGCCGCCGAGGCTCCCACCAATCCGTATCCCATTGAGACCGCCAGCGGCGCAGAGGACTTTGCTATCTGTGCCAGCCGATAGTGGCGATAAGACAAACCAATGCAGCCTGAAATGGACACGGCCGCTACTAGCACGCCGGCATATGAACCCGGAGCGAAGCTTGGAATCATCTCGGGCTCAGTCAATAAGATTGCGGCGGTCGCACCGATAAATGCCAGACTTCCACCTACCCAAATCTTCCACCTTCGGAAAACGGTGGTTCTGCGCCCGCCGAACATCGGGCTTGCTACAACCAGGCCCACCGGAATTGCCCACAGCGCCGCTGCCATGGTTGCGGTGTTCTCGTCGTAGAGAATGCCTGGAGTGGTTATGCCATGAACCAGCGGAAGTACCGAGACTGACATATAGAACAGTCCTAAGAAACCCAGTTCGGCGGTGTTGGTTGCGAAGGCTCGACGCAAGAGTGCCATTGCCAGGATCACGCAAGCAGTAGCTGCAAATACAACAAGCCAAAACAGCAATGCTGGGCTCTCAAGTACACCCGCGGATTCATAGCGCAAGGCAAGCGTCGCCTGCGCCCCCAGCGGAACGCTCCAACTCAAGATCCAAAGAGCGCCAAGCCGGAGACGGAAACCCACAACCGGGTTTTCGGCCAGTTACTAAGTCTTCTTTAGCCTGGCAGCACCTAGGGCAAGTCTCTGAATGAGTTGCCCATTAGATAGCGAGGCCCGGTGCCCAACGCAGATGCCCCATCTTCACTGTTGTAGAGCTGGCAGCGCTGAAGCGAGAGGCAGCCACAACCAATACATCCGTCTAGCTTCTCCTTGAGATCGCTAAGCCCGGCAATACGGCGATCAATATCAACGCGGAAGTTCTCCGCGAGCTTGCGCCAGTCGGCTTCGGTCGGTGTCCGCTTGCTAGGGAGCACTTCAAGCTGGGCGTCTATCTCGCTGAGCGAGTAGCCCAGCTGCTGGCATATTCGGATGAAGGAAATTCTACGAATCGTGGACCGGGCGAAACGCCGGTGACCAGCCGAAGACCTTTGGGCTTCGACGAGGCCCTGTTCTTCATAGAAGCGGACCGCTGACACGGCAAGGCCCGTTCGTTCTGCGACAGCACCGATAGTTAGTAGCTCGCTAGAACTCGACATTAGTTGAGAACTTACTAGAGCAGCCGATTCATCGCAGCGTCCAGAGCCGGCGAGTTTGGATCTTCTGCAACTATTTTGCTGAGCCAGCTAAGTGAGACTCGATTGTCAATGACCGTAGCGGTGTCGCTGTTGTTGATCAGATCTCCGGATTCGCCGAAGGTGTAACTAATCAGATGTGAACCTAGGTGTCCGGGCTTGGGGGTCAAAGTAACGCTGCTCATCGACCGTGGGGGAGAGGCGCCTATTTCGGCCCATGCCCAGCCTTTGATCTCCGAAATTGGGAGGTCAGGGACATTTACGTTCAATACGCCCGCAGGATCTCGTGGGTTGGCCAACATCGCCTCTACCAATTCAGCAGTGATCTTTGCTGCTGTAGCCCAGTGAAGATCAGCGATAACGTCGCCCCAAGCCTGGCCTTCGACCCCGAAGTCAGAGACCGACTGGCTAACGGCGATGCCTGGTATTGCAGCATTGCGGCCAGTTAGAGCTGCCCCAATCGTGCCTGAGTGATAGACCGAGCGTCCAACGTTTGCGCCTGGATTAATGCCACTGACTATTAGATCTGGCTTAGGGCCGAACGCTCCGTTGCGGGCCAACAAAACACAAAGGGCGGGTGGCCCCGACACAGTCCACGCAGTGTCGATCCCTTCTACATGAGATTCATGCGCCTCGGGCGTTTGTTCCCAGATGGCACCGATGGCCGCTCCAGCCCCAGAGAACTCGCGGTCAGGGGCGATTACTGTGACCTCGCCAAATGGTTTCATAGCTCTCGCCAAGACGTGCAGCCCAACCGAATCTATGCCGTCGTCGTTGGTCACCATTATTCGCAGTGGGTCAGTCATCGGGCTGACTCTATGCACAACTAGCCAAAGTTTGGCTTGCGTTTGTTTATGAAGGCGTCGATTCCTTCAACTGCTTCTGGGTGGCTGGCCTGGTTGGAGATCGCAAACGACTCACGATCCATTGCTTCCTCAAGCGAAGACGCCGCGCCCGCCACGAGCAGTCGCTTCACCCCGCCGAAAGCATTTGTTGGACCGGAGGCAAGTTTTGCTGCAAGCGTTCGGGCTTCGTCTAGTACCTGATCATCAGCTACGACCGAGTTGACCAAGCCCCAGTCAAGAGCCTCTTGAGCCGACAGCATTCGATTGGTTAGGGCCATTTCAGTGGCCCGTCGGAGGCCGATCGTGCGAGCCAAGAAGAATGACGAAGACCCGTCGATGGTTAGTCCGGACGCGGTATAGCCACTTACGAACCTTGCGGACTCGCCTGCGATAACTAGATCAAGCGAGGCCACAAGGCTTAGGCCAGCACCGCCTGCAGTTCCGGTTATCGCGCCAACAACTGGAGCGTTCATCTTCGATAGGCGACTGATGGCTCCGTGGTAGTCAATAGTCATCTCGTGCAAATTGGCCGGAGTTTGATCGCCGCCAGACTGGAACTCGACTAGATCCCCGCCGCCAAAGAAGACCTTTCCTTCGCCTCGCAACACCAGGGCCCGCAAAGTTTTGTCGGCTACGAAGTTCGATGCGGCTTTGCGTAGTTCAAATGCCATTTGGATGCTCAGAGCGTTCGCTGGCGGGCGAGTAAGAACCAACTCTTTGACCCCGTCGCCTAAATCGTCGACGCGAATAGTCTCAAAATCCATAACCAGTTCTCCTCAGTTGCTGTGACTTAGTTTCGTCAAACGTGTGCTTCGCTCTTGCCACGTTCGCGGACCCAGCGGACTATTTCAATTAGAGCCGTGATTCCCAGCGCCGCACCGAAGGCCAAGTAGAAAGCTTTGGTGTGGTCATCTTTGAACTGCTCGCCAAAGAGATAGCCCAGGCCTCCTGCGTAGCTGGCCCAAAGGATGGTTGCCACTGCATCCCACTTCAAGAACCAATCCAGCGGTTGACGAGTGATTCCTGATGAGCACGTCAGCGCCGTTCGACCGCCCGGGATGAAACGGGCCGTGATCAACAGAGGGCCGCCCCGCTTTTCGATCTGAGCTGCAGCTCGGTTAAGTCGGTCGGCTCCAGATTCTGATTTGAAGAGGGTTCGCTTCAAGAAGTCAGAAGCCCGAAGGCCTAGCTGATAAGCGATGTTGTCCCCGATAAAGGCACCGAGGGCTCCAACAAAGATGACGGCAACGATAAACAGGTGGCCTTGCCCAGCCGCTATGCCGCCCAAGATCACCGTTGTTTCACTCGGTACGATTGGAATGACGGAGTCAAACATGGCAACAGCAAAGATCGCTAAGTAAAACCAAGGGCTGGTTGATGCTGTCTCTAGGGCATCGAAGAGGTCGTTGAGCATTGGTCCAACCAATCTAACTAGGGTTTGGCCTATGCAATACGTTTGGTACGCGGCCTACGGCTCGAATCTTTCTTCGATGCGCCTGTCGACCTATCTCGAAGGTGGGCGTGCCCGCGGCTCCACCAGAGCAGTGGCGGGAGCCAGGGACTCGACCCCGCCAACTGACACTGACACGATGGTCGTTGGTCACCAGCTTGGTTTTGGCTACGAATCAAACACTTGGGGTGGGGGAGGCGTAGCGTTCATCTCAGCCGAACCCGTTCCTAGCGCTAGCTGCATGATGCGCCTCCACCGAGTTACGGCTGAACAACTCGAAGACATCTACTCTCAGGAGAATCGGCTCGGCAAGCCGGCCGCAATCGACACCGAGGCTTTGGAGCGGGCTCAAGCATTTGAACTGATGCCAACTTTGTACGGCCAACTTCTACACCTAGGTCGGCATCCGGATACAAGCGAACACGTGATCACCTTTACCAGCCGCCTAGCACAGACCCCAAATGCGCCGAGCGTTGCTTATCTGAAGGTGATCTGTGAGGGCCTGGCGGATGCTTACGGCATGGCCAAGCCTGACGTAATCAGCTACCTAAGTGCGGCTGTGGGGATGACAGGCTGGAGCGACTCGGACTGGGATCAGATTTTTCCAACCACGCTGTAAGTGCAGAGTTAGTTTCGTCCGGTTGTTCCAGCGTTGGTAGGTGCCCGGCGTTGGCAATCACGACAAGGCTTGCGCCTGGAATTAGATCTCGCATGAGTTCGTGCCGCTCGACGGGGCATAGCCGATCATGTTCGCCACACAAAACGAGGCAAGGCATCGAGATCTGCCTGAGCGTTTCGGTCTGGTCGGGCCGACTTTGTAACGCCTCAGACTGATTGGCGAAGCCGACGGGCCCAATTGCGTCGGCCATGTCCATGCAGAGCTTCATGATTTGTTCCAGCTTTGGCCCCGGCGCAAGGTAGTTGGGTTTCATCTCCTCGCTCATCACTTCCCGAAGGCCACCGCCTCTTACTTTGCGCACCTGAGCCTCGCGAATCGGCCCTTTTTCGGCCGGGTCCGCCAAGGGGTTTGTGTCGAGAAGAGCAACTCTAGTGACCCGCTCGGGAGCCAATCGGATGATCTCCATCGCAACAATCCCGCCCATCGACAGCCCAGCAAGAGCGAATTGCGGGGGCGCTTCATTCAAGACTCGCTCGGCAAGGCCGCCCACCGTTGACGAGGCTGTCAGCGGCATTGTCATGACCGCTCGAGACGCAGAAAACGCGGCTATCTGCGGAGTGAAGAGTCGGGCGTCGCACATCATGCCGGGGAGAAGAACTAGCGGCTCGTTCATCACTTGAGGTGCCATGAGTGGTACACACTAACGCAAATGGCAAGATGCAATCGTATTCATTACATTCAACCGAAACCGAGCACACGGAGGCGCAGTGAAGGGTTTTGATCCTAAGTTCAAGGACCTGCCGGACTACATAATTGGTATTACCAATGAGATTTGGGAAGGTCGTGGCATAGACACTCTCAATCACTATTACGCGCCTGATATTCCAGTTCGTTCACCCGATGGTGTTGTGATTGGCAATCAAAGCGTCATTGCTGCCACCAGAGCCACACTTGAAGAGTTTCCCGACCGCCAGCTACTAGCCGAGGACGTGATCTGGAGCGGAAACGAAGACGAGGGATTCTTGTCGTCGCACCGGATTCTGAGCACAGCCACACACGTCAACGACGGGCTTTACGGAACGGCCCAGGGTGCGAAGCTTCAGTATCGAATCATCGCCGATTGTGCGGTGAAGAACAATCAGATCTATGACGAGTGGCTCATTCGAGATCAGGGAGCAATCGTTTCCCAGCTGGGCGTTGATCCGAAAACCTTCGCCGCGACCCAGATCGCTAACCAGGGCGGTCCAGAAGCGGCCGCCCGGCCGTTCAGGCCTGAACACGACGTTGCTGGAGACTATGCAGGCACCGGTAACGACAATCAGTGGGGTCAGCGATACGGATCGCTTCTGCAAGGGCTACTTGCCGGCGATACATCCGAGCTTCGAGGCGAGTACGACCGTGCTATCCAACAGGACCTACCGGGCGGGATCGTGGCCTACGGCTGGGAGTCGCCGGAGAGCTTTTGGTCTGAGCTTTTAAGTTCAATGCCAGACGCCAGTTTCGAGATCCACCACCAGATTGGCAACGACCCCGATCTGGGTCCAGGCCGTGCAGCGCTGCGATGGTCCTTAACAGGTACCCATTCCGGAACCGGGCGCTATGGCAAACCAACCGGGGCACCAGTGCACGTCATGGGTCTTAGTCACGCCGAATATGGTCCGCGCGGCCTTAAGCGGGAATTTGTGCTGTTTGACGACACCCAGGTCTGGAAACAGATTCTGCTTCACACCGGTTGAGTGCCCATATCCGCCGCACACGGTGAAACTTTTTGACTTGATGAATACGTAGTCATATGGTGTGCATGCAATGAGTTCCAGGGGATCGAACTTGAACAGGCCGAAGGCTGTCACGTCGGTTGACGTGGCCGCTGAGTCCGGAGTTTCACAAGCCACGGTCACCCGCGCTTACTCTTCCCCACACCTGGTATCTGACAAGACCCAAGCCAAGGTGTTCGAAGCGGCAGATCGCCTCGGATATGTGCCAAACGCAATTGCGAGAAGCCTCAAGTCCCAACGTACTGACATCATCGGGGCAGTCGTTCCCGCTCAGGGTGAGTACTGGCAAGGGTTTCTCACTGCGACGTCACAACAGTTGGTGGCTAAGGGGAAACAACTTCTGCTCTTTAGCTTTGTGTCCACCGATGAGGTGGATGAAGTACTAGCGGCAATCAGGCAATACCGTCTCGACGGACTGATTTTGGCATCGGCCAACATCGAACAACCCCAGATCCTGCGGACCGCTCAAACGGGTCTGCCAATTGTGGCCTTTAACCAACCCGCCGCCTCCGGTGTTGTGCCTTCGGTTTCGGTAGACAACAAGGCGGGTTCCCAAGCTCTGGCTGAGCACCTGGTGTTCCAGGGAGCTCGCACCGTCCTATTCGTTGGTGGTATGTCTCATACCTCAACCGATCAACTTCGCTACCGAGGCGCCGCCCAGGCGCTAGGTGGTAACGGGGTGGCTTGTCCTTATATGGAGGCAGGCTCCTACACCTACGACGCAGGCTTCAAGGCAGCAGGTCAGATTATTGAGATGCAGGACCGGCCCGACGCTGTGATGGTTGCTTCGGATGAAATAGCCTTCGGAGTAATAGACGGATTGCGCCTCGGTGGCCTTGACGTGCCGAATGACATCATGGTGACCGGATTCGACGGCTTGCCTCAAGCCAGCTGGGCTGGCTATGACCTCACAACGCTTGTTCAGTCCACCCCGGTTCTGGTTGAGCAGACCATACGGCTGTTGATCGAGTCTGACTCAGGCCCGGCCGAACGCATCGCCGAATCACCGGCAGATCTCGTGGTGTCGGGCACGCTTCGTCTCGGCCGAACCACCAACAACTTTGAACGCAACGATCTAAAGACTGGTTAATAGGACAATGGTTGAAATTCTAAAAGACGCAATTGCAAAGGGCGTCCACGGCGCAGACTCAGATCTGTCGAATCTTGTCGGTGGCATCCTCAGCGAGATCGAGTCTCGAGGCGAGGCTGCGGTTCGAGAACTCTCGGCAAAATTCGACAACTGGGAGCCCGAGTCGTTCCAACTAAGCGAAGAGCAAATTCGAGACGTTGTCGCGTCAGTCGATCCCGAGACCATTGAAGACATCAAATTTGCGCAAACCCAGATTCGCCGCTTTGCCGAGGCTCAGCTGGCGACGATGCACGACGTCGAAATCGAGACGTTGCCCGGAGTTTTCCTCGGGCATAAGAACCTGCCTGTGTCTGCTGTTGGGGCCTATGTCCCCGGAGGCCGTTACCCCATGGTCGCATCGGCCCACATGAGTGTGCTCACTGCGAAGGTTGCCGGTGTCAAGAGAGTTGCGGCTTGCACGCCACCAATTGACGGAGAGCTTCCAGCGGAAACAATCGCGGCAATGCACCTTGCCGGCGCTGATGAAATCTACATCCTGGGCGGAGTCCAGGCCGTCGGCTCGCTGGCAATCGGAACCGAGTTCGTAGATTCAGTTGATGTACTGGTTGGCCCCGGCAACGCATTCGTGGCTGAAGCCAAGCGGCAGCTCTACGGTCGGGTCGGAATTGATCTCCCCGCCGGCCCGACCGAAACTCTGCTGCTTGCCGATGACACCGTCGACGCTGAAATGTGCGCCACAGACCTCCTTGGTCAAGCCGAACATGGCCCAACTTCGCCTGCTGTCCTGATCACAACCTCAAGAGCTCTTGGTGAGGCCACAATCGTTGAGGTCGCAAGACAGCTTGAGACGCTAGCCACCGCCGACGTCGCCTCAGTCGCCTGGGAAAGCTACGGCCGGGTCATTGTGGTGGATGACAACGCAGAAATGCTCGAGTTGGCAAACGAGCTTGCATTTGAACACGTTCAGGTCATGACAAATGACGATGACTACTTCTTGGCCAACATGGTTAACTACGGGGCGCTGTTCCTGGGGCCAATGACCAATGTCTCCTACGGAGACAAAGTCATCGGCACGAACCACACGCTCCCAACCCAAGGCGCTGCTCGATACACCGGGGGATTGTGGGTAGGGAAATTCCTGAAGACATGCACCTACCAGCGGATCACTAACGCTGAATCCAGCGCAATCATCGGAGAGTATTGCAGCCGACTTTGTGCCATCGAGAACTTCGCTGGCCATCAAGCCCAAGCAGACATCCGGGTTCGCCGTTATGGAAAGTCTGAAGTCGGCGTCGAATGACTAGCGAGCCAACCAAGACCGCAGTAATCACTGGTGCCACCGGCGGCATCGGGTCTGCAATTGCGCGTAACCTGGCGGCCGACGGGATGGCGGTCACCGTGGGCTATCGCAGTTCCAAACGTGCCGCCGAAGAAGTAGTGGACACGATGGCTGGTGCTGGTCATACCACTGCGCGGATGGACGTGAGCGATTCTGGCTCGCTGACGCAGTTGGGAGCGTCCTTCGACGAGCTGGATGTTTTGGTGAACTGTGCCGGCGTGACTCAACCTGTTGCCCATGACGATCTCGATGGTCTGACCGACGAGACCATTGACCAGATCTTTCAAACCAATTGGCGTGGCCCGTTTGCATGCATCAGAGCATTTAGGCCCGCGCTCGAAGCCAGCGGCGATGCTGTTGTGATCAACATTTCCTCCATCGCCGCGGTTACCGGACAAGGTTCTAACGTGGCCTACTGCGCTTCTAAAGCAGCGCTGGACTCAATGACCCGTTCGCTGGGTAGATCGCTTGCTCCGGCAATCCGAGTCGTTTCAGTTTCGCCTGGTTGGGTGCGGGGCGAGTACGCAGATCGAATGGAGCCAGCAATTCTTGAAGGTCATCAATCACAAACCCCACTGCAGAAGCTGGCTACCCCAGAAGACGTCGCCAGTGCCGTAAACGCCGTGGTTAACTATCTACCTATGACAACTGGATCGATCGTTGCCGTCGATGGCGGCCGTCAGCTGGGCGCTTCATGACGGCGATTGAGAGCAGCTACACAGTGCTGCCAGAAGATGTCGACCGTCGCGTCATCGAGCCCGGTTCGTTTGTGGCCGACACCGAGGCCTTTATTGACGTCCGCATCCCAGGGTCAGTCGGCAAAGCCTCTTACTCGTTCATCGGTCCTGGCGTTTCCCAGAACGATGACCAAAGCATAAACCTGACCGAGCCTCACGGCTTTAATGTTGGCGGCGCAGCGATGCCCCATGGCGTAGTTAACAACCCGCACTTGCACTACACGGCCGAAGTATTCATCTGCACCAAAGGTTCCTATCGCTTCTTCATCGGCGAACACGGTGAACAGCACATTGACGTCAACGAAGGCGACGTGTTCTCGGTGCCAACTTGGGTGTTCCGTGGCTTCTCAAACACCGGGCCTGACGACGGGTTCATGTTTGCGGTATTGGGAGGCGATGACACCGGAGGAATAATCTGGGCCCCTCATATCCTTGCGGCTGCGGCAGAAACCGGTCTTTACCTGGGCAAGGACTACTCGATAATTGAAGCCACCAACGGGTCAGCCCCCGCTGACGTTATTGCCCCGCTCACCGCAGCCGAGTTGATCAGTGTCGACTCATATTCTGATGCTGAGCTACAGAACCAGCTAGTCCGGCCTCGGGATCTGGATTGGGCCGATCATGGCCTTTTGTCTTCGGTCCTTGAGAACCACGACGTAAAGGTCGCACCGGTGATTGGGCGCGGCATATCAGAGCACCGACGCCACCTCGCCCAGGTCATGAACGCTCACGGATTTTCTGCGGAGTGGCTCAAGATTGCGCCTGGTAGTTCAACCGGTTTCCATCAACACGACGACACCCAAGTGATGTTCCTCGTCGAGGGCGATTTTGAACTATCAATCAACAGGGGATCAGATCTTGTCTCCAGAAGGCCATCAACAGGTTCCATCGTTTCGGTGCCTGCAGGAAGCTGGCGCGATCTTCGAAACGCTGGCTCAACTGAAGCTCTTGCTTTGGTGGTCTGTGGCGGTGACGCCCGCACAGTGCTCAACTGGGATGAAGACATCGTCGCGGCTGCTGGTTCAGCTGGATACGCGATAGACGCAAACGGCTATGTCGCACCGACTCAAATGCTGGGGCTCAAATGAGCTTCACGAATTCTCAAAACAAGAAAACACCTAACAGGGGAGAAACATGAGAACAGCAACACCAAAGTGGTGGCGTATTTTCGCCATCCTTTGCGCTATCTGTCTGACTGCCGCAGCGTGTGGCAGCGACGACGAAACGAGCGCAACAACTGAAGCAGACTCCGGTGCTGAGACCACCGAAGCTATGGAGGATGAAGACGAAGAGTCTCCAGACACCACAGCAGCGATGGAAGAAGCAGGATTGATCTCTGACGAGTGTGCAATTCCAAACCCAGCAGAGGTTCAAGAGATTGACGTGATGGGTTGGGAGTTTCCAATCATCGAGCAATACGCCAAGGAATTCGAAGACTGCGAAGAGGGCAACTACAGCTTCAACCTTCAGTTCCTAGACTCTTCAGCCGCTCAGGACGCGATGCGTCTTGATGGTGCTTCAGGTTCACCAGAGTTCGAGCTCTACCAGGGTTCGAACAGCTTTATCGTAGAGATGGCCAACACCGGCGCACTTATGCCGCTGAACGATCTCATCGAGAAGTACAGCGACGAGTACGGCCTAGCTGACATTGATGACGCTTTCTGGGACTTCATGTCCATCGACGGCAACATCTATGCAGTTCCAATGGTGTCGAACACAATGCACCTTTTCTACAACGAAACCATCCTCAACGAAATTGGTGTGGAAGTTCCCACAACATTCGAAGAGGCATTGGCAACTTGTGCACCAATCCAGGAAGCCGGTTATGACGCTGGATTCTTCTACAACCTTTCAGCCAACTGGTCATGGCGAATCGAGTTTGACTCTGTACTTGGTTCATTGGGTGTAGATCCAATTGACGAGGCAACTGGTCAACCAAACTTCAACAGCCCAGAAGGCATCCAAGCTGCCAACACACTGAAGTCATTCCTGGACGATTGTGGCGGCAACACTGCTGCGACTTACAGCCTCGATGACATGCAGGCAGGCTTCCAGACCGGCGAAATCATCCTTGGTCACACCTGGGCATCACGCGCCGGTGCAATGGATGATCCCGAAGCATCAACAGTTGTAGGCGAGATCCAGTACGCGCCAGCCCTTAGTGGTGGCGTCAAGCTTGCATCTCCTGCATACGTTGACGGCTGGGGTATCCCAGTTGGCGCCGACGGCGACATTGACGCTTTGTTCCTAGCGATCATTGCTGCAGCCGACCTTGAAAGCCAAGAGGCTGCTGCAGAGTTCGGTCTAGTAACTCGAGCCGGTGTAACCAACCCGAACGGTCCACGTAACGCTGCTGCTGCTGAAGCCAGCTTGGTAAATGGCAAGGGTCCAGACCTTGGATCTGCTGCTGCTGCTATTGCTCGTGCTCAATTGGGCGACGCGCTAATCAAGATCCTTGACGGCACTTCGGTTGAGGATGCGTTGGCAGAAGCCGAAGCTGCTTACCTCGAAGAGGCTGAAGCTCAGGGCCTTCTGAGCTAATCAACGCTGCAGTTACCTAATGCAAGTTGGTGGCTGAGGGAGCATTGCCTCCCTCAGCCACCACAGGCTCACGCAAGTCCGATTCAGTCGAATCAAAGGGGGAAAGACATTGAATAGACGCACCTTCTGGGGGTTTACGCTGCCCAGCGTCTTCGTAATGGCAACGCTGATGGTCGTGCCCCTAGTGGCCACGATCTGGCTGAGCATGAATCAGCTGTTCTTGCGTGACATCAACAACCCATCCTTCATCGGCCTCGATAACTATCGTGAAGTTCTTGGCGACGAAGAGTTCTGGGCTGCCGCCCGATTCACTCTTGTTTTTGTTGCCATAACTGTGCCAGTCCAAATGTTGATGGGGCTGGGTGTCGCTCTTCTGCTCGACACCGTCGAACGGGTGAGAGCCATATATCTCGCAGCACTTTTGCTGCCCTTTATCGTCACGCCAGTTGTTGGCACCCTTATCTATAAGGACCTATTCGACCGAGGCGGTCTGGTTGCATGGCTTTGGGAAGTCATCTCTGGCGATCCGTTCATTGTCACTGCCAGCAACGTCAAGTGGCTAATAATCGTCCAGGCAATCTGGCACGTGATGCCCTTTGCCATGGTCACATTCTTCGCCGGGCTACAGACACTTCCCGGCTCCCGGGTTGAGGCGGCCTCCATTGATGGCGCAAGCTACTTCCGGCAGTTGTGGCATGTCACGTTGCCCCACTTGAGGGTGCTGATTCTGTTTGTGGCCCTTGTATCGATCATGGATGCCTATCGCGTTTACGACAGTGTCTTTGTGTTTGCGGGTTCTCGCTTTACCGAGGCCCACACCCTCCAGGTCTACACCGTTGAAGTAGCCGTTGATCCTCAGATTGGACGGGTAGGCAAAGGCAACGCCATTGGTGTTCTAAATGTGATCGGCATCTTTGTGGTGTTGATTCCATTCTTAGTAATTAGCTACAAGGACCAGATTCGAGAGAGGCACTAGCCATGAACAATCGAAATTTCGTCTCTCGTCTCGGAGTCCACTCGGTGCTGCTGGTGCTGGTGGTATGGAGCGTGGTTCCATTCCTTTGGGCGTTCCAGACCTCCATCAAGTTCACACGTGATGTGGCAGCGAAGACCCCAGTGCTGTGGGGGTACGAAACAACAGCCAACGCGTACAACGCATTCTGGTTCAAAGACGACGAAATCAACATGTTCAGCGTGTTGTACTTCATCGTGGCGGTGTTCCTCATTGCCGTTGTAATCGGGCAAATTGGTAAGCGGGTCACGGTCGGTTGGCCGTGGTTCACGGGAGTATTTGTCTTTCTAGCGTTCTCGCTGTGGATCTTTCCGAGGATCTTTGAGGTAGACAACAACTACCAATTCTTCATCAACTCGCTTGTAGTTACAGTGCTGACGGTGCTGATCTCAATCAGTATCGGGTTGCTTGCCGGCTACGGGCTTGCGCGTTACACCGGAATCTCCGGTGCTCTCATTCTTGTGGTTGCACTTGCGTTCAGGGCACTGCCAAGAAGCGCGTTTGTGCTGCCGTATTTCTTTGGCGCAAAGAGAATTGACCAGTGGTTAGAAAACACCGGAATTGCAGAGTGGGACTTCCCGCTTATCGACTTTCCGCTTATCGACGAGTTTGGAATCTTTGACTCTCGACTGGCCATCGTCATATCACTTGTTGCAATCAATCAGCCGTTCACGATTTGGATGCTTCGAACGTTCTTTATGGACGTGCCTCGTGAAATGGAAGAGGCGGCGATGATGGATGGAGCGACTCGGTTTGAAGCGTTCCGCAAGGTCATCATCCCCATCATGTGGCCTGGGATCATCGCAACGGCGTTGTTCACGATGTTGTTGGCCTACAACGAGTTCTTGTTTGTTCGCCTGTTGGCTACGACGAACTGGACGCTCCCTGTAGCGATTGTCTCCCTTACTGGCGGCGAGAGTTCCAGGACGATCACCGAAGGTGCGGCCGCTTCAGTCTCGATCACGATGCCGATTGTGTTTGTGATCTTGCTGTTCCAGAAGCACCTGGTGAAGGGGCTTGGCGCGGGAGCGGTGAAAGGTTGATGGCTTGACTAACTTGGCCAGCGCAAAGGAGATAGTGCGGCGCTTTCACGCCGCGCTCGACAACTCCACTGCCGAAGAGCTTGAGGCGGTTTACGCCGAGTTCACCTCTTCTGAATATCTGTGGCGGGGCGTTCAGCCCTTTGGAACTCAGCTGACTCCTGCCGACGTGGTCGAGGTGTTTTGGAAGCCAATCAGGGCTGCCTTTTCGCCAATCCAGCGACGCGCAGATGTGTTCCTCGCTGGAAACAATGTTGCTGACGCCACCGACTCGGTTTGGGTTTGTGAGATGGGTCATCTGCTTGGCCTGTTCGATCAGCCCTGGCTGGACATACCTCCAACAAACCGAATGTGCTTCCTGCGTTACGCCGAGTTCAATCGTGTGGAGGGTTCAGAAATCGTTGAGTCTTCAATGTTCATCGACGTGATTTCTGTAATGTGTCAGGCCGGGGTGTATCCGTTGCCGCCCCAAACCGGGTCTTCTCATATCTATCCCGGTCCGATGACCCACGATGGTTTGTTGTTCGCAGAGCAAGATCCTGGTGAGGGTCAAAAGACGATGGATCTGGTCCATCGGATGGTGGAGGACCTGTCGGCTGCCAATGAGCACGCCAACGAAACTGGTGAGCACCGGGTAAAGGCCGACGTACTCAGGAAGACCTGGCATGAAGACATGATTTGGTCTGGCCCCGAAGGTATCGGTGCCACCTACACAATCGAGCGCTATCAGCAACAGCATCAGTTCCCGTTCCGATTCAATTTGGATGGCAAGAAATTCAACGGGCACGTGGCTCGGTTCGCAGAAGGAAATTACGCGTGTTTCTTCGGCTGGCCAAACCTCACAAACACAGCTACCGGTGGATTCTTGGGGATGACCGCAAGTTCAGTCCCCGCCGACATGCGCGTGGTTGACGTTTACCGTCGCGACGGAGACAAATTGGCCGAAAACTGGGTGTTCATCGATTTGCTCTATTGGCTCTCTCAACAGGGCCTGGACGTGCTTCAACGCATGCGTCAGAGCCTAGGAATAGAAGGATTCTGATGGCCGGTTCGAGACCTCCACAGGGAGAGTTGACCAACAACACCGACATGACAAAGACAGCCGAGACCAAGGCTGTGATCGAAGGCATGGTCGATGGCCTTAACGACCACCGAATTGCCGACATTGGCGAGTTCTTTGCCCAGTCGTTTCGGTGGATGGGCAACGCAGGTTGTGGCACCAAAGTTGGGTTGGAGCACTTTCAAGAAGGGTGGCAGAAGCCTTTTCAAGCAGCGTTCTCAGACAAGGTTTGTGTAGACGAGGCTCGGCTGTTTATGGGTGAATGGGCGGCCGCCTTCGGACGTCAAGAAGCGGTGCACAGCGGTGAGTTCATGGGTATCGCACCCACGGGCAAGCAAGTTGAAATTCGCTACATGGACTTTTGGAAAGTTGTAGACGGAAAGATTCAAGACAATTGGGTCATGGTGGATTTTCCCCATGTGATGGCTCAACTAGGAGTTGACGCGTTCAACGGCGAAGGATGGGAGAAATACGATGGCTGATGTACAGCTAGAGAAGATCAACAAGATTTACCCCAACGGCTTTCATGCGGTCCACGACCTCACTCTTGACCTAGCTGATGGTGAGTTCCTCGTTCTCGTTGGGCCCTCGGGCTGCGGTAAGTCAACCGCTCTTCGGATGGTTGCAGGGCTGGAGGAAATAAGCGGTGGCGATCTCATGATTGGGGACAGGCGCGTTAACGACGTTGAACCCCGTGACCGAGACATTGCCATGGTCTTCCAGAACTATGCGCTGTATCCCCAAATGTCAGTACGTGACAACATCGGTTTCCCGCTTCGGTTGAAAAAGGTGGAGAAGAAGGCTCGCAAGCAGCAGGAGAATCAGGCTGCAGGAATTCTCGAGCTAATGGAACAGATGGACAAGAAGCCTGCCACCCTTTCTGGTGGACAACGTCAACGGGTTGCCATGGGCCGAGCCATCGTCCGGAGGCCCTCGCTGTTCTTAATGGACGAGCCGCTCTCAAACCTCGACGCCAAACTCAGAGTTCAGATGCGGGCCGAGATTTCCGGTATCCAGCGCGACTTAGGGGTCACGACCATCTACGTCACTCATGATCAAGTAGAGGCTATGACGATGGGTGACCGGGTTGCTGTGCTCAAGGACGGCCACCTCCAGCAAGTGTCTGACCCTGAGACGCTTTATGCCGAACCAGCAAACGTATTTGTGGCCGCCTTCATCGGCTCACCTTCGATGAATCTGACCGAAGGCGTAGTTAGCGCCGACGGTGACAATTACAAAGTGACGATGGGAGACCAAACAGTTGGGCTATCGGCAAGCTTTGTTGAGTCCCGCCCAGCATTATCTGGCTACTTGGACAAGCCAGTGATCGTTGGTTTCAGGCCCGAGGACTTGGAAGATGCCGCTCTCATGCCTGGGCACCCAGCTGACCAAAGGCTGAAGGCAACGGTGGGCATACGTGAAGCTTTGGGAGCGGAGACTCTCATCCACTTCTCGATTAACTCCACTGCGGTTGATAGTGGAGACCCTGACGCCCTGGACGAACTTGGCGATGACTCTGAGACCCGTTGCACGGCTCGATTTAGTCCCAAAACAAAGGTCAAGCGAGGGGAAGAAATTGACATCTCGATCGTGTCTGATGCGATGCACTTCTTTGATCGTCAGACCCACTTAGCAATTCGCTAAGCGCAGAACCCGTCGAAGCCCAGCGATAAAACGAATCAGCCACAAAAACAATCAGCCATGAAGAGCAACCAGCCATGAAAACCAGCACAGACAGAATCCTCACGACTCACGTGGGTAGCTTGCCACGTTCGGCGGCAGTAAGCGAAGGCATCTTTGCCATTGAGGCTGAAGAAGAAATCGATCTCGAATCTCACTGTGCCGAGGTAGCCAAAGCGGTGGTTGAAGTTGTAGAGCGTCAAGTTGCGGTAGGCATAGACACAGTCAGTGACGGCGAGATGAGCAAGCTCAGCTACGCCACATACATCAAAGACCGGATCACCGGATTCGAGGGTGATAGCCCACGGCGAGCACCAGCTGACCTTGAACTGTTCCCTTCGTTCTTGGAGCGTCAAGCTCGTCTTGGTGGAACACCGACTTACCGGCGGCCCCAATGTGTAGGCGCGATTGAAGTTAAGGACACAGGGCCCTGCAACGAAGACCTTGCTCACTTCAAGGCGGCGGTGGCGGCTCACCAGCCCCACGACGCTTTCATGAATGCGGCATCTCCTGGCGTTATCGCGCTCTTCCAGCCGAATCAGCATTACCCGGACCACGAGAGCTACCTGTATGCCCTCGCTGATGCGATGAGAGTTGAGTATGAGGCAATCGTCGCCGCTGGTTTTGTGCTTCAACTGGACTCACCAGACCTCGGACTCGGTCGCCACATGATGTTTAAGGACAGGCCAGATTCAGAGTACGAAGCTCTTGCCAACCTTCACGTCGAAGCGCTTAACCACGCCGTAGCCAATATCGACGCCGAGCACATGCGACTGCACGTTTGCTGGGGGAACTATGAAGGACCTCACACTTGTGATGCGCCGATGTCTCAGGTTCTGCCGATAGCCCTCAAGGCGAAGCCGCAGGCCCTGTTGTTCGAATCGTCAAACCCTCGGCATGCTCATGAGTGGAAGACGTTCGCCGAAGCTGACATTCCCGACAACAAGATCCTCGTTCCAGGAGTAATCGATTCGACTACTCATTTTGTGGAGCATCCTGAGCTTGTTGCCCAACGAATCGAACGATTTGCAAACATCGTTGGTCGTGAACGTGTTATCGCAGGTACCGATTGTGGGTTCTCGACATTTGCCGGATACGAGGGACTCGACACCGAGATCATCTACGCCAAGCTAGGTTCGCTGGCCGAAGGTGCTGCCTTGGCCTCCAGCCGGCTCTGGTAATCGCACCAGTTAGATGGCAACTGCTGAGATCGAATCTAACCGGTCACTGATTCGTCACCTTTGTGATGTCATGTACAACTGGAAGTCTCCTGCGGTCACCGAGACCCTGGGAGAATTGCTGGCCGACGATGCGGTCGTGCATCTTGGACACCCCTTTGGCGATCTCGAAGGTGCCGAAGGCTGGTTTAGTGAAGCCTTAGAGCCTCTAGCCGCATCAATGCCGGACCTGGAACGAAGAACGACCATATTGACTTCGGGATCAACTGAGGACGGTCAACACTGGGTGGGTTGCGCTGGCTACTACACCGGCACCTTTGCCGAGTCCTGGTTGGACATCCCACCGACAAACCGCCAGGTGGCGTTGCGCTTCCACGAGTTTTTCCGCGTTAGGTCAGGAGAAGTGGCTGAGATCCAGGCCCTGTGGGACATTCCACACCTGATGATGCAAGCAAATGCGTGGCCGATGGGTCCGAGTCTCGGACGTGAGTGGCAGGTGCCGGGCCCTAGCACTCAAGACGGGCTTGCTAACAACAGAGAACCTGGTCGAACCGCGGAATCTTACGCAGTGGTGAGGAGCATGCTTGCCGACATGTCCAAGCACCCCGCTGAGCCCGTCGAGGCCATGAATCTCGAAAAGTACTGGCATCCAAACTGCAGTTGGTACGGGCCGTCGGGGATTGGGACCGGTCGGGGCATCGATGGATTCCGCAAGGTTCACCAGATTCCATTCCTGAACGCATTGCCTGATCGAGCCGGTACTGGCGGTTCGCATTTCTGGGCCGACGGTGACTACGTGGCGGTCACGGGCTGGCCCAACATGACGATGACGGTAAGTGGTGATGGCTGGCTCGGGATAGCGCCCCCTAACACCAAGATCACAATGCGTAGCTTGGACTTCTGGAGAGTCGAAGGTGATCTGATTCGCGAGAACTGGGTGCTAGTCGACCTTCTCGACGTCTGGGATCAGCTAGGCGTAAACGTGCTGCAAAGAATGAAAGAGTTACCTCCTCGTGGATCTTGAAATCAACGCTCAGAATAAGTTTCTGGTGGATCAGCTGTGGAAAGACCTAGGCAATGGCAGAGCTGATTCGACCCCTGTCGATTCGTCAGAAGCTGTACTGGCGCGGGCATTGGTCGAAGACGTTGTCTGGCATGGGTTCTCTCCGATCGGGTCACTTGTTGGAGTGGAGGCGATTACCCGGGAGTTCTGGAAGCCATTCAAAAGATCGTTTGCAGAAGTCGAACGTGAAACTCACCTGTTCTTTGGGGGCGAGTCGAACGGCAGGGTCGACGGGGACATCACCAAGGACGGTCGAATGTGGGTCACAGGCACCGGGCTCTTCCATGGGCGGTTTGTGGAAGACTATTTGGGCATAAAGGCGACAGGCGGAGATGTCTCGATTCGCTGGGGTGAGTTCTGTTGTGTCGAAGACGGGGCCATTACCGAGGTTTACTTCTTGATCGACCTAATTGATCTCATGCAACAGGCCGGCTTCGCTGTGCTGCCACCGAGCCTTGGCGCAGCTGGCCTTTATCCTGCACCGGCGGCGGGGGACGGCTTGGTTGGGGTCGATTCAGACTCCCAGCCCGACATCGCACAAACCGCATACAGCCTCGACCACATCCGAAGATTCATCTTTGAGGGTCTGAACGCCTATGACGAAGACGCACTCGAAAGCATGGGGATGGCTGATTGGTTTCACCCCGACGTGCGCTGGTACGGGCCGGGTGGGATCGGAGCTTGCCTCAGCTTTGCCGAATTTGAACAGCTTCACCAGGCGCCCTGGCTAGTGGCCTTTCCCGATCGGCAGGTACAGGATCTCGACGCTTTATTCGCCGAAGGCCTATACACCGGAGCGCCGGGCTGGGCCGGAGTCAAGGCCACCCACACAGGCGTCTATTTGGATCAACCGGCAACAGGCAACTCCATTGACTTCAACGGTCTGGATTGGTGGAAACGCGACGGCGAGACCTACATCGAGAATTGGGTTTTTGTGGACATGATCCATCTGTTTGAGCAATTCGGCGTCGACCTGATGGAGCGAATGAAGTCCGGCGCCTAGATTCAGGCTGGGCTTAACTGCTCGCTAGCTCGGGGTGAGAACAAAAGCCACCCCAGCGCAACCAGTGCAATTGCGACAATGGCGTCGCTCCAATAGTGGTTGGCTGTGATTACGACCACTGCTGAGGTCAAAGCTGGGTGGGCCAGGGCCAGCCAGCGCCACCTTGTCTTGTGAATCCAGATGACACTGAGCGCAACAAGAAATGCCCACCCGACATGCAGTGAGGGCATTGCAGCGATCTGGTTGGCGGCAGCTGCTACCGCTGTGTCATAGGGGTCGGGCCCTAGCCAATCGCCGGTGTCGACGAAGCCTTCGATCATCCTTGGAGGTGCAAGGGGGTAGGTCAAATGCAGAACAAGGCCGGCGGCCGTAACTGCGATCAGAGTGTTTCGAACCCGGTTGAAGCTTTGGCGATGGCTAGCCCACACCCAAACGAGGAAAGCGACTGTCAGAGGGAAATGAACGCCGATGTAGTGATAGTTCGCTGCTTTAACAATGCCAGTTCGGTCGATGATGGCTTGTTGAAAACTGAGCTCGCTGGGAAGCCCGACACTCTCTTGGATCCTTAGAATGTCAGCGGCATTTGCCATAGCGGTTCCGAACTCATTTGCTGTGACAGAGCGAACCATTGAATATGCGGTGAAAAGCAAGACCATAAGCGACACGTTCTTGGCAAAGTCGCCGCCACGCTTTGCGATGGCATTGACTGAACTGCCAACGCTGAGGCTCTCAGCGCCTAAGTAAGTGCTTGGCTGCGGCGTGGCAGGATCTTGAATAGCGCTGGCATCAATAGCGCTGGCATCAATAGAGATCTCGTCTGAGAGCTCCGGTCGCTTGGGGCCTTTAGAGAGATCGTGCTGGCTCGCCTGTACAGCCATTAGTTACACCTCCGCAACAACCAGCAAATCACAGGTTGTCGAGGTTTTCATGTCGGTTTCGTGAAAATCCACCCATCCATCTAGCTGCAACACGATCGTGCCTGTCCACAGTGCCTCCTCAGGCGCTGTTTCGACTGCCCGAGCGAATAGGATTTAGCCATGACCGCGCTACGAAACCCAAAGGCTGAGGCCCAACGACTGGTCGGAAACCGCTTCGACGCTCGAGTGCTGGAGCCATCAGCGCCGGCGGACACCGAACCTCCTTTTTTCGCAGATGATCCGGTCTCTCTTGAATGGGTTCGCGAGGATGCCGAAGCCATAGTGCCGGCCGGAATGAGAGGTGGGCTTGACTGGAACCAGTGGCTGGAATCGAACAACAAGCATGCGGATTGGGTTGCGGAGCGATGGTTGGGCGGAGAACGCAAGTTGCCTGCTCTTCCGGGTGACCTTGAGACCACAAGAATTGCACTGCACAAGCTGGCAATGTTTGTGATGGCCCCAGCACGATTTGCAGAAACCGGAAAGTTCGGGCTTCGTTACACCCTCGGAGGCTTCGGTACGCCCTTCTTCGGTGACGACCGCCAACTTCGCGTAGACGGGCTTAACCTCATCGATCAGGACGGTGACGACGTGCTGGTGCACCGAATCACATCGCTTTCAGCCGCCGCTGAGTTCACTGGTAGCCCTCTAGACACCGAGACCGCTGCAGAGCACGACTCACCCCAACTTGGCGACCCTGATGAGCCTTTGGAAGTCAGCCTTGAAAGTTCAAGATTCTTGGGTGCGTGGTTTGGGATGGCAACTGCCGCACTAGAGCTTGTTCGAGCCGACGACGAATCAGTGGATGCGTCCCGCCCGCAGATCTGGCCTGGACACTTTGATCCTGCAATCGAAATCGGTGACGAAGATCATCGGGGTTCATACGGTGCATCTCCTGGCGATCATTCCATAAATGAGCCTTATCTTTATGTGAGCCTTTGGTGGCCGGACAAAATCGGAGTCGACGCATCGGACGAAGCATGGAACGCTCCGAACTTCACGGGAGTGATCTTGAAGTACTCAGATTTCGATCATGACCGCGACCCCGTAAAAGTAGCAGCTGAATTCTGGCGCTCCGCCAGAGATCGTCTGTGATCAAGTTCGTACGTGATCACCCCCTGCTAGGTGGCGTTGCCGTACTAGCGATCATCTCTGGCGGCCTGTTGATCTGGCTGACCGCCATGTTTGATGGCGAAGTCGGTATTGGAGACGAATCATCTACCGCCGCGACCGAGACGAGCCAAACAACAACGGTCAATGAGGAGACTGGGGCCGAAACTGTCCCAGAACCGGATCCCGAGTCGCCAGAAGGTTTCGGGCTTTGGCCTGTTGACGCCTCCCAGACCGAGGCCCATCAATTGCGGGACGGAGTCAATCGATCCATCGCCCGGCTCAGCTACTCCGAACGAGTTGACCCAGTCGCCAGTGTTAACGCGGGTGGGCACAGGTGGATCTTGTCAGAACTCCCCACTGACACGCGGAACCGCTTCGTAGACGAGGGCTTAGCTGGCCCTGAGCTTGACCCGTTTGGCGGTGAGATTTTGCTGGTCGAGTCCGAGACGATCGTGCGAGCCTTTCCCATGAACGAGTTTCCTCCTACCTTTCTGGAAACCGATGGTGTCATGGTGTTTGGCGGTCGGGATGGAGATGGTGGTTATCCAGACTCGGCACTTGTTGCCATCAACTCCCTGACGCTTTCTTCTGCCCGACTCGTTTTTCGACCAACTCAAGGTGGTTCGGGTCTGATCTATGATCCAATTTGGAACGAAGGGACCGAGCGACAGCATGTTGATCTGCGCGAGGGGAACTACCTTCAGGCGCTGAACGCCATGACTGGCATCTTGCCTGAGGGGGACACGTGGGTTGTACGGGATGACCCAG
Organism: uncultured Acidimicrobiales bacterium; assembly: GCA_937922785.1. GTDB lineage: Bacteria > Actinomycetota > Acidimicrobiia > Acidimicrobiales > SZUA-35 > CALAJQ01. The sequence continues at coordinate 133,612 of CALAJQ010000017.1, forward strand.
ATGAGGGTCTGTGTGCAGCTATTTCCGACATCGACTACGGGTGTGACGCTTCCAGTGTGTTTGTATCGGAGGCAGACCCCGCATACACGCCGCGAATTATTGCCAGACCAGTTCCGCCCGAGGGAATAGATACAAGCGAGATTGGAGTCGTGATCTACGGCTATCTGCCAGAGGATGCTACTGATGTGCAGATTCGTGTTGGCGGAGAACCCTTGGAAGCAGAATCGTCGGTGAATGTTGATCTTGGAATGTGGGTGGTTCCGGTGGCTGTGTCTAGCGAGCCCTTTACGGTCGGATTTGTTAACGAATCGGGCGTGGACATAGCGGAGTGGACCGACTCCTAGCCGCGCCAACTCCGTTGTGCTGATCGATTCCCCTTAGTCCGGTGGTGACCAGCGGTATGGCAACTCAAGATTGTGCCTGTTAAGTAGGTCGGTGTCTCGGAGAATTTCGGTGGTTGGGCCAAGCGCCTCAATGCGGCCTCTGCTCATTACTGCGGAGTTCGGGCAAAGTTCGCAGGCGAATGGCAGATCATGAGTTATCACCAACTGTGTTTGTGTGAGCGAGACAAGAAGGCGGGCCAACTCCCGGCGACCTGTTGGGTCGAGTCCAGACGTTGGTTCGTCCAACACAAGAACCTTGGGTTTCATCGAAAGAACGGTGGCTAGGGCCACACGCCTTTTTTCGCCAGCGCTGAGATGATGCGGTGTCCGGTCAATCAGCTCGCTGGCATCTACCGCAGCAAGAGCCTCTTCCACGCGTCGATCCACCTCAGCTTTGCTGAGACCCAGATTGGAAGGACCAAACCCAACATCGGCTCTGACCGTTGGCATGAATAGTTGATCATTCGCATCGTGAAAGACAATGCCGACGTTTGACCGAGCTTGACTCAGATTCGGCTCGGCAATGGTCATTCCGTCTAGCCGAACCGAGCCGGTGTCTGGGGTGAGAATGCCGTTCAGATGCAAGGCGAGGGTGGTCTTGCCTGCGCCGTTTGGTCCAAGAAGGGCCAGCCGGTCGCCGGGCTGAAGGGACAAATTGACGTCTTCAAGTACCCGATGGCCATCAGGATAGGAATACCCCAAACCGGTAACTTCGAGCACAGCCCCAGTCACACCAGAGTCCTTGCCCCGAGCAGTCCCACAGCGGGCATGGCTGCTAAAAGCCGACTCAGCGGGCCGCCTCGCTTTACGCTGTCATCGCTTGGCATTTCGCCCGTGAACCCTCGCGACAACATGGCTGAGTGGACTCTTTCACCTCGTTCGAACGAACGCACCAGCATCGCCCCACTTGACGACGCAATCGGACGGGCTTGCGCCAGCCAGCTGGGGGAGTACCCACGGGACACTAACGCCACCCTGATGCGCCCAACTTCGGCAACCATGAGGTCGAGATACCGAAACATGAATGAGATCACCGACACAATCACCTTTGGCACACCGATTCGACCCAACGCAATGGCAAGGTCCGCCGGTTGAGTAACTGAGGCGAACAGGGCGCTGGCGGACGCGCCTATGACGATCTTTAGAGCCAGTGCCGCCGCGGCGCCAACGGCGGCGTCGCTCGAACTAACAACAGGGATCAGCGCAGTCGCGGCCAAGAACGGCAGCGCCGGTATAGCCCGCGTTGCCAGCTCGGTAACGCGCAGTCGCGATGTGGCTGCGGCACATACGACTAGTCCCGCCGCAACAACGAATGCCCAGCGGTGCACCGCGCTCAACGTCGACAGCACTACAGCGAAGCCGACCAGGGCAACCAACTTGGCCTCCGGTGGGGCCGAATGACCAGGAGAGGTTCGGTTGACATATAAGGACCGGTGATGAGCCCCACTCACCTCTTTGTGTCTGCTTCGGCTAACGCAGCTTTGGGCCCGCTGCGGCTAATTCCGGCGAAGAATCCAATGCCCACGGCCAATGTGATGAGCACTCCACAGAGCCCGGCGATTGCCAAACTAAGAGACTGATTGCCAACACCGCTTGTTGCATAGTCAGAAAACAAGGAACTCTCGAGAATCGGGCTGGCAGTCGACGTTGGGCCAATCCCGAGTCGCTCAGCCACCTTTTCAAGACCGTCGGGGTCTGGTGATGCGAATTGACTGATCACCGTCGCCACCAGTACCGCGACGAGGGCTCCACCGATGATGAAGCTACGCAACGGAATCCGTACTTCGTTAAGTCTCTCGGTCAGAGTTAGATCTGATGCGCCATAGACCAGGTCAGACCTGGTGGCTAGAACAGTGGAGACAATGACAGCTGTGATGAGCGCCTCGCCGAATCCAATGGCCAGGTGAACTCCCACCATTGACCCAAATACGGTGTCAAAAGCCACTGGAGCCGATGCCCCAAAAAGCCACTGTATCGACAGAGCCATGGCCGCCATTGGTACTGACAGACCGCTGGCCAGCCCGCTAGCGGCGACAACACCGCCGCTGCTCCTTGGCAGAACGCGTCGCAGCATTCTAAAGACGCCATAACCCCCGTAGCCCGGCACAATAGCGAGATTCAACACGTTGTATCCCAAGGCACTTAAGCCGCCGTCAGCGAATGCCAAAGCCTGAACAATCACAACAATCGCAGCCACCAATACTCCAACTGAGGGTCCCAGGATTATTGCAGCAAGAGCCGCCCCCAAAAGGTGCCCAGTGGTGCCAGCCAGGATCGGAAAGTTGAACATCTGAGCTGCGAATAGAAAGGCTGCGGCCATACCCGCCACCGGTACCTGAGAGTCGGTTAGTTGGCGTTTGGCTATCCGACTTGCATGTCCCACCGAGGCAACACTGATGGCTCCGGTCCCGAGCGCAGCGCCGGCAGTGAGGAATCCGTCGGGTGCGTGCACGCAGAACAGCCTAGGCCGACCGATGACGTTCTTGCGAACCGTTCGCAAGAAGGCTCATTGAACGGGTCGATGTCTTTGGGCTTAAAGTTGTATCCGTGGATCTAGAGCAGGTGTTGGACGGTAGCGACCTCAGAGTCACTCGACCTCGCCGTTTAGTTTGGGAGGTGCTTGCGGCCGAACCCGGACATCTTACGGCGGCTGAAATAGCGGACCGCGTGCACCAGAAAGACTCCTCAATCAACGTAAGTTCGGTCTATCGGACACTGGCCACCTTCGCCGAGCGACGACTTGTGAGAGAGTCCCGACTCGGAAGTGACGATGTCTCCTACTGGGAGACGGCTCACGCTGATCACGTGATTCACCTTGTCTGCTCGTCATGTAACGCCGTCGTTCACCACGATTCAGACTCCGCCAGCATGCTCAGGCGAGAGGTATTCACCGCTCACAAATTCGTCTCTGCCCACGTTGAGGTGACCGTTACGGGTCTTTGCATCAACTGCACTGTCTGATCTGTAACAAATGAGCAGTAGTAACCCGAAAGCGGTCATCGCGTCATTGGTGGCCGCCACCATTTCAACCGTTTTCCCAGGCTTTGCCGCCGGCGCCTTGTCAGTACAGCTAACAGCCGAATACGGAGTTGGTGAGGCAACCTACGGTTGGGCGCTTGGCGCATTCTTCCTGTCTGCGGCAGCAGGTTCGGTTGTACTAGGCCGAACCGCCCAAAGCTTGGGGCCACGTCGTCAGATCACCTTGGCACTAGTCGGCTCTGCAGCTGCCCAGCTCACGATTGCGCTTTTTTCTACCGAATTCTTGGCGCTGGTTGCTTGCATGGCCGTGCTGGGGTTCCTGAATTCGGGCAACCAGACTGCGATCAACCTGGCCATTTCACAAGCCAGACTGCCGCGTTTGGGTCTGGCAATTGCCATTAAGCAATCGGGCATGCCAGCGGCCGCGATGCTAGGCGGGTTAGCGGTTCCGGTTATTGCCCTAACAGTTGGTTGGGAGTATGTGTTTGGGCTCGGCGCAGCGTTTGCAGTTGCGGCAATCGGGCCCATGAGGAGACAACTTGCTGATGGGGCGCCGAGCCCCGCCCAGCAAAAGGGCGAGCTTCAATCGTCGCTGGCGTCTTTGCGAACCCTCGGGTTGGCTAGCTGCGCCCTAGCGTTCTGTGCCGGTTCGCTTACAGGTTGGATTGTTGGATCTGGCGTCGACGCCGGCCTCGGAGCAGGTCAGGCCGGTCTGGTGCTTAGCCTAGGTGCGGCGCTGGGAATCACAGTCCGGTTGCTATGGGGGTTCCGGCTTGACTCGATCACGTGGTCTCCGCTTCTAGGGGCCGGAGCTATGAGCCTCGTTGGTTCTGCTGGCTTAGCAATGCTTGTGTTGCGTTCTCCAGCGGTCCACGTTGTTGCAACTCTGTTGGCGTTTGGCGCAGGCTGGATATGGCCAGTCTTTTCGAACTTCGGCATCGTAAGGGCTAATCCAAACGGTGCAGGACGCGCAACCGGTATTACCCAAATGGGCGTGTATATCGGCGTTTTCTCCGGACCGTTGCTAGGTGGCTGGATAATCGAGACCTATTCCTACAGCGTTTTCTGGATGGTCGTCTTCGCCGTAGCGCTCTTTGGTGCGGCCCTCATGATTCGAATTTCGCCTGAGTTCTGAGGTAGTTTGACAACACATGATGGAATTCAGTTTTACGCCTGAGCAGGAAGAACTACGGGCCAGAGCTCGTCAAGTAGCGGCCGAGGGAGTTGCCGAGTTTGGGCGCTCCAATGACTCGTGGATCAACGGCTATTCCAAAGAATTCGCACAGATCATGGCCCGCGAGGGTTGGATCGGGATGGGTTGGCCCACAGCCCACGGTGGTCAGGATCGCCCACCAATCGAACGAGTCATTGTTGCTGAGGAAATGATTGGTGCTGGCGCCCCGATTGCTGCAATGTGGTTTGCTGACCGCCAAATGGGTCCAACTATTATTGCTTACGGAACCCAAGATCAGAAGGCTGAATATCTGCCCAAGATGCTTACCGGTGAAAGCACCTGGTGTATCGGGATGTCCGAGCCTGATTCGGGCTCGGACCTAGCGTCGCTTTCAACTACTGCCATTCGAAACGATGATCACTTTTTGGTCAACGGTCAGAAGATCTGGACCAGTTTCGGTGACGTCGCCGACTACTGCTACTTGATCTGTCGCACTAAGACCGACGGTCCACCCCACCGCGGGATATCTGAGATCGTCGTGCCGATGGACCTGCCGGGCATCGAGATCCGCCCCATCACAGACATGACCACCAATCGCCACTTTTGCGAGGTGTATTTTACTGACGTAAAGGTGCCGGTCGAGAACTTGGTTGGCGTCGAGGGTGACGCATTCAAGCAAACCATGAAGCAGTTGGAACACGAGCGTGGCGGTATCGATCGATTGGTTTCCAACCGTGCGCTATATGACATGGCTGTTGATCGCGCAGACAAGACTGACCCGCTCGTCAGGGACGAGATCGCCCAGCTCGAGATCGGCTATCGGATTGGTCGGTTGTTGGTTTATCGGGAAGTCTTGAAGCAAGCGCCTGCTGGTTTCAGCGCTGCGACAAAGTGTTTTTGCACCGAGCACGAAGTCAAGGTTGCGGACTTCGTCAGCCGGACCTTTGGTGCCGACGCCATGTTGTTTGACGAGGTCACCCACGGCGTGCTTTACGCCCCGGGCTACACAATTATGGGCGGCACCTCAGACATCATGCGAAACATCTTGGGTGAACGAGTTCTCGGTCTACCCCGAGAACCCAGGGCCTAGCTCCCAAGACTTGCCTGCATCTGTCTGCTCGAAGCGCTCGGTGGGCGAGCGTTACGCCCAGACAGAACGGAGAGTTTTAGCCCAGCGCTAGGACAACTCGTGACCCGTCAGGAGCGTTGATGACAGTTACGTCAGTCTCATAAGCGCTGCTTAGGACCTTGGAGGTAAGAACCTTATCCGCGCTGCCATGAGCGACCGCCGTGCCCTTATGAAGTAGCAACAGCTCGTCACAGAACCGGCCGGCTGCGGTCAAGTCATGCAGGGCTGCGACAACGGTTAAACCAAGCTCCAGACGAAGCGAGTTGACCATCGCAAGCACACTTTGTTGATGCCCAATGTCCAGCGCGCTCGTAGGCTCATCCAACAGCACGATGTCGGCTTGCTGGGCCAGGACCCGCGCCAAGCTGACTCGCTGGGCCTCACCGCCGGACAGGTCGGTCACAAAGCGGTCGGCGAAGGGGCCAAGTTCAAGACGGGCCAGTGAATCAAGTGAAATATCGCGATCGGCTTGGGTCTCTCGCTCAAACCAACCCAGATGTGCAGTTCGGCCCAGAAGCACGTATTCGGCCACTGTCATACCACTTGGCAGCGAAGGATTCTGAGGAAGGTAAGCGATGCGCTTGGCCAGCTGAGCGCGTGACAATTTCTCTCCGTGAAAGAGCATTGTTCCTTCGTACTGGCCGAGGTTGATAATTGATCGAAGTAGCGAAGACTTACCGGCTCCATTGGGCCCAATCAATCCAAGCCAGCTACCAGTTTCAAGCTCAACCGAAACGTCTCGCAGAACCGTGGTGTCGCCATAAAAGCAGCTGACGTTATCGATCTGTATGGCGGGCGCAAGGTGGCGGGTCATACCAGATCCCTACGGCTTGTGTAGAGAATCGCACCGAAGAACGGCGCACCAACAAATGCGGTTACCACGCCAATTGGCAGCTCGGCGGGGGAAAGCAACGAACGCGCTAAAACATCAGCAAAGATCAAGAAAGTAGCGCCGCCTATTGCTGATAGAGGAACCACCAGCCGATAGCTAGAACCAAACATCAGGCGCACCATGTGAGGCACAACGAGACCTACGAAGGTGATGATTCCGCTGACGGCTACTGACGCCGCAGTTAGCAACGAGGCGCAAATCAGAACGCTCCAGCGCAGGCGCTTTGTCTGCACACCGAGAGCCTCAGCCTCTTCTTCGCCCAGTCGCAGAACGTCGAGCTGACGTCGGCTCAGTAACAGAACTGTTCCGCAAATAGCTACGTAGGGCGAGAGCAGCCAGATGTCAGTCCACCCTGATGTTTGAAGGCTTCCAAAGATCCACGCGTACACCTGGCGCAGGTTCTCAGAACTGCGCTGCATCAAGTAGGTCTGAACAGCGGTCAGAAAAGCTGCGACCGCGATGCCCGCCAACAGTAAGATCGCGGTGGACCGGCCGGCCGACCGGCCGACAGCGGTTGAGGCAACGATGGCCACCATCGCCCCGAGAAATGCCAGCGCAGCAATGGAATCGACTGGGCCAAAACCTGCATCAATGCCGTAGACAATTGCGATGACTGCACCCAGGCCTGCGCCAGCCGAGACTCCCAAAAGAAACGGTGACGCCAATGGGTTTCGGAACACGCCTTGGTACCCCGAGCCCGATAGCGAGAGCGCCGTTCCAACCAACCCGCCTAGGACTACTCGAGGAAAGCGCCACTGCCACAAGATTATTGACTGGCGTTCATCCAGGCCCGAATCTACGGCGATCAGAGGAAGTCGATCCAACAACTCAAGGACGACCGATCTAGCCGAAATGTTGGCCGGCCCGGTTACGGCACCGAAGATGGCAACGCAGACCAACAAGATGAGGCTGCCGATCAACACCAAAGGACTAAGCCGAAACGCACGCTTAGCCGCTTGATGGGCCGACAGCCCCACTGCTGTCACTGACTGACCAGTGCCTCGGCCTTGGCGGCAGAAATCACTTCTAAGAACTCCACGATGCGTGGACCCCATCGAGAAGCGATGTCGGCATCAACCTGCACAACGTTGCCGTTTGCGACCGCACTGATGATTCCCCATCCGGGCCGAGCCGCCACATCGGCAGCGCTGTAGCCGACCTGGTCTGTGATGACGATCATCTGGGGATCGGTTTCAATGAGGTACTCGGCCGAGAGCTGAGGAAAACCGAAGTTGGATCCGTCTTCATCGGCGGCGTCGGCAACGTTAGTCATGCCGAGCAGTTCATACATCTGGCCAATGAAGGTTGACGAGGTTGCTGAAAAGAAGGTGTCGTCAAGCTCGTGGTAAATCCGAATCGGATCATCGGATGGGGGAGCGCTCGCAATTGCTGCTTCGATGCCAGCTTGGATCTCGGCGTTAGTTGCCGCTGCGCCGTCAATTTGGCCGGTGGCGATTCCCAGATCAGCGATCTGGGCATAGACCTGATCAAGATCAGCAGCTGCCCCTTGAACAATCGTTTTGATTCCAAGTGCTTCGAGGCCGTCAGCAAGGTCGCCCGGATCAAACGAGATCACAACAAGATCGGGCTCAAATGCGGCAATTGCTTCTAGGTTTGGCTCAAATGCGCTGAGGTCAGGCATTGTTGGAGCCTCGGCCGGGTAGTTCGAGAACGAGTCGGCGGCGACAACCTGATCGCCGGCGCCAATTGCAAAGAGCATTTCAGTTGCTGTGGCAGACAAAGACACGATCGCTTCTGGAAGTTCTTCCATCGCGTCTTCGGGTTCTTCAACCTCTTCAGGTTCGGCGGCGGCTGTAGTTTCAGCCGCCTCAGTTGTTGTCGGGGCCTCCGTTGTTGCTGGCGCTTCGGTGGTCTTGGGTGCGTCTGAGGAGTCGTCCGCTCCTGAGCCACACGCCGCGGCCGCCAGCGATAGCGCTAACAGCAATGCGATTCTTGCTTTTATTTTCACTTCAAACTCTTTCGTAAGTGCACGCGAAGGCCGAGAGTTTGAAGCGACTATGCCGCAACCAACTGTTCTTCCTTCGAGAACATGTATTGGAATCCAACATCAAAAGGCGACCTGGCTAGTGAGCGAACTCACATCACAGTTGCGGGACAGCGTCGGAGTCTCACCGACTTCGCTTTTGAATTGGACCCCTAACTATACGCGAGGCATCGTTAGAAGGTGACAACAGCCTCCGAAAGTCCAATAGAACTGTCGACCCGCCTTGTTGACGAGGGGATAAACAACGTCGCCCCCAACAGAATTACCCACGAGCTAAGCGAACTTGGAGACAACCTGGCGCTTATCGAAGCCTTTAGTCACGTGATCGCACTTAAGACCGACGAGGGTTTGGTCGCTTTTGATACCAGCAGCTCGCCCAGCGGAAAACACGTTGTAGCGGCTTTGCGGGCGTGGTCTACCGATCCTGTCAACACCATTGTCTATACCCACGGACACATGGATCATGTTGGGGGAAGCCGCAACTTTGCCAGCGACGCCCGAGACGCTGGTAACCCAACGCCCCGGGTCCTCGGCCACAAGAAGCTATCGGATCGACTTGACCGATACGCAGCAACCGAGGGTTACAACCAGGCCATCAACCGCCGTCAGTTCGGCGGGGTGCCGCAAAGCCTGATTACCCAGATGGGAAACAGCGGCAGGCCCTTTATTCCGGATGGGACCCTGCGGCCAGACGTCACCTATGAGACCTCGCTAGTTGAAACCGTTGGGGGTGTCGAGATGGAACACAACTACGCCTTGGGTGAAACCGACGACCACACCTGGACTTGGATTCCGTCGGCGAAGGCAATTACTGCTGGTGATCTATTCATCTGGAATTTCCCAAACTGCGGAAATCCGCAGAAGGTGCAGCGCTATCCGCTGGAATGGGCTCAAGCACTTCGGGCAATGGCCGCCAAGGAGCCGGAACTACTAGTACCGGCCCACGGCTTGCCGATAGCAGGCGCTGACCGGATAGCCGGTTGCCTTGACACAGTTGCATCGACCCTGGAGAAGCTGGTTGCCGAAGTTGTAGCCGCCATGAACACCGGAGCAACTCTCGACGAAATTGTCCACAGCATAAAGGTGGCTGATGAAACTTTGGCGCTGCCCTACATGCGACCGTTCTATGACGAGCCCGAATTTGCCATTCGCAACATTTGGAGACTTTATGGCGGTTGGTGGGATGGCCACCCAGCCCGGCTCAAGCCTGCCCCCGACTCTGCGATCGGAGCTGAGGTGGCACGGTTAGCCGGCGGCGCCGGTGCCCTGGCCGCTCGCGCTTTGGAGCTGGCTGAGGCTGGCGATTTTAGACTGGCGTGCCATCTGATCGAGTTTGCCGCCGTTGCGGAGCCGGAATCGAACGAGGTGCACAGCGCCCGCTCGGAGATCTACGCCCAAAGGGGTAAGGCTGAGACTTCGTTGATGGCAAAGGGCATCTTTCGTGGGGCGAAGGCCGAGTCTGAGTATGTGATCACGGGTGAGGTGCCCGAAGTGAAGATGAAGATTGCTTTGCTTGATCCGAGCTGAATAATTCCGGCGAATGTGATGCTCTGAACTTCGCTGTGGCAATACAATCTTGCCCCATGAATCGGATCACCATTAGCCCACGGATTCGTATGACTCCGTACCATCAATCGACTCTTGATGCCGGTGTCACTGACATCACGGTTTACAACAAGATGGTCCTGCCAACGTCATATGGTGATCTCAAGGCTGAGTATGATCGATTGATCAACGACGTCGCCATTTGGGATGTGGCGGCTGAACGCCAGGTTCAGATCTCGGGCCCGGATGCAGCGGCTTGTGTTCAATACCTGACCACACGAGATCTCTCGAAACAGAAAGAGGGTCAGGGCTACTACGTGGCGATGTGTGATCATGAGGGTCACATCTTGAACGATCCGGTCCTGATGAAGTTGTCCGGTGGCCGGTATTGGTTTTCGATTGCGGACAATGACATGTTGCTCTGGTGTAAGGCGGTAGCCAGAGAGCGCGGTTATGACGTAACTGTCATAGAGCCCGACGTATCACCCTTAGCTGTGCAAGGTCCTAAGGCCGGAGACCTGATTGCTGATTTATTCGGCGAACACACCCGTGACATCAAGTTTTTCTGGTTCATAGAGACCGAACTCGATGGCATCCCGCTGGTGCTGTGCCGCTCGGGTTGGTCCAAGCAGGGCGGCTTCGAACTGTTCCTGCAGGACGGGAGCCGTGGTGACGAGCTGTGGGCAAAGGTCATGGCAGCGGGGGAGAAGTACAACATCGGACCTGGAGCTCCTAACCATGTGGAGAGGGTCGAAAGCGCGCTGTTGTCATGGGGCGGCGACAATGACCGGGACTCGAACCCGTTCGAGGTTGGCATGGCTCGTTATGTTCATACCGACATTGACTCTGACTACGTCGGCAAGAAGGCGCTTCAGGAGATCTTGGACAACGGCGGTCCAAAGCGATTGCTTTGTGGCCTAGTTGTTGATTCCGACGTCGCTGATGCCTGGCCACTGCCGGAGCGAACTCCGGTGCGGGTCGATGGTGAGATAGTCGGCATGCTTAGCGCTGTTGTTCATTCTCATCGGCTCGGCAAAACCATTGGTTTGGCTCAAATCAATCGGGAGCTGGTGGAAAAGGGTGATCAAGTGGTGGATATCGACCGACGCAAGGGCGCCAGCACAGCAACCATTACTGCCATACCCTTTATCTGACTTGCCTCTTATCTGACTTGCCTCTCAGCTGCCATCAGCGTGGCGATAAGGTCCGGGGTCCTCGCCTTGGACTACGGCGGCCAGCCGAGGAGCGAAATAGGACCACCCTTCGTTGTGGGTTGCCTGGGCTTCGGTAGTTAGCCCGGCATGGCGGAGCTCCACAACCGTCTCATCACCAGCAGCTTCGGTCAGGCTGATTGTGATTGTTGTTGATCCGGGGCCGATTTCGTCGCTGCCCTGCCATCCCCACGTAAACACGACGCTGCTCGGCCGATTTATCTCAATAAACTCACCAATTGCAATGTCAGCGCCAGTCATGTCGGCCCAGAACTTGCCTCCAGGGGTAGGTTCGATCTGAACTGAGCGACCCAGCCAACGATTCATCTTCTCTTGATCAACGAGAAACTCAAATACTGTCTCTCGCGGTGCCGCGACGTGTTGGGTGACGACGAGGTCGTTGTTGGTGTGAGCTTCGGATGTGGTCATTTTGATGTTCCTTATTTGCCGTTCCCCGGCCACGGAGGCCGCCCGGCATTTTCATTGGACTTGGCTTTTTGGTGTTCGGTCTCAGCTTCTCTGGCTAGACGTTGCAGCGACGTGGACCAGAAGCCGTCTAGCCATTCTCTTAGCTCGGTCATGCCCTCGGGTCTTGCACGGTAGAACCGACTTGTTCCCTCGGACCGGGTCGTAACTAGATCTGCTTCCACGAGAACTCGAAGGTGTTGGCTGATGGCTGGCCTAGAAACTTCGAAGTGAGCTGCGATATCCCCCACACTTCGTTCCTCATCCTGGACTAGGCGCAGAATCGCACGCCGTCGTGGTTCGGCTATAGCTCGCGCTGCAGCGTCCACGATCAGTAGGAGTCATGGCGACGCAGCCAGGCCATAGAGAACTCTAGGTCTTGTTCGTCTCGTTCCTTAGGGGTCAGGTCCAACATGTGGTAGGCACCATTCAACATGTCGAGGCCGCGAGCGAAGGTTTGATAGGTCAGATAAATCTTGGATGATCCGTCAGCATCGGTTTGTTTGGCGAAGATGCTGATTCCAGGCATCTCATCGCCGTGTGCGGGGGATGTGCCAAAGTTGTAGCTAGCTCTGCCGCTTTCTAGTTCTTCGGGAGTGAAGCTGACTCTCATGTCGTAATTGAAGGATGAATCCGCCGAGGAATACCAGTTGAACGTCCAACCCATTCGCGATTGGTAGTTCTGTATTTCCTCAATCGGTCCACGAGATATACAAACGAGCGACGTGTCTCGTGCTTCCAGGTGCTTCTCAATGCCCTCGAAGTTGTCGGCCCAATATGAGCATGAGGGGCAGCCCTCCTCCCACCCCGGTCCGAACATGAAGTGATAGACAAGAAGTTGCGAGCTGTCTCCAAAAAGATCGGATAATCGCACCTTCCCTTGAAGCCCTGTGAACGTGTAGTCATCGGTAATCTCTAGCCAAGGGAGCTCCCTCCGCTTGCGGCTAAGGTCATCACGCAGTTTGGTGAACTCCTTCTCGTCCTCGAGGTGGGCCACTCGAGCGGCTTCCCACGATGCTCGGTCAATTGCTAAGGGGTTTGCAATCGATGCCACGGCTTGCTCCTGTTCGTGTCGTGTTTAGGTAAGTACATGCTAACGTAAGCAAGAGCTTACCAACAACGCCCCGAACGGTTTCCTATTGAAGTTCAGAGGTGAGCTTGGTGTTATCTGACGGCAGGGGAGTCTGAGTCATCTCTAGATGCAGTCTTCCTCCGGTGACATAGGGGTTTTGGGCAATCACCGCTTCGTCCAGTTCGATGCCCAGGCCTGGTTCGGTTGGGGGCAGAAGATAGCCGTCGTCCCAGTCGAGTGGCCTTTTCAGCACGGCACTATGAAAGTCGGTCTGGATTGTTTCGAGCATCAGAAACGATGGAGCGCTGAACCCAACATGAGCTGCCGCAGCATGAGCAACGGGGCCACAGTAGATGTGGGGTGCGACCTGGGCGTTGAATAGCTCAGCCATAACAGCGATCTTTTTCGTTTCCCAGATGCCGCCGCTGCGTCCAACGTCGGGCTGAAGGATTGAGACTCCGGCCTTCAAAGCCTCGTGAAATTCGACCTTGGTTGTTAGGCGCTCGCCGGTGGCCACCGGAATGGTTGTTGCCCGGGCGACCTTACCGATGGCTTCCATCTGATCAGGGGGACAAGGTTCTTCGAACCACAGAGGATCGTACTGTTCCAGCCTGCGGGCCAGCCGAATAGCGGAACTGGTAGTCATCTGGCCGTGAGTACCAAACAGAATGTCAACCTCGTCGCCAACAGCGGAGCGGATGGCCTTGACGTTTTCTTCGCTTCGAGACAATTCGGTTAGCGACAGCTCTCGGCCGCCCTGGAAACTGTATGGCCCCGTTGGATCCTGCTTGACCGCAGTGAACCCCATCGCCTTGTAGACAAGAGCAGCTTCGGCCGCAGCTTCCGGTTCGTGATAGGGGTCGCCAGCGCTGTCGCCCTGGGGGTAGAGGTAGGTGTATGTGCGTAGCCTGTCGTGGAATCGCCCCCCAAGAAGCTGATAACAAGGCACGCCGTGGGCCTTTCCTAAAATGTCCCAAACTGCCATCTCAATGGCAGAAAAGACTCCCATCATGGAGATGTCGGGGCGCTGGGTAAAACCAGCCGAATACACGCGTCGAAACATTGTCTCTACTCGGTGTGGATCCTCGCCGGCGATAAAGCGATCAAACGTGTCAACGATCATCGCTGCGGCGATATCGCCCGAGACGGGTATCCCGTAGGCCTCGCCGATTCCGGTGATCCCGTCATCGGTTGTGACTCTTACTAGCACCCAAAACGACCCGCCGATCCCGGTGGGGGGAACGGTAACGAAAGTGTCGATTGTCTCCAGCCTCATGCGGCCAAAGCTACCACTTAGCTGAAGCTTGAAATCACTTCGTTGAGTGTGTTGCTAGGACGCATCGCGGCCACGGCCTTGTCTTCGTCGGGGAAGAAGTAGCCTCCGATGTCTTGGGGGCTTCCCTGGGCACCGTTTAGCTCCGACACGATGACCTCTTCGTTCTCCGCTAGCGCCTTAGCCAGTGGAGCGAACTTGGCGCCAAGCTCGACGTCGTCAGCTTGGGTGGCCATTTCCTGAGCCCAGTACAGAGCCAAGTAGAAGTGGCTACCGCGATTGTCGAGTTCGTTGACGCGTCTGGACGGAGACTTGCCGGTGTCTAGAAGTTTCTCGGTGGCCAGGTCAAGGGCGTCACCTAGAACCTTGCTTTGAGGGTTGTTGTTGACTTCACTGAGGTGTTCGAGCGATACCGCCAGCGCTAAGAACTCACCTAGGGAGTCCCAACGTAGGTGGTTCTCCTTTTCGAACTGCTGCACGTGTTTGGGTGCTGACCCTCCGGCTCCGGTCTCAAACAGTCCGCCACCGTTCATTAGAGGAACTATGGACAACATCTTTGCGCTGGTGCCCAGTTCCAGAATTGGAAATAGGTCAGTGAGGTAGTCACGCAGCACATTGCCAGTGGCGGAGATTGTGTCTTCGCCGTTGCGGGTTCGCTCGAGGGTGAAGCGAGTCGCCTCGGCGACGTTCATGATCTCGATTTGTAAACCGTCAGTGTCATGGTCGGCCAGGTAGCGGTTGACCTTTGTGATCAGTTCTGAGTCGTGAGAGCGTTCGGAATCGAGCCAGAACACTACGGGGGTCATGGTGGCCCGGGCCCGGGTGACGGCAAGCTTCACCCAGTCCGCAACCGGGGCGTCCTTCACCTGACACATTCGCCAGATGTCGCCCTCCTTGACTGTGTTCTCCAACAGCACCTCTCCGTTTGAGTGGATTACTCGAACCACGCCGTGGCTGAAGATCTTGAAGGTCTTGTCGTGGCTTCCGTACTCTTCGGCTTTCTGGGCCATCAGACCAACGTTCGGAACAGTGCCCATCGTGGTTGGGTCAAAGGCGCCGTGCTCCTTACAGAACGCCAAAGTCTCTGAATAGAGCGCCGCATAGCTGGAGTCTGGGATGACGGCTTTTGTGTCTTGAAGTTCGCCCTCTTTGTTCCACATCTGGCCAGACGTACGAATCATGGCAGGCATTGAAGCGTCGATGATTACGTCAGAGGGAACATGAAGGTTGGTTATTCCACGGTCTGAGTTGACCATGGCAATGTCGGGTCCGTCTTCCATTGCCTTGGCGACGTCGGCCCGGATCTCATCACGCTTGGCCTCAGGTAGTTCTTCAATTTGCTGAAGTAGGTTGCCAAGACCGTTATTCACGTTGACACCGACCGATTCAAGCGCTGCGCCGTGCTTGGCGAATACCGGGGCAAAGTAGGTCCGGACGGCATGACCGAAGATGATGGGGTCAGAGACCTTCATCATGGTTGCCTTCATGTGGAGGCTCAAAAGTAGGCCTTGTTCCTTGGCATCGGCGATTTCAGCCTTCAGGAACCGAAGGAGCTTCGAGCGTTCCATCACCGTGGAGTCGATTATTTCTCCGGCCTGAATGTCGAAGTCGCCCTTTAGGACCGTCACTAGGCCAGCAGCCTTGCCAGTATGTTCAATTCGGACTGTGCCGGCCTCAGCGACGGTCGTTGAGATTTCATTCGCCTGGAAGTCGCCTAGGTCCATCGTGGCAACGTGAGTCTTGGACTCTGGCGACCATTGGCCCATGGAGTGCGGGTTCTTGCGGGCGTAGGCCTTTACAGCCTTGGGCGCCCGACGATCAGAGTTGCCCTCGCGTAGAACAGGATTAACTGCAGAACCTTTCACTGCGTCATACCGTGCCCTGATGTCCATTTCGGCGTCAGTGGATGGTTCGTCAGGGAACTCGGGCAGCGCGTAGCCCTTTGCCTGAAGCTCCTCGATGGTGGCCTTGAGTTGAGGGACCGACGCCGAAATGTTCGGCAACTTGATGATATTGGCCTCGGGCCGCTGAGCCAGTTCGCCCAGTTCGCCCAGTGCGTCGGAGGTCTGCTGGTCTGGGGGCAACATGTCAGCAAATGTTGCGAGGACCCGTCCGGCCAGGGAGATATCGCGAGTCTCTACCTCAACTCCGCATGCCCCTGCGAAGGCCTCCACGATCGGCAAAAACGATCTGGTAGCCAATGCTGGCGCTTCGTCGGTGAGGGTATAGATGATCTTTGATTTCGAAGGCATAAGTGCCTTCAGGTTAGCGCTCTCGCGGATGCACCCGCAGAATGGGTTAACCCTTGAACTTCGCCACCAGCCCCTTTAGCGCCCCAACTAGTAAGTAGGTGTCCACACCGACTAGTAAGAAACTGGCTCCAGCCTTTATGTAGTTGTCGGCTGCTTCGGGGGTGGCTCCAAAGACGCCTGCGGGCTTTCCGGCTTCACGAATTGCGTTCAAGCCTTCAACCACAGCGTCAACGACATCAGAGTGGCCAGCTTGGCCGATCATGCCCATGTCGGCTGCCAAGTCTGACGGCCCTACAAACACAGCGTCGACTCCGTCGACAGCAGCAATCTCGGAGATGTTGGCCATTGCGTTTCGGCTTTCCACCTGAACCACAAGGCAGATCTCAGAATTTGCAGTTGTGAAATAGTCAGGCGTGCGTCCCCAGTTTGATGCCCGTCCGCCAGCGACGCCTCGCACGCCATCGGTGGGGTAGCGGGTGGCTGCAACCAAGGCCTCAGCCTGAGCAGCATCTTCAACCATCGGGATCATCAGCGTCTGCACCCCCAGGTCCAGAATCCGTTTGATCAGCGTCTTGTCACCCTCGAAGGCGCGCACCATGACCTGAGCCGAACCGTGCTCGGTCGACTGCACCTGCTGCAAAAGCGAGCGCATCCCGTTCGGGGCATGTTCGGTGTCGATGCAGATGAAATCAAGGCCCGAGCGGGCAGCAATTTCTGACGTCACTGAATCCGCCAGACTGCAGAAAATTCCGTATTGGGTTTCGCCGGTGACGATCGAGCGTTTGAACTCGTTTTTAGGGGCTGCCATGGCTTGAGCTTAGAGTCTGGAAATGGCAGCGGAGCTACATAGTGAAGCGGAGATTGTTTGCCGCATGACGGCCTAGCGCTTCGTCGCCAGTCCAGCTGATTCGTCCGGAATCGATTTCTGCTTGAGGGTCAATACGGCCACAGGCCAACATGATGAACGTGGTCGAATCGGTGTTGAGCACAACGTTTGGGTTGTCTAGTTCCGGAACCTGCTTGGCCCGACCATCAACAGAGACGTGCATGGTCCTTGTGACTCCGCCTGTTGTTTTGATGGTGACTGATTGGCCGTCAGCGAGGCCCACCTTCTTACCGAAGATGTAGCCGAGAGATCCTTCAACTTCGTCCATTGCGGTTTCTGCAGATGGCCCGGACTCGTGACCGGGCAAACCAAGTGGCCGGCGTATGTCTTGTTCGTGTACCCAAAAGTCAAAGACTCGAACGTCCATGAACCGTCCGTAGTTGGCAGCGCCTATAGGG
Organism: uncultured Acidimicrobiales bacterium; assembly: GCA_937922785.1. GTDB lineage: Bacteria > Actinomycetota > Acidimicrobiia > Acidimicrobiales > SZUA-35 > CALAJQ01. The sequence continues at coordinate 151,276 of CALAJQ010000017.1, forward strand.
GTAAAGGAGGGCTTCTCGAAATCAGCGTCATCCATCCCAGCAAAATCTGTGCGGCGCTCGTCGGTGACGTCGATGAATTTCTCGTACATCTCAGGTCCTGACATCTTGTCAGCAGCCTCCATAAAGGGACCGACCTTGTCGAACGCGGGCGGTTGGTCAACACTTGGTTGCCAGCCGATGAGGATTTCTTCGATTGCAGTCATGTGAGCGACTACGCCCTTGACGCTCCAGTCGGGGCAACAAGACTGAGTATTCCATTGGTCAGCTGTAAGGGTTGGGAGTAAATCGGCCAGGGAATCCCAGCATTGGCTGAGCTGTTCGATGCTTGGATGGGTCATGAATTGTGGCCTCCTGCAGGTCCGACGGCTTCAAAGCCATCTTCAGTAAATGCAATTTCGGTACCTCGGTTTATCGATATCCAGTCACGAGCCTCGAGGTAGGGCTTGAACGTATCGGCGATTTTCTGTTCGTCTTGCTTCGTCTTTGGACGCTGGAGTTCATACAGCTCTGGGAACTCCACCCATGCGGTGACTGCGTCCCAAAGGCGGAGTGCGGCGTCGCCCATCGGTGGGTTAATTAGGACCGGTCCGAACAGGCATTCGTCACCGAAGAACAGGGTGGGCACGCCATATCCACCAGCATCGACGACGCGTTGGTGTTCTGTCTTAATCTCATCGTGGGTGCTCTCATCCGCGATAGTTTGGTCAACAATTGCCGGGTCCAAGCCAAGTTCGCTCAGAATGTGACGGGCAACATCTGGTTCATGTGGTTTGAGACCTTCCTCATGGAGGGCTCGACCGGCTCGTTCGTACCATCGATCACAGTCATCCATCGAGGTGCGCCGAAGCATCGCCCCGATGCGCATCATGGACCAGCCGTAGCTCCACTCACGCTCCCATGGATGTTTCTTGCCCTCGATGCGATTGACCTCTTCTAGGGAGAAGAACTTCCAATTGATCGTGATTCCGTTTTGCCGGCGGACGTCGCGGATCCATTTGGCTGTTTGGTAGGCGTACGGACACAAGACGTCGAAGTGAAAGTCGACAGTTGAGGTGTCTGGTTTGATTTCAGAAGCCATGACCTTTTCTATCGCGTGCTTGGGCATGATGGAAATCCCGGATCCGGTTAGAACACACCCGGTTAGAACACACCCGGTTAGAACAGAGCGTCCTGGACAGCGATCGGTGCAGGCTGGAAGTTTCCAAGCTCGAGTTGGACTCCCATAAGCGGCCCAAGATCGGCAACAAATACGTCTTCCCCACCAGACCTGGTGAAGGCAATTTGGCGGCCCGAAACGGCTTTGACGGTCAGCTGGTGACTACCAGTTGTAAGGCTCTGACCATAAAGGTGGACATGGTCCCAGACCTGATTGCCAATAGCACCCGATTCCCAGCGATCGTCGGCCACTGTCAGCCGGTCATCGTTTAGGTCCGAGATGATTTCTGCCACCGCCACCGACAGGTCGCTAAGACGGGACTCAAGCATGTCATCTGACGCCGGATTGGCTAGCCCGGCCACTTTCCGTCGAGCGCTAACCGACTGGGCCAATCCGAGCCTCTTGGTGACCGTGTCTTCCAACACTCTGATCGCTAAACCGTCGGTGGAGCTTGCAACTATGCGGGCCACCCACGCACCTTGTTCTGTTAGGCGTTCCTGTTGCCTTTTTGCAGTGCTTGTGCCGATCTTGATTGACCCATCTCTGAACGCTGCCAGGTAACCCACGTTTGGCTGCAACATATGGCGCGCCACGCTGGAGTCAAGCGAGTCTGGATCCAATGTGTGAGCGTGGTGAAGGTTGGAGGCAAACGTGGCGTCATTCGCAGCGCATCGATTGCACTTGCGGTCCCCGTCGCGAGGCTGGTTTACACAATCGACATAGGCGTCGCGACCTTTACGAAACGGAACGTGGCCCAGGCAAAGACGTTCTGAATGTTCGTCAACCCGATAGTTAAGATCGAGTTCGGCAAGGGCGACTTCGGTTGACACCAGTGCAGAGTCATCACGAACTCTTACTGACGGTGACCCGCCGGCCCAACTGACTCCTAGCAGCGCTCGAGTTGTGTGACTTGCCTTATTCACGACATCGACGGTATCGGCCCTACAGTGCCTCTCATGGATCTGAATTCATTACGAACCGGACTGACATTTGACGACGTACTCCTGGTCCCTAGGCGATCTGGAATTCGTTCACGTTCGGACGTGTCGTTGAAGACTCAGCTGAGCCGCAATGTCACAATCGATGTGCCAGTAATTGCTGCGAACATGGACACAGTTTGTGAAACCGAAATGGCCATTGCGATGGCTCGTCTTGGAGCAGCCGGAGCGATCCATCGATTTCTAAGCCCCGTGGCCCAAGCAGACATGGTTGCCGCAGTTAAGGCCGATGGCGATCATGTTGTGACTGCGGCAATTGGAACCGACCGTGACGCGTTGTCCCGAGCAGAGGGTCTGGTGACCGCGGGTGTTGATGCATTGGTTCTGGACATTGCCCATGGCCACTCAGACCACGCGATCGACGTTTTAGGCCAGGTGAAGGCCGCCTTTCCTGACACCGATGTGATTGCAGGCAACGTGGCTACTCGGTTGGGCGCTGAAGAACTTGCCGCCGCCGGCGCGGATGCTGTCAAAGTTGGGGTTGGTCCTGGTGGGGTCTGCACAACTCGGCTCGTAGCCGGTGTCGGGGTGCCCCAGCTAACCGCCATCAACGATTGTGCAGGAATTGTGGGTCCCAGCGGCACGCTAATCCCGGTAATTGCCGACGGTGGTATTAGGACTTCGGGAGACATAGCGAAGGCGCTGGCAGCCGGGGCAAGTTCGGTAATGATCGGGTCATTGTTCGCGGGAACTAAAGAGAGCCCAGGCGAGGTAGAGCAAAGTAGTCACGGTCTCATAAAGCGAGTGAGAGGCATGGCCTCTTTCGAAGCAATCGAAGCCCGTGCCGAACGCGAAGGTGAAGAGATCGATGCTGAATACTTCGAGCAACGAGCCGCCGAGGGTGTTGAAGGAACTGTGCCTTATCGGGGCGCAGTGTCAAAACTGCTGGGCTCTTTGATGGCTGGGGTGCGCAGCGGTATGAGCTACTCCGATGCAAGAACTATCGAAGAGTTTTGGGATCTCGCCGAATTCGTTCGAGTCACACCAAGCGTCATCCAAATGAACTCACCACACGCCACCAACCGCTAGTCGTCTTAGGTGAAACGAAGCGCTTGGCTGGTAGCGATTGCTCTGTTCTTGGTCGGGTACGGAACAAACGTGTCTACGCCATTCCTTGTGCTCTACAAAGAACGGCTGCAACTCGGGCAAAGCGCCACAATGGGTATCTTCACTGTTTACGTGTTGGGCATCATGGGTGCCTTGCTTGTGGCCGGTCCGCTTTCTGACCGGTTCGGTCGCCGGCCGCTGGTGATTCCCTTTACCGCAGTCTCAGCTGTCTCGTCGGTGATCATGATCTTTGGTCGTGACCAATTCGCCCTACTTCTCTTGGGACGTTTCTTGTTGGGAGTCGTTAGCGGGGCGGTCTTTGGCGTGGGCGCAGCATGGCTGCAGGAGATTCTTGGCCAAGAGAAGCTGGCGCTCGCCGGACTGGTTACGACGGCGACGACGTTTGCCGGGTTCGGTATCGGCCCACCTGTCTCAGCCGCCATCGATGCCCTGAGCGATGACGGCTTGGTAACTCCGTTCGTCCTGCATGCCATTCTCACCGCTGCGTTCTTGCCGTGGTTGTGGACCGTCACTGAGACTGTCGAGCCGAACAGCCAGCCCGTGCGCGTTCGGCTGGGGGTACCGGCGAGGCATCGCCCCGTTTTTCTCAAGCTCATTGCACCGGCCGCAGCCATGGTTTTTGTTTTCCCATCCAGTGCGTTTGCTCTGTTTCCAGTTCTTGTCAGCGACTCGATTGGTGGCCAAGAAGTAGTAGTTGCGGGCGCTATCGGAGCGCTGACAGCGTGGTCCGGTCTGTTGTCTCGGCCGTTGATCGGCCGGCTCGGTCCTCGACGCGGACTTCCATTTGGCATGGCAATCGGCGCGGTTGGGTACTTGTTAGGCACTGTCGCTTTCGCCGCCGATCTATGGCCCTTGTTGCTTCCTGCCGCAGTGCTACTAGGTGGTGCCGCAGGGACGCTAACAGCCGGAGCGCTTGGGCTTCTGGCCGAGATCGCTGAGCCTGAGACGCGAGGCACCCTCAATTCAACCTTCTACATGTTGGCCTACGTCGGCATGGCTATGCCCATCTTCATAACAACGCTGGCGGCCACTGGACTCGGCATGACCGCGGTTCTATTTGGCGTGACCGCCTTGGCCTTCGGAGGCTTTGCGTGGATTACCTACGCATCCCGACTCAGCTACTGACGGGCGATGGCCCAACCGGCGTATAGCGCTGTACCCCGATGCATGGCGTCTTCATTGATTCGCATGTAGTTCGAGTGGTTCGGCGCAGCCTTGTCGAGAGGGACGTCGTCTGGAGCGCCACCCAAAAAGGCCATGGCGCCGGGTACGTTCTGAAGCACGTAGCTGAAGTCTTCTGCGCCCATAACACCGTTTGGCATCTCCACGAACGACTCCGGCCCTAACAGGCTGCGAGCGATTTCACCAGTGAAGGCCGCCTCTGCGACGTGGTTAATTGTTACCGGGTAACCGGGAATGACTTCGCTTGTACAAGTGCAGGCATGAGCTGAGGCAGTACCTGCCGCCACCTGGTGGAGGTTGGCGTGCACCTGTGATCGGACATTTTCGTCAAAGGTCCTAATGGTTCCTTCCATCCAAGCATTCTCAGGGATCACGTTGTTGGTTGAACCCGCCTTGAGGTGTGCAACAGTGACTACGGCGGGCTGGTTGGCGTCGATTGCACGGCCCACCATTGTGTGAAGCCCGGTGATGGTGGCGGCGGCTGCGGGAATTGGGTCAACTGCGCTGTGGGGCATTGACGCGTGTCCGCCGCTGCCCCGCACGTCAATTTCAAACCGGTCGGCGCTGGCCATAAGTGGTCCGCCCCGGCTAAAGATGACACCGCTAGGCATATTCGAGATGATGTGAATGGCAAAGGCTTTGTCGACACCATCCAAGACGCCTTCTTCAATCATGTATTTTGCGCCGTGGTACCCCTCTTCTCCGGGCTGGAACATGAACCGAATCTTGCCGTTGAACTCTGACTTCTGGTTGGCTAACAGCTTGGCTGCGCCTAGGAGCATCGAAACGTGAGAATCGTGCCCACACGCGTGCATGGCTCCTTCGTGAATCGACTTGTAGTCCGAGACGTAGTCTTCCTGCATCGGAAGGGCGTCCATATCGCCACGCAACAAAATGGTGGGTCCCGGCTTGCCCGAATCAAGATCGGCCACAACAGAACTGCAGGACTCACCCAGGGAGATCTCCATGCCGAGGCCGGTTAGGGCTTCGGTGATCTTGTTCTGAGTCAGGGGCAAGTTCAAGCCAATCTCAGGCTCGCGATGAATCGCCCGGCGCATTTCGACGAGGTCGTCGTTTAGGTCCTGGGCCAGATCAACTAGCCCGGCATCAGGTGCTGTTTGCATAAGAATTCTCCTGTATTTGGCTCGATAGTATTTGGCTCGATTGCGATCTTGCTTTGCGGCCTAGCTCAGTCTTTCAATGACCATTGCCATACCTTGGCCACCACCGACGCACATGGTCTCTACGCCGAACCGGCCGTCAAGAGTCTGCAGGTCGTTGATTAGAGTTGTCATGATCCGAGCCCCGGTCATTCCGAATGGGTGGCCAAGCGCTATCGCTCCGCCATGCGGGTTCAGCTGATTCTCGATTGAGATTCCCAGCTCGTCACAAATCGGAATAACTTGTGCAGCGAAAGCTTCGTTCAATTCAACGACGTCGATGTCTTCAATGCTTAGCCCGGCTCGCTGGAGGGCTTGCTTAACTGCTTCGATTGGACCGACGCCCATGATCTTGGGGTCAAGGCCCGTGACTCCTGACGACACGATTCTGGCTAGGGGAGTGATTCCGAGGTCCTTGGCTCGATCAGCCGACATAACCATAACTGCAGCGGCTCCGTCGTTAAGCGGGCAGGCGTTGCCTGCAGTAACTTTGCCGTCGGCAATAAAGACTGGCTTCAAAGTAGACAGTTTCTCAATTGTTGTTCCGGCCCTAGGGCCGTCGTCGGACGAAACCACTGTGCCGTCGGCAAGTGTGTAGGGCGTGATCTCTCGGTCGAAGAACCCATTTTCTTGGCCAGCTACAGCACGGTCCTGGCTGAGCTTTGCGAACTCATCCATTCGTTCGCGGCTGACGTCAAACTGGGCAGCGACATTTTCCGCCGTCATACCCATCGGAATGTAGAAGTCGTCCAGATAGTTCGGAGCCTCAGGGTCCATGAATCGGGCGTTGCCTGGATCCTGTGCCGGATGGAACTGGCTGACCGCTTCAACACCGGCGGCAACAAACACGTCGCCTTCGTCGGCCCGGATGGCATGAGCGGCCATACGAATTGCCTGAAGAGAGGAAGCGCAAGCGCGTTGCACGGTGGTTCCCGGGATGGTCTGAGGCAATCCGCCAAGCTGGCCTGCGAGGCGGCCGAGGTTGCGGCTTTGCTGACCAGTGGCATTCGCTACTCCGCATATGACGTCTTCGACCGAGGCGGGATCAACGTCGGGGACTTTCTCCATAAGGGCGCTTATGGCGAAACCGGCGAGGTCGTCGGCTCGTTCGTTGGCAAGTGAGCCCTTGTGGGCTCGCCCGATCGGGGTTCTCGCTGTTGCAACAATAACTGGTTCGCTCATTTTGGTCCTTACTGGCCTGGGGCACTGCGGGTTGGGGCAATGCGGTTTGGGTTGCTGCGGTTTTGAAGCCGGTGACGTGCCCAAAGTATGGCTGGGACTTTACCTGAGCACCAAAACTGCTCTGAGACGCGAGGCACACCAAGTCCGTGATCTGGTGCCTACAACAAAGCTCGGGTCCGGTTTAGGTTGGTTCTCGTCAGGTTGATCTCCCTTAGCCTGATTTCGCCGGTTACCAAAAAGCGGTATGCACCGGTCGGCCAGGAGCGTTGAACTCGCTGGTCGGCCGGTGTGTCGCCGGCCGTTCATGAGCTACCGCTGAAACAGCTGGCCGAGATGCTTGAGGTCGCCATCAATGCCCGCATCGTCGCCTGCGAGTCGAAGCAGATGCCAAAGGAAGGCCTGGTTGCTGGAGACTACGGGCACTCCTAACTCCAATTCGAGACTGGCGATGTTGCCGTAGCTCCGCAAACTGGTGCAAGAAACAAAGACCGCATCACAGGCTGCCTGAGCAGCCATCGTGCGTACGGCGCCAGTGATTGATTCAGGCGAGATTCGAGCCACGACCAGATCTGACGGCTCCAAAAAAGACCCGGCGGCCACAACTTCGATTCCACTGTTGTTAAAGGTCGCAACGACTTGGTTCGTAACGTCTTCGACGTAAGGAGTGACGATGGCAATGCGGCCAGCTTCTAGTGCACCGAAGGCCGCAATCGCGGCGGTGATTGGATCAGTCGTGGGCACTCCAGGGTGAACCTGTCCGATCGCATCAGCTACACGTTCGGCTCCGATCACCGTTGCTGCCGACGTGCAGCCATAACCAACGGCGTCGAATTCAAAGTCCGAAGGTAGAAGGCCGGCCGCAGCCGGCAGTCGGTCCATCATTGCCCCGAGCGAGTCGGCGGAAACGTCGTCCTCCATCGGGATTCTGGAGTGATAGAAAGTTACCCCGGCGAGGTCCAACGAGTTGATCTCGGGCTCAAGTGTCTGATCAGTCTCCAAGACGATCAGGCCTATGCGGGCACGTTGTCCAAACCCGCCATCAACCTTGAACTCTAACGGAGTCAGTTGCACGCTTAGGCCTTGGCTTGCTGGTCGAAAAATGAGGCGGTTGTTGGAACTTCGGGCATCGCCATTTCAAAGCTAGTGGTGCGCACCCGGCCCGTTCTCAGGCCGCTGACAAGCTCGCCCTCGTAGATGCTTGGGATGTGGTTCACCTGAAGTGGGATCGAATCCTCGGACCTGTACTCGGCGATAAACAGGGTTCGGGGACTGCTACTCAGGTTGGGTTCTGATCCGTGAAGCAACCGAGTGTGCATCAGGCAAGCGCTCCCGGCCGGGCCGGTAACCATTACCCCATCTTGTTTAGCTCTTGCTGCGGTCTCATCATCAACTGCGCCAGTGAAAGTTCCATCGTGCCAATGTTCAAACATGGGACCCTTGTGTGAGCCAGGCACAACGATAAGTGGCCCATTCTCGGCATCAACGTGGTCGAGGAAAAACAGTACGGCGACAAGGTCTTCGTTCGAGTGCGGCTGGAAGAGGAAGTCCTGGTGAAACTTCACTGCCGTTGCTGCGCCGGGTTGTTTCGAGTTGATTTTGGAGTTGTTGAATTCGATGTTCGGACCAATGAGCTGTGTGACTGCATCAAGAGCTGCCGAACTTCTCATGGCCGCCAAGTACGCATCGGATATCTCAACGGGAGACGCGATCCGCCTTAATGCGGGACTGGTAGCGCTGTGTCCTGGTTCTAGATCAAAGCGGCGCCGACTGTCGAAGGTGTTTCCGTAGGGTTCAGTTCGAGCGCGGCTCTCATCAACCCATTGCGAGAAATCACGCTGCAGATCGCCAAGTTGCGTCGAGTCCAGCGCGTTCTCTAAATACAGAAAGCCGTCGCGGTGATAGGCTTCAATTTGGCCCTGTGTCAGCACTTCGCTCATAACCAACGCAATTGTAGATTCGGTTCGCCTTGAACCGAAAGTCCCGTATTATCTCCGATGTGACAACAACAGAACTTCCGATCTTCAATCGGGCTGACGGGCCGGACAAAGTTACTGGAACCGGCCGCTACGCCGCCGATATCAGCCTCACGGGAATGTTGGCCGCCAAGTTTAAATACGCGGGCATCGCGCACGGCAAGATCGTCAAAATCGACACTTCCGCAGCCTCGGCGATGCCCGGAGTGTTTGCTGTGTTGACAGCTGATGATGTACCCGACGTTCGCTATTCGGCCGTGATTGCCGATCGGCGCTTGTTTGCCAAGGACGTTGTCCGTTTTGAGGGCGAAGTTGTTGCAGCAGTAGCAGCGTTGACCCCCGAACTGGCCCAGGCGGCGGTTGACTCCATAGAAGTCACATACGAAGAGTTGCCTGCCGTCAACGACATCGAGTCTGCTTTGGCCGAAGGCTCGCCGCTGGTGCATGACCAGTTTGACACCTACGGAGTCACCGATGACACCCGGATGGCCGCAAACGACGCCTACGTTTCAACACTCAGCTTTGGTGACGCTGAAGCGGCCCTAAAAAGTGCTGACATTGTTGTGAGCGGGCGTTTCGTCGCAGACGCATCTCATGCTGTTCCGATCGAACCCAGAGCAGTTGTTGCTCAGTGGGAAGGTAACAAAGTCACCGTCTGGACCTCCACTCAGGTTCCCTTCGACGCCCGCAACGGCATCTGTGAGACTTTGGAAATGCCGGCGAACCGTGTGCGCGTGATCGTGCCGCACCTCGGTGGAGGCTTCGGCGGCAAGTGCGGCTTCCATTTCGAGGCTCACATCGCAGCGCTAGCTAAGGCCGCTCGCAGGCCGGTGAAGCTCGTGTTCTCACGGATGGAAGAGTTCCTCGCCCCCGACCGCCGTCGTGAGGGCATGGTGATTGACATCACAACCGGATTGAACTCTGACGGAACAATCGTTGCCCGGAAGGCTTGGATCGCTTTGGACAACGGGGCCTACTGCTCGGACTCGGCGTTCTTCCCCCAGATGGCCGCAATGCACGTGCTTGGCCCCTACAAGGTGCCCAACACTCACGTTGAGTCACACCTGGTTTACACAAACCACCAGCCCTCGGGTTCGGTGCGAGCCCCAACAGCCCCTCAAGGTTGTTGGGCAGTGGAAACCCACACCGATGAGCTAGCAAATGCGGTCGATATGGACCCGGTTGAGTTCCGGAAGCTCAACTGCGTAGGAACCGGTGACGCAGGAGCAATGGGGCAGGTCTATGAAGAGATCGCCCTGCAGGAGTGCATTGAGCGTGCCGCTGCGGCTGCGGGTTACGGGCAAGACCTTCCAGAGAATGAGGCAATCGGTTTGGCAGTTGGTTGGTGGCCGTCTTTCCCAGGCGCGTCAGGTAGCTACATCAAGCTTGACGGTGACGGGTCCGGTCAAATCATCACTGGAGCCCAGGAGTGCGGCACAGGCGCAGTGATGACACTGCCTTATCTGGCGGCCGAGCAACTTGGTATGCAGCCTGAAGATTTTGAGCTTGTGTATCAGGACACTTCGGCTGCCCCTTATGACACGGGTGCCACCGGGTCACAAACCCTGTTAAACAACGGCCGAGCAGTACAAGAGGCCGCAATCATGATTGCGGGCCAATTGAAGGATCTGGCGGCTGAGCACCTGGAAGCCTCAGCCGGAGACATCGTTCTCGCTGACGGAGCAGCCTCGGTGGCCGGAAGCCCGGACCGCAACGTCACCATCGCTGCGCTAGCGGAGATCGCGGGTGGCGGGGAGCTACTAATCGGTCATGGGTCAGGAGCGCCACCGGACTACCCAGACAATGCAGTTGGCGCCACTTGCCTGGGCGACCAAGGCGTGGCCGCATGGGTTGGCCCCCAGTTCATGTGCCACGCGGCTCGAGTCCGGGTTGACCGAGACACCGGCGTAGCCCGGGTGCTCAACGTCGCAGCCGCTCACGACAACGGAACTATCATCAACATGACAGGTGCGACAGGTCAGATTGAAGGCGGCATTCTGATGGGCATTGGCCAAGCGTTAACTGAAGGCACCCAATACAGCGACAGTGGCAAGCAACTGAACGCTGCGCTGCTTGAGTACAAGCTTCAGACCTCAGCCGATGCTCCCGAGATCAGTATTGAATTCGTACAAATCAACACGCCCGGCGCTGGACCAAACGGCGCTAAGGGACTCGCAGAAGCGCCCAATGTCCCAACTGCAGCAGCGGTGTCTTGTGCCATTGCAAAGGTCATCGGAGAACCTGTGCGTCAGCTGCCGATGACTGCCGAGCGAGTTTGGAAAACCGCATGAGTTTCGCAATCGCAAGCTCTGTTGAAGAAGCGCTAGAGGCATTGGACAGTGGCGCCCGCCCAATAGCGGGGGGAACCGACCTAGTAGTCGGGGCCCGTCAAGGCAAGGGCGGGCTGCCGGAGTCGATAGTGGCTATTGACCGAATCGCCGAGCTGGCCGAGATCGGTGTCGCTGATGGCGGACTGAGGATTGGAGCAGGAGTAACACATGCCCGCCTGATGACTGAACCGGCAGTTGTAGATCGTTACACGGCCCTGGCTGATGCGGCAGCTCTGGTCGGGTCACCCGCAACCCGAAACGTCGGAACCCTTGGCGGAAACGTGATGAACTCGTCTCCTGCGATGGACACTGGAGCACCGTTGATGACCTTTGGGGCGGTGGCTGAGTTGCGGTCAACGTCGGGAACTCGAACAGTTGCCCTTGACGAACTTTGGACCGGTCCGGGCAAGAATTCTTCACAAGAAAACGAGCTTTGCGTCGCCCTGGTTTTGCCTGACCTAGGTGAAAGGGCCGGTAGCGCTTATGTCCGCCTCGAATATCGCCGGGCAATGGAAATAGCGGTCGTCGGAGCTGCCGCCACAGTTCAGCTTGATGCAGACGGGAACTTTGAGTCAGCGCGAGTTGCGCTTACGGCAGTTGCGCCCAAAATCATTGAGGTAAGCGGTATTGCCGATGTTGTTGCCGGCAAGGCAAACGACGACGCACTTGGTGCATTGGTTTATGCCCAAGCTGCCGAGCAAGCGACTCCGATCTCAGACCTCAGAGCTGGTGAGGAATACAGAAGACATTGTGTTGGTGTGATGGCCCGAAGGGCCGTGGAAGCTGCGGCTAGAAGAGCAAGCGGTGAAACTATTGCGGTTCCGGTCAACCGGGCGCTAGGTGTAGGGGCAAACGCATGAGCGAGAACACAGAACTCGAGAATCTAGAACTAAAGGTCAACGGAGTTTCCTACCCGCTGGCGCTGGAGATCGACCGCAACTTGTCCGGTGTGCTGCGAACCGAGGTTGGCCTAACGGGCACCAAGGAAGGCTGTGATGATTGTGAATGTGGGGCGTGCATGGTTCTGCTGGATGGCCAGCCGATCAACTCATGCTCCTACCTAGCTGTTCAGGCCCAAGGTCGAGACATCACCACAGTTGAAGGACTGATCGACGGGGACGAACTTCACCCGCTACAGCGAAATATCTTGGCCGCCGGCGGCGTGCAATGTGGCTTTTGCACCCCTGGGATGTTGATGAGCGCTCAGGCGTTACTTGAGCGTAACGACAGCCCGACCGAGGACGAGATCCGAATTGGTCTATCCGGCAACCTTTGCCGATGCACTGGATATGCCAAGATTGTTACTGCGGTGCAGGCGACAGCGGTAGAGCTTCGGAGTTGACCCAAGCCTCAGATCTAAGCCAGACAGACCGAAGAGCGCTGCAGTCAGTCGCCCTCCAGTTCCTCGTGAACGGTCTCGTTTGGGCTTCTTTCGCACCTCGGCTAACGGAGTTGCGAGACAACATCGAAGTGAACCTCCGCACAATGGGGTTTGTTCTTGCATCGGCGTCGATTGGCGGACTCCTTGGCAGCGCCTTGTGTGAGCGGCTAATCGCGCGGTTTGGAACTAGGGCAATGGTTATCGCCGGTGGCGTCGGGCTGATCGCAACCTTGCCCGTAATCGGGTTTGCGCCTTCCGCTCTGGTTCTGGCGATTGCGTTTTCATTTCTGCACTTCATGGATGTTGTCAGCGACGTAGCCATGAACATCCAGGGATCACGGATCAGCGCCCGAAGAAAAGTCCCGGTCATGAACCGGCTACACGGTCTATGGAGCCTGGGCACCGTCGTTGGTGGGTTAGCCTCGGTTTACCTCGCCAGCCGGGGTGTAAGCGTTAGAGCCCAGCTCATCGGCGCCCCTTTGTTGTTTGCCGTTGTGCTGGCCTTTGTAGGGCCTGGTCTGTTAACCGTTGACGAGCCACCAGCTGCTTCCACAACAGGAAACGACCAAGCGGTTTCGCGCCGGAGTCTGGCGCTATTACTTGGCGGGCTGGGCATATTGGCAATGACGGTAGAGATCGTGCCAATGGACTGGGCGTCGTTCCGGCTCCGGGATGATCTGGGCCTCTCCCCAGATGTGGCTGCCTGGGGTTTTGTGGCCTTCACAACTGGCATGTTGATTGGTCGCTTTTCGGGCGACTTCATCCAAGCCAAGGTTGGCGATCGGGCACTTCAAGCCAGCTCACCAGTGTTGGCCATGGTTGGCATGTTGCTTGCGACGCTGGTTGACTCCACCTCGGCATCGCTAGCCGGATTTGTTGTCGCCGGTCTGGGTGTATCGGTGCTGTTCCCCCACATCTACGACATGGGTGCCAAAGCGGCCGAAGGCGGCGGAGCGGCCCTGGGGGCAATGACGGCCGGTTCTCGCGTCGGCGCATTCAGCGTGCCCGCAATTGTGGGCGGACTGGCCGGATCATCGGCGTTAGGAGTGGGCCAGGCGATGGCAATCGTCACAATCCCGGCTGCGATCCTGGTGATACTGCTAAGCCGTCGAGTTAGCTAGGCGGTTGCTGACCCTTGGTCGTTGGCCGTGTTCACTCTGAAGCGGTCAAGAATATTCTTCGTGACGCGAGAAACTGCGGGGTCGTCGGCGAGGCCGAACGCCCAATCAGTTGATCCAACTGTGACCACTTCGCCACCATCGGGGTAAGGCCTGCAGGTAAGCATCACAGCGTTGCCGTACCTCACCTTGGCCTTCGATTCCTCGGTTAGTTCGCCGTAGAACCGAGAGGCAACAAACTCAAGGTCTCCTTGATCATTGAGTGCGGAAATCGAAGCGGGGTAGTCGCCAACACCGAGGTTCGAAGACGGGGCGAACGCAACGATCTCTAACTCGGCTGGAAGGTCGGGGTTGGGTTGAGGAACCGGTTGCTGGAACTCATCAAAGGTGAGCCTGACGCCCATCGTCTCATATCCCACAACACCGTGCTTGGCCCCTAATAGGTCGCCATAGCCCAGACCCGTGCCCGTCAACAGCCAGTGCTTGTCTCGATACACAGTGAACCCACCTGAACCCTGAGCGACCGCTCGCCCAAACCGGTGGTACAGCCCAAACGCAGAACCGCTGCCAAGCAGCTTCCACTCCGGGTCGCCGACCAGCGGATCGCACCACATGCCTGACATCAATTCGGGACGGCCACCTTCAACAACCGGGTCAGTCTCATGCGCCGAATACTTGTGTCCGACCATTACCGCTTGGCCATCGCCCATATTGTGTCGCCCCGGTGCCCCCGCCTCTTGCAGGCGAACCTGCCAAAACATCGAGTTGCCCGACAGCGAGGCCAAGTTTCCGCCGCGCTTCACGTGTTCTTCCATCGTTGTGCGCTGAGGCCGGGAGACGTACTCGTCGTGGCCAACCGAGATCAGCGTGTCGTAGCCCGTGGTTGATTCGGGGTCTTCCAAGTCTGAAGACACAGCGAAGTCGAATTCATAACCATTAGCTTCGGCCCACTCAACAAAGCGACGCTCAAACGTGAACCAGCCCGAGGATCCAATGCCGGCCGAGTAGCCGTTGTTCATTCGGTACTTCTGGTAGATCAGACCGTCAGTGTCCGGTTCTTCGCCCCAACGGGTCGGGCGCGCCTTGCGGTCATCGCGCTCAACTTCGGGACGACTTAAGAAGCCTCGAGCAAACGGACGTCGGAACGACACCTCGTTCCCTCCCGTATAGAGGCTGCTGCCTCCCCAAGTGTTGTAGGCATTCCAGGTATTTGTGGCCAGCACCATAAGTGCATTCGAGCTAGGCGAGTTGGGCCGTACAACGAATCCGGCGTGGGCGACGTTCTTACCTGGCTTGGCGTCTGCCGCGGTAAGCGTGACCAAATAGAATCCCGAGCGCCAGTTTGGGTCTATCTCGAACTCTACTGAGCTTGGCCAACCACACCCTTGAGAGTCGGCGTCGGCGGGTGGGGGAGTGAAAGTCCCCTCGAGGCCTTGGGCCGACCACACCAATTCTTTGGTTGCGCCCCAGCGGGCAACTTCGACGCTGTATCTCGTTGAGTGAGTAGAGACGTGAAGGCTTGCCGTGGCGCCGTGCCGATAACTAAGTCGACCGCAATAGGCCTCAATGTCGTCATAAAAGGTGATGTCGTCTGCCATCAGCCGAGAGTCCTCCAAAACTGGGCGAGGCCTTGGGCTGCGAGGTCCGGAGCGGTGACCATCCACCAGTGCCCCTGATCTTGGAGATCAAACTGACTTGCCCCGATGCTGCTTGCGACGTCAGAGGCAAGATGTGAACCGACGTATGCGTCCGCTGTTGCGTTGAGGATTAGTCCTGGAGGTAGATCGGCGGTGGCGAGGCGTTCCCCAAGGTTCTTCAGGGCGGGCTGAGCGGCGGCCCTGTACAAGCCCAGAACACACTTGCCCATTTCTGGTTTGCCGGACGCTTCCGCCAACTCGACGGCGATGTGAGCGGGCATGCCTAGCCCCTCAAACATGGTTTGGCGATCGGCTGTAGGTAGAGCCTGCATTGCCTCCACGGCTTCTTCGCCAGCGCCCGGTGTTTGCCAGGTCTGAGCCATGTCGTGCCAGACGTAGTCAGGGTGAACAAGACCTGCACAGTCGGTGGCAAAGGAACGCACAAGGTCGGGTTCAGCGGCCATCAAGCCAAACACGTGACCGGCACCCCAATCGTGACCCACTAGATCGATTGGGCCTTCAATCTGTCGAAGCTCATCTGCTAACCAGGCCACATAGTTTTGCGGCGTCGGGTCCCAACCGTCTGGAGTTGGCGCTCCGAACCCTGGAGGTGACACAGTGGTCACGTCCGTGAAGCTTTCGTTCGCTAGGGCTTCGATTAGCGGCCCCCAGATTGCCGAAGTCTCAGGATTGCCGTGCACCAGAACGATCGTCATGTTCTAACCATATGACCCCGCTCCGAACAAAACCAAAGAGCGCTATTCACAGAAACGCTATTCACAGAAACGGAAAGATCTAAGAATGAAACTAGGACTCATGACCGGCTACTGGGGCTCAGGGCCACCACAAGGAGCCACTGAAGCCATCGCGGCCGCTGACGAACTTGGTTGGGACTCGATTTGGACTGCCGAAGCCTATGGTTCGGATGCCTTGACCCCGTTGGCTTGGTGGGGCGCCTCAACACAGAACGTAGACATCGGCACCGCGATCATGCAGATGGCGGCACGCACGCCGACTGCTGCGGCCATGGCGGCCATCTCACTTGATCATCTAAGCGGCGGTCGCTTTCGGCTTGGACTTGGAGTTTCGGGGCCCCAGGTTGTTGAAGGCTGGTATGGCCAGCCTTACCCAAAACCGTTGGCCCGCACTCGCGAGTACATCGATATCGTCCGCCAGGTCTTCGAGCGTCAAGCTCCTGTCAGTCTTGATGGAAAGCACTACTCGTTACCATTTGACGGCGGCATGGGCTTAGGTAAAGCCCTTAAACCAACAGTGCACCCACTGCGATCAGACTTACCGATCTATTTGGCGGCAGAGGGGCCCAAGAATGTGGAGCTTGCTGCAGAGATCTGCGACGGTTGGCTACCGCTGTACTTCGGGCCAAAGAGCGACGAGTTCTATCGCGAGGCTCTTCAGCGTGGGTTCGACAAGAGCGGACGGCACTCTTTCGACTCATTCGAGGTTGCGTGTCCCGTGCCAGTAGTGCCTAACGATGACGTCGAGGCTGCGGCCAATGTCGTGAGGGGATCGCTTGCTCTATATGTGGGCGGGATGGGGGCCAAAGGGGCCAACTTCCACTTTGACGTGTTAGCCCGATTGGGCTGGGAGTCTGAGTGTCACACCATCCAGGAGTTGTACCTCGCTGGCCGCAAGAAAGAGGCTATGGAGGCAATCCCGTTGGAGATGGTGGAAGACATTGCTTTGGTCGGGCCACCGGACAAGATCAAGGAGGAGATCCCGCGTTGGGACGCAACGTGCATCACAACGATGCTTGTATCCGGCAGCGCCGACCTAGTACGTCAGATCGACGGTTGGGTTAACGGGTAACCCCGACGCTCCTAGTCGTGGTCGTGGCCTTCGTGATCGTGATCGTGGCCCTCGTGGTCGTGCTCAGCATGCTCGGCGATCTTGGCCCGAACCTCGTCCATGTCTAGCGCCTTAGCCTGACCCAGCAGGTCATCAAGCGCATGTCCGGGAATTGCTCCGGGTTCTGCGAAGATCTGGATTCCGTCACGGAAGATCATCAAGGTAGGCATCGCTCGGATGCCGAGAGCCTGGGAGAGTTCCTGCTGGTCTTCGGTGTCGACCTTGGTGAAGGCCACGTCGGTGTGCCGGGTGGCTGCTTCTTCATAGACGGGGGCAAAAGACTTGCACGGGCCACACCAGTCAGCCCAGAAGTCGATGATTACTGTGTCATTCTTCGAAACTGTGTCTTCGAAAGTGTCTTTGGTTAGTACTACTACTTCGCTCATGGTTATCTAAACGTACAAGCACCCCAACCTATTCCGAACTGACCTGGGAACCAGCCGGGTTTGGCTGGGTACACCGCCAGAACCGCACGCTTTGGCTGGGTACACCGCCAGTTGGGGGTTAGGCGTGGCGATGCAAGACTGCTCCGAGCACCTTGATTGTCGCTATGCCCTCATCAACGATCGCGCTTCCATCGGCGATTAGTGAGTATCCGCCGTCCTCTTGGGGTGGCCACAGCAAAGTCACCAGAGGGTTGGCTTCGATGTTTCTTGCCGCTGTCTTGCCGACATCGCATGTGGCTTTAACATCGGAAGAGCCGCCACCAGCAGTCCCCAATCCGCCGAACTCATAACGGACATGCATTGCATGAGGACCGCCTGAAGCGTCACCGGATAGCAAGAATCCGGGGCCGTACTTAGCAGCAGTTGTGGGTAGGTCTGTTAGCTCTACTTTGAGACTCATCTACATTCCTTTGGTTGCATCGATGGCTTGACTGATGTCGTCCCAGATGTCTTCAACGTTTTCGCAGCCCACGCTGAAACGGATTAGCGATGGAGGAATCTCTTCTTGGCCTGGAATTACGGCCCGGCGTTCCATGGTTGATTCAACACCGCCAAGGCTCGTGGCGTGGAAGATCATCTTCAGATTGTCACATAACGCTCCAGCTCGTTCGCCGGGGCCGACAGGGTCAAAGCTCATCATTGCGCCGAACCCCGTCATGAAGGTCTTCGCCACAGCGTGAGTCGGGTGGGACTCAAGACCCGGGTAGCGGACAGAGACAATTTCAGGGTGTTCAAGAAGTCGTTCGGCCAGGATTTGAGCACTGGTCTGAGCGTGATTCACACGCAGACTCATCGTGCGAGCACCGCGCAAGGTAAGGAATGATTCCAGCGCTCCGATTGAGCCGCCAGTGATGGTTCGCCGAGCCCTGAACTCTTCAAGAAGATCGGGGTCCCTGGCAACTAGAGAGCCAGACAACAGATCCGAATGGCCGCCGATGAACTTTGTTGCCGAATGCATGACCACGTCGGCTCCCAGAGCTAGCGGTTGCTGGAGCAGGGGAGTAGCGAAGGTCGAATCCACCGCAACCAGGGTGTCAGGCGATCTTGGTGCTCCACAGATGGTGGGTAGATCGGCCACAGTCATTAGAGGGTTCGCTGGGCTTTCCAACCAGAGGAGGTCAGCATTCTCTAGCGCAGATACCCAGCCCGCCGTGTCGGCCAGGTCCAATCGGATCACCTTCCACCGGTTCAGGGTCTCGCCTTCAATAGCAATGTGTTTGACGCCGTGGTAGGGGTCCAAAGGGATGGCAATCGTGCCGCCAAAGGGCACTCGGTGCAGCACCGCAGTAGCCGCGGCCATTCCGGAGGAGAATACCAAAGCCTCGCCGCCGTCGAGGGGTCCCAACAACGCCTCCAGGGCCTCAGTTGAAGATGTTCCGTGGGCCCGGGCATAGGATCGCCCGTCCGGATCACTCGATTCAAGCAAGAAGTTCGACGAAGGAACAATCGGCACGTTGAGCGGTGCCCCGACCGTTCGGTCACGTCCACCAGAAATCAGCCAAGAAGAAGTCTGCATATCTCACCGACCCTACGGTTCAAATGTCTGCTGTAGGTGACAATCTGCCCAAATGTCAGCTGTAAGTGACGCTAATTGTCACCTGGGGCAGAAATTTGGGGAAGCGGGGACGCGAAAGCGACCGGGGCTTTGGGCCCCGGCCGCTTTCAACTAATTATGAAGCTAGTGCTTCAGGCTTTATCAGCCAGAGTGACGTGCTGCGTCTAGCCACTCGTCAACTGAATCGCGGTTGGAAGCGATCCACTCGGCGGCCATTGCCTTTACGTCATCTTCGGTGTTCTCGCCGTTGTTGTAACGAACGCTGTAGTTAACAGCATCGATAACACTGATCTTGGCTAGTGAGAACAGAGTCTCGGCTGATGGGTTAGCTGCAAGGAAGTCGTTGTTAGCGGTTACCTGGATGTCAGCTGATTCCCAGCCAGTCCAGCACTCGGCTTCGGTGCAAGTGTCGCCCAAGTTGGCAGGTCCAGCTGCAACGAAGTTCCAGCCTTCCTGGCAAGGGTCAACTGCATCACATACAAAGTCGCCTGAGCCGAGGCTCAGCCACATTACGTTGTCGCCTGGAATTAGCTGAGCTAGGTAGCCAGATGGGCTCCAGGTGTACTGGATAGCTGGGAGGCCGTCGTTCACTCGTGCGAGAGTGTCGGCGATCATTCCGTCATAGCCAGCCTTGGTCTGCTCTAGGTTGGTCCAACCGTTGCGGTCGATGATTGCCTGCGCAATATCGTCACAGGTCCAGTCTTCGGGGCAACCGTTAACGTTTGCCAAGCCGTTGCCGTCGGTGTCGAACAGCGCAACTAGGTCAGGATCGTTGTTGATCTGCTCTAGTGAAACGATGTTGTTCTCTTCAACAACTGACTTGGTGATAACAAAGCCCTCAAGACCAGATGCTGGCATCATTTCGCCAATAACTGTCAGGTGGTCTCCAACCTTTGATCCGTCAGTTAGCTCTGCTTCGAACCAGCTCAAGTGACCTGGCATCCAGCTGTTCGCCCAGAAGTCGAGCTCGCCAGTAGCCATAGCTACGTAGCCGTTTCCTGGAGGGAACTCGTTCTGTGCTGGGTCAGTAACTTCATAGCCAAGCTCTTCGAGCATTGCTGAGAAGATTGCGCCCTGCATGTAACCGGTTGACCAGTTAGCGCGAGCCGAAGTAACAGAAACACCTTCTCCAGGTGTCATGTTTACATCTTCCATGGCGTCATCGTCTTCCATGGAGCCATCATCATCTTCCATGGAGTCGTCTTCCATGGCTTCAGTTGTCTCTGGCGCTGCTGCTGGTTCTTCTTCTCCGGAACCGCACGCTGCGGCAATCAGAGAAAACGAAGCAAGCAGAGCGAAGAGTAGTTTGAATTTATTCTTCATTTCCTTGTTTCTCCCCTATAGGTGATTTGGGTAACGCGGTGGCGATCTTCGCCGCCCTTAAATTTGCCCGCGACCCACAGACATAGTAGGTCACAGACTCTTGGAACATGGATCAGTGAGTGAGAACTCCTTGATCCTGTTCTAGATCTATTTCAACGCCCGCAATCTCGGCTTCGATGATCTCCTCAAGGAGATCCTCATATACCTTGCGCCGTCTAAATTCTCCGATTAGGCCTCTGGAAGCTGCCAGCAGGAAGAACCCGCCGACAAAGGCTAGGAATGCCCCAGCGCCAGAGAAGAACCTTCGGTCGGCCGCTCGCATGATCGATACGACCCAGCCAGTTGTGAGCGCCATCGTCGCAAATCCCGCAGCGGCGGAGACCGTCGACCAGACCCACTGTTTACGCTGGCTGGTTACGCCCACTCCAGCAGCAGGAATTAGTGCAGCGGCACCCAGTGCGATGAACCCAAGGGTGATCCAGCCAAGACCGGCGCCTTCGTCGGTCTTGCCGTCAAGCACGATTAGTTCGGACTTCACCGCAGAGTTGTTGAGCCTCTGGATGGTCTGAGCCGCTACAGCCTCTGATAGATCGCCATTCTCGACATCGATTAGGACTTGGTCCAGTTCAGCTTGTAGTTCAGCTGAGATGATCGTGTTAGCCCGCTTGTCGAATGTCCATCCGGAGAAGATGGCGATTACGGCCAGACCGACTGCGGCGGCACCGCCTACCAACCGGCCGATTGAAACACCGTCGGCAAGTGGACGCAGTGGGCTGTATGGGGCGTGGGCGAGCCAGTAGCTCGCTCCTGCCAGAGCGATTAGCGCACCGATTACTGCAACCAATGCGCCGGGACCACGAACATAGTCAGTAGCAAATTCCGACGGTGCAGCGAGGAAGTAGCCAAGAGCTGCTCCCATGGCGCCCGCTGCAGCAAACATTGCCCCATCGGGAGCCAACCAGCGAAGGCCGCGGCCCGGAGTCAAGAACGACTTAGCTGCGGCTGCGATTACGAAGATGCCCGCCGCAAAGACGATGTAGCCGAACCAAGAGCCACCAGAGGCGGCGAAGCCATTGAACGACTGACCGGAAAGGTTGGCTGCGTCGCCTGTGGCGTTCTGGTCAACCGTTCGGGCGTAGCCGCTGATGACTCCAGCTTCTGAACCCCAAGTCATGAAGACCGATGCAATTGCCACAACTGCTCCAGCGGCGGCGGCGGCCATTCCAACCTTTTCACCGGAGTGAATTGGTGCGTAGTCGCCACGGTCCTTAGCAGCCTGTGCCTCACGAGCGGCCAGCGCCTGAGTCTCGACTTCATCAAGAAGGGTTTCAGGATCGGACCGGTGAGCCCAAGCTTGCTGAATGCGAGTGAAGAGCGATCCACCGTCACCAGCTTCAGGCTGTGAGATGCGGTCGAGCACTACTGCTACCAAGAACAATGCAAGGCCAGCTGAGGCAGCAAGCGCAACGTCGAGGTTTGATACCGCGCGGAACACTAGAAGTCCAAGTCCGCCGGCGCCCATGATGGCTGCGATGCCGATCATGGAGATTGAAAGAAGCAGTGTTTGGTTGAGCCCGGTCATGATGGCAGGGCGAGC
>CALAJQ010000018.1 GCA_937922785.1 uncultured Acidimicrobiales bacterium
GAGCGAGCCCAGTCAGCGTCGTAGTAGACGCCGTGCTTAGGTGCCTTGACCTTCTTAACCACCCCGCGCGGCGTCGAGGGCGGGTCGGCAATGAAGCGGAACCACCCCAACACTTATTCGCCTCCGACGGTCACGTCGGCCATAAGTATCGGTGGATTGTGAAGATGGGTAACAGTAGGTGCATAGCCCACGGTGTCGGTAGCCATTTCCAAAGCGTCCTGAAGAGTTGAAGCCGGTTTGAATCCCAAGCGTCGCACAGCTCGAGGGTCTCCACCAACAACAATAACGCTTCCCAGATATTCAAGGGCGTGGGCACACCAGTACCACATGTAGAACGGGTGGACGCCGTGGTAGGCGTAGCTGTTGCGATACAGATGGCGGTACCACTCGTCTTCGGCGAAGGACTTCTCGTACTTCTTTTCTATTTCAACTGGGTCAGTTGTGTCGGCCAGAACCTGTTCGAAGAAATCGATGTAGCTCGGATGGTGAACTGGGTGGAACTCCCAAGTTGTTGGGTGGCTCATGATTAGAACGCCACCCTCGCGAACCACTGGGGCTCCCTTATAGAGGTTGAAGAAGTAACCGAGGCCCTGAACCGCAACAAGGATTGGGTTCATGATCGAGTTCACGTTGTAAGGGCTCAAATAGGGGAGGCCCATCGTGACGATGTCGGTTTGGCCGTGGACCTTCACGAGGTGTTGTTTGTAAACCATCTCGGTGGTCTTCTTATGTACTGCTTCGACCTCACCAGCCTGAACCGAGGTGATCTCATACGGAGCCTTGTGGGCGTGGAATGCCTTCCGGCGATTCGCCTGGCTCATCGGCTTCAGCCCAGCCTGAATCGCAGCAAACTTTGCTCGGTCAGCAAAGGTCCATTCCCATTCGCGCTTTTGCAGCATCGCCATCGGGCCTTCGTAACCAAATACGTTGGTGTTAACCGTTGTTTCGATCTGGAAGATCCGAGGTCCGTTGTTTTTGATTACGTCGCCTTGGCGCCAGTTCGAATTGTGGAGTTCGGAGTTCTCCTGGTCCATGAAGCTGGTGCTCTTGCGCATGGTTGCGACGTTGTGGTGAGCGCGAACACCTTGGTAACCGCTCAGGCCAGTAGCTGTTGACTTCCAGCCGCCGTCCATAGACACCAGGTTTATGTTGACGTAGATGACAAGGTCGCTTTCAGCGGCCCGCTTTGACATCTGGACTTGCTCGCCGTGGCGAGTCTCACCCAAGATGACCATGCCGTCAGGGTCTTCGGCATCGTGGTTGTACAGCAAGCCATCAGGAGCAAAGGCTTCATAAACCCGGTCACCAACTGCGTGACGTAGCTCGGATTCGGTCATCCGACGGTGCAGGGCCAGCGCAGCGATGATGTGTACATCATCCACTCCGGCCTCTGCGGCCAAGTCGAGAACGGCTTCGATGATTCGCTGGCGAACGTCAGGACGCTTCATCGGAGGAAGCGGCAGTGAGATGTCATCGAACGCAATGGTGAGCTTCATGCCCGGAGTCAGAAGCTCGTTTAGAGGATCTTCGTCGATCGGGTTCAGCAGGGCGTCGAGGATTGCTCCGTCAGGATCTTTGAGTCCTCGCAGCGGTTCGCTGGGGTAGATCACACGTGATCTACCGACAGGCAATTTCTCCAGCCTAAATCCCTCGCCGTGGTGGAATACCAACGGGGGAGTCTGGCGATCTACCTCTAGCACGAAGCCAGGGCGGGGGTTACTTCGGGGCTTGCTCACCTACGACTCTTTCTTGGAACGGGAAGGGGGCCAAGTGGCAGCACTCTGTCAGTGCCACCATCAGCCTTTGACCAATATTCAGTTAGCCACCCACGCTTGATGGCAAGGGAGGCCAATCTGGTTTCGGGGTTGACCGCAACCGGGAATCCAACTGCTTCCAGCAGTGGAAGGTCCGACGATGAATCGGCATAAGCCACACTCTCGGCCAGGTCGAAACCGTTTGCGTCGGCGTAATCTCTCAACGCCTGGGCTCGAACTTCGCCGGTGGGCGGAACGCTAAGTAGCTCGCCGGTGTAGCGGTCGTTCTTGATACTCATCTCAGAGCAGATGACGTCATCAAAGAGTGGCCCAAGCGGCTCCACCACGATGTTTAGAGCGCCCGTGATCAACACGGTGCGGTGACCAAGCCGCCGGTGCTCGCGCACCCGTCGAAGTGCGGCAGGGAAAGCTTTGGTAAGGATGTGATCAGCCAACAGCTCTGGCCCTAATCGATCCATCTCTGCCACTGAGGCGCCTTCGTACCGTCGGTAGAAGTGGCGCAGGAAGTCCGTGCGATCTCTGTTGTCTAGAGCCAAGAGCGTTGGGCCTTCGGCGATGGTTTTCATGGCGAACCGCAGCCGATCGGCCGGACCCATCTTCCTGGTGGCGAGCCACGCGTAAGAGAACACAACGTTGGAAGCAATAATTGTGTTCTCGAGATCGAACGCAGCGAGGTGGCGTTGAGGGTCAAGAACTCGTTTGCGAAGCCGCACGCCGCGGGCATCAGGATCGGTGCGAGTGCCGGTTGTCTTAACACGAGCATGCTCAACAACTGACGGCAGATGGATGCCAGTTACGTAGTGCGCCCAGTCAACAACTACCGGATCACAGCAGAAGTGCTCTTGATCCTCACGGCTAAGAGATTTCTGAAGCTCGATCAACTGGGTGACGCCATATAGCGCTTCACACTCGGCGTAGGCGCCGTAGATTTTCACGTAAGTGGATGCTCGCTCTACCTGTTCGCGTTTGTCCTCAACATCAGCGTTAAGCAACGCCTGCTTGCCTCGCAGCGGCAACATCTTCAATGTGCGGTCAGCGAGGGCCAAGTTCTTTTGAGCTCTCTCAAGCTGGCGTTCAACGGCCCCACGGCCCGGGAACGAGAACGGGGCAACTGCGATCGGTTGACCCTTCTTGTCATAAAGCGGGTGCTCACTGAACCAACCCGACACCAGGTCAACCAGCGTGCGGTAATGAAGCGGGTTGCGGGTGCCGGATGCAACCTGGGTTACAGGGGCCTCAGGTTTTGGTCCACGAGCCGCAACGTTGATGATCGCGGCAACTACAAGGTCAACCGGGATTACGTCGACAACCCCTTCGGGTACCCCTGGGAACTCTTTCAGCAGTCCTTGGGCATAGGAAATAAGAATGGGTTCAGCCATCCGGAAGCCCTTGATCCAGCCGGGCCTAGGTTCGGCCCAGGCTGACTCGATGATGGCGGGCCGCACGATGCTGACTGGCACGTCGCCTTTGGATTCCATCAAGGCTCGCTCGCCCAAGGCCTTGGTGTAGGCATATGAGTCTGGCCAGCCAAGTGATACCGCTCGGGCTCGGCCTGCTTCGACTAGCTGCTCTGAAACCCACTTCTTGCGAAGCGACTCGGTCTTGGTTGACAGGATCGGTGAGCCGGCGGCGCCAAGCTCATAACGCGCAGTTTTGCGAAAGTCTTCAAGCCGCTCGGCTCGGCGAGACTCGGCGTCAAAGTCAGCGCGAGTGCGTCGGGCCGCCTTTACCTCTGATTTCCAATCCACATCGATCTGGAATGGTGAATCTGTGATTAGTTCTTCGCCCGCAAATCCACGGCGGTTACCGGCCACATAACAAGTTGAGACCGCAACGAGGTGGGGGGCTACGCCAAGGGCGGTGAGGCACTCAGCGATTCGAGTAGGTCCAAGAAGGTTGACCTCAACAGCCAGATCCAGCGCAGCGTCAAAGCTGACAGTGGCAGCTGAGTGAATGACGATGTCACAACTAGCAAAGAGCGCTTGACCGTCGGCATCTAGGCCAAGGCCATCGGTTCCCACATCTCCAGCAATTGGAGTGACTCTTCGATCAACCTCTTCCCAAAAGGCATCCTTGCCCTTGTCTTCAAGCATCCGGTCAAAGGCGTCGTTGCGGAAGATCTCTCGCTTGGCTCGTTGAGCCACTGTCGATCGTCGGCCAGGCCGAATAAGCAGCACAAGCTCACAATCAGGAACCGAGCGCATCAAGCGCTCAACAAGAGCAGTTCCCAAAAAACCGGTAGAACCGGTTATCGCGATGCGTTTGCCCGCTAAGTCTTCTGTAATCACGACACGTTGCTCAAGTCAGAGTGTTTCATTCGTTCTTCACTTACCATTTGGTAAGTGAGTTCTTCTACCAAGCATAGGGTGATTGAGATCGCCTCGGTCGGGTTCGCGGAAACTGGATTTGCTGGAACATCCTTGGACGAGCTGGCCCGTCGGCTTGATGTCACAAAACAAACAATTCTCTATCACTTTGGCTCAAAGGAAGGCCTCCTCACAGCAGTGATAACCCAGGCTGCCGCCGACCTGCAAAGTGAACTTAATGCCGCGGTGCACAAGAGCGAGCCCGGATGGGATCGAGTCGAATCGATCGTGCGGGCCGCGTTCGCCATAGCGTTGCGCCGGCCCGAACTCTTGGGGTTGCTTCGCGAGGTGTCGCGCCTCGGTCCACCACGTTCAGACGCTGTCACTGATGTGCTCGAACCACTGGTCGCTCAGGCTCTTGAGTTCCTTGAAAGAGGAATGGACGAAGGGCTCTTCCGAACCCAGGATGCGCGATTAGTTCTTGCCAGTGCATATGCGGCCACAACGGGTGTAGTCACCGAACCCGACGTGCTGCGGGTAGTTGGCTTGTCGCTGGATCTGAGGGTGGCGGCACGGTTGCGTCGAACGGTTCTTGAGTTTCTGGAAGCGGCCTTGTTGCATCACCGCTAGATACAGGCCGCTAGATTAGTAGTGTGTCTCAGGCGCTAAAACTCATATCTGCAATGGCTATCGTCTTCGGGGGAGTGCTTAGCGGATTCGCTGGCACCTCTTCAGTGGCCCAGGCTCAGGGAGCGTGCGACCCAATTGATGACGCAACCGGTGACGTTGACTTGGACGCAATCCGGGCGGCAGCGCAGCCTCTAGAAGATCGTGGAGCAACTGTTGTCGTTCGCGCCTACAACAGTCTTCCAAATGCCGATATTGATCTGGCCCTCGATGAGCTGGTGGCGCAGTGTTTTTCCGACGGTCCCGCAGGGGTTCGGGCGAATCTGATTCTGGTAGCGGTCGCAGTCGATGACCGTAATACGTCGATCCGCTACGGAGCCGAGTGGTTAGAGCTTGATCCGTTCGAGGCAGGAATCCAGGAAGACGGCATGAACCCAAACTTTGCTGACGGTGACATCACTGGCGGTCTTGCTGCTGGATTGGAGGAGATAGAGCTAATCCTTAATGAAGTGAATGGGGCTATTCAGAATCCAACCAGTACCCCGCTTCCAGTTGATACCGAACCTTCGAGCTCGGCCGGACTGGCTGCGGCCGGCCTAGCAGCGGTCGGAGCCGCCGCAGGAACAACCGTCTTGGTTCGTCGTCGCCGTCAGCTAACAGAACTTCGCCAAGAACTAGACGACCGGATTGCCGGCCCTAGAGTTCGCGTTGGTGCCAGCCGCGAGCGAGCCCAACGCCTCAACTCTCAAGCTCAGATCTGGGAGCACACGGTGTCGGGCACCACTTTGGATCGGCTTAGGGAACGTCGGGCTGAGGCTCGTGCTGCAGAAACCGAAACAGAACGAGCTGCTGCACTGTTAGCTGGCGCAACTCCAGACGGCATCAAAAACGCCAAAGCCAGCGAACTAGCTGACGCCAGAAACCGACTGACCGAGTTAATTGACACGCTAGACCGAGCCAAGTCTGCCCTCGATCGGTTTGACTCCTTCGGCGACCAGCTGGAAAGGCTCCGAGTTAGCTTGCCCGCCAAGCAGTCTTTGATGTTCAGCGAGTTTGACGAAGCTGAGCAACTGGGGGCACAGCGAGTAGCTGAAGGCTGGAAGGTTGAGGAGGCGCTTGAGCGTCTTAGTCACTCACGTCGAATTTGTGAAGGATTGGACTTTGCCCCGCTAGAGCTAGATCTATTGGCGATGTCTGACCTTCTCGAAGAAGCCGAGGCCGAGCTATTCGCAGCACGTCACATCCTTCAATCGTTCCCCGACAGACCCGCGGCGTTGGCCGAGTGGGCCCAGCAACTAGAGGCTTCAGAGGCCACCGAGCGTCAGCGCATCGGACTGGTCGAGCGAGAGTTCAACTCAATTAGTCCAGTTCACGCCACCGAGTCATGGCATTGGGCTGCTGAATATCCAGCAATGGCGTCGGCCAACCTCGATAAGTCGGCGGCTTTGCGGCAGGGCGCTATGGAAGGCCCAGCTCGCGCTCAACACTTCGACGCCGCTGGACAGGCCCTTGAACAGTCCGGTCTTGAACTAATCGCCGCCGACGACCTATTGGACGAGGTTGACACTCTGATGGTCAACCTAGAAACCGCCCGGGCGCAGGCGCCTGGCGTACTGGCCCAAGCGAAAGAAGAACTCGTCGAGCTGGTGAGGTTTGTAAACCAGCACTCCAGTGACTTGCCTCAACGCTTTGACGTTGAGCCTCGGGAAATCGAGATCGCTCTTGTTGGGTTAGGAGATGAGTTGCGTCTTGGTCGCCCCAACTACTTGGTCGTGGCCCAAACCGGACTCCGGATAGCTCATCAGATTGACAAGCTGTTTATCGAGGCTTCAGATGAACAGAAGAGAGTTGAAGCGCTTAGACGAGAGCTTGGCCGCGAACTTGCCCGCGCCGATCGCGCCATCGAGCGGGCCGAGCGCAGCCTGGGTTGGCAGGTAATTCCTAGCCGTGACGGACGCGATCTTGAAGAGGTTAGAAACGATCTTTTAACTCTTGAAGGCACTCTGGAGCAGCAGCTGGCTCAAGCAGAAGATATTACCGCTGATGCCATCGCTATCCGGGAGCGGATCGTAGCTCGCAAGCGTCGAAACAGTACTTGGGTCGTTGTGGGTTCTGGCGGAGGTTGGAGCGGCGGCTCGTCGCGCAACAGCAGTAGTGGTGGCGGCTGGGGCGGTGGTTCTAGCAGCGGCGGTGGCGGCTTTGGCGGTGGCGGGTTTGGTGGAGGTGGCTTTGGCGGCGGTGGCTTTGGCGGCGGTGGCTTTGGTGGAGGCGGCAGCAGCTCGTCCTGGTAGGTCGCTGGGTCGCTGGGTCAGCTAGCGGGGGTTGCGTTGTGTCGTGCGTTTCGCCGAGCGCCTCTGTTGACGTTCGAGTGCCAAGCCGACTAGCTCGTCTATCAGCTCGCCGTATCTGAGGCCCGACGCCTCCCAGAGCTTTGGATACATCGATATTGGGGTGAAGCCAGGAATCGTGTTGAGTTCATTCACCAGCCAACCTCGCCCGTCCTCTTCATACAAGAAGTCGGCGCGGGCCATCCCTTCAACCCGAAGCGCTTTGAAGGCCCGAACCGATAACTCTTCCATCTTGGCTACTTCGCTGCGTGACAATTCGGCCGGAATGATCAGCTTTGCACTGCCGTCGACGTACTTGTCTTCATAGTCATAGAACTCTGCTCCAGGAACAATCTCGCCCGGCACCGACATACGAGGCTCATCGTTGCCCAGAACCGCAACCTCTATCTCGCGGCCGACAACGGCCTCTTCAATGACGATCCACTCGTCATAAGCAAAAGCCAGGTCAATTGCGGCAACCAGTTCTTCGGCGTTGTTTGCCTTGGAAACTCCAACTGAGGATCCCATGTTGGCTGGCTTCACGAAGCAGGGCAGACCTAGCGTTTCGATGAGACCACTGGTGTCGCCGTTCCAGTCGCCTTCATAGATTCCAACAAAGTTGGTTTGGGGGATGCCATGCGCGGCCAGCATCTCTTTAGCTTTTACCTTGTCCATAGCCAGTGCTGATCCGAGTACGCCAGCGCCGACGTATGGCACGCCGGTTAGCTCGAGCATGCCTTGAACTGTGCCGTCTTCTCCCAACGGGCCATGCAGCAAGGGAAGTACTACAACAGTTTGACCAGGTTTAGGGGTGGCAACGGCGGCCACCATCGAGGTGGTCTCACCTGTTGGGGCTAGTGCGGCTGGAAGGTGCTCGACACCCTTTTCTAAGGCTTCGATGGCATCTTGGGCTCGAACCCACTGTCCTTCTCGCGTTATGCCAACTGCACTAACGGTGTATTTGTTGGGGTCTGCCGCAGCCAAAACGTGGGCTGCGGTTGTGCAGCTGACGTCGTGCTCGGCGCTCTGTCCTCCAAAGATGACAACCAGGTGGATTTGTTCGCCGTTCGAAAGCATTTTCCGATGGTAATCCGTCTGGACCTCTGCTTCGACTACACCATTGGTGTGAGGTTTACTACCGGCGAACTTGCAGCAATCCTTGAAGGTGACCACGGAGGCGTTGATTCCACCGTGGCTGGAGTGTCGATCGATTCCCGATCTGTACATCCAGGGCAACTCTTCGTGGCGCTCGTGGCTGAACGCGACGGGCACGATTTCATCTCGACCGCACTGAAGGGTGGAGCCTCGGCCTACCTGCATAGTCGGCCCGGCAACTGGGGAGGAGCGGGTGTGCTTGTGCGCGACACCAAGGTTGCTCTGGCCGCCATCGGTGCAGCTAGTCGAAAACGTCTCATGGCCTCCACGGTTATTGGCGTTACCGGCAGCGTCGGCAAGACTTCGGTGAAAGATCTGATTGCTGCGGCGTGCTCGGGTGTTCGCAAGACTCATGCCAACGTTGCATCGTTTAACAACGAACTTGGCCTGCCCATAACGCTGGCCAACGCGCCGGCTGATACCGAGGTGGCTGTGCTTGAGATGGGCGCCCGCGGCATCGGCCACGTGCAAGAACTGTGCAAAATCGCTCGTCCGAACGTTGGTCTGATCACAAAGATCGCCGCTGCGCACACCGAGTTGTTTGGCACTTTGGATCAAGTAGCGCAGGCGAAGGGCGAACTAATCGAGTGTCTCCCCGTAGACGGAACAGCGATCTTGAACGCCGAAGACAGCTATGCCATGAGAGCCGCAACTCGGACTCGAGCTCAGGTGATGACCTTCGGGCTGGCCCATGGTGACGTGCGCGCAACTGACATTGTTGTGGGACCCGACTTGCGACCGCAGTTCCGCCTAATGACCCCCGACGGCTCATTTGATTTGCAGCTTGCTGCCGCTGGCGCTCATATGGCTGGCAACGCCGCGGCCGCAGTTGCGGCGGCAATTGCCGCCGGTGTTTCGGTGCCGGATGCAATCGAGGGCATTGCCAAGGCCGAGCTTTCGCCTCTCCGAATGCAGGTCGAACACACGCCGACTGGTGCAGTTGTTATCAACGACGCCTATAACGCGAACCCGACTTCGATGAGGGCTGCGCTCAACGCGCTGGCTTCGACCGATGCGGGGCGAAAGGTCGCTGTGCTGGGAGTCATGGCCGAGCTAGGTGACGGCGCTGACGATGAGCATCGTGCAATTGCCACCGAAGCCACCGAGGCTGGAGTCGAGGTTCTAGCGGTTAACTGTGAGGCATACGGATCTGGAGTGCTTCACGTGCCCGACATCGGCGAAGCAATTGCAGCCCTTGGCTCAATTGGCGAAGGTGACGCGGTGTTAGTGAAAGGCTCGCGGGTAGCAGCGTTGGAACGCTTCGCAGCTGTGCTCACCGCTGGCACACAGTCTGATGGCTAACACCACCGACTCTGGCGCCCCAGCTGGGAACAAATGGCTAGTTGGCGCTCGCCCAAAAACTCTGCCCGCGGCAGTTGTGCCAGTGGCGGTGGGAACCGCAGCGGCGGTTGGCATCGAATCGATAATCTGGTGGCGGGCTGGTGCGGCCCTGATTGTGTCACTGGCACTTCAGATCGCAACCAACTACGTGAACGACTACGCCGACGGCGACAGAGGCACTGACTCAGAGAACAGAGTTGGCCCAGTTCGGCTAGTTGGTTCTGGCATGGCGAGCTCTAGCGACGTCAAGAAGGCCGCTGCGCTGGCCTTTGCGGTTGCCGGAGTGTTTGGCGCTGCGCTTGCCTTTGCAGTGGGTCCCGAGCTCTTTGTTGTGGGCATCTTCTCGATGGTCGCGGGCTGGGCTTACACCGGTGGGCCGAAACCTTACGGCTATCTCGGTCTGGGTGAAGTCATGGTCTTCATCTTCTTCGGTTTGGTTGCAACGGTGGGTTCCACTTACGTTCAAACCGAGTCAGTCACGGCCTTGTCGTTGCTAGTTTCGGTGCCGGTTGGCTTGCTGGCTGTGGCTCTGTTGGCGGTTAACAATCTGCGAGACATCGCCGGCGACACAGTTTCAGGAAAGCGGACTCTGGCCGTGATGGCAGGTGATTCTGTTACTCGGACAGCCTTTTTGGGCCTATTTCTGATAATTGGGGCGACAATTGCAGCAGCGGGGTTCTCACGGCCTCCTGCGGTCATCGCCCTAGCCGGACTTTTGGCTGCAATAGTGCCTATTCGCGCTGTGTTGGGTGGCGCTTCCAAGGGCGATCTCATACCGGTGTTGGGTCAAGTGGGGCGGGTCCAGCTGGTTGTGGGCTTGCTTTTGGCCCTAGGCCTAGCAATTGGTGCTTAATCGCACGCCATTTCTTGCCGATCTGAACTAGGTGGCTGGTGAAACTGACTTCGGTTCAATGAATCGAACGCAAACAATTTCTAAGACAAAGAGCTCCGGCGGTCCATCGCGCATCAAGAACCGGCGCCAAGACAAGATCGTGTCAATGATCGACGGATACGACTCCTCGATCACGCCCGCCGCTGCTATTCGCAACGTCACTTTGATGTGGATGATCCCAGCAATTGGTTGGATACTCATCGGAATGGGTGCAGTCGCGGCCCGAGAGCCATCGAACATGGCCAACCACGATGAACTAGTTGGCGCCGTCGAGATGGCCAGCGCGTTGCTGCTAGGTGTGACGTTTGTGTTCGCAACAATCTGGGCCGTTAAGACATATTCGAACATTCGCAAGCTGGGTAAGAAGCCGGGAATCGGATTCGGCAAGTTCTTCCAGAAGCAGATCTTTTCGATGGTGGCAATCGCAATCGGAACAATTGGCTACTTCGCCGTCGAAGAATATGAGTCGACTTTCATAACCCTGATTCTTCTGGGCTTGGCTGCTGTCATTCCTCTGTTCTCGCTTGAGGGTATGAAGATGTTCTGGCGAACATCGAGCCCGCCGATCGGACTTGAAGA
The DNA here is from genome assembly GCA_937922785.1 of uncultured Acidimicrobiales bacterium. Classification (GTDB taxonomy): domain Bacteria; phylum Actinomycetota; class Acidimicrobiia; order Acidimicrobiales; family SZUA-35; genus CALAJQ01. Next base: position 11,003 of record CALAJQ010000018.1, read on the forward strand.
CGCCCTCCCTCATGGAGCGCTCATAGGCTTCGGCTCTGTGATTGCCCACTTGGCTGCGTTACGGTTCATCGTTCTTGGAAGCAGTCTCGTTGAGTTTTCAAACACTGCGTTTGTAATGATCTTTGCCGGTGTTTCCCTGGGTTCCGCCGCCTTTTTCTTGGCTCCGCTTTATGCCAAGGTCTCGATCCGCCAGGAAGATCGCCTTGCCGCAATCATCTCAAATGTTGACGCTGATGCTGAAGCTTCGGCCAAGCCGGTTACCAACGAACAAATCAACGAAGCCTGGCAGTCCAGCGAACAACTAGTCAGCTTCGACTACTAGGCCGTTCCCCGGCCACGGAGGCCGCGTTGGTCGCGGTCCACCGGTCGGGTCGCCGGCGACAAGGCCGTTCCCCGGCCACGGAGGCCGCGTTGGTCACGGTCCACCCACCCCGAAATTTCTGCCCCAGGTGACAATTAGTGTCACCCCCAGCAGACAGAAGGCGCAATTGTCACCTACAGCTGACATTTGCCACGTGCGATAGCGGATCCGTTCGGTGATGGGTGAAGTGGGTTGATGGCTCTAACCTGTGGCGGTGGCCTCTAGCTCGCCTTCGGTGGCAGATCACTACAAGATCTTGGGCGTTGCTCCAAGTGCTGATGCTGAGTCGATCCGTCGCGCCTATCACGAAGAGGCGCGGCGCTGGCACCCTGACGGATTCTCGGGTCGCTCAGCTGCAGAACTAGCCGAGGCCGAAGCATCGATGCGTTCAGTGAACGAAGCGTGGCGAGTGCTGGGCGACAAGACGCGACGGGCAGAGTTCGACCGAATGCGAACTCGCGGCACAACTACACCCAGTAGCGGTGGCATCAATATCCAAGACGATGTGATCAGGATTGACCCTCGGTTGCTCGATCCAGAGTTCCTAGCGGCCCGTCGCCGCAATTCTGAAGCAGAGATCGCCAACGGTTCGGCCGCGGTTTTGAGAGCGACACCTTGGCTGGCCATGATGGGTCTTCTCGTCGCGATCTTCATCTTCACCGCGTTTGCCCGAGAGCCTTCAGCCCCGCCGCCCTCCACCGTCCCCGGTCCTGGGTTGGGGGTGGAGGCTAATGCGTGTGTTCGGATTGCAACCGGGCCGTCGCTTCTGGCTGTCCCGTGTGACGGCGGCGCGCTGTATGACGGGCGTGTCATTGGCGCCCGTTTTGAAGACGGGGTCTGTCCGGTTGGCACGATCCGGGAAGTGCCTCTGACACCCAACAAGATCGCCTGTCTAGGAACCTAATATTCACCGTTCTGGCTGTCGCCACGACCGAATCCGGTTCTCGGTGCAGCCAGTTCGGGTTAAGTGGTGGCGAAGACCTGGTTTTCGTCAACAAAAGCCTTGAACTCTAGAGCGTTGCCGGAAGGGTCTAACAGGAAGCAGGTCCGCTGTTCTCCAACCTCGCCTTCGAACCTCGTTTGAGGTTCGATCACGAACTGGGTGTCGTGTTGGCGCAGTCTTGCAACCAGGGCGTCCCAGCCCTCTACCGTTAGCAACAGCCCGAAATGGCGGGCTGGCACGTCCTCTCCATCGACCGGGTTAGTGGCAGCTGCCTGGACGCCGGCTGGCACATGGTGGGCAACAATTTGGTGCCCGAACAGATCGAAGTCGACCCAGGCGTCTGAGCTTCGACCTTCGCTACAGCCAAGGACTGTGCCGTAAAAGTGACGGGCAGCGTCAAGGTCATCCACCTCAAAGGCCAAGTGGAACCGAGGCCGGACTAGTGACGGATAGAGGCCACCTGAGCCAAGGCGATCAATAACCCCAGCGTCGAGATCGGTCATCCAGCTCAACACAGCATCGGCAAGCCCGAATCGAACGTCTGTCATGTCGTGGCTTGCGGGTACAGCGATGACAGTCATGCCTGCGGCCTTGGCTGATACACAGCCGGTGACCGAGTCTTCAAAGACAAGGCAGTCGTTCGGGTCAACGCCCAACATCGCGGCAGTTTGGAGATAGGGCATCGGATGAGGTTTGCCGTACTGGTCATGTTCCGCGGAGTGGACCACGTCAAACCGGTCAGTGATTCCAAGAGAGCCGACGATTGCTTCGATCATTCGCGAGTCAGACGAGGAACACAAACCGACTTTCATCCCAAGCTCCGCAGCCAAATCCAGCGCGTCCATAACACCGGCAAGCGGCTCGATGTTGCGGCTCAGCTCGATAACACGATCAATTACCTTGTCCGCGACCTCATCCGGAGTAGGCGAGCTACCCCAGTTAAACCGACCATGCCAGATACGGGCAACGTCGCGCATTCGGATCCCCATCGTGGCATCAAAGTCAGCATCGGTAAGGGGAATCCCCAGCTCAGCGACGGCTTCTCGCTCGGCGATGCGCCACAACGATTCCGTTTCAGCGAGCAAACCGTCCATGTCAAAGATCCACGAATTAAACATCGCTGCAACTGTAGCTAAGTTAGACAGATGGACTTCCGACAGCACGATGTGGGCGATCTGGCATCAAAGGTTAGGCAACGCCAGATTTCAGCGAGAGAACTAATAGGTTCGGCCCTTGAGCGCATCGATCAACTGAATGGCGACATCAACGCGTTCGTTTGCACCGACGCTGAGGCCGCCATGGCGGCCGCCACCGAAATCGATCAGCGAATCGTCTCCGGCGATTCGATAGGTCCTCTCGCCGGCATTCCGATCGGAGTGAAAGATCTAGAAGACGCCATTGGACTTCCGACGCGTTATGGCTCGGTGCTGTCTAGCGATGAGCCTGCGGAAACCGACTCGGTACTAGTGGCCAGACTTCGAGCGGCCGGCTGTGTCATTGTTGGCAAGACGACCACGCCGGAGTACGGACACAAAGGTGTCACTGAGTCGCCCTTGACTGGCAACACCTCGAACCCTTGGAACTATGCCCGCAGCTCGGGAGGGTCATCCGGCGGATCGGGCGCGGCGCTAGCTTCGGGCATGGTGCCTTTGGCCACCGGATCAGATGGCGGTGGGTCGATCCGCTTGCCCGCGGCGGCGTGCGGGCTGTCGGCGATCAAGACAACTCAAGGCCGCGTGCCAAATGGGGGAGTGAATCCTCCGGGGTCTGGAATATGTTCGGTCAAGGGCCCGATGACCCGGACCACAGCTGATGCTGCATTTGCGCTCGACGTTTGTGTCGGGCCTCACCCGACCGATCCTTTTTCGCTGCCTCGTTCGGGGGCGCCGTGGTATGAAGCAGTGTCGGTTGCGAGGCTGCCCGCTCGTGTCGCCTGGGCGCCAACCATGGGTTACGCCAATCCAGACCGGGAGATTTTGTCGATCTGCAGCGAGGCGATCGATCGAATGGCAGCAGCCGGGGTCGACGTGTTGCCAGTGGAAACCGTTTGGGACGAAGATCCGGTCGCCCCGTGGTTCACGATGTGGGCCGCTAACCGCGCTCGCACACTTGGTCACTTGATCGGGACGCCGGAGTTTGACTCGATTGACCCGTCACTTCAGTTCCAAACCGAAGCCGGAATGAAGATGTCCGCCATTGACTACGCCCTGGCTGTGGATGCGGTTCACAATCTGAACCTTGCCTTGGAGGACGTCTTTATAAACGCTCCGCTGCTGATTACTCCAACGTGTGCGGGCCACACGCCGTTCCACGGAGCAGACGGCACTATCAACGGCACCGAGGAACTTGGCTGGGTTAGTTACACCTACGGATTCAACATGACCCGTAATCCGGCAGCGTCGATCAACTGCGGTTTTACTGCCGACGGCATGCCGGTTGGCCTCCAGATAGTCGGGCGCCAGCTTGATGATGTTGCTGTTCTACAGGCAATGGCCAGCCTCGAGAAGCTGCTGGACGCCAATAGGTCTGCTGTGTTGCCATAGCGGGTCGGCCTGTCACAAAGCAGGACTTTTGCGAAAAACCTCACATGACTGAGCCATCGTGCCGATTGAGTTGTTGTGTCCGAAACAACTCCGGCGAATGCAACCGTGGCTACTACCGCTGCGCTTCAAGCTCCCGTGCAGCGCGCCATGCGCTACCGGCGGGTCGGCTTGAGAATGAGCTGCCTAAGTTGTGAAGTTGCATGGACGGGCGCCATCGAAACCCAGTGTTGGGTATGCGACGGCCCAGGAGTCCCCGGACCGCCACCGTCGATCTACCCCGACATCGACTAGCTGAATTGGTTGGGCCTCGGTCTCAGCCTGGGCCCACTTAGGCGAGGCCCTGGTTAAGCGATGATGTTGACCAAGCGACCCGGTACCACGATGGTCTTTCGGATCTCTGAGTCTCCCAGCAGTTCCTGAATCCGTTCATCCGCCATCGCGGCTGCGGTCATTGTCTCTTCATCTGCGTCTGCTGACACTGTGATCCGAGCACGAACCTTGCCTTTGATCTGTACAGCAATCTCGACTTCGTCGCTAACCAACAAGCTCTGGTCCGCAACTGGGAAGTCGGCAAACACAACCGAGCCTTCTTCGCCCATGCGGCTCCACAACTCTTCGGCAACGTGAGGAACCAGCGGCGAAAGCAAACGAACCAAAGGCTGCGCGACCTCGCGCGGGGTTGAACCGTCAAGCTTCGTGATCTCGTTGTTCAGCTCAGTGATTCGGGCGATTGCAGTGTTAAAGCTGAGCTTGTCCATGTCGGAACGGACGGCGTCGATGGTTCGATGCAAAGCTCGTCGCAGGTCATCCGAAGCTGGCTCGTCAGAGATCTTCAGTGCTCCAGATTCTTCGTCAACCAGGTTGCGCCAGACACGTTGCAACAGACGGTGAGAACCAACAACAGATTTGGTTTCCCACGGACGGTCCTGGTCGATGGGGCCCATGAACATTTCATAGAGCCGCAATGTGTCGGCACCGTAGGTCTCATACATGTCATCGGGAGTCACTGAGTTCTTCAGCGACTTGCCCATCTTGCCGTATAGACGCTCGACCGGATTCCCGTTTTGAGTCCAACCACCGTCGGCCTCGACCACTTCGCTGGCCTCCACATGCACACCGCGTTCGTCCACAAACGCATACGCCTGGATGTAGCCCTGGTTGATCAGACGCTTGAACGGCTCCAGGGTGCTCACGTGGCCCAGGTCATAAAGCACCTTGTGCCAGAACCGGCTGTAAAGCAGATGCAGCACCGCGTGCTCTACGCCGCCGACATACAAATCGACCCCGCCGTCTTCGGGCGTGCCTTCGCCTTGCATCCAGTATTTCTCCGACTCCGGGTTGGCGATGATGTCGCTGCTCTCGGGGTCGATGTAGCGCAGGTAGTACCAACACGAACCAGCCCACTGGGGCATCGTGTTCAGATCGCGCTTGTAGGTGTTGGGTCCGTCGCCTAGGTCTAGCTCTAGCGTCGTCCAGCCGTCGGCTCGGCCTAGTGGTGGTTCGGGTTCAGAGTCTTCGTCCAGTTCCCGGGGCGCCCAGTCGATTAGCGGAGGAAGCTCAACTGGCAGCTGGTCTTCAGGCAGGGCGCGGGCGTGGCCGGTTTCGTCGAAGACAATTGGAATGGGTTCGCCCCAGTAGCGCTGGCGAGCAAACAGCCAGTCACGCAACTTGGTGGTGACAGTGCGTTTGCCGCTGCCGTCGCCCTCAAGTTTGTCGATGATGGCGGCCTTCGCATCGTCAACGGTCATGCCGTTCAAAAAGTCAGAGTTTATGGCTGCCCCGTCGCCCGTGAATGCCTTCCCGTCGAAGTCGGCCGGCGGTTCAACGGTCCGAATGATCTCAAGGCCAAAGACTTCGGCGAATTCCCAGTCTCGTTCGTCCTGGCCAGGCACGGCCATGATTGCCCCGGTGCCATAACCCATCAGCACATAGTCGGCGATGAAGATCGGCACTTGCTTTCCGTTGACCGGATTGATCGCAAACGAGCCAGTGAAGACACCGGTCTTTTCCCTATTTTCTTGGCGAGCAAGATCGCTCTGTTGGGAGGTCGCCAGACGATAGGCGGCAATAGCTTCGGCCGGAGTTGCAGCGCCTCCAGTCCAAACCTCGGACACACCTTCGGGCCAAGCGTCACCGGCCAAGGCATCAACAAGAGCGTGCTCGGGTGCCAACACCATGTAAGTAGCGCCGTACAAGGTGTCGGGTCGGGTCGTGAACACCTGGATTGGTTCGATCCCAGGGTTCGCCTCGCCACCCGAACCCGCCACAGCAAAGTCGACGATCGCGCCTTCAGATCGGCCGATCCAGTTGCGCTGCATGGTCTTGATGCTGTCGGTCCAGTCCAACAGATCCAGGTCGTCCAGCAGGCGGTCTGAATAGGCCGTGATCCGCATCATCCACTGCTTCAATGGGCGTCGGTAAACCGGAAAGTTGCCGCGATCGCTCAGACCTTCGGCGGTGACCTCTTCGTTGGCCAGAACTGTTCCAAGCCCCGGGCACCAGTTAACCGGAGCCTCTGAGACATAGGCCAAGCGGTGCTGATCCAAGATGTCCAACTGGTCGGATTGGCTTAAGTCATTCCAGGCGAGGCCATCGGGGGTAGGTCGCTCACCGGATGCGAACTTGGCCACGAGCTCATCAATCGGGCGAGCTTGCTGGGCCTCTTCGTCGAACCAGCTGTTGAAGATCTGAAGGAAGATCCACTGGGTCCAGCGGTAGTAGGTCTCATCAGTTGTGTTTATTGCCCGGCGGTCGTCGTGGCCTAGGCCAAGGCGAGCGAGTTGGCGGCTCATGTTGGCGATGTTGGCTTCGGTGTTAACTCGAGGGTGCTCGCCGGTCTGGCGGGCGTGTTCCTCGGCGGGGAGTCCGAACGCGTCATAACCCATCGTGTGCAGCACGTTGTGGCCGGTCATACGCTTGAATCGGGCGTAGACGTCGGTGCTTATGTAGCCCAGGGGGTGGCCTACGTGCAGGCCAGTTCCAGACGGATACGGGAACATGTCCATGATGAACAGCTTCGGCCGCGTTGCCAGATCGGCAGGTCCGTCAGCTGGGCCATCGGTAAGGGAGCCCGCAGGATTTGGCGTGTGGTAGGTCCCTAGGGCTTTCCAGCGCGCTTGCCAGTCGGTCTCGATGCGACCGGCGAGGGCTGCGTCATACCGGTGAGCAGGGGTGTCTTGATGGCGTTCGGTCACCGCCAGATTGTATGACGGTGAGATCTCATCGGCATCGAATTAGCACTTATCCACAGAAAACCGAGTTAACCAAGTTCCAGACTTGAAGCATTCTTTGCCGTTCCCCGGCCACGGAGGCCGCTTGGGTGCCACCGTCTCTTTGCTTCTTTCCGGCCACGGAGGCCGCTTGGGTGCCACCGTCTCTTTGCTTCTTTCCGGCCACGGAGGCCGCGTGGGTGCCACCTAGCTACTTTTGAGACTTGACCCCCATAATTAGGAGGTGAGTGAAAATGCGACGCTTTATTCGGTGGTTGAGGGTGTAGCCACAATTACTTTGAACCAGCCTGAGTCTAAGAACTCTTTGGGGCCCGACTTGGTAGTCAGCCTTTGTGAGAACCTTGAGGCTGCTGCGGCCGATGATGGGGTCCGGGTCATTGTGTTGACCAATGTTGGGAACACTTTCTGTGCCGGAGCGAACTTGAAGTCGGCAAACCCGGGCGTGAACGACGGGGCCAAGTCTCGGAACTTCGTTGACATCTTCCGATTGATCTCGGCCTCGCCAAAGCCCGTCGTTGGCCGAATCGACGGCCACGCAACCGGGGGAGGGGTCGGGCTGGCTGCGGTATGTGATATCTCGGTGATGAGAGACGACGCCAAGATCGGCTTCACCGAGGTCCGCCTCGGCGTTGCCCCTGCGGTGATCAGCGTCGTGTGCCTGCCAAAGATGTCCAAGGCTGACGCCAGCGAGCTGTTTCTCACCGGGGTTCGCTTCACCCCCGAACGAGCCGCACGGGCCGGCCTCGTCAACCGGGCGGTCGCTCCCGAAGAACTCGATGAGACGGTCGACGGATTCGTCCAAGATCTACTCAAAGGCGGACCGAATGCTCTTGCTGCGGCCAAGGACCTGATTGACCGGGTACCCGATATGGAGATCGGTGCAGCGTTCGACTGGACTGAAGTGCGATCACGAGAGTTGTTTGAGTCCGACGAAGCCCAGGCGGGAATTGCGGCGTTCGTCAGACGCGAAAACGCCCCTTGGGTAGGCTGAGCCAATGGCCACTATCTTCACCAAGATCATCAACGGCGACATCCCCGGTCGCTTTGTATGGAATGACGACACTTGCATCGCTATGATGGACATCCGTCCTTTGCATCCAGGCCACCTGCTAGTGATCCCAAAGGTCGAGATCGACCAATGGACCGAGTTGGACTCAGACACAGCAGCCCACGTAATGGCCGTTGCCCACAAGATCGGCAAGGTCATGAAAGAGCTTGTGCCCTGTGAACGAGTTGGCCTACTAATCGCCGGCTTCGAAGTTCCCCATGTTCACGTTCACGTTGTGCCGATGCAGACCATGGCCCAACTGGACTTCCGCAACGCCGAAGTCTCACCCCGGGCTGATGCCTTGGACGACATGGCCGAAAGTGTTCGCGGCGCGCTTAAGGCCGCAGGCCATGGAGACCATGTGCCTGCAGCCGGACCGCTTTAACTAGGCGATCCAAGTAGGGCGATCTAAGCAGGATCCAACTAGATAGCCAGAAGTGTTAGCTCGGGTTGTTGATAGCCCGCCAAACCTTCTCAGCCGTTAGTGGCATGTCCAGGTGAGTAACGCCCAAGTGGCTCACGGCGTCGATAACCGCGTTGTGAATGGCCGGGGTTGATCCGATGGTTCCAGACTCGCCGATGCCCTTGGCGCCAAGCGGGTTCCGGTAGGTCGGAGTCTCGGTGTTTTGGGTCTCAAAGAAGGGAAGCTCGGCCGCTGACGGGATTGCATAATCCATCAAGTTCGATGTGACCGGGTTGCCGTCTTCGTCGTACACAACCTGTTCGAACAATGCCTGAGCGGCGCCCTGGGCTATGCCGCCGTGCTGCTGACCCGAAACCATCATTGGGTTCAGGATCTTGCCGCAATCATCAACAGCCCAATGCTTCAGCATTTCAACAGCGCCGGTGTCAGTGTCAACCTCGACAAGGCTGATGTGAACTCCGAATGGAAACGTGGAATCCTGGCCGTCGAAATCGAGTTCGTGACCAAGACCAGGCTCCATGCCTTCAGGCAGCTTGGCTGGATCTTGGGCAGCGGTTGCCAGTTCGGCCCAGCTCATCGAGCTACTGGGAACACCCGCAACCTGAAGCCCGCCGCCCCCGGTCACGATGTCTTCTTCGGCTGCTTCCAACAGGTGTGATGCCAGTTTCTTGGCCTTTTCGAGAACGTTCTCTGACGCTACGAATACGGCCGACCCGGCGGTCTGAAGTGAGCGACTGCCAACGGTTCCCGAGCCTCGAGGCACGTGCTTTGTGTCGGACTGGTACAGCTTTACGTCTTCAAGCTGCACACCAAGATGTTCAGCGACGATCATCGAGAAGGCGGTGTCGTGGCCTTGACCGTGAGCGCTAGTGCCCACGGTGGCAGTAACGGTTCCATCGGTCAGAACTTCAACCGCTCCGTACTCAACGTGTAGACCAGCTGGTGCGGTCACCTCGACATAGGCCCCAAAGCCGATGCCCAGTTGCTTTGAAGAACCGGACGCCCGACGCTCGGCCTGTTCAGCCAGAAGGGCCTCGTAGTTGCTGGCCTCTAGTGCTGCGTCGAGAGTCTTCTCGTACTCGCCGTTGTCATAGTTCGCACCGCTCAGTGTTGTGAACGGGAAGGCATCGGGCTGAAGGAAGTTCTTCCGGCGAATCTCGCCAGCGTCCATCCCTAGCTGGTCAGCGGCCATATCGATGATGCGTTCCAGCATTTGTGTAGCTTCGGGCCGACCAGCACCTCGGTAAGCGCCGATCGTTGTGGTGTTAGTTACCACGCTGTCGGCCACATAGCGCACCTTGGGGATGTCGTAGACGCCTTGAATCATCGTCTGAGTGAAGGTCGTCAGGATTGCGCCAAGGGCTGGATAGGCGCCGCAGTTGGCAACAACGTCACAATCCAAGCCGACGATCTTGCCATCGTTTGTGAACCCCATCTTGGCGTCAAGGAACATGTCTCGCCCGTGATTCATGGTGACCATGTTTTCCGAGCGAGTCTCAACCCACTTGGCTGAACGACCAAGCTCGAGAGCAACCTTGGCTGTGATTACCTGCTCGGGGTAGAAGCCAGCTTTGGAACCGAAGCCACCGCCTACTGCGGGGGCAGCGACGCGGACCTTGGACTTGTCCAAGCCGAGGATTCCGGCAATCGGATCATGAAGTTGCACAGGGTTCTGACAAGAGATCCACAGCTCGACGCCGTCGTCCACGATCCGGGCAACTGCGCCGTTTGGCTCCATCGGAACACCAGCTAGCCGTTGGGAAACAACTCGACCTTCCACAACAACGTCGGCACCTTCCAGGGGATCGGAGTCGATTCCCAACTCGGTGTGAAAGCAAATGTTTGAACCTTCAGACGGAAACAGTTGAGGTGAGTCAGGCTTGCGAGCCTCTTCGCCGCTAGTCACGGTGTCCTTGGGCTCAAACTCAGCAAAGATCATCTCGGCCGCATCGGCGGCTTGCTCCGGCGACTCGGCAGCAACTACCGCATATGGCTCTCCGACGTAGCGGATGGTGTCGATTGCTAACGGTGGCCTGGCGTGATTGGGGAACGCCATGAACAACGGAAACGGTGCAATGCCTAAGTTTGCTGCAGTCCAGACGCCTACTACGCCCGGCATCGATTCTGCGCCGCTGATGTCAACGTCTGACATCGCCGCGTGGGCAAAGGGAGAACGAGCGAAATGGAGGTAGACACCGCCGGTGTGATCCATGTCGTCAAGGAAGCGATCGTCGCCAGACAACAGCGTTGGGTCTTCCTTGCGGAGCACCTTGTTTCCAAGGATTGAGCCTTTGACCAAAGTCAACTTATTAGTCCCTTCATAGCGTTGAACAAGACCGTAACCCCCGTCACGAACCTGCACAAAGTTGAACTAGAGTTTCTGGCTATGCCTTGGCTCCGTTCGGCTAACAAAAGGCCAGTTCACCTGGGTCCATACCCCCTAGAAGATCTTCCTAGGTTGAACAATCACAAGGATGTTCCACCAGGCGTGAAGAAGCGTCGCGGGCTGGGTCTGCCGGCCGAGACCGGTGAAGCTGGCCCACTGGCGCTAAGTAACGTGTTCGGACCCTTTGGCGAGTTACTAGACCACTTCCGAAGCGGCCCTATTACCGGCGAACCCGCTCCGCTCCCGAATGACCCCGAGGCTGTGTCGAACCATCTGAAGGCGTGGGCCTACTTCCAAGGCGCTGATGTTGTGGGAATCTGCTCGATCCCCGAACTTGCGTGGCTCGGACCGGCCGAGCATCAGTTTGGCCTCATGGTCCTGGTAGCTCACGAAACTCCAGTCAGTCATGATGAAGCGGCGTCTGAATATCTAATTGGAACCCAGCAGGAGCTGGCCGACCTTAGAGCGGCCCGGATCGCTGTTGTCACCGCGAACTACCTGCGGAGGTTGGGTTACGGGGCGACGGCACACACCGTTACCGAGACAGAGGTCGACCTGTATCGCGCTGGCTTGCAGGCCGGCGTAATTGAGATTCGTTCTGGGGGAGTGAGCCACCCGATGATCGAGGGTGGTTTCGCACTTGCCATGGTCAGTATGAACACTGAGCTAGTAGCGGACGCCCCACTGGCTCGAAGCAGATTAACCGACTGGACCCGAAACCTTGGCTTCAGTCGACTGCTTGGTCGGCATGGAACAAAGCCAACCCTGAGCGTTCTCAATAACTCTCGGCGGCTCCGGCACTTTGGCCGATACCCCATGGAACGACTACGGCGTGTGGCTACGCCTACTGTCTTAATGATCAGCCCGCCCCGCTTGCCGGTGCGCGCAACCTTTATGCAGCGAGCGCTTTATGGCGACCTAGGACCGACGCTGCAAAAGCGACGCCAAGACATGAATCACCGAACGCCTGCGACCCAGGCGTTTAATCCGCTAATTGGCGCCCTTGTGCCACTACAGGCAGGCGAGATCGCTTCGGAAGTTGCGCCTGGTCATGCCGATGCTGACCGCAACGCAGTTCGGATCAAGGCAACAGCTCATTACCTCGGTGGTGACATAGTGGGCATTTGCGAGGTACCTCAACATGCCTACTTTTCCCACGACACCTTGGGCGAGCCGATTGCTGCTGACGCGGCCAACGCCGTCGTTGTCATGGTCGACTCTCACCGTGACACAACTGATGGTTCGAGCGGCGACGATTGGATCACTGGAGCCCAACGCCTCAGCGATCAACTCCGGTGTGCTGAGATCGGTGCAATGTTGGCTGCCCACATTCGAAACCTTGGGTTTGCAGCCGAGGCCCACACCGAAGCCGCCGGGTCTGTCCGTCATGCTCCGTTACTGGTCGCGGCCGGACTGGGTGAGCTAAGCCGTATTGGCGAAGTTGTTGTCAACCCGTTCATTGGCCCCAGTCAGGCCTCGGTAGTGGTGACCACCAACATGCCTTTGGCGCCTGACAAACCGATTGACTTTGGTCTTCAAGACATCTGCTCCAAGTGCAACCGTTGCGCACGCGAATGCCCCTCCGACGCAATCACCTTTGGTGAACGCAAGATGTTTGACGGAGTCGAGCAGTGGACTCGAGACTTTGAGAAGTGCACCACCTATGTGTTGGACAACCCGGGAGGGTCTGGGTGTACGCGTTGTGTGAAGGTATGTCCGTTCGACGCGCCCGACACTGTGGGCCAGCGACTATGGGTAAGGCTTGCAATCTCGATTCCGTTGCTACGCAAGCGCTTCATCGCTAGAGCGGATCGCCTTGGTCACGGATCGATGAAACCAAACAAGAAGTGGTGGCTTGATTTGGAGTCGGTACGGGACACCGTCGTCTTTCCCCGTGTGGGAACCAACGCTCGCGAACTGGCTTTAGGACCCGAAGCGCCTGATGGTGCAGGTCAGGTGATAGCCGTCTACCCCGCAACGGCCTCGCCCGAGCCCGGATCGATCACTCCTGTCAGGATTGACCGTCGGTCTGGAGTTACTCGAAGCAACCGTCTACCTTCAGCCGAGGAGGCCCGCCGGGCCTATTCACAGCGAGTGCGGAGTCGCTAGATGTTGACGCTTGAGCCCAACGAGGTCATGCACTGCTCCCATTTTGCGCGCTCTATTGACTTAAGCCCAGCTGGCACCGCAATCGCTGCGTCGGTAATTGCGGTGATCGAGACCCCGTTACCGTGGCCGAAACCAGTTTTTGATCACCAACTTCTCGCCGGACTAAGTGGCACCTTCATGACATCATCGGGACCCTGCCGCATTCTGGCTTCGGTTCCCAGGCCCGGTACCGAGACTGGTCAGACTAGAGCAACCACATTCTGGCGTTCGTCAGCAGGCACAGTTGCTTCAGAGCACGTGATTGCAGATGATCTGCTTGGTGGGTTCGTGGCTGAGCTAGGTCGAACTGGGACCGAAGCACCGACGTTCTTGACGGCGTCGGCTCCAGCGGCCAATTGGTCCTTGGTTTGCACCCAGGGATCTCACGACATTTGCTGTGGTGGAGATGGCATGCGCCACGCAGTGGCTGTTGAACAGGTCGCGCCCGATATCGAGTTGGTTCGTGTCTCCCACACTGGCGGCCACCGGTTCGCTCCGACCGCGCTGACTTTCCCATCAGGACGGATGTGGGCCTTCCTGACCGAACAAGACCAAGCCGCAATCGCCGAACGTTCGGTCACTACCGCGGAACTTGCTCCCAAGTGTCGAGGGTGGTGGGGAGCTGCCCGAGGTGCAGCTCAAGTTGCCGAGATCGCTGTGTGGAGCCACGTGGGGTGGGAGTGGGACGACGCTTTCGATAGGCAGGTCCGTGTTGGCGAATCTGGGATGGTCCAGGTGTCGGGAATGGGGCGACGTTGGGAAGTTGAGGTTGTAAAGGGCCGCCAGGTCCCAAGCATTGCGTGTAACAAGCCCGGCGGGCTTCCCGCCAAACCGGGTCAAGAATGGGATCTAGTCGGGCTTCGAGAGTTCTAGCACCCAGCTGCCTAATTTGTGCCGAATTGAATTCGGATCTGACGGCTGTAGACCTCGCCTGGCCGCAGCACTGCTGACGGAAAGTTCGAATGGTTGGGAGCGTCTGGGAAACCCTGCGCCTCCAAAGCAACTCCAAAGCGGTGGTTGTGGTCGGCGGTATAGACCTGCAAACCAGGTTGGTCGGTGTGAACTTTCATTATTCGACCGCTCTTAAGATTGGACAAGACGGCTGCTGGGGAATCAGTAAGGGGCTGGTCCAGCACAAAGCAGTGATCATATGACTCGGTCAATGATCGGCCCGCAGTCAGGTCAAACACCGAATCCTGAACTCCAAGCAGCTCACCGGTTGGTATCAAAGCCTTGTTGACTGCAACGTAACTGGACGCACCTAATTGCAGATTGTGGTCGCTAAGAGCCTGACTGTCCGCATCACCCAGATTCCAATACGCGTGATTCGTCAGGTTTAGGACTGTGGTGGCATCAGTGGTGGCCTTGAAGTCGATTCCGAGGGTGTCGGTCTGATCGATCCAGTAGCTGACTGATACCTGCAACTCGCCGGGGTAGCCCTCGTCACCATCTGGGCTCGTTAGTGTTAGCTCGACACCATCACGATCACCGTCAGAATATGGCCTCGCCTCCCATGCCTTGAGATCAAAGCCACTGGCGCCTCCGTGAAGCTGATTGCTCCCTTCGTTCTGAGTGACCTGGTATCTAACCCCGTCCAGCTCGAATTGGCCCCCGGCTAGCCGGTTTGCGAAACGGCCACACGTTGCTCCGGCATATGTGATCCCGCCCCGGGTGATCTCGGCCCTGACCCCATATCGATCAGGTGTCACAACCGATTTAAGGGTGGCTCCGTGATCACTAACTGCAACTTCTACAGTTGCGGACCTGAGTAGATAGTCAGCCATAGAGGGCCAGTCTGGTCGAGCTTGCTGGCAAACTCACGCTCTTGACCACACGCTGACCGTGTGATCAACCGAGCTGTGGGCGGTGGCACTTAGCCAATCGAACGAAGGTCCACCGTGAAGATCAAAGTCTCGTTCGGGCCGATCACTCCACCAGCACCTGCTGCGCCGTATCCCATGTGCGGAGGGATCGTGATGGTTCGACGTCCGCCGACCCTCATCCCAGCAACGCCGTTGTCCCAACCTTGGATAACTTGCCCGGTACCCAATGTGAACGGCAAAGGCTGTCCCCGGTTCCATGAAGCGTCGAACTCTTGCCCGGTGCTCCAAGAAACGCCGACGTAGTCAACATTGACCTGCATGCCAGGAAGGGCCTCTTCGCCTTCGCCTACCAGCAGATCCTCGATCACGAGCTCGGTGGGCGCAGGAGTATCTGGCACTGAAATGGTTGGCCGTTCGTAGGTATCCATCACGCCAATTTAGCGGTAGCCAGGGCTAGCGCATCACGCACAACTGCGGAACGATCGTCACGTTCGCTGTAAGACTCCAAGCTGGGTACAAACCACAAGCAAGGCTTACCTGAAGACCGCCATCCTTTTAGCTCTTTTGCCAGCTGAATTCTGTGGAGGCCAGTGAAGCTCAGCGTCTTGGATTCCACGGTCACGTGGGGAGTGAACAAGACAAGGAGGTCAAACTCATCTGCGTCGATGAGGTCGGCGTTTGTAGCTGACCAAACTGCCCCGTCGCTCAGCCGTTTGCCGTCGATCCGGATCGGCATATTCCAAAAGGGAATCGCTGCTGAAGCTGCGACCTCGTCAATGGCGTTTACGCCTCTCGGTTTTGCAACCCTGCGGCCCCCAAGACTGGTGGTTGTAACTGTGCGAAGGCCTTCGTGGGCCGGCGGATTGCGAACCCACTCACGCGAGTCGTGACGTCCTGTAACCGCGGCAATGCCGATTAGGCGGCCCAAGATCCGCCGAAACAGGTATGCGGTCCGGTTCTGTTTCAGCGTGGGCAAAGGAGCAGCCAAAGCAAGGAGGGCGTCCGATACCGCTGGTTCTGGAGCCGAGTACGGCTTGGCCTCGCCACCAACGATTGCACCAGCTGAGGTGCCAATGATTGTTTGGGCGTGACTGGGCTGGAACCCTATTGCCTTGTCGAGCTCAGCCAAGAGTGTTCGCATCCACAGCGACCCCGACGTTCCGCCAGAACCCATGACAAGTGCAATACGCATCACATGAGCCTATGCCTTTGCGGTCGGCAGAATTGTTTCAGTCCGGACTGTCATTGAGGAGCGTCTTCGTAGCGCTGGATGCGGGCCCACCTGGCCCGACGCGCCTCAAGCTGGGACAATGTCACACCCATCATTACGTCGGTCGTCCTGTCGGCGGCTGGCTCTGGCAGCGGTGTCGCTCCTGGAAAGCGAGGTGGAGCTTTGCGTGCCTTCCTGCCAGTTGTCTTTGCCTCGCTGAAACAACGCACACAAAGCGCAACGGTGTCCCATCGATTCTTGGGCCTATCGGGGAGCCAGTTATGGAAGCGGATGAACTCGCCCTTGCACCAATCGCAATTGACTGCCATTCCTTTCCATCGGCACTTTGGGTCCAAAAATTAGTGCCGGGCGTCTAGGTTGAAACTGTGACAGCACTCAAACTGGCAGCCAACAAAGCACGCACTGAAGCACCCGAAACTGCAAGGCATCGATTGCGGTGAAACTATCCATCAGACAGTGGTTCTTTGTCCTGGCCCCCTTGGCGCTGCTTGGGTCAGCGGCGCTAGCGGTTGCTAGCCGCTGGGGCCTATTTCTTCTGGTGCCAGTGGCGCTGATAGTCGTCGTCGGAATCCGCGACGCGACCCAGCCGCGGCACGCGATTTTGAGGAACTACCCAGTGATCGGCCACGGCCGTTACCTGGCGGAGAAGTTGCGTCCGGAGCTGCTCCAGTACTTCATCGAGTCCGATATTGATGGCCGGCCGTTTCCTCGCGAAGTCAGGTCGCTTGTGTATCAACGGTCCAAGGGGGACTTAGACAAGATTCCGTTTGGCGCTCAAACTGACGTGTATGAACCAGGATTTGAGTTCATCGTCCAAAGCCTTGTTCCCAAAGATCCGCCCAAGACTTCTCCTCGGATCAGCATTGGCGGCCCAGACTGCACTCAGCCTTACGATTCGTCTTATCTGAATATCTCTGCGATGAGCTACGGGTCGCTTAGCGCCAATGCCGTGCTTGCGATGAACAAGGGCGCAGCGCTTGCTGGTTTTGCCCAGAACACCGGAGAGGGCGGGATCGCCCCCTGCCATCTTGAGCACGGAGGCGACCTCATTTGGCAATTGGGCACGGGATACTTTGGCGCCCGGGCCGCCGACGGCAACTTTGACGCCGAGAAGTTCAAGGAAAACGCAGCACTTCCTCAGGTCAAGATGATTGAGCTGAAGCTGTCTCAGGGGGCAAAGCCCGGCCACGGCGGGATCTTGCCAGCAGGAAAAGTCACATCCGAGATCTCCCAAATCCGTGGAGTACCCATGGGCCGCGACGTTCTGTCGCCTCCCGGGCATTTGGCTTTCTCTACCCCAATCGGATTGTGTGAGTTCATCGCTCAGTTGCGCGAGCTGTCTGGTGGGAAACCAATTGGCTTTAAGTTGTGTGTTGGTAATCCAGCCGAGTTTGTCGCCATTGGAAAAGCCATGCTCGAGACCGGCATTACGCCTGACTTCATTTCCCTTGACGGATCAGAGGGCGGCACTGGAGCAGCACCGTTCGAATTCATCAACAGTGTTGGAATGCCAATGCGTGAGGGGCTCAACTTCGTCAACTCTACTTTGGTGGGTCTAGGGCTCAGAGATCGCGTGACGCTGATAGCCACTGGCAAAATTGCGTCCGGCTTCGACATGTTCATGGCCAGCGCTCTTGGGGCGGACTGCTGCGCTTCTGCCCGCCCCATGATGATGGCCGTCGGTTGTATTCAAACACTGCGGTGTCATACGAACGACTGCCCGGTAGGAGTGGCCACTCAAGACCAAGGGCTGATGAGCGCACTGGATGTTGACGACAAGGCCAAGCGCATTGCCTCCTATCACTCCAAAACTGTGAAGGCCTATGACCACCTGATTGGCGCAGCTGGACTGGACAATCCACAACAAATTACCCCTCATCACGTGCAACGCCGCATCGATGAGACATCCCTAGCTCCGTTGTCGCAGTTCTATGACCGTTTGGTCGATGGCGCTTTGCTGGATGGGGCCACCGAAGCTCCAGAGCAGTGGCAGAGCTATGTCCGCCACTCTGCGGCGCACACATTTGCACCGGTCGGGTAAACAAATCGAGCGATCAAATCCGTTAGGGCAAGAATCCCTAACTTCATATGGGACTATGATGGCGTACTCTGATGAGTTGAACGTTAAGCGGGACTCGGACATGGCAACTGAAACACCAATTGAAACAGACCGATGGTTTGGCCAAGAGGTCGACGAAGGCGGTTCCGAAGCTCTTCCAAGTCCTGAATCCCTGCCAAGTCCTGAGTACAGCCAAGCGCATCTTCAGGCGGCTGCCAGTTCGGTGAGGGCGCTTGTGGCGGATCTGCGTTACATCATGGGCAATGAGGATGCCGTTCGCTGGCCTTCGCTTGCTTCGGCGGCACTGCAACATCACTCTCCAGACGTTCCAGAGGATCAGCTCACACATGACCTGCGCGAGCTTCAGAAGTACGGGCGTGCTGCGTTAAACGGAGTTTGTCACAGCGACTTCAACGCTATTCGTGACGCAATACTCGAGTTGAGAGCAGTTGAAGCCCGCCTCCACGAGGGCTAGCTAACCAGCGCCCGACCAGCTAAGGCCTATGGAAATCTCTTTCCTAACTTGGAATTTGGCGTTGATGACGCGATCAGCCCAAGCCCCCCAGCATTGGGAGATGTACAACACCGAGGCCTATGTCGCCGACACGGTGATCAAGCATTCGGCTGACGTGGTGCTTCTTCAGGAACTACCGGGTCTGGTTCCTTATGTGCCAACTCACTCGATGGTCGGGCCAAACCCCAAAACCCACAGTGGCAACCTTGCGATCTTGGTTAAGCATGAACTGATGACCGACGAACCCCGGTGGGCCACCGTTGGATCGTTTGCGTCGACAGTAACCCTTGGCGATCTAACAATTGCGAACGTACACCTTGAACCCGGTCGAGGAGCCGACAGCACCCGTCTCAGTCAGATTCGCCAAATTATTGAGCAGAGGCCATCAGAAGGTTTGCTAATTGCGGGGGACACAAACACTCGGGTTAGCGAAACTGAGGCCATCGGTGAACTAGGTCTAAAGACCCAGAGACCTCCTCGGCCAACCTGGAATTCAAAGGTCAATAAGTTCAACCAGACCGGAGCTGAGTTTTCAGCGTACTTTTCGCGTTGGTTCGTCTCGTCGAATCTTGATGTGACCAAACCTTGGGTTGGCGACAAGCATGATCTTGATGTTTCGGGAAAGAAGTTCTTTGTTTCGGATCATTTTGCCTGTGGAGCAACAGTGTCAGCAGCGTCCTGAACAAGATGTCCTAACCAAGGTGCTGGCCTGCTCGGGGACCCCATTTAGTGGCTCAAGTGCGATGAATAACGGCCGATTCATACCTTGTGGACCGTAATAGTCGATTGGTAGCTGAGCGCGAGGCGCTTTTCAGCGAACAACGACGCAAGACAGTCTGGCTTGATTGTTTGGGGCTTTTGGGAGTGGCGGGATTGACGTGCCTGGCGCTAGGCCAGCACGTGCACCTAGGGCTTCTGGTGCCTTGGGTTGCGGTTCTTGTTTCACAGGCCCTGGTTGGATTCAGTGCAGAGTTCTATGAAATGACCGAGCGTCATCGCAAGATTGCAACGTGGTGGCGTTCAGTTGGCATGACGCTGTCATTCGCAATCTTGCCCGTGCTCGCATTTAACCATGTCTCTACCGCGGGCGTTGCCTGGTATCTCGTCTTTATGGTCGGACTCGGACTGGCGGGCGATGCCCTCTACCTCCCACAGACCTATACGACCTCGGTGACAACAGCGAACGTTGGCTACACGCTTCCGTATTTGATCATTTTTCTTTCCCAGTCACTGTGGATCCAAGCTGCAGCCACACTCGGGGTGCTCGTGTACATCTCGGCCGGGGCAAGCGGAGTTGTTTTCTTAGTGAGAGATCTCATCGAGCGGCGAGTTGATGCGACGATAAGCGCTGAGCAATCACAGCTTCTTGCCCACACTGACGCCCTCACCGGATTGGCCAACAGAACCGGTGCGGCGATTGCGGTTAACAAGCTGATCGGTGATGTTGGCAACGACACCGTCCATTGCCTGTTTTTGGACTTGGACGACTTCAAGATGATCAACGACGCCTATGGCTACGGCGCCGGAGATCGGGCGCTTAAAGACATGGCAATGAACCTGAACCGGATCTTGCCACCAGGATGGACTGCCTGCCGTTTCGGAGGCGATGAGTTTGTGTTGCTGGGCGCCGACGCAGACCCCGATGAAGTTGGCGAGAAGTTGATGGACCTTCGGGTCGCACCCTTGACCGAACCATCGGGCCGCTCGATTACAAGTTTGAAGCTGAGTTGCGGTGCCGTTTCGATCGCACGTTCAGAAGCAAACGCTGAGAAACTCTTTCTTCACGCTGGGTCGGCATTGCAAATGGCCAAGCAGGCCGGCAAGCACCGACTCGTCAAGAGCGACCCCGGACTTCAACAAATGTTGGCCGAACGACGAGCTTTAACTTCGGATCTCAACCGGGCAATGGAAGCCGATGAGATAATCCCATACGCGCAGATGATCGTTGACACCAAAACTGGCGTTCCGGTTGGGGTGGAGCTTCTTGCCCGCTGGAACCGTAACGGGAAGATTATTCCTCCCGATGAGTTCATTCCTTTGGTCGAACAGGCGGGCTATTCCCATCGCCTTGATCGAGTGATGATTCATAACGCCGTGCACGCCTTGGATCTGATGGTCGAAAGAGACATCGAGGGTCTTACCGTTTCGGTGAACGTGGCAGCCAGCCATCTTGAGGTTGACACCTTCAGTGACTTTGTAGCCATGGCGATCGGCCGCGGAGAGACCGATCCAAATCGTCTGATCTTAGAAGTAACAGAATCGGTACAATTGGCCGAATCAAAGTTGGTTCAAGCAACGGCGCGTCGGCTTCGCTCGGCCGGAGTCGGTCTTGCAATCGATGACTTCGGCACCGGCTACTCATCGATCACCCAGTTGTTGTCGCTTCCGTTTACTCAACTAAAGCTTGATCGAAGTCTGGTCAGTCGGATCGCTGATCCAGCGGCTTTTGACATGGTCAGAGCCCTTGGAAACTTTGCGTCGAGCTACGGTTTAAAGGTCGTGGCCGAAGGAATTGAGAGCCACGCCGACCTTGCTTCTGTGCGCCGGGCCGGTCTGCTTTTAGGTCAGGGCTACTTCTATTCGAAGCCCCTCCCGCTTACCGAAATGCTCGACTTGATCCAAACCCTGCTTCCCAAAGTTGAGATCGCATAGCGGCTAGGCCGCCAAGTGTTTGCTAGCGCCGTTTATTGGCGATAGAAACAAAGCGATTCGACCAGGAGAGGGTCCCAATGAATGCCGTAACCCCACGCTCGTCTGCGAAGCGCATCATGCGCAGCAAACTTGTCATGATTCTTGCTGCGCTATCGCTCGTAGCAGCTGCCTGTGGTGGCAGCGACGAAACCGAAACCAAGGCTGCCTTTGTCATGGTGGCGCCAGTCGGAGACGCAGGCTGGAACTTCATGCACGACCTAGGACGTCAGGGTGCCGAAGAGGCAACCGGAGCCGAGACTGCATTTGTTGAAGCGATCCCCGAGGGTGGAACCGAGTTTGATAACTCTGTTCAGCAGTTCATCGACGACGGCTTCAACGTAATCTTCGCCACGTCTTTCGGATACATGGACGCAACCGAAAAGTTCGCTGCCGACAACCCCGATGTTGACTTTGTTCACATCTCGGGCTTCAAGAAAAACGACACCAACTTCAGCAACGCATTCGGCCGTATGTACCAGCCTCGCTACATCGCTGGCATGGCCGCCGGTGCCGAGACCGAGTCCGGAATTATCGGCTACGTAGCTGCGTTCCCAATTCCTGAAGTCATCCGTGGCATCAACGCATTCACACTTGGTGTGCAGGCAACGAACCCTGACGCAGTAGTCGAAGTAGTTTGGACTTCAACCTGGTTTGATCCAGGAGTCGAGGGCAACGCAGCCCAGGCACTTCTGGACAAGGGTGCCGACGTGCTCACCATGCATCAGGATTCAACTGCTACCGGCCAGGCAGCAACCGATGCGGGTGCAACTTTCCTTGGCTACCACTCGGACATGAGTGAGCAGGTTGGAAACTACCTGACCGCACCAGTTTGGAACTGGACCGATTACTACACCTCGGTCATCGAGTCGGTGCAGAACGACAGCTTTACCCCAGAGGCCTATTGGGGCTCAATGGCTGACGGCGTTGTCGACATCGAGATTCCAGATTCTTCACCAGTCGCTGGTGACATGAAGGCGATCAAAGACGCAATCATCAACGGTGACTTTGACGTGTTCGATGGAGCGTTGTTCGCCCAAGACGGAACTCAGATCACCGACAACGACGGCAAGCTTCTCGTTGATCTGGCTGATCCGTTCGGCAACCCAATTGGCGCTGTCGGAGACGAAATGAATGATGGCATCTTGCTTGGCATGGGCTTCTTTGTTCAGGGCGTAGTTGGTTCGGTAGAGGGCTAGAACAATTACTGCCGGCCAGTTAGCAGTAGACCTTGATGGCATCTGGAAACGTTTTCCAGGTGTAATTGCCAACGCCGGAGCAAATCTGAAAGTTCAACCCGGCACGGTTCACGCCGTGCTGGGTGAGAACGGCGCTGGCAAGACCACGCTTATGAACGTGCTTGCTGGGGTTTACCTGCCCGACGAGGGGACCGTCTCGCTTGACGGAGTTGAGCACCAATTCAATAAACCGGCTGACGCCATCGCTGCCGGTGTGGGCATGGTCCACCAAGAGTTCAGACTAATTCCGACGTTCTCGGTAGCTGAGAACGTCGTTCTTGGATCCGCCCCCACGCTGGTCGCAAAGAGGGCCATCGAAGATGAAGTAGCGGCGTTGGCCGAACGATTTGGTTTGGCGACTGAACCGGGCCGCCAGATCTGGCAGCTCTCCATGGGGGAGCGTCAGCGTGTTGAGATTCTCAAGGCGCTTTGGCGTGACGCGAAGGTCCTTATTTTGGACGAACCAACCGCCGTTCTGACGCCAAACGAGGCAGCCGAGCTTGGCCGGATCACTAGCGCTATGGCGGATGACGGCCGAAGCATTATCTTCATCAGCCACAAGCTGGATGAGGTCAAAGAGTTCTGCGATGAAGCAACAGTGCTTCGTGGCGGCAAGACCGTAGCTGGTTCGCTTTCAGTAGCCGACCTTGATGCCGGAGCCATGGCTGAGCTGATGGTCGGACAGGCTACTGATGTCTCCCAGCGTCGAAGTCGGACTAGTGAAATCGGCAACCAAGTCTGCTCGGTCACCGACATGATGGTGCACGATCTGCATCAGCGAGCCGTCGTGAATGGTGTCTCATTGACGGTGGCTGAGGGCGAGATTGTTGGCATCGCTGGCGTGGCCGGCAACGGCCAGCGTCCCCTTGCTGACGCAATTGCCGGGCTTGTGAAGCTGACATCGGGAACTGTCACGTTGGCTGGCACGGATCTAAGCACCAGCCAGCCAAGCGCCCGAAACGCGGCAGGGTTGGCCTATGTGCCCGAAGATCGCATCGGTGTCGGTCTGGCACCGAAGATGAACGTAACCGAGAACGCAATGATGCGGGCCTACCGCAAGTTGTCGTCGGGTTCACTCATCGATCGAGACAAGGCTCGAGCGAACGGCGAAAGACTAGTTTCTGAGTTCAACGTAAAGGTGGGTCAGATGGACTCGCCCATAGCGGCATTGTCTGGCGGCAACTTGCAACGGCTCTTAGTAGGGCGCGAACTCGACAACGAACCCAAGGTTCTAATTGCAGCCCAGCCGACTCGGGGTCTTGACGTGCAGGGCGTCGCTGCGATTCAACGAATTCTCTTGGCCCAAGCAGCCGACGGCCTCGGAATCCTCCTTATCTCAGAAGACCTTGAAGAACTTTTTGCTTTAAGCGACCGACTCCTCGTGATGCACGAGGGCAAGGTCGTTGCCGAAGTTGACCCTGACACCGCTACTCGAAGCGAAGTTGGCCGAGCAATGGCGGGTGCCTGATGCGTCTCGTTCGGCGTGAGACGCCGCTGAAAGGGGGCCAAGTTCGAGCCTTTGCAGCAGGCGTGGTTATCGCGTTGGTCTTGGGAGCGATACTTCTGGTCTCTACCGGTCACAATCCGGCCGAGGTCTACGCCAAGATGCTTGACGCCTCGCTCGGTTCGCCTCGTGGGTGGTCCGCAACATTAACTAGAGCGGTTCCGCTTGGGTTGGCCGGACTTGCAGTTGCAGTCGCCGGATCGA
This sequence comes from uncultured Acidimicrobiales bacterium, assembly GCA_937922785.1. GTDB lineage: Bacteria > Actinomycetota > Acidimicrobiia > Acidimicrobiales > SZUA-35 > CALAJQ01. The sequence continues at coordinate 35,347 of CALAJQ010000018.1, forward strand.
TGGGTCTGTGGAACATCGGGGCTGAAGGCCAATTGATCGCAGGCGCAATCGGCGCCGCTTGGGTCGCTCGTTTCGGCGGCGACTGGAACGGGTTTGTGCTGATCACTGCGATGCTCCTTGGAGCTGTTGTTGGAGGAGCCTTAATCGCTTTGGGACCGGCTCTCGCAAGAGCCCGCCTTGGCGTCAACGAAATCATCACCACCTTGATGCTCAACGAAGTGGCCATCCGGGTCGTTCGCTATCTCGTCAACGGTCCATGGAAGGACCCAGAGGGCAACAACTTCCCCGTGGCCCCGGAGCTACCGCCGCAATCGGCGCTTCCGGGATTCTTCGAACGAGCCAACATCGGAGTGTTGATAGCGGCCGCGGTCATCGGAGCGGTTGGCTTCTACTCAGCACGCAGCGCCTGGGGTTATGAGCTGAAGATCGCAGGCTCGTCGGCCAAGGCAGCCGAATACGTGGGAATCTCGCTGAAGGCAAAGATCCTCACCGTACTTGTTCTGTCTGGTGCAATTGCTGGGCTGGCCGGTGGTATCGAGCTGACCGGCTCCTCAACCCGTTTGGTCGAGGGTGTAGGCGGAGGATTCGGTTTCGCTGGAATCATCGTTGCAGCCCTGGCGCTAATGAGGCCTTCGGGAGTCGCAGCTGTAGCCGTCGCGTTTGGCGCCGTACAGATTGGTGGAGGCGCAATCCAGACCCTCGGAGTTCCAGCTTCGATCGCCGGAATCCTCCAGGCTCTTATCTTGTTCGGCGCCCTTGGAGCTGCAGTGCTCACTAACTATCGGGTGGTGGTGAAGTGAGCAGGGCAGAGCTTGTCGGTCTTTTGATCTCGGTGATCTCTTTCGGAACGCTTCTCTATCTTGCGGCACTAGGGGAGCTCATAGCTGAGAAATCCGGCGTATTGAATCTTGGTGTCGAAGGCACCATGGCTATGGGAGGCGTCACCGGTTTCCTAATTGGCGTCCAAAGCGGAAGCGCTTGGTTTGCGTTGCTAATTGCCGCGTTGGTCGGGGCGGTCTTTGCCTCGATTCACGGAATCGTGTCGGTGGTGATGGGAGCGGACCAGGTGGTAAGTGGTCTAGCTCTGACCATATTGGGTCTTGGGCTCTCGGCATTTTTGGGTAAGGACTATGTTTCCTCCGCGCCTGGTGCCAAGTTCAACGCCATTAATCTCGGCCCACTTAGCGACCTTGGTGTCGTCGGCGAAACGCTGTTCTCGATGAACGGTGTTAGTTGGCTGGCGATCGCCCTCGGCATCGCCACCTGGTTCATGCTCTCTCGTACCCGGATGGGTCTGAGTCTTCGGGCTGTCGGAGAAAGCGCAGCAACCGCCGACGCGGCCGGTACCCCTGTGGTGCTCACCCGCATGATTGCAGTCGCAATAGGTGGAGCGATGGCCGGTATGTCCGGCGGTTATCTAACTCTGGTTCTTGCTCCGGGCTGGAACGAAGGAACCACAGCGGGCCGAGGTTGGATTGCTGTGGCCTTGGTGATCTTTGGTGCCTGGAAACCCGGCCGTGTTTTGTTTGGCGCGTTGTTGTTCGGCGGCCTAATAGCGCTAGAACCGAGACTGCAGACGCTTGGTCTGGACGTAAGCCCGATTTTGATGTCGATGGTTCCTTATCTGCTGACGATCGCAGTTCTCATCGTGTTGTCGATCAGGTCTAGGAACCGGCCCAGCGTTGCCCCCGCAGCGATTGGGTTAGCCTTCCGTCGTGAGGAACGCTAGGCCAGCAGCAATTGGGGCCATTGTTTTGCTTGCTGCCAGCTGCTCGGTGTCAGTGGCAACAACAACTACAAGACCTAATACCGAAAGTGGTCCAGCGTCGCCCGCTGCTGGTTCAGAGGCAAAGGTTGTTCGAGTTATTGACGGTGATTCCCTCGAACTCGAAATCGAGGGTGAGGTCATAGAAGCCCGATTAGCCGGAGTCAACGCGCCTGAGTTGTTTAGTGATGCCAATCGGAGAACGTGTAATGGAGAACAAGCCAAGACTGCATTGGAAGACTTGGTGTCTGGCGGCAAGGTAAGTGTTGGCGGCACCGAGACCGATCGATTCGGTCGGCTGCTGGTTGAATTGTCGGTAGACGGTGTCAGTGTTTCGGATTCACTGATCGCAGACGGTTGGCTTCTAGTTTCCGATGACAAACTCACGAGGCGTCAGCAAGTGAGAGCGGCGGCATCGTCGGGGGCGGGGATGTTCGGCGAAACCTGCGGCGCGGCCGAAACTACATTAAGAATCTCCTCAATCCGGGCCGATCCTGCCGGCAACGATCGCGAAAATCTAACCGATGAGTTGGTGGAGTTGACCAACCGATCCGAAATACCTGTGGACACCGGCGGCTGGGTGCTGAGGGATGAGACCACCGGTCACATCTTCAAACTCGACCCACTGGTTTTAGGTCCTGGCAAGAAGGTACGCGTCCGTACGGGCAGCGGCACAAACACCGACAGCGACATTTATCTGAACGAGACGTTCCCAGTCTGGTCTAACGACTTCGAGACTGTTTTGCTGATAGATCCAAAAGGTGTTGTGGCTGATGTGGTCTTCCTGATAGAGGTGGGGGAGTGACAACCGCAGCTGAGGCCAACAATCAAGATGGAGCGCCGTCAAGCGATTTCATACGTGACCAAATCGTTGCCGACAACGAGAACGGTCGTTTCGATGGCCGGGTCCAAACTCGCTTCCCGCCCGAGCCAAACGGCTACCTACACATAGGTCACGCAAAGTCGATCTGTCTGAACTTTGGCCTTGCCGAAGAGTTCGGTGGCACATGCAATCTCAGGTTTGACGACACCAACCCAGAAACCGAAGACATCGAGTATGTCGAAGGAATCATTGCCGATCTTGAATGGCTCGGCTTTGAGTCAAGCGATGGCATCAAGTACGCGTCGGACTATTTTGATCAGCTCTATGAATGGGCCGAACACCTAATCAACAACGGTTTGGCTTACGTCGACGATCAGGATGCTGCCACCATTTCTGAACAAAGAGGGGGCTTCGGCCAGCCCGGCACCGAAAGTCCGTTCCGGAACCGGAGTGCTGAGGAGAACCTGGGTCTGTTCCGACAGATGCGCGATGGCGCCATTGCCGATGGCGAAAAGGTCCTTCGAGCCAAGATTGACATGCAACATGAGAACATGCAGCTTCGTGATCCCGTGCTTTACCGCATCCGCCGAGTTCCTCACGTGCGTACTGGCGACACTTGGATTCTTTACCCAACTTATGACTGGGCTCACGGTCAATCTGACGCCATTGAAGGCGTCACCCACTCGATATGCACGTTGGAGTTCGCCGACCACAATCCTCTATACGAGTGGTGCCTAAGCAACTTGCCACTAACCGGTGACAAGCCATATCAAACCGAGTTCGCCCGACTAAACCTCACTCACACGGTTACTTCGAAGCGCCTGCTTCGCAAGTTGGTAGAAGATGGAACGGTGGACGGGTGGGATGACGCCCGCATGCCAACAATCGCCGGCCTACGTCGCCGCGGATTTCCTGCCTCAGCGATCAGAGCCTTCATGGCAAAGATTGGTGTCGCCAAGAACAACTCCACAGTTGAAATCGAACTTCTTGAGTCCTTTGTTAGGGACGAATTGAATGCGAGGGCAATTAGGCGCATGGCAGTGCTGGATCCAATCCTTGTGACCATTACCAACTGGCCAAGCCCCGGCGGGTCAGACGAGGTGGTTATGGTCACGGTGGCCAATCACCCGAACGATGAGTCAATGGGTACCCGCGAGATTCCTTTCTCTGGAAAACTCTTCATCGAGCGCGACGATTTCAAACTGGATCCTCCGCCCAAGTACTACCGGTTGACTCCAGGGCGCGAAGTGCGCTTGCGGTCAGGATTCTTCATCACTGCTGTTGAGGCGAAGACCGATTCCGACGGCAACGTCACTGAAGTTCTCTGTACTTATGACCCAGAAACCCAAGGCGGTCAATCGCCAGACGGCCGCAAGGTCAAGTCGACGATTCACTGGGTTTCAGCCGCCCACGCGGTAGACGGAACCGTCCACACCTATGACCGCCTGTTCGCAGACAGTCACCCGGGAAGCGACGGAACCGAGCAACTGGACAGTTTAAATCGGGAATCTCGACAGACATTCTCGGCGAAGATGGAACCGTCGCTTGCAGAAACCAATCCATCTGATGTTGTTCAATTCGAGCGGCTTGGATATTTCGCGGCAGATCCACAGGATTCATCGGTGTTTCACCGGACTGTCGGCTTGCGCGACGAGTGGGCCAATATCCAAAAGCGCAAAAAGTAAAAGTGTGTCCGGTTTGAGCCGATCGGCTCACTCGCAATAGGTCCAACAGCACTCTCGGGGATTCTGCGTCGTCTGTAATTTTGGTAGTCAGTGCGCTGAGTCAGATTGTCAACGCGCATCCCTAGAAGGCGGCAAATCAAGATGCGGAAACTTTGGACCACAGCGTTGGCTCTAACCATGGTGCTGGGCGTGGTATCGGCTGCGCCTCCGGCATCGGCAGAGATCGTCGAGGGTGTCACCACCTACTGGGGCGTCAGTGGCTTGTTGACAGGTACCACCAACGACGATCTTGACTCAGAAGTTTGGGCCATCGAACAGATGGGCGATCGCGTTTTTGTAGGTGGCCGCTTCACTCATGTAACTAACGAGGGCGTTCTCTATGACCAGCCCGTAATCGCCGCGTTCGATGCGCGCACCGGTATCTGGATTGACTCGTTCACGCCAGATCTCAACGGTGGGGCGGTCTATGCCCTGCAGGCTTCTAGCGACGGCACCCGCTTGTTTGTCGGCGGCGATTTCGACAGCTACGGCGCAATCAATGTTAAGGGTCTTGTCGCTTTGGACCCATTGACCGGAAACGTTGATTGGAGCTTCCGAGCTCGTGTTTCTGGCGGAGCCCAACCTTCGGTGAAAGCACTCGACATTGAGGGCGATTGGTTGTACGTGGCTGGTGCTTTCGATGCTCTAAAGTCCGCTGGCGAGGGGCCAGATCTCAGTAACGCAGGTCGTGTTTCACAAACCACTGGTGTTGTCGACCCTAACTTCACCCCCGACGTTGTCGGCGGGGCCGTGTGGGGAATTGACGCAAGCCCAACCACTACAAACGTCTATCTAGCCGGTCGATTCTCCTCAGTAAATGGCGCTGCTAACACCGTTGCATTCGCAGCGGTCGACGAATCAGGTGCGTCGGTTGTTACCGGCTTCCAGGGCAACAACGTTCGCCGCAACTACATGCAAGACGTCGAGACAGTAAACGGGCTGGTATTTGTGGGCGGCTCTGAGCACGTGTTGACGGTGTTTAACGAGTCTGACTGGTCAATCGTGATCAGTCACTTCACCAACGGTGACAATCAGGCTTTCTCTACCTATCCCGATGAGAACTTTGGGGGCGGGCGCTCCGCTCGTGGTGACGGAATCTGGGACAACATTCCCGGAAACGCTTCATCGGTCAAAGTTGCTGACGGATACACCGCGGAGATTTGCACCGAAGAACAGCTTGGCGGCACATGCACAACCCTTACCGGATTTCATCCAACGCTGCCTGCAGCCTTTGATGACAACATCGGATCGGCCGAAGTTGTTCGCAACGAGCCTGGCCCTGACGGCCGAGGCGGCGACTTCCAAGATCTCGAAGTTGTTGGCGATCGGGTTTATGCATCCTGTCACTGCTGGGGCGATCACTTCACATCCCCCACCATCCACGACTGGAGCACCTATGAGACTCCGGCTGGAACCTGGAACGACGCCCAGTGGATCCACGCCTACTCGGCAACCACCGGCGAGTTCATCGACACGTTCAAGTCCGGTGCAACGAACAGCGGTACTGGACCGTGGGCCATCTTGGGTGCAGACAACGGCTGCCTTTGGTTCGGCGGTGGCGTTACTGGCTCGGGTGATGAACCAGCTGATGGCTTCGTCCGCCTTTGCGACGGCGACCTAGACACCACTGCGCCATCTGCAGTTACTGGTCTAATGGTGGCAAGCGAGGGGCTGGACTCCGTCGACTTGTCTTGGAACGCGGCCACAGACAATGTCGGAGTGGTTCGCTATGACGTCATTGACGACAACAGCGGGGGAGTAGTGGCTTCCACAACCGAGCTGACCGCGACGATCTCCAACCTCGAGCCGCTTATCGACCACAGCTTCTACGTGAAGGCCATCGATGACGAGAGCAATCAGGGCCCGCGCTCCAACGTTGTAACTGTCAACCTGGGCGCAATAGAAGGGCCGGCAACTTGTTCGGCCACCAACGTCGGCCCCGATTCGACCGTCACTTGGGATCTGGTTGAAGGAGCGGCTGACTACCGAGTCACTCGTTCGGTCGATGGCAGCGCCTACTTCTGGCGTGGCGTCACTGATCAACTCACCTTCGATGACACTCTTAGGAGTTCTGGAATTCACAGCTTCAACGTCCAAGCGCGAATTGCGGGCGGAGACTGGAGCGACCCAACCTCATGTAGCCCGGACCTCGACCCAATCGATGGGCTTGTTGGAGCATCACCGGTGGCGGCTTGCAGCGCCACCAACGTTGGGCTTGACGCAACTGTTACATGGGACGCTGCAGACAACGCCGAGAACTACCGAGTTCTGCGATCAGTCGACGGTGGGCAGTTCTACTGGCGTGGTGTCACAAGTGAACTAACGCTTGCCGACACATTGCGCAACAGCGGTGTGCACACCTATTCAGTTGAAGCTCGAGGACCAGATGGAATCTGGAGTGCCTCAACTGTTTGTGATCCGGCTTTGGACACCACTCCAGAGCAGGCATCGGCTCCAGCTGTGTGTAGTGCAACCAACGTTGGTACCGACGCGACGATTACTTGGGAAGCAGCCGACAACGCAACCGAGTATCGGGTGCGCCGATCAATTGACGGAGGCACCGTCTATTGGCGAGGTCTTTCAACTGAGCTTGAGCTAAGCGATGTGCTTCGCGGCAGCGGTAGCCACACTTACTATGTAGGTGCTCGTAACGGTTCCAATGGCGACTGGAGCGCTGAGACAACTTGTGATCCAGCACTGGACCCAGTTGCAGGCCTATTGGCCGCAAGCCCGCCACCGTCGTGTTCGTTCACTTCAGTGGGCCTAGACGCAACGATCACTTGGGAAGCAGCCGAAAACGGACTTGACTACCGGGTCTACCGATCTGTCAATGATGGAGCTTCATTCTCCTGGCGCGGCCTAACCGCCAACCTAACTCTGGATGACACTCTGAGGGCAGACGTAGCAACCCACATCTACCGAGTCCAAGCCAGAGGCGAAAATGGAATCTGGAGCGACCCAACCACCTGCACCGAGGCCTAAAGTCCCGAACTGGCGGTATAGCCAGCCAAACCCGGCGGTCTACACCGCCAGAACCGGATTTTGCCGACCAGCGAACCGTGACTCGGGCGGCCCCGGTGGCCGGGGAACGGCAAATTCTGCGAGCGGATGACGGGAATCGAACCCGCATAATCAGATTGGAAATCTGAGATTCTAGCCATTGAACTACATCCGCAGTTCTGTACAAATCTGCAATCGAATAGACAGCAATTCGTTGATTTGTCGGGACGGGGAGATTCGAACTCCCGACCCCCTGTTCCCAAAACAGGTGCGCTACCAGGCTGCGCCACGTCCCGTGATCGCAAGTATCCATACTAGCGTTGTCTTGGCCTGCCTACGACGCATTTTCACCCGTACACTTCTTAAGGTGAAATCGTCTGTCGAGTCCCTAGAGGGCAACAAGGTAAAAGTCATCGTCGAAGTGACTGAAGAAGAGTTCGATCGCGATTTGGATATCGCTTTCAAGCGATTGGCTCGTGAAGTAAAACTTCCTGGGTTTAGGCCAGGGAAGGCACCGAGGAAAGTAATCGAGGCTCGTATCGGGTCTGAGTACGCTCGCTCCGAGGCGTTCCGTGAGGGTCTTCCCTCCTACTACGCCGAGGCCGTCAAAGAACTTGATGTAGATGTAATTGCTCCTCCCAGCATTGACATCACCGAGGGCGAAGAGACGGGTCCAATCACCTTTGAGGCCGAGGTCGAGGTTCGCCCTGAGCTTGAGATCACAGGATATGAATCGCTTGAGGTTGAGATCCCATCTCCCGTTCTCTCTGAGTCTGATCTTGACGAAGCAGTTGACCGCCTTCGTGCTGGTTATGGTGAGCTAGTCGCAGTAGATCGCGCAGCGGCCAATGGTGACCGAGTCAAGGTTGACATCGCAGCTGTCCACGAGGGTGAGCCGGTTGCTGGCCTAACTGCCGATGACTACACCTATGAAATCGGGATGGAAGCTGTTGTTCCGGAGTTGGACGCTCAGCTGACTGGGTCCAAGGCTGGAGACACTCTTGAGTTCGAGGCTGAACATCCGGCCGAGGAAGAAGAGGAGAAGCTTCAGTTCACAGTGACTGTTAAGGAAGTTCTAGAGATGGAACTACCCGAAGCAACTGATGAGTGGGCGGTTCAGAACACCGAGTTCGAGACTATGGAAGAGCTTCGTGAGGACTACCGAACCCGTCTCGGAACTTCACGTATCAATCAAGCCAACGCTGCCAGGGGTTCCCGAGTTGCTGAGGCCATTGCTGCCCTGGTAGACGGTGACGATCTTCCGGATGCAATGGTCGAACACGAGATGGAGCGTCGTGCTCAGGATCTCTCGCTTCGTCTTCAGGCTCAGGGAATCGACTTCGAGCAGTATCTTCAGTTCAGTGGGCAGCCTCGCGAGGCCGTTATCGGTGAACTACAGGCCACAGCTGACACGGCGGCTCGGCTTGATCTTGCGCTCCGTTCAATTGCGGTCGCAGAAAACATCGAGGCTTCCGATGAAGAGCTTGAAGTTGAACTCGAAAGAGTGTCGACCGAAATTGGTCGAACCGTCGAAGACGTACGAGCGCAGTTTGAGTCAGTTGGACAGCTTTCAGAGGTCCGTTGGGATCTTCGTAAGGCCAAAGCTCTCGACTGGGTGTCGGAACGAACTAAGGTCGTCGACCCCGACGGAAACGAAGTTTCTGAGGAAAGTCTTGAGTTACCAGAAGAGCCGGCAGAGGACGACGAGAAGTCCGAAGACGGCACCCAAGAGTCAGACTAGAAGAGGCAAATTGTGAACCAGCCAGCAGATCTCTACCGGTCGATGAACTACATGGTTCCGACCGTTATCGAACAAACCAACCGGGGAGAGCGCGCTTCTGACTTGTTCTCACGGTTGCTTAAAGACAACATCATCTTTTTGGGCACGCCTATTGACGACACCGTCGCCAACTTGGTTTGCGCCCAGCTGTTGCACTTGGAAAGCGAAAATCCAGACCGCGACATCAGCCTTTACATCAACTCTCCTGGAGGCGACGTAAACGCTATGTTCGCCATCTACGACACGATGCAGTACATCAAGGCCGATGTAACAACAATTTGCTTTGGGCAAGCCGCCAGTGCCGCCGCAGTTCTCCTAGGGGCCGGGGCACCTGGTAAGCGTCTGGCGCTGCCAAGTGCTCGAATTCTGCTCCACCAGCCATACACCGGTGCTCAGGGTCAGGTTTCTGATCTCGAGTTGGCCGCAAACGAGATCCAGCGTTTGAAGGACCAGTTGGAGCTTGCATTGTCCACTCATACGGGCAAAACGATCGAACAGATCAAAACCGACACCGACCGCGACTTCATCCTCACCGCTGAACAAGCGAAAGATTACGGCATCATCGATGCGGTGCTTATGAAGCGCGACGATGTCGATACGAGCGGTCCGATTCGGGCGATCGGCTCGTAGGGAGATTCACTTTTTATGGCAAAGTTCGGAGAAGGGGGCGAGCTACTCAAATGCTCGTTCTGCGGAAAGTCACAGAAGCAAGTACGCAAGCTGATTGCGGGCCCTGGGGTCTACATCTGTGATGAATGCATCGATCTTTGCAACGAGATCATCGACGAGGAACTTGCCGAAGGTACCGAAGTCTCGTTTGAGGAGCTACCAAAGCCCAAAGAGGTCTTTGAGTTCCTGAACACCTACATCGTGGGCCAGGAGTCGGCGAAGAAGATTCTTTCGGTTGCGGTCTACAACCACTACAAGCGCATCCAGCATGGCCAGGCAAACGCCGGTGATATCGAACTGGCCAAGAGCAACATCTTGCTGTTGGGGCCTACAGGTTCAGGCAAGACTCTTATGGCCCAGACCTTGGCTCGTATGCTGAACGTGCCGTTCGCAATAGCCGATGCAACAGCTCTGACTGAAGCTGGCTATGTGGGCGAAGACGTAGAGAACATCCTTCTCAAGCTTCTCCAAGCTGCTGACTTTGACACTAAGCGAGCCGAGACCGGCATCATCTACATTGACGAGATCGACAAAGTGGCGCGCAAGAGCGAGAACCCTTCGATCACTCGCGATGTCAGCGGCGAAGGTGTGCAGCAAGCCCTTCTGAAGATCTTGGAGGGCACGGTCGCTTCGGTTCCCCCTCAAGGCGGACGAAAGCATCCACACCAGGACTTCATCCAGATCGATACCAAGAGCGTGTTGTTCATCTGTGGTGGCGCATTCGCCGGGCTTGATGAAATCATTGGAAGCCGCCTTGGCGGAACCTCGGTTGGCTTTAACGCTGACGTTCGCTCTGATTCGGAAAAGAACCTCGGCGAGATTTACTCCCAAGTTCGCCCTGAAGATCTGCTTAAGTTCGGCTTGATTCCAGAGTTCGTCGGGCGACTTCCAGTTGTCGCCACGGTGAACCAGCTGAGCCGTGAGGCCCTGATTGAAATCCTTGTCGAGCCTAAGAATGCGCTCGCGAAGCAGTTCAGCAAGTTCTTCGAGATGGAAGATGTCGAACTCGAGTTTGAGCCCGACGCCCTAACTGCGATCGCCGATCTTGCATTGTTGCGAGGCACGGGCGCCCGCGGCCTGAGAGCAATCTTGGAAGAGGTCTTACTGGATGTCATGTACGACATTCCAAGTCGCACCGACGTTGGCAAGTGCGTGATTACAGCTGAGACTGTGCTTGAGAACGTGAACCCAACTTTGATCCCTAAGAGTCAAGGCCGGTCGCGTCAGCGCCGTGCCGCCTCCTAGCTAACTGCTATGGAACTAGCTGCCGCTCTTGGGTGGTTGGAGTCCTACGTAAATCTTGAGGGCAACAAGAATCCCGCGGGTAGCTCGCGGTCGTTGCCGACCGCCGGCCATACCGATGGGCTTGGAATCGATGCCATGGTTGAACTCCTTGGCGCCCTGGGAGACCCGCAAAAGTCGTTTCGGTCGGTCCATCTCACTGGCACAAATGGCAAAGGGTCAACTAATGCCTATGTGACTGCTCTGTTAAGAGCTTCGGGCCTGTCAGTGGGTAGCTACACGAGTCCGAACTTGGAACGGGTGAACGAACGCATTGCCTATGACGGTTCGCCAATTCCCGATGAAGATTTCGCCCGGGTCCTCACGTTGTTGTCTGAAGTTGTCCCGTTGCTAGAACTCACTCCTAGCCGCTTCGAACTGTTGACCGCTGCTGCTTTTGCTTGGTTCGCCGAGCAAGGCGTAGAGGTTGCTGTTGTTGAGGTCGGACTGCTTGGACGTTTCGATGCAACGAACGTTCTTGGCGCCGAAGTTGTGGTGATGACCAACATTGGCAAGGATCACACCGATGGCAAGCCGGGATGGCGTGAAGAAGTTGCCTATGAGAAGGCCGGCATTATCACGCCCAACTCTCACGTCATTTTGGGAGAGCCCTTTGAAGAGTTGCGCAAGTTCGTGGAGGCGGAAACTCCACGTGAAATCTCCGAAGCAGGCACTGACTTTGAAGTAGAGGCCAATGAAGTTGCGGTCGGCGGGCGAGCGATAGATCTCCGCACACCCTACGGCAAGTACGAAACGGTGTTCCTTCCAGTTCACGGCTATCACCAGGGCGATAACTTCGCCACCGCTGTAGCCGCCACAGAAGCTTTCTTTGGCCGCAAGCTTGACGATGACCTGGTTGAGATGGCGATGGCCGACATTGAACTGCCCGGGCGGTTCGAAGTGGTCAAACGGGAACCGACCATCATTCTCGATGGCGCCCACAACCCTGAGGGTGCGTTGGTTGCCAAGGAAACGCTTGATGGCGAGTTTGCGCGGCTGGGGTCTTGGGTCTTGGTGTTTGGAATGCTGAACGGTAAAGATCCCAAAGAAATGCTTACCAGCTTGGGTGCCACTGATTTCGACGCTGTAATAATCTGTGAGCCCACTTGGTCTAGGGCAATTCCGGCCGAACGGGTGGCTTATGCCGCAGGAGAACTTGGCATTCAGGCAGAGATCGTTAAATCTCCGATTGAGGCTCTGCAAAGAGCTAAGGCCGTGACCACTGGCGAGGACCTAATTCTTGTCGCTGGCAGCTTTTATGTGGTCGGCGAGGTGCGAGCGGCAGCTAGATCAGTCCTAGACGACTGATTGTTGGGTAAATCTGCTGCTAAAGGCAGTTCTTACAGCCCCTCAAGACAACAGCAGTTTGTTTCGATGCTTATTGCTATGAATCGCTTTTCGACTGCGCGCCGCCACGAGCGTGGCGCCACTTTGACTGGCTATGCCCTGTTGATGTCGGGTTTGGTCGTGATTTCGCTTGGAGCGATTGGCGCGATGAACGAGTCGTCCGAAGCCGTCTTGACCGACACCGGCGCGTCAGTCGGGAACCCGCGACTTTCAGTTGAAGAGACCAAAGCGAACCCGGTGCCTGGCCCGCCCCCGTGGGTTGGCGCCCGCGGCGACGGCACTTGCAGCGCTGGCTTTGATGGATGCCCACTTGGTACTCGTCTTGCGTTTAACCCAGCCAACTTCGAACCACCAGGCTTGAGCGGGGACATCCTATGGGGTGGGAGCGCGGACAACGTAGATTTTGCCACCCTCGGCGACGACGCCACCGCGTTTGTGATGATCGAGACCGTTGTACAGCTCAATGGTGAGTGGCAGCCGCCCCAGGGTGATTCCGACGGTAACCCCGGGCCCATATTGGCTCAACCGGGTGACAAAGTCTGCACGTATATTGTTCACGCGTCGCCCATTGCGAATGATCATGACTTCAGTTTCGGCATCGACTTTCAAGGTGAAGTGTTGGGGACCGCCTACAACTCAGAGTTTGGTGCTGATCCCGTGTTCCAGGCCACTGGCGCCACCTTTCCGGTCTCTAACTACATCGAAGCTGAAGACGACTTCGAGATCAGTGGTGCCTCCCTCGGCGGCATAGAACTCAAAAACAACGCAGGCTCCTACGACGAGATCCGAGTGTTTGTCCGATGCTGATAGCGCTCTTTGCTGAAGTCTTTGTTGTAAACGCCCCTCAAGGCAGAACGGTATTAAGTCGATGACCATTTCCATGAAACGCTTACCCTGTGCTGCCAGGAAGCAACGCGGCGCGACTCTAACCGGCTATGCGTTACTTATGGCAGGCATCGTTGTCGTCTCGCTTGGCGCGATCGAGGCAGTTAATCAGTCATCCCAGACAGTTCTCGGGGAGACCGCCGTTTCGGTTGGTACACCGCGACCGTCGGTGTCTGACACCAAGACCAACGATGTCGGTGCCGCTCCGCCTTGGGTCGGAGCTCGCGGTAATGGAACCTGCACCGCCGGACTTGACGGCTGCCCGTTGGGAGTACAGCAGCCATTCGATCCACTGTCAGACCAACCCATCCAGGCACCTCTGTCAAACACCTTCACTGCGCCCGCCAATCTAGATGACTTGCGAGATCCTCTGACCGCCTTCATCGGCCAGGAGAGCAAGGTACAGCTCAACGGCGAATGGACGCCGCCCAATGGCGACTTCGGCTCAGCTACACCTATCACGCTCCAGCCTGGTGAGGTTGTTTGCTCGTTCATGATCCACGCTCGAAGTATCGGCGTGAACGGTTCCTACGCCTCGTTGTTCGACTTTCCAGGTGAAATAGTCGGAACCGCTTACGACACCAATGTCTCCAACAATCGGAAGGACACCAACGACACCTTTGCCCACCCTGACATCAACTTGCCGAACACGGCTCGGCTAACAGGCGGCGACAACTTCACCTACTCGGGAAACACTCTGGCCATCAACTTTGGTACCAACACATCAGGTCGCGACGCCTTGCGGGTCTTCACTCGCTGCTAGGAACGCGCCGACGCGATATGGTTCGCTACAGTACTGCGGGTGAGTAGAACCTTCATCATTTGCAAGCCAGACGCTGTTGAGCGGGGCTATGTCGGAAACATCCTTGATCGCTTCGAGCGCAAGGGTCTTAAGATCGTCGCAGCCGAGCTGCGTCAGCTCGATGCTGACACCTTGGCCAAGCACTACGAAGAGCACGTAGGCAAGGGTTTCTACAATGACTTGGTTGCATTCATGAGCCGGTCACCAGCCTTTGTAGCCGTCCTTGAGGGCCCCGAAGATACCTTTGCAATTGTTCGCACGATGATGGGCGCAACCAACCCTGCAGTCTCACCTCCTGGGACAATCCGAGGCGACTTGGGAACCGAAATGACTGAGAACCTCGTGCATGGGTCTGACTCGGAAGAGTCCGCTCAACGCGAGATCGGAATTTTCTTCCCGAACTTGTAAAAAAGCCTTCTACCATCCCCCGACTCAACCCCCAGAAAACGTAGTGTTGCAGCGGTAAGAGCCGAGCAAACCGTGGGGGTTTCGTGGCAACTGGCAGGCTTTCAAACGTATTCGGTTCGGTAGGCACAAAAGATGTTGCCGTCGATTTGGGCACCGCAAACACGGTGGTCTATGTCGCTGGTCATGGCATTGTCTTGATGGAGCCATCGGTGGTTGCTATGAACACCGACACCGGGCGCCCGATTGCACTTGGCGTTGAAGCAAAGCGGATGATGGGCCGCACGCCAGCCAACATCAACGTAATTCGGCCACTGGCAAACGGCGTCATAACTGACTTTGATGCGTGCGAGAAAATGCTCCGCTACTTCATCGAGAAGGCCGTCGGCGGAGGCAGAGGCCGAAAGATGAGCCGGCCTCGAATGGTCATCTGCATTCCGTCGGGAATCAGCGGGGTAGAACACCGTGCGGTTCGCGACGCAGCCGAATACGCGGGCGCACGCGAAGTCGTAATCATCGAAGAGCCAATGGCCGCTGCGATTGGAGCGGGCCTTCCGGTTCATGACCCCACTGGCAACATGATTCTTGATATCGGCGGGGGCACATCAGAGGTGGCCGTCATATCTCTTGGCGGCATTGTCGCCAGCCATTCGGCAAAGGTTGGCGGCGACGAAATGGACAACTCCATCGTTGCCTACGCCAAAAAAGAATATGGCCTGGCCCTGGGTTTGCGCACTGCGGAAGAAATCAAGATCCGTCTCGGGTCTGCCTGTCGCTTGGAAGAAGAATTTGAGGCCGAGATACGCGGCCGAGATCTAGACAGCGGTCTGCCAAAGACCATCGTCACAACTACTGAAGAGATCCGCGAGGCCCTAAGTGAGCCGGTCTCGACCATTATTGACACCGTGAAGCTAACCCTTGACCAGACCCCGCCTGAATTGGCCGGAGATCTGATGGATCGCGGTATAACCATCGTCGGCGGCGGCTCACAGCTGACCGGACTTGATCATCGTTTAAGTGTCGAGACCGGAATGCCAGTGAGAACAGTGCCGAACCCAATGCATGCAGTAGTGATCGGATCAGGTCACTACCTAGAAGCGCATGAATCGGTTCGGTCGCTATATGCCGCGCATAAAGCGGGCTAGCTATGTTGAACACCCACGTTCCCACCAGGCGGGTGGTTGGCTTGTTGCTTGTCACAGCGATGTCCCTGATCGCGCTCGACGGCGGAGGTTTCGGGCCGATATCGGGAATTCGGGAGGCCGGCCAGTCTGCGACTGCTCCGGTTCGAGACGCAGTTGACTGGGGGACAAACCCTTTTGCTGACGCCTGGCAAGGAGTCACGTCATATGACGAAGTCCAAGCCGAAAACGAAGAATTGCGCCGCACAATTGCAGAACTGGAAGGTCAAGTAGGCGAAGTCGGTGATTTACAGGCTGAACTCTCGGAGCTGCGAAACGTAACAGGGCTTTCGTTCGCTTCCGAACTACCAATTCTGGCTGCCCGCGTGGTCGATGATCGTCGCGGCGTTCTTGAAAGAGTCATCACGCTTGACCAAGGTGAAGATGATGGTGTCGTAGTGGGCATGCCCGTAGTCACCGGGGCTGGGCTAATAGGTCGAGTCACCGACACAACTGGAGCCAACTCCACTGTGAGGTTAATTAGCGATGCGCGAATCGCTGTGGGGGTCGTATCCCATTCCAGCGGCGCCTCCGGAGTGGCAAAAGGAAACGGCGAGGGCGAGGCCTTGCTCGTTGACATATTTGCTTCCGAGCTCGGCCAACTTGAGGGCGGAGAGCGCTTTGTTACCAGCGGTGTTGATGGTGGCTTGTATCCACCTGGCATCCCGGTGGGGGAGTTGAGCCTTGATGGCATTCCCCACCTTGTTAGTTACGGGGACCTAGACACCCTTGGGTTCGTATCGGTAATCATGACTAAGGCGGCTGAGTGATTGGCTGGCCGAAACTAGCGCTTCTCGCCGTGGTCGTAGTCTTGCTTCAGGTCTCGTTCTTCGACCAGACGATGCTTGCTGATTTGGCGCGAGTCGACTTGCCCGCCTTTCTTGTGGTCGGGCTAGCAAACAAGCTCGAGCCCGACCCCGCTGCCATCGCAGGCTTTGGTGTGGGGATATTCCTAGACCTCTTCTACTCAAGCCCTTTCGGTCTGTTTGCGTTGCTGTTCTGCTTTGCTGGCTGGGCGATCGCCAGCATTACTCCGCTCGTAGACGTTGCCGACGCTTTCACTCGATACGGGGCACGAGCGGTCGAGTTCGCGTTGCTGTGGATGCTGACGTGGTTCATTGGTGGAGTGTTTGGGATGGGTAGGACCTCGCTTGACTGGACTACTTTCACCGAGCTCTTGTTGCTAATGGCAGTTGGCGGATTCCTTTCCGACCCTGATCGTGGCTTGGCTCGCCCGGTTGCTGTGGCCTAAGGCGGACAGCGATGATCGAACCAATTTCCGAACGGCGCTACAACAACCTTCAGGTCCTGGCCATTGTTTGTTTTGCAGTGCTGATTGGGAAGCTCTGGTTTCTTCAAGTTCTGTCAACTCCAACATTTGAAGAGGCCGCCGTCGGTAACCGGACTCGTGAGATCTTCACCGAGGCGCCTCGCGGGCGGATTCTGGACGCCCAGGGCCGCGTCTTAGCGGGTCGTCGCGAATCGTTGACTGTCGAATTGGATTGGACGGCGCTGTCAGCTCTCGAAGCCGAAGAACGCACAGACATCTTTCTGTCAATAGCTTCAGAGCTCAACGCCTCTGGAGTTAAGACGCGCAGTGTTGACATTCAGAAGGTGTATGACAGGGCGAGAGGTGGTTCGGTGCAGACAGTTTCTGTGGCCGACGACGTGCCAAGGCAAGTTTGGGTAGCGCTGCAAGAGCGCCCATATGTTGGATTCTCGCTCACAAGACAATGGCTGCGCACTTATCCCTACGGCAACATCGGCGCGCATATCCTGGGCTACGTCGGCACGGTCCGCGACGCCGAACAAGCCCAAACGCTCAACGGCATAAACGATGCCAAGCGCTACTTCCCTGGAGATGAGCTTGGGTTAGCAGGCGTTGAGAAGCTGTTTGACCAGACCTTGCGGGGCACCCCAGAACATCGGCTGGTGGAGATTGCAGCGGACAACCGAGTACTCAGCACCGTAGAGGTCGTGCAAGAGGCGGTACCAGGTGATGACATCGTTCTTTCGATCGATATTAACCTTCAGTACGCAGCTGAACTGACTCTTGTCCAAGAGCTAGCCCAGTCGCGCCTGCGCACCGCTTGTGAAGATTGTCCGGCTCACCAAGGTCGGGCAGGTTCAATCGTGGCGGTTGATGTAACTGATGGTTCCGTCGTTGCTATGGCGTCATTCCCTAGTTATGACCCTGCCGATTTCTTGGGCGGGCTCAGCCAAAGCCAAGCTGACTACTTGTTCAAAAACGAGGACCGGCCATTCCTGAATCGGGGGCTATCGGGCCGATACCCGGCGGGGTCGACGTTTAAACCATTCACTGCTTATGCATCAGTCAACCTAGACGCTCGTGAGCCAGATGAGATCTGGCTAGATGAAGGCAAGTACAAGCTGGCCGAATGTGAGGAAGATGAACGTTGCACGTTCCGCAATGCTGGCAGCATCGAACTTGGTGAAGTTGACATGCGTGACGCCCTGTCGAAATCCAGTGATACCTACTTCTACTCCCTGGGCGAGATGTTCTGGACTGAGCGAGATGAGTTTGGCGAGACCGCTATCCAGGATGCCGCCGCACTCTTCGGGTTCGGACAACAGACTGGGGTCGACCTGCCAAATGAGGACCAGGGCGTTCTTCCCACGCCTGCTCGGCGGATCGACTTGTACGAGTCAGATCCAGACAAGTTCCCGCGCCGAACTTGGTTCACTGGCGACAACGTCAACTTGTCAATTGGCCAGGGTGACTTGCTGGTAACGCCTCTGCAGTTGGCCAACAGCTACGCAATGATCTCCACCAATGGAGTTCGCTATCAACCTCAGGTTCTGTCGCAAATTCTCGACGGCGAGACTTCCGAAGTTATCCGCACCTCTCAACCCAAAATTGCAGCGCAGGAGTCTTTGAACTCCCAGGCGATGCGGGCAATCATGGATGGTCTAAACGGCGCGACTTCGCTCGGTACTGCTGCCGAAGCCTTTGCTGAGTTCCCGGCATGGGTTTACCCAGTCGCCGGTAAGACGGGAACAGCTCAGGTTGCAGGCAAGGCTGATTACTCATTGTTCGCAGGCTTTGGGCCGGCCAGCAAGCCTAAGTACTCGGTAGCGACCATCCTTGAGGAGGCGGGCTTTGGCTCTGACGCTGCCGCCCCAGCGACTCGACGTATGTTTGAGTACTTGTCGGGGCTTGTTGAGGTTCCTGCTGCCCCGCTTGCCACCGAGGCCTTACCCCTTTCGGTCGATGTTGAGGTGTTGGCAATTCTGGATGAGCTCGCCCGACTGGCCGAAGAGGAAGCAGCCGAGGCCGAAGCCAATGGAGAACCACCACCGGTGTCAGTTCCATTGCCTGAACCCCCTGTAGCGCCAGTTCCCGAACCCGAACCAGCGGCCGAAGTCGAAGCCACCCAGGAGCCCTAATGATCCACTCCTCGCTCACAGAACAAGCCGCGAAGCTCCACGGCCCAGCCCCGATGGGAACCCAGGTCGGGAAACCTTCGCTGTTCGCCCGAATGGACAAGCTACTGCTACTAGGCGCGGTACTTTTAGTCTGTTTTGGACTCGTGGCCATTTTGAGTGCCACAGGCGGGCTGAACTCGGGTCAGAATTTCTTCAGCCGTCAGGTCGTGTTTGCAGTTGCCGGTGGTTTCGCAGCGCTAGTAGTTGCCTCCCTTCCTTATCAGATGCTCCGCAACCTTGTGACGCCGATTGTGGTCGGCACTGGGTTGGCCCTTGTCCTTGTGCTTTCACCCCTCGGAACTACTCAGCGTGGCACTCGGGGTTGGCTTGATATCGGTCCAGTCAGGGTCCAGCCGGCTGAGTTCGCAAAGTTGGCCCTGGTGATCGGGTTAGCTCACATTCTGGCCGGAAGCAGCAGCCGCCGGATCAGAGGCAAAGCAACTCCGGACGAACCAGAACCGGCCCGAATCACCGCTGCGCTAGGTCTCATAGGCATGCTGGCAGTCCTGGTTCTAGCAGGCCGCGAGACGGGCTCGGTCTTTGTCTACTGCTTTGTAGGTCTCGGCGTGTTCGCAATGGCCGGTGTCCCCAAGCGATTTGTCATTCTTTTGATTATTTCGGGCATAACAGTCTTCACATTGGCCTTCACCAGCGGCCTGCTCGAGGACGAGCAGAAAGAGCGAATCACCTCGTTCCTCGATGCTGATGCCGATCCGCGAGGCATTGGCTACAACCAGCGCCAATCTCTGACCGCTATCGGATCGGGCGGATTGACCGGTCAAGGCCTATTTGAGGGGCCTCAGACTCAATACGGCTATCTACCCGAGCAACAAACGGACTTCATTTTCGCAACCATTGGAGAAGAACTCGGGTTCGTTGGAGCGGTTGGCCTGTTGGCGCTTCACGGGCTAGTTCTTTGGCGCATTCTGGTGGTCGCCCAAGCCACAGAAGACCGTTTTGGAGCGCTTCTTTGTGTGGGTATTTTTACGATGCTGCTCTTTCAGATCGTGCAAAACGCTGGCATGACGGTGCGTTTGTTGCCTATCACCGGGATACCCCTGCCCTTCATTTCATATGGCGGTTCGGCTTTGGTTACCAGTCTCGTGGCGATCGGTCTCGTGCAGAGTGTGGCCGCACACCGTTAGCCTGGTAATACATGACATCTGTATGGTCTGACTTGGAACGAGTGTTGGCTCAGGTCCAAAAACCTGCCCGATACATCGGATGCGAAGACGGGGCGAAGGCTAAAGAGCCGGACCCGTCCCTTGTGAGCTGGCTATTCACATACCCAGATACCTATGAAGTTGGTTTGCCAAACCAGGGTCTTCAGATCCTTTATGAGATCATCAACGAGCGGCCCGATGCCCGCGCCGACCGTTCATATGCTCCGTGGACTGACCTTGAAGCCATTATGCGGGAGCGAAATATCCCACTTTTTTCAGTCGAACACCACACGCCAGCCAACGAATTTGACGTAATTGCGTTCAATCTTTCAGCCGAGTTGACCTACACAAACATGGTCAACTGCATCGATCTTGCCGGTATCCCAATAAGGACCGCAGATCGCCAGCTGGGCGACACGCTGGTGATGGTCGGTGGGCACTGCACTTACAACCCCGAGCCCGTAGCTGATTTTGTGGATGCGGTTGTACTTGGAGACGGCGAAGAAGTAGTCAGCGAGATCACCGATGTGCTGGCTCAGACTCATGAGACCAGAGAGGCCTTGCTTCGCCAGTTGGCCCAAATCGAAGGCGTCTATGTGCCTTCACTTTATGAGGCGACCTTTGGCGCGGATGACATGTTGTTGGCAATTAAGCCTCTGTTTGACGACGTTCCAGAAGTCATCGAGAAGCGCACTCTTGCAGACCTGGCTGAATGGCCTTACCCCAAGGAGCAGCTAGTTCCCTTAACTGAGGTAGTACACGACCGGCTTAACGTCGAAGTCTTTCGCGGCTGTACCAGAGGTTGTCGTTTCTGCCAGGCCGGGATGATCACACGGCCAGTGCGAGAACGGCCAGCGGACCAAGTTCGATCGATGGTTGCCAACGGCCTAGAGCGCACCGGCTATTCCGAAGTCAGCCTGACCAGTCTGAGCACTGCAGACTTCAGCGATATTGGCCCGACCGTTACTGGCATCATGGATGACGCCCAGGCGGTCGGTTCGGGTCCAGTTTCGGTCTCGCTGCCGAGTCTGCGGGTTGACGCATTCGGTGTCGATATTGCTGCCGAACTTCAGCGGGCCAAACGCGGCGGTCTTACTTTCGCTCCCGAAGCTGGCACTTGGCGTATGCGCCAGATCATCAACAAGCTGATCCGTGAGGAAGACCTCTACTCAGCTGTCGAAGCTGCCTATTCCCAAGGCTGGCATCGAGTGAAGCTCTACTTCATGATCGGTCTGCCCTCTGAAACTGACGAAGACACCCTGGGTATTGCCGAGCTGGCAAAAAACTGCGTCAAGATTGGCAAAAAATACAACAAGCGGGCTTCAGCTACTGTCAGCATTGGCGGCTTTGTGCCCAAACCGTTCACGCCCTTCCAGTGGTTCGGACAGAACACGCCTCAAGAACTGCAACGCAAGATCAACCTGCTTCGCGACGCCACCCGGAAGATGCACGGCGTAAACATCAAGTGGCATGACCCGAAAGCGACTGTCGTCGAAGGCATCATGAGCCGTGGCGATCGTCGGTTGGGCACGGTCATCGAAGATGTTTGGCGCAACGGGGGAGTGTTCCAAGAATGGAGTGAACACTTCGAACTGGACCGTTGGACTGACGCTATGGACAGAGCCGGCCTCAGTATTGATTTCTTCAGCCATCGTCACCGAACCGAAGACGAAGTGCTCCCGTGGAGTCATCTTTCAGCTGGTCTGCACGCCGATTTCCTCTGGCAAGACTGGATGGACGCTCTCGAAGAGGTCGGTCTGCCCGATTGTCGTTGGACGCCTTGTTATGACTGTGGTGCTTGTACTGGTTATGGCATTGAGCATGTTGTTGCCTCAGCGACCCCGCCAGCTGGGGGCAGTCAAGGCACCGGTCAAGACCTAAGTTCCACCGCCGTACCGGTGCAACTTGTGAGTAGGTAACCCAGTGAATGGTCCTCGGGTGAACTACAAAGTACGAATACGGTTTACGAAGCAAGGCAAAATTCGCTTTACCAGCCACCGAGATGTCGCTCGGCTGATGGAGCGTGCCCTGCGCAAGGTCCAGCTTCAAGTGGCCTACACAGAAGGCTTTTCGCCCCGTCCGAA
This sequence comes from uncultured Acidimicrobiales bacterium, assembly GCA_937922785.1. GTDB lineage: Bacteria > Actinomycetota > Acidimicrobiia > Acidimicrobiales > SZUA-35 > CALAJQ01. Next base: position 57,703 of record CALAJQ010000018.1, read on the forward strand.
ATTGAGTTTCGGCCTGGCGTTGCCAGTTGGTCACGAATCTGAAGCTGAATACCTCGACGTCGATTTCGCAAACGAAATTGAACTAGAGGGCCTCCCCGAACGGCTTACTGCAGCACTTCCTGACGGATTGACCGTTACGTCGGTCGCCGGCGTAGCGCCAGGAACCAAGTCATTGCAGGAAATAATAAGCAGCTGCCGCTGGGAGATAGAGGTGCTTGATGGCACCGAAGAAGAAGTTACACACGCAGTGGAAAAGCTAGTTGCGTCCGCCGAATTGAATGTCGAGCGTGTACGAAAAGGCAAGACCTCCGTTGTCGATATCCGCCCCACAATCTTGAAACTTGAAGTAATGGGGCCGACAAGTAACGGAACGCGTGTGGTGGCTGAACTTGCCACGGAGAAGGTTTCTATCCGCCCAGCTGAGCTGGTTGCGGTACTTGGACCGAACTTCTCCGAGGGACGAGTCAGCCGCACCCACCAATGGACGATCGTCGACGGCAACCAAATGGAGCTTGCCGTATGACAAGGAGAACTACAGAAAATGCCAGAGATAGGCGATTCCCGCCCGGCACCAACCCCAGGCCCATCAGCTAAGACTGATAGCCCCAACAAGAAGAAGACTGATTCGCCCAATAAGGGCAATCAAAAGCAAAACGCATCAAACAAATCAGACCAATCCAATGGCGGAGGTGGCGAAAGCGCGTCGTCGAAACGCCGTCGTCGCCGAAAGCGCAAGGCCAATGGTGATGGTTCTGGCGCCAACGGAGAAGGCTCTAACCAGAACAACTCCCAAAGGTCGGGCGGTTCAGGCAAATCTGGATCTAGCAAGCCTGTAGCCCAGGTAGTTGGAGACGCTGTAGAACTAGACGAAGAGCAGCTCAAGGCCCGCCGCGGCCGCACTCGGAAGGGCCGAGCAGTCGGTCGCTATCTAATGGTGGTTTCCAAGCGTTCCGACGCCACACACATCGCCGTCCTTGAGGGTCGGAATCTGATTGAGTACTACGTCAGTCGCCCTGCTGATGACGTTTCCCAGATTCACGGCAACATCTACCTTGCCAAGGTTCAAAACGTGCTGCCCGGCATGGAAGCAGCCTTCGTAGACATCGGCACTCCAAAGAACGCGGTGATTTATCGAAGCGATGTGAACTTTGACGCCAAGGATTTCGACAAGGGTGTTAAGCAACCCAAGATCGAGCAGATGATCAAGGCTAAGCAGACAATGATCTGCCAGGTAACCAAGAATCCGATTGCGCACAAGGGTGCTCGACTCACCCAAGAGGTTTCGCTCCCCGGTCGGTTTGTTGTGCTAGTTCCAAACTCTGACACCTACGGCATCTCTAAGCGTCTACCAGACCCCGAACGTAAGAGACTTCGCAAGATTCTCGACCGGGTTAAGCCCAAGGGCCATGGAATCATTGTTCGAACGGCTGCGGAGAACGTCACCGACGAAGAGATTGAGCGCGACGTTCTGGGTCTAATCAAGCAGTGGACCGATATTGAAGCGCTTGCTGAGAAATCCAAAGCTCCGACGATGCTCTATCGCGAACCTGAGATGTCAGTTCGGGTCATTCGTGAAGAATTCAACAAGGAGTATCGCGGGATTGTCATTGATGACCAGGAGCTCTATGACGAAGTCGCCGACTATGTCGGCATCGTCGCCCCGGCCTTGGCCGAGCGCGTAGAGCTTTATGATTCAAAGGCAGAGAAAATGTCTGCCTTTGAGCGCTACCACGTACACGAGCAGCTTCATCGAGCGCTCGATCACAAGGTTTGGCTGCCTTCGGGCGGGTCGCTGATCATCGAGCACACCGAAGCCCTGACCGTCATAGACGTCAACACGGGCAAAAACGTTGGCAAGTCTTCTCTTGAAGAGACCGTCTATCACAACAACGTTGAGGCGGCAGTTGAAGTGGCAAAGCAGCTTCGACTCCGCGATATCGGCGGGATTATCGTGATCGACTTCGTGGATATGGAAGACAAGAAGCATCGCGAAGAGGTGATGCGAACCTTCCGCCAGGCGCTCAGCAGGGACAAGACCCGGACTCAAGTCTTCGATATTTCTGACCTCGGGCTGGCCGAGATGACCAGAAAACGCATCGGTGAGGGTCTTTTGGAGTCGCTTTCAAGCCACTGCCCCCATTGTGAAGGTTCGGGTCACCTATTAGACAACGAAATTCTCCAGGACTGAGAAACGCTTTAGCGCTCCGTCGGCGCTAGCCTGAAAGACTTATGTACGCTGTAATCGCCACCGGTGGCAAACAATACCGGGTAGAAGAAGGCCAGACGCTCAAGGTTGAGCGTCTCGGCGAAGCCGGCTCTGACGTTTCTTTGCGCCCCGTGTTGTTGGTTGATGGCGACACTGTTCTTTCGACCCCTTCTGATCTCGAAAAGGTCTCTGTTTCAGGCAAGATCCTGGAGGAGACCAGAGGTAAGAAGATCGACGGGTTTACCTACAAGGCAAAGACCAACCAGCGCCGCCGTTACGGGCACCGCCAAACGTTGGCAACTGTCGAAATTACCGGAATCAAGCGAGGCTGATATGTCAAAGACCAAAGGTGGCGGTTCCACAAGGAACGGCCGTGACTCCAATGCTCAGCGTCTAGGCGTAAAGGCCTATGACGGACAGCTCATAACCTCGGGTTCCATCATTGTTCGCCAGCGCGGCAGCAAGTTTCACCCTGGTACAAACGTGAAAAAGGGTGGCGATGACACTCTTTTTGCTACTCAGGATGGCAAAGTCAAGTTTGGCTTCCGTAAGGGTCGCCGACTTGTCGACATCGTCACTGAATAGCATCTACATCTAGGCACATAAACCCCTTTAGTCACTATGGGGAGCGGCCGATAGATCCTGCATGGGTCCATCCTCGCGCCGGCGAAGAAAACAACGTGGAGCAACGCTCGTTGAGGCAGCGTTTGTCACGCCAGTCTTTCTGGCGTTGATTTTCGGCATCATTGAGTTCGGATTCTTGTTCCGAAACTATCTGACGGTCAATAACGCCGCCCTCGCTGGAGCGCGAGCCGCCTCAGTTGCTGGTGATGATGAGGACGGCGACTTTCTGGTTGTCCGGACCGTTGCGCACGCGATTGAGGCTATGGGCATTGAGAACCTCGATTTCGTTGTCGTATACCAAGCGTCGGGGCCAGATGATGTTGTTCCTCCCTCGTGTCTTTTTGGTCCATCGTCCGCCCTTAACTGCAACCGGTTTACGCAACGGGAGTTCTTCTTGAACCTCGAGTCATCACCAGGTGTGAAGACCGATTGGGCTTGCGCCTCGACCGCTCAGGATCGCTTCTACTGCCCGACCGGCCGCAACACTCAGAAGCCCCAGGTTCCTGCTGACCCCGAGCTTGAGTACGTCGGCGTTCATGTCCAAGGGCACCACCAGTATCTGACTGGGTTCTTTGGTAGTTCTACCAAGCTCACCAGCAACCGAATAATCCGCCTCGAGCCGGAGCGTGACCGATGAGAACATGGTTGAGGCGTAAGCCCGAGGACTCTTCTCGCAGGAGCGAACGTGGCACCGAACTTGTTGAAATAACGCTAGTTCTGCCGCTACTCGTTTTCCTGGTTATGGGCATGCTTGACGCTGGTATGGCTTGGAAAACCAAGCTTGAAGTTGTGCAGGCAACTCGCCAGGGGGCCCGAATCGGGTCTGCTTTTGGTGATGACGAGTTCGCTGACCAGGAAGCGGTGTTGGCGGCAATGTCGGTGATTCCGGATTATGTCAATATCGACGTCGACAACACCAATGGCCCAAGGCTTAACTTCATCGTGCTGTATCGAGCCGACGCCAATGACGGCGAGCCGACTGATGCCTGCAAGGCCGGTTCGGTCAACGACCTTTGTCTGCACCTAACCCGAGCCCAGGTAGAGCAATTCTTGCTTGACTACGCAGCTGACCCACTGGCTGATCCCCCGCACCTCGTCCGCGAGTGGGACAACCGCCCAGTGCAGCCTCAGAACCTCCAGTCGCTCGGTATCTATATCGAGGCGACCCAACCGTCCTTCACTGGCGTGTTTGAAGCACTCCAAACCTGGGACGTGACCGCCAAAACAGTAATGCGAACAGAACCTTTGGTTGAGTAATGAACACTCCCGTCAAACCTGAAGAAATGCGAACTGAGGTTGAAGCCACCGAATCGAAGGAGTCGGGCTACGTCATAGCCATGACTGCTTTGATGCTCGTCCCGCTTCTTGTTATGTGCGCCTTCGCAGTTGATGTTGGCTCCTGGTACGCCGACTCCGCTCGGCTGCAGCGCGCCGCAGATGCTGCGGCGTTGGCTTCGGTCGTTTACATGCCTGATGAGGATGCAGCTTGGCAAGTGGCCCTCGATGTCGCTGCCCAGAACGGATTTGTCTCCGACATCGGCGTAGGCGGCGCGCCTGTCGCTGGAGGCAACTCGACGCTCACTTTCCTCGGAGAGGGGGCGACCGTCAACGTTACGATTGAGACTGACGGTGAACTTTTCTTCTCCCAAGCTTTCCTCGGCAATGTCAACCTCGCCCGCGTCGCTCAGGCGGAGTACATCGAAGAAGTCCGGATGGGTAACCCCAGTTCTGGCTTAGGAATGGGCAACCTCGAGGATCCATCAGACGTCGGCGCACTGGCAAACGATGGTTTCTGGTTGGCGATCAATTCAAGTTGTGAGTTGCGAGCTAACGGTGACAACTTTGTAGATCAACTTGGCAACAACTGCACAGGAACAGTTAATCCTGTAGGTCGGTTGCCCGTAGCCTCCGGTGGTGCAGGCTGGGACGGCTACACGTTTGTGGCAGACATGCCAGCCGGCGCAGGTGCTGCTGATCTTCAGATCCGCAATCCTGGATTTTGCGATAACTCCTACTTCGGTGAAGTTCTCGACGCGTCCACCACTTTGGAAGAGCCTGACCTGCTGGCCAACGTTTACGGTCCAGATACTACCCCATTATTGGCCTCTGACGTTCTTGACCAGATTGGGAGCCGCGTGGCCGGCCCCATTGTTTATGACGGAGATGTCTACGGGGCAGCATGCGGCTGGCAGACGATCTACACGATTCCTGGCGGCGCCGCCCAGCGCCAGCTGTACTATCTGAAGCTCCAGGCTGATGCCAGCATTGGTGGCAGCATTGACATCAACACTTTTTCTCTGCGAGTTAAGCCGACCGCGGCAGCTGCCAACGAGGGTCTGTGTACCAGCCTTAGTGATGGTGGATGTCCTCAGATTTATGCCTTGGACTGGCTGCCGATCTATCGACCGTCCTTCCCAATCCTAGACGTCTTCGGAAATCCGACCTTTGAACCGCATCCGGACGGCCCGCCAAATCCTCCCGTGCAGGCTTTTGAAAAAACCGCGGAGTTCTTCTTGGCAAATATTCCGGCCTTCCACGAGGGGAAAGTATTCGAGCTGACAATGTTCGACCCTGGCGAAGGTATGAAAGAGATCCGGATTCTTGACCCGGACGGCAACTACGTCGACTTCGAATGGCGCCGAGCCAACAACTTTGTGCTTGAGGACCCCGGGGCGGATGGAGGCTTCGGTCCTAATCACAACGGAGCCACGACCCCGTCCTGTGCCTCGGGCGACCACTGCCTAGATGTCACCGGAAACGCCTTCAACGGCGATGCAATTCAGCTGCGCATGGATCTTGACGGCTATTCCTGTCAGGACCTCGGTGGCGGAAATGTTAACTGTTGGTGGAAGGTCGAGTACTTCACCCAAGGCAGCGGCGTTACAGACCGCACCAACTGGTCGGTTCGCATCATTGGTGACCCGATCCGCCTCACCGAGTAGGAGCTAGGTCGTTGCCTGTCTTAAACACGGGTCAACTCCCAATGCCGAGCGCCTATCCTTGATAGGTGTCCAACTTCGTAGACGAGACCAACTTATGTGCCAGGGCCGGTGACGGCGGCGCTGGTTGCGTGGCGTTTCGACGTGAGGCCCACGTGGCAATGGGCGGTCCAAACGGCGGCGACGGTGGCACGGGTGGATCAGTCTGGCTCGAAGCTGACCGCAACGTGGCATCACTTCTGGCGTTCCGCGACTATCCGCACCGAATCGCTGAACGTGGCACCCATGGCATGGGCAGCGGCAAGCACGGTAAGTCTGGCCAAGATCTTGTTGTAAAGGTGCCCGAAGGCACCACTGTTCTAAATCACGAGACCCGAGCGCCTCTAGCTGATCTTGCCAACCACGGTGACCGCTGGCTGGCAGCTCAGGCTGGCGAAGGGGGCAAGGGCAACGCTCGCTTCCTTTCCAACAAACGCCGGGCCCCAGCCTTTGCCGAACAGGGCGAGGCGGGTGAAGAAATCTGGTACCGACTCATCCTGCGCCTGTTCGCTGACGTCGCACTTGTTGGTTACCCCAACGCTGGCAAATCAACTCTGATATCTGTGGTGTCAGCAGCTAAGCCGAAGATTGCTGACTATCCGTTCACCACTCTTGAACCAAACCTGGGCGTTGTCCGGCTTGATGAAGAGAACGAGTTTGTCATGGCCGACATTCCCGGTTTGATCGAAGGCGCCAGCGAGGGCATTGGCCTGGGCCATCAATTCTTGCGCCACATCGAGAGAGCTCGAGTTCTTGTGTACATGCTTGATCTCAGCGCGGTCGATGGTGACAACCCTGAAAAGCAGTTGGAGGTCTTGCGTAACGAGCTTGGTAGCTATCAGCCCGACATGTTGGAACGTCCGTCAATTGTGGTTGGCGCCAAAAGTGACGTGCTAACAGCGCAGGACTGGGGTATCGAAGACATCGTCGACTTCTCAATATCTTCTGTTGCCCGTCAAGGTCTGCAGCCGATGTTGTGGCGGCTGCTTCAGCTCGTGAAGGCAGCGCGAGATACTGCCGAAGAACGAGAAGGCTTTGTGATCCACCGGCCAGCTGCAAGTGGCGTTGAAGTGATTCGCGAAGACGATGGTTCGTTCCGGGTCATTGGCCGTCAGGCCGAGCGGGCCGTGGCCCTTAGCGACTTAACCAGCTTCGAAGCAATCGCTTACGCCTGGCAACAGCTAGAAAAGCAGGGTGTCAACAAGGCTCTTCGTAAGGCTGGCGTTCGTTCGGGTGACGAGGTCCACATTGGCACCTTCAGCTTCGAGTACGAAGAGGACTAAGTGTCTGCTGCGCCAATCGTTGTCATAAAGATCGGATCCTCGTCAGTCACAACCAGTGATGGAGCGGTCAACGAGGACGCTCTAGCTAAGTTGTGCGCCGAAGTACAGCAACTACGCGCGATGGGTAAATCGGTAGTGATCGTTACTAGCGGCGCCATTGCAACTGGCCTGCCTTCACTAGGTCTTGGCGGCGATACCCAACCAAAGGACCGGGCTGTTCTGCGCGCGGCATCAGCGGTCGGGCAGATTTCACTAATGCGGTCGTTTGAGAAGGCGCTGGCTGAGGTCGGATTGACTGGTGGCCAGATCCTTTTGGCCCCAACTGACTTCATGAACCGTCGTCGCTACCTAATGAGTAGAGGCACAATCGAAGCGCTTCTGAACCTGGGCGTGGTGCCGGTGGTGAACGAGAACGATGCCATTAGCGACGAGGAGATTCGCTTCGGTGACAACGATCGTCTGGCTGCGCTGGTAGCTCACTTAGTTGATGCCGAGCGTCTTGTCCTGCTTACCGACACCGCCGGCGTTTACACCGCTGACCCTCGTAGCAGTATCGACGCGGCACTGATTCAAGAAGTTGTTGTTATCGATGATGAGCTTGAAGCGGCGGCTGGGGGAGCGGCCTCAAGCCATAGCCGTGGCGGTATGGCTTCCAAGCTCGCTGCGGCCAAGATTGCATCATGGTCGGGGGTCGAGGTTGTGGTGGCGGCCGCTAATCGTGACAACGTAGTAGTCGATGCCTGCAACGGAGTCGAAGGCGTCGGCACTAAGTTTCGGGCCCGCGAGGCCCGGTTCCCGGCCCGCAAGCTTTGGATCGCCTTTGCCGTTGTGCCCGAGGGCTCAGTCATAGTTGATGCCGGCGCACGGAAGGCAATTGAAGACAACCAACGATCCCTCCTGGCGGCGGGGGTGACTGACGTGATCGGTCGCTTCGATGCGGATGATCCAGTTGATTTAGTGGACGCCGAGGGCACCGTATTCGCCCGCGCGCTCGTTCGATGGTCCAGTGAGACAATACGCGACAACATGGGCGCTCAAAGCGCCCAGCTGCCACCAGAATTAGCGCCCGAAGTAATACATCGGGACGACTTGGTTGTATTGCCTTAACGAAGGGTGCCCTTAGGCAGTGGCTGTGGTGCCACCTTCGGTTGGTGCGTCAGTTACTTCAGACGCTTCGGTGATTCCGAGCTGCGCCCGGATTTCAGCCAAGCGGCTTTCTGCTTCGACGTTCATTGAGGCCTGCTCTACTTCAAGCATGCGGCCTTCAATCGAGCCTTCGTTCAGCTCCGCAGCACCACGAGCTTTGGCGTAGCGTGACTCAACCTTGTTGCGAACTTCGTCGAAGCTTGGAACTTCATCACCGACGGTCTCAGACAGCGAGCTCATTGCCTTGTTCAGCTGTTCCTGCATCTTGGCTTGGTCGAGCTGGCTGAGAAGCTTCTGGCGCTCGCCTAGCTTCTTCTGAAGGGCAGAAGAGTTCTGGTGCACTGCAGACTTGGCTTGATCGGCGGCCTGTGAGGCCTGGAGATGAAGCGACTTAAGGTCCTGGACCTCTTGCTCCAAAGCGACCATGCGGTTGGCAAAGGCTTCAGCGGCACTGGTGTACTCGTTGAGTTTCTTTGTGTTGCCCTTTTTCTGAGCATCGTCGGCCATCAAAACGGCCTGGCGGGCGTTCGAAGAGATCTTTTCGTACTCTTCCATGGTGCGGTTGAGTCTGATTTCAGTCTGCTTTTGGTTGGCGATCACGTTCGCAGCCTGCTCTTTCAGGCGACGATGCTGATCCTGGGCCTCCTGGATGGCCTGCTCGAGCTGGACCTTAGGGTCTGCTCCTTCGTTAAACGCACCAGTTAGTTTGGCCGTCGTATAACTCCACCAACGCTTCATTAGCTTGATCATGGTGTGATCCTAGCGTTCGCGTGGCTTGTATCCCAGCAGATGCAGTGTTGCTACATAACCCACCACAGCACATACGCCGAGAACGATGGCCTCGATTGGCGCCGGAATGTCGAACAAGACTCTAATCGCCAGGATTATCACGCCCGCTACTGACGCTGCAGCGGTGATATCTATAGCAAGTCCAGAGGCAAGCTTTTGGCCGAGAGCAGCGTTCAGGCGACGTCGTAGAAGCAGCCACTCAGTCCAGGCCGCAGCTGCGCTGCCTAATGCAATTCCGACAGGCCCAAGGTGCACTCCGCTGGGGTTCTCCCGGTCAGCCATGGGGGAGAGAATGTCGCTTTGGCCAAAGTCGCCCATAATCTCGCCTCCAACCACAAACAGCCGGTCAAACTGGAACATAAGCAAGGTCGCAACGACCGCCAAAACGGCCAGACGTACTAAAGCAATTTGAGCTGGCCCCTTAACATCCCCGATTGCGTATAGGGCGTTCTGGGAGATCCGGGCGGTCATTGCAGCAGGAAGCGCTAACCCGAAGCCGGCAAGGGTGAGCCCAACAGCTATTGCCCCGTCAGATGACAAGCCGCCCGAACCGAAGATTGAGGATGGCCATTCGTACAAACCTGTAGCAAAAGCGCCGCCGCCAAACACCAGCCCGGCTGTGCATAGTCCTGCAGCCAAGGCAACTTTTCGAAGCCCAATCCGAACCCTGTTGGCGACTGCTTCATCGTCGCTGGCCTTCCGAGACATCTCAGTTAGCTCTGCAGTGGCGACGCTGAATCCGAAGAGCGAGATGGGCAATATGTAAAGCGGGATGCTGTAGCCGATAACTGAAGGCCCGCCCTTAACCAGAAGCGCTGCCAGGGCAATAGAGAGGAAACTCGACAGCTGTACCACGCCCCGAGCTGCAACCGCTGGGACCATTCGCTCGGCGACGTCAGCCAGTAGGTAGGTGCGCTTAAAGGACGGCCGAATGTTTCCGGCGACCGAAAGTAGCTTTGGAAGCTGAACCAGGACTTGGGCGGCTGAACCGATCACGATTGCTCCGGCCACCCAACGCGAAGCCGTTGACACCTCGTTGTCTAGAAAGATTAGGGCTGCAGCTAGCGCAATGATTTGGGCGAGGTTCCAGACAACGGGAGCGGCGTATGGAATGAGGTATTCGCGGTGGGCATTTAGTACGCCCAGGCACCACGCAGCCATAACCAGCAGGCCGACGCCCACAGCAGTAATTCGTGTGAGTTCGACCGTCAGATCAAGCCGGTCGGCCTCTACGGCGCCAAGTGTGGCCAGTCGGACCAATGGCCTCGTGAACAACACCACGATTGCAACGAGCAGGCCCACTATGGCCAAGCCAAAACCCAGTACGGAACTTGCAAGTTGTTGTGCCTCGCGCGCGTCTGGCCCGTCGGGATCTTCCTCAGCTCGCTGGAGCGATCCGGCGTAGACGGGTACAAACGCTGCCGACAGTGAGCCCTCGCCCAACAAGTTCTGGATCAGATTGGGAATCTGCATGGCGAACCGCAAGGCGTCGGCACCAGTGCCCAACACTGCAGCAATAAAGATCTCTCGAATCACGCCGGCGATTCGAGAGAAGCCAATGCCGAGAGCGACTCGGTTGCTGCCGCTTTGCCCAGCAGCGTTGATGCTGGAGCCAGTGGGCTCTGTCACGATTCCGGGTCGAAACTGTCCAGGTCTGGATCCATCGGGTCATCAGGATCGGGTGGGGGAGGGAGGTCGCTCGGTTCAAGAACCATTAGCTGGTCATCGGTTGGGCTTTCAACTTCGACCAGTCTGACAGCGTGGCGGGAAACCATTGCCTCGAACAGGTTTCGGGCCAGGCGACCGTTGCCAAACCCCCGGCCTCGGGGGTGAAGATCGAACCAGGCGACGATGGCCTCTTTGGCTTCGTCGTTGGCTCGATAGCCGTCCTTGTTGGCAATCAGATCGAAGATGGCGATGAGCTCTTCGTTGTTGTAATCGGGAAACGTAATGGTCTTTGGGAAACGGCTTGAGAAACCTGGGTTGGCCGAGACAAGTTCAGCCATTTCCTTCGGGTAGCCGGCCAAGATGACCACCATCGAGTCTCGACGATCTTCGACGTTCTTAACAACAGCGTCGATGGCCTCTCTACCGAAGTCTTTCTCGCCGCCTCGAATCAGGCTGTAGGCCTCGTCAATCAACAGCACGCCGCCGTCGGCTTTCTCGAAAACTTCGGCAACCTTGGTTGCGGTCTGGCCTACAAAGCCAGCCACGAGGCCACTGCGATCAACTTCGGTTAGGTGGCCCCGCTCGACCACACCGAGACTGCGATAAATGCGAGCCAGGAGCCGAGCGACTGTGGTCTTGCCTGTGCCAGGGTTACCGCTGAAGACCAGATGCTTGGTTGAGTCAACAACCGGGAGGTCTCTTTCGGCCCGAAGTTTCTGAACTCTAAGTAAGGCCGAGAGCAGTCGAACTTCTTCTTTGACGGCGTCCAGACCAATCAACGCGTCCAGCTCGGCCAGGACGTCTTCGAGCGGTTCTGGCGGCTCTAGTTCTTCAGGTGGAGTCTCGGTAGAGCCGGCGGTCCCGGAACCCTCAGCGGCCGCCGATGGTGACGGGACTCTGGCCAACAGCAACTTCTGAAAGTCGATGATTGCCTTGAGCTCGGCATCGCTTGGGTACTTGTCGAGAGAGGCAACTGTGTGTGACAGCGCCATCGCCTCGTCGTAGTAAACCTTGGCGAGCTGCTTACCTTTCATCTTGTCATATTGAGTGAAAGTCTCGAACAGCTCTGAGGGCTTGTGTAGCCAAATCGACTTGCCTTGAACGAGACGCGCATTACGAATGTCATCAGGCGCGGCTCGCGTTGGCAACAGGTCATGGGCGGTGAAAGCTGAGATCAGCGCCCACAGCTCATCGTTGGTCTGACGATTGTCAGAGTCGATCACTGCGCACGACAAATTAAACGCTTCAACGATCGCGTCACGTCTGAGTGACTTGGTCTCAACCGTTGTCCCAGAGGCAGCTTCAGAGAGCGCTGCTCCAACGCGGTCGGCGAATTGTTCAACTGCTTTGGAAAGGCCTCTGTCCATATTGGTTCATAATCCTAGTCGGCTGTACGGTGTTGGGATGACGCAGAGATTTACCTCGATAGACGAGGTCCGAGAGGGTCTAGGCAAGGTCGATTACCTTGCGGATGATTCCATTGCCAGTGTGACGTTTTTAGCCGACAGGCTAGAGAAGCCAGTCCTAGTTGAGGGACCCGCCGGCACCGGCAAAACTCAGCTGGCAAAGTCGGTCGCTGAGATGACCGGCGCCCGCCTAATTCGCCTTCAGTGCTATGAGGGCTTGGATGAGTCCAAGGCGCTTTATGAGTGGAACTACAAGAAGCAGCTGCTTCGTATCCAGGCCGAGGGTTCAGAGGCGGGATGGGATGAAATCCAAGATGACATCTTCGCCAATGACTTCTTGCTAGAGCGTCCGTTGCTTGAAGCGATCCGGGCTAAGGATCCGGTTGTTCTGCTTATCGACGAAGTTGACCGCGTTGAGGTTGAAACTGAGGCTCTGCTTCTCGAGCTTCTGAGTGACTACCAGGTATCGATTCCCGAGCTTGGCACCTTGACTGCAGAGCAGATTCCCCTTGTGTTCCTCACTTCCAACAACACGCGTGAGCTGTCTGAAGCTCTGAAGCGTCGTTGTCTGTTCCTCCACTTGGACTACCCAGATATCGAGCGTGAGAAGCAGATCATCCTCAACAAGGTTCCTGACATTAACGAGAACCTCGCTGACCAGATCTCGCGCATAGTGCGTTCCATCCGAACTCTCGAGTTGAAGAAAGCGCCTTCGGTTTCTGAAAGCATCGACTGGGCTCGCACGCTGATCTTGCTTGGCATCTCCAAGGTCGATGAGAACACGGCCAAGTCAACAATCAACATTTTGTTGAAGTACCGCAGCGACATCGAGAAGGTCATGAAGGAATTCACCACCAACTCTGCCGCCCACTTCGGCGACTGATTGTGGCCACTACGCCAACAGATACTGTCGACCCGACTCCCGATCATGAGGAGATACCTCTCTTCCATCTGCTGTCGGGCTTTGTCCAAGAGCTAAGGGCGGCTGGCCTGCCGGTGTCCCTTGTTGAGAACATCGACGCGGCCGATGCCGTGCGCCATATTCCGTTGGAAGACCGCGAGGCGTTTAAGTACACGCTGGCGGCCACTTTGGTTAAGAACCAGACCCACTGGAGCACTTTCGAAACACTGTTCGAGGTCTACTTCTCTTTGCGTGGGGCTCAATACGCGCTGGGCGAAGAAGCTGCCGATCCATTCGCCGAGATGGATCTCGACATGGATGACATGGACAGTGCCGAAGGATCGCCCCAAGGCGGCGACGGCTCCGGTGGTGGGCAGTCCCTGTCTCCCGAGGAACTTGCCGAGCTGCTGTTTCAGGCACTTCTAAACTCTGACCAGATGCTTATGCGGGCGATTGCCCGTCACGCGGTTCAGCGGTTTGCCGGCATGGAGCCTGGCCGGCCCGTTGGTGGCACTTACTACCTTTACCGGACCCTTCGGAATCTCGATCTCGACGGCATGATGGAGCGTTTGATGGAGGCCCGAGAGGGCGCCGAAGACGGTCCTCAGTCTGACCTGGACAAGCGGCTCGAGTCTGATGAGTTCAACGACCGCATCGAGAAGCTTAAGAAGGAAATCGAGGCTGAGATTCGCCGTCGCCTTGTTGCTGATCGTGGCGCCGAGGCAATGGCTAAGACGTTGCGCAAACCGCTGCCTGAAGACGTCGACTTTATGCACGCCAGCCGTGACGAAATGGCCAAGTTGCGCCGGGCGATCTATCCGCTCACGCGCAAGCTTGCGGTCCGTCTGGCTCGGAAACGTCGCCACGGTCGTAAAGGCCCTCTCGACTTCCGCAGCACTGTTCGGCACTCGTTGTCTTATGGCGGCGTGCCTGCCGAACTCAAGTTCCGTTACCCCAAACCGTCCAAGCCTGAGATCATGGTTGTTGCCGACATCTCCGGTTCAGTGGCGGCGTTTGCTCGTTTCACTTTGCACTTGGTCTATGCAATTTCTGGCCAATTTTCCAAGGTGCGCAGCTTCGTGTTCATCGACGGGCTGGATGAAGTAACCCGGCTCTTTGAGGGAGTTGATGACATCAACGAAGCTGTGCACCGAGTTAACACTGAAGCCGATGTTGTCTGGGTTGATGGTCACAGCGACTACGGCCATGCCTTCGACGTCTTCTGGGAAAACTACGGCAAAGAGGTCAACTCCAAGACAACGATCTTGATTCTGGGCGATGCGCGCAACAACTACCACGCCACCCAAGACTGGATCATCCAGGAATTGCAAAAGAAGGCCCGCAAGGTGTTCTGGCTCAACCCAGAGCCAAAGGCCTACTGGAACACAGGCGATTCGGTCCTAGACGACTATGGCCAACACTGCGACGACGTCTTCGAAGTAAGAAACCTCCGCCAACTAGAAAAATTCGTAGACAACCTGGTCTAGAGAGCCCCCGTGGCCGGGGAACGGCAAGGCAGGGTCAAGTCTCAAAAGTAGCTAGGTCCAATTTCTGTGGATAACTTTCTGACGCTCATGTAGCGCGAAAGCCCTGTTCTAGTGTTTGAGAGTGTGAAGCAGGCTGCGATCAGCGAATTCGAAAGGTTCACCGTCGAAGCCCATCGACGCCTGTGGCGCGCCTATTTGCCGGTACGCGGCATCGATGGCGCTGATGAGGCAGCGGCCGAAGCTATGGCTTGGGCTTGGGAACACTGGGCTCGCCTCGAACCGATGGAGAACCGGGTCGGCTACCTCTATCGAGTTGGTCTGACTCGGTCTGTCCCGCGAAAGCCTTTGCCGATCCCGATGAAGCTGCCAGAGCCAGATCCGCCCCAGCTGCCAGACGTCGAGCCGGGGCTAGTACCGGCGCTCTTGGGCCTCAGCGAAAACCAAAGGGCGGCCGTCTGGCTAGTGCACGCCTGTGGTTGGTCCTACGGCGAAGTGGCCGAGGCGCTGGAGGTTGGCAAGTCGACCGTCGGAACTCACGTGACTCGAGCACTAGCTGCTTTGAGACAACAACTGGAGGTACCAACCAATGATTGATCTAGAGAACCAACTCGCTCAATACGCAGACCACCTAGAAGAACACCATTACACGCCATCTGAGGCTCATCCGGCGGGTTCGCCCAGACGGCGGCGGATTTTGACCCTCGCTGCGGCCACCGTTGTGGTCGCCGGACTCGGAGCCTTGGCGATTTCGCTTTCTGGTCGAGGTTCGGTCTCGCGAATTGAAGCCAATGACATAATCACCACGACCACCAACGATCCCTCACCAACAGAACCGGAAGGTCCCGAAGACATGTTGAAGACATTCGAAGTGCTGGGAGCGAAGGTCAATGTTGTCACAGCGCTCGACGAACTGCCCGAGCAAGCGTCGGTAGTCCGGCTATCCACGACGATCTCAGATTCAGGTGACGGCCCCGCAGTTTGCATGGGGCCATCACCGGCGATTGCTGGGCCACGGAGGTGTGGAGGATTCATTGTCGACGGCCTGTCGATGGACGGCTGGACTCAGACCCAAGGTGACAGCACGTGGGGTCCCCGAATTGTCGAGGTGACCTGGCCGCCGGTCGACAACCATGTCTCGCTGATATCTGACACAGAGCTGGTCATCCCATCGTTTGAAGATTACGTACCGCCAGCAAGCCAGGTCGAGATGGAGGAGTTCTTCAAGACAATCCCGCCCGAGTGCGCCGATATCACAAACCCCACCAGTGGGCCGGCGCTTGCCAACTGGGGCCGGACCTACCCTGACCGTGCCGGGCTTGTTTACGTGGTCGACGGCGGACCGTTCGGGGTCATGGGCCTAGTAGGAGACTTGGAACTAGTACGTGGCGAATTCAACGCGATAGGCACTGAGCCTTGCTTGATCAAAGTGGATTATTCCTTCGATCAGTTAGAGAAGGCTCATGCCCAAGTCGGGGAACTACTCGGGGAGGACTCACCCGTAGTCATAGTGGCGACTGGCGTGTTCAACCGAGTTGAGGTAACCGTGACAGTTGCCGACATCGAAACCGTTCGCAAGCTCGTAGAGGTGGTGGATGACCCAGGCACTCTGTTGATCACAAGCGTCGCCGACATAGTCGAATAGCGATACCGCTGAGTAGTCTCAGGCGGTGCGCATCATCTCACTTCTGCCATCCGCTACCGAGATCCTCTTTGACCTGGGCCTCGGCGACCACGTTGTCGGGGTCACTTTTGAGTGTGACTTTCCTGACGAGGCGCGAACCAAGCGAATCGTCTCTACTTCCGCACTTCCCGAAGGATTGACGCCCAGCGAAATCGACGCGGTTGTCAAAGAGCGAATGGCTTCAGGCGAAGACCTCTACCGCCTTGACCGGGGCGCTTTCGCCGACCTAGACCCAGACATCGTCATCACCCAGGATCTCTGCGCTGTGTGTGCTGTTGACGTTTCCGAAGTTGACGACGCCCTCGCGTTCCTGGCGTGTTCGGCGGACGTAGTGACTCTTGATCCGATGTCGCTTGATGAAGTGATCGCTTCAGTCGCCACGGTCGCTGCAGCAACCGGAACTGAGAGCCAAGCTGTTGCTCTACAAGCAGCATTGCGTGATCGCCTGGCAGCGACGGCCAGTGTTGTTGCGGATGCGAAGAGGCCCAGCGTTTTAGTGCTGGAATGGACCGATCCAGCGTTCACTGCTGGTCACTGGGTGCCTGACCTCGTTGAGGCAGCCGGTGGAGTATCGGTGCTCGGCAAGCCGGGGGAGAACTCGGTGGGCGTCGAGTGGGATGCAATCGCCGAGTGTGGTGCCGACATTGTGGTGGTCTCGCCGTGTGGATTTCGACTGGATGGGGCCGCCGAGTTGGGTCAGCAATGCATAGCTAAAGGCCAATTGCCACCCGGCGCACAGGTTTGGGCTATCGATGCCGACGCGTTCATGGTTCGACCGGGCCCGCGTGTAGTCGAAGGGGTCGAGGTGCTGGCGACCATCTTCCACCCCGACAGCGTTGGTAAGCCCGATCCCAGCAAGGCTCGCCTACTTTCCTGACGCCACCAAACCCAGTGACGCTCAAATGTCAGCTCCAGGTGACAATTTCTCGATCTGTCTGCTGGAGGTGACACTAATTGTCACCCCCAGCAGAAATTTGGGAGGGGGAGGGGGAGGTGGGGGTGGAGAGGTCGGCCCAGACGGCGTAGTGGTCGCTGGGGACGATTCCATCGATCGGTTGGGTCCCGGCTAGGCCGGCTGCGGTAGCAGTAAGGCCGGACCCGGTGAGTATGTAATCGAGTCGGCGGTTGGGGACCCGAGCGTTGCGGGCATGCGGGTTGGATTCGGCCCAGGTCCATCCGTCGCCTTCGCCGGCTTCCCAAGCGTCGGTTAGGCCACAGCCCGCTAACAGCCTGAGCTCGGGACTGTCGGGGGTCGCGTTCAGGTCCCCGGCCAGGATGGTGTTGGGCCCGGATTCACCCAGGTCACTCAGTTCGCTCAGTCGCTGAGCCTGAGCAAGGCGGTCAGCGTCGTCCTCGCCGACGTGAGCGATGTGAGCCGTCACCACCCGCAAAGGACCGCCCGGAGCGTCGACAGTAGCGATCACTGCCATGCGATAGGACGGTGTGCCGTCGGCCTTTGGAAGCCGAGTCACATTGATATCCAGCAGCGGCCACCGGCTAATGATCCCGTTGGAGAAGGCCAGGTCAACTTCTCGTTCGGGCCGTTGGTGAAAGCGCAGCGCCGTCGGCCCCACGAAGCTGAAGCCCAGGGTCTGGGCCAGCTCGCCGATCTGAGACCTCACCTGACCCGAAGGCGATCGTTCACCCCACGACTCCTGCACACACAAAATGTCCGGAGCGATCTCGGCCACAACTTGATGAATGCCAGCCTGACGTTCCTCCCAGGGCCCGAATTGCCACCACAGGTTCCAGCTCATCACCCTTACGGGGGTCATCACCCTCATGGGGTCAAGTCTCAAAAGTAGCTAGGTGGTCGTACCTGTGGACAACCTCCACTAGCCGGCCAGAGGTTTGGTTAGCACAGAAACAAGTTGCTCGGATGTGAAGGCCCAACCGTCATCGGTCTTAGCGCCGTGTTCGTAGAAGCGCTCGGCAATCTGTTCTCGCATTTTTTCAACTGCGGTTCTCCGTCCGGAATCGACTCCAATCATCGTCTCCTCCCAGTGCTGGATGTCGGCAAACACAGATTGAGTAATGTAACTGGTGTCCCGAGACCGCTCGAATCCAATTGACCCCGCGCCGCCAAGGGCATCTTGAGCAAGGCCCCGTACATAAGTCTCATCGTCAATAAGTCGGACCACTTCAAAGCTCGGCCCGGCAGGCACTGGCTCGACTACGTACGCAATGCCGCCTGGTTTGAGTACCCGAAACGCCTCGGCGAGGGCATTGGTCATCTCGCCTTCGGGCACGTGATGCAACGAACGGAAAAAGGTCACGATGTCGGCCGACTCGTCCTCGAGCGGCAAGTTCTGGCCTTCACCGTCTAGATAGTCGTCTGCGTGTTCGGGGTCTGCTGCCCTAGCCGTCGCCAACGCTTCAGCCCCGCACTCAACTCCGACTGGCGATGCTCCTTCGGACCGAAGCCAGCGCACCATCTTGCCCTGGCCACACCCGACGTCGACGACTGCTTTCTCGGCGATATCGAGATGAACAGCAAGCGCCCCTGCATCGGTGGTGATCTGTGACATCAGCCAAACATAGCCATATGCCAACCGCAGCTCACAACTCGGCTAGTGACTCATGCGATTACAGACTGCTCTCAAGATGGGCCGGAGCGGCGCCTTAGCCAGCTCAATAGATCCCCGTCGCCACTGTCGGTCCACATGAGTGCGTCGGCTAAGGATTTCGCTCAACTCATAGGGTCTGGCAACCGGCTCGATGGAACGCCCATCATCGTCGGTTTCGAAACTGAGCCTTGAAAAGGCAGCGGCCTCGGTGGCCGAAGGAGTCATCCAGAACAAACGAAGAAGTTCCCTGGCCGCGACCTCCATGTTCTGTGATTCGATACCCCAGTACTCAAGTTCGGTTATCGACGGAACCCGGGCTGCGGTCGCCTTTGCGCCTGCCCACAAGCTTTGCTTAGCGGAGCCAAAGATCTCAGGCTGGGCTTCGGAGAAAACAGGATCGGCGCCGTCGGGCGTCCAAATCAAGTCAACCAGCTTCGGGCCGCCTGAAGCTGCTATCGATTCGAGGCAAGACACCGGCCGATCGACGGGTTGGTCCTCTGGGTTGTCGTGAATGGCGAACCTTCTGATGTCGACCGATTGCTCAATCTCAGAAATGGTTCGATAGGCACCAAAATGCAGATGGATTGGCTCTTCGTCCAGGTAGCCAGCCAGTACTGCGTTCATCTGCTGGGCCATCTGTCCCCGCCAGCCGATGTCTACAAAAGCAGTTGGTTCAACTGGAAGTTCGGTGGACTTGAGGTATCGATAAAGAGTGTCTCGCGCTAGGTCTGAGCGGCGAGTGACCAGCTGCTTGGTCTTTGCCGAATTGATGTGCTCTTGCCACAAAGGAATCTGCGACTCGTCAAGTGGCTGAGCGGGGGACTGGTTGCGCAGACCAGCCGGTAGCGGATCTGCTGCGTTTAGTCCGAAACGGTCCAGCAGCGACTCGAACGGAATCGTTGTTTGTGACAAGGACAGAAAGCTCGCCCAGTCTTTGGTGCCAAGCTCAATCCAGCGATCGATTCCCATGGCTGAGGCCGCAGGAAGTTGCCAGGTTCTTCGACTGCCCTCCAAGTACCGCAGGACCAGGTCTTTGCGGTGATCTTCGGGAAGAGCGTGAGCGATCTCGAATGGGAGGCGTCCGTCTCGGGCGAGGAAGGCCATCGACCGATGTCCTGATTCGAGAGCCTGCTCTCGGGCCCATGCGTAGAAGCCGACCATGACCGGACCAACGACGCTGGCACCGAGCCGCTCCATTTCCGAATCAACAGTTTGGTTGTCGGCAACTGACAGTCTCGCTCGCCGAGCGGCGGCTGCCAGCACGGCCCCAAAATCGCCTTGCTGTTCTTCAACGACGCGTTCGTAGCGATTCGACTCGGCGTGGCGCAAAGCGATGGGCCTTATCCCTCGTGTTCCGGCCACCGCAACATCGGCCCACAGCTGGTTGCCGACGTGAATGAAGTCGCCATGAAGCTGACGAACCCGGTCGAACAAATCGCCCTGGCTCTTGGACACGCCCAGGTCAGAGGATGAAATCACCTCATCATGGGGCAAGGCGAGATCGAAGGTCTCTAGCCAGAGTCGAACTTCGTTTGCGCCATGGTGCATGTCGGAGAGAAACACGACTTTCCAACCGGCGGCCCTGATGTCATCCAAAGCACTCTTAGCGCCGGCAATTTCGTCTAGCACGGCCAGCTCAAGCTGAGCCTCATTTTCGACCAGGTGATCGGCGTGTTCGAACCCTTCGAACCAGTCCTTTGCTGACTGGGCAGGGCCCATCGCAGCTCGCTCGTCTCGAAGGCTCAGATACTCTTCAACAGATCCCGGCCAGTAGCCGTTTCTGATCGCAAGGCGGGCTGCGGTGCGGGCCAGCGCTGCATCGGTTGAAATCCGTCGGGTTAGCACGGTGTCAAATACGTCGACGCTGAGAACCCCTGGATCAGATGGAAGCAGCGAAATCACATCGGACCATGACCGACTGTCACCAGAGCCGGAGACCTGAAGTAGCTTGTGAGCCACCCGCGGTCCGAAAGTGCGTGCCGTGCGACGAATCAAGGAGGGGCGCTGGCGCTCCAAGAGCGTCCTCGTCAAGCTGGAAGTCGAGCCTGATACGAGGTTCGTTCCAGACCCCAGTCTGGCGTCGTCAAAAGCGGTGGCGCTAGTCCCTCCGGTTGTCACAGTGATCCTCTCGGTTAGCGCCCTGCTTCAAAACCACACTAAGGCAAGCGATATATCAAGGTCAATGCCCTATCTGCCCAATGCTTATAGCCGGGTGTACCTAGCGACGCACCTGTGTTGTAGTTCTTTTGACCTAAGGCAAGCTTCTGTCTGCTCGTAACGCCCACTGGCTGAGCGTTACGCCCAGACAGAACAGAGGGAGAGCTAGGTCGACTCTGCGGTTAGTCAACCAAGAGTTCGCCCACCCGGAACGCCAGGTCCAGGCTTTGGCGTGCGTTTAAACGAGGGTCACACATCGTCTCATAGCGCTGACCGAGGTCGGCTTGAGCAACCGGCTCAGAACCACCCAGGCACTCTGTGACATCTTCGCCAGTTAGCTCGACGTGAATGCCGCCAGCCCAAGTGCCAGCCTCTTCGTGAGCTGCAAAGAACCCAGTGACTTCACCGAGTACTGCTTCGAGGTCACGAGTCTTGTAGCCGCCTTCGGCAGTAAAGGTATTTCCATGCATTGGATCACAGGCCCACACAACAGGGTGACCCTCGGCCTTAACTGCTTTGAGCAGGGGAGGGAGGTTGGCGGCAACGTTGTCTGCACCCATTCGAGTGATCAACGTAAGCCGGCCGGGCTCGCGCTCGGGGTTAAGGGCCTCGCACAAACCAATCACGTCTTCTGCGGTTGCGGTAGGCCCGACCTTGCAGCCGATCGGGTTCTTAATGCCCTTGAAGAACTCAACGTGAGCACCCGATAGGTCACGAGTGCGCTCACCAATCCAGACCATATGGGCAGAACAATCGTAGAACTCTCCGGTCAGGCTGTCTTTGCGAGTCAACGCTTCTTCATATTGCAGGATCAGCGCTTCGTGGCTTGTGAAGAACTCGGCCTGGTGAATTTTGTGGTTTGACGAGTCGATTCCGGCGGCCGCCATGAACCGCAGTGCTCGTCGCATTTCCTGCGCGAGTTTGTCATAACGCTGGCCTTCTGGGGAGCTGGCAACGAACTCTTGAGTCCATTCCTGCACCCGGTGCAGGTCGGCAAATCCGCCCTTAGTGAACGCGCGCAGCAGGTTCAGGGTGGATGCGCTTTGATGGTAGGCCCGTATGAGCCGCTGCGCGTCTGGCTTGCGATCAGCCTCGGAGAACGCCAGGTCGTTGATCATGTGACCCAGGAAACTAGGAAGTTCCTGGCCGTCAACGGTCTCGGTGGCGCTTGAACGAGGCTTGGCAAACTGGCCAGCGATCCGGCCCACTTTGACCGTAGGAACACCAGAGGAGTAGGTGAGCACAACAGCCATCTGGAGGATTACTCGCAACTTCTCCCGGATGGAGACAGCGTCGAAAGAGTCAAAGCTCTCTGCGCAGTCGCCAGCCTGAAGTAGGAAGGCTTCCCCATTCGCAACGCGAGCGAGGTTTGCCTTGAGGTCACGGGCTTCGCCAGCAAAAACTAGAGGTGGTAAGGAGGACAGTTCCTTCTCAACACGATCTAGTTCAGGAGCATCAGTCCACATGGGCTGGTGCTTAGCTGCTTTGGCTCGCCAAGAGCCGGGGTGCCATTCAGTCATAAATGCCCAATCATTCCTACGCCAAGTCTGACAGGTTGAAACTCAACCTGCTAGCTAATTTAGGCGGTGCTTATGCAGCGTCGAAGTCGGCCATTACGTCGCCAGCCTGCTCGCGCACTGCGCTGACGGCTCGCTTGACCAATCGGCGGGCGGCCTCGGCTGTTACGCCCAGCTCTTCGCCAACTTCGCGATATGAACGCTTGCGGCCGTCGTTTAGGCCAAAGCGCTGCTCAACCGCGTAACGGGCGCGATCGTCGAGAACATCGAGAAGTCCGGTAACCATTGCCTCTTCGGCGCGGGCCATAACTTCAAATTCTGGTCCAGGAGTTGAGTCTGGAAGCAGATCAACAAGCTCGTTTGAGTCGTCGTCGCCAATGGTGCGATCAAGCGAAGTTGGAGTAGTTAGGCGATGCAAGCGTGCATGCTCATCGTCCAACTCATCGCCGTCGCCACTTACCTGGCGAAGTGCGGCACGAAGGCTGGCAGAACGATCGCCCGGAAGGCGAACAAGGCTGGCCTTCTGGTCAAGTGCCCGGCCGATTGCCTGACGGATCCAGAACGTGGCGTAAGTGCTGAACTTGAAGCCCTTGCGCCAGTCGAACTTGTCAACTGCGTGCTCAAGGCCGAGGTTGCCTTCTTGAATTAGGTCCAACAGTTCCATTGAGGGAGGTAGTGGGTAGCGCCGTGCGACGCTTACTACTAGACGGAGGTTGGCTCGGATGAAACGATCCTTGGCCCGAGCTGCAGCGCGTGCTGAGCGTCGGAACTCGGCGGTGTTTTCTCCGGCGTCGATCTTTTCTTGGGCGTCGCGGCCCTTTTCGATTATTTGGCTCAGCTCGCGTTCTTCGCTAGCTGTCAAAAGCGGGACTAGCCCGATTTCGTTTAGGTACTGACCTACTGAGTCACTCATGCGCGTTAAATTCCTGTGTTGCGGGGGGATTTGGAGGGGGGTTACCCGATATTTGCGGGCTTGTATTCGGTTGCGGTATTGATCGGGTTTTCTGGCAGTTGCGGACGTTGTGAGTTTCCGAGTTGTTTGTTGTCTACGCTGAGACTTGGTCTGGGGTCCTCACGGGCTTCAAGGCGCAGCTGCGCTATATATCCAAACAGTCGGTCTACTACAGATCGTTCCCGGTATGAAAGTGACATTAGTCACATATGGTTGGAAGTTCTAATTTGGCTGGTAGCGCAACCGACAAGGGGCCGCTAAAAATAGGGCTTTTTGGTGGCACGTTCGATCCGCCTCACATAGGTCATTTGGTCCTAGCTGACCAGGTAAAACACATAGTTGAGCTTGATGAACTGGTGTTCATGGTTGCCAATAACCCTTGGCAAAAAGAGGGCACCAGAAAGATCACGGACGCCAAGACTCGTGTGGCGCTTGCCACAGTGGCTTTAGAGGCCGCTGAGGGCATTTCGGTTAGTGATCTAGAGTTACAGATCGGCGGCGACAGCTTCACGATCAACACGGTTGTGGCCTTGAAGCAACACTACGCCGATCTTGGCCATGAAGCTTCAATACATGTAATTGTGGGCTCTGACGCTGCAGCGGGCCTTAACACCTGGCACGAACATGAGCGACTCAGGGAGATGGTTGAAATCATCGTCGTCAACCGACCAGGTGGTCACGGAGTTGCGCCAGGCTGGCGGACCCGTCATATCGGAATCCCACCCCTGGACATCTCCAGTACTCAGATCCGGGCCAGCATCAGGGCTGGCCGCTCGGTCCGCTATCTGACACTTGACCCGGTAATAGAAGCCATCGACAAGTTCGGTCTTTACCGAGACTGAACTGGCATGTCCCGATCGCGCAACAACACATCGCGTAATAACAGATCGACCAGAAGTCGCTTCCTGTTCACGATCGCCGAAGTCTCGTTGTTTGCACTAGTGCCGTTCCTGGCCTATCTAGGGTTTACGACCCTCCTAGACACCAGAACCGGAACCTTTGTTGCCGATCCGATCGAGGGCGAACCAGGATGGCGCGCCCTGGTCGACCCGACTCCGGTGACTGCGGTAGTTGAGGTCGAGAACGACCGGATCACCGGCCTCACCGTGATCACTCAGCCCGCAGGTGACGGCAAAGGGGGAGCGGTTGTGTTAGTACCGGGCACTTTGTTAGTTGACGGAACTCCTTTGACCGCTCTTGACCCCCAAGGGGCTGCGCAACTACTTGGCAATGCAATGAGGCTTCAGATTGCTGAGGTGTTGGTGTTGGACGAAGAGGGTTGGTTCAGTGTCTTGGACAGCACGGCTTATGAGATTGACGTACCTGACCCGATTCCTAATGATGCTGACGGCGTACTTGTTCCGGTCGGGCCCAATCAGATCGACGCCCGGCTGACTCCAGCGTTCTTGGGTCGGCTAGTGGCCGGGAATGATCCTCTAGCTCTCATCTTTCGGCGGCGCCTGTACTGGGAGTCTCTTCTGACAGAGCCCCCGGCGCCAAGCGATCATCCGTTCTCTGAACTCTTGCAAACGGTGGGTGCTGGCCAAAGTCGGATCTATGACTTCCCCCTCGAGAAGACCGAAATTATTGGGCCCGAGGCGAATCTTGTTCCAGATGAAGTCTCAGTGGAGTTTCTGGTTAGGGAAATCGTGCCGTTCCCTGCCGGTGCAGGACCAGGCGACAGGCCACAAGTCCGGTTGATCGACCGAACAGGCGAAGCTGACTTGTATGCCCTGGCCGCCGCGCTTGGCCGCAGCGGTATCGAAGTGCTCGAAATTGGCAACGCATGGGTCTACGACGACGGCCCAACGGAGCTAGTCGTCCCGATTGGGGCTGACACCGCTGGAATAACTCGGCTGTCGGAATTGGTCGGAGCCGATACTGTTCAGGCCGCGGACACCGAACTGAATGACTCACTTACCCTGTTAGTCGGCCGAGACATCATCTTGCCGGCGAACTAGGCCGTTGAATTAGGTTGGCAAGTTCAGTGATCGTCAAGTGCATGAACCACAAGTCTCAAGACTGAAAGTAACTCCGGAAATTTATGGCAAGAACAACTGACAATGAGATTCGTGACTGGGTGAGCATCGTCGTGGACGCGGCCGAGGACAAGCTCGGTCAGGACACCAATGCATACATGGTCGGAGAGATTCTCAGCATCACTGACTGGTTCGTCGTGACGTCGGGCAACAACTCCCGCCAGGTCCGCGCGATATCAGACAACATCGAGGAAGTTCTTGCCGCTAGTGGCGGGCCCAAGCCAGTTCGGATCGAAGGCCGAGACACCATGACCTGGGTTCTGATGGACTACGGCTCGTTTGTTGTTCACATCTTTGATGCAGACAATCGTGAGTACTACGACATTGATCGGCTGTGGCGAGACGTTCCAACGCTAGAAGCAACTGTCTAGTCTTCATCTCTGTTCACCAGTTTCGTCGTTAACCAGTTTCGTCGTTCACCAGTTCGCTTTGAATCGGGGCGGGGAATCTCGCCTTGAAGCGTCGGTCACCCAGCAAAGTCTCTAGCCTGCGGGCGGTCAGGTCAATCTCTGCGATTCGCTCTTTGGCAACGTCGGTCAGCAGGCGGTAGACAATCTTGCCCGTTGGCGTCTGGGTCCAACCGCCAACGATTTGTCCATCAACCCAAACTGTCGGGCCACCATTGCCGTTGCGGTCAAACAAGTCCGGAACCATCGAGGGCTCTAGATACCAGTCACGCTTTTTCCATCCCATAGAAGTTGGATCCAGCCCAGGCAGCAAAGCCGTCCATGGCGCCGTCGGCCTCGGTTCGTCACAGCCGTCAATAGCCCAGCCGTCAATAGCCCAGCCGTCCTCCCAAACATCGGGTGCCGATTCGACGAGCACTTGGACGGCGCCTGAACTCTCCACTGCGTTTCTGGTGATTCCCGCCGGCCATCCTGTCCACCACTGCAAATCACTAAGTGGTGCGGGGCCAAAAGCCCAAAGCCAGCGTCGAGCCAATCGAGAACGAGCGTCGTCAGTTGCTATGTCATCAAGATCGGCCGTCGTGGCGTTGCCCATTAGTGTCCATTGATATTGGCTTGTATTCCAGCCTCCGGTCGGCTGGTCTCGAGCGATCAGCCCATCGAAGCCGAGCTGGGTTAGAACACGAGACAGCGCCGAAGCGGTGGCGCTGTATGGCTTGCCTGGTGCTATTTGGACGGGAACTTTCAGATGGGGCAGAGCATCGCCAATTTCACGTGTGCTTGCTCGCTTAGTCTGGCCCAGATAGGTCAGAACCTCGGTCTCTGCTGCGGCGAGCCAGGTGTCAACTGCGTCGAGGTCACTGTTTTTAGCTAGCAGCTTGAGCGTGCGCTTCCGGTCTGCCTCAGCGACCCTTCGAGTTGCAGCTGCGTGGCAAATTTCAAGATCGTCATGGGTTACAACCCAAAGCGTCCGTCTCATCGCGTGGTGACGTACCAGGGTGCGCTTCTTGTAGAGCGCATTGTCAACGCCAGCGAAGGAAGGGCTTGTCATCCGGGCCATTGCGCTCAGGTACAGCGTCACCGGATCGCTCGAATGTAGAGCGATTACCGAACGGGCAATTTTCGCAATGTCGTTGGTTCCGAGCGTTGGGGTCAATCGGTGCCGCTCAGCTAGCAGTTGCCGCCGTTGCGAAATTGTGACCCTACGCAAGTTCTGCATATGACAAAGACGCTAAAGGGAGAATGTTCATTGAAGAAGATCAACCTGTAATCATTGCCAAGTTCTTGGGAAGCGGGGCCGATCGCCGGAGGGAATGGCGACCGGCCCCGCTCTTAGGATATGACGAAACGAAACCGCTTTTGGTCGCGGAAAAGCAGAAAAAAACTAAAAGTCAGCCACCAGAGGGAAAAAGAGTGGCTGACTTTAGGTTCATGGGAGTGCTTGTAGCCAGATTTGGCTGGTTCGCTCTCCGGGAAGATAGACGGCTTAGCGCTGTGAAAGTCGCGAAGTTGTTGGATACCTCGGTAAGAAAAGGTGCAAGTCAGTCTTGATTCGAAAGATGGCGATTCGGTGCCTTAGGTCTAATGTGCCGAACATGGTATTCGATCAAGTCGCAATTCAGCGACGGACGCTTGCGGTGTTGTGCACCAGCAGCATCTTGAGCAGGGGAGCGGTGACTGCGCTATTTACCGTTGCTGCTCTATCAATTGCGGACATGATGGATTCGAGCCGGTGGGCTGGCTTGTCAACGGTCGCAATCACCATTGGTTCGATGGTGGCAGCAGCGGTTCTGGCCCAGATGATGGATCGCAGTGGCCGTCGGCCCGGAATTGCGCTTGGATACGCGGCGGCAATTGTGGGAAGTCTGGTGGCCATTGTTGGTCTGGAAAGGCAGACGGTTTGGGTTTTCTTGGTGGGCTTGGTGATGGTGGGCGTCGGTTCGGGAACCTCGACTTTGTCTCGCTACGCCGCCGCTGACCTCGCTCCGCCGGAAGTTCGGTCGACGCACATCAGTTGGGTCATCTTTGCGTCGACGGCTGGTTCAGTTGGTGGCCCCTTGTTGATTGGTATTGCGGGGGCTGCTGCGGTTTCTTCGGGACTGGTCGAAAACAGTGGAGCCATCGCAATCTGCCTGATTGCCTTTTTCATTGCTTCAGTCGTTGTTTGGGTGTTCATGAGGCCGGACCC
Source organism: uncultured Acidimicrobiales bacterium (assembly GCA_937922785.1). Lineage (GTDB taxonomy): Bacteria > Actinomycetota > Acidimicrobiia > Acidimicrobiales > SZUA-35 > CALAJQ01. The sequence goes on from CALAJQ010000018.1 coordinate 85,699, forward strand.
ACTTCTTGTGGCGAGACAACTCGGCGACGACGACGTCCAGCAGCGCCGCAACTTTTCTCAAGCAATCCGAATTATCTGGACGTCGCCGATGGCTCGTCTGGCGCTGGCCTCTTTGGTCGTGTCTCAGGTAGTAATGGTGACGGTTATGGCCATGACCCCTCTCCATATGAAAGCTCACGACCATACTCTCGCGACCGTTGGCGCTGTCATCTCGGCTCACACCGCAGGCATGTACGCGTTCGCTCCAATTGCTGGCTGGTTCTCAGACAAGTTCGGGCGGATCAAGGCCATTGGTGTTGGATCGTCGATCTTGCTGATTGCCACAGTTGTGACAGCCTTGGCCGGAGAGGCGCCGCGAGTTTTGATGTTCCCTGGCCTCTACATGCTCGGGCTGGGTTGGAGTTTCGGAATTGTGGCTGGCAGTGCGTTGCTTACTGAATCAGTGCAACCTGAGCATCGAGTGAGCGTCCAAGGAACCGCTGACATGGCAACCAACATGGCAAGCGGGGCCGGAGCTCTTGCGTCAGGCTTTGTCTTTGACATGTCCGGATTCCATACGTTGTCGCTACTCGGAACTGCTGCGGCGGGAGCGCTCATGATTCACGGCTTCTGGCGCTACCGCCTGTCGGTGTTAGGCGTCTAGCCGTACTTGGGAGATCGACCCCAACTGTTGGCATGCGGTCGTGAGTCTGAGAACAACAACACCAGGAAGAAAATCAGGTTCACAAACGGAACCAAGATGGCAAGAGCGGCCCAACCGCTGACGTTCATGTCATGAAGGCGGCGTACTGACAGCGCGAAATAGGGGACGAGGCTGGCCAGCCAGAACAAACCGGCGACAACCGATTCACCGTCTGAACCGCCGGTGACGAATGCGACTACAAAGAAGATCACCCAGAAGATCAGGACGAACCAGCCAAACTCTGCTCTACGAGCTCGGCCCTGAAAGTCAGCGTACCGAGACGTGTAGGCCCGCTTGAAATACTGCAGCGGAGTTAGTGTGTCGGCGCCCTCGGTTCCGCCAGGAGCGAAGTTGCCACCTGCTGCCCGTGGGCCTCCTTGCCAATTGCTTCCGTCCCAGTATCGGATTGTGTTTGGCGGATCGCCAGCGGCCTGATACCAACCAGGCTGAACTTGTGACTCCGAAGCCGGTTGCGGGGCGCGTGCGTCTTGGACTGGAACTTGACCCCAAGCGGGTGGAGGAGTTTGGGGTTCCTGTGTTTGATCAGCGGGCGTAGGCGCATATGGGTCAGTCGAAGTAATTGGCTCAGGGGCCGGTTGGCTGAACTGCTGAGGCGCGGCTTGAACTTGGTTGGGTTGTTGGGCGGGCGCTTGGGGACCGCCCTGCCATTGACTCCCGTCCCAATATCGCACGGTGTTGGGCGGATCGCCTTCGGCGGGATACCAACCAGGTTCTATCGACATCACACAAATGTACTTGGGTGAACGATCTGACCGTTTGCTAGCAACTACTTCTGCTTTCGGGCAGCTATTTCAGCTAGCTGTTCATGAGTGATTTCGCCCCGGAACAGAGATGCGATTGCTCGGCCGAATCGACGGCGGGGCCATCTATCATCGTCCACTAGGTGGACTTCGCTGGTGACAGATCCGTCGGCGCCGAATTCATAGGTTCGGTATCCCGGCGGCAACCAGGTCTCATTTTCTAAATCGAAGTTGTTCTTGAATGCGGGAGACACGTACAGCGGCCGATCCATGAACTCATATTTAGAGGGCACGTGAGTATGACCCGCGCCGATTCCGCGCACCTTGGGAAGATCGGCCAGTAACTGAGTCCACTCGGTGGTGTAGGTGTTATCGGCAACTAGGGCGACGGTGTCGCCCGGCGGGTGGTGTACCCAGATGAAGACGTGGGCTGCCTCGGTTTGTTCGCACATTGTGCGAATCCGAGCTGGCTCGTCGACTCCGAGCGAGCCGTTAGCGTGAAGGCGATCCTCACCGGGTGGGTCGATCAGAGTGCCGTTTGAGTCGGCAATCATTTGGCCAGCATTTGAGTCGGCAAAAACAAACGCCCAGTTGCCCAGCTCCACGATGCGTTCGGTTGTGAGGTTTGGAGCGTCAAATCCGGTCTGAAATGGCACTTCAAAGTCATGATTTCCCGGGCATAGGTTGACCGGGACGCGGAACTGAGAAAACGCTTGTGCTGCTACCTCGTACTCGGGCGCTGTGCCGTGGTCGGCAACATCGCCAGTAACAACCACCAGGTCCAGATGGTCGTGATCGCCAATATGGCCAAACACAGCTTCAAATGCAGCCGAAGTGTCATAAGCCCCCATGCCTTCAGCAACCGCGCCACCAGAAAGAAAATGAGTATCAGAAAGCTGCAAAACCCGAACCGGCAAAGTCACAAACACCAACAATAGAGCCCAACCCCAGTTCTGGCGGTGTAAGCAGTCAAAACAGGCTGGCTACCAGGTCAGTTCAAGAAGGGTTGCAGGCCCGCAGGAGTTTGCCAGGTGGCGTGAGCAGGTCGATGTTGTGGCCCCCTAGGGCCAGAACTCGGGTTGCAGGCCCGCAGGGACCGAATACTCCTCGATGTTTTGGCCGCTAGGCCGAAACTCGCCTAGTGAGACGAAGTCGAACGACGTGGAGCTTAGGAGAATCGAACTCCTGACCTCTTCCATGCCATGGAAGCGCTCTACCAACTGAGCTAAAGCCCCGAATAACGAATGGCGAGTCTAACAAGGATCGGCTCTATTGCCGCCGAAATTGCCAACCACGATTACCAGGAGGTAACAAAGTGGCTGAGTATTCGCTACCTTCTGTGTTTAATAAGCATTTGTAGCCGTGAGGAACTTGATTCAGCCAGTGCAAACAATCATCGACCGCATCGAACACGCCGCCAAGGGTGAGGGCACCGTCACCTTTGTTACTGGTGAATCACCCGTGACTTTTTCTTGGGCAGAGCTTCACGATCAGGCAAAGCTGGCCGCTGCCCGGTTGCAGGCTCGGGGCATTCAAAAGGGCGATCACGTAGCGCTTCTTGGCCCAACTACTCCTCAACTGGTCACTTGCTTCCAAGCTGTCTGGCTTTGCGGGGCAACTCTTGTTGTCCTGCCGCTGCCTATGCGGTTGGCCTCTATTGAAGAGTTCACCACCGCCACCAAGAATCGGATCGAGGGTGCTGATTGTGCTGCGGTTCTTATCGATTCAGACCTTGCCGCCTTTGTGACTGCGAATGAAGAGGATCCTCCCCTTTATGGTTTGGATGATCTTGTTGGAGATATCGACGACGGCATCTCGACTGATGCCTACATTCGCCCCGACGTCGGTGCCGAGGACTTGTTCGTGCTCCAGTTCACTAGTGGTTCAACTTCTGAGCCCAAGGGTGTGATGTTGCCGAACCATGTGGTGGCAGCAAATCTCGATGCCATCTACACGGCTGCAGAGATCGTCGACGACGACGTCATGGTCTCCTGGCTTCCGCTCTACCACGACATGGGGTTGGTTGGATTTTGCATCCTCCCGATGAGCGCCGGGATCGATCTTGTTCTCGGAGCGCCCCAGGACTATTTGGCCAAGCCGGCTCGCTGGATGGAGTGGATGTCTAGCTACGGCGGCACCGCTACGGCTGGCCCTAACTTTAGCTGGGTACTTGCCACGCGAGCGCTGAAGTCAAGCAAAGAGAAGCTTGATCTTTCTCGGATGCGTATTGCGTTAAACGGAGCCGAACCGGTCGATCCGGCCGGCGTCCGAGCCTTTACCGCTGCTGCGGCTGAGCATGGAATGAACCCTGGAGCCATCTTCCCAGCTTTCGGCATGGCTGAAACCGCAATTGCTGGCTCGTTCCCGACTCCAGGCACCGGCCTCCAGACAGACGTGATTGACGCCGAGGTTCTGGAGCTAGAGCATCGCGCTGTCGAGGTCCCGCTGGAACATCCCAAAGCACGAGAGATTGCCAAGCTGGGTGGACCTGTTCCCGGTTTGAGGTTCCGCATTGTGGATCCCCAAAGTGGTGACGAGGTCCCAGAACGCATTGTGGGCGAGCTGCAAATCTCGGGAACGTCACTTACCAGTGGCTATTACAAACGCCCGGACGCAACTGCTGAGTGTTTCGACGGCGAATGGTTACGGACCGGCGACCTTGCCTATATGACTGGTGGTCAAATGGTCATGTGCGGTCGAATCAAGGACCTAATTATTGTTGGCGGCCGCAACGTTTACCCGCAAGACATCGAACGCTCCGTTGCAGAGCTTGACGAGGTTCGCTCTGGAAACGTGATTGCGTTTTCGGTTGAAGGCAAGGCGGGCAAAGAAGCAGTTGCGGTTGTTGCTGAGACTCGCCACGAGGCTACGCCCGCTCTGCTGGATGCGATTCGATCTCAGGTGCTTACAGCAGTCGGCGTACCGGCAAAGGACATTGTCTTGGTCAAACCGTCGACGTTGCCTAAGACAAGCTCGGGCAAACTTCAGCGAGCTCTTTGTCGGCAACAATTCGCTAGCGGTGCCCTTCAGCTGGCCTAGATCTGCTACCTGAAACCTGCGAGCCAAATATGTGTTTAGTGCGACTTTAGGTCGGCCATTATTGACTTCCAGCGGTCCTGATTTGAGTCATAGGGCGAGTAAAAGCTGACCCTTTGGACTACGTCGCCAAAACGTCGGGCTAGCTCGGCCGCGATCTCATCAGGTTCACCGACAACAGCAAAAGTATTCAGCATCTCTTCGTCAATCAGGTCACCCATCTGCTCCCAGCGGGCCTCCTTGCTCATCTTGTTTAGTTTCGGCTGAAGGCCGCCCCAGCCATGCACTTCCAGTACAGAACGGTAGGACGGCGTTGAGCCATAGAAACTGATCTGCCTGCGAACTGCATCTGCTGCGCGGGCCCGATCGGCCTTGTCCTCGCCGGTGACTACAAACGAAGGTCCCACAATCTGAAAGTCGTCCGAAGAGTCGAGCGGGGGCTTGTTTGCCCGGGCGCGGCCAGCGTTCAACGCAGGAACGGTAACTTCACGAAGATAGCGCTCGGTCGTGAATCCGTGACAGATGAAGCCGTCGGCGACTTCTCCTGCAACCTCGGTCATCAGCTCGCCGACCCCGGCCAGGAAGATCTTTGGTGGTCCGAACTCGTTGCGGTCAGGAACAAAGAACGGGGTCATCAAGGTGTGGGTATAAAACTCGCCACGGAAGTCCAGCTCGGAGTCATTGGCCCAGCAATCCCAGATCGCTCGAATGGCCAAAATCATCTCCCGCATCCGAGCCGCCGGTTTTGACCATTCCATCGAGAACCGTTTGGTGATGTGGGGTTTGATCTGGCTACCAAGGCCCAAAATGAATCTGCCTTCGGAGAACTTTTGTAGATCGTTTGCTGTGTATGCGAGTGTCATCGGGTTACGGGCGAACGCAACCGCAATCGAGGTGCCAAGCTCGATTGTTGATGTGTGCTCTGCGGCCAGAAGTAGGGGCAGAAATGGGTCTTGGCTGGTTTCTGCGGTCCACAATCCGGCATAACCCTGGGCCTCGTGGCGAGTAGCAGCCTCGATGGCGTCCGCAATGTTTTCTTCTTGGCCGAGGCCTCCATCTACCAACATGAAAGTGAACCTAGTAGCTTTGGGGCCAATGATCGACGTAACCGACGAGACGTTCCAGGCCGAAGTTCTAGAAAAGTCGATGACGACACCTGTCATTGTTGACCTCTGGGCCGAATGGTGTGGTCCCTGTAAGACGCTGACGCCCATCTTGGAAAAGGTGATCGCGGCAACAAACGGCCAAGTCGTCGGAGTTAAGGTCAACGTCGAAGAGAACCCCCAGCTAAACGAGGCTTTCCGGGTGCAGTCGATTCCAGCTGTCTTTGCTTTATCAAACGGTGCAATCGTGGACACCTTCACTGGCGCTCAACCAGAAGCGGTTGTCACCGAGTTTGTGAACAACTTGCTTGGAGCGACGCCAGGCGCACCTGACGATTTGCCCCACGGCTCACCGGCTGAGGGCTCGGCCGCGGCTGCAGGCGCAGAGCCAGCACAGGCTGAACCTGAAGAGGTTGGACCGACTCCAGAACAAGATGCAGCCGAAGTCCGGATGGCAGAACTATTGCCAACGGTGAAGACTAAGGACGAGGCGCGGGTAGAGTTCCTAGAGCTTCTCGAGGTGCTAGGTGCCTCGCACGAAAACACCGCTGACTGGCGAAAGAAGCTTTCAAGTCAGCTCTTCTAGTTTCAGAGCTTTGGCTCTCACTTAATTCAGAGCTCCGGCTCTCGTGCCCCTTAGATCTATCAGCGGCTCGGAGTACTTGGCGTGTCTGCAGACGAAGATATTGACCTGGACCTGTTGAACCAAACGCGTCCCGGTATCGCCCGAAGCTTGGATCGCAGTCTTGTGTGGCTAGACGAGCTGCGCTCTCGTCCTGAAGTGGTTGGGTTCACGGTTGTGATCCTGCTCGGGCTGATGGCAGTTGCCTACATGGGATCTAGAAGTGGCCCCGAGGTGGATGTAGCCAACCTGATCCCTGAGATCAGACTCGAAACCACGCTTCCAGCGTCAGTGCCCGAGGCTCAGATTGTGGTTCACGTCTCAGGGGCAGTCATGTCTCCCGGCATCTACATGTTGGATCCGGGCGCTCGTGTGATGGACGCGATCACCGCAGCTGGCGGGCCAACCGCAGAAGGTCTCGTGCATGAATTGAACTTGGCAGCTCCGGTAGCTGATGGAGTTCAGGTCCGGGTCCCGATCGAGGGAGAGACCGTCCAACCAGTCGGTCCCGATGCAGGGTCGGTGATCGGCCCGATCGATGTGAATAGCGCAACCGCGGCCGAGCTAGAAAGCCTGCGGGGGATCGGGCCCGCATTGGCCGCAGCGCTGATTTCCTATCGGGAAGAGAACGGTCCGTTCGGCTCAGTTGAAGCCTTGCTTGAGGTACCTGGCATTGGTCCCGCCAAGCTGGACATGTTCAGCGACCAGGTATCGGTGGGCTGATGGGTCGGGCTGCCACAGAACACGAACTGGTCCTGATGGCCGCCCTGGTTTGGCTTGGGGCGCGGCTAACTCTTCCGGTGCCCTTGTGGCTGGGCGTTGCCTTTGTTGTTGCGGGTTTGACGCTGCGTCAGCCAAAGATCGCACTTGTTGCCGCACTTCTTCTGGCCGGCTCCCTAGGTAGCAGGGCCGAGCAGAATTATCAGCCGCTGGCGGCTGGCGAATTCAAAGAAATCGGGCGATTGGTATCTGATCCTCGTCCGCTTGGCCTACACAGCTGGCGAGCCGAGTTCAGAACAGACCAGGGTGACCGGCTGTTGTTACAGGCCTCCGGTCCGCCAGGTTGGAGATTGGCAGACGCTGGGGCCGGTGATGAGCTGGTGGTGTCGGGTCGAATCAAAGGTCTGCCCAACCGGGACTGGTACAAGTCCCGCCACCTGCTGGGAGCCGTAGTGCCTTCGGAGGTAAGGATCGAGGCCGGGCCGCCAAGTTGGCAGCTGCCGGCAGAGTGGCTGCGCAACGCTGTTAGCTCCGGCGGCGAGCTGCTCGGCCCCGATCGTGCTGCGCTGTATACGGGCCTGGTCATTGGTGATGATCGTTTCCAACATCGCAGCCAACAAGAGACCTTTCGCGCTGTTGGCCTAGCGCACCTATTGGCTGTGTCGGGGCAGAACGTGGTGTTCTTGTTGGCAGTTGCTTCGCCATTACTAAGCCGCCTCGACCGTCGGGCCACCTTTGTGGCAACTCTGGCTCTGCTCGGCTGGTTTGCCATCGCTACTCGACTGGAACCGTCGGTGGTTCGCGCCACCCTTACTGCGGGTATCGCTGCGTGGTCGATCGTTCGAGGCACTCGGGCTACAGGCGTCAGAGTGCTCGCACTGACTGTGGCTCTTGCGGTCATGCTGGATCCGTTCCTTGTGTATTCGGTTGGCTTCTCACTGTCGGTTCTGGCTTCAGCGGGCATTCTGATTGGGTCAGAAGTAGTAGCTGAACGGCTTCGAGGGCCCGCTTGGATCAGGTTGCCGTTGGCCATAACGCTGACTGCTCAGTTGGCAGTTGCCCCACTTCTCGTGGGCACATTCGGGCCAGTCGCTTCAGTGTCGATTCTGGCCAACGTTGCAGCGGGTTGGGCCGCAGGTCTTGTGATGGCGTGGGGTCTAAGCGGGGGAGTGGTGGCTGCTTTTGTTCCCGAACAAGTTGGACAGGTTCTACAACTCCCTGCCGGTTTGGGAGTGTGGTGGATTGACTTTGTGGCCTCAGCTGCGTGGCGTCTACCACTTCCGTTGCTTGACGGCTTGGGCGTGACTTTGGCACTCGGACTGTATTCAGCGCTCTGGCTGGTCAAGTATCAGCCGGCGCCGCTTCGGCTTCTGATTGTCGTCGGGCTAACCGCAGTTGCAGTGAACGCGGTTCCGTCGAGCCCCACAGAAAAGACGGTTCTGGAGGGCGGCGGCTCTTACTGGCCAGCCACCGAACAAACACCATCGGTGCTTGTGATTGACGGTTCTGGTGACACCAGAATTGTGGGCTCCTTAGTGTCGATGAGAATCAGTTCCGTTGACTATCTGGTGTTGGTGAAAGGAAACCGCACAGCGTCGCTGGTTACGGCCGAGGTTCAGCGACTAGTAAAGCCATCGGTGGTGTTTGCCCCGGCCCTGCATCGGGTTCCAGGTGCCACCCGAATGACTGAGTCCGCCGAGATTGCGGTCATCGACGGCTTCCTTCAGCTTGAGCCATCAGACGATCACATCAAGGTGACCACACTTCCTCCCTAGTTGCCCACAACCCAAACGAGCGCGACAAAGAAGCGAAGAAGTTGTGAACAACCACTGTCGCGACCCTGCATCGGGCGGGGTGTGGCACACACTGTGTGAGTGACCTATCTGAAGTTGTGCGTTGTCTCACTAGCGGGCGCCCTGGTGTTGGCCAGTTGCACCCAGGCTTCTGATCCGTCAGAGAGCTCTGGGTCATCGTCAAGCGTTGTCTTTGATGTGCCTGCGGGTGACCCGGCGCGCGATTTCGGCGTGGCGCCGGAGACTCCCGACGGCGCTCTGGAGCCTGAAGTGGTGGCTGCGTTGGATTCTTTCTTCGGACCAACTCTGACTGACGGTGTCCTACTTCAAGCTGAGTTGGAACAACTGCAGGTAATTGAGGGCGCTGGTGACCCGCGGCTGGCTTGGCTGATCAGCGACTTGCTTCGAATCACCACTCCTGGTGAGTTGCGAGAACGGTTACATCTAGCTAGTCAAAGAGCGACTGGTGCAGACATTGATCCGTCAAACCCGTGGGGCGACCTGGTGGACCGACTGATTGCTTGGGATACCCCGGCGCCGCCCGATTACCTTCCCTACAAGCGCGGCATTTACACATTGGTGGAGCCCGGCTGGGAGCCGCTGTTTGCTGATAACTCGGTGGTTGACTGGCGCTTGGTCTCTTGGGGCGGAGTGCGAATTGATGACCGCGCTTTCGATACCACCGACGAAGAATGCAACTGCATTCCCGCTGCCGATAACCCACAGGTTGAAACTGCTGAAGAAACAACCTGGCTGGATGACGACGATGTGATCTTTGGAGTTGAGATCAACGGCGAAGCTCGGGCCTATCCCCGCCAGATCATGGAAGTGCGAGAGATGGTGAACGACACGCTCGGCGGGCGGGATATAGCAATGCCTTACTGCACCTTGTGCGGTTCCGCTCAGGTGTATTTCACTGACGATCTTCCCGACGGGGTGGAGCGTCCGGTGATGAGAACCTCGGGCTTGCTGATCCGGTCTAACAAGGTGATGTATGAACTCACCACTAAGTCAGTGTTTGACACTTTCACCGGCGAAGCGGTCTCGGGGGAGCTTTTAGACAAAGGCATTGTGCTTCCTCAGGCCAGCGTTGTCACAACTACCTGGGGCCAATGGAAACAGGATCACCCTGACACCACAGCCTTGATCGAGGATCTCGCCCTTGGCCGAGACTTTGATTTCCGCAACGGCCGAGACGCCGACGGGCCGATCTTCCCAATCGGCGACGTTGACCCGCGGCTTCCAGTGCAAGAGGACATAGTTGGTGTGATAGCGGCCGACGGAACGCCGGTTGCGTTCCACAGGGTCTCAGCAGTGCTTGCGCTCGAGGCCGGCCAGGACGTCGTTGTCAATGGCATCCAGCTGGTTCTTGATGGTGGAGGCGTGCGAGCCGAGGACAGCGACGGCAACGACCTAGGCAGCCATCAAGCTTTCTGGTTCGCGTGGTCCCAGTTCCATCCTGACACCGAGGTTTGGCCAATAGGCTGACAAGGTGAAAACCATATTGGAGTTGGGTTCCCAGAAGTTCGACATCACCTATCGAGCGCTGGTGATGGGAATCTTGAACAGAACTCCTGACTCGTTTTTTGATGCTGGCGAATATTGGGACTTTGACGACTTTCTCGCCAAGGCTGATGTGTTGGTTGCCGAAGGTGCCGACTTCCTTGACGTAGGCGGAGTTAAGGCCGGCCCCGGCGAGGATGTCACATCTGAGATGGAACTAGAACGAGTCGTCCCGGCCGTTCAAGCTTTGCTTGACCGGTTCGATTTGCCGATCTCAGTTGACACCTGGCGAGCCGAAGTACTTGAAGAGTGCCTCAAGATTGGTGCCCACGTCGGCAACGACATCAGCGGGTTCGCTGACCCTGACTACCTGCCCGTTGCGGCAAAGTACGGAGCGTCAGTATTTGCCACCCACATCCGCCTGGCCCCCCGAGTTCCAGATCCTGACCCGATTTATGACGACCTAGTTTCTGATGTGGCCGAGTTTCTGTTGGATCGTGCCAACCAGGCGCTGGCTGCCGGAATTCCTCGGCAACGCATTGTTTTGGATGCCGGCATGGATCTGGGCAAGATCAAGCACCAATCAGTTACGTTGTTGCACGCTTCAGACCGTCTGGCCAGCCTTGGCTATCCGTTGCTGCTTTCAGCGTCAAACAAGCGGTTCCTGTTTGAGCTGCTTGAGACCGAACGCCACGACATCTTGGCGGGCACTATGGCCGCTCATGTTGTTGGCATCGAAAAGGGCTGTCGAATTCTGAGGGCCCATGATGTGAAAGGCACCCGCCGCCTCGCCGACATGATGGCCACCATTCTTGAACTACGTCAGGAAGCAGTCAGCTCATGACCGTTGTGCTGATCACCGGCGATGACCCAACTCTTGTAGCCCAATCGCTGCGTACCACGGTTGCGGAGTTACTCGGTGACGGTGACCGCAGCCTTATGGTTGAAGAGGTTGCCGAGGAGCACTACAAGGGTGACGGATCAAACGATGCAGATCTCACACCGCTTGTGAATGCGGCTCAAACGCCCCCTTTCTTAACCGAGCGCCGAATCGTCATTGGCCGGAACTTGGCGATGTTCACCAAGGGCGAACAAGTGAAAGGCCTGGTGCAGTGGTTTGAAAGCCCGCTCGAAAGCACGGACTTGGTTCTTGTGTGGGAAAAGGGCTCGTCATCGACCCGGCTCGGGGCGATTCCAAAAGCGCTTAAGGAAGCGTTAAAGGGCGCTGGCGCACAAGAGATCAACGCTGCGCCCAGTGGCAAGGCTCGAAAAGGGCTGTTGGCAGACAAGCTGGCAGAGTCTGAGGTCAAGCTGGATGCTGGCGCCCGCCAGCTTCTGGCTAACGTTCTGGGCGACGATGTCGGCCGTGCCGACCGAATTCTGGCCACGTTGGCGTCAACATTTGGCCCCGGCGCAAAGCTGGACTCAAATGAGATTCAACCATTCCTAGGTGAGAAGTCTGACGTTCCGCCGTGGGAGCTAACTGACGCGATCGATTCGGGAGATATTCCGACGGCGCTGGAGAAGCTTGGCCGTATGACCAGGGGAGGCGAACGTCACCCGCTTCAGCTCATGGCAACCCTGCAACGTCACTACCAGAGTGCGCTTGCCCTTGACGGGGCCTCGGTCTCAAACGAAAAAGAAGCGGCAGCCATTTTGGGCATGAAGGGTTCAACCTTCCCTGCCAAAAAGGCAATGAACCTAAGCCGAAACTTAGGTTCACCTGGTGTTGCAGCTGCGGTTCACTTGCTCGCAGATGCAGATATTGACTTGCGAGGCGGCACTGCTGTCCCCGCCGAAGCAGTTATGGAAGTACTGGTAGCCCGGCTCTCAAGGCTCTCATCTAGACGCTAGACCGCCAGTAACGCGGGCTCCGTGCCCGGGAAACGGCAAATGCAGCGTTAGCTGTCGCTTGATGCGGCAGCGATTCGCTTAGCCAAACGGCTCTTCTGGCGAGCTGCGGTGTTCTTGTGAAGAACGCCCTTGGCGGCTGCCTTGTCGATCTTCTTCATTGCCATACGAAGCGCTTCGGCCTCGTTTTCGGTGCCAGCAGCGGCGTCGGCACCCTTAACAACGGTGCGCAGCTCAGAACGGACCGCACGGTTACGTAGGCGGGCTTTTTCGTTCTGGCGGTTTCGCTTGATTTGGCTCTTAATGTTTGCCACGAGGGGAAGTTCCTTTAATAAACAAGATCTGGTTCGACTGACAAAGGGTAGCGGCCCCAGAGGGAGTACCGTTGCGGACTGACATGGGAATCCACAACCTCTCTATTATCGCCCACATCGATCACGGCAAATCCACCCTGGCAGACAGGATGTTGGAGCTTTGTGGCGCGGTCGAAGCCCGCGACATGCGCGCTCAATACCTCGATTCGATGGATATCGAGCGTGAACGGGGCATCACAATCAAGCTTCAGAGCGTCCGCCTTGAATGGAAAGGTCACGTAATCAACCTCATTGATACCCCTGGCCACGTCGACTTTGGTTATGAAGTGAGCCGCTCGCTTGCCGCTTGTGAAGGCGTGATTCTGGTAGTCGACGCCGCTCAAGGCATCGAGGCTCAAACGCTGGCAAACATGTATTTGGCGTTGGAAAACGATCTGGATGTGGTGGCGGTCCTTAACAAGATTGACCTCCCAGCCGCTGAGCCTGACAAATATGCCGAGGAGATTGAGAACATTCTTGGCATCCCAGCCGAAGACATCCTTCAGATTTCAGCCAAGACCGGCCAAGGTGTCGAGGCCCTACTTGACGCCATCATCGAGCTGATTCCCGAACCCGAGGGTGATCCCGATGCGCCGCTCCAGGCGTTGATCTTCGATTCTCACTTTGATTCCTACCGAGGTGTGGTTTCCAGTGTTCGAGTGATGGAAGGAACCATGACCTCTCGAAGCAAGCTTCGCTTCATGCAAGCCAACGCAGTCCATGAGGCGGATGAAATTGGTGTGAGAACCCCCGAGAACGAGGTGGTCAAGGAGCTCAAAGCGGGCGAAGTTGGTTACTTGATCGCCGGTATCAAAGACGTTCGTGATGCTCGTTCGGGTGAGACGATTACTACCGCAACAAAGGGTTCAGAGATTGCCCTTGAGGGTTACCGTGAGCCGCAGCAGATGGTGTTCTGTGGCCTGTACCCAGTAGACGGTGACGACTATGAGAACTTCCGCGACGCATTAAGCAAGCTCCGCCTGGACGACGGCTCGTTCAGCTACGAGCCCGAAACGTCGAATGCTTTGGGCTTTGGCTTCCGCTGTGGATTCTTGGGTTTGTTGCACATGGAGATCGTTCGAGAGCGCTTAGAGCGCGAGTTCGATTTGAACCTGATCGCTACATCTCCGTCGGTGGAGTATCACGTAACAATGAACAACGGCGAAGACCGGGTAATCGATAACCCTTCTGTCTTGCCTGAACAAAACGACTGGTCATCAATTTCTGAGCCTTTCATGAAGGCCAGCATGATCACGCCGTCGACCTACACCGGCACGTTGATGGAACTTTGCCAGGGTCGCCGAGGCCGCATGGAGAAGATGGAGTACCTCAGCCCAGAGCGCGTTGAGCTGGTCTATTCGTTGCCGCTGTCCGAAGTTGTGATCGACTTCTTTGATCAGTTGAAGAGCCGCACGGCGGGGTACGCATCGCTCGACTATGAGCCCATGGGTTATGAGAAGGGCGACCTCGTCAAGGTCGACATCTTGTTCAACAGTGAAAAGGTTGACGCTTTCTCCACCATTGTTCACCGGGACAAAGCTTTTGAATACGGTCGCAAGACCACAGAAAAGCTAAAAGAGATCATTCCTCGCCAGCAGTTCGAAGTGCCGATTCAGGCAGCAATTGGCGGCAAGATCATCGCCCGCGAGACCGTTCGAGCGTTTCGCAAAGACGTAACGGAAAAGCTCTACGGCGGCGACGTAACCCGTAAGAACAAACTTCTGAAGAAGCAGAAGGAAGGCAAGAAGAAGATGAAGAGCATCGGCCGGGTAGAGATCCCGCCGGACACCTTCATCCGCGCCCTCCGACTCGACGACTAACGCTTTTTGATCTTCTCTAGCCGGGCTAGGGCTTCGAGTCGTTCTTTGGCGTGGTTTACCATCGGCGCTGGATAACCAGCCGGCGGTCCGGCCTTGCAAGCTTCGGGCTCGTGAATGTCTTTGTCGGTCATGTGGGCTATTTCGGGAATCCACTGGCGTATATACGTGCCGGTGGCGTCGAACTTGCGGCTTTGTCCGGTTGGGTTGAACACCCGGTAATAGGGGGAGGCGTCGGTGCCCGAACCGGCCACCCATTGCCAGCCGTGGCTATTGGAAGCAAGGTCACCGTCAATTAGGTGGGTCATAAAAAACCGTGCGCCCCACTGCCACGGCAAGTGCAGATCCTTCACCAGAAACGAAGCAACAATCATCCGAACCCGGTTGTGCATCCAGCCAGTGGCTAGAAGTTGACGCATTCCTGCATCCACGATGGGGAACCCGGTGGTTCCCGTGCACCATCGCTCGAACCGCTCTTTGGCCCCGGCACCACTATCGGTCTCGATACGGGCCATGTTTGCCACCAGCGCTTCTCGTGCGGTTTCGGGTCTTTGGAAAAGCACGTCGGCGTAAAACTCACGCCACGCAATCTCAGACCGGAACACGTCTTCGGCGGGGTCAGGGCCCAACATCGCCAAGAGCTGGCGAGGATGAATGTTGCCCCACTTCAAATACGGCGACAGCCCTGAAGTGCCTGCAAGTCCGGGCCTGTTCCGGGCATCGGGATAGTCCATGACCCGTTCAGCCAAGAACTCCTCAGCGCGCTTCATGGCAGCCTCCTCACCGACTGGAGGTAGGTCTATGACGTCACCTGGCATTGGCGGCGGGCCTTCACCTTTTATGCCTGACACCCACTTCACGTCGGGTGCCTCGATTGGATCAGCCCAACCGTGTTGCTTCCAGACTTTGAAGAAGGGTGTGAACACTTTGTATGGGGTCCCAGCGCCTGAGAACACCGAGTTCGGAGCCACTGCGTAGTTTGAATCCAAGTAGTGAGTTTCGACGTTGTGCTCTGCCAAACCTTCGCCAACTTGGGTATCGCGCCGTCGACCATAGGGCCCATGGTCATCGGTGGCGTAGACCGCCTCGGCCTCGATCTCTTCACACAACTTGGTCAAAACGTCTAGGGGTTGGCCGGTTCGAACAACGAGGTTTCGGTCGATTTCAGCGTTTAGCCATCGCAGTGTTTGGGACAGAAAGCCGAGGCGATTGTTGCCAGAGGGCCCCCGCAACACTGGGTCATTGATGAAGACTCCCAGGACCGGTCCGCGGGCAGAGGCCGCTGCTAGAGCAGGATTGTCATTAAGTCGGAGGTCCCGGCGGAACCAGATAATGGTGGGGCTGGGCACGGTACAATTGTTGCCCAGAAGTATTCGCTGGGCTAAACCGGCGGAAAGCTGATTTCTTCTAATTTCCCAGGTGTAGGAATAGCCAGTGTTGGATCAACGCAAAGCTGCAATTCTCAACGCAGTTGTTGAGGAATACATAGAAACCGCCGAGCCGGTGGGGTCTTCGGCTGTGTCCAATTCTGGGGTAGTCAGCGCGTCGCCAGCCACCGTGCGTTCGGAAATGGCAGCCCTTGAGGCAGATGGTTTCCTCGCCCAGCCCCACACCAGCGCTGGGCGTGTGCCCACCGAGAAGGCCTACCGCTACTTCGTCGACTCAGTCGGTGATGTTGAAGTTGAACGCAAAAAGTCTCAGCACATCTCTTCGTTCTTTCGTGAAATGTCTGGCGAGATCGAATCGCTTATGCAGGAGACAGCGAAGCTTCTAGCGAACCTGACCGACTACGCCGCCATTGTTGTTGACCACTCAACTGACGCTGCCCGGATCCACTCCATCGAAATGGTGCAACTAAGCGACTCAGTGCTACTCGCCATTGTCGTGATGGACAACGGCGAGGTGGTGCGTCACTCAATTGAGGACGCTCCAATTGGCTCGGTTGACCTCTCGTCAGTGAAGCGCATTCTGATGCAGGCCTATCAAGGCGCACACCAGGGTGAGCTTCGCGAGCTTGAATTATCTAGCGACGCAAATACGAACTTGGTTGCTGAAAAGGTGGCCGAGGCCGTGGTCGCATCCACCGACGCCGAGCGTGTCTACACCGACGGAGCAGCCAAGGTTGCTCAGTCATTCGGCGCTATCGACTCGGTTTCGAGGGTGCTTACAATCCTAGAGCGACAGCTTCTAGTGGTCTCGCTGGTTACCGACGTATTGGACCGAGGCATGAGAGTTGCCATTGGTTCCGAAAACCGGATCGAACCTCTGGAAGAGCTGAGTGTGGTGGTCAGTCCGTACCGAATCGATGGTGAAATGGCCGGATCCATTGCTGTGCTCGGACCGACCCGCATGCACTACCCACAAGCCATGGCTACAGTGGCGGCCCTTAGCCGCCAACTTGGCTCTCATCTGAGCGAGAATTGATCACAGAACTATGAACGATCTTTATGAGCTCTTGGGTGTATCCAAAACCGCGAGCACCGAAGAAATCAAGAAGGCCTACCGCAAGAAAGCGCGTGAGGCTCACCCCGATGCCAATCCTGACGACCCCGAGGCTGAAGAGCGCTTCAAGCTAATCGCAGGCGCCTATGAGGTATTGAGCGATGACGCCAAACGGTCTCAATATGACCGCACAGGCACGGTCGGAAACAGTGGTGCCGGCGATCCCTTTGGCGGCGCCGGTGGTTTCGGTGACATCTTCGAAGCGTTCTTCAACATGGGCGGCCAGGCCGGCGGTCGGGCGCCCCAGCGAGGCGTAGACCTCGAAACCACAACTGTTCTCACTTTGGAAGAGACCATTTCCGGTGTCGAGAAGGAAGTGACCGTAAGAACAGCAGTCACTTGTGACACGTGCGAAGCGACTGGCGCGGCTCCGGGAAGCGAAGCCCGAACCTGTGGCACATGTCAAGGCGCCGGGCAGGTGCGCCAAGTGCGCCAGTCGATTCTTGGACAGATGGTTACCACCGGTGTCTGCCCCGATTGCGGCGGCCTCGGACAAACGATTTCTAACCCTTGCGCCGATTGTGCTGGTGAAGGCCGCCGAGTCGAAGATCGAACCTACACAGTTAACGTTCCTGCTGGCGTCGGTCACGGCTCAACTTTGCGTCTCAGCGACAAAGGAGCCGTCGGACCGCGGGGGAGCGGAGCCGGTGACCTCTATGTGGAGATCCGTCTGGAACGCCACCCAATCTTTACCCGTGATGGTGTCAACCTTGAGGCCGAACTCCACATCGCAGTAACTCAAGCTGCGTTGGGGGCAAACATCAAGTTTGATGCGATTGACGGTCAGGTAGACATTGAGATCCCGGCCGGGGCCCAAACCGGCAAACGGTTCAGAGTTCGTAACAAGGGCGTCCCCTCGTTGCGCGGGAAGAGCCGGGGCGACATGAACCTGACCCTCATCGTTGATACCCCAACCGGGCTTGGCGACGAGGAAGAGGCGCTTCTTCGTGAACTGGCCAAGTTGAGATCCGAACCGGTTGCTGAACCTCGGGAAGGGTTTGTCTCAAAGATCAAGTCGAAGTTCTCCTAGTTAATGCGCGATCGGCCAATGCACGATCGGCGCGATCATCCGTTGGTCATTGTTGACAGTCTTGATGCGGTCCAGCTTGATCAGGCCTCGGAGAAGCATCTGACGAAGTCACTACGGCTTAAGCCGGGTGATCCGTTCTTTGTTTCAGACGGTCGTGGACATTGGCGTAAGGCCAGGTTGGGCGTTGACGGGTTTTCATATGACGGCGCGCCAGAATTTGAAGAAGCTCCGGTGGTTCGTCGCGGGGTCGCGTTCACCCCAGTCAAAGGCGACAAGTCATCGTGGATTGTGCAGAAGCTGACTGAGCTGAACATAGACAACATTGTGTTGCTTGAAACCGATCGATCCGTGGTGCGTTGGGATGCCCAACGGAAACAAAAGCAGCTTGAAAAGCTAGGTCGGGTCGCCATCGAGGCCTGTGGCCAGTCGCGCCGAGTGTGGACCCCGGACATCAGTTTCGGATCACTGAGCGAGGTTCTGACCCGTCCCGGTGCGGTTATGGCCGAACCTGGTGGTCGATCGATTACTGATGGTGACTACATCGTCGCAGTTGGTCCCGAGGGAGGATGGAGCCAGCGCGAAACCGAGCTGGGTGTTCACGTCGGGTTGCCTGGCGGGATCCTCCGAGCAGAGACTGCAGCACTGGCTGCGGCGGTTCAGATCGGCAGCTTTGCGGCCACATACTCCTAGCGTGACCAATTGCTTGCGTTGAGTGGTTGAATGCGCCCTTTGTGTCGATTATGTTACTAAGCGTTGTGTAAGGGCTTGGAGTTACTGATGTCGACCCGCGGCATCGGCGGGGCAACTTCTACTTACTCTTTTGGAGATCAAAAATGTCCCAAGTCGATGAATCCAACGAAGCAGATTCTGCCTATGGCCGCCGAGTAGGAGAGCGTCTTCGCGCTATCCGTCGCCAAAAGCGATTGTCTCTCCAGGATGTGGAAGGCCAATCCGGCCAAGAGTTCAAGGCGTCGGTTTTAGGGGCATATGAACGGGGTGAGCGTTCTATCTCTGTTCCTCGGCTTCAGCGTTTATCGGCCTTCTATAACGTCCCAGTCGACCAGCTGCTGCCCCGGGCAACCGAAGTTGGCGTAGCGCCTTCAATGGTTGATCTGACCGAGCAGAACGGTCGTATGGGTGTGAAGCTTGACCTAACCCAGTTAGAAGGTCTGGCCGGGCCCGAAGGTCAGATGCTGTCTCGCTACCTCACGATGATTCAGGTGCAACGCCAGGACTTTAATGGTCGGGTGCTAACCATCCGCTCCGACGACCTAAGGGCCGTTGCCTGCATTCTTGGAGTTGAGATGACTAGCGCAATTGATCGCCTGCGTGATCTTGGCCTCACTGGCGCAAACTTGGGTGCCACCACTACCCCCAGCGCTTAGCCCTACCGTCTAGCTTCCGACCACCAGGCTTTGGCCTGCTGGCCCAGTCGCCCAAACCTGGCCACACCCGTCGGCTGAGGTCACCGTTAAGTCGGTGGCCCCAGGTACCTGGGCTAGGGATGACGCTTGCACTCCGTCACCGGCTTCGCTGAAGACCCAAACAACTGAGCTGGAGTCGAGTAGGACCGCAACGGGCTGCCCTTCGCATGGCGTTGGCACAGCAACGGCGACATAGCTTCGATCGCCCACTTGATAAAGGTCCGAGCCGATGATCAACTCGAGGGCCGGACCCACCTCTGGTGGCCCGACGATGGCGGAGGTCAAGCGGGACCACGACGCCACAGCCGCTAAAACAACAAATATGCCAGCGACGCCAGCGGCAGTCTTCAGACTTGGCAGTCGTGGCTTGGGCAAAGAGCCTTTTGAGATTGTTAGTTTCGAGATCGGTCCTGTTGGTTTGTCTACCGAATCACTTGCTAGCCGGGCTAAGGCCATCTGGGCCCGGCGGGCGGTGTAGCTAGCGTCGGTTGCCTTTAGACGATCGGCCAGGGCTTGCCACTCTGAGCGCTGATCGATAGTGACTGAGTCGGCGTCCCACCTTTCGATCATTTCGTCCACAATTTGGCCCAGGCCGGCTAGGTCGGTTGCCGCATCGGTGACCGTGCCGTCGGGGCTGCATAAAGTTGTGCGAGCGTCGCCCGAAACGATGATGTGGTCCATGGCCAACTTGCCATGGGCCAGATTTCGCTCATGCAAATTGGTCAGGGTTTCGGCGGTCGAGCCCAGCAGCCGGGCTGCAGTACGAGGCGCCGGGCGAGCTGTCCTAAGGGTTGTTGTGCCAGCGTGAGCCGTTCTGATTGTGAACGGGTCTTCAGTGACGCCTACCAGGCGCACTATTCCCTGGTTTCGGGCTAGCGCCAGCCACTGCGCTTCTTGTTTTCGGTTAGCGGAATCTGTGGGCAGTGATTGCTTGTCAACCACGACCCGTCCGTCGGGAAGGCTTTGAAGGGTGACTCGAGTGGTCACGGCTTCTCCTGTGTTTGGAGACTTGTTTGTAACGCCGCCTGTGGGGTCCGCGGCATTCGAGGGTGGACCGGCCCGATGCGGAGGTTTCCGCCTAAATGCGACAGTATCGGTCTAGAAAACCCAAGTCCAGCCGAGAAAGTCATGCGCTAGCCTTTACAAGTCGATGTCGGGAATGTTGTTTGAGTAACGCAGTAAAGATAAACGTTGGTGGCAACCATCTAATGGTCAGCCTCCTTGGTGAGCGCGATGAATACCTGCGGGTAATCGAAGACGGCTTTGACGCACAG
The DNA here is from genome assembly GCA_937922785.1 of uncultured Acidimicrobiales bacterium. Classification (GTDB taxonomy): domain Bacteria; phylum Actinomycetota; class Acidimicrobiia; order Acidimicrobiales; family SZUA-35; genus CALAJQ01. The sequence continues at coordinate 106,170 of CALAJQ010000018.1, forward strand.
GTAAATGTGCGTGGCAACGAGATCTCGGTAGATGGTCCCGAAGCAAAACAGGCGGCACGCGTCATTGAAGAGCTGGTGCTGATAGTGGAGCGCGGCCAGGCAATTGAGAGCAGTTCGGTTCGACGCGCCATTGCGATGGTGGCCAACGACCAGCGGCCATCTGAGGTTCTAACCGACCGCATTCTGACAACAGACCGAGGCAAAGCCGTTCGACCCAAGACCTCTGGTCAGAAGTTGTACCTAGATGCGATCAGAGAAAACATGATCACCTTCGGTATTGGTCCAGCGGGAACCGGCAAGAGCTGGTTGGCCGTGGCGTGTGCTGTAAGGGCTCTTCAGAACAAAGAGGTTCAGCGGATCCTGCTGACCCGTCCGGCTGTTGAGGCCGGAGAGCGACTCGGCTATTTGCCGGGTGACCTCATGAGCAAGGTTGACCCGTATCTGCGTCCGCTTTATGACGCGTTGCAGGACATGGTGGGCGTTGAGGGACTTAGCAAGATGTTTGAGAAGAACGAAGTTGAAGTTGCGCCGCTGGCCTTCATGCGCGGCCGCACGCTCAATGACAGCTTCATCATCCTCGACGAAGCTCAGAACACCACTCCAGAACAAATGAAGATGTTCCTAACCAGAATCGGGTTTGGTTCAAAGGTCGTGGTTACTGGCGATGAGACCCAGGTTGATGTTGCTGGCAACAGAAGCGGACTGGGCGGAACCGAACGCATCCTGAAAGGGCTCGATGACGTTGCCTTCGTGCGGCTTACCTCCGGTGACGTAGTCAGGCACAGGATCGTCCAAGAGATTGTCGATGCCTATGACCGACACCTCAATCAATGAGCCAATGAAGCTTTCCGGCCCATGATTCAAGTCGATGGGTCCAATACCGAGCTTTGTGACGTGGTCCGGCAAACCCTGGCGGGTGAAGGTGTAGTTGCCGGCCGGGTTGACATGCATTTCGTTGATCTCGACGAAATGACTGCGCTGAATTCCGAGCATATGGGCGGCGATGGGCCGACCGATGTTTTGTCGTTTCCTATTGATGGCATCGACGGACCTGAGCCAGAGGTTGGTGGCCGCCAGATTGGCGAAATTGTTATCTGTTCTGAGGTGGCTGAAAACCAAGCCCCGGAACATATGGGTGACCTTGATTCAGAACTAAAGCTGCTTAGCATTCATGCAGCTCTTCATTTGTGTGGGTATGACCACCACGATCCACAGGAGCGATCAGAGATGTGGGCGCGCGAAACCCACCACCTCAAGCGCTACCAACTGAGCCATCCAGGGGACCAACAGTGAGTGAACAAGACATGCCTGACGAACAGATGCCCGAACAAGAGATCCCCGAACTTGCTGTCCCCGAACCAGACGCACTCAACCCGGAGTTTCGGTCTGGCTTTGTGGCTTTGGTGGGACGACCTAACGTAGGGAAGTCCACGATATTGAACTCGATCTGCGGTGAGAAGGTGACGATCACCTCCAACAAGCCCCAGACCACTCGACATCAGGTCAGGGGGTTGTTGACTACCGATGAATACCAGATCGTTTTCGTAGACACGCCTGGCATCGGCAAGCCTCGGTCCGCTTTGGGTAAGAAACTGAACAAGACCGCAATGGAAGCAAAGGGCAGCGTCGATGTTGTCTGCTTCGTAATCGACGGTCGAACCGGGTTCGGTCGTGGTGACGAGATGCTTGCTCAGTCTCTAGATCCGGAAAAGACTGTTGTTGTACTAAACAAGATTGACGGTCAGAAACCCGAGCACATCATGGCTCAGCTGACCAAGGTCTCGGACCTCGGAGCATCTGCCTACTTCCCAGTCTCAGGCTGGACTGGCAAGGGTGTGCCTGATCTGGTTAAACACTTGGTCGACCGGATCCCCAAGGGGCCAATGTGGTTTCCAACCGATCTCGTAAGAGAAACGCCAGACCGACTCTGGGTGGCCGAGCTAGTGCGTGAACAACTACTTAGGGTGCTCCGTGACGAAGTCCCTCATTCGGTTGCCACCCGAGTTGTTGAGTGGGAGTGGCCCAGAATCAGAGTGGAGATCCTGGTCGAGCGTAACTCTCAAAAAGGCATCGTCATCGGCAAGGGCGGTCAAGTGCTCAAAGAAGTAGGCACCCGAGCCCGCAAGCAGCTGCCAGAAGAAACTTTCCTAGAGCTAACGGTAAGTGTTGATCCCAACTGGCAACAAGACCCAGCCGGAGTAGAACGCCTCGGCTACTAGCTCAAAATTTCTGTTTCTGTCATAGGTTTATCGGTCTATAGACCGATAAACCTATGACAGAAGCGATTGTTGGGGTCTAGAGGTCGAGTGATCGAAGGAATTCGAGGACTTCTTCTTTGTCCCTTGTCCGTTTCAGCGGGGGTAGAGAATTGATCATCTCCCAGCGGTAGGACTTCGACGTTGCGAGGCGCGAGTCAAGCACGGCAACAACCCCTCTATCAGTGCTGCGTCTGATCAACCGGCCGACACCCTGAGCCAACAGAATTTGGGCCCTAGGAAGATCAACAACACCGAACGCTCGAGGGCCCGCTCGGTTGCGGCGAGCTTGGGTCACCGGTTCATCAGGCCTTGGGAACGGCAACCTGTCGATGGTTACCAAAGTGCAGCTGTCTCCGGGAAGATCGACGCCTTGCCAGAAAGACATAGTTGCCATCAAAACTGTTTCGGGATCGTCCATGAATTGATCGATGAGGCGTTGCTTGGAGCTGTCTCCCTGCATCAAAACGGGGAAGTTCAGTTCGTCGCGGAGGTAGTCCGTTGCCTCTCGCATCGCCCTGGCGCTGGTGAACAAGCCAAGTGTTCGACCACCGGCGGCTTCAATCAGCTCGGCAAGTTCTTGCCGTAGCTTGGTGCCACCCTCTGCGCTTCGAGGACTTGGCAAATGAGCGGCGCAATACAGCAGTCCCTGGTTCTCATAGTCAAACGGTGACCCGACTCGTTTTACCGCAACCGAGCTAGCCAGACCGAGGGAACCAACGATGCCTTGGGGGAGTGTTGCGCTGGTAAACACCACCGATCGCTCGGCGTAAAGGTTGTCGTTGAGAACATGGCCGACGTCAAGCGGGGTGCACTTGAGAATGGGCGCAGCTTCAGATCCGTCAACCCAGATGACGTCGTCGTCGCCGGTGTCAAGAACGGCGTCAACCGCCAACATCAGCGAGGTGCCTGCCTTGGTTGCTCGCTCTACTCGGGCCGCTACGTCAGTGTTGGTTCCAGGCTTGATCTTGCGTAAGGCGTCGAGCACTTCGTCGGCGTGTGAGCGGGCCATCACCAGCGACTGAACGAGGTCGGCTGTTAGATCGACCCGTTGACCCCTGAACTCGCGAATCATCGAATCGAGGTCGGCGGCGCTGCGTTCGCATCTTTCGTCTACGTCGGTGTCCACCAGAATTCCGCGAGCTCGTCGGGCCAGGGCCCGAAGCCGACCACCGCTAACTTCAGTGCCGCAAGTAGCGCTGAGGACTTCTGGAAGGTGGTGAGCCTCATCGAATACGACCACGTCGTGTTCGCCGATGAGAGCCCCGCCCGAAGCCAAATGCAAGCCGTAGTAGTGGTGGTTTGTGATTACGACGTCGGCTTCGCGGGCTGCGTTGCGGGCGATCTCGGCATAACAAGAGTCGCCTGAAGGGCATTTGCCGGCCCCTGGGCATTCGTCTGGCCCGACACTTACCGCTCGCCAAGCCTCACTTCCTGAGTTGATGCTGAGTTCTTCACGGTCTCCGGTTTCGGTTTCAATTGACCACTTGCGGATTTTTTCGAGATCGTCGTCTTCGGCGTTGAGGCCCCCAAGAAGTTGCAACTGCTCTGTAGCGTCGGCTCGATCGAGTTCGGATAGGCGCTGCACGCACAGATAGTTGCTGCGCCCTTTCAGCACGACCGCATCGATGTCCACCCCAAGGCCGGCAGATACGAGTGGAATATCCTTTTCCAAGAGCTGTGATTGGAGCGCGATTGACGACGTCGCAATGACCGCCGTTGCTTCAGCAGCAACAATCGGCGTCAAATAGGCAACCGACTTACCGGTACCAGTGCCAGCCTCAACCAGTACTGCCTGAAGCGTTTCGAGGGTTTTATCCACTGTTTCAGCCATTACTAGCTGACCTGGACGCTCTTCACCTCCGCCCTCTAGGCGTTGGGTCACCCTACCCAGAAGGTCCTGAATGCTGGACATACCCCCGAGCCTAGGCACTAACCTGGGCCGAGAGTTCATGTCATGATCGATGATTCACCAAAATCCAAACCCCAACATCTTTCAGAATCGGACGCTAATTTTTTAGCGTCTCTTCTAATGGGCGAACCCTCGTCTGGACCCGTGGTTGATGTTTCGCGCGAAGGTGAAGCGGTCCTCGACCTGACTGACAGTCCAACTCTTACTTTCGACCCTGCCGAAGGGATGGCTGGGATTCTCTCCAGCACCGGGCAGGGAAAGGTCTCTGACCTTGTAGACGTTGCCCTGGTGCTAAGTACCAAGCCATCGGCTGAAGTCATCGCTCGATCAATATTTGGACAGCCCGAGCCCACCGGAGCCCTCGCCACAAAGGCTGGGGCAAACCCAAGAGCTTCCGCAGCCGCAGTTGGCGCGTCACACGGAACGAGCCACGGCTGGTTCCATCCCGTTGGGGACACCGCCTCTATGACTGCGGTAGCAGGTGAGAATCTCTTCGGCACAAAGAACCGGCCGGAACCTCCGGTCGCAGTTCGGTTAGAAACCGCTGCCGCAGCCAGTGGCGGTGACGCCGTTGTCTTCGCTGCGGCAAAAAGCAAGGACGAGCGTCGTCGCAAGTTCATGCTGGCTGCTCTGTTCCTCGGAGCAGTTGCAATCGGCGGTGGACTTGTTGCGCTACTAGCTGAGAACGGGACTTTCGGTAATCGAGGCGAAACGGATCCGTCGGCCGAAACCGTGCCGACCACGGCCGTTCCAACCACTGCAGTCGCTACTACTGCCGCTCCAGTGACCGCTGCGCCCACCTCGGCCGCTCCAACTACTGCGGCGCCGGCAACAGCCGCTCCGACCACTACAGCGCCAACCACAACGGTTCCTTCAACTACTGAGGCCCCAACAACCACCGTTGCGCCAACAACTGCAGCGCCTGCAACAACCAGCCCTCCAGTAACGCGGCCCCCAACAACTCGTGCGCCGCGAACTACACGTCCTCCGGCAACTACCCAGCCACCAGCCACAACGCCTCCAACGACCGCTGCGCCGACGGTAACGTTTGCTCCGCCCACCTGGGCCGATCCACTCGACTAATCAGGATCCAGCTAGCTGGATGAGCCCCCGGTTGGGGCCAAGGACGATAGCGTGCGGCTATGGATCTGTCGGGAATTGATCTCAGCGCGGTGCCCAAACACATGGCTTGTGTCATGGACGGCAACGGACGCTGGGCAACTCAGCGCGGCTTAAAGAGAACAGACGGACACTCCGCAGGCGAGGAGGCGCTGCTAGACGCAGTTCATGGTGCTTTGGGTGTCGGTGTCAAGTGGCTAACCGTCTATGCGTTCTCTACTGAGAACTGGCGGCGTCCTACTGATGAAGTCCGTTTCCTGATGAAGTTCAACGAATCGCTGCTGGTTAGGCGACGCGACGAGCTGAACGACCTGGGTGTTCGAATTCGCTTCATCGGCAGACGTGATTGGCGAGTTCCGCGAAGACTGATTCGTCGTATGGACGAGTCAACTGAGCTAACCAAAAACAACACAAAGCTAACTTTGACTATCGCTTTCAACTACGGCTCACGAGCCGAAATCGTCGATGCCGCGAACGCGGTTGTGGATGCCGGTGGTCCGTTGACAGAGAAGTCGCTGGCGGCCCAACTTTATGACCCTGAAATGCCAGAGGTCGACCTTTGGGTGCGCACATCCGGTGAACATCGGATCTCCAACTACCTACTGTGGCAGTCCGCCTATGCCGAACTTGTTTTCATCGAGACGTGGTGGCCGGACTTCCGACGTGAACACATTGCTGATGCAGTCAGGGAGTATCAGCTGCGAGAGCGTCGCTTTGGCGGTCTCAACTCCTAATGCCCCACTTTCGGGACGATGGCGTCGTAATTCGAACCTACAAGCTGGGTGAGGCTGACCGCATCGTGATTATCTATACACGGGGCCGAGGCAAGATCCGAGCTGTCGCTAAAGGCATCCGCAAGACTAAATCCAAATTTGGCGCCCGTCTTGACCCAGCGTCGATCGTGCACATTCAGTGTTATGAGGGCCGCAACCTAGACATCGTGACCCAAGTGGAGTCACGAGAAATCTTCGTCGACCTTCGATCCAACCTTGACTCATTCGGCCGAGCGGCAGTGTTGCTCGAAATTGTTGATCAGGTTGCGGTTGAATCTGAGTCGAATCCAGCTTTGTACAAACTTCTAACCGGGGCTCTTGCCGAGTTGAACCGAAGCGCAAACCCAATGGTTGTGCCTGCGTTTGTTGCGAAGGTTCTCGCCCTCGAGGGAGTTCAGCCTTATCTGGATGCGTGCGTGAACTGCGAAGCCACTGAGAACATCGTTGCGCTAGACATCTCAGCCGGGGGCGTGTTGTGTCAAGACTGTCGGCGCGGTGAACCACTTTCGCATGAGGCCAGGCAAGCACTACTGCTTGTGTTCGACGGTCAGGTCCGGGCTGCCCTCGAGATGACTTCAGAGAAGGTGGTCAACGAGCTTGAAGGCTTATCGGCGCGAATGATCGAGCAACACATAGAACGGCGGCTGCGAACTTCAGATGTTCTGCAGCAGTTCCACTAGTTAATTGGTAACCAGCTGTCGTCATCTTCGACGTGGCGTAGCCAGCGCTGGTTGACATGATCCCAGAAGAGCCACGCCTGCCAGTCGTCACTCCACGTTGGGGTGCCTTCTCCTGGGGCTGAGCTAGCGGCTGCAGCGGCTACCGAAGCGTTGGCCGCAGATGCGGTCGCTACTGCCGCCGGTGCAGCCTCAGAGGCCTGGGTCCCGTCTCCGCTGCTCGGAGTGGCATCGGCCATCGCGTGGGCCATCTCTGGTTCAGCAACTTCTGTAACTTCAGAGGCTGCATCGGTGGTTTGTGATCCATCCAGCGACTCTGGCTCCCAAACCGGAGCAGGTTCTGAAACCGGCTGAGACCAGGTGACTTCAGATTCTGAGGCTTCGGCAGCTTCTGGTTCGGTACTGGCAACGGCGCCGGACTGATCGGCCGTTGCGTCAGATGCAACTGTCGCGTCATGGTGAGTTGGGATGTACAGCTCTTGTTTCTCGGTCTCGACGACCGGGGCGTTCCACGGGCTGGCCTGAGCTGCCTCTGCTTCAGCTACGACCTGCTCGGGAGAGAAACCCGAGCCCTTCTTCGGTCGATGGTCAGCAATTGCGTCACCGACATCGACCATTTGGCTAGTCCGATTTGCGTAAGCGGTTGCGTCGATCATTCGGATCTCCGCGTTGGCATCAACAACGACGGTGTCGCCGCTGAGGTCACCGATGCGCTGAGAATGTTCGTTACGGCTCGCAGTTAGCCATCCAAGCAGGCCTGGGATCACAAACGGGAAAAGGTCTAGAAGTCCAACGACATAGCGGCGCAGGTAGCCGTCTAGCGGTGGATCCTGACCGTCCATGGTCACAACCTTGAGGCCAAGCAACCGGTGACCTGGGCTCCATCCGACGCTGGCTGGTACAAGCACCCAAACCACAAGGGAAATCAGCGTGATGATTAGGCCGCTGACGAATAGAGCCGGCGTGTGCCATACGTAGAAGTTGTCTCCAACTGTCAGAGCTCGGTTGAACGTGTCATCTAGTTCGGCCAGGCGACGGCCCTCACCGCTGTAGCGAGGCCACACTGGGTTACCTTCGGCATTGCGCTGAGTTATCACAAAGCGTTCCGCCTGGGCGGCAATAAAGGCCAAAGAAGCCGCGCCAACTAAGAGGAGATTGACTAGGGATGCCAAGATGCGGCGCCCGAGCACCTTGGTTAGTTCAGGATCGATCATCGTTCATACATTCTTGCGGAGATTATTGGGAGTTCGTTGGACCATGGGTCGGTTAGCCTTCATCGCCATGACGCAAGAGCAGTTTCCGAACTCAGAACTCTTTGACAAGATCGTAAACCTTTCTAAACGGCGGGGGATTGTTTATCCATCGGCCGAGATATATGGAGGTTTTAGGTCTACCTACGATTACGGCCCGGTTGGTGTCCTGATGTTGCGAAACGTCAAAGATGCTTGGTGGAGGTCGATGGTTCAACTACGGCATGACGTCGTTGGGTTAGACGCGTCCATCCTGGGACCACCAGCGGTGTGGGAAGCGTCGGGGCACCTGTCGAACTTCAGCGACCCCCTGGTTGACTGCAAAGAATGCGGCGCCCGTCATCGCGAGGACAAGCTAGAAGACCCGAATGTGTGCCCGACCTGCGGAAACACAGGAACTTTCACCGAGGCTCGCCAGTTCAACCTGATGTTCAAAACCCAGGCCGGTCCGGTGGAAGACACCGCAGCAGTTGCCTACCTGCGGCCCGAAACCGCCCAGGGTATGTTCATCAACTTTGCGAACGTTCTTTACACAAGCCGCAAGAAGCCACCGTTTGGAATTGCTCAAATTGGCAAGAGTTTCCGCAACGAAATTACTCCAGGAAACTTCGTGTTCCGGACCCGAGAATTTGAACAAATGGAAATGGAGTTCTTTGTTCCGCCTGCCGAAGCCAGCGAGTGGTACTCCTACTGGTGTGACAAGCGCTTCAACTGGTATGTCGAACACGGCATGACGGAAGCGAATATTCGCCTCCGCCCCCATGGTGATGACGAACTTAGTCACTATTCCTCTGGGACTAGCGACGTCGAGTTCTTGTTCCCTTGGGGTTGGGATGAGTTAGAAGGCATCGCGAATCGCGGCAACTTCGACCTCACCCAGCACATGGAGCACTCGGGAACCAAGCTTGAATTCTTCGACCAAGCTGCCAACGAGCGCTACATCCCTCACGTCATCGAACCGGCAGCTGGCGCCACCAGGACGATGATGGCTTTTTTGATGGACGCCTATCACGAGGAACAGGTCAACGACGACACCCGAGTCGTTCTGAAGCTGCACCCCAGACTTGCCCCCTTTAAGCTTGCGGTTCTGCCGTTGTCCAAAAAGCCCGAGCTGATCGGTCCGGCAACTGAGCTTTATGAGCACCTCGCCGAGCACTGGATGTGTGACTTCGATCAGACTCAGGCGATCGGAAAGCGTTATCGACGCCAGGATGAAATTGGCACGCCATATTGTGTGACGTTCGACTTTGACTCCCTCGATGACAACGCTGTGACCGTCAGGGACCGAGACACGATGGAACAGGTCCGTTTGCCAATTGCTGAGCTACAGGCTTGGCTTAGTGAACGCTTGCCATAAAGCGTCCAGCCATAAGGGGAACCCATTAATGACATCTAGTCCAGGCGAGAGGCTGATTGAGGCCGTAGCTGAGACGCTTCTTGCCGACATGCCAGCAACCCAGGCTGTACTAAGCGTCGACTGCTCCGACGTGGAGGCAGTTCTTCACGGACAGATGGATGCCACCAGCGAACCAATCGCCGAAGGGTTAGGGGCCTCACCCGGCGCTGCGTCAGGTCGGGCCTACTTCACCGCCGATGACGCAGCAGACGCCTATGACCGTGGTGAAGACGTCATCTTGGTTGCTGTGGAGACCTCGCCTGAAGACGTCCATGGAATGGAGTTGGCCGAAGGCATCCTGACTACTCGGGGCGGCTTGGCCTCCCACGCTGCGGTAGTGGCGAGAGGTTGGGGCAAACCTGCGGTCTGTGGGGCCAAGGACATTGAGATCGTTGACAAATCACTCGTGGTCGGTGATACCACCATTCACCAAGGTCAGCTGATCTCGATAGACGGCAAGACCGGCTCAGTCTTTCAAGGAGCGGCGTCGGTTTCAGCGTCTGACCCGCCACCGGAGCTTCAGGTGATCCTTGGGTTGGCTGACGAAGTCAGACGGTCAAAGCTGGCGGTCAGAGCCAACGCTGACACCGGTGCCGACGCAGCAAAAGCTCGAGCGTTCGGGGCCGAAGGCATTGGCCTGTGCCGAACCGAGCACATGTTCCTAGGTGACCGGCTGCCGGCCTTGCGTCGGGTGATCACGGCCAACACTGACGCGGAAGAGAAAGAAGGTTTGGCAGCTCTTCTGGAACTTCAACAGAAGGACTTCGAATCGATCTTCGAAGCAATGGATGGACTACCCGTCACGATCCGACTGCTCGATGCCCCGCTACATGAGTTCTGTCCTGACATCGAGGAGCTGGTCGAGGCGAATCCGATGCTGGGAACCCGTGGCGTTCGGCTTGGAATATTGAAGCCGCGTCTGTTTCGCATGCAGGCCCAAGCAGTGCTCGGGGCAGCCAGCGCCCGCATCGCTGCCGGGGGAGACCCTAAACCCGAAATCATGGTGCCGCTGATTGTCAATCGGCAGGAACTGGCCCTCGTTAGAAGCTGGATCACCGAAGAAATCGAGAGCGCCGGGCTAAGTCATCTCGACATTCCGATCGGCGCCATGCTGGAAACACCGCGAGCAGTTCTAAGCGCGTCAGACATTGCAGATGCGGCCGACTTCTTCAGTTTCGGCACCAACGACCTCACCCAAATGACCTTCGGATTCAGCCGCGACGATGTGGAAGCTTCGATGATGGCTCACTATCTAGAGCAGGACCTGCTGTCAGCCAATCCGTTCCAAACGCTCGATTCGGTCGTGTACTCCCAGGTCAAGAAGGCTGCCGACGGCTGCCGCTCTTTCCAAAGCAGCTTCAAACTTGGGGTCTGTGGCGAACACGGGGGAGACCCGGCATCCATCGCCAAGTTCTATGACGCCGGTCTCGACTATGTGTCGTGCTCTCCATACCGCGTTCCCGTTGCCCGCCTGGCAGCTGCTCAAGCCATTGCGGCGCTCGGTCAACCTAGCTAGTTGTTGATAGCTTCAAAATTGTGGGAATACTGGACGAAGACATTGCGAAAGTGCGGGACACCACCGACATCGTTGCTGTCATCTCTTCCTATACCCAGCTAAAACGCGGGGGCAGTCGCTTCGTTGGACTGTGCCCCTTTCACGGTGAGAAGACGCCATCGTTTTCGGTTAACGCTCAACAAGGTCTTTACTACTGCTTCGGTTGTGGGGCTGGTGGAGACTCAATCAACTTTGTCAGGGAGAAGGAACAAACCGACTTCGTGGGCGCCGTTGAATGGCTAGCCAACAAGGCCGGGGTGACTCTGCGTTACACCGACGCCGACGAAGGAATGGAACGTAAGCGCCGAGCAAAGCTTCATGGTGCGGTAGAAGCTGCGGTCGAGTGGTACCACGACCGGCTCCTTTCGAGTGCTGACGCTGGTGTGGCCCGCAGCTATTTGCGGGCTCGTGGCTTCAACGGAGAAACCGTCCGCAAGTACCGGGTTGGCTACGCGCCTGACTCCTGGGATGCCCTTGCTAAGCACTTAAAGCTTTCTGACAAAGACCTAGTCGATTCTGGTCTTGGCCTGATCAACCGCCGGAGCCGCCAGCAAGACGCGTTCCGAAACCGAGTGCTGTTCCCAATCTTTGACGCTCAGGGCAAGGCGATGGGCTTCGGTGGTCGAATCTTGCCGGGCAGCGATGACCCCGCAAAATACAAGAACTCAGCGTCGTCAACGATCTATGACAAGAGCCGCGTTCTGTACGGGCTGAACTGGGCCAAGGAATCAGTGGTGGCCGAAGACGAAGTGATTGTGTGCGAGGGCTACACCGACGTCATCGGTTTCAGCACATCAGGCGTACCGCGAGCAGTTGCAACCTGTGGCACCGCCCTGACCGAATCTCACGTGAAGTTGTTGCGAAGGTTCGCCAAACGCGTTGTGCTGGCCTTCGATGCCGACGCCGCCGGTCAGAACGCCGCCGCAAAGTTCTACGAATGGGAACGAGACCACGACCTCGATGTTGCAGTCGCAGCGTTGCCTAACGGCGTGGACCCTGGCGACCTGGCTCGATCGGACCCGGCGGCATTGCGAGCCGCCGTTGAGAATGCACAACCATTCCTTCGGTTCCGGATCGAGCGCGCGTTGGCCGCTGGCAATATGAACACTGTCGAGGGGCGAGCCAAGACAGCGGAGGTCGCCCTGGAAATGGTTGGCGAGCACCCTGACGCTTTGGTTCGTGATACCTACGCAATGGAGATCGCCGACCGTTGCCGCCTCAAGCCCGAGCTAGTGAGAGCCCTCCTGGAAAATCCCCGCTCTATACCTGCCGCACCGGCGACGCGCCGAGGAGACCGAGCAGGCGACACTGCGGAAGTCTTAGCTCTCACATTGGCTCTCCATGCCCCAACTGAGATAAACCATTTCTTAATGGCTGATCTGTTTCATGATGAGTTAGCGGCAACAGCCTTCGAACTCATCAACAAACACGACTCGCTTCACGACGCCGTTGCCGCCGGTGGTCCCGAAGTCGGGGAGCTAATTCAACAGCTGTCGGTTGCCGAACCTCGCGCCGAGGCTGGTGATGTTGCCGCGTTGTTGTGGCGCCAATACGTCGATGTTTCTATCGAAGAGACACTTCGAGAGGCTCGCAACTGCGTTTCGCCAGCAGATTTGGCATCGGTAAATCAGCAGTACGCATGGCTTAGATCCCATCGCGACAGGCTCGGTAACCCCAAGACGCAGATAGATGCCATCGAGAGCTTGCTAGCTTGGGTACACGGTCCTCGGGCCGAGGAGACTCTGTGATCGAACCGCCACTAGCTGAAGCCCCTTCGGTATTCACCGAAGAACACCGGCAAAGGCTCCAACTTCGCGCCCGTGGCGGCCGTGCCCTTACACCCGAAGACATCACCGAGGTGATGTATCGGGTCAACCAAATTGCTCCCGAAGTGCTTACTGAAATAAAGCAGTTCTTTAGCGACAACGACATAGTCTATGACGATGAGCCGACCCTGATGTCCAGCAACGGCCGCAGCAGGGCGACAGAGCGCTCCAGTGGTGGCCGCACCAAGGTTGATCCCGCAAAGGTTGCGGCCGAGGCTATGGCTAAGGCCAGTGGGTCTGCAGACCCGGTCAAGATGTACCTGAAAGAGATCGGTCGGGTGCCTCTTCTAGACGCTGCAGAAGAGGTGGCGCTTGCTAAGCGCATAGAGGCTGGGGCCGCTGCAGCCGCGAAGACCCACGAGCTGTTTAACAACGGCCAATGGCAGACCCTTGACCGAACACAACAGAGAACCCTCCGCCGCCAAGCCGCCGACGGCGAGAAGGCCAAGAGCTCGCTGACATCAGCAAACCTACGTTTGGTGGTCTCGATAGCCAAGCGTTACGTCGGGCGAGGAGTGCCGATCTTGGATCTGATCCAAGAAGGCAACCTGGGCCTAATGCGAGCCGTTCAAAAGTTCGACTACACCAAAGGCTTCAAGTTCTCCACCTATGCCACGTGGTGGATTCGCCAAGCCATCACCCGCGCAATTGCAGACCAGTCCCGCACGATTCGGGTGCCCGTTCACATGGTCGAGAGCATCAATAAGGTCGTACGGTCGCAGCGATCTCTGCTGCAGCGCTTAGAGCGTGAACCAACAATGGCCGAGATTGCCTCTGACGTTGACCTCGAAGAAGATCGAGTAATCGAGATCCTTCGGATCGCTCAACAAAATCCTCTAAGCCTTGACTCGCCAATTGGCGAAGAAGACGACACCTCTATGGCCGACTTCATCCCAGACGGGGGAGCGGCACCAGTGGAGCTGGCTGCCCGAAAGCTGTTGGTCGCGGCGGTGGAGGAAGTGCTTCACGAGTTGCCAGAACGAGAACGAGAAGTCGTACGACTGAGATTTGGCCTAGAAGACGGACGACCACGGACGTTGGAAGAGGTCGGCAAACAATTTGGCGTCACCAGAGAGCGAATTCGCCAAATAGAGTCAAAAACTCTGGCCAAATTGCGTCATCCACTGCGTTCTGATCGCCTCCGCGATTATCTCGACTAGCGGCGGCCATAAATTTAAGGTCTAAACCGCACACAAATCGGTTCGAACAGGCCGATAATCAAGCTAAGCTCATCTAGCCATTCCGGGGTAGCTCAGCTGGCAGAGCAACGGATTGTTAATCCGTAGGTCGTGGGTTCGAGCCCCACCCCCGGAGCTTCAGGGCCTGTAGCTCAGTTGGTCAGAGCAGGGGACTCATAATCCCTTTGTCGTGGGTTCGAGCCCCACCGGGCCCACGTGTGCGGCCCTGGCGGGCCGCACCCAGAGTTTCGACCCTGGCGGGCCGCTCTTTCCCCGTTCTGGCGGTGCTTGGGCCCGTATCCGGGCTTGGACACAGCCAGAACCAATGGTTTTTTGGGTTAGATGCTGGCTTTTAGGTGCTTTATTCCGTGGATGAAGCTGGCTCTTAGTAGATCTGGGTCGCCGGTGGCTTTTAGTGTGGGGGCTTTTTTGAACAGCTCCCGGAACATGACGGTGATCTCTCGGCGGGCTAAGTGGGCGCCTAAGCAGAAGTGAGGGCCGGGACCGCCGAAACCTACGTGGTTGTTGTTTTCCCTAGTGATGTCGAACTTGTACGGATCGTCGAACACGTCCTCGTCACGGTTAGCGGCGAGGTAGAACATACAGAGCTTCTCGCCTTCGGAAATTTTGGTCTCGCCGAGCATCGTGTCTTGGGTTGCGGTGCGCCGCATATAGGTGACAGGGGCCGCCAGTCGCACTATCTCTTCAACAGCGCCCGGAGCGTACTTCTCGAAGTCAGAGGCCCAAAGGTCCCTTTGGTCCGGGTTCTCCGTCAGATACTGCAGACCCCAGCTGATGGCGTTACGGGTCGTTTCGTTTCCGGCGACTACCAACAGAATAAAGAAGCTTCCGAGGTCAGCTGCTGTCAGTTGGTCATCTTCAAGCTCGGCATTAACAAGCAGCGAAGTCAGATCGGTTCCGTCGCCGCCCTTCTTGGCCTCAGCTACTTCGGCCATGAGACCAGCAAGATCACCACCTGCGGTTAGGAGCTGGGTAACGAGGTCTCCGTCGCCCGCGCTGTACTCAGGATCACCAAGACCCAAGATCACGTTGGTCCGGTCGAACACGAACTGGTAGTGGGACTCGTCGATGCCCATCAAGTCACACACGATCTTCAGGGGCAGTGCCGCTGCAACGTCAACTACAAAGTCAACTTCACGCTTTTCTACTAGTTCGTCGACTATCTCAGCTGCCAATTGTTGAACGGTGTCGTCCAGCTTGGCCAACATCCGTGGCGTGAAACCGGCCGAAACAATTCGCCTCAGGCGGGCGTGGCGAGGATCATCCATTGCAATCATCGAAGAGAAGAACTCGAGGAACTCAATGGGAGCATCGCCCACGGTGATGCCTGCGGCCGAACTAAAGAGATCGGCGTTCTTGGACATGTGCAGGATGTCAGCATGTTTGGTGACCACCCAAGACCCTGGGCCCTGGGGAAGCGGCGTGCCCGCCGGAGGCGGTGGTTCAGCCATGTAAGCAAGCGGCGCGGCACGCACGGTTGCGAGGTCTTCCTCGATCTCGGCAGCGGGGCGAACCCAGAATTCGGGCATGATCGGATTTGGCAAATTTGTGATGAGCTCAGGCACAGCATAGAAACCTAATACTGTTGGGTCCTATGAATGAAAACGACCGGATGCAGAGTTTCTCTCTCCCGGATCAAGATGGCGTCATGGTTAGCTCCGACGCACTGCTTGCTCAGGGGCCACTAGTGGTATATTTCTACATAAAGGCAATGACATCTGGTTGAACGGTTGAAAGTAATCATTTCCGCGATTTGTCGGCTGAATTTGCCTCTCTGGGGGCATCAATCGTGGGAATAAGTGTCGATCAGGTTGATCGACAGAAGAAATTCGCTGACAAGAACGACCTTGGGTTCCCGCTTCTGAGCGATCCCGACAAGAAGGTTGCATCCCAATTTGGGGTAAAGCGGCTGGCTTTTCTGCCGAATAAAAGAGCAACGTTTGTGATCGGTACTGATGGCACGGTGCTGTCAGAAATCACCAGCGAAACGAATATGAATGCACATGCTGACCAGGCATTAGAGGTGTTAAGGGCCCTCTAGGCTGCCGGTGTCGGCCGTGGCGATTGGGCGACACCGGAAAATGTACACACCACTATTGATTGCACTAGGCGCTCTGATCCTGATCGTCGGCTTGCTGCTGTTGGCATGGTCGAAATCGGGCTGGCTAGCCGATCGACGTAACGCGCTGGGTCGGATTGATCGGTTCGTAGACGATCTGAACCGACTTTCCGAGCGGTTTCCCAGCATCAGCGCGCAGCTTGATCTTCCAAAGCTAAACGACAACTGGCCAGTCCAACGCGCCGAAGTGGTCAGCGAAGGCACCTTCTTTGCCTGGTTCAAAGCGGGTCGCCCTGCCCGCACATCTGGAATTCCGAACGCTGAGGCGCTATTCAGATTTGCTCGGAGCCAGGCCGAACCCCTCAGCTTCTCAATAGCTAGAGTCGAGGACGACCCAACTGATGAGCTGATTCGCCGAATCAAGGCCGTGATCGACGCCAGAACTGGCCGATTCTTGATGGACATTAGATATGTCCGCTTGTCCCAGCCTCAGAAATCGGCTGACATCGGCTGACAATGCGTTCTGTCTGACAGCGAGTTCTAGCTGATAGAGCTGTCTAGATTCGCTCCAGCTCTCCGCCGTCAAACAGCGGCGTCATGTCATTCGCAATCGCAATGGCTTCCATCATCTCGTCGCCAACTGGTTCGGGGTCGATAGCGGCCGCGTAAGTCGTTTCCAGCAATCTGCTATCGGAAGATGTGTTCAGGAAAACCTGGGTGTTTTGCAGCACCCAATGAACAGCCGATGTAATTGCCGCCTCTTCAGCGAGCGGCTCGTACCAGCTGAAGCGGCGTTCAGGAATCTCGGGCCAACGCCGCCGAGCTACAGACTTGATGGTCTGCACTGCAACTGAAGTTTGATCGCAGTAGTCGAGAAGCGCCTGCAAGTCGGCTTGGTACTGCTGATTCTGCCAAAGCACGAAGTTCATGGGTACCAACACCGACGCGAATGGGTATCGCTCGAGGCTTCGCAGGTGCATCTTCGGGATCCGGAGTCCGTGACCTGTCACCCCAATATGGCTGCAGAGACCTTCTTCCTTGGCCTTGATTAGCGCTTCAACAGCCCCACCCGGTCCGTGGGCCTCATCCCACTCATTCTGCTCAACCAGGTTGTGGAGTTGAATCATGTCGACCCGGTCTGTGCCTAGACGCTCTAGCGAAAGCTCTAGTTCGGCCCTGGCATCGTCGCCGTTTCGTGCCCCAGTCTTGGTGGCAAGGAAAACCCTGTTTCGGTTCTCGGCCAACCAAGGTGCCAAGTTCAGCTCGGATCGGCCATAAGAAGCTGCGGTGTCTAGATGGTTGACCCCAACCTCCATCGCTCGGTCCAGCACTTCCCATGCCCGTTCAGGAGTACCACCAGCCAGTGCGGCTGCCCCGAAGAGCACTCTAGAGCTCATGTGTCCGGTCGATCCGAAGTTCATGCGGGGGATTGTCGATGAGGTCATGGGTTCGAAAGTAGTAGGTGGGGGTGACCCCGGCCAGCTCTCAAGTGAGACATCCTTACAGGGTGCAGGTAATAATCATTGGTGCTGGAGAGATCGGGTGGTATTTGGCCGAGATCCTCGCAGCCGAACATCATGATGTCAGCGTTGTCGAACTGGACCCCGGCCGGGCGGCTCGAATCGCTGGAAGTCTTGACGTTCAGGTAATTGTTGGATCCGGCTCTTCACCCGCTGTTCTGGAACAGGCCGGCATCGCCAACGCCGACTTCCTGGCAGCAGTGACCCAGATCGACGAAGTGAATCTCGTAGCAGCGTTGCTAGCCAAGGAGCACTTCGTCGACACCACAGTGGTCCGTCTGCAACAAGAAGAGTTGCGCGGCAGCGCCGGTCGAAGACTGATTGCAACCGTGGGTGCCGATCTTGTTATCGATCCCGATGCCGACACTGCCGATGAAATCATCGAACTGGTTCATGACACCGGTGCCGACGAGGTGTACCCGATGGCGGGGGGCCAGCTTGTTGTCATCGGCGCTGTTGTAAGAGAGGGCGCCGAGTTTGCTGGCATGAGCTTGGCCGAGATCGGCCAAGCCATGGGTCCGGAATGGGACTTCCTGTTCGGCTCAATTACTCGCGGTGGAGTGTCGATCATCCCGCGGGGCAATGAGACCCTCGAAGTTGGTGATCATGTTCGCGTCGTTTCGAAGCCTTCAGCTCGCCGCCAGGTGCTCGACCTACTTGGAGTCCCGGGCGGTAGGGCAAAACGAGTGATGGTGCTCGGCGGCGGATCGATCGGCGGCCGTCTGGCTGAGATCTTGCAAGATGAGGGGGTCAGCGTCGTTCTGATTGAAGGCGACCGATCGCGGGCTGAGCAACTGGCCGAGCGTTTGCCGCGAGTAGCGGTTGTGTTTGGAGACGTTAACGACACTGAGCTTCTAGCCCAGGAGGCCGTCGGCCGTATGGACGCGGTAGTGGCAGCCACCGGCGAAGACGGCGCAAACGTTTTGGCTTGCGCATTTGCCGCTTCAGAAGGTGCGGTTTTCACAGTTGCTGTGCTGCACCGCCTGGCCTTGCTTCCTCTTGTATCCAGGTTCGGAATTGACGCGGCTCTTTCGCCTCGAACCGCTTCGGCGAACGCGGTATTGCGTCAGGTCCGCGGCGGCACATCTGCGGTTGCCACCTTCCTTGAGACTGACGCTGAGGCAGATGAAATTGAAATCGAGGCCGGCTCGTTGGCTGACGGTGCGGTTGTTGCAGACCTTCATCTCCCTCGGTCGATACTGCTTGGCGCCGTCACAAGCGCTGATGGTTCTGTGGAGATCGTCCGTGGTCACACTCAACTCAAGGCGGGAGATCACGTTGTTGTTTTTGCCCGCCCCGACTCTCTTGCTAGCGCCCGTGGGTTCTTCACTAAATGAAGCACGAGGCAACGCTAGAGCCGTCTAACAAAAAGCAAAGCCTGACTATTCACATCGTTGGGTTCACTTTGCTTTTCGCCGGCATCGGGATCTTGGTGGCCGGATTGGTCGAAGCCGTCGACGGCGGCCCCGATGTTTTGGAGCTTCTGCTTTCAGGTGGCGTGGCCAGCGTGTTGGGTTGGGCCGGCTGGCGCTACACGGACGTGCCAACCAGGGTTCAGACCACTGACGTTTTTACAACGGTCACATTGTCGTGGATTGTGATGTCCGTGGCTGCGGCCATTCCATACATGTTGACGGGCACGTTGACGCAGTTCGACGATGCACTGTTCGAGGCTGTCTCCGGACTGACGACCACAGGCGCCACAGTCCTGCCTAAGATTTCAGATGCGTCCCAGGGCCTGTTGTTCTGGAGGGCCATCACCCAGTGGCTTGGCGGCATGGGTGTAATCGTCTTGGTTGTGGCAATCTTGCCAACCTTCGGCGCCGGCGGGATGGACTTGCTAGAAGCAGAAGCTCCAGGCCCCACTGGGGAACGTCTGACGCCTCGTGTTCGCAACACCGCCCGCAGGCTGTGGGGTGTCTACCTTGGTTTCACGATTGTTTTGGCCATTGCCTATTTCGCCGCTGGCATGTCGATCTATGACGCCGTCAGCCACAGCTTCACAACTGTTTCTACCGGCGGCTTCTCGCCCCATGATGCCTCGATCGCCCACTTTGATTCCGCTCTGATTGAGTGGATCGCAATTGTTGCCATGTTTACCGCTGGGTCAAGCTTCACGCTTATCTATCGGGTCCTTAAGGGCAAGCCGGGCAGCCTGTTCACCTCGGGCGAGTTCCGGCTTTACGCAACAGTTGTGGTGTCGGCCACTGCCATTGTCTACTTCACTGCTGGTGATTCGGTGTCTGGGCTAGAAGGGCTTCGAGATTCCGCCTTCGCCATAACCGCAATCACATCGACCACCGGGTTTGGAACTACCGACTTTGGTCGGTGGGCTGATTCCGCACAGACCATCCTGCTATTGCTTATGCCGCTTGGTGCTATGGCCGGCTCTACCGCAGGTGGCGTAAAGCTTGTCCGCATTCTCGCCGTAGCAAGCTTTGCCCGCCGTGAAGTGATGCGTCAGATTCACCCCGGGCTGGTACGTCCAACCCGAATTGGTCGAAGCAGCTTGGACGAGACAGTGACGAATCGAGTGGTTGGCTTTGTTGTCCTGTCGTTGGGCTTCTTTGGTTTCGGCGCTATCTACACAGCTTTGGCTGGGGCCGACATGGTCACGGCCTTCTCCGCATCGGCAACCGCCATTGGCAACGTTGGTCCGGGCCTGGGTGACATCAGCCCCGCCTTCAACTTCCTGGCTGTGCCTCGGTCGGCCCGCTGGGTCGCCATGGTGTTGATGTTGCTGGGGCGTCTCGAGATTTACCCGATTCTGTTGGCGCTGGCATCGGTACCGCTGCGACTCGGGCCAAAGCGCAGAACCGCCAGGGCTCGGGCTATCGGCCGCCGCTGACGTTTAGAAGTGTCCCGCTCACGTAACTGGCTTGGTCTGATGCCAGCCACAAGATTGCGTCGGCTACTTCAATTGCTTGTCCGCCCCGCTTCATAGGAACGTTTTCGGCTAAACGGTCTACCCGGTTTGGGTCGCCGGCATCGGAGTGAATGTCGGTGTAGATCAGGCCTGGGCGGACAGCATTCACGCGTATGCCTTCGTCGGCAACCTCTTTGGCCAGCCCAATAGTCATCGTGTCCATCGCACCCTTGCTAGCGGCATAGTCAATGAACTCGTTCGGACTTCCAAGATAGGAAGCGGCCGATGACACGTTCACAATTGCGCCACCAGCTCCGCCGTTGCGGGTGCTCATTGCCTTTACCGCTTCGCGGGCACACATGATTGCGCCGGTCACGTTGACCGCCATGATGCGAGAGACCCGATCGAAGCTGAACTGGTCAAGCCGCTGCATTGGCTCCAGAACGCCTGCGTTGATTATCACCGCCGAAATGTCGCCCATCTGCGAGGCGGCTTTGAACAGGCCGATCACCTCAGCCTCAACAGCAACATCGGCTTGGACTGCCTGGGCAGTGGCCCCTGCCGCTTCACAGTCGGCCACAACACTGGCCGCAGCTTCGGCGTTGGAGGCATAGCTGATGCAAACCGCATAGCCGGCCTCGGCCGCCCGTGTGGCAGTGACCGCTCCAATGCCGCGGCTCCCACCAGTTATCAACATGACGGGTGCGCTCATTGGTTTCTCATTTCTCTGGTGCTGTGGGGGCCTATTGCTCGAGCCAGGCGGGGGAGTGATCTAGCAAAAACTCGCTCACATCGTTGCAGCGATCGAACGCGTCGCATAGATCTTCGCGATGCATAAAGAGGTCTGCCAGATCTAGTGCGAGTTTGGCGTTGATAGCCAAAGAACGCTCTGGTGCGTCGGTCACTTCAGCTGTGGAATCGATGGCAGAAATCTGCAGTGGCAGATCGGGCCCGCCTACGCCGGCCAGGTCGGTAGCCAGGTGCAGCAGGTCAGGCGCTTTCAAAAGCGGAGGCATCGCCCAGCTGAACATCAGCGGGAATGTCATGCCGGTTGGAGGGTCTGCGTCTTCGGGTAGTGACAGCATCTGATCTTCGAACGCGAGCAGGATGCGAGGGTCTACCTCGATTGCCAGGTGAAGGTCTAGTGGGCCGCCACAGGCCCGCTCGGGGTGCAGGTCAACCTCGAACACTTGGCGCATTGAGTAGGTCTCAACAAAATGCCGTTCGTCGTGAACATGGAAGCCATGGTCGGTTGCATGATCCTTGAGGTCGGCCACAAAGCCGGGAACATCAATAATTGCCACCACTACAGCCTAGGTTGGGTTTGTGAAACCGGAAGCTCTCTTGGCGCTCTTTGATGATCTAACTGCGGAGCTCATTGACGCTCTCGCTGATTTGAAAGACTGGGGCCTCAGCGGCCAGATCGAGGGTCAGTATCAGCACGACCTCGTTGCCGATGACATCTTCGTTCCCGCACTAACTGGCGCTGGCCTGCGAGTGCTAACTGAAGAGTCTGGGATTACCGGCGAAGGCGACATCACGGTGGTGGTTGATCCAGTTGACGGTTCCACGAACGCCTCGATGGGTCTGCCTTGGTATGCCACAAGTTTGTGCGCCGTCGACGCCGAGGGGCCATTGGCTGCATCAGTCATGAACCTGGCCACTGGCCAACGATTCCAAGCCATCCGAGGCGAAGGTGCCGAAGTTGACGAAGGCAAGCTCGAGCCGTCAAGTTGCATCGAGCTAAGTGATGCCATTGTCGCCTTCTCTGGCTGGCCCGCCGAACACGGAGGATGGCGCCAGTATCGAACCTACGGTGCGGGCGCGCTTGATATGTGTTCGGTTGCAGCAGGAGTGTTTGATGCCTTTGTTGACATCGATAGGGCCCATGGCGTGTGGGACTATCTCGGCGCCTACCTGGTTTGCGCTGAGTCTGGCCTAACCATGGTTGATTCAGCCGGCGAAGATCTGGTTGTTCTTGACCACGCAATTCGTCGAGGACCGGTGGTGGCCGCAACTCCCGAACTAGCCGTGGACATTCTGGCCGAGCTGCCTCGTTGGGTTTCTAACTAGGCGGCAGTTATTTGGACGGCGGTTATTAGATGGAGACCTGACCGTCGATACAGGTCACGGCGTCGCCACCGACCCAAACCTTGCCATCATCTTCTGTGATGTAGACCCGGCCAGCCCGGCCAATCTGTGTGCCTTGAGCTGCCACGTACGGCGAGCTGATGTGTCCGGATTTCAGCAGCCATTGAGCGACTGCAGCATTCAAGCTGCCAGTGACCGGATCTTCGCATGGAGTTCCGTTGGAGCTGAAGAACGCTCGGACCTCAAGATCGGTGCCGTCGTCTCCACCAACACCAGCGATGCCCAAGGTGTGGGGTCCAACCACGCCGATGCCTTCGCCGTTTCCGGCGGCATAGTCGCACTTGATGTCTCGAACCGTTTGGCCGTCTTTCAGGAGTACGCCCATCCAGCCGGGGCCGTTGTCACACCATTGGGCGTCAACAACCTCACCGGGATCGATCTGAAGAACCTTGCATGCGTTGGCTAGGTCAGCGGCGTCGACAGGGCCCGATCGTGTGGGTTCGGGGGCTGCAAAACTTACGCGACCGTCGATGCGGCGAAGCTCGATTAGGCCAAGCTCACATTCCTGAACGATTTTGTCATCGGACTTTGGGCTGCCGCCTGCTTCAAGCCATGCGTGGCAGGTCCCGACGGTGGGGTGGCCGGCGAAAGGAAGTTCAGCGCCAGGGGTAAAGATGCGAACCCGATAGTCAGCGGCCGGGTCAGTGGGTTCGAGCAGAAATGTGGTCTCAGAAAGATTCGTCCAGTTGGCAAACCGCTGCATTTGTTCGCCGTCAATACCGTCGGCACCAATGACAACAGCAACCGGGTTTCCGAAATAGGGAACTGAAGTGAACACATCAACCTGCTTAAAAGACCTCATGCTCAGGAATCTAATCGGACACTAAGGGGTCGGTGTCTCGAATTAACCCGACTCTCCGAAAAAAGGAGAAACGCGCAAAAGCGGCCAAGACGTGGATTCCTGTTACGAACAACCCGCATTCCCGCCAACCCGGCCGGCCCCGAAGGGCTAAGGACTGGAAGTTTGCGTTTTGCCGGTGCTGGGGCAGCGGGTGAGAGACCATCCACCCTGATGAATGAGACTGTGGTGGAAGCGGCAGACCAAAGTCAGGTTTTCCAGCGTCGTGGGCCCGCCGTCGTGGCGGGAGATGATGTGGTGCACGTCGCACCAGTCGAAGTGGCGGTCACAACCATGGAATTGGCAGTGCCTGTCTCTGTAGCGAACGGCTCGGCGTTGGTTAGGTGTGATGTCGGCAACCGGTGACGCGTAGTCCAACTTCTGGGAAGCTCCCGAAAGCACACGGCGCCATGAAGCGTCGCAAGAAAGTTGGCCGATAATGGTGTGAGGAACCGGGCCTGTTCGATAAAGATCGGACATCAACTCGGATACTTTCGGGGCCGAGCCGCCGAAGTCAAGGTTGATGACGGCTTCAATGGTCGCCCCACCTCGGCGGCGACCGTCAGGTTCGGTGCTTGGCTCGGTTTTGGGTTCGGGGGTGTCGTCTGAGGCTGTGTCTTGAGGGCCGTAAGCGAGGGCCATCTCTTCTAAGGCATCGGCCCGGCGTTGAGCAAGCGAGCGGTGTACTAAAGCCTGCTTGGGGTCTGGGTTGCCGGCCACAGCGTCCAGAGCTTGACCAACGGTTGCGAAAGCGATGGCGTCAAGGTCAAAGTTGCCGGTGCCCGAACCGTCAAGCCGTGCCTGCATCCAGAGACCACGGGTGTTGTGGCGATGGGCTGAATCCTCCTGGGCTGCGTCAAGGTCTGCGGCGTTTATCCAGCGAGCGATTGTGTCGGTGAAGTGGTCTAGGTCTTGGCTTGCGGCCACCATCAATAGTTCGGATTCGTTGGCTGAATAGAGGCTGGGGAATTTGGAGGCTGCCCTGGCCAACAGTTCGGCGTGGGCAAGGCCGAAAGCGCCATCGGCCAAAGCTGCCTCAGTGAGGTCGTGACGGGCCATCAGGCGACAGATTGCGGTTAGTTGATTGGCCCGTTGAGGCGAAGTTTGACCGCTGTGGGCGACGTATCGTTGGGTGCTTACATAGCCCTTGAACTGGGGGAGTGACTTGCTATCGGCTACCGCAAGCGCCCGGAGAGCGGCGATAGTTGTTTGCTCGGCCAGCTGGAAAAGGGCCTCGGCGCGACGACCGGCCGGAATGCCCGAAAGGGAATCGACCGGTTCAGAAAGAGCTTCTTCGACTTGTTCACTTAGCGAACTTGCCATGTACACACAGTAGTTAGGGCCTATGACACCATCGATCGAAAACAGGCCTCAAACGGGCGAATCTCAAAAGAAATCTCGGAAATCTTTTGGATCACGGGAGTTCGGCAAATAGGCGAACAAAAGTTGAAAAGTACGATACGATCATGAGTCCTTAGGGCGCTTAGCTCAGTTGGCTAGAGCATCTCGTTTACACCGAGAGGGTCGGGGGTTCGAGTCCCTCAGCGCCCACCAGATAGTCCTTACTCGAACCCTGTCCCGCAAAGGACGGGGTTCCTTCGTTTTCAGATTCTTTAGTCTGCGGGCTGGATAGCCAAGCCTCCAGCTCGCTGAATCCGCTGTCCAGTGCCTTAGCTCGGTCTCTTGCAGCCTCCAGCACATCGGGGTGGAGAAGTAGCTCATACTCTTCGCTTAGCTTCGCCCTGAGTTCGCCCTCTTCCCACCCAATGAACACGTTTTCAAAAAATGCTTGGTTGAGTTCACGTCGGAACTTAGCTCCGCTCTTCTTATAGAGCTTGGCGGGTTCGTCAGTCCTTGCGAGTGACCATTGGATGGCTGCTTCGATCGTTTCTAGCGTCACATCGGCCTGCACCAAGAGCGTTCGGGCGCTCGTCATTTCGTGTGTAATGCGAGTCTGTTCTTCCTTTAGGTGATCAAGTGATATGGCGTCGGCGTAGTGAGCCTGAAGCAGTTTTGTGCGTTCTGCTTTGAGCTGCTTCAGCCGCTGCTGTTGGCGGTCTTGTTCGTCGGAGCTATCCCTGAGGTGCGCAGTGATTTCGTTAACGAGGAAGTCTTCGAGTTGTTGGCGAGTCTCAGGGTCCAGGGTCATTCGTTCTTCAATGGCCTTGATCACGCCGATCTCGGCATCGGAGATCCTGACAGCACGCTTGTCGCACGTGTTCCGTTTTTCGTGTCGCCCTGAGCAAACGAAGTACTTGTAGGTCTTGCCGTGCCGATTCTTAGTGATATGGATGATCATGCGGCTCTCACAGCCAATACAGAAGACAGTGCCTTTGAGGTAATGCCGGTGTGTTCGCTGCCGCTCGCCGGATTGCTTCTTGGCAGTTAGGACGTTCTGCACCTTGTTGAACAATTCTTCACTTATCAGTGGTTCGTGTGTGCCCTGGTACTTGACGCCTTTGTAGGTGACGATTCCGATGTAGTAATCGTTCTTCAACAGTCGGTTGAAGTTGCCAAGAGACAGCGGCTTCTCTGGCCTCTTTGGTCCACCAATTGAAGTCAGCCCCTTGTCTGTGACAGCCACGAGAAGTCTGCGGACTGACCACTCGCCGGTGGCGTACTGCTCAAAGGCCCAGCGCATGAGAGGGGCTCTAAATTCATCTAGTTCGACGGTCCGCACTTCTCGGTGATTCTCGATTCTGCGGATGTTGCGGTAGCCAGTTGGTGCCTTGCCGATCGTTCCACCAGCCATGGCCTTCTGCGTGGTGCCCTTAACGACTTCGTTTGCCAGGTTACGGCTGTAGAACTCAGCGATTGAAGACATGATGCCGTGCATCAAGGTTCCGCTTGGGGTTTCGTCGATGTTCTCGGTGCATGAGACGAGAGTTGCTCCAGCTGTCTTGATTGCGACATTGATCTCAACGTCATCGACGCGATTTCTGGCCAGGCGATCGAGTTTGTGGACGATCACGAAGGTGGTTGGGTTGTCGGCCAGGTAGGTCAGCATTCGCTGTAGTTCTGGTCGGGCTGCGGACTTGGCGCTTTCACCGCGATCCACGAACTCATCGACAATAGTTGCACCGAGGGTTTCGGCCTTGCGTTCGCAGGCTTGCCTTTGGGCTGGAATAGAAAATCCTTCTTCTCGGCCTCCACGTTCAGCCTGTTCCTTTGTCGAAACTCTTAGATAAAAAACGGCCCGCGTGGTGCCGTCAAATTCAAGTTCTCGACCACCCTGATCGTCGGTCATGTCGCCTCCAGGAGATGGACCGCTGCTGTCGGTTGGTTCCTTCTGAAGGTCATGCCAGACGGGCCAGCAGGGTAGCGGACAGCGTGACGGGGAGCGATCCGTTGGCGCCGCTCGATTAGTCCGATCTCCTCAAGCCTGCGGCGCATGGCGACTTGGCTGACGTCAAAGGCGTTAGCTAGAGCTGCAAGATCATGAACACCTTCTCCCCAAAGACGCTTCACCCAGCGCTTCGGCATCAGTAGACAAGCTGCGAAGTAGTCGCAAATAGCCTCCATCTGACGATTTGCATCAGACCGACTTCGAACCTCCTTGTAGGCGGAGGCGAGTTGGGGCGCATCGAGAACATGCTTCATTTCATGAGCCAGAGTGAATCGCTGTCTGACTTCAGCCTCGTCGCTCCGTATCGAAATTTGCCATGACCCTGCACTCCATTCTGTGACACCCGAAGCTTGGAGTTTGCTGTCTTCCATCACAGTGATACGGGGAAGCTTTGAAAAGGCGGCTGTATCGAAGAAAGGACTTGAATCGCCAAAGTGCATACGGACACGCGCTGCCTGAAGCTCTGCCACTCGGTAGGCCTCGTG
Source organism: uncultured Acidimicrobiales bacterium (assembly GCA_937922785.1). GTDB lineage: Bacteria > Actinomycetota > Acidimicrobiia > Acidimicrobiales > SZUA-35 > CALAJQ01. The sequence goes on from CALAJQ010000018.1 coordinate 133,397, forward strand.
GACTTGGATTGATCTCCTCGGCATGAGGGCTCTCAAGCCCGACACGAGACTGCCCTTCGTTTGTTGGGTTGTTCTTGTCATCTTGCTCCTCCTTCCGAGTTTGGTTTGTTGCTTTTCTTCGTGATTCGCTTTACAGCTCTCTCAACGGCTTCAATCTGGTCGTCTTCTAGTTCGTATTTGGCCCTGAAATATGTCGGCAGCGATGGGAGGCCGGGGCCGACACCGTTGGTTTGCCATGCCAGTTCGTATAGATCCTCTGGCTCAACTTCAAGAGCCTCGGCGAGTTGGTTCAAAATCTCAGCTCTCGGCTCATCGACTGCACCGTCCTCAAGCCTGTAGATGTGAGAACGGGCGATTCCAGTTCTACGGCTCAGCTCTACGGCGCTGATTCCAGCTTCAGTTCTGATTCGTCTGAGGGCTTGCCCAAAGGCTTCTGTCATGGTGAGCACCTTTCACTTACTTGATGTGTCTATTGTCCCATCCAATGGGACAATAGACAAGGTTGACTTTGATGTGGAATCGTCAACGCTCCGCTCAGCAAGCGTCGAAGACATAGACACCACCATCTGCCCAGATCGTTTCTAGATCGGCGCTCATGTGGGCTCCGAGCGCCTCGTAGTCGATGCTCACGAACGGTCGTATCCATTCGACACCGAGTTCTTCCGGTCGCATTCCAAGATCGTCAATCATGTCGGCCGCATACTCAGCTAGGTCCTTCCAGTGCCCGCGGTATCGTTCGGTGAAGGATGACAGCTCGTCTGCTTCATCCATGATGGACTGGACCCAATGCCCGAAGGCTGGTCCATGCTCGACTATGCCTGCGGCAACTTCTGCGATACGGCCAATCGACTCATACTCGTGCGGGTTGAATCCGCCGAAGCCTTGATAGTCGTGGATGGCCCACTCTTCGGCTGGTCCGGTTACTGATCGCTTTAGTATTGATTGAATCTCGTCTGCAATGTGATCTTCGCCGAGCGTTGCGTCAATCCAGTCGCCTGTCAGGTATCCAGCGTTGTAGTCTCCCAGACTTCTGACGAACACTTCAGCATGCCCATCCGGAACCTCCTGTTCTTGTCTTTCGTCACCTCCCTCCAGGGGGATCTTGTTTTCAATGGTCATCTTTAGTTCCTTTCTTTGTTAGCTCTTTAAGCAGCCCGACGGCTTGGGTTCGGCTGACCTCTCGCTTGATCCAGTCGTTCACGGGCAAGAGCTGCGAAGTCGGGGTTGAGTTCAATCCCTAGCCAGTGCCTGTTCAGCCGTTCGGCAGCGACGCCTACGGTGCCAGATCCAAAGAACGGGTCTAGGACGATTCCTGGCTTCCAGCTGGTGGATGGGCAAGTGCATCTCTGTTCGAGTTTGTCGGTCACGGCGAGTGCGCCAAGACCTTTGGTCCGCTCCCGGGTCCAGGGGGATCCGCATGATGCGCAGACGCGTTCAGGGCAAGCCGCCAGTAGGGGAGTCCGAACCAGGCTTTCTGGGAAGGTCGCGAAGTGAGCTCCCCGGAAGTTAGAAGTAGCTAGCTGCCACACGTCACCCGGATTCTTGCCTAGCGGATGTCCGGTGAGCCCGCCTGCCTTCAGCGCCTGAAGGCCTCTGTTGTCACCGGCTAGTGGGCCGACCCAGGCCTGGGGCATCTGGCTGTGTGAGCGGCTCTTTGAGCGCTTCGACCGGTGGGGCACTCTAACGGCATCGAGATCGAAGAAGTAGTCCTTTGAGCGGGTCAGAAAGTAGACGTACTCATGCGTGCAGCTCAGCCTGTCTCGGACGCTGTTGGGCATCGGATTAGTCTTGGCCCAGATCACCTTGTTGCGAACTATCCACCCGTCGCTAGCGAGCTTGAGCAATAGCCGTTCCGGTCCGAGCAGCAGACCCTTGGCTGGGGCTCCACTCCTTGAGTCACGTGAATAACTGTCGCCGAGATTGAGCCAAACCGACCCGGTTTGCTTCAGTATTCGGGCAATCTGAATGAAGGCTCGTTGCATCTCGGTTGCCCAGCCTTCGATATGATCTTCGAGCCCGATTTGCTCCTTCTTGCCATAGTTGCGGAGCCGAAAGTAGGGCGGACTCGTTACCACCACGTCTACCGATTGATCAGGTAGGTCAGCTAGTCGTTGCCTTACATCTCCTATGAGTATTTGATTCGTTGTCATTGTTCACCTCCTTCGATGAGTTCAGTTTCATTTCCCGCGACTGCCACACTAAAAAGCTGCGAGTGCCAATCCGGCATGTCCTGGATAAGGCTTCTGAGCATGCCGGCCCTGTCTTGGTCAAGTACTACCCAAACGACGTTTGGGAATGCCTCGCCCTGTTCTTGTTCCACTCCAGCGTCGAAGGCATCCGCATAGGCTTGGAGTTTCCGCCTGAGCGTCGGGGCGTGCTCAGTGCTGCGGTCAACTTCTATGAAGCTCGCTTGTTCGTACACTGCACCGCTAACGCGGACGAAGGCGTCAGGCTTGAGGATCTTGGCGCCGCGGCTGTCAACTGTTTGACGCCAGGCAGCCGGTTCACCTTGGAAGCTAATCAGCTTGATCCCAGAGCCTCTCTCACTTTCTCTCAGGCGAACGTAGACTTCGGCGACCGCCAGCACGTGGTCCTGAAACTGTGGTGATGGTTCCCAAGGTCGTCGTCGCCGAGAGCCGCCCGCTGGCCCCGGCGAGCTAAGCAGCGCCTGGCCTGCCGCATCTAGCGCGTATACGAAGCCCGATGAGCCAGCGTGCACTCCGCCTATCCGCCGGTCCAGTCGTTTGATAAGACCGGAGTCTGAAAGTCTTCTCAGAACTCGTCGACTCTTTCGAGCCTGAGTTTGAACCGATCCTGAATGAAAGTGCAGCCGTTGGATCTGCGTTGCCTGAAGAAGTCGGACCCGGTCTAGATCTAACAAGATCTTGATGTCGCGTTCGGAGACCAGTGCTCGCATGCGAGCAACATGGGCTGCCGTTGCCCGGCGGCTCACAGTGGTACTCCTAGGGACATAAGAGTCCTTGGCGCTACAGGGCACCCGGCCACCTGTATCCAGGCGAAACGCTTGAGGCTCACCGAGGCGAGCGGCAGTGCGATCGGTACGCCCCTCATGTTGACTTTCTCCGGCGACCACCCGACTTGGCTTCGCCCCCTGGCGACCGTCGGTCATAGAGCTCGGCTTCGACCTGGGCTCCCTCGAGCCCGTAGCGGAAGCGACTTATGGCTCGGACCTTGGCAGGGTCAACTAGTGGCTTCGGTAGCTCCAGCGTTCGTATGCTGCCAGGCCCGTTTGCCGACACTGTACGAACGTAAGCACCGTAGGTCGGAAGCCCCTGAAGGTCTGGAGCTCGCAAGCCACCGCCAAGGTGGTTAGCTAGAACTGCGCCGTCCTCAACGTTCGTGCGGAAGACCACCCGAGATCTAGCATTTGCCAGGACGGCGGCTTTGGTAGAAGGCGACAACTGGCCGAGATGCTGATGAGCGATTGTGAGGCCGACTCCAAGGCTCCGAGCCTCTGCCAGAACGTCGGATAAGTCGGTTGTTAGGTGAGTGAATTTCTGGAACTCATCGACGTAAACCATGACGGGGTGCCGCCTGTCTGCATTGATCGCGCTGCGGGCTTGTGTGGCTCGCCAGACCTCGGCCACGACTAGACTTCCGATCAGTCCAGACACGTTCGGGCCCAACAAACCCGGCCTTAGTTGAACCAGAAGAATCTTGCGCTGGGTAAATACGTCGTTAACAGAGAACGTTGGTTCGCTCTGGCCAAGTGTTCGTCGAAGCGAAGCGCGCATCGCGAATGGGCGAACCTTGTTGAGCACTGGAGAAACAACTTGAAGTCGTTCGGCAGTTGACAGCGAGTTGAACCACGTCCAAAACTCACCGAGCTGAGGGTCGTCGGCTAGACGACTAGTAGCCGTCCTGCGAAAACGCTCATTGGTGAGGAGGGCTGGAAGCTCGGCCAAGGTTAGCTTGGGGGAGCGGGCCAGGGTCAGGACAGCGGTGTTGAGGACGTCCTCAGTTCTCGGCCCCCATGACTCCTTGTTTAGTGACTTGATTAGAAATACAACCGAGTCAGCGCTGAGTTCGGCCGAAGCTGACGCCCTGAGAATATTGAGGCCGACAGGCCGCTCTATGTCTGATGGATCTAGAACAACAACATCACAAAGACGGTGTTGTGGAATACGGGCCAGAACGTCGTCAACTAAGTCGCCTTTGGGTTCGATCAGGATTACGCCCCGGCCCGCTTCGATGTCTTGGACCGCGAGCCGAGCGATGACCGTGCTCTTCCCAGATCCGGTCGGGCCAACGATGTGCAAGTGTTGCAAGGCATCTTTGGGGCTCAGTGTCACCAGTCCACCTCTGCCTGCATAGGTTGCCTCACCGAGAACACGGGCGCTATCGGCTCTTGAAGGACGCAGCTCTGAGGCGGCAAATGGAAGAACTCGGGTTCCGCTGTAGGTAACGCCTCGAACAACTGGTGCACCTACCGGCCATGCGATGAGTTGCGACAGTTCAGCTGCATTCAGCGCGCATGGCCATTCAAACCAGGGCGGCCGCATTCCTTCCATGCGCCGATCAACAAACCACGAAGGCCAGAACCGACGACGAAGCCTGACGCCCGGTCTGCTAATGATGTTCAATGCTCCCAAAGAGGCGCTCATGAGTCTGAGCTGACGACTGGAGCCGTGAGCGCGAACAGCTATACGACCAACAGCGCCAACTACCGGCGAAACCTGTTTCCTCGCAATTTCTGTGGGGGTGAAAGATTGACGTCGGTCGGTTCTAGAGACTTCAGGTAGGCGGTAGGGGAGAAGCGGGCCAACTACCCATTGCATCTCTAAATCTTCGCCGCTCCGAAGCGTCTCAGTCGTCGCAAGAAAGGTAGCAGCTAAACCCTGAGCCCGATCCGTGTGAAACGGCAAACGCACGCCACTCATTCCTAGCTCTATAGCCCTGCGTTTCGTCTCGGACTGGTTTCCGCTGGTTGGCTTTTTAGTATCGATCGCTGCTACGCCAACTGCTGGGAGATGGGCTCGAAGTAACGAAACCAGCGAGGTCGCGGTTCGCTCATCGGCTGTGATCGTCCAGCAAACTTCACTTGGCGAGGCTTTCACGGAAAAGACGATGTGTGGGACTCGCCCTCTTGGTTGAGCACTCAGCCCAACGAGGAAGGACTCGATCTGATCAGCATCTAGATCGTTAGGAAAGCTAAGCCTGAAAGCAGTCATGCCTTTCATGCAGCGTCCTCTGATGGGCTTGAGTTACTGGACTCATCAGCAACCTCGGTTAGAGCTAGTTCGATGATGGCTCTGGCCAACCTGCGAATTTCTGGCTCTTTATGTGGCCGTACACGAACTACAAGTTTCGGGTTCTGCTTTGGTTTCTTCTTCCGCGGCACTGAGGGCCTCCTTTCGTTATCTGAGTGCCGCAAGTGATGATTGCCAGAACCGGCGGACTTACGGTTCTGATTGCCTCGGACCCGACGTGTCTCTTTCAACGAGACAGTCCAGGACTGGTGCCTAGTATGTCCCATTAAATGGGACAGTCAAGGGAGGTCGTAGATTCCACAACAGCGACCGGAACGGGGGCCGATCTGTGAGCTAGCAACGCATGTCCCTGCCAATGACTACTGCTCGACGTCACCAGCGCTCACGTTCGAACCGGGCGATTCGGACAAAGACTCCCAGGGCAACAGCTCCAGCGATCCACGAGACGTAGGGCGTTAACAGCGCGACCGACAGATGTAGAAGCCAGATAACCGCCAGCAGGAGACCAAGGCCACCCATGGCATTGAGGAACAGCCTCCAAAGAGCGTCTGAGATTCTGCCCCTGCTGTCGCTCAACTCGTCGCCTCTAGACTACGAATCTGAACTGCACTAGGCGCAACCGGCAGTCTCAAGATGGGGCCGATGATCGTGTCGGTCAGTGATCTGGGCGTGATTGGATCAGAAGCCATTTGTGTCCTCGCAGGCCGAGTCAACCTCAATGAAGTCGCCCTGGTTCGTCCTCCTAGCCGTCGAGGCAAGCCAGAGCCGGCGCTTAGCTTCAGCGCCTACAAGGTCCAGAAGATCCCCGTGCTGAACGTTTCCGTACTCAGGGTCACTTGCGTCGTCGTCAGGACTGACACGCCCGCCACGGGTTTCTCTGAGCTTTGAACGTAACCAGGAAAGCGGGCGCCGCAAGAAGGCTGTCAAATTCGGAGCGACCAGTACTAATAGGATCCCGGCCTGCACGCAGGTCTGGATGAGTTGGTGATGCATCACTGCCTCCGACCGTTCATGCGCCTGTTGACCGCCTGCTCAAGCATTAGCTCGAAGGTGATTCGGGTTAAGTCATTGATCCGGCGTTCAGAATCGACCTGGACCTGCCGGGTCGCAATCCGCTGATTGCGGGCCTGAATCTCCATGTGCCGGAAGCGACTGCGGCCAGCCCAGTCGGTTCGAAAGAACCAGCTGGTAAGCCAAGCGAGTCCCGCCAGTAGAGCGACGGCCGCAATGATGAACTCCATGTCAGCGGACCTCACGGATGGTGTCGTCGATGACGGCGCCGAGACCAAGGGTTAACTTCTGAGATAAATAGGCAACCGAGTGAATAGCTCCTGGCTCCATCTCAACTACGGCTCGCTGGGCTGCACTTAGAGCTGCCTCAGCGTTGATGGCCGCCATGCCGACGCTAGCAACAGCGTTTACTTTGACGTGGCCAAGTTCTGCTTCCAGATGAACTGCGTGGGCTTGTAAATCTGCTGACCGGTCCAGACTTGCACGGGCCCGCTCGTGGGGACTGGTTGCAGCTCGGCCGAACCGGCGAGGCTGCACACCCAAATTGGGCTTCTTTGATTGCTTAACTAGATCCGACATCTGCTTGTCTACTCCATCTGAACCGGTGTCACTCCCAGGCGGTCTGAGACTGACGGTCCGGCTCAGATCTGACTATGAGGCAGAGGGTGGTCACTCATCTGGGGGTGCACCTGGTCGAGTTCTGGGGTATTTCTATTTATTGCTATGGCGAAGACAACAGACAACAGGCCTCTGCAAGCACTGGACTTCGTAGTCCCAACCGAAGATGAACTAGTCGCCGAACTGAAAACCATCCGCAGAGAAGGGATCGCAAGGATCAGCCAGATCCGGACGCCGTCCCTGGAGACGGCTGTCCGCTGCGCAGGTCACGCCGACGCCGTTGAACCGGTGAGTGCTTACATGATTGAGGGTCTGATTAGAGAGGCGGTAGTTGAGGTTGACGGGCCTGATCAAGACATCGTCGGCGTTGTCCTCGGACTGGCCCCAGGTCGCCGCGGCGACAAGCCATCAGACCTGCGCCGCTCAGCTGCTGAAATCGTCGGCACCGGAGTCGAGCACTTCCGTAAATCCAAAGAACCAGACCTGCTGATCCGGGTAGTCCAACAAATTCTCTCAATCATCCACGCCTACCGGATGCGCCTGGCCCGACTGAAGATGGACAAAAGAACACCAGTGGGATCACGGCTAGCGGTTGAGTGGCTCAAGAGGTTCGAGGCCTACTACCGAATCTGGTCACCCATCTCGGGTCTAGGCAACGACCTGACAGCCGCCCGGCTAACGATGCTCAAGGAATACACCGAGGAGGAGTTGTACGTCGAGCCAGATGGAATCCATGATCTTCCAGACGGGCAAAACTGGGATGCAGACAACTACGTTCGCTGGGCTTGGAGTCACTACTGCCGGATGCTCCACTACGAGCGCCTATTCGATATTGAGTTCGGCGGGCTTTGGTTGCTCCCGGATGCGCAGGCCGAAACCAACCTGGCTGACGCAATCCATCAGCTGAGACTTCACGTTCCACAAGACGAGCAATCTGACTCCCTTGTTAGATCCACAATGGCCGAGATCCCGGGCCAAGAAATTCACCAATTCCTCAAACACGTACCCCCCGACGATTACCTCATGGGTATTCATGAGGACTGGCAAGACTTCGCCCGGTCGTGCGAGTGCACATGGGACTCGGAAAAGAAGATTGGTAGGTCCCACTTCCCGATAGCTCCCAACTATCCAGGAATTGACGCCGGCTGCCCCGTCCACAAACTTCTAAGCCTCTGCAACGACTACCTACTGATCGTCGATGACGCCTGGGACGAGATAGCGGATTGGTACGATGAAGCACCGTTTCCTCAACGCGCCTAGATGGGTATTGGCATCTTGCGAGTGCATAGATGACATTCCGCTAACTTGGCCCGAGTCGCCTGAAGAAGTCGCGCTTTGACCGCGCAATCTGTCGATATCCTGAGGTCGATCAATTGATCAATTTGAGCTTGTGCAGACGGCCTGGGCTTTAGATTTTTCGTTAGGGTCCACGAGCGGTCAAGTTACAACTTGTTTAATGGTGATTGTAGATCGAGCTCTGGCCCGATAAGGTCCCGAGGTCGGCAGCGCTTAGTATCGTCACCGAATGTCCGACAGTAAACGTAGCCAATGGGGAAACCACCCAAAGTAGTTAGTTCTTCACTTTGGGTGACTAAGCTGGTATAATGCCTGCTGAGAGAGGTAATAATGAGCAGTGAAGGTTTAGAAAATAAGTCAGACCAGTCGAGACGAGAGTCCATGTTGGACGTCTCTCTAAAAGAGATGGTTGCTTCGATCTCCCACACTGCGGAACCTCCTGCTTCAGTCAAGAGCGCTGATCTAGATTTCATTCCAGGCACCACTCCTAGCGCTGAAAAGGCTAGAGCATGGAACAGATTGCTTGATAGACGATTCGAGGATGTTCTGAGCCTCAACGGGTTAGTGACTACTACTCAAAGTCATCGGCGTTCTAAACGCGCTCGGTACTAACCGCACCCTGCTCATCGTTAATCTCATGGGGGTTAAGAGACATGCCTTTTGACGCGGCAGACAAGCCGTTCTATCACATCAAGGCCCAGACTGACTGGGAAGATGACCTGGTCGAATGTTATGACCTAACTGAGCATGATGAGTGGACAAGGCTTCAGGATTACTATCTCGTCGGTACTCATGGGACTAGTATGGATCGGCAGCTTCCGTGGCGGCGGTGTCTAGCTGTCCTTCGGGTCAACGACGCCAAGACTGCAATCGTTGAGAAGCGATACGTGGACCGTGACTTTCGGAGTGAATACTCGGCGCTATATTCCCAGATCCTAGCTCCGGTCGCAGATACGACCCATCGAATTCACTTCTTTCGAAGTGCGCACAAAGGATTTGATCTGCAGGCAGCGATCCTTGAGAGGTCGGTTCACGAACAACTGAGCGACAACTACTTGGGCTACATAATCTGCAGGCCATCACCGTTAGAAATAGTCGGACGAACTCTGATTCTGCCACCTCCTCGGCTCTCAGTAAGAACTCCGGTCCGAGAAGAGGTCAATTTTTTCGGTATCAGCCTTGTCGCCGAAGGCGTGCCCTTCATGCAACAGGACTCTCGCCTGGGCGTGTGCGCGCACGTGGCGGCATGGATACTGCTCTATAGCGCATATCGCTGTGGTGATACCGGGAAGTTGACTATTGCTGACGTAGTCAGAATGAGCACGGGCGTACTTGATGGCCGGTTAGGGCTCCAAGACGACGACGTCATCCGAACATTGCAGACGGCTGGCCTAAGACCACAGATGTATCAAAGGGAAGATGACCTACCTCAACAGCGAGGCTATCCATGGTCGCCGCCCCCTTCGGTTGAGGCCAGCCAGGAACGGATTAACGCCGACTTCAAGAAGAGATTCGCTGAGAACATAATCCCGTGTCTTAATTCTGGAATCCCTGCCTATGTCGCAGCCGCTTACCATGCTTTCGTGGTGTGCGGTTACACGGCCCGTTCTCATGACCACTCACTTGTTGGGAACGTCGTATACACCGTCCACGATGACCAGGTTGGTCCGTACATTCAAGTCAAATCGCCAGTTGAAGACTACCGCTTTGACCGGCTAGCCCAAATTCCTGCGCTGAGCCTCACCAAGCAAGATTGCGTAGACGCGCTCTCCCCTGATCTTTCTGCAGAGGTGGATCGTAAAACCAGAAGATATGCAGAGCGGTATCCAGAGGTAGAAGATGTAGACGATACCCGGCTAAAGTCGGATCTAAGAGACTGGGAAACGGTGATTCTGCCTTTGCCAAAGAACGTCCATCTAAGTTTCGATGCCGCAGAGCGATATGCACTGGCTCGATTTGATGAGTTCGTCGGCAAGCTCGAACTTGCCAAGTTGGCCGACTTAGAAATTGCTCCAGGCGTAATGATTAACCTCAGTCTGGAGCTGGGCAAGGAAACTCTTTCCGTGAGGACGTATGTTGCTGATTCGAAGTGGTACAAGCAGTCTCTGTCAATAAGGGGCATCCACGCTGCCGTCGCAGTTGAATATCGTAGGGCGCGCCTGGCTGCCAACGTTCACGTCGTCGAGCTGTTGTACAGGCCGTCAGGTATCGCTCAGACATCAGTCGTCATTGGCGAGGTTGTGCTGGACTCTACTTCCGGTGACAAGCATCCGTGGGAGCACTGCTTCAGGCTGGGACACCGGCTCGCAGTTACCAATAGCAATGGTACGCGCCGAACCGGATCGTTCCCCTTCAGCCCAGCAGTAAGCGGATTCCCGGGTTCCCGGCATATGACCGGCAGGTCCACTTCTGGTCAGAGCCGCTAATTTACTAACTCCACTGCTGCCGCAGCGATAGCAGCCACCATTAGGACTTGTGACACCAAGGAAACAGATACCAACACGCTCCTTGTTTGATTTCCAGCGTCTACTATCGAGTATTGATGTGCAAGCGCGTAGCGATACTCGGCCTCAGTTACAGCTTGTTCTGAAGCGTCGTTAATCGCGGAAAAGGTCATTAGATCAGTCCCAGAGATTCTGTGAACTTTTGCTGGGAAAGATGCCACAGTTGCAGTCACTAACGAAACCAGTCCGAACAGGCTGGCCCAAATCAGAGCGCAGTTCGCAAGACCCGCCACAGGCGACTCAGTCTGGGATCGGGCGTACACCACAGCTGCAAAGACGAGTGATGCAGCAGATGCAAGCGTGCGCAGCAGCAACGAGCTGCGGGTAAGTAACGTTTTGCTGTCTTCGAGAGCTTGCTCTAACTGTTTCTCGACGTAGTGAGTTGACGGCTTCATTCATCCCCCCCTGCGGCGCTTCTTTTGGCGCTTAGCGAGGCGGTCTGGAGGGCTATCCTCATCCACTTCTTTCTTGGTTGCCAGAACTTGTGGTAGTTCATGCTTGTCAGATTCAGCTCTATCTAGAGGTTCATTTGCCAAAAGTACTCCTCCCCGGCAGACAAGGTTACATCGAGTCAGGGCGACTCGCTGGCTTGGCTGGGGACGCTCGCCATCGAGCCAGAAGAACTGTGCGAAGCAAACGTTCTCGAACTCTAAAGAAGGTGCCCCTGGTAAGACCGAACTCCCTCGATAGGTCATCCCGTCGAATCAAGTTCTTGGTGAAATCTGAGGTTGGTTCGGCACCGCTAATGATTCAACGACCGCCTGATTGCTTCAGCGATTCTGACGGCCTTCCCAAAATCGAATGTCGCCAGTTCAGCTTGAGCAGCCGCAACCTCGCTGGCTTCGCGTTCGATCCGAGCCTTTTGGGATACCTTGAGGGTTGTGGACATCGGAGTTCCTCAGTCGGTGTGAATTGGCTCATGTCGAGCCCCGAATCTCGAAAGAGGTTGACTTGACCTTGCTGCTAGGCGAAGCTTGTCGGGTTACCCAGGCAGAGACCCCGGCTGGCGACCGGGGTCTTCTTGGTTCTTGCGTGCAAGGGAATGCAAGGTCCACCGCTGGTCCAGCCAATGACTGATAGCTCCGTGATTCAGTAGCGTACTTATGGCGCCTGGCGGGCACGATCAGCGTATTGCTTCAAGTCCTGGCCTTACTGACCCTTTATGTCGCAAGAAAGGAAGGTGAGCCCGAATGGGAGGCGACGGATAAGTAAGTCAGGGTCAGGTGATTCGTGTTGCGGCGCTAACGACTAGCCGGGTGACCTGATCAGTACTGGCCCAGATGATGAGTTGAACGGGCCGCTTCGGTGGCCCGTTCTCTCTATGTCCAAAAGGCCGGCAATGGTACAATGGGATTCAGTAAATGAACGATCTGCTATCCCGGTTGCGGCGCTTCAAGTTGATCCTGACCAGTCTCATTCTGACAGTCAGCGGGATTGCTCTTATCGCATACCAACGCCGGTTAGACGGCCAAATCGACACTAATGGAGTAGTCCACTCGGTTCCTTGGAGCGAGCTCGGAGGCATCCTCTTCGGTGCAGGGCTACTCAACATCTGGGTGGATAGTTTCTTCCGCCGGGAGCATGAAGCTATGAACGACCAGCGCATGCGCCAGATGTTTGCAGACCAGGCACCGCTGATGCGGGACGCAGTCCTCCGTGCCTTCGCCGCTAACACCGAAGACCTTGCCCGAGTGGCGACACCTGAGACTCTTGACCAGGTGGTGACCAACAGCTTGGCCCTGCGATTCGGGGATCGGCAGTTTGCGGAGGAGATATTTAGGGACATTCATGACCAGGCCATCGAGGCTCGGGAACGTTGGCACGACGCCAGCATCGACATCACCGTCTCGCCAATGGAGGGGAAGCATGCCGACGACTACTTCGCTGTCACGGTCCGCTGGGAATACACAACGATCCCTAGCTACGCTCAGCGGCAATTCGTTTGTCTCTCAGACCGCAGGCAGTACGCCGAGCTAACTCACGTCCAAAGTGAAACCTCGGCCTGGTTTCTGAAGCCGAATGACGCCTTTGATGCCAGTCAACGAGAAGCCTTTGAGCTACTCAAGTTCTCCGTGCACGGAGAAGAACGGAAGATTCGCCGTTCTTCCCGCAAGGGTTTTCAGTCTTATACAGCCGAGGTTGGTAGCGACGTAATAGATGCCGGTAAGCCTGTCGGCATTGCCTACACCTACCGAACAGTCACCAAGCGTTCTGGCCATCTTCTCTTCTTCGATATCGAGGCACCGACTAGAGACTTGAAAGTCAGCTTCGACCACACCTCCGCTGACCTTGCTCACGTCAGTGTGATTGACATGGTGCCCTCAGTTCGTAGAACTCGAATTGAACAGCCCGCCAAAGGCGCCAACGACAAGACGCTCCGCGCCGAGGTCGACGGATGGATCTTTCCAAGATCTGGGATCGCGTTTGTGTGGACAGTCCGCTTCAGCCGGAGTGAACACTAATGGCTGAACCAGAGTCAGAGCCAAACCTCTATAGATGCTAATCGAATATGTGGTGGTGCACTCGGATTAACTCAAATCTTGCGAATCAGCCACGTGCCTTGAGATCATTGTGGTTGTCCCATTACAGTTGACGGCTAGCGTTCGAACGGTCAACGCCACGATTTTCTTCTCAGGCTGAAGCTGGCTCCTTGTGGTGTTTCTGAGCAGGAGCGACAAATCAGTACTCTCGGAGCGCCGGGTTCATCGGCAGATTCATGCTTGATCGATGGAGCAGTCGGCAATGCCGGTAGACAAGACGCCGACCGGAGTGGCTCGCATGCATGGGTGCTTTGTGATAGCCGAGTGGCCTTATTCAGCGGATATCGACCTATCCGCAAACACTCATCCGTCGCTTGATGCGACCGCGCTTGCCAAGATTGCTCTAACCATGGATTCGCACTGGCTGGTGAGAGTGGTTCAACGCGAAAGGCGAATTTGTTTGCTGTTACCGATCGAATCAGCTAGATTCCAAAACATGCGAACACAACCACATAGATTGAGGCGCCCTTCCGACATTCTTTTGGTAGCATTCCTTTTGGTAATCTCCTCTACGAGTATGATTGCGAGCCCTGCCGGCGCCTTCGACCAGTACGCGGAATTCTGTGGAAACGACACGACACGCACTCCGACTTTCGAAGGACCTGAGTGGGGCTGGACTTGGGCACCAGCGGGCGGCCCTTCTGGGTTCACGTTAGCCGATCCCTTTTATTGGGGATGGCTGCAATGGGTGAATGAGGCCAGAGGATGGGATGGCCAGCTGATCTTTAATAATGGCGACGGTTTTGAGATGGATTACGTAAACTCCGCACAACTCAACGGCGCAGGCGCGGTGGCCGTCTGTAGCTGGTCCAACCCGTTGGCGTTGGTTGTAGGCGGACCCAAGATCGCCGTCAACGCTGCAAACACGGTCAACCACCTAACCCAATCACAGGCCAGCTTGCAAGGTTTTTCGGCGCATGAATGGGGCCACACCTTCGGACTAGGCCATTCAGGGGACGGAGATAGCTTCGGGGGAGGACCTCCTACCATGATGACCTGCAACACCGCTCTCGCAAATCAACGGATCAATCTGTCTCAAGACGATCATGCCGCTGCGGCTTATCTTGATGAGCTAGAGGGCGGGTTCCACTCCGTGACCGCTAACAGCTCGTTTGAGCAGGGCGCATATGCATGGGGCACGTCTGGCGCCAGTCTGAGCTTCATTAATGGAGGGGCAAACGGATCACCAAAAGCTGGTGTTATCTCCTCTGGCAACGGTAACGGCATGCTTCAAAATGTCACCAGAGTGACAAACCAAGGAGCCCCGTTCGGCAACAACAGTCTGAACAACGACACTCTGAACGTGAAGATTCATTACAAGGACAGCTCGCCGTCAAACTCGGGCTACGTCAGAGTGGAGGCCTGGGTTAGGCCGGTTATCTACGCCGATGGCACAGATCTAAACTGCAACTTTTACGGCGACAACAAGAACGCCACGCAACACATTGGAAACTGGGTAGGAACAGCCCTGTTGTGTTATCCCAGCTCAACATGGGGACTGTGCACGACCTCTACGCTTATCGCTCCTAACCCAGGCGGATACGGAGGATTGGATGATCCTGATGCGGCCGATGTGCTCAATCGAGTCTACAACCGAACAACAAGCTCATCGTCTGGGAGTGCAACAGCTGTCATTGTCGACCGTTTCCGAGCAAGGTGGAATTTCTAATGTTGAACAACATCAAAGCGTCTAGGTCCCCGTCGGTTTCCGTCTTGACTGCATTCGTTGTGATAGTCGGCGTTGCAGTCATGTGGTTGCAAAGTGCGAGCAGCAGTCCGGCTATGCCCAATCAGAATGAACTCATCCCTGGAGCTGACTACGATCCGCTTGTGTTCCTTGCTGGCGTTAACGATTCGTTCGCGTACGTTGAGGGAGTTGTGACATCGTTAGAGGGAGCCAAGATGCTCATCGATGACGACGGACACACGCAGTTTGATTCGGAACAGGGCTTGCCTCAGGTTGTGGTTAGGGTCAAGACCGTTGTGGACACGGACCGTCAAGGGGACCACTTTTTAGAGGAATTCGAGTCACTCATCGCCACAGTGTCGCAGGGTAGCGACGTCTCAATGGTTCACTCGAACGGGTTCTTTGAGGTGGGTCGTGAATACGGATTCCTCGTAGGGTCAGTTGGTTCGAAAGCATACGGAGTCGTTTATGCCCACGACCTAGCCGCTGACAGACCAGCAGCAGGTTTCGCCGCCGCTCAGTCGGGTGAAGTGTATGATCGTCTAGTCGCCGACGCGAAAGGTGCGAAAGGTGATATGACCGATAAGGCGAGCACGCCTGGCGCATCCCTGTTGGTTCAGCTCGCAACCGATATCAATCGTCTCGAGGCTGGGATTCAACCTTCGGACGTCTACGAGGCAACGCTTGGTTTCGAGCCTGAGTCAGCCGAACCGCCCGTCTATGATGCGAATAGCGGACTGTACCCAGTCCACCCAGACGACGTGGCTCCGGGTGAAGAGCTCGCAAGCCTAGAGGTCATAATCCTCGACGTTGCACCAGGCACAGAAATCGATATTCAAGGGAAAGACCGAAGGCTCGGAACTTTCGTTGCAAACGAGCTCAACTACGCCATTCTGTCTGGTTTCGTCGAACCAAGCGACTCCTTAGAAATATTTGACCGGAAGAACCGCGGGTCGTTAGGGGCACTCGAATTGAGAAAAGTCAACGCCGACGCATCGAATGAAATCTACGTTGTCTTGTCTGCCAAAGACCCGAGCCAGTTTAGGGTCACTAGCGATCTCAAGACATTCAACATCTGGATCGAGGAATTGAAACCCGTCCTTGATGGCTCAGTTTCGGAGTGATATCGCGACGCCTGGTCTCGCTCGTTTCGCTGCTCGTCTTCGGGCTGCTTGCTACCGCTTGTCCGGAGGAGGGTCCTGGTGACCCCGTAACTGCAATAGCTGATTGCGGCAACGTTGAGGTGGCTGATGAACTCGAGACTCTGTTGAGCGTGCTGGTTGAAGAACATAGGATCGATAGTCCCGACTACCGCTTTGGTGAAGTCTTATGTGCCCCACCCTCATCGTCGTTCTCGATCGAGTTGGTCCAGTTCGCTCTCGTGCCGTTGGACGACACCACACTGGTTGATGCTGTCAACGATCTCAAAGGTTTGGACTCCTTGAAGCTAACGCTGGAGACAACAGCGTGCAACGATACCTGGGGTTTCTTCGCCGCGGCCGATAGCCGTGGCCTGGACATCGGCCCGGTAGCCAAAGCCATTGAGGCGAGCGACAAACTAGAGATGGCGATTGGTTGCTAAATCAGCTCAGGTTTCTGGCGAATAACCCCTGCCGAAAGGGTTCGACGCCCCGTACTGTCAAATGCTTCACTCGTTAGTACGAATCGAGCTAACGCTAACTCTTAAACCGTCGGGATCGTTGACCGGGTAAAGACGATTAGAACGTCCAACCTTCGGCTTCGATTAGGTCGGGCAAAGCCATGCATTCTACGGATTCGGCAGCACAGATGTTTGGAATCTTGCCACCACCACGGTTGTTTTCGTATGTGACGACCTTCAGTCCTTTCCACTGCGCGAGGGCGATAACGAAGCCGTCTGCGTGCTGGCGTCCCAAGCGCTCTTTGGCTAGGTGTGGGTGCCTTTTGGCCAGTGCTTGGGTCAGAAGGATCTGTTCTTCTTCAAGCGCGACAATATGTGGCTTTAGACCCTTGAGCCATTGCGCGACTTCGTCGTCTTTTTTGAGGACTTCTCTGTGGACTTCTTCACTTATCAGAGCTTTGCCATCTCTTACCAGGTCTTCAAGGTTGATCCAGAATTTTGGAAAGCTCTTGGGGCGATACGCCGTGTTCCAGGCTGTGAGGATGCTGTTTGTATCGATTGAATATTCTGCCGAGATCATGAATAGGCCTCAGCTTGCAGGTTGTCTAGATGTTTAGTCCGAACTCCAACAAGATCTGAGACTTCCGATAGCGACACGCGACCATCAGAGTACGCATCAAAGACTGACTGAACGAACGGCCTTCCTCGGTCCCTTAGAGGTACACGATGCGGCGGCGGCCCACCTTTGCTTGCCGCGCTTCTTTGCTTCCTTAGGTCCTGGTAGATCTTTGCCCATTCGGCGCTCCTTTTCTCATACTCGTCTGCGGTTGCTTTACCAAAAGTTACGAGGCGACGAAGAATTACCTCTAGGCTGACGCCAGATCCAACAACATCCTGAATGGCTTCTAGCTCAGCGTCCGACCAAGCTTGGCCTTCTATATGGCGAGCCACGGCGGGGACGGCAAGAAGGTGTTCGCGAGGCAAAATAGCCTCGCCTGCAACTGCATTGCAGAAGACTTCGATGTCGCTGTGACCTATCGGACGACTGTGAAGATCACATACACCGGAAGCTCGGCGGCTGAGATGTGCAAGCTCGTGAAGCAGTGTAAAAATCTTAGCTCGGGGAGAGTCTTCACCGTTCAAGACAATCGTCATCGGCAGACCTTGACTAATCGAGAAACCGCGCATTTCCGACATCTTTACCCGAGAAGTTTGGAGCACCAAGATGCCTTTCTCCTCAATTTTTGCACTCCAATACTTCAGAGCATCTTCTGGTTTGCGGATTTTCTGTAGCTCAAGCTGATCGACTTCGAGAAAAACCCGAAGATCCAAGCCGAGCGCTGCGGCATTATCGTTATTCGGAAGTAATGGCCTAGCGAGCTCGTTCTTTAGCTCTGAGGACAAGTCCACATAAGCTTCTCGTTGAAGATTCACACGGCGAATCTCGTCCATCAATTCCGGCGAGTACTCTCCTTGTGCGGCAATATCAAGAGACCTGAAGTCGCGCAAAGGGGTGAAGTCAGACGGCACCTCATCAAGCAAAAGAACGATTAATGGTCTCTTGTACTTTTCGACCATATTGTGAAGAACCGCGACTGAAGGGTCTTGCTCGCCAGACTCGATTGATTCAAGCTTCTCGACTGACATCTGCAGTCTCTTGGCTGCAAGCTCAATAGGTAGGCTTCTTTGTTCTCGAGCCCACCTCAGTACATCTCCCGAAACCGGTATCTCTGGTGTCTTGGCCATGTGCGTCCATTATCCCATATAAATCGAAAATCTGGTCTAGGAAAGTCGGCCTCTGCGGTCACGGAATCTCAATCCCAGCTGCTAGATAGGGGTGAATTACATAATCGTAATTCGCAGTCTAGGGTTGAACCAACACCGACCATAAAGGAGCAACTATGGGTGGACAACATAGAGACACAGCGGATGATGGCTCTTATGGCGTGACCATTGGGAGTGTCGATGACCCGGCGTATCCGTCCGACAGCTATTTCATCTCACAGCAGGACAGCAGCGGTAAACCAGACAGCAAAGTAACTTCTATCTTTGACTCAAACGACACACTCTTAGGGGAAAGCTACGGTACAGGTAGCCTTTGAGGCTGTTGTATAATTGGGCGTGTGGGCTGGTTGGTTTTCAGCCGCCAGTTAAACGACTCAGAGAGAAGCTGAGCACCCACCTTTGATTTAGATGCCCTGGCTAAATGCTGTTCGGACAAACTTGAACAGTCCTGAGTACGGTACATGCGGCTCTGTCTCCTGAACGCTTGTGGTCGTGATGAGTGCCTGTGAATATTCTTAGCCACGCGTTGGTGGCCTATATCGCCGTCGGTCAGCGATGCACCTTGGAGGTCGCAGCAGGTTCGATGCTCTCGGATATGGCAAATGCTGCATCTGTAGACTTCCCTGAAGCAGCTGGAAGCGATCTGGCACTGGGAATGCGCACGCACGTCATCGCTGATTCAATTTTTCATGCGGATAGGGCATTCGTGAGTTGCTGTGTATCCATGCGTCGCTTGCTTGAAAGCGAATCGATGAGTAGAGGTGGATCGCGGGCGTGCGCACACGTCGGCTTCGAGCTGCTGCTCGACGGAATCATCGAACCAGAAGTCCGAAAAGCTCTTGATCTATCCATCGTCTTCGAGACTCTTGAAGGGATTGAGAATTCAGCTCAAGTATTGTGATCAGCGGACCCATTAGTCTAATGTTGTCGCTGGCTTCGAGCTACGCGCGAGCGATGGAACCTACCGCAACCCTGATTTGATTGCGGCAAGGCTGCGCGACCTCCTTATCTCAAGGCCCCGCCTGGCATTCGATGCCAGCTTGATACCAACGCTGGAGTTGTGCCTGGATATTCATCGAGAAACGGTTTCATCGAGCGCCAGGGGACTGCTGAAGCGTGCGGCTGCCGCCGTATCTCTCGAAGTTGCCTGAATGCCCAGCGGTTCTCCGAATTCCCCTTCTCGCCTAAGCGTCTGTGGAAGGTACAGCGAACAGTTGGCGGCTTGTCCCCCCGTGCTTATCCAAACCCATGCTAGATTTGAAAGCGGTAGAACAAATGTTCGACAACTCAAGGAGAGGCTCTGATGGTGGAATCAGCGATTGAGTGGACAGAAGTCACGTGGAATCCCACGACGGGTTGCGACAAGATCTCTACTGGTTGTGAGAATTGCTATGCACTGACGCTATCTAAACGCCTCAAAGCAATGGGTCAAGCGAAGTACCAGAAGGACGGAGATCTTAGGACCAGTGGGCCCGGATTCGGTCTGACGCTCCATCCTGATACGCTTACTATCCCGTACTCATGGCGTTCACCCAGGACTGTGTTTGTGAACTCGATGTCGGATCTGTTCCATGAAGATGTTCCGGTCGACTTCATTCAGCAGGTGTTCACAGTGATGGCGGACACTCCTCAACATCAGTATCAGGTGCTCACGAAGCGAGCTCAGAGGCTGAGCAAGATTGCGGCGAAACTGGAATGGCCATCCAACGTCTGGATGGGAGTTTCAGTTGAGTCGCAGCGCTACGCCTTTCGACTCAACCATCTTAGGAAGGTTCCAGCTGCAGTTAGGTTCGTTTCAGCTGAGCCTCTTCTTGGGCCAGTTGAACTGAACCTTGATGGTATCGATTGGGTCATCGTCGGCGGTGAGTCCGGCCACGGTGCCCGGCCTATCGAAGCAGTCTGGGTTGAATCGATTCGCGATGATTGTGAATCGAGCGGGACTGCCTTCTTCTTCAAACAATGGGGTGGGCGCACCCCAAAGGCTGGGGGTAGAGAACTCAATGGGCAAACGTGGGATGCTATGCCTTCGGTCGCTTCGGTCTGAACTTCGGCAAAGCCTTTGATTTCGGGGTTTCCGAGATGTGTCCTGCCTTCTCTAGCCGTACGAGCGCCTTTCGTACGTGAGTCTGGCGGGCACGGCCGAGCGCCTCACCGTAGACCGCATCCAAAGAGCGATTTAGGGGAAGGGCGGGTTCAGGGTTTTCGAGAATCTTCAGTAGATTCGCCTCTATCTCATCGACCATCGCCTCCGTTTCGTCGAAGTAGAGCTGCCCGCCTTCTTCGCAGTGAGCTTTCATCTCTTTCTCGAGCGTGTTTGAGACCGCCTCGTTGAAGTGCCACATGCCGTCCTCGTGCATTGTGAGGAACAACAAGTAGTAGTCGATGGGCCCGTCTAGTCGGTCGCTAATCGGAACACTGAACCATGCGCAACCCAGATCGTTCCCGATTCTGCGACAGAACTCCAGGCAGATGTCTCTGGCTCCAGAGTCGTCAGGTGAGGCAGTCCAGATCGATTGCCACCAATCTCCACCAAGGCAGGCGTTTGCGTTGGCTATGAAGGTTTCCTTAGCCCTGTGGTCCCTGCCTGTCAGGTGGCCCGCGTTTCGCCGCACGCCATGCTTCGAAACGTTCAGGATCAATTCAGTCTTGCCCGACCTCTTCATGAGTCGGAGCAAGTCGTCGTAGCCGATGCCGAGGCCGAACGGATCGATAAAGGCGAGGAGAGGAGAAGAGCCGGCCCATTTCAGCATCTCGTCCAAGTATTCAGCAGCCGTGCCTCTGCGTACCTGCCAATTGTCCCACTGCTCGGCGGCAGCCTGCAACTGCTCGAAAGTCGCCTTGTCCTTTTCTACTAGAAAGCCGTCGAGCTGCCGGTCAACATTCGTGAAGATGTCAACTGCTTGAGCTACAACTGCAGGCGAGCCTGCTTCTCCGTCATCGTAGAAGCCCTGCCCGGCGTAGCCGTCGAAATAGCAGACGCGCTTTCCGGCGGACCGGCTTCCAACCTTGGATGTAAATTGCGTTGCATACCGCCCTAGAATTCCAAGCTTCAGACGCGCTGCTCCCTGTGGCGTGTCCCAAAATCCCATTAGTCTTCGTCCTGGGTGGAGGCGGACGGGATTACTTGATCTCCGCGCTGGGCGGACGAGTCGAGCCTGTCGAAGTCGAGCCTGTCGAAGTCGAGAGTTGCACCTTCAGGTCCTGCGTGTGGTGTAGTCCAGGCGATAGGGACAATCATTTCGGTCTTGCTGTTCCTCATGCAGTGTGCATCGATCACATTGTTGGGGGACTTGAGTGCTTGTCTGGTGGCTCCACCTTATTGAAGGAAGTTTGTGGATCCCGTTAAATCATGTAGGGTGCTCAAACACAAACAGCAAATATGGGGCAACATAATGAGACAATTAGCGAGGCGCATTCTATGAAACCCAGACAGACTCCCAGTAGCCGAAGGTATTTCGGAGCGTTCGCTCTTGTTCTGTCTTTCGGTCTTTTCACGGCGGTGACCCGGACGCTATCTACCGACTCCGTCGTCGCTGCCGGCGCTGGCCAGGAGGTTCTGGAGCCTTTGGATGTTCTGCAGCCCGGCCCTGACCCCGACCCGACCGAAGAACCAGATCTGGATCCTGTTGATCCGGAAGATACTTGCGCTGCGTTCAAAGCATCATTTGGTCAATTCCGGAATCGTGGGCAGTTGGTGAAGGAAATTGTTACCTCGGCAGTTGGCGGACCTCCAGTTAGCCCCGAGTCGAAGAAGCGCGTTAGAGATGGGGGTGATGATCCAGACGCGATCGAGGCTTCTGTCAAGGAAAGGATGGCGCTGGACATGAGCGTCACATTTTCGTTCTTTGAGCCGCTAGCGGAAGAAGATGTGCTCAATCTTAAATCGTTGGACAGTGCCGAGATCCTGGCAATATTTGCGTCAGTGGACGACGTAGTGGACGGCTTCGCGCTTACGTCTGTCTATCTGGTCGATCCGAAAGAGGGCCGGACACTGTTCGAAGTTATGTCTGACGGACGACTTCATATGGATCAACAGCTAAAGGATCTCAAATCCAGTGCTGAGTCGGCGGATAATGTCGCCCCCGTTATTGACACCATGAGCACACCAGATCGGTGGGTCGTTGGCTTGAGCGTTCGGGCGGACCAAAAAACAATTCTCAGGCTGATTACAACTAACAAAAAGCTATTTCTTTCAATAGAGCCTGAAGTTGTGCGAGCAGGGGCAATGCCAGCACTACCTGACAACTCATCAACCGAGATCGTCCGCAAGGAGAACTGCAAATGAAACGAGCAATCTTATCCCTCATCGTTCTTGCTGGAATTGTTGCGACCCTTTCGCCAAGCCCAGCTTCTGCACATGACTATGTGCGCACAAGGGCTGGTGCGCATCTGTGGGCACCACGTGAGGGTGCAGTGATCCAGAAGGACTCTCCTCCCTTTTTTGGTAACGTGACCTTTGATTTTTGGTTTGCGTGGTTCGATACAAGCTCTCGGCAACAGTTGACCGGGTACCACCGAGCAATAGAGCAAAAGCTGATCATAGGATCTCCCGGGTCGAGCGGCCGAACTTTCGCTAATACGACCCTGCCGTCATGCGCTGTGCTACGTCTAGATGACACAATCGAGCCAAACCCGTTCAGCTCAAATAACAAGGGAATTTTCGGCTGGACCGCTGGAAATTCCGGATGTTTGACGGCGAACTCAGCGCAGATGGTCGGCGTAAGAGGTCACCATGACTGGGGGTCCTCTCAATGGTTGCCTGCAGTCCTAGACTGGAGAGCCTCGACGTATATGGATCATCACGACACCGCCGTAGCCGATTGTGGTGCAACCGTAGCGACTTGCACGTTCAACGACTACTCTCTCAGAGTCGATAAGTCCGGTTGGGGTCTTTGGCTCCAAAAGAACGATAATTCCACACATCATTGGAACACCAAGGGTGTCTCTAACCACCACTTTGAGTCGTCGAATCTTCAGTGGGCCGGGGACGCGGGTAACAATGTGTCGAGGGTGTGTGCCAACTGGACTCTTCCGGGAGCAATCGCTGGATTCAAGTCCAACTGTGCTGTCAAGTTTAAGCGCGGGTCTAGCCCTGTGCCTTGGTCAGGAATCCATCAGACAATGGCTCGAACCTCGACAGAGTCCGACAACATGACGTTAGAAGCGATGGTGAAGTGTGGAAATACCACGGGAACGTGCACGGCCGCACTTCAGTTAGTCTTCAACTACACGTTCAGCGGAGGGTTCCAGGTGTCAAGAAAGACGCCGACCGTCACGCTGCAAGCGGGGTTTTGGTATTCGTGCGGACTTGACTCTAACCACTCGTTTAGTACCCCGGTTACACCTAACTACTCGAGCCTTACCGCTTCAATATGGACTACAGGAAACGACTACCTGATGGCAGATGCCGTTCTGCTATCCGGCTACCATACGAGTATCACCCAAACTCTGGGTGACAACTTCCAGCCGAAACCCACATCAGGCTCCACTTGCACAAAGGTGAATGGCTAGCCTGTCTGGCTGTGAGCGTAAGTCAGGATCTCGCTATGTCAACGTCTGTTGACCCTTACAGTGTCGGCCGACGTTGGACACACGGTGCATGGATGTTCGTAATCGCCTTTGGCTGTTGGTTGCCGACCTTTGCTGTCTTGCTGTGGGCTCTTGAGGGTCAGCGATGTCCAGGCAGGGTTTCTGGCTGTCGAGACCTGAGTCGAATCATGGACCCAGTAGTGGGAGAACTTATCCTCCTATCACCGCTAAAGGTAGCGTCTCTGGTTTTCTTCGGTCTCGGAGTAAGACTGTTAAGATCAAAAGACTCTGGTGCATCGTGATCAAGCGTCTCGGCTCCCCGCCAGAACCGGCGGAAACCTGGGCGTACAAGCCAAGTTGATTGTTTGTTTAGGTGGTAACTGGACACACTCAGAAAGCTGCTGAGCTAGATGTATCTGTCTCGATAACAGGTTGGGAAGAGTAGTCAGGATGACGGCTGTCAGATTCGCTCGACTGACTGATTTTCCACTCCACTCGAACGAATCTTGTCAGCCCGCTATTTCATTTCTTTGGTGGGCGGCTTTATTACTTTGGTGGGCGTCGCTGGTGCGGTTGGGGTTGATCCGGCCCTTAAGTTTGGCGAAGAGACGCCGATTGGTAGCTATGACAAGCTTCGAGAAGAACCAGTGTTTTCTGCTCTTGGTAACTGGCCCTTTCACTCTTGGCGTCAGCGTGCGCCGAGACGGATCCTCTGTCTGCGGTAACTGTTGATTCAGTGTTCGAGGTGTCAGGCGATGAATACCCTTATCGAGTTCTCATCTATGACGGAAACGGAAATGTAGAAGACATGAAAGAGATATGGGACGCTACGCCTCTTCTCGCTCGTACAGGATATGGCGAGTGGCCTCATTGGCCGACGTATCTGGCCTTCAAAGACTTCGAGTGCTAGGGTGGCGGTCGTCTCGATATCGAGGCGACCGGCGGATTGATGGTTACGTATGTCGTTGAGGAAGGCCCTCCTGGTGGGTTTACTCCTCCAGTAAGTCACGCAGACAGAGTTCGGTTCAGCTGTACCGACAAGTAACCAGCAGAATAGTGCCATAACGCTGCCTTTTGGGATCAACTAACAGCAACTAACGGTCCGGGTCCTTGAATCCAGTTGTCTCCTAGCAAAGACCTGTCGAGTCGGGGCCTGAGATACCCCGGTCCTCGGACCCTGGAGCAAGACTCTCAATTGGCTTGTTCACCGGTACACCTCCATCAAGAGTGTGCAGCAAGATGGTCAGCTCGACAAATTTTCGGAACACATCGGACCGTCCTCAATCCCTCGATCACACCACAAGTGGTCGTGGGGGTTGATCGGCATTGCGGCTTGTCGCGACTAGGTCTTTGAAGAGCTTGCTTGCAATGTTGAATTGGTCCTTTTGCAAGATCTCGGTGTTGGGTTCGGCAGAACCGAAATATCTGCGATCCGGGCAAGTGATCTGGCGTCCTCTGCGACTAGCGCCCAATTAGAAATCGGTGCATGTCTATCCGAAAACGAATCGCTCCCAGCCTTTACATCACAGTCAAGAATTTTCAAACTCGGCCCCTCTACCTTCGGTTGCGGGCCAAACCTTGTGAAGGTCCATGGTTGAGCATTCTAGAAAATTGGAGCCGAACAAGTACCGAGTCCTACTTCATCCTGCAGCATCCACCTTTTGACAGCTCCATCAACTAGCTTCTTCCCCGTAGTCGATACAAGAGGACCTTGATGCGTAAGCTATTGCTCGTACTGACCAGCACACTCATGGCAGCTTCAGCTGTGTTGGCAACGCCAGTTGTCACCGAGGTAGCACCACTTGCAGCCCAGCAACTACCCGACGAAGTCCCTCCTGTGCCAGAGGTCCCGTTGGACATTGACGAGACCGAGGGGACAATCTCCGGTGGTGTGTTGCCACCGGAAGAGGCGCCAGCTGAAGAGCCGAAGATTGCAGATACTCGTGGGATCGAGATTGAGGATCAAGGCAGGGTAGTTCCGTTCAGGACGCCGCCAATTCTGTCGCCCCAGACGGTCTCGATAGTCGGACGGGCCCCGACGCCTTTGGGGAAGGACACTGTGCGTGTGGTGAGATCCCTCGAGGACGAGCGGATTGGTGTGACTCTGGAGGTTTTGGATGAGGAGCTGACGGACAGGTTGTCGCCGGTTGGCGGCTTGGCTTTTGAGTTAACTACTGAGTCCGAAGGAGCAAAGGATTCCGAGGCTGACGGTTGGGAACTCAGGTTCTCGATGTCGCTATTTGCAGAGTCCCTTATTGATGTCCGGCGTCTGGGTTTTGTCGTTCGCTATGGATGCAATGGAGAAGGTGTGTGCGACGATCGCGAGTTTGTCCTGGGTCGAGTAGACCAACAGACGAATGAGCTGGTTGTAGTAATCCCGACACGAGCGATGACAGAGATAGCGGCTGACCGTGTGTCAGATCCAGATGAAGAGGCCCGTGAGCTGGAGAACATGAGCGGCGGTACGCAGGTATTTTTCTCCGCAGCTAGTGGGACCTCAGGTCAGCATGGTTCGTTCTCGGCTTCTGAATTGAGTGTCTTGTCTTCGTGGCAGGTTGGTCTGCAGACCGGCCATCTGGAGCTGGGTTACTCGATTCCTGTCCCTCCTGCTGTGGGTCCGTCACCCAGTCTTTCATACAGCTATTCGTCTGGTTCGGTCGATGGGATGAACAGTTCCACGAACAACCAGGCTTCACAGATTGGTTTGGGTTGGTCTGACAATGCGCCCGTGATCTCGCGCACTCTCAGGGGTTGCTCGAATGGCTCAGCAAACGAAATCGCCTACGCCGGGAATATGTGTCTCCCGAATAGCAACGAGGGCGGCGTGGTTCCGGTGATTAACAACCGCCATGACGGGTTTGTACTCAGTCTCAATGGCGTTGGCGGCCAGCTCGTGAGAACGACAGCCAGTCTGACGGGTCTGGACTACGACAATCAGCCCAACGGTCCCAAGTATTGGGAGTACGAGCTTGAAATGAAGAACGATTGGCGGATCCGGCGAGTTGAGGATGTCAACGCGTCGGCTGGGCTGGGTAATGGTGATGTGTTCACAACGTTCTGGGAGGTTACGACTGGTGATGGCACTCTGCACGTGTTCGGTCGGGAACGCCAATTTGCGCCGCAAGGTGGTTCAGGTCCATGGACGACGCGGCCTCGTGTCGCCACTGCGGCTGATTTGGAAGGAACCCGAACATCACTTCAGTCGGCGAGAGTAGTCCCTGTCTGGATGGGGGCAATCAACAGTCAGCCAAATGTGAACGGCAAGGACATCACCTGCGTTCAGTCGATGTGTGATCTGGCTGTCGAGTGGCGACTAGATCAGGCGATTGACACCGATGGGAACATGGCGACTTACCACTATTGGCAAGAACCGAACTGGTATAACCCCAACGGTCAGGTAAGAGAGTACGAACGGGCCTTAAATCTGTGGTACATCGACTACGGCGTCCGTTACGCGGACGGCGCCTATGGCTACGACGAAGCTTCCCAAGTTCCGTTTAGAACTCGGTTTGACTACAAGTGGCGTAATTTCCAAACCGATGTCAACGGCAACAACGACGGAGGTGACATCGGCTCAGGCCAAAACTGGCAAGACACTCCGGTCGACTTGCTATGTGACTACAACATGGCCGTTGCCCAGGGATGTGCAGACACGCCGGCCTTCTTTACCCAGACAGCGCTCAAAAAGGTGACCAACATGGTTTCGGGTGCCGACGGCGTGCGTCACATCTTCCAGCATTCATACCCGATCGCACCCGAAAGCTACCCTGCAAATTCACCACTTATCTCTGAACCAAAATTGTGGTTTCAAGCGGTTCAACAATCAGGGCCGGACGGAACGACCCTGCCCAAAACCATGTTTGACGAAGACGAGGGGCGATGGCATGAAAACAGAGTCAATCACAACGACAACGGAGCGGGTGGAGTACCCGCAATGCGCATGCTCAGAGTCGGCCGGATGCGAAACGCTCTGGGCGGCACGATTGACTACTCCTATGCACAATCTCACCCACCAACCACCTCAGGTGCTTGCTCTCGGGGCACAAACTCTCCTGGCTACATCCGACTCCCATGTGACATGTTCATTGCGTACGACGCCTTCACTGGCGGTGGAGGAGCCGTTCTCTGGAACAAATGGAAGGTCAATCAAGCTGTCGCCTATCCCCGGAACGGAGGCTCAGATCCCGAAACCTACGACTATATCTATGAGACCCCACCAGATTGGGCCTACAGCTATGCAGTCGGTCGTGGACCAAACTACGCTCCGCAGTGCAGAAACGGCCACGGCTGCGGATACTGGAACGACTACCGCGGTCACCCCGAGGTCTCAGTCGAACGCGCTGATGGGAAAAAGACAACCCACTTCTTTGCCACAGGTATGCGCAATGATCGTGTCGGACCCAACTCAACAACCACGCTCGGCGCATCGTCGGCTCACCAGAACGTTAAACCGGCAAAGTATGAAAACGCAGACGGTGGCCTCAACGACAACTGGCTGCCATTGGCTGGCAAAGACGTCGGCGTTCGCAACCTAAACGCGAGCAATCAACTCCTGTCGGTATCCGTTGTCGGTTACAGCCAGACCAAAGTCACCGATATCGCCTACCCCGACAGCTACAGAATCACCCAAAGACGCGATTTTAATCACGAGCTGAACACCCCCGGTGTACGCAGCTCCGCCCACACCACTCAGGTCCATACTGAGTTCGATGTGCTTGGCCGCCCGTTCCGAGTCCAGGATTGGGGCTACCTTCACACAACTTCAGATGATCGGACTAGTTTCACTAGCTACGTAGTGCCTGAATACAAACTAAGCAGCTACGACAATGACGCCTGGGTCGTGTCACCAGTCCAACTGGAAGCCATCAAATCTGACATCACAACCGATGGATCTTGGGGTAACTGGATCTCAGCGGACATCTACAACTATGACAACCACAGCTATGACACCGAACCGACGTACGGTCGGCTCACCATGGCGAGAGTTCAGGTCACTAGAACTGGTAGCGGATCACCGGTCTTTGGGGATCAGACCAACTACACCCACACCTACAGGGGTCAGGTCGCAACCGAAAAACATCTTGGAACGCTAAGCAACCCAGCTGACGATCAGCAAACCGTCTTTGCGTACCACTCAACATACGCCTACCTGACAAGTGTGAATGGGCCGCTAGACAACGACACGACCGCCTATACCCGCAAGGCTGAATTCGGCACGCCGCTAGTAACGACCGCGCCCAACAACCTCGTGACCGTGGCCACCTATGACGGCCTCGGCCGAACTAAGACCGTCAAGCTTCCTGGAGTCTCGAACCCCAGCTACAAATTCAGCTACTACACCCATGAGTTCCATGCCGACAGCGTCAAGACCGAGACAATCGGCGACGGGTCCAGCTACACAGCAAGCTGGATCTACACAGATGGCTTCGGCCGGTTCATCCAATCTCACAACGAACACCAAGGCCAAAACTGGGCGAACGTGACAGCCGCAAAATATGACGCAAACGGGCGATCCAATTCCAAACACAACCAATCTTCAACACATCATTAACACCAGGGCAATTTCAAGAAATCGACTGGAACAACCCGCTAGTACCGCGGACGAAGTTCTCATACCCCACAAACATCGGGAAAGGCTGTAACACCGGAGCGAACATCAAAACAGAATCGTTAAGACAAAACGGGACCGTACGAGCCACCACCTACAGCCAGCAGTGCGGAACCCTCAACCGGTCCTGGGATGCCAACAACAAGCAAACCGCCACCAGACACGGAGCACGCGGCCGAATCGACGCCATCAACGACGGCGAAGGCCTAACCGATCCAATCCGAACCGAATACACCTACAACGACCGCGACCAGATCGTCAACATCAAAGACGACCACAACAACAACATCGTCTACGAATACAAAGACTGGAACATACAACAAACCAAAATCATCGACCCAGACCTCGGAACCATCACCTACACATACGACGACCACCTAAGACTCAAAAAACAGATAGATGGACGAGACCAGGGAGTCGACAGTGCCAACACCAAATCCGAACTGATCATCGAGTACAACAAGGCTGACCAACCGACCAAAGCAACACATGACGGTGCACTCGCAATGGAGTGGACCTATGACGGACTTGGCCGACTCAAAACCACAAAAAACCGGAACCTAACCATAAACAGCACAGTCAGGGGAGAAGTCACCCAAGCCTTCACATACAACAATCAGGGACTCATCAAAGATTCAACCCTGACAGTACCCGGTCTGACTTCGCAGAAAATGGCTATGACCTACCGCGACTCAGGCTCTCTCTACACCACCAAATACTCCCAAGGCGGGGGTGCAACTCTCGAGACTGTCACCGTCGGATACAACCAGCTCGAAACCCCAAACTGGATCGGCGTCCGAAACGGAACCAATCCAAACACACCGGCAGCATCATGGATCGGCTACGACGCCCACAACCGAGTCGAGTATCTAAACCGCGGAGTCTCAACCAGCCCAGGCGCCCTAAACACCAGATTCCGTCACGCACCCGAGACAGGCCTACTCGACTACATCAGACACTACAGCCCCGACGACATGGCAAACCAAAAACTAGCCACAACCTGGGATCCCAACGGCAACCTACTCTCAATAAGAGAGAACGAAGCCATCACATCCCAGTACCAGTGTTTCGAATACGACATACACAACCGACTGGACCTAGCTAGAACAAGCACACAGGCCTGTGATCAGCCAATCGTCTGGGGCGGTGAATCGCCCTACTACGTCGACTACGGCTACAACAACATCGGCAACATCACAGGCGCCTGGGGCGCAAACACACCCAACGGCCCCTACAGCTACGGCGCCGGAGACGCCGGACCCAACGCCGTAACATCAGCCGGGCCCACCGGACCAGGACAGACGCCATCCACCTACGCCTACGACAAGGGCGGGAACATGATCTCAAGAACGAGGGGAGTAACCACAGACTTCTTCTACGGCGTACAAGGAAAGCTCATACTCACCAAGGAGGGCGGGAACGACAAATCCTCCTACCTCTACGACGCCTCGGGAAACCGCGTTAAACGAACCATCGGAAACGAATCGACCTACTACCACGGAAGCCTAGAGATCACCCAGAGCGGAGGCTCGAACAGCCGCAAGCTGGTGCTCTCGGCAGCTGGGCAAGCGATTGGTATGTGGCAGAACGGTCAACTAACAACCCTCGCCACAGACCACTTAGGCTCAGTTGGAGTGACCCGCACCAACAGCGGTACCATCGATAGGCAGCGCTATCTTCCGTCGGGCGGACCACGGAACGCTGCCCGCACAAACATGCTAGCTCTTGACCAGACATTCACCGGCCAGACGGACGACCCAGGCACTGGGCTGATTCACTACGAGGCCCGCATGTACGACCCGTACCTTGGTCGCTTCACTCAAGCCGACACGATTATCCCGGATCCCACAAATCAAGCTGACCTCAATCGCTTCAGCTATGTGCGGAACAACCCACTTGCGTATACCGATCCATCAGGCAACGATCCATGCTTGGTCGGACCAATGGCACACAGCTTCTCCTGCGGTATATACGGGGCTGGAAACTCGGGTAGCAGCGAAGGAAACCGTCGCAGTTTCCCTGGGTTCGAAGAAAGCGGCAAACCTCTTGAACCCACTGCAGGTCCAACGCAACCAGTATTGGACACAGGCAAGGACCTGCTCAGAACCGGGCTATTCGACGAGCGCTCGTGCCGCTCAAACGGTGGAGCTGGAGGTCTTGAGGTGGACACCGGGTGTATAGCAGAAGTTCTGACTTCGATCTCTCCTTGCAAGGCGCTGATCAAAGCGCTGTGCCGAGCAGTCGGGAACTCAGCGAGACGACTGATCCCGGTCCGGAAAGTGCCAACTCGAGTGCCTGCATGCCTTCGATCGTTCTCACGTGACACAGAGGTCTTACTCGGAGATGGAGTTACGTCGAAGCCTATCTCGGAATTCGAACCTGGCGACGAGGTTTGGGCCCTCAACCCCGAGACCGGAGAGTCAGGACCCCGACGAGTCGAGGCCGTGTGGCCACACCACGATTGGCTCCTTTCCCTGGAGGTCGAAGGGGGGTCGGTAACAACGACGGAAGACCACCGCTTCTGGAATCTCTCGGATAACGAGTGGCAGGAGACCCAGCACCTCGACCCCGGCGACTTTTTGATTACACCGCTGGGTGACCGGGTAGAGGCCGGTTCGCTTGACTGGACCACGCTGCATTTCGACGAGGCATATGACCTCACTATTCAAGGAATTCATTCGTACTTCGTAGACACCGGCAACGACGACGTACTAGTGCACAACTGCGGCGATCTCCAGTCGGCGATTGAGCGTGGTGCGCGCATATTCGACACCGGTGGTGCCCACCTTCCGGAAGCCGTAGTTCGAAACTTGAAGAACAACCACGGCGTCAGCGAACGCCTTGCCAGTGCGCGGATTCACGCCATCAAAAAGGGCATAGAGGGGAATCCAGATCTGGCCATATCACTTTCCGGAGACGTGTGGGATCCTCGGTCGGGCGACTATCTAGGCAGCCTGACGCAAGGCGGCGGCGGGTGAGCTTAGCGGGTGAAGACGAGTTGAGACCGTACGTAATCCTGAGGATTGACGTTGCTCTGATCGGTTCACAACCTTCTGAGGCTGTAGCGGTCAAAGGCTTTGCCGTTGACCGCAAGCGGGCGGAAGCTGAGGTGGATCGCCTCAACGGACTCGGCCGCACCGACCGTATCTACGTTCATCGGGTCGCCCGGGGAATCGAGTCAGTCATGGTCAACGATGACGGTAGCGAAACGGGCTCGGGGATATTGGAGTGAGGGAACACAGATATGCCTCAGATGTACGAGCCGACTGGGGAGCGTTTATCCAGTATCCTTGGACCTCGCAAGTTATAGTCCATGTCAAGTTCAACCGTTGCGCCCCAAGCACCTTGCAGCACTCCAACTCCTCACGGCCTTTCAGGCTGAGGTGCCGATCGGCAGCGACTTTAACCCGTCATGAATGTCCGGGCATCGAGGATCGCGCTGGTGCATTTGTGACTGGCCGCCTGTCTGAGGATGAGGCTGCTGTGAGGGCGATTGGGCCGCGCGAACCGGGTTGAAAGGCTGGAGTTTCTATCGCTGTCGAGTGCTCGATACTATGTGATCACGGGGGCGAACTCTAGAACAAGGCACAGTGTCTCAAGTTCCCTGCCCGCTGGCTACTCGGGCCTAGGTGAGCGAATCAACTTGGACATTTTCACTGGACCACTAAACCGCGATCTGGCACATGTAACGTTCTACCCTACAACAGGCGGATAAGTGAGGAGCAGAATGACTGATAGTTGGATAGATCTCGCGCAGGTAGGGCGAGCTTCCATGGTTCAGCGCGCCGAGCGCAAATTTCCTAGCGTGTGTATCCAGGGAGACACACTTTATACCTGGCTTCGGGAGATTACCGAGGTCCTTGCTCAGAGCCAGGCTCAAGCCAACGAGCAGCTGCAATTCCACGCCAAAGAGCTGTATGCAATCGTGGATACTTATGCTCGGTTGTGTCGTCAAGCATCCCGCCCGGTGCCCTTTGAGTGGCCAGATCCTGCAATTGAGGAAGAATTGCTTGAGGTACCTTGAGCCTTAGACGGGTTGATCGTCTGACGTAACGCTCGGCACTACGGCGTACAACAGCCGGACAAGCGATTGGTATGTGGCAGAACGGTCAACTAACAACCCTCGCCACAGACCACCTCGGCTCGGTTGGAGTCACCCGCACCAACAGCGGGGCTATCACTAGACAGCGGTATCTACCATCCGGCGGGCCCCGACACCGGTCTCATGCACTACAACGCACGCATGTACGACCCCTACCTCGCCCGATTCACGCAGGCCGACACAATTATCCCAGACGCCACAATCCAGGCCGACTTGAACCGCTACTCGTATGTCCGGAACAACCCACTCCGGTTTGTCGATCCAACGGGCAACTGTCCGAGGAAATACCACAACACGCCTATGTGCTTTGAGCTTGATCAAGCAGAGCGTGAGGGTAGAGCTGGTGGATTTTGGCCTGACTATGACGACTTCCCAGAAGGCACTGATCCAGGGCAGTATCTTGAGCCAGCCCAGACCTATCAACTCAGCAACTGCATTCCCACTAGATTCGGCTGCGACCCTATAGTTCAGAACAACAGGGTCAGCCGATGGACTTCCCCCGTACTAGTATTTTTTGAGTTCTGCCCACAGCACTTAAGCAGCTGTTTGTATTACAAGAATCGTGCTACCGCAAACGCTGCGGCGGATGAGATATTTGGAAAGGATGAGGGTAACGAAAGGGGTGAGGAGAAGAACGCATTCAAGCACGCATACTGGATGGCCCTCCAATCCCAAGACACCAACGCCGACTCTGCCTATTTACTGGGTGAAACCTACGAACGGTATAAGACTGACGGGATCGTGGACACTCAGAAGGATATGCTCAACAACCGTGTGGGAGCGACGATTGGGTCACACGTGAACAAATTGGCGCCTAGGGGTTTGGTAGCGAACGTCGTACTGACAGCCCTAGAAGGAGGGTTTCTATATTGCCAATCGGGGGAAGTGATTAGGGCTTGCTGACATTTTTTCGATTCCTGTCGATCTCCTGCGGGCTGTGCGTGATCTATCTGATTTGGGGTGCGGAATCGATGCCTGGTGGTAGTGAGGCTGGCTGGTTCTATGCGTCCTTTTGGTTCCTCAGTCTTCTATTCACTACTAGTGCTGACATAGTGGTTTCGGTCAGGGGGCAGAAGGCCTCCGACTTTCGTATTCCGCCTCTCTCATTGGCACCCATCGCTGCGGTCGTACTAGTTCTCTCTATCGCACTGGTTTTTTCTGTACCTGTTCGAGCTCGGTTCTGGCTTAGTGAATCGGAGTTCGCGGAGTTCGCGCAACAGCTCGACTTAGCAGAAGGTGAGTCTGTTAGGGCTAACCGGGAGGTGGGCTCGTACCGCGTGACAGAAGTGTCTTGCAGGGAAGGTTTTCTAGTTTTCTCGATTGCCGGTGCTGGCGGGTTCGACCGGGGTGGAGGGTTTCTCACTGCGAAGTCGGGTGGTTTGAGTCCAGACACTGTTGAATTCGAGACCTTGCTTGTATCTCAAGATCTGACCGCAGAATGGTTCTCTTTTTCTACGACCAGCTGAGCGGAAACCCCACCGCCTGGCGTGAGTAAGAGCTACTACGTAGGCCACAGCTGCGCACGCCGTTCAAATGCGTTTACTACTCTGCACGTAGAAGACACTTGGCATGATCCCTCGGATGACTCGCCATATAGAGTGGACAAACATCGCGGCGAAAAATCAAAGCAGCCTAGACCTGGCTCAGCGAGAGCGGACGGCGTCCATCTCGGGGCGATGACGGCCTCGCTCCTCTATCTCAAATCTGAGCCTACAAGACGAGAGCAGGTAGCGGGCGCTTCTCAGTCTCCCAACCAGGCCCGATTCTGCGTTGTAGGCCTCTCATTCTTGTCACATGAACCAGGGGTTGGGTGAGGTGTTTCGACTCGCTCGCCAAGCAATGCTGTGAGCAGAACACTCCTTGGCAAGCTGTAAGCCGCGTTGACATAGCTAGATCTATGTCGATGATGTACTCTCGTCATATGTGAGCAGACAGGCGAGATTGAGGTGAGTTCGCGGCACAAACAGGAGTTCTGCGGTGCACTCACGGCCTCAGGTAGCGCTTGTTCACGACAGGCAGGTTGGGGTCTGCCCGGGATGAATACCGGCACCTGCCGTGACCATGGGGGCCACACGGCAGCCGGTCTCAGTGTTTCGAATCCGTCGGAGCGCATGAGCACTGCGATTCAAGCGTGCCTTGTTGAATATCAAATGCTTCGCAACGATTCCCGGTCGGCTCTCAGTACTCAGGCCAGCTTACTGACTGCGGTAGCAGCCTTCTTTGGTGCGCTTGCCGTCGTGGCTTCAGACGGCGAGGGATTGCCTTCGATGCCGGACCCAATATGGTTTTGCCTCCCAATAATTCCCTTTGCTCTCTCAGGCTGGATTCTTTACCTGGGTCAACAGAACTCATTGCGCACAGTCGAATCTCTTGGTATCGAGCGTTTCTTAGCTCGACAGATTGGAGTGTCCTTCAATCATTCAACGGGCGAGGCCTCTGTCGCTACCGACCCCAAGAGGACCGATCACTTTGCCGGCGACAGAGTTCCTGTTGCCTCCCATACACACTTGCTACTGCCACACCTGCGCGCTTTCAACGGAAATCATGCAGCCACCTATCTTCTGTGCACCGGCGTCTTCACAGGGGTGGTGTCGCTCGCCTTCGTCACATACCTCGCCGTTTACGGCGCATCCGAATTACCCTGGAGGATTGCGACTGGTGTATTCTACGGATGCCTTATTGGCTTTTTTCTATTGTCGAGTCACCGGAATTTCGTAGCTCCCCGGAAGCATCTCGAGATGTCCTTGAGAATGATGTCAGACTCAGCTAGTCGCTAAACGGTGTTGGTCGCTTTCTAAACACCTTCAGATGGCCGGCGGATTTCGTCGCGCTGATGACATCGGTCTCCGCCCAGTCGTCCGATGACCGTGGGTTACCTCCATGGGAGTAATCGAAAGTGTAAGTAGCTAGCGGGTCAACAGAACCATCGGTATCCGCTTGAACATCACGGCCGAGTCGCAGACAGCGGAGTCACGAATCCCGCCCGGGAAAGAATGTGCCTGAGCTTTGTAGTCAGTCCAGGGGTAGTTTGCTGGCTGTATCTGAGCACCACAGGGAGACCTCTGGACATCCGAATCAGGGTCGGCAACAATAGGATCGCCTTCGGTTGGTGGCAAAGCCTCAAACTCAAGTCGCTATCTCGACGCCTCGGTCTTCACTCTCTGCCTCTTTGATCGCTTGTTCGACCTCATCAACTGACGCAACAATGTCAAGTGCAAGGTAGTCTCTGAGCTTCCAGTCGAGACGGCCGTCATGTGGATCGTAGATCCGAAAGGACGGTTTGATCGAGTTGAGGGGGGCAGGGGTGACAAGTTGGTCTGTGTCGCTCAAGAGTTCTGGCATGCTCTTGCGAATGACTCCCACAATCGCTCTGATTGTCCTAGCCCGGCAATCGGGGTCTCTGAACAACGGAGCCGGTTCGCGAGATGATTGTTTAGCCTTGTTCATGTATGTCCTATAATGGCTGAGCCGCGAGATCTTGTAAATCGTCAAATCGACAACGATGCTGATTACCCAGCCGGACAACAATTGCAGGCCCGGGCCTGATGTTCAAATAGAAGCGTATCGGGTGTGGATACTCTGTGCATAAGATCGCGTTCGGGCAGCTCGACCTGTGGACAGTCAACCCACCTGCGTGAGAGATTCAAGTTCGGGGTTTTCTACTCGGGTGCTTTCGGTTCATTGAAAGCGGCGACGAGCCCCACTAGATACACTTCGAGTTCCTGAATAAACTCTTCGGCCAACTCTGACTGAGTCTTGCTCATCGCTTTGGACATTCTTTGAGCTTCGGGTCTGTCCGAAAAGGCGACAAGGGAGGGGCGGATCTCGCTTGCTCTCGACAACGTGAACCTAATCGCTTTGCCGTTCTTTCTGCGATCCAGCCATGAGAACAGATCATGATGCCGTCTCGGTGCAATTCCCATGAAGGGTTCAAATGTTGGCTTGCTGCCATTTCCAGTGGGCGGAGCCTTCTCGACTAAGTTGACCTCGCCGCCAAAGAAGTGCTCCGCTTTGCTCTTCGGATAGGGCTCAAGGTAGACGACCCTCGTTACGCCCGATCCAATAATGTGTCGGGTGCATTCGTGGCAGGGATGAGTAGTTACGTACATCGACGTCCCATCTGTGCCAGCCTGTCTTCTGGCCGCACTTAGGAGTGCCGACATCTCTGCATGCATAGCAGGATCAAACTCGACCATTGAAAAGAATTCTGCAAGGCGCACGTCGTCTTCTTCCATCAGGACTTTTACAAGTCGATTAAGGTCTTTGGGCTTGCTGACGGATTCCAAGAGGCTTGCACCGGCAGGACTCGCAGTAAGTTCTTGCGAGTTCATCAATCGCGACACGAGATCGGTGAATATGCGCTGTTTTTCGGCGCCTGAGATGTCTGATTCCTCGCGAAGTGATGAATCAGACTTGTCGGTGCCATATGTCAATTGACCGCCGCGGGCGCGCGGCATATCGTTCCGTCCGGTCGCCACGAGGTCTTCTCCGCTGTATAGCGATGCTCCAACTCGCCTTGGTAGGGCGGTGCTCTGAGATGCGGCCGTGAATGCCTGGGCTATACCGCACTCGTCTTGCTTCGCGATTCCGAACGGGTCCGAAAAAATTAATCGGACCAATCGATCGATATCTTCCAATACTGCGTCGGAGCTGCTCTCTCCGTTTATGAACAGGTCTCCTTCGAAGAATGTGTCTTCGATGCTAAGTCTTTCAATCGGTTTCGTAGAGACCTCATCGAATTGATCCCTGTACTCGTGTGGCCAGCCTCTGTCCCGGAGCATCAGATCTTTCGCTAGCTTGCTGGCGATCTTGGACACCTTTTTATCAGACATGTCCGCGTTGCTGGACGTGATGTCCGACTCAAGATCTCGAATTATGTTCTGCCTGCGCGATTGCTCCGAACGAAACACTGAAACTAGGAAGAACAGGCTGCCGAACAGGTTTCGGTAGAGTGACACTTCAGCCTCGTGCATCAATGACTTAATCAGGAATGCTCTGCCCCGCCTCCCCTCAGATAGCTTCACGTTACGGCGATTCTCAGCAATCGCATTCACGCCTAGCCTTGCGACGCCGCTCTTTTCTTGGGTTCGAATCCAGTCACCCTTGCTCATGAGGACGTTCCTTCGAACGTACTCTTGCGACTTTGAGTCCATTGTTCCTCGGGGATCAGGAACAGCCGTTGCCAACAGCTCGCTGAGGCGAACTACCTCAAGCTGATAGCCAGCGCGCTCAAGCGACGCGCGAAGTCCTGATTCGACCATGTCCAAGTCAGTACCCATGGCTTTAACCGTCGCAAAATAGAGGTCCGGAGATTCGTGTTCGGTCATGAGAAGTGCCTGAGCCAGAGATCTGCTATACGTCGGCGACTATCTTGACTGACCTCGGAGACATCGTTGCCAGCTTGTTTCATCTCGCTTAACGCAGCGATCATCTCGGCTTGAACGAGGTAGATGTAATCGCCCACTACTGCACCGTGAAGGAAGTTGACCGCATTGCCTTCGTTGATGAGATAGAAGTGGTGGTCATCCGTGGTGAGAATCTCAAGGTGCTCGCCAATCGGATTCCGCACGTGATCCATTGCCAGAGCTGCTAGGTCTAGCTCGCTATCTGATGAGGTCACTGTGAACAGGAAGGCCCCGGGCCTGATCTGATCAACCAGTACTTTCGTGAGAAAGTTGGCTCCTGTCGCACCGACGATTAGTTCGGCATGGGGGAGTGTTTCGGATGCCGTGCCAACCTGGAAGCCGAGCGAGTGCGCCTCCACAGCTCTGATTGGGTTCGTATCCACCACCGCGACTCGTACCGCATTGCGCCTTAGTCCCTCCGCAACGCTCCTGCCAACTTTCCCGAACCCGAAAACTACTGCCGAGCGACCTTGCACGATTTGACCGTTAAGGCGTAGCACATGTTCCGCCGAGTGGTAGACCGCCTGGCCCACCAGGTAGTCTTCGGTGTTCTTCAACGGGCTCCTCGCCACTGAAAGTACTTTCAGGTCGAGCTTCGCTGTTTCGTAGACTTGAAGTCCGTTCTCTGTGTCCTCGACGACTCCTATGACATCGTGGACATCCGCCATCGAGCCATCCGTGAGTCCTCCTGCGAAGTACCCACCGATGTCCAACAATGCGACGGAACGCCCCGGGGCGGACAGCTTCAAATATTCGTCTAGGCCCTCGGTACTTCCCAGGTCGCTGCGGTCCGCGACACGCACGTCGAATCCACTTGCTTTGAGTTCGTCGATGGTTTGCATGTGACCCGACTTGGGTTTTGCGAAAACTACCTTGAGATCCCCGACCTTTTCTAGCGCCTCCAGAAAGAACGGTCGATCTGCCAGAACGTGTGTAACGACGTAGATATCAGTAGGTTCGCCCAGAGAAAACGAAGCACAAACATCATCGAAGAAGTTTCGTATCCTACGATCTTGTAAGGTCGTTCTGACTGTGGCCACACGGTCCTCCTCGATGCTCCACCCTCCATCGACCGCTGGGCACATTCCTTTAGGACCAGATTGTCTGCTGCCGGGTCAACCGTCTGCGCTTGACTACCGATCCGTAGTGCCATTCGTGCAGTCCGGAGAGTTCAATGTTGAGCCCGCTCCCTATTCGTACCACAGTCGGCAAGCTAGGCACTCGGGAGCAGCGCTGAAGGTTCGAAGAGCAGGTAGGGTGGCGGTCAGTTGCCTCAGATACCAGTGCGCTGATCCTGCAGACAGCTGAGTAGTGGACATGACGCGAGCTGCAAGTAGCTAAATCCTCACCGTCCGCGACTAGCCGAGCTAACCAATGCAGAGTTCGGCAAAGATGCCAGCAGTTGGCCAACAATGAGCATTAAATCGACCATTCTAATCGGTTCGCCATTTCCGCTGATTTGATCCATAGTGATCAACTCAATTCCTAGAGCGCCGCGCAGGACGTGATCTTCAGGCAATGCGTCGTAGGCAGCCCTAACGGAACTAAGCATCATTGGGGTTGCTGGCTCGAGGATCTCCTGCTCGTTGTCACCGTCGACGACGCGTTGGAGATCCTCATGTAGCTGCTTCATGCGTCTTTGGTGCGATCGGTCGGCCATGACAACGAGTATGCCCTCGAAGTTGATGGTTGCGAGTAGCGCATCATGACGCACTACTCCTTCAGTAGTAGGCTCTTCACTAGCGGTCACAAAATGATGCAGAAAGTTGTTGACTAACGATTGAGCCGAGGATTTGCGCCCCGAAACTAAATGGGGCCTGCGGCGTCGATCAGCTCTAGGACTGGTTTCGGAGCCCCGCGAGTCTAACTTGATGCTGAATTGGTCTCGCCTAATAATCGGATTTCATCCACGCGTTGCCGAGAACGCAACGAGCTCCTGCACTTTGCGGTATGCAGCTTGCTTAGTTCACCCTTCATTTAGACCCCTACACTCACACTCACAACTGCTCGTTTCTGAGTCTGGTGCACGATGTTAGTGATGGGGGAGGGAACAAGGAGTGTTGAACGAACCAAGTCAGCGTCGTAAGTCTCAGCCGAGGGTTGCGGCTCGATGACTAGTAGCTGATTGGAGGGTCTTTTTGGTGCAAGAAGCTAAATCTAGAAGCAGATGCTTGCTTCTTGAATAAACCCTGACTAGGTTCCGTTCGGTTAGTTCGGCAATCGAAGTTCTGAGGACTGGTATGGCTTCCAAGCGCTCTGTTTCATTCGTAATCTTCGTGGCTTTTGCGCTTCTGGCGTCGCTCGCTTCACCCGTCGGGGCGCAAACTGTCCCGTCGGATGATGGTGAAGGTTTTGAGATTCCTGCTGGCTCAAGTGAAGGGCCCGGGCTAGAACCCCTGCCAGCTGAGGCTGCGGCTGCGGAGCTGTCCTCACCGGTTGGCAACGTTGATCAGACTCCGCCGACGGTGTCAGATGAAATGGGGTTCATTGAGTCGACCGAGGAAGTTCCGGTCGTACTTGCTGGCGAGCAGATTGGTGAGCGTGGTGTTGCGAGCGATGTTTGGGACACGACCGATGGCGGTCTGGTTGTTCATGCCTATGGTGATCTGACCTACTTTGATGACGGCAGCGGGGGGATGGCGCCGATCGACCTGAAATTGTCTCCGATCAACGGACGCACCGATTGGTTCGAGACGACAGCCAACT
The DNA here is from genome assembly GCA_937922785.1 of uncultured Acidimicrobiales bacterium. Taxonomy (GTDB): domain Bacteria; phylum Actinomycetota; class Acidimicrobiia; order Acidimicrobiales; family SZUA-35; genus CALAJQ01. Next base: position 175,019 of record CALAJQ010000018.1, read on the forward strand.
CATTTGCAGTCAGGTTTGGGCCGATGTCGGGTGAGGGCCCGGTTGAGTTGACTCTTGCTGATGGTTCTGAAGTGAAACTGATTCCGACGGTTCCCCCTGGCCGTATTTCGAAGGTCGAGATGGAGGTCGACGCCGAGCTGGGGGTTGTTACCTATGTGGACGTGTTCCCTGGTGTAGATCTTCGCTATTCGGCGACTCCGACCGGGTTGAAGGAAGACATCATTCTCAATCGTCGCGGCAATGTCCCTCGTTTTGAGACGATCATTGAAGGAGTCGACCTTGACACTGAGTTGGACAGCGAAACAGGTCTGTTCCTGCCGATGGAAGCCAAAGGGCAGAAAGCTGTCGACCGTAAGCCCGGAAACGCAATCCCGGGTGGTGTCGCACTGGGCCAGCTCTTGATTGAAGACAGTAAGGGTGCGCCGATCGACAATAAAGATGCTGGTGCGGCCGTTGAGGTGACGAAGGGTCAAGGAAAGGGTGATGGCAACATTCGATCGGCTGTGTCAGTCGAAGTGTCTGAGCAATGGCTGTCTGGGTTATCTGCAGACGACTACCCGATTGTCTTGGACCCTGGTTACTACGCGGCTTGGGCTATCGCTACCGGAAACGCTGCTCCGACGTCCAAGTGGCATGGTTCAACAGGAACCTCTCACAACAATATCCACGTTGGCAACTCTCGTTCGCCGAGCGGGCCGAACGGTGACTCGTTTTGGCGGGCTCGGATGCAGTTCGAGGTCGGGCTGTATGGCGGCACGCTGTCTGGTCTTGCGGACTTGGGCTGGGGAGTTACGTCTGCAAAGGCGAAGCTTCAGTTTGCAGCTGGCACGCAATCGACCCGTAATGTATGGGCCGGATGGGACGACGCCGCTCCCTATGAATGGCCTGGAATGTATCCCGGACGGTACGCCTCGCAATATGACACAGCGCCAGTAGGCGGCTCGACGGGCGGCAATGCAGGAACTGCGCATGAGTGGAATATCCCGATCACCAACGTCGCTCGGAAGTGGCTGAACGAGGAAGTCGACCAGCCGTGGCTGACGCTCAAAGGCGACGAAACGCCAGGTGTATATACATACAAGCGGTTCAGTAATGTTGCGATTGAACTGTTTCTCCGCAAAAAGCCGACGCGGCCTGCACCCGCGTCACCCGCTGACAATCTCGTCACTGCTGATGAGACTCCGACTCTCACCTCAACCCTCTCGTCGCCTCAAGAGACAGGGCAACAGGTTGCCTATTGGTTCAGGATCTCCACTGCTCCGGGGGTTGACAACGGCCAGATAGTCGCCGATTCGGGTTGGACGGGCCAATCTTGGACAGTGCCAGAAGGAATTCTGCAGGACGGCGTCAAATACTATTGGAATGTTAAGTCAATCGACACCGTCTACGGCATCTACAACAACACTATTCCGTCCTCGGTTCGTTCTTTCACACTGAATCGGCGGCTCGGAACCGGCGACCCAACTCAGGCGTATGAATCATTCGGGCCAGGCACTGTCAACCTCGGCAACGGCAACTACGTAGTGTCGGTCGGTTCATCTGGCTTCGATACTTTAGGCGGGTCCATTTCTGCAGGCTTGACGTTCAACAGCCAACTAAAGCAGGACCATGGTCTGATCGGCACCTATTCAAGTGATCCCAATCACAACGGCCTCGTCGATAACGGTGAAGTTCCGTGGGTCAAAAGGATCGAACGACCTAACTTCGATTGGGGCGAAGAATCTCCATCTGGTGCTGGAGTAGGTCAGGTCGACTGGTTCGTGACGCATTGGGACGGGTTCATCCAAGTCCCCGCAACTGGTGTTTACAAGATGGGTGCCACCTATGATGACGGCGCCAAGATCGTGGTCGGCGGGACCACGGTATTGAACAAACTGAACGGGACGCCATCTACTGCCGACTATGGCACCTCGAAAACGTTGACAGGGGGCCAGTTCATCCCGATCCACATTGAGTATCGGGAGAAGACCGGTTCAGCGCGATTCAAGCTACTGATCAAATGCCAATCTGGTGGCTGTACTTCGACTTACCCGCAACTGGGAACCAATTGGTCTCTTGAAGTGCCCTCTGACTGGTTGAGTCCAGAGCCGTCAGTCCTCCCAGAGGGCTGGTCGCTAGGAACTTCGGCGTCGGGCGGCCGTGGCTGGATTGAAGCCAAAACCGTAGGCAAAGACGTGGTCCTGAAAGACTCGTCAGGACTCTCGTCACGCTTTGAGTATGTATCTCCTGGCTCGTGGAAAGCCCCGAAGGGTGAGTACTCGACTCTAACCAAACCAAGCGGAGGCGAATACACGCTCCAAAGCGATGACGGCTTCACCTACGTTTTTAGCGCTGACGGCAAGCTTGACTCGACAAGTTCACCACTTGATATCGGCAACCCAACGCTTCCTCAGGTCATAAAAGATTCGAACGGTCGAGTCTCGGCTGTGAAGGACCCTGTATCGGGTCGTCAGATGACATTGGTCTATTCGGGTTCCGGTATCTGTCCGACCCACCCATGGACTCCAACCGCATTCGATCCCGCACCGAGCGGGATGCTATGCCAAATCAGATATCCGGACACGACCAGCAATATCGAAACGGCAACGACGATTTGGTACAAGAACGACCTGATTTCACGGATCTGGAATCCAGGGGTCGAACAGTACGACTTAGGCTGGACGAACGGCCAACTTGTCTCAGTGGTCGATCCGCATGTAAACGACGCGTTCCGGTACGGAGTTGCAGGAGTTTCTGCGGCGGATGCTCCCTGGCAGATGCAGTACACCTCCGACCGGCTATTCAAAGTGATTTCTCCGCTGCCAGCGTCTGGCCAGCTGAAATCAGCAGCCCAAATCATTTACGGCACCAATCAGGCAACGCTTCAGACTAAAGGGCTGGCATCAACGAACGTCTACGGAGCAACGCGCACTGTTCACTTTGAATCAGACACACTGCGCTCAACGAAAACAGTCGGTGCAGACGGAACGGTGGTGGAACAGGGCTGGAATCCAAACGACTCGCTACAATGGAGCAAAGACGCCGCAGGTCGAAAGACGACTTATCACTACGATCCGCTTGATCGACTCACAGACGTATATGGTCCTGCGCCAGGGTCTTGCTTTGGTGGCAATCAGTTGCCGAATGGAAGCTGTTCGAACCCGAGTGTTGCTCATGTGGAAACAGCCTATGAAGAAGGGCTCGGAGGGCTAGCGGTCAGCGTATATGGCAACCGGAATTTGGCTGGTAGTCCGACGAAATTCTCATTCGACTCCGACACTTCGATAGACACAGCTGGCCTACCCGTCGGCTCCGATTTCTCGGTCCGTTACACAGGCAAGTTTTACACGACTGGTGGGGCGAACTTTGACACATTCACGGCCTGGTTCCACGGTGGAGCACGGATCTACGTTGACAACGTCGAAGTGTTCGACCAGTGGGAACAAAACAAGAGCTGGAATCCAGCAGCGGTTGGGAACGTGACCCTGACCGCGGGTTGGCACGACATCCGGATCGATTATCAACCAAAGACAGACGGCACGCGAGCCTTCTATATGCGGTTGGGAGGATCTCCCGGGGCAGGAGCACCTTTGGCCGGTACAGCTTTGTCGCCGAGCTATGACCTCGCGACGTCAAACACCGCACATGATGATGGTGGCTCTGCACCATCGATGACTAACAAATCGACTTTCGGAGAGCCTTGGCTTGGTTTGGCGACCCAATCCAGAGTTGATCCCAACGGGCTGAACCTGACAGCGAACATGATTTACGGGGCGACTTATAATCGACGCGAGACTAGATCGATGCCTAACGGCAATCAATGGACCTATCAATGGTATGGACCGAGCGAGGCGCCAGTAGCTAACACGTGTTCCAACGCAGCGTCTTCCCAAGCTGGTATGGCGAAGACCCGCTACTACCAGAGCGCTGCGAACCGTCCTGACACGTACGTGTACGACATAATGGGTCGACAAGTGGGTCATAAGTCTGGCTTCGCTGACTGGAGCTGCACCTACTTCGACACGCGAGGCCGAACTTCGCAGACAGACCAACCTGGTAACCGGATCTCCTACTACTCCTACGCGCCCAGCAACAACCCGATGTACACCCACATCGGCGAGACTATTAACGGGACGAATACGGGCACAACGGTGATCAAGACCGACCTCCTCGGACGCGAGGTCGAGTATCGGGACGAATCCGGCACCGTCACCACAACCAGCTACGACCGGACAGGACGGGTAACGACTTCAACTACAACCAAATCGGGTTCAAGTATCACAAACGGCATCACGTACGACCAATTCGGGCGAACCCAAACCCAAACAATAAACGGCGCCGCGGCGGCAACAACCAGCTATAACACTGACGGTGAGACCTCGACTATCACCTACAGCCACGGACCAGGGGTGACGACGACCGCTACGATCAGCCGTGACAACCGCCAGGGCCAAGTCTCGGGTGTCATCTATGGCCTTAACGGCAGCACTCTGACCGAGTCAGTGTCAAGAAGCCAGTCCGGCCGAATCAAATCTCACACAACCAACGGTTCTGCCTGGAGCTACAGCTACGACGCAGTCGGCCGACTCAAGACCGCTGTGAGGGGATCAGACAGCTACTCTTACAACTACGATGCCAACTCAAACCGGACATCAGCGAACTTGAACGGATCCAGCGTCTCCTACCAATACAACACCCTCGATCAACTTGCCTCATACACAGGCATGACAGGGAGTATCGGCTATGACACGGCCGCTAACACGATCGGTGTCAACGGGTTGACCTTGGGTTGGGACGCCAGCGGCCGCAACACCGGGATCACGAGTCCGGGCGTCAATGTCAGCTACATCCGAGACTCAAGCGATCGGGTTAAGCAGCGTTCCGACAACGGCGTCCTCAGCACCTACCTATATGACAGCTCTGCAGACGCACCGATCGGAATCACACTCCCCGGAAGCGTCAACGTTGCAGAATGGTACGTCCAACTACCAGGCGGCGTTCTCCGAACCGTCAAGCCGGCAGCACCGGACAGCTGGCTGTACCCGAACCTCCACGGTGACACGCTGGCCACCGTCGATACTGCAGGTCAACTGACTGCGGGTCCGTTCGTATACGGGCCATACGGAGAGAAGATCGGGTCGACCATGGCAAACCAGACCGCCATCAACGCCGACTATGGCTGGGTAGGGCAGCACCAGAAAGCCACAGAAACACAACTGCAGAACATCATCCAGATGGGGGCGCGGCCCTACCACCCCGAGCTTGGACGGTTCCTATCGGTCGACCCCGTCGAAGGCGGAACACCTAATGATTACGCCTATGTAACTGATCCGATAAACAGTTATGACCTCAACGGGATGTGGGGAATACCCAATCCAATCAAGGCCGTCAAAAAGGCAGCAAAGGTGGTTGGCTCAACTGCGGCGTCGGTTGGAAAGTTCGTGGACAAACACAGCGGCACCATTGCCACTGGTCTTGCGATCGCGGCAGTAGTGGTCTCGGCTGCTACTCCTGTGGGAATGGTGATACTGGTAGCTGCTACTGCGGCCGCGGCATACGACACACAAAAGGTGTGTAGGAGCGGCGATGGCGTCGGATGTGCACTCGGCGTCGTAGGAACCGTGACCGGAGGCACGGGTGGACTATTCCAGCGAGTTGGTTCAAAAGTTGCGAAGTTTGGAAGGGTCAGGCTTGCGGCTGGCCAGTTGACCGGTTCCAAGTTTTCCGGTGTTCGCAAATTCCTGCCGAGACTCGGGAGGATTCCGGGAAGCTTCAACCGGATCGGCGGCAGGGCACTCGAACGGGCGGGAACCTCTCTGACAGGCCTCGGCAATCGGTTGACAAGACGGGGCGCAGGAGTTGCCGCGGGTGCTTATGCCTGGTCCTTCCGATAATGAAAGATAGCGTCGCCTTCCACGGCATCCAGAATGCACCAAAAGCTAGGTGGTTTCACAAACGTCGGCTTCGCAAGATTGCAAAGCTCAACACCCCCGCAGTTGCCGTCTATGCCCGGGTGCCGCTCTTTGTTCGGGTCAATATGGGATTTGGTTTGTTCCCATTAGTTCTCGCAATTCATCATCGGGGAGGAAAAGAACAGGTTTCCATCACTGAGCCCAACCCCTGGGACTCACTGACGATGATCCCAGTTTCTGAAGGCACGTGCAATGTTCATCTGCGTGCTGGACAGCGCAGCACCGAAATCGAACGAGTACTCCAGGGTGACGAGGTTCTGCTTATCTATGCACGTGCAACTTTCGGGTTCAGGTCGAAGAAGTCCTATGTGCACAATGTGTACTGCGGAATTGTTGATGCTAGCTATTTGGAATAGCTACGAAGAAGCCAAGAGCTGGCTTACTGAAGAGAGGTCGTCCATCTCGGGCGAAGTGGGCCTCGGGTCTGACGAAGGGTGCGTATCGGGTAACTGGTGTATGTCATGTTGTGGAACATGTCGATACAGATTCTGGTGTGCGGGTCAGGTTGGTGGTGCGAGACAAGCCTGATCTTGAGCGTCTTGCGAAGGCGGTTGTGGCTGTGGCGCTTGAAGAGGCCCGGCGTAACCAAGACTCAGCATCGAGCAAGTAGATCCGGTCTAAGTCCGGGGGACTACTCCAGCCTCAACCAGGTACTTTTTTAATGTGGCTGGGTGGACTCGGTAAGTCTTAGCTAGTGAGCTGAAAGAGCTGCCAGAGTCGTATCTTCGTGCGGCTTCTTCGATCTGGTCTGAGTCCATGACAGGGTATCTAGGTCTCATCGCAACGTTGTTTTTGCGTAGCAATGCCGTCGTTGTTTTGCGGTTGATCCCGTAGCTCCTAGCTAGGTCCACTATCTGAGATCCAGCTAGGTATTCCTGCATTAAGGCAGCCACCTTCTCGTCGCTAAGCCGTGTCTGACGTTGCACCGGCCCTGACTGATCATCGATTTCGCCGTGTTCACTACTGTCAGTCTTCTGAGGTACAGGGTGTGAGAACCGCGCGGTTAGGACCACTGAAAACAACCATTTCGTGGATTGTTTCTTGGAGTTTCGGCCTAGCGGCCAAAACATCCGGGAAGTATCGAGCTTTGCTCAAACCCAAACGGCGAGCCCAAGTCGGTGCCGGTTTGGATCGTCGATCTTGCCGACGGCAAGCTTGGGTGGCCCCGTGAACTTCGGAGTGATCATTACCCCTCGTTAGTGGTTGTTTGGCTTCTTCTTCTTTGGCTTTCATCACACGGGGGTCGAGTCTTCTGCGTTCGCTTCGCTCACTCCGTGAGACGTCGACCCCTTTTGACGCGATCCGTTCACCTTGCGTTTGAGACGTCGGCGCCTTTTGAGGCGATCCGTTCACCTTGCGTTTGAGACGTCGACCCCTTTTGAGGCGATCCGTTCAACTTGCGTTTGAGACGTCGACGCCTTTTGACGCGATCCCTTCACCTTGCGATCAGCCCATTGCGTACACTTGTTTTATGGATGCTGCCGTTGTTGATTACACGTCCGCTGATGCACCCGAGCAGTTTGCAACAAGCTTACGCGAAACCGGGTTTGCTGTTCTTGTGAATCATCCGCTGCCTTGGTCGGTTGTGGAGAAGATCTACCAAGAGTGGGCCGAGCTGTTCGACTCGCCAGCGGTTGACGCGTATGACATCGACCCGACCGGTCAGACTGGTTGGTTTCCGGCTAATCGCAGCGAGACCGCCAAGGGCGCTAACGTCCGCGATCTCAAAGAGTTCTTCCACGTCTATGACTGGTCGGTTTACCCGACCGAAGTTAGTGACGCAGCCCGTCAATACCGCCAGATTGCATACGACTTGGCGATCACTTTGCTCAACTGGGTCGAGGCCAATACGCCACCCGAAATCACCGAACGCCTTTCGATGCCCTTGTCGAAAATGATGGAAGGAAGCACTCGCTCGCTGCTTCGAGTGCTGCGCTACCCGCCATTGCCGCCAGAGATTCCTGAAGGCGCAGTCAGAGCAGCGGCACATGAAGACATCAACTTGCTGACGGTTTTGACAGCCAGTGATCAACCGGGTCTTGAACTCCTCGGTGCCAATGACGAATGGTTCCCGGTTCCCTGTGACCCAGGCTCACTTGCTGTTAACGGGGGAGAGATGCTCGACCTTGCAACTCAGGGTTACTACCCGGCCACGACTCACCGTGTCGTGAACCCGATTGGTGAGGCGGCAAGCGTTGCACGAATGTCGTTGCCGATGTTCCTTCATCCAGCCGACGACGTTGTGTTGGCCCAAGGGCGCACAGCTTCAGAGTTCCTTCAGGCCCGCATCGCAGAGCTACGTGGTGACAAGAAGTCCTAAGAGTTAGCGAGAGCGAAGTCGAGCCCGGCGCGCAGCGTCGCAACTTGAGCAGCGATGCAGATTTCGGGTGTGGCATTGGGGCTGTCGGGGTACACCTCAGTGGTTGTGGTGAACCGTGCCGAGGTAACGCCTGCACAAAGTCCTAGTTCTGTAAACGGGTATTCGATAACGCCGTGTTGGGTTACGTCCGAACCAATGATTTGGCCGGCGTCATCGGCGGGGGCGATGTGGGTGACCTGTTCGACTCCAGCGATTATTGCGGCTTGGAATTCGGGCTGCGGGTTCTCCGTGTCGCCAACTGTGTAGAAACCGTCAGGAATCAAGCCTGGGTCAGAAGCCAACCCGTCGCGGGCGGCTAGTGCAGGACGGAACTCCGATTCGTCGCTGTCTGTTGTCTCGTGAAGGTCAACGTGCATAAGGAAATCAACCCCGACTTCCCCAAGCAGGTTCATAACTGCAGCAGCTTCTTCAGACGGGCTGTTAGCCACGAACGATCGGTTGGGGTCATGGCAGTTCGGGTTCCAGCGGTTAATTACTTCATAACCCCAAGGACTGACACACGGCAGCACCAGCATGTTCACGCGGTCGCGATAGGCCAAGGCATCGTTGGCCAGGAACCCAAGAGCACCTTGAACTCCGCTGGTTTCATAACCATGCACGCCTCCGGTGACCAGGACCCACGGTGCTTCATCGTTGGCGGACTCGATCTTGACAGCCTTCAGCGGGTAGCGCTCGGGGTCAAGGGGCAGCGCCCCGTAAGTGAAAACTTCGAAAGAGTCATCAAGAGCTTCGATCTTTGAAAGTACTTCGTCGTTGTAGCTGCGCTGCACAGTTTGAGCGTCGAACCACTCTTGCTTGTTCGCGGCATCCCAAGGCTCACCGGGAGTCCCAATCGGGTAGAAACGATCCATTTCTTTGGCCTCCTATGGGCTGGCGAACTTTGCCGAGACTACTCGATTCTCAACCGGCGCTGACACTGGCACCGGCAAGGTGCACGCCGGCTTCCACAAGCCGCTCTGAAAGCTGAAGCATCCCTCTTGATTCTGCCTTTGCCGCTAGGAGGGCAGCGTCTGCTTCGAGGATCAACACCGAGAACTCGTTTGATTGTTCGTCGCTGATTGCCAGGCCGCCGCTTACGCCAAGGCCCGTGTCTGGGAACTCAGCTTCGAGGCGAAGCCGCAACCCGTTGATAATTCGGGTGGCACTAGCGACACCTTCGTCTAGTCCACTGACCGGCAGCGTCACCACAAACTCATCTCCGCCAAGCCGGCCCACCAGGTCACAGTCTCTGGTTAGTTCAGTGAGGGTGTCGGCCAGGGCGACAAGTGCGCGGTCGCCGCGGTGGTGGCCGAACTTGTCATTCAAGGTCTTGAAGCCATCAAGGTCAAGCACGACAACCGCGAGGCGGTCATGGCCCCGCAGATCGGCTAGCTGTTGCTTGCCTCGGCGAGCGATCTCACGCCGGTTGGCAAGCGCCGTTAGTGGGTCGCTCGAAGCGGCTTGCTCAAGATTCTTGATTGGCTTGCTGACCCACCAAAGGATGGCTAGCGCCGCAAGTACAAACAAAGCGCCGCCCAGTGTGATGAACCAAGTCATGCGTTGTTGTCCGGCGACGATTGCGGTGAACTCGGCTTCGGACGCTCGGACGACGACGTCCCAGTTGGGGCCTTGATCGGCAGGAATGGCCTTACGCAAAACTAAGTCGTCACCATTGTCACCAGGCATTCGACTCAACGACGCACCGCCGTCGGGCTGAGCGTCCGGCACACCCAACTCTGCGGTGGACAGCAGTCGCAAGGTGTTGTCGGCTTCCACAGAGATCTGCTGTTCGTACCGAGATGGGGCGGCGACCACCGTTTCGCCAGAGACAACAAAGGCCTCCCCGGTCTCGGTGCTTGAGATCTCGTCGAGGAAGTCAGCTAGACCGCTGAGTTCAACGTCAACGCCAACAACAGCCACTACTTCGCCATCAACTCGAACCGCATGACTTGCCGTGACACCTGGTTGTTGGGAAGAGAAGAACACATAGGGATCGGTCCAAGCCATGGCATCGCTCTCGAGCGCTAGCTGGTACCAGGGCCGAATCGTCGGATCGTACGCGTCCTCAACAAGAGTCTCTGTAGAAGTGAGCTCAAAGGACTCACTGAAGTGCTCGACTGTCACGGTTCGCTGATCACCAACGGCAATGCGTTTGGTCCTGAACCCTTCACCTTCGGTGGCCACAAAAACAAACGAACCGTCTGGGTAGCCGACAAAGGCACCTGTCATTTGGGGCATCACAGTGAGCTGTGTGTACAGATATCGCTCTAGCCCTGGGTTCGATGTTTCGACTAGGCCCGAAGCCAGTAGGCGGGCTGTTACCTCGACCGACTGTTCGGCCGGGTCAAGGTGCCTGAGGATGGACTCAACCGTTGTGTCGCCATCGCGTGCGATGGCGTCTTCAGCCACGGCGATTGAGCTCTGGCGGGCCGCGAATCCACTGACCGCGACTGCGATCATTTGGATCAGGACGATCAAAGCTAAGGCTACGACGACGTACTTGTTCCTCTGAGAGCGTGGGAGGGAAATATTGATTGGCATCGCTTAGCCATATCGAACGGGAATATTCCGAACTGAAGCCCTGTCTGGGCAATTTTTGTCGGCTGATGGTGAGCTGACGAGGTTTGGCTGATCAGCCCGCTCGCCGCACGCGTGCATGGCGTTGCACCGTGGGTTCAGCTTGCTTTGGACGGGTGTGTCAAACGGCCGTGGTTAATTAAGGCTTGGTCGCTACGAAGGCGAGTACGGTTCAACAAGCATGAAAACCGTCGCTACAACTTCGCCGTCACAACGCGAGTATCGAATGGGGCGCCGTGAGCTGGTCGCCTTAGTTTCGGCGATGATGGCCTTTGGGGCGATGGGCATCGACTTCATGCTTTCGGCTTTCGATGAGATTCGGGTCGATTTCGACCTAGGCGTCAGCTCAACCGAGACGACTCGTGTGGTGACCGTCTATTTGTTGGGCTTGGCTTTCGGGCAGCTTTTCTATGGTCCGCTGGCTGACCGGTTTGGCCGCAAACCGACCCTCTACGCAGGAGCCGCCGTCTACATGCTCGGCGCCGCCGGCGGAGCACTTGCTCCGACGTTTGACCTTCTGCTCATAAGTCGATTTGTGTGGGGTATCGGCGGAGCCGGAGCCCGAGTTGTTGCGGTCTCTATTGTTAGGGACCGATTCGAGGGTGCGGCGATGGCCAGCGCAATGTCGAACGTCATGGCAGTGTTCGTTCTGGTTCCGATCGTGGCTCCTTCTCTGGGGGCGCTGATTATCAGCGTCGCACCATGGAGAGCAGTGTTCTGGACGTGCGCAGTATTTGCCGTCGTCATCGTGCTGTGGAGTCTGCGACTACGGGAAACTCTTGACCCAGTCAACCGTCGGCCGCTAAATCCGTCGGCGATTTTGTCTGGGTACTGGCAAGTTTCGCGCACGCCCATCACCTTCGGTTACACCGTTTCGACCCTGTTCATCCAGGCGGCCTTCACCGCTTATTTGGCCAGCTCGGAACTTGTGGTTGGGCAAGTCTTCGATCGCGAAGCGCAGTTTCCAGTCGTTTTCGGAGTGGTTGCTATCCTGTTTGGTTTGGGCGCAATCATTAACGGGCGCATCGTCGAACGGCTTGGCATTGACGAGGTAGTCAACCGGGCATTCATTGTTCTGTTCGTCTTCGTGTCTGTGCTTTTGGTGATGACAGTGGTCAGTTCGGGTAGTCCGAACTTCTGGCTCTTCATGCCAGCAATTGGCCTGACTCTTAGTTGCTTCATGTTCCTTATGCCCAACCTCAATTCGGCGGCGATGGAACCTTTAGGCGCAATTGCCGGATCGGGTTCCGCACTCACCGGAGCAGTTCGGACTGCCGGCGGTGCTGTACTCGGCGGAGCTATCAGTGAGCAGGTCTCAACGTCAGTGACACCTCTTGTATTGGGGATCACCGCAATGACAGCGTTAGCGGCACTATCAGTTTGGCTAGTGCGAAATCGTGCGGCCCGACTGGCTGATCGCAGTTTGGCAGCGGAGGTTGCCTAAGCGCCCCGGTAGCTGAGGACTAGTACTCGAGAGCCCGAGACTTGTTCTGCCAACTCCTGGGCGGCGGCTTCATTCCAACCCTGATACATCCAGCCGACGCTGTCGAGCGCGGCTTTGGCTTCGGTGACCGTTGCCGGTTCTGGTCGGACAAACGCAATCAGAAACGAGCCAAGGCCGAGTAGTTCATAACCATGCTCGGTTCGCATGTGTTCGGCCAGCACGTAGTTTTGTGCCGGGGTTAGGTCGCCGCTGAAGTAGCCGTTGGGCGCCCCGACAATGGCATCGGTTGGGTATGGGACTGGCACGTGAAGACAAAGTGGGCGGCCGGTGAATGTGATGGCCGGGTTCCGGTTTGCCAGCAGCAGTTCTACCTCTTCTTCATCTATTGGAAGCAGTTGAGACCAGGTCTGGTCAAAGCTCAACTCTGCAACTACGGGATCTAGGTTGTTCTTTATGACCTCGACGTGTCGCTCCGGCGTCAGGCGGTAGGTCTCGTTGTAGGTAGCAAGTTCTTCGGCGCTCAAGATCGTTTCGTCAAAGCCAGCAAGCCAAGTAGATCGGCTAGCTCCCAGTCTCTAAAGGTCGTTGCCCCGAACGGGGCATCGAAGACTTCGCCGGGGGCATGTGTTTCAGAGTCCATTGCCACCTGACCTTACAGGTGAGCTGTTCAGCTCTCAGTTCGAGGGTCGTTCACGGTTCCAGCAAACAGGATCACTTTGGATCCCCGGTCTCTGATTATGTAGAAGAACGGCCGGTTGATAGTGACAGTTGGTCCGTGAGATCCGGCAATTCCCACATCACTTGCAGCAGCCGCGGTTGTTCCTTTCTCGTCAACCTCGATCCGAGCTTTGTGATCAATCTGGCCGATGAAGAATCCGCCGTCTCCGCCTTCAAACATCGGGCTGAAATCGCCGGTGGTTGGTAATCCGAGTGGTTTGAGAGCCGCCAGTGCGTCAATCTTTTTCTCGAAGCTCCATTTCGGAAGTGCAAGGTGAATGCCTTGTTCCCGAAGCCCGTCCAGGATTTCCTCCAGCATGGCCAAGTCCAGGGATGCTTCGAACTCGTCCATGTCGTCAGGCATGATCGCAACCATCGAAAGGTTGCCTCCGTCATAAGGCATCTCGACGGCCGAAACACCTAGCTCGTCACTTAGAAACTGGGGGAGATAGTCGTCGTGGCCAAAGAACGGCACCTCGATCGATTCGCCATCGCGGGTCCTGAACGAGTCCTTTTGTTTGTCGGTGAAGGTCACGCCCCAATCCGCCTTCAGGAAGATTGCGTTCACGAGGGCGATCACTGTGTTCGGGCTGAAAGACTTGACCAGTTCTTCGATGAAACCGTCAGTCTGTTCTGACACCCAATCGTTAACAGCGGCGGCCACTTCGTCGCCTCTAGTTGCGAAGTCCGCCTCGGCCACGGTGGCCCCGTACTCTCCGACAGCGATGTCAAGGAACTCTTCGGTTACTCCGAGGCCTGGTTGCACGAAGAGGCTGTTAGCTGTCTTCAAGGCCAATTTGTCGGTAGTTCGATCTTCGAGAATCTTGTCCAGAGCGTTGATAGCCGGGTGAATTCCGACAGGGTCGACGTCGGGCACGCCCAATACCTGGGCCAGGCCCGAGCGGAGGTCACCAGCTGTTCCGGCCATTGTCATCGATAGGGCTGTGGCAAGGCTGTAGGGCCCAACGATCACGTTCTCAGTTCCGGTCACCGCAGCACGGTGTAGATCCAACGCAAACTGATTAAACCCGGCCGTCACTTGGTCAACGTCCACACCATCAGCCGCCGGGTTGGGGTTTCGACCTCGCCTCGTCCCGAATATCTCGCGAACCGCAGCATCGTCGCCTCCGTCCAGAACAGATCCGGCAGAACTATCGCCGACCAGATCGGATCCACATGAGGCCAACAGCCAAGCCAGCGCACCAAGACTGGTGGCGTTGAACTGACGGCGAGAAAGGTTTGACGGGCGCGTTCTAGAATCAGCCATATTGGGTAGACGCCTGCGACCAGTGTTTGGTTCCCCGGACCGAGGGACCATCTAGATCACGGCCAATCCGTACCGACCTGGGAACCAGCCACAATTCCGAAACCGACCTGGCTACCAGCCGGGTTTGACTGGGTACACCGCCAGTTCGGATTTTTTGACTGGGTACACCGCCAGAACGGAGGTCAGAACGGGGGCTTTGCGGGCTTGGTTATGCGGCAGCTCGGGCTTTGAAGACTTCGATTGAGCCCATGTAGGTGGCGTAGGCGAGATCGGCGACATCGGCTGGAGGCATGGGTTTGGCCATAAGGAAACCCTGCCCGAACTGTGAACCCAAGTTCTGCATCTTGTTGAGTTGTTCTGTGGTTTCGATGCCCTCAGCAACGATTTGCAGATCCAGAATTTGGGCTAGAGCGACGATCGTCTCAAGCAGTGATTGGGCTGCTGCGTCATCGGCCCCGACGAAGGCTCGGTCGATTTTCAAAATGTCGAAGTCAAGAGTCTGGAGCTGACTCAGCGAAGAGTAGCCGGTGCCGAAATCGTCTATAGCTAGCTTGACGCCCATGTCGGTCAACTCACCTAAGCACGACTTAGCCACTTCGACGTTGTCCATCATGGCAGTCTCGGTTATCTCTACGACCAATGCCGAAGGAGGCAGATTGTTCGCTGCAAGCTCTTTGCTCACCAATTCGAACAGACCGACTCGTGAAAGGTCTAGGGCCGACACGTTGACTCCAAGCTGGATGTCGGTGAGTGCAGGGTCACCTGAATGTCTCCACCGGCCCAGCTGCATGCAGGCCTTACGAAGAACGACTGTGTCTATCTCACCGATCAGGCCTAGCTCTTCGGCCATTGGCAGGAAATGGCCGGGCGCTAGAAGGCCACGGGAGGGGTGTTGCCAACGGACAAGCGCTTCAACCGAATCAACAAGGCCAGTTCGCAAGTTCCAAACAGGTTGGTAGTGGACCACGAACTGGTCCTCGATCAGTGCCTGCTCAAGTTCCTCTTTGAGGACGATGCGAGCAATGAAGTCCACTCTCATCTGGCTTCTGTATTGAATGTACTGGCCCCCGCCAGAGCGTTTCGCTTGGTACATCGCCAAGTCAGCATCGGTCATCACCGATTCTGTGTCGGGAGCGTCAAAGTCAGGTCCGGCGACGCCAATGCTCGCTGTCAGTTGCACAACCCCAGTCTCGTCGTTGATTGGAGCTCCTATCGCCAGAAGCATTCGTTCGGCGAAGTGTTCAATTGACATGTCCTCGGGAGGTCTAAGCATGATGGCGAACTCGTCGCCACCAATTCGCGCAAGCAGGTCAGGCTTTCGAAGGGCGCTTGAGATTCGTTCTGCTACTTGAATCAACAGCCGGTCACCGGCTTGGTGGCCTCGTGCGTCGTTGACGTCTTTGAAGCCGTCAATGTCGATCATCAGCACACACACCTTGCCCTGTCCATCTGCCAATGCTTGAGCGAGGTGTCGTTGGAACGCTGGCCGATTTAACAATCCGGTAAGCGGGTCGTGATCGGCCTGGTGTCGTAGATGCTGAGTCTGGAGCACTTCTGCGCTGAGCAGTTCTTGAGCCTGTCGTTGGGCATCGACCAGGTCAGTAACGTCGTGGGCATTAAGTATCAGCCCGCCAATTCGGTGATCTTGGGTGCGGTCCCGGGCGCTGACTTCCATCACCCGACAGGCTTCGCCAGCGCGAAGCATTCTGATCTGTGCTCGAACCGAAGCGCCCGATGCTAAGGCTGCCTGAGCTAACAGCTCGTCCAATTCGACGTGGTCTTCAGGATGCACAAGAGTCCAGATCGATTCACCGATAAGCGTTCCCGCGCTGCGCTGCAAAACCTGGTTGGCGGCCGAGCTAACGAAACTGAGATTCATGTCCGAGTCGATCACCATGGCAACATCGGAAGAGCTTTCGGTGAGAGTTCGCATTCTAGTGTCAGCAAGTTCGACGGCGGCCAGTTGGCGTTGGGACTCGAGCGACTCAACTCTGCGCTGCCAGCGGCGAAATGCTCGCCAGGTCCAAGCAAAGATCCCGGTTGAAAGCGCTAGTGCCAATGCGCAAAGCCGAAGAGCGAGGCCAGCGTCGGATCTCTCGCTAGCGATGCCTGCAGCGATTCCTGCTCTCATATCTTCGCGTAGGTCCTCCAGCCCTGATGCGTAGCTTGCCTTGTTGGACTCATATTGAGCGGACCAAAGAATTTCCGACGCTTCATCGGTTCTACCCTGGCGGGCAAGATCCAATGCTCTAGTTTCGGCTTGCACCAGGAAACGGTTCGAGTCTTCGACGCGGTTGAGGCCTTCTAGCGAGAACGCGCCAGAGTTGCTGAGCGCGCGGATCTCGTCAATGGATCTGTCCAGCTCGTCAACTGCGGCTACATATCGAGTCTCCCAGCGAGGTTCACCAGTGCCAGCAGCAAGGCGAGCAGATTGGGTCAGCAGTTCGTCGTAGTAGGCGATCTCGCCGGCCAGTCGCTCCGCGGGAATGAAGCTAGATTCCAGTTGCTGGGCAGAGATCAGCCGGGCGCGGGCTCCGAGGCCCAATGCTGCGATTAGAGCCAGGCTCACCACAAACGACAAAACAAGCAGCATGCCAGGGCCTACACCATGGTCGGTATGTTGGGTCTTGTCTTCTGTGGATACAGGCACCAAGTCACTATCGTCAGCTGAAGCAGTGCTCTTTAGCGAAGCATCAGCATGCATCTTGAATCTGTTCTCATGTTGCCAATAGCGAGACCATAGATCCTTGGCAGATATGGTTAAATATGGCTGAAATAGATGGTGTTCGACTGGTTGACAGCTTGCAGAAGCTTCGTTCGTTTGGGGCAAATGGAACCGGGGTTGTTCGCCCAACATTCTCTGCAATCGATATGGAGGCCCGAGCCTGGCTTAGGGCTCAGATGCGTGACGCTGGCCTGGATGCGGTGGTTGACGGTGCCGGCAACGTCTTTGGGAAGTCTCCTAACCCAGGTCCGACCTTGGTAATCGGCTCTCATTCAGACACTCAACCCAACGGCGGATGGCTTGATGGCGCCATGGGAGTTATGTACGGAATTGAGATCGCTCGGGCGCTTCTAGCCGATCCGTCAACAGCGCATTTGGCCATTGACGCTGTGGCCTGGTCAGACGAGGAAGCCACCTATACCAGCTGTCTCGGCAGTAGATCTTTTGTCGGTGAGCTTGATGACAAGGCCTTGGCTGACACCAACGCTGAAGGCGAAACCGTCAGCGATGCGATTGCTCGGGTTGGCCTTAGTGATGTCCCGCAGGTCCGGTTCGATTCAGGTCGCCATATTGGATACCTAGAGGCTCACATAGAGCAAGGCCCTCATTTAGAGGAGTCCGATTTGTTGATTGGGGCTGTCACCTCAATTGTCGGCATCCGAGGATTTGAGATCACGTTCACTGGCGAACAGAATCACGCTGGGACTACCCCCATGCATCGACGCAAAGACGCAGGCGTCGCGATGTTCGAGTTCGCAACAAGGGCGGCCAAGCGGATTGCTTCGGTAGCGGGTCCAAAGACAGTGTGGACATTTGGTGATGCCAGGCTCGAACCCGGTGCGCCAAGCATTATTCCCGGCGTTGCTCGATTGGTGCTTCAGTTCAGGGACGCTGACGACGCAATCCTCGAGTCAATCGCTGGTGTTGTACAAGAACTGGCAGCAGAGATGAACAACGAGCAGGGCGTCGTGATCTCCGCGCCACCAGGACGTTCACCGATTCTGCCCACCCACATGGATGAAGGACTACGCACCCATATAGAACGCGCCGCTGAATCCCGGGTCCCGGGTAAATGGGTCGCCATGCCGAGTGCAGCTGGGCACGATCCGATGGTTCTTTCAAACCACTTGCCGTGCGCGATGTTGTTCATTCCCAGCATCGGGGGAGTGAGCCACGACTTTTCCGAGGACTCACTGACCCCCGACATTGTTCTCGGTTGTCAGGTTCTTGCTGACGCTGCAGCGTCGATTTTGTCTGAAGCGCAGCCTTAGACGCCGATTGTCCCAATGCCTAACGCATCGACCGCGGTATTAAGCGCTGCCAGATCGCCGTCCATCAACGCTGTTAGCGCCGCTAGTTCAGTGTCGATCTGACCCGCAAGCTTTTCATAGACAGCGTGGGATTGAACAGTGGGCTTGGCATCGGCGCTTGCAACCACCGGTGGCAATCCCGAAAGCTTTTCAAACAGCATCTCCCGATAGTTCAGCGTGTCACCGGGCGAGGTTAGTTCTTCCTGAACCAGCTTCGCCTCGATAGCGTCGAGCTTGTCGGTCAGCTCCTTGGCTGAAGCTATGCAGCCTGCGCCTGCTTCGTTTCCTTCAAGTCGATCACACCAGGCCGACAGTTGCGCTTTGAGGCTACGACTGTTGTTTACTGCAGTGGCGACCTCAGAAAGCTTGCCTTGAATCTTCATCTGAAGATCGAACTGCTCGGCCAAGTCCGCATCGCTGGCAGTGACACGAGGGTCTTTAACAAGGTCGAAGTTCTGAGTCATTGACCAGTCACCGATGGTTAGCTCGGCGGTGTAAGTGCCTGGCTTCGCCAACGGTCCAAGCGGTCGTCCGTGGAACTCGGTGTCAACCATCTTTACGCCGGCGGGGTAGGTCATATCCCACTGGAACTGATTCATTCCTGCGTTGGCTGTGATGTAGAAACCGTTGCGATCCTTCTTGTCTTCGGGAATCACACTGCTGAAGGACCCGACCTCGTTGCCGTCGCTGTCGCTGATAGTCAGGACGGCCTCGTCCTCGGGCGCTTCTTCCAGGTAGTAAGTGATTCGAGCGCCTCGAACCAGGTCTTCGCCAGCGTCGATAACCCGGCGGGTGGCGTGGCCGGTCTCTTCCTCGGTTTCGTAGAAGGTGGCGTTGTTGCCAATAGTGACGTCGTAGTTCTTGCCGCCAGGCGTTCCCCGGAAGTCGGCAAAGAGGTGTGGCGGTGTGCGCACCACATCACGAGGTTTAAGTAGATGGTTGGATGCCTTCAGCAGATCGTCTTGCATCTGGTGAAGTTGAGTCAAATCATCCAGAATCCAGAACGAGCGGCCATGGGTCGCTACAACCAGATCTGTGTCTTTGACGACCATGTCATAGATGGGAGTCACCGGCAGGTTGTTCTGAAGCGGCTGCCAGTTGTCGCCATCGTCGAACGAAACAAATAGCCCTAACTCGGTGCCCACATACAAAAGGCCTTGCCGGTTGGGATCTTCGCGGATGACGCGGCAGAAGTCGGATTCGGGAAGGCCAGAATCGATCCGGTTCCACGAGCTGCCGAAATCGGTGGTCTTGAAAACGTAGGGTCCGTAGTCGCCGTTCTTGTGGCGAGCAGCCGTCATGTAGACCGTGCCGTTGTTGTGTGGCGATTCAGCCAACATAGTGACTTGCGAGAACTTCTCGAGGCCGCTGGGCGTCACATCCTCCCAACTGCCACCGTCGTTCTTGGAGACGTGGATCTTGCCGTCATCAGAGCCGGTCATCAGCCAGCCTTGCTGGTGAGCCGAAGGCAAGAATGAGAAGATCGTGGCATACATTTCTGCGCCTGCTGTGTCCATCGTTAGCGGACCCGATACGCCCATTGTGTCTGGATCGGCGTAGGTGAGATCCGGGCTGATTTCCTCCCAGCTGTGGCCCTCATTCGACGAGCGGAACACCTTGTTGCCTGTTGCGTACAGGACGTTTGAGTCCTGCGGCGAGAACATGATGGGGTAGGTCCATTGAAAGCGGACGTCAGCAGTGTTGCCGTCATGAGCGCCTTCAGGCCAAACGCTAATCAGTTGGGTCTGACCAGTCTTGTGGTCATAACGCTGGAGGGCATCGCCGCCACCAGGGGAACTTCCGATCGCTCCCACATACACGATGTCTGGATCGCCTGGCTTGACGGCGACGTAACCGCTCTCGGCAGTACCCGGCGCGTAACACTCGCCCCAGTTGATGGCGCCGGTGCCGGTTGATGAAGGCACCGAGATGCTGGAGTTGTCTTGCTGAGATCCGTAAACGCGATAGGGGTACTGGTCGTCGGTGGCGACGTGGTAGAACTGCGCCGTCAGCTGGTTGTAAATGGTGCTCCAGGAGTTGCCGGCGTTCAGCGAAACCCAAGCGCCACCGTCGTCGCCGCCAATCATGCGGTCTGGGTTCTTGGGATCAATCCATAGGGCGTGGTTATCACCGTGGGGGGTGAAGAACTGTTCGAAGTTCTGCCCTCCGTCGACCGACTTCCATGCCTTCATGTTGAACACAAAAACCGTGTCAGCGTCGGTTGGGTGAGCGATGACGTGCATGTAGTACCAAGGGCGCCAGGCCAGTTCGGGATCCGAGGAAACCTTTGCCCAGGAGTCACCAAAGTCATCGCTGCGGTAAAGACCTCGCTTGCGACCCTGTGCTTCGACTAAGGCAAATACTCGTCCGGACTGCGCTGGCGAAATGGCTACCCCAATCTTGCCGACGTCGCCTGCGGGCATACCTTTTGCTGCGGTGACGTTTTCCCAAGTGTCTCCGCCATCCTTGGACCGCCAAAGGCCGGAATCGGGTCCGCCGGAGTTGATTGACCAGAAGTTACGTCGAGCCTGCCAGATTGTGGCAAACAGAATTCGTGGGTTGTTCGGGTCGATAGAGATGTCTGCAGCGCCAGCTCCGTCACTTACGTGAAGAACTTGTTCCCAGTTCTTGCCGCCGTCGGTGGAGCGGTAGACGCCGCGCTCGGAGTTGTCGATTGACATGTGGCCCTGGGCTGCGACATACACAATGTCTGGGTTTGTCGGGTGAACACGAATTTCGCCAATGTGACGAGAGTCGGCTAGGCCGATGTGACTCCAAGTAAGCCCAGCGTCGGTTGATTTGTACATGCCGTCGCCGTGGGAAACGTCAATTCGGATGGTCGCTTCTCCGGTGCCTGCGTAAATCACGTTGCCATCCGAAGGAGCCACCGCTAGCGCGCCAATTGAGGATGAGGTCATGAAGCCGTCTGAGACGTTCTCCCAGTACTGGCCCGCATCGTCAGACTTCCAGACGCCCCCCGCACACGCTCCGAAGTAAAACACTGCTTGGTTGTTCGGATCAGCTGCGACTGCGACGACTCGGCCGCCCCGAGTCGGGCCGATGCAGCGATAGCGAACTTGACTGAGGAACTTTGGATCGACGATTGCCATGGGACGAAACTAGCGTCTCGCACAAAATCGGGCCATGTGTGAGACTCATTTCCATGAGCACCTCGATTGATGCCCTGACCCAAGAGACCACTGAGCTGCTTCAGCAGATGATTCGGAACCAGTGTGTCAACGACGGCACGCCCGATTCGGGCAACGAGGACGTCACCGCTCGCTTGGTTCGAGATGAGCTGGAAGGACTTGGCCTCGACTTCGAAATGGTTGAGACCCAACCCGGACGGACCTCGGTAGTAACTCGATATGCCGGGACCGACCCCAACGCCCCAAGCCTTTGCCTAATGGGCCACACCGATGTCGTTCCGGTGAACGAAGACGGCTGGCGTAATGATCCTTTTGGCGGCGAGTTGCTGACCGATTCAAACGGTCTGCAGGAGGTCTGGGGCAGGGGAGCGGTTGACATGTTGAACCTGACCTCATCGATGCTTGTGGCGTTCCGCGAGGTTGTCCGGACCGGCAAGCGATTCCCTGGAGACATCATCTATTTCGCGGTGGCCGATGAAGAAGCGGGCGGAGTACTTGGCGCAAAACCGATTGTCGATGACCACTGGGACCTCGTGAAGTGTGACTACATGCTGACCGAGTACGGCGGCACGCCGGCCACTGGCCCCAACGGGACCGCAGTGCTGCTAACCACTGGCGAGAAGAAGGGCGCGTTCCGAGTTGTGCGTGTGCAGGGCGAGCCCGGTCATGGGTCCATGCCGTATGCAACCGACAACGCGCTTGTTAAAGCGGCAAAGATCGTCAACCGTATGACTGAGTTCGATATTGCGCCCCGCTTAGATGAGCTCTTTGCATCACGGGTGAAGGCGCTCGCGCTTGACCCGCAGCTTGAGTCGATGCTGTTAGATCCAGCACAGATTGATGATGCGCTGGCCCAGATGCCACCCGGTTTGGCCCGCAACTTACACTCGTGCTGTCACATGACTTTCAGCCCGAACATTCTTCAGTCGGGAACAAAAGGCAACACCACCCCCGATTATGCCGAGCTGCACGTGGACATTCGGATGCTGCCTGGTGACACTCAAGAAGACGCGGACGCACTGTTGGCTGAGATCATTGGCCCTGACCTCATGCCGTCGGTTGAGATTGAGCGAATGTTCCCCGATCAAACCGAGCCGAGCTTCTTGTCGCCAACCGACACGCCGCTTTGGTCGGCACTGTCTGACTCCATTCAGATCGCATACCCGGAGGCACTAGTTGTGCCCAGCATCGTGACAGGTGGAACCGACGCCCGATTCTTCCGACAGAAGGGAACGGTTGCCTACGGAGCCGGGCTTCTCAGCAACAACATTTCCCAGCCTGAGTTTCTCAATCGCTTTCACGGCCACAACGAGCGAATTGACATCGAGTCGCTGAAGCTGACAACCCAGCTGTGGTTAAACGTGTTGGATCGGATGTGGGTCTAGCGAGTTGGGTCTAGCGAATCAGCCAGATTCCAGCCATAACTGCGACACTTGCCGCTACCAAGATCCATGACACAGCGCGCTGGCGCTGGCTGTGTTCGGAGGTGGTGAAGTAGATCAGTGACCCGGCGGCAACCCCTAAGGCCAGACTGCCAGTCACTTTAGGCAACAGATCCTGAGGAGTCGGATCTAGCACTGCGCCCAAACCCAACATAATGAACAGGGCACAGACCAGGCCGTTGATGAATGGATACTTGGGCACCACCTGAGGGTAATCTGACTGGTTATGGGATATGAGTGCTTCAACCTTGAGATCACCGACAAAGTGGCGCATCTGACGATGAATCGGCCAGAAAAAGCGAACTCGATGATCGCTTCTTTCTGGCGTGAGCTGCCAGAGATTGTGGACGAACTTTCCGACACTGGATCTGTCCGGGCGTTGGTGCTGTCTGCGGAAGGGAAACACTTTTGCTCCGGGATGGATTTGGCCGTGTTTGCTAGCGATCCAGCTATTGGGCCCGGAGGTGCGAAGCAGGGTTTCAAGAGCCGCAAGGGTGAGCGATTCCGCACGACGGCTCTGAAGCTACAAGACACCTTCACTGCGCTCGAGCGGGCCCGAATGCCAGTGCTGTCTGCGATCCAGGGTGCCTGTGTGGGCGGTGCGATCGACATGGTTTCAGCTTGCGATATGCGTTACACCACCGAGAACGCCTTCTTCTCCATTGCGGAGGTGAACATCGGTATGACTGCCGACGTAGGCACCTTGCAACGCATGCCAAAGCTGGTTGCCGAAGGCATCGTGCGTGAGCTTGCCTATACCGGGCGACGTTGGACAGCGGCGGAGGCCCATGCAGCTGGATTTGTTAACGCGGTCTATTCCGACCACGAGGCCCTACTTAGCGGCGTGCATGAAACTGCGGCTGAAATTGCTTCCAAGAGTCCGATGGCTATTTGGGGAACTAAGCAGGCAATGCACTACACCCGAGACCACTCAGTTGCTGACAGCCTTGAGTACATCGCAACTTGGAACGCGTCCATGCTTGATCCCGACGACATGGCCGAAGCAATGGGAGCACAGATGGAAAAGCGCAAAGCAGACTTCCCAGACCTGTATCCAAAGAGCCCTGGTCTCTAGATAAACACGGTCTCTAAACAAACGCGTTAGTAGAGCAAGTAGTTCTGGCGGATTGACTCGAACGCCGCTACGTCAGCTTGCCATGCGCTGACTATTTCGTCAGCGGTCGATCCAGTCTCAAGCATCGTCCGCAGTCTCGGGCTTCCAGCCAAGCGGTCGAACACCTCAGGACGGTCGATAAGTGGAACCTCAGCAGAGCCAGGGTCAGCAGAGCTGGTCCTATAGAAGGCCTCTAAGACATGAACTCCGACCGCGACTGGTTCGAAGATCTCCGGGTCTGTGATTTCGTACCGGACTCCTCCTTGTTCGGCCACAAAGCGCACTCCCGGTAGCTGTCGGCTGTTCAGCTCTGCCTCCAACCGGTCGCCGTCAATGTTGTCGCCGACGATCTTTAAGAAAGGAAGATCGGAGCCTCGGCCGTAGTCCAGAGTCGTGGCTTCGAACAAAACCACGCCCGGGTAAGCAAGTGCAGATGTGAAAGTCGGCAGCGCCGGCGAAGGGGGAACCCACGCGTCTTGGAGATCGGGCCATCGCAAGTCTCTGCTCCATCCTTTCATTGGAACGACAGTGAGTTCGAGGTTTTCCAAACCAGGCAACCACCGCTCTCCCTTTATGGCCATGGCGAGTTCTCCAGCAGTGAGCCCGTAGATCGAGGGAACCGGATATTGGCTTATGAACGACGTCTGTTTCGCATCGGTTGTGAACCCGGCCACATCGGTGCCGCCCAAAGGGTTCGGTCGATCCAGCACAACAAAGCCAATCTCGGCCTCGGCGGCGGCCTGCATGGCCAAACCCATCGTCGAGATGAACGTGTAGAACCGAGCTCCGACGTCTTGGATATCAAAAACTAAGACATCAAGGCCTTCAAGCATCTCTGCCGACGGTTTCCTCGTAGTTCCGTATAATGAGAATATTGGCAAGCCAGTTGCCGGGTCTACCTCGTCAACAACAGTTTCACCCGCTAGTACGTCGCCCCTCAGCCCATGTTCAGGAGCGAATAGTGCTGCCAAATCAAACTTGGTGTCCGAAGCCATTAAGTCGGCGAGATGGCCTTGGCCGGTCGCCGAGGTCTGATTTGCGATCAGCCCGACCCTCTGGCCCGCAAGAATCGCGAACTCTGAGGCCTGCAAATTCTGGGCTCCGGTCAGAACCGCTGGATTCTGGGGTTGATCTGGCTCAGCCTGGGGTTCAGTCTCGGTCACGGAGGTGTCGGCGTCGGAGAGAGACTGCGAAGTTGTCGGTAAAAGCGAAGTCGGGGCTGTCGGCGTCGACTGGGGCTCCACATTCGAGCAGCTTGTGGTCGCAACTACGCAAATTATCAGCGCTATTGCGGTTCGAAACTGAGGTCTGCAATAGCGCATCAAGCCAGAGCCTATTAGTCCGAGCATCGCCAGGCAGACAAAAACCTGCCAGTGATTTAGCCAAATCCCTTTGTTTTTTGGTTGAGTCTGCCGATGGTGGGGGATGGAACGGATGAACGCAGGCCAGATTGGTCGTCTATCTGAGCGCTATCCCGCTCATGGACTTGAGCTTGAGTGGATCGTGCCATCACGGCGCAAGTTGCTAAAGAGCCGCGAGGTAGCAGTCAGAGTTCACGTTCTCGACGTGTCGGTTACTGGCGCATTGTTGGCCGCCCCAGAGGTCGATGGAATGGTTGTCGGCGACAAAGTTAAGTTCCGACTTAACGGCGACACCGGCACTGCCACCGTCCGGCATATACGCATGAGTTCAACTGGCGAAACCTGCTTCTATGGCGTTTCCTTCGTCGAACTGTCAGAACAGATGTCAGCCGAGCTATTTGATGCTGTAGCGGTTTCGCGTGGTCTCAAATGGTCCGACATTGACCAAGCCTGGTTAAGCGCCCGCTAATTCTGTCTAGTCAGATCAACCCAGGTTGACTGCCTCATAATCATTTACGCTCCATCTCCAAGCCCTTCGGGGGCTATGCCTTGGCGGGCGTGGAGGCGGAGATGCGTGCTATTCGAATCGGCTTTGTGTTTGCGATCGTCTTCTTCGCGTTCCACAACCCGCAAGCTGCGGTCACAGAGCTAGATCCAACCGCACCGCTAACTGCCAGTGAAAAAGTCTTCGCCTCGGCTCTAGGTCAAGACGCAACTGTTCGAATAGTCGCCCCAACCTGTAGCGGCTCAATAAAAGGCAGTGGTTTTACAGTTGACGGTCAGCTGCTAACCAACAAGCACCTAACTCTTGAGACCGACGAGATCAAAGTTGACCGGCTGGGCACACCGGTTCTCAGGCCCGTGTTAGCCCGGTCCGGGCCACATGACATCGCGGTTGCTGACTCGGTAGGAGTCAGAGAGCTGGTTCTGGCATCAACGCCTCCGGTTCGAGGTGAGCCGGTAGTGCTAGCAGGTCATGCTGGCGGAGGGGTGCTTCAGGTAATCACAGCCGAGATCCAGGCCGAAGTGGCTGGCGAGGCCTACGGAATAGCCGGGCGAGTCCTCTTAATAAAGGCCAAGACAATTGGTGGATTCTCTGGAGGCCCAGTAATAAATCGCCAAGGCGAAGTTGTGGCGATGCTTCAGGGATATGACTACGCCACTGGATTGACGTTGGCGATCCCGGCAAAAACCCTTTCAGAATGGGGTTCTTTGGGCCCAATTGAGTCGGGCAATATTGGGGCTGGCGCCTGTGGCTAAATACTGTAATCTCACGCTTTATGGGTGATGTGGAGTCGCTCCGGCGGGTTAAAGCGTTGGTGGCAAAAGTAGCGTTGGACGCGGTCATGGCCGAAGCTCGGGCTGATGATTTCGTCGTTGTGCGTCGCGGCTCCCTTTTTCACATGGAGGTGCTTGCCTCTCGCAGTGACAGCGATTGGGGACAACTGGGCGGGGCAACTTCGCAACTTCGTGAGGCTTTGGCTCATTCGGGTGACTTCAGCAGCCAAATGTTGCTTGAAGACGGTCGTAACTGTCTGATTGTGAAGGTGGCTCAAGCTGATGGCCCGCTAGCTGCCACATTGATAAGGGAGGAACCCTTTGACCCAGGTCAGAGCGAAATCCTTATCCGAATGGTGAGGTCAGTCTTACTTGCCGGGGAAGATCACCAATCGGCAAACCCGCTGCTCGTTGTAGCTGTCGAACCTCACACAGCAGGTTTTCGCAGCACCGTAACCGTCGACCGAGCGGGCACTAAGCCTTCGATGGCAATTAATTCCGATGCTGTTGTTGCTACGGCGACAGCAGCTACCGCTGTAGCGGAGAGTCCGGTTTCTCTCCGCTTTGCGGCACAAACGAGCCTCGAAGACGGCGTCGTCAGCATTGTCCTGGTGGAGGCTGATGATGGCGGGCCGATCTTCGGGGTCTCACTCGACTTTGGCAAGGCAGAATCTGGACCTGTCGCGGCAGTTCTGCGAGCATCCCAGTTCGTCTCGGTTCCAGAACTAACTAGCGTCTGAGCGCTGGGCGAGAATATGGCAGGGGTGCACAGAACCAGCGGTTCTTCCCAAGTAGCATCTCGGATTGTGCTTACATTTTTGCGGCTAGTAAAGCGAACCTCTTCGTTGGGCCTCGTCGTTTTGGCTGTCTCGATGGTTGCCTCTGTTACCGCAGTACTTGTGGGGCCCCAACTGGGGGCCATTGCAAGCTCGACATCGGGCACCGAGGCTGAACTGGAGCTGCGTTCGCTTGGTCGACGTTCGGAGATGTACGCAGCTGATGGCACATTTCTAACCTTCCTGGTGGAGGAACAAAACCGTGAACTGGTCGAGCTTGATCAGATTCCCCGTGAAGTTATTTGGTCAGTGCTGGCGATGGAAGATTTCCAGTTCTATGAGCACAACGGCATCAACCCCCGAGGCACCTTCCGAGCCCTGGTTGAAAACCTGAACGCCGGCGGCATCGCCCAGGGCGGTTCCACCATCACCCAGCAGCTGGTCAAGAACGCCATCTTGGACAACGGTCAGAACCTTGACCGTAAGACAACCGAAGCCTTCTATGCGCTCCGGCTTGAAAAGCAGCTCACAAAGGACGAGATCCTCGAGCGCTACCTAAACACTGTCTACTTCGGATCGAGCGCCTACGGCGTGCAGGCGGCAGCGGAGACCTACTGGGGCATAGACGTAGAAGATCTCACTTGGGAGCACGGCGCGATGCTGGCCGGCCTAATTCGCAGCCCCAACGGCAACGACCCGACGCTGCATGCGGTAGCGGCCAGAAACCGCCGGTCAGTTGTGGCTGACCGACTGCTCTCCTTAGAGCTAGTCACAAAGGGTCAAGCCGCTCAGATCAAGCGTGCCCCAGTGCCTGCTGAACGACAGACGCCCGAGTCCATCAAGCCGAACGACTACATCGTTCAGGAGGCTCTAGAAGCACTGCTGAACGATCCACAGTTCGCTGATTCTCTTGGCGCAGACAAAGATGCCCGGCGACAGAATATCTACTTCGGCGGTCTGAAGATCTACACCACCCTTTCCCCAGAAGCTCAGGCTGCGGCCTTGGCGTCTCGCGAAAAGCTGCTGCCTACTGATAGTCGCGGTTTCACACTCGCCCTTGCCGCAATGGAAACTCAGACCGGTGCAGTTCGGGCGCTTGTTGGCGGACCTGACTTCTCTAAGGAGAAGTTCAACCTCGCCACACAGGGTCTGCGTCAGCCCGGCTCCTCAATGAAAACCTTCGTGCTAGCGGCGGCATTCGAAGCTGGCTATTCACCCGGCGATCTGATTCGTGGCGATAGCCCGTGCCAGTTTAAGAACCCGGGCGGCTTCCCGAACCCTTACAAGGTCAGAGGCGGCGGTGGCGGCGTGCAGTCGATCACATCGATCACTAAGGCCTCAAATAACTGTGGATTTGTGCGCCTCGGCCAGGTTGTCGGTAACCAGAAGGTCATCGATGTAGCCCAGAGCCTTGGAATCAGCACTCCGCTTGAGGCTGTTCTTTCACTGCCGTTGGGATCCAAAGAGGTATACGCAATGGAGATGGCAGCGGCTTACGCTGCGATCGCCAACGACGGTGTCTACAACGCTCCTTACTACGTCGAGAAGATAGAAGACAGCAACGGTGAGCTTGTGTACGAACACCGACCTGAAGCTCGGCGAGCGATCAGCTCACAAAGCGCACGGATGATCACTCAGGTTCTTGAATCCAACGTGCGTAACGGCACCGGCACCAACGCTCGAATTGGCGATGGCCACGCCGCTGGTGGCAAGACCGGTACTGCGCAGAACTACGAAGATGCTTGGTTTGTTGGTTTCACCGAGCATTTGTCAACTGCGGTATGGATGGGTCACCCTGACCTCAAGGTCCCAATGCGTAATGTTCCCGGCTGGGGCAACATGTTCGGTGGCAAGGTTCCAGCTGCGGTGTTCGGAGACTTCAACCGGGCATACCATGAGAACCTCGAACCTTTAGCGTTTCCCGATCCAGATTCCTATGGAGGGGGCAACTACCTCAAGGTCAAGGGCGAGATCGATTACTGCAACAGCTCTGACTGGTTCAAGCCAGTGAAGAACACCGAGCTGGTTGACAGCAACGGCGACGGTACCAAGGATTGCTTCCGGCCAATCACCACAACGACTGCTTGCCCAGATGGGTCCCAGCCCATCTTGCCTGAAGGCGCTGGCCCTGATGATGTTGGCCTTTGCCCAACAACCACAACTGCGCCACCACCTCCGCCGCCCACAACTCCAGCGCCAACGGCTCCTCCAACCACCGCGCCGCCGCCCCCGCCTCCTACCACCGCAGCTCCAGCTCCTGCGCCAACGCCGGCACCCACTGCGGCGCCTCCCACAACTGCGGCGCCTGCTCCCGCACCAACTGTCGAGGAATAGATGGCATCGCCCGCTTATGAACAACTGTTGGTCGTTCAGGGCCATGACACGCTGGTTGATCAGCTGCGATACCGGCACGCTCACCATGATCTACGGGGCGAACTAGCGGCTATCGAAGCCGAAATAGCTCAGACTGAATCAACAATGGCTGAGATCCAGGCAAACCACCACGAACTGGACCGCGAGCGAAAGCGTCTCGATGACGAGGTAGCGAAGCTTCAGGCCAAGCGAGACGACATAAACGTCAAGCTCTATGACGGTTCTGTCACCGCAACTAAGGATCTGTTGGCGATGCAAGGTGAGGCGAAGTCCTTGGCCGAGCGGCAGGCGGGCATCGAAGACGAAGAGCTCGAGTTCATGGAGCAGATCGAAGGCGTCTCAGAGCTGCTATCTGAGGCCGAAGTCAAGCGACAGGCACTGTTGGACAAGGCGAGTGCGGTCAGTGCTGATCTTGATGTGAAGCTGGCAGAGGTTGACGCTCAGATATCGAGCGAAACCGCCCTTCGGGTGGCTGCAATCGAATCAGTTCCGGCCGAGCTGCTGGCCGCCTATGAAAAGTTGCGGTCGGACATGGGGGGCATCGCGGTGGCCAAGCTAAACGGAACAATCTGCGATGGCTGCCATATGACACTTTCTGCTGTGACAGTTGACCGAGCTAAGAAGGCTCCGGATGATGCGGTCATAAAGTGTGATGAATGTGGCCGTCTCTTAATCGTCTGAGATAACAGAAATATGTTCCTTTGGTTCGTGATCTTGGCACCTGTTGCAGTGGCGCAAGTGTTTAAGTCTCCAATGGTCGACTACCGGCTCGTAGTTGTTGGCGCCCTTCTGCCGCTCACTGAAGCCGTGTTTGGTGGGCCTCGCATACTGCACACGCTGGTCTTTAGCGTTGTAGCCATGGGGGCCGTGATGGCGCTGACGTCAAAGAAGCGTCTGCTTCGGCGCCGTCTGCTGGGTGTGCCGATTGGTCTGATGGTCCATTTGGTTCTAGACGCCTCATGGGCCGATCAGAACCTCTTTTGGTGGCCGGCATTTGGCTTTGACTTTCCTAGCGATGGCGTTCCTGCTTGGTCTCGCCAGCTTGAGGTCGGACTCCTATTGGAGCTGATTGCCGTTGGCGTAGGGGTGTGGGCCTACCGCCAGTATGAGCTGGACAAGCCGCAGAACAGAGAGCTGTTGATCAGCCAAGGGCAGCTATCAAGGTCGGTCCTTCAATGACCGCCACTCGGGTTCAACAGTTCGATTATCAGACCGGTCAGCCTCGGCCGAGGTGGCGGGGGCGTCTTCACGCGTGGTCGGTGGCTGCTTGGATCCCTGCCTCGGTTTTGTTATTGCTGCGAGCCTCAAGCGGATCAGCGTGGATTGCGTTGTCTATCTACGCGGCGTCGGTATTGGCTGTCTTTGCGGTGTCGGCTTGCTACCACCGCCTCACCGTTACTGCTGAGTCTCAGCGGAAGATGGCGCGGGTTGACCATTCGATGATCTTCATTCAAATTGCCGGAACCTATACACCGGTGTGTGTTTTGGCCTTGCCCCGGGCTTGGGGAATTTCGCTGCTTGCGGTGGTTTGGGGTCTTGCCGCAGTTGGAATCAGCATGAAGGTTTTTGGCACGAGGCGGCTTTGGTACTGGGCTAACGCAATGTACGGGGTTGTTGGTTGCGTAGCCTTCGTGGCGCTTCCAGTTGTCTACCGAAGCCTTGGACCGTTGGCGTTTGTGGCCTGCCTGGGCGGGGGAGTGGCCTATGGAGTCGGCGCCGTAATCTTCTACAAACGCTATGGCAACAAGTTCCCGCTGACGTTCGGCTACCACGAGTACTGGCACCTGTTCACCGTGTTGGGAGCTCTTGCCCACTACCTGATGGTGTGGCAAATAGTGGGAGCGGCTTAGGCCGCTTGCCGAAGCTTGCGGAATGGATACAAGAACTGCTTAATAAGTGCTTTAGGCACGCCAGCCAAAGTTGTTGCGTCGGCTGGGGCTAGTTCTTCGTCGAGCCCAACTGGCGGGAAGTCTTCAGGTCCGGGAACGAGTGCTGTGCCAAACATTCGGTCCCAAATGGTGAGTGTGGCTCCGAAGTTTGAGTCGTAGTGCTCTTCAAGCGTCGAATGATGAAGGCGATGCCATTGAGGGGTCACGACCAGAGCGTCTACTCGGCCAAGCCGGACTTTGATGTTGGAGTGATGGAAGTAGAACAGAACTGTCCGAGTCGCAGCTACCAAGCCAAAGACCATGGCTGACTCCTGAACAATGAGGAAAGGGATAGCCAACACAGTTGATCCGACGATGACGTCTACTGGATGGCTTCGCAGTGATGCCCAGAAGTTCATGTGGGGTGCGGAGTGGTGAATGGTGTGAAAGCGCCAAAGCACTGGGACACGGTGACGAAGGCGGTGCGACCACCAATCGACGAAGTCCACGACCAGGAAACCGACCATCACCCGGATTGCGATTGGCCACTCTTGAATACGCTGGAAACCGTCCCACGAGAGCGCACCGCCAAGCGCTTTGCTGATCGCGGCGAACTCAAGCACGATGAAGATGGCAGTAAGCGGTGCTGCGATAAGGGTCCAACCTGCGCTTGTTGCCGACGAGCCTTTGAAGGCCTTAGTGATCGGGAACCGTCGTTGCAGGGCGAACAGCACTATGCCGGTAACGATTACCGGCACACTAAGCAGGCCAGCGTTCTGATAGACGCTAACGAGCCGATCGAGCAGGGCGTTCAAGACTTCGGCCATCGTAAAATTACGCCCACTTTGTTCATCGCCCACCCTTGAATCCAGGAGTGGATCCGCAAGACCAGAAGATACACGTCCAAATCCCCAAAAGGAGCATCTAAGAAACCAACCCATCAAAATGAGCCGTCCGGACCCACAAAAGGCAGCCTCCCGACCAGCGAACAAGTACCAAGGCGCGTCCCGACCAGTGAAAAAGTACCAAGGCGCGTCCCGACCAGTGAACCGATGCAAACGTGCGTCCCGACCAGTGAACCGATAAAGGCGCGGCCTCCGTGGCCGGGGAACGGCAAAGACAGGGTGAGTCAGTCTGTAAGCGGGGTTCTGTTCCCGGGCTTGTTGCCAAGCTCCGATTAGTGACCATCCATCTATGCAGCCCACCTGAAGACTGATCACCGCAAGCGGGATCTAACGAACAGCTAATGTCTTCGGTTTGGCCTTGCTCCGTGTGGGGTTTACCTAGCCAGCCAAGTCGCCTTAGCTGCTGGTGCGCTCTTACCGCACCGTTTCAACCTCACCTGTGACTGGTTGCCCAGCCCATCGGCGGTCTGTTTTCTGTGGCACTTTCCTGCGGGTCACCCCGACTGGCCGTTAGCCAGCACACTGTTCTGCGGAGCCCCGACTTTCCTCGAACGATGAAGCCATCGCCCGCGGTCACTCAACTGACTCACCCTGGAAGACAGACGGTAGCAGTCTGGGAACTGACCTGGCTACCAGCCACCACTTCGGAATTGACCTGGCTACCAGCCACCAATTTCGAACTGACCTGGGAACCAGCCGGGTTTGACTGGGTACACCGCCAGAACGGAATTTTTGACGGTTAGCCAGGTCAATTCGGGAGTGGGGAGGGCTGGTTTTAGAGGGCTTGGTTTCCTATGTTGCGGCGGGACCAGTCGGCGAAGATTGCCCCGGCGACACCGGCTGCTGCTGCAATCAGCGCAGTTAGCGGCAATGCCAGCCAGGTAATGTCTTCGCCGGAGGCGATCCTTCGGATGATTCCAAACGCCTGGATGACTGCCCACGCTGCCCACGCAGCGGCTAGTCCGTGAACCATTGGCGTGTCTGTCCGAAGCCTTCCGGCGCCAAAGCCGGCAATAACAAAGCCGAGCATTGTGATGGCAAAGAAGAGGAAAGACCAGATGCCGCGGTTCGATTCATCCACCAGCAAGGCGGCTCCGATGGCGGCTGGCACTAATAGCATCAGTCCGGCCGTGGCCGCGGTGCGGACTACTTTCCAATCGAGGTTCAACACACCGCGAATTGTACTAGTTGATGTGCTTGCACCGTGACCGCCTACGGGCGGGTAACTCTCAGTCGGTGAAGGCTCCAAGTAGATAGGCTCACTTCGTGCAAGAACTAGCGGGTTCCCAAACTGAAGCCAACTTAAAGATCGCCTTCGCCCGAGAGAGCGAGGCCAGCAGGCGCTACCTTTACTTTGCCCAGCAGGCCGACATCGAGGGTTACCCGCAAATTGCCGAGCTGTTCCGTTCAGTCGCCGACGGTGAGACTGGCCGTGCGCTCGGCCATCTAGACTTCTTGGCTGAAGTTGGCGACCCAGCGACCGGTCAACCAATCGAGTCGACAAGTGACTCGCTCAGGTCTGCGATTGCTAGCGAACTTCATGAATCTAACAACATGTATCCAGCCTTTTCCGAGACGGCCAGGGCCGAGGGTTTTGGTGATATTGCCGACTGGCTAGAGACTGTTGCGGCCGCCGACAAGACCAACGCAGATCGGTTCTCGGCCGGACTGTCAAGCATTGATGATCGATAAAATCGCGTAGGAGCCCCACCGATGACTGAACTGACGACTGAACTGACGACTGAACCGATAGCTGAATTCGATTGGTCAGAAGTGTTGACTGTCGTGGCTGACCGGGGCGACTTGACTTCAGCCCAAGCAAAGACTGCGATGACTGAAGTGCTCGAAGGACGCGCCACGAGTGCCCAGTTGGCTGGATTCATCGTCGGACTTCGAGTCAAAGGTGAATCCGTTGATGAAATGTTGGGCATGGTCGAGGCGATGTTTGGTGCGTCAACACCACTGAACCTGCCCTCCGAAGCAGTCGACATTGTGGGTACAGGCGGCAGCGCTCACCGACGCAAGCATGCGCTGAATATCTCCACAATGGCCTGTTTTGTTGCTGCCGCAGCAGGGGCGACCGTTTGTAAGCACGGCAACTACAAGGCATCCTCAACTTCGGGATCGTTTAACTTCCTCGAGTCGATTGGGGTCCGAACGGATCTAACTCCACAAGAGTTAGAAGCCTGTGTGGCTGAGGCCGGCATCGGCTTTGCATTGGCCAGAACCTTCCACCCGGCCATGCGGCACGCTGGCCCAGCGAGGGCCGAGTTGGGAATCCCGACGGTCATCAACGTCCTGGGCCCGATGTCGCATCCCGGACGAGTCAAGCGCCAAGTCATTGGTACTCCTGATCCGGAGATGGGTGATCGAATGGCCCAGGTCATGAGTCGGGTTGGTTCGGATTTGGTATGGGTCGTGTCGGGGGCAGATGGCCTTGACGAGCTGTCGACAACCGGCCCAAACATCGTCCGAATTGTCACTCCTGGCCAGGTTGACCGGATCGAAATAGCGCCCGAGGATGCGGGCCTGGCGCAGATATCAGGTCTAGATCAACTGGTCGGCGGATCCGAGGCCGACAATGCTGTGCTGTTTCAACAGATGCTTGATGGCCAAGAGGGTCCGGTAACTGAGATCGTGTTGTTCAACGCTGCGGCTGCCCTGGTTGTTGCCGGTCGGGTTGACGACCTGAGTTCGGCAGTCCAGTCTTGTAGGCAAGCATTAACAAATGGGCTTGTGGCGGCAAAACTCCAACAGCTGAAAACCAGCATTTCTAGCTAAGGATCGCTCTTTAGTACGAAACTGCTGAAGTTCTGCTTCGACTGGCCGATTGTTTGGTGTTGAAGAATTACTAGAGGAGTTTTGGCTATGGAAGCCGAGTCGCTAAGCGCAGCGTGTGAGCTGGCATTCAGTGTGGCCCGAGACGGGGTAGAGGCAACGCCTCCCGTCGACCCGCCTACACCGATGCGGAGCTTTTTATATGTAGCCCAGTTACCTAAGCGTGCCATGACGGTTGCGCAGCGGGTAATTGATGAAGACCCCGAGTTTCGTGCTCAGGTTGCTTCTAAGGCCACACCGGAGTCAGTCGGTGAGATTGGCCACCTTTGGTTGACACGACCTGACGGTTGGGAGTCTTCAATAGCAGAAATCGAGGAACGCGGCGTCGAAGCCGCAGATTCTGCTCCAGATGAGACAGCAGCCGATGTAGGCGACTCTGGAACGCCGCCTCCACCTCCTCCTCCGCCTCCGCCAGGTCTTGCCCCGGCAGCTCCGTCTTTGGCTGGTGTGGCTGCTCCTGGTTCTGGTGATTCAGAAAGCTCATCTGAAATAACCTCTCATGACGTCATCCGTGAAGAGCTGGATGGTCTTGAGGGCCTCGCGTCACGCTTGTCTGAGGACCGCCGCCAGGTGAGCACCGATATCGAGTCGGTGAAGGGATCCGCTGATGGCGGTATCACTGTTCAGATTGAGGCGCTGCGTCAAGATCTGGCAAACATCCGAGCCGAGCGTGATCGTGCCCAGGATCAGAAAGAACTCTCAATCGTTCGCCAGGCTGAGCTTGCCGACGAGATTGCTGAACTGCGTCGACTCATCGCTTCTCTCGAAGAAGAGCGTGCAGGCATCCAGGCAACTCTCGCTCAGGCTGAAGAGCAGGTTGCCGGTGTCCAAATCGTCGTCGCCGACCTTGAGACTCAGCGAGATCAGGTCATCGAAGAACGAGATGCCCTCAGTACAGAGCGTGATGAACTAACGATCAGGCGCGACGAGCTCTTAGCTCAGACCGAATCACTAACCAACGAACGAGCTTCGCTAACAGCAGAAGTAGCCGATCTTGGCGCCCAGCGAGACGCACTCACATTCGAGCGTGACAACCTGATAGGCGAACGCGATGACCTGACTGGTCAGCTAGAACAGGCTGGCTCCAACGCCGAAGTCCTCGAGACTCAGATCAGCGATATCAGCGGTCAAGCCGCAGCCCTTCAGCAACAGTTCGAAACACTGTCTGCAGAACGTGCCGCAGTGGGCGCCGAACTCCAGCGCCTCAATGTTGACGTCAACCAGACCAGCGAGGCCCGCCGCACCATGGTGGAAGCCCTTGCCGGTCAGATTGCTGACCTTAAGGGCGAGCGAGATGTTCTTGCTAGCAACCTTGAGCAAAGCCAACAGTCGCTTGCCTCGTTGCGTGGTGCGTTCAGCTCAGCAACTCAGACTCTCAACTCCGAGCTTGATCGAGTCGACTCGGCCAACGCCGAAGTTGCAGCCACCGAGGTCAGCCTTACATCTGCACTGCAGAACACTGGGTCTCGCTTGGACGAATTGATGGTGGCTCCCGAGCCTGCTGCTCCAAACCTTTCGGTTCTAGACAGCAGCCTCGATGATGGCGCCGGTCAGATCAACTTCGTTGCCGAGATCCCACCAGCACCGACCTCATCGTTTGTTGCTGCCACTGACGGACCCACCTATTCGGCTCCGCCTCCACCTCCTCCAGCACCACCAGTTGATGCCGATTTGGGGTCAGTATCGGCTCCAAACGCAGATGTTGATCAGTTCAGCGCTGGTGAAGCGCTTGATGTCGATGGCGAAGCCGCAAGTGAAGCGGTTGCCGACGTCGAAGAATCAGTGCCCGAGATCGACCCGTCAAGCGTGTTTAGCGGAGTAGCCGCTAGCCAGCCTGACGAGCTTGATGCGGTTGGCGCAGAGATTGCGGCAGAACTAGGGCACGATCCCGTAGTGGCTCCAGTGGATGTGATCGATGAAGACATGTCTGAAGTCGTCGATGACCCAGAGCCTGCTACTCCAGAGGCCCTGACCGCAACCGAACAGTCATCGGGTCGCCGAGCCGTGGCAATCCCGGATTCTCTTGAGCCTGGTTCGAAGGCTCTTGCAGAGCATGTGGTTAACACTGCAGACTTGGTAGTACTAGTTCAAGGCGATGCTGTTGCCTCAATGGGCTGGCCAGCTATGACAGTGGCTGAACAGCGTGGCGCCTTGGTCACCTATCTCAACATCTTGGCCGGCGACACCGGTGCGGCTCCTGACGTCATGTTTGATGCAACTCTTGGTGGCGAGGACGACCTTCCTGAGTCACGCGTCGTTCGAATTCGTCTGAGTAACGCAGAAAGCAGCGACACCGATCAGATCGCAGCTTTGATTGCCAGCTACCCGGAAGAGTGGCCAGTTGCAGTTGTAACTGAAGATGAAGTACTAGCTGCCCGAGCAACAGCTGCAGGCGCAACTGTTCTCGACAACGGTCAACTTCTAGATCTCTTCGACTGAGATTTTCCAACAACTAAGCGAGGCAGAACACTCCGGGCCGTCTTGGCCCGGAGTGTTCCGCGCCATACGCCCGCTCCGTAAGCCACATCGTCAAATAGGCCGAGCCAGGTTCGGTGTTTTGACCAGCTCCACACCCACGCCATCACGATGCGCAGTTTGAGGGGGGAGGCTAAGGCGGCTAGAGCTAACGGCCACCAAACTCGAGTGCTTGCCTTAGCCACCGATTCCGCTGCGGCAAAGTTGCCCCGAAGTGTTGCGTCGACGGCCAAGGAAAGGGGAGCGGGTTCGGGCATCTTCTTGCTAAGGCCAAAGCTAAGGCCGCCGAGCCACAGCAAAAGCGTTGTGGGCATAGGAACCAGAAGCAGGGCAATTGTTGCGATGCTCCATCCCGATAGTGCGACCGGTGCAACGTTGTTGCCATGACGCATAGCCAAAGGCGCGGCCGCAGTCCCGTAGTTGAATCGTTGCTGAACAAATGCCCGTACCGTTTCGCGAGGAGGGTGTTGGGCCACCAGCGATGGCATGTATTTGATGTCGCCGATCGCAGCGAGCCTCCAAACTAGATCGACGTCTTCGCCGTAGCGCATGTCTAGGTTGAAACCCCCAACAGCTTCGAACGCAGACCGCCTAACAGCCAGAACTGTGCTCGGAACATAGGAGATTCGGCTTCCTGTTCTGGCTATTCCCGGCAAGGGCCCGAGGTCCAGGGGGGAGTGGTTCGTCTCATAGGCCCCAATCAATCCAGCTGTGGGCGTTGATTTAATTCGAGGGGCGCCAGCAACAGTTTTGCCTACAAGACTGGCCGCCAATCTTCTGACTGTGTCTGAGTTGATCTCAACTCCCGCATCGACGAACACGATGACGTCGGCTTCGGTGCGGGTGGCACCCAAGTTTCGAGCCGCCGCCGGACCCATTGGCTCGGGTTCTGAGTCGTGCACGACGTGAACGTCGACTTGGCCGGTACCCAACGCCTTAAGCGTTCGGGCCAGCCCTGGGGAGTCCTCTCGAACTGGGATGACAACAGCAAAGGTCAGCGACTGGTCGGTGTCTGTGCGATGGGCCATGCCGGTTGCCAACAGTCGGCCTGCTAGCGACGCCTCGGCATGGGTGTGGGCCACCTCAGCTCCGCCGAACCAAGTAGCTACCGTGCGTGCCCCCGAGCGAGACAGCTTCATCATGGTGGTTGGAGACCCGCCCACCAAGGTTTGGCCGTTGTTGTAAGTCCTCAGGAGGGGATCAGGTGTCAGGTGCAACTGGCTGGCGGATCGTCAATCGAACGCAATTACGCCACGAATGTTTTTGCCGTCGCGCATGTCTTGATAGCCCTCGTTGATCTGATCCAGCGTGTAGGTCTGAGTTATCAGCTCGTGCAGCTTGAGCTGGCCCTGCTGGTACTGGCGTAGAAGCTTCGGGATCTCAACTCTTGGGCTGCCAGAGCCAAAGATTGTGCCCTTGATTTCCTTGTTCCACATGGCCAGATTAAACAAGCTCAGGCCAACTTCTTGTTGTTGCATTGGGGCTAGGCCGGTCACCACGACCGTGCCGTCCTTGGAGATCACGTCCATCGCAGGCTGAACGAGGTCGCCGGTGGTAACTCCTGGGGTGAGAATGCAAGAGTCGGCCATAATGCCTCTGGTCATTTCCGAGACGGCTCCAATTGCCTCATCAAACGATGAGAAGAAGTGGGTTGCCCCAAACTCTTGCGCCTTTTCTTTACGGTCCGGGTTGGTGTCGATTGCGATGATGTTGGATGCGCCGGCCATGCGGGCTCCTTGTACTGCGTTCGCACCGATGCCCCCGATGCCAACCACAACGACGGTGTCTCCCGATGAGACGCCTGCTCTGTTTTGGGCCGAACCCACTCCAGTAGCCACGCCACAAGAAACCAGCGAGACAGCATCTAGCGGGAGGTCCTTGTCTACCTTGATGACCGATGCTTCGTTCACAAGCATGTGCTCGGAGAAGGTGCCAAGCTGAGCGATCCTGTTAAGGGGGGTGCCATCGGCGGTGTGATGGCGGTATTGGCCATCAGACAACATGCCCGAAGCCAAAGTGCCGGCACCCATGTCACACAAATTCTGCCGGCCTGTTGCACACCAGTGGCAGCTACCGCAAGACGGCACAAAGCTGACTGAAACGTGGTCACCAGGTGCAACGCTTGTTACACCCGAACCGACCTCAACAACAACGCCAGAGCCTTCGTGCCCGCCTATACAAGGTAGGAAGTGCGGAGCCCCCATGGCCTCGATTGCTTCTTGGGGAATCGTGATGTCGCCAGTGACCAGATGTTCATCTGAATGGCAAAGTCCGGCGTAAGCGGTCTTAACGATTAGCTCGCTAGGGGCGGGGTCACCAAGACTTATCTCTTCAACTTTCCAGTCTTGCCCTTCGCCCCACAGAATTGCTGCTCGCGTTTTCATGGGATCTTCCTTGGATCTATAGAGACGAACCGCGGAACGCAGTCATACTTCGGTAGAAGTCGCCAAGTGTGTTCAGCGACAAGATCGTGAAGAAGAACGCACCAGCAGGCCAAAGGGCGGGCACCACGGTGACTTTGATGTCTCCTCTTGCTTCGTTAAGCATCTGGCCCCACGTAGCTGTCGGCGGCTGAACACTAAGTCCCAGGAAGGCCAGAGCACCCTCAACTGCGATGATCAGGGCGGCATAGACCAAGGCGTAGCCGAACACACTAGGAGCCACGTTCGGGATGATTTCCTTAAACAGGATCTTGGTGGGCTTGGTACCGATTGCGCGCGCAGCCATGACGTACTCGCGGTTGGAAACACTTAGCGAGTTAGCTCTAGCCACACGAGTGAAAGGCGGTATAGCCAAGAGGCCGATCGTGAGCGAGATAAACGAAAGTGTTTGACGACCAAGCACGATCACCATGATGAGCAGAAGGATTAGCGCTGGGAAGGCCAAGATCACGTCGACGATTGACATGATGACGGTCTCAACCTTGCCTCGCTTGAATCCGGCCAAGCAACCGAGGAACAGGCCAAATGTCATTCCGAATACCGCAGCGGTTAGTGAAACCGTCAGGGAGATTCGTGAGCCATGAAGAATTCGACTGAAGATGTCTCGGCCGAGGTTGTCTGTTCCAAGCCAGTTATCTAGCGAGGGTCCTTCGTTGGGTTTTGCGTCGCTGCCAACCAGGAAGGGTAAGCCGTCGGGATCCTGAAGGCCGATGAACGAGGCGCCTTCGAAGCCAAAGACCACAAGCAATGTCGTGAAGATGGCGGCCAGGACGATAAAGCTGAACCAGACAGCGGCTAGGCGTGTTCCCCAACCCATGGCCGACCAGTACCTACGAACTCGACCTTTGCCCTTGGCGTCTTCTGACAGTTCTATGAGGGCAGCTTCGGGTACTGGTACGGGGGTATTGATATCGACAATGCTCATACTCCTCGGCTCCTTGTTCGGGGATCAACCACTAAGTAAGCGATGTCGATCAGCGTGTTGATGACTACATAGGACATTGAGATGAAGACCGCCAGGCCCTGCACCATTACCACGTCACGAGAGAAGACTGACTGAAGCAGCTTGCCTCCGATGCCGGGGAGTCCAAAGATGAACTCGATAACGACGGTTCCGCCCAACAGGGCGCCGAGGTTAAGTCCCAGCACGGTTATCAGACTTAGCGAACTGGGTCGCAAGGCGTGGCGGAACAGAACATAACGATTCGGCAGGCCTTTAGCCCTAGCCGACAAGATGAAGTCCTCTTGTAAAGTGGCTGACATGTCGGTCTTGATTAGGCGGGTGTAGATGGCGATCTCTAGAAGTGCGAGCGATAGGGCTGGCATAATGACGCTCTTGAGGTTGCCAGTTATCGAGTCGCCTAGGCGGGTCCACCCAACCGTAGGCAGAAGCCCGTATCTAACACTGAGGACGTACAACAAAACCGCCGCTACGAGGTAGTTGGGCGAAGAAATAAAGACTTGGTTAATGCCGGAAATGATGCTGTCGGTTTTACTCTTCGGACGATAGGCACCGATTATGCCCAGCGGCACGGCGATGATAAGAGCGAAGAAGACTGAAACGAATGCAAGCTCAGCGGTAATGGGTAAGCGATCTTTGATCTGACCCGATACCGATAGGCCACCGAAGGCCGAGGTTCCCAGATCTCCTTGAACCGCGTTGCCGAGCCATTTGAAATACTGAACGGGTAGTGGATCGTTTAGGTTGAAGCGCTCCTCAAGTAGAGCAATCGTCTCTGGATCTCTTGGAGCGTTTGGTGGAAGCAGAGCGTCGATCTCTGAGCCAGGCAGCTGCTTCAGGAGGAAGAACGTAAGCGCACTGACAGCCAGCAACGTCAATATGAGCCGGACCAGTCGGCTGAGAATCAGTTTGGCCATGTGTCTTTCCCCCGGGTAATTGCTAACTAAATGAACTGACAGTTAGGGGCGGGCGCTTGGCCCGCCCCTAAACATGTCTTATCTAACTGACGGGTTTAGCTTTCGAGCCAAACCTCGACGTAACGGCCTTCGGCTGATGGGAAGCCGATACCGACAGTGCCATCTGGCAGTGTCCAACCGTTAATGCCCTGTACCTCTGGCTGGGTTGCGATCATCGTCGCAGTTCCACCGGAGTACCAGATTGGAGTATCACGAGCGATGATCAGGTTGACCTGCTCGTAAAGGGCCTTGCGCTCTGCAACGTCGGTAGTTGCTACAGCCTGGGTTAGCAGACCGAACATCTCTTCGTTGAAGTAGTTGCTGAAGTTGACTGGGCTCAGGTTCGGTGGAGCGAAACCGGTGTTCAGCGAGAACGAAGGATCGTCTTCACTGGACCAACGCCAGCAGTGGGCCTGGTGCTCACCGGTGAAGTCCGGTGGTGAACCAAGGGCCGTGTTGATGTGGGTTGCCTGGTCAAACTGGCTGAGAGTTACGTTTACCTGCTCCGATGCAGTCCAAACCTGCTCGATTACCTGCATTGCGGCAATCAGCGTTGGGTCTGGTGGGCAGCTGAGGTCAACGTCGATCTTTTCGCCGACTGCCTTGCCGTCTGAACGCTCAGGATCATCCAAGTATTCTTGAAGCCTTGCCTTGCCTGCGTCGAAATCAAACGTGGGCCATGCGTCAGCAGCTGCCTGTGACCAGTAAGGGCTGTCTGAACCGAACCACTGGGTGGTTCCGTTAGAGATGCCTTCGCCACCCAGGGCAGCGATTACTGACTCCTGGTTGTTCATCAGCGTCAGAGCGTTACGTACTCGGACGTCATCAAACGGAGGCACAGCGACGTTGTACATACCGCCGCCGGTGTTGTTGCCCTGATGCTCATACAGCGTCAAGCCATCTGAGTTTCGAGCGTCACGGATTGTGCCCTGACGAAGAGTCTGCATGACTTCAACGGTTCCTGAGGTGAGCGAGTCCAAACGAGTTCCTTCGTCCGGGATTGGTCGGAAGGTGATCTGGTCCAAGTATGGAAGCTGGTTGCCGTCGGCATCGCTCTTCCAGTAGTTGGGGTTACGAACAACGACAGTCTGGTTGTCAACGTCGCGGCTCTCGATCATGAATGGACCGGTTCCGATTGGTGCGTTTGCGTATGCATCGGTGTCGGCGGCAGCAGCGACTGGGTCAAAGACCATGCCGAGCGCCGAACGAGCCAGGTATGCGGGGAACGCTGAGTTGGTGTTCTCAAGCGTGTAAACCGCAGTGACGTCATCGGTGGCCTCGACGCTGATGAGACCCGCAGCGGTGACCTGACCGGAGCTCTGAGCACCAGTCTGATGAATTGGGAACATCTCGGCCAAGGTGTTAGCGGTGAGCTTCTCCCCGTTGTGGAACTCGACACCTTCGCGCAGCGTCAGTGTCCATACGGTGAAGTCTTCGTTTGGCGTGATGTCTTCAGCGAGCCAGCCACCGTAGGTGCCGTCGACTCGTTGCTCCATGAGCTTGTCATAGATGGTGACAGCCATGTTGTAGACGGGGGAGGCAAAAGCGTCTTCCCAGGGTCGTAGACCAGGGGCTTCGGCCTCAAGGCCTACAGATATCGCCCCGCCGTACTGTCGCTCGCTCTCTTCGTCTACGACGATCTCTGTATCGGCCGAGGTGGTATCTGGAGTTTCCTCAGCAGTTCCTTCGGTTGTTTCGGTTGCGTTGTCGTCTGGATCATCGCTACCGCCACAAGCTGCGGCGATGAGCGTGAACGCAAACAGCAGCGATAACAGTTTTGTTATGCCGTGTGATTTGTATTTCACTAGGTTCTCCCCTTTGTTTCTATTTTGTCTGTCCCGGTTGGGGACAGGTTCACCTCCGTAGAGGTCACCAAAGGATGATGACACGCTACGAAGTGATCTGGGCCGATCTGTTCCATCTGAGGCTCAACGCGCTCACAGATTTCATCGGCTAACGG
Source organism: uncultured Acidimicrobiales bacterium (assembly GCA_937922785.1). Taxonomy (GTDB): domain Bacteria; phylum Actinomycetota; class Acidimicrobiia; order Acidimicrobiales; family SZUA-35; genus CALAJQ01. The sequence continues at coordinate 219,266 of CALAJQ010000018.1, forward strand.
GCAGCGGGTACGGAACCGGCAGCCCGATGGTGGACTAATCGGCGAAGGAAGCTCGCCTTCTTCCACCACGGATTCGTCAATTTCAATGGATGGGTCTGGGATCGGGCTAGAGCCCACCAACAGAGAGGTGTAGGGGTGGGCGGGGGTCTCATAAAGCGAGTTTGACTCTGCGACCTCACACAACTTGCCCAGATACATAACCGCGACGCGGTCAGAGATGTTCTTCACAACAGCAAGGTCATGGGCCACAAACACCAAAGTCAGGTTGTATTCGACTTTCAGATCCTCAAGGAGGTTGAGAATTTGCGCCTGAACACTTACATCCAGCGCCGAGACAGGTTCGTCACAGATGAGCAGCTGGGGTTCCATAACTAGGGCTCTGGCAATGGATATTCGCTGGCACTGACCACCTGAGAATTCATGTGGTCGCTTGGTCGCAGCAACGTCAGGGTCGATTCCGACAGCGTCGAGCATCTTGTGAACGAGGTCTCGCTGTTGCTCAGGATCATCAGGACCCCAAACGTTTAACGGCTCGGCCACAACTTCGCCGATCTTTCGGCGTGGGTTCAACGAAGAAATCGGATCCTGGAAGATCATCTGAATTCTTGTGCGAGCTTCACGGAGCTCCTCGCCGCGGAGCTTGGCAAGATCGGTGCCGTCAAGGCTTACCGACCCCGAGGTCGGCGGTGGCAGTTGGATGATGGCCTTGCCAGTTGTTGACTTGCCGCATCCGGATTCGCCTACCAAACCGAGAGTCTCGCCCTCGGCAACATCAAGGCTGATTCCCGAAACAGCATGTACCTTCTTGCCGCCACCGGCGGGGAACTCCATTACCAGGTCTTCGACTCGCAGCATGGTGTCTGCTGCTGGCCGGAGGTGAGCTTTGCCTGTTCCTGCCATTAAGTTCCCTCTGCTTCCTCGGCGGCAGCTGCTTCAGCAACGGCTTCGGCAGCGGCTTGTTCAAGATCGCCGGTTAGATCTTCGGTTACCCGACCTTCGGCGATAGCCACAGCCTGGGGAACCCGGGCTGCGAGGTTTCGTTCAAACGCTTCTTTGCCTTCTTCGCTGCCCACCGGGAGCCAACAAGCAAACTGATGGTCCGACCCCGGAACATCAACAAGCGGTGGAGCCTCTTCAAAACACCTTGGGCCGGCGTAGGCGCAACGTGGGCTGAACGAGCAACCGTTTGGTGGGTTGATGAGATCCGGCGGTCGGCCGGCGATGGCAGAAAGTCGGGTGTGGCTGCGCTCACTTACCTTGGGTATCGATCGCATCAAGGCTTCGGTGTAGGGGTGGCGCATATCTTCGAACAAGGTCTTGGTGGGTGCGCGCTCGACGACTTTGCCGGCGTACATCACCATGATTTCGTCCGCCCGGCCCGCAACAACGCCAAGATCGTGGGTCACCATAATCATTGCCATGTAGCGCTCACGTTGCTGCTGGGCTAGCAGATTGAGAATTGAGTGCTGAACAGTTACGTCCAGAGCAGTTGTGGGCTCGTCGGCGAACAATAGCTTTGGGCCGCATGCCAGGGCGATAGCAATGGAGACTCTTTGTCGCATACCGCCAGAGAGTTCGTGCGGGTAAGCATTGAACCGAGCTTCAGCCTCGGGAATCCGAACGGACTTCAGCAGCGCAATGGCAGCGTCCTTGGCATCGGACTTCGATGTTCCGTGGTGATGACGAATATGTTCGGTTACCTGACGGCCGATCTTCACTACCGGATTCAGCGAGGTCATCGGATCCTGGAAGACCATGGCCATCTCGACGCCCCAGAGGTCAGGCATGTCCGACATGGGTATGTCGAGTAGCTCCTTGCCTTCAAACTTGGCTGAACCCGATGCGATCACGTGGTCACCCAAGTTGAGGCGCATAATCGAGCGAGCGAGAACCGTCTTGCCCGATCCTGACTCGCCGACGACGCCGAGTGTCTTGCCGCGATCAAGTGTCAACGAGACACCGTTGACTGCGCGAACGATGCCGGCAGGAACCTGAAAGTGAGTCTTCAGATCTTTCACCTGAAGCAGTGGTTCGTTTGGCAGGCCAGGCGGAACTAGGCGCGCGGTCTTGGTGTCAGATTTGGCCAACGGAAGAATCCCTCTCTGGATGAACTCTCGTCTCAGAACGCATTCGTGTCATTGTGGCCTACGTCACACCGAAAAGGAAATCTCGACGGCCAATTAAACCTGATCCGTAACATCGAGCTTTGCTAGCACGGTCGACACTAGTTCGTCCATATATTGGGCGCCTCTTTCACTAGTTGCCCCCGAGGGGTCGCCCAGCACTCCGTTGTGTGACACCGCTCGAACTCCATGGTGTTGCATGTCATGGATAAGGTCGCCTACTGGCGTGGTGTTTCCGGCCTCAGCCTTGTCCAGTTTCACCAGTTCAGGGGCTAGATGGAGCATGATTGAGGTTTCGGTAAATCCTGCGTGGGCGTCAGCGCCAGCAAGTACCGGAACAAAGCCTAAGACATTGTGGCCCTCTGATTTGAGTTGCTTGATTGCCCTTTGAAGTGGCCCCGCATTTCCGGCATGACCACTCAGGAAGATCACTCCTTCATGGTGGTGCTTGGCCGAGCGCGCCAACTCCACAATTGTTGCAAAAAGGACATCTTGCCCAATTGACAAAGTGCCTTCGAATGACTGATGCTCTCCGGCCGATCCGTATGCAACAACGGGGGCCACATCGGCACCAATTTTGGCCCCGACCTGTTTCGCCCAGGCGGTGGCAATGATTGAGTCTGTCTCTAGCGGAAGATGGGGGCCATGTTGTTCAGTTGAACCGAGAGGGATGATCAGCACTGGTAGCTACACATTGATAGTCATAAACATCAATAGCTGGACACGTAGAAGTTAGACATATCCCCATTGCCGCAACTGCTCGATGGCGGTGCGGGCCGCTTGGGCCGGTGGCTCTTCGATCACCTTTGCCGCACTTGTCGAGTTGTTCCCAATCTGGGTCAGCTCCAAAATTCGCTGCTGGGTATTTCCATTAGGGCTGGCGACAACTCGAGGTGGCGGTTTGTATGGACCCACCGATGTCACAGCTGGGAACTCGGGAAGCTCACCCAATTCTTGAAGGTCTGCCAGTTCGCGAACTTCGATGGTTGCGCTTGTTGCGCTTAGTGTTGCCGAAAGTCCGGCCCTCCGTAGCTCCAGACCAGATTCCACGCTGATTACAGCGGGCAGTCGCAATCGAAGGCGCTCGCGTCGTCCTTGGTCGAGCCGCCGGGTTGCTACAACTTGGCCGTCGTCGGTTTCTAGATGAAGCAGGCCTAGGGCTTGAGGCAGTTGAAGATGATGGGCGAGGAACGCTGGAACAGATCCTGACCCGCGGTCGATGCTGTAGTCACCACACACCACGACCTGATGATCGTCGCCCACCGTCGCCAGAGCTGCAGCCGTGGCCGAAGAACTCACCGGTTCGTCAGTGTGAATGCGCACCGCCTTACCTGCCCCGCAGGCGATCGCTTCAACCAGTGCGCGCTCGGCCGCCGGTGGCCCAACGGTTGCCACTGTGACCGTTGCGCCTAACGCAGTGCCCAGCATCAGGCCCCACTCCAGAGCAGAGCTGTCAGCGGGGCTGATTCCGCTAAAGCGGTCGTCAGTAGCAACTTCGCCAGTTATCGGATCGACCTCGGTTCGGGTACTGACCCACTTCGGGCAGACAAGTACAGATTTGTGCGACATCAAGCTCGGCGGAAGACAACGCCTTGGCCGCCGTCGGGGTAGGTCCAATTGATGGCGCCTTCGTTGTTGCAAACCATGTAACACGTTCCGCATTCGAAGCAGTGTTCGTAGTTAAACAGGATGCCGCCATCACTCATCGGGACAAAAAGATCTGCAGGGCAGCAGGTGACACATGACTTGGTAGTGCAGCTGCGGCATACGTTTGAGTCAACGGTTATGTGAGCCCGAGTCCCAACTCGGAACTCCACTGTTGCCATGCGCTCTTCGAAATCGATGTCGGCAAAGGAGCTCATGGCTTCACGATAGCTTGGTGCGAACCGCCACCGTTTCCAGGCCGATTCCGCCGCGGGGTCGCTGAGTAAGGGTGACGGTGACGCGTTTGGGGCTTGCAGTGTCCATAACTTCGCTAGCGATTTCAGCTGCAAGCGCCTCGGCAAACACGGCGCGATCGCGGAATCCCCATAGATACAGCTTCAGACTCTTGGATTCGATACAAAGCTCGTCTGGCTCATATGAGATCACCAGAGTTGAGAGATCGGGTTGTTGGGTAACCGGACACACTGAAGTGAGTTCTTCAGTTCGGAACGTCACGGTCTCGCAGTACTGAGGGGCAGGGAAACACTCAGGGTGGGGGATTGGCTGGCGGACGGTCGAGCCAAGAACGCTTAGCTCGGTTTCTTGTTGGGTTGGTTCATCACTCACACCGGCGAGCCTACGAGTTCACCGATACGATCCAATGGGTGTCAGAGCCAGTTGATGTGGACGTCATTGTTGTCGGGGCGGGACCTGCTGGTTCAGCCGCTGCGCTAACCCTTGCCAGGTCAGGCCGGTCGGTTGTGTTGCTCGAACGAGGACCCTTCCCCGGTTCGAAGAACATGTACGGCGGAGTTATCTATGGGCGTGTGCTAGATCGACTTGTTCCAGAATGGATTACCGAGGCGCCAATTCAGCGTTGGGTGACCCGGCGTTCGACCATGATGATGACTTCAACGCAGGCCCTCACGATTGATTACAGAACTGAGAGCTGGGGCGAAAAGCCATACAACGGAGCCACGGCCTACCGGCCCGATTTCGATTCCTGGCTGGCCTCCAAAGCCGTTGAAGCGGGCGCAACTTTGGTCACGTCTACAACCGCGACGGGGCTGCTTCGTGACGAAGGCGGCAAGATTTGTGGCGTTAGCACCGACCGTCCCGATGGCGACCTTCGGGCAAAGATGGTCATTGCGTGTGATGGCGTGAACTCGTTCCTAGCTAAAGAGGCAGGTCTTTATCATCACGGTGGTGTCGAGCACTTCACTCTTGGAGCGAAGGAAACGCTGTCGCTGCCGAAGTCAGTAATTGACGATCGCTTCGGTGTCAGAGGTAACCACGGTGTGGACATTGAGATTTTGGGAGCCACTCCGGGTCTGGCGGGCGGAGGCTTTGTGTACACAAACCTGGACTCAATCTCGGTAGGCATTGTTGTCAGCCTTTCCGACTTGCAGACAGCCAAAGTGCGCCCTGAAGAACTCATTGCCAACCTGAAGGCTCATCCGGCCATCGCTCCGCTGGTAGAAGGGGCAGACGTCGCCGAATACTCAGCACACCTGATTCCAGAGGGTGGCTACAAGACAATGCCAGAGCTTTACACAGACCGAATGCTGGTTGCGGGTGACGCTGCCTGCATGTGTCTTGCTGCAGGACTTTGGCTAGAGGGAGTCAATTTCGCTATTGGGGCAGGAGAGATAGCGGCACAAATGGCGATTGAGGCGGTTCGAGATGGTGACGTGTCGGCCCAGAAACTCAGTGGCTATCAACGTCGGCTTGAGGAGAGCTTTGTTCTCGCCGACCACCGCAAGCTAGCCGACGCCCCAGAGTTCATTTTGGGTGACCGTATGCAAAACCAGTATCCCAAGGTGATCTGCGACGCTGTCGAAGCGATGTTCACTGTTTCAAACCCAACACCCAAGGCCGGTCTGTCCCAGCACATGAAGGCCGCTGCCTCAAAGCACGGAGTAAAGATCCGCCACCTTCTTAAGGATGCGCGGACGGCGTCAAAGCTGTTCGGCTAGAGGTCTTGAGAGAGCGACAGGAACTCTCTTAGAAACAGCGGCGCATCGGTTACAAGCGCTAGATCGGCCATGGCCATCATCGGGCAGTGCGGGTCTGTGTTGACCGCAATGATGTGCTTTGGTTCGCCGAGTCCCGCCGTGTGTTGCACGGCTCCACTGATGCCGAGAGAAATGTACAGATCCGGGTTCACCATAATTCCGGTAGTGCCGATCTGGCGTTCGAACGGAATCCATCCCTTGTCCATGACAACTCGAGTCCCGCCCAGCGAAGCGTCTATTGCCGAGGCAGCACTTGCTAACTCTTCGAAAGCTTCTTCAGTGTGGAGGCCGGCTCCGCCAGCAATAATTCTTCTGGCTTCGGTCAGATCAAGACTTTCAGCGTCTGCTTCGGTTACCTCAATTGACTCGGTGTCTAGCCTGACGGATAAATCGGCCGCACGCTGAGACGCCAAAGAAGTGGCCAGATCTAACTGGTCCACCTTGACGCTGTCATCCAACACGTTGGGCTGGGAGACGCCCGGTACGATAGAAATGACAACCGGATTCTCAAGCTTGAGTGTCTCTAGAACGAGCCCTCCGTGTCGAGCAACCTGGACCTCGTCACCTATTGCGCCAACCACTCCGGCTACTAGCGGCCTTCGAAGCTCAGCAGATAGACGTGGTGCCAGGTCACGCCCGTCAGGGCTCCCAGGAAGAACGATTCGGTCATAGCTAACCAAGTGGGGGGCCAGCGCCTTTGACCAGGCTGCTGGGGCGAAGCTTTCGACCTCAGCCAGCGTGAGGGTATGCACGTGCGGAGCTAGCTCTTCAATTGTGGCTTCAACCCCACTGCCAACAACTATTACTGACCCACGCGACTCCGATGCCGCCTCGAGCGCGCCGGTTGGCAGCACACCGTCTCTCACCGGAAGCAAGGCCAGCATGGTTGAGTCAACGGGGACAGGAACTGCAGCGGTCATACGGCTAGCCTCAAGTTCGCTGCGATTTGATCTATAACCCGGTTGCCTTCAATCACCGCTGAGTGTGCTCGCCGGGGGGCCAGGCAGTCGCCGATGCGGTGCAGTGACCAACTCGGGGTAGGCGAGATTTCCTTTAGTTGGAAGTACACGTCGGCGTGAGGCTGAGCTGGAATTGAAAGAACCAGCCAGTCTGGGTTTCGCGTCTCAGTGGTATTGGTCGGGTGGTGCAACAGCTGCAGTTCGTTTGTGCCGTCGTCAAATCCCATCGCAACCCGATCAGTTGTTTGGACAATGCCCTTGGTGGTAGCCCGCAGCCACCAGGTTTCCATATCTAGGGTGATGCCTAGGTCCTGGGCAACGACCATGCCCTTGGTAACGATCTCCACCTGACAGCCCCGGTCGGCTAGCAGCTCAGCCACCGAAGTTGCGTGGTGGAACCCGAGCTCGTCGATGATCACGACCGACCCGCTGGGTGACTTTGTCCCATCTAACACTTCAGTAACGTCGGCCACGTTCGGGGCTTCGGTGTTCACCCACCATGGGCTTGACGGTCTGGACCCTGTAGCTACCACGACTGCATCGGGCGCGGTCATCTCGATCAGGTCTGGGGTAGCGGCTAAGCCGGTGTTTATGGTCACTCCGAGACGCTGCGCCTCGGCAATGAGATTTCGCACCAAGTCGCCAAACTCGGCCCGGGCAGGCACTGAAGCGGCCAGGCGGACTTGACCTCCAAGTTGATCCTGGGCTTCGAACACGGTTGCTTTGAATCCACGTTTGGCTGCGCTGACTGCGGCCTGCAGACCAGCTGGCCCTCCACCAATGATTGTGATGTTTGTTCCCGGGCGCGGCGGCGGCTGCTTGTGAGTCAACCGAATCTGTTCCCGGCCAGTGTCAGGGTTCTCGATACATCCCAACCAGCGGTTGAGGCCCATACGGCCAACGCACTCTTGGTTGCAGCTAAGACAAAGTCGAGTCTCGGTGTCTCGACCCGAGCGAGCCTTGGCCACAAAATCAGGGTCGGCTATCTGGCCGCGCACTACTCCGATGAGATCAGCGTGACCTTCGGCCAGCGCTCGCTCAGCTTGCAGAGCGTCCTTAAATCGTCCAACGCCTACAACCGGAACATCAACCGCATCTCTTATGGCAGACGGAATGAACATCGCGTAGTTAGGGGGGATGTGCATCGACGCTTCGATCATGAACAGCGATTGGGTCGCCACGCCAATGGAGGTGTTGATGTAGTCGACCTGGCCCACTTCATCCACAGCCTTTGCTACCTGGACCGCGTCATCAATCGTGGTGCCCCCAGGGATCAGCTCATCTCCACACAGTCTTACTCCCAACACAAGATCGGGTCCGATTGCTTCTCGAACCGCAGCCACAATTTCGTGCAAGATGCGGGTTCGGTTGGTCAGTGAGCCGCCGTAGGAATCGGTCCTGATGTTGGTGGCGGGGGAGAGAAAACCTCGCACGATCGAAGAATGTGAGCATTGAAGTTCGATGCCGTCAAAGCCCCCTTCAATGCAGCGAGCCGCTACCTCGGCATATGAGGCCACAACTTCGTCTATCTCTGACTTGCTCAGCGCTTTGGGTACTTCACGGAACATCGGATCCGGAACTGCCGACGGCGCCCAAACCGGAAGTCGGCTGTACATGCTCGAGGCCTGGCCACCGTTGTGATTGATCTGGGCCAAGATGGGCACGCCATGAGCGTGAACTGCGTCGGTGATCTTTCTGTAGCCGGGTACCACTTCGGGTTTGAAAGCGTGGATCATCTTCTCATAAGGCCAATCAGTTCTGTGAACTGAATGCTCTTCGGTGATGATTAACCCGGCGCCGCCTTTGGCCCGAGCAGCGTAGTAAGCAGCGTGCTGATCGGTGGGCATTCCGTCTTGGCTTGCATAGTTCGTGAGATGGGCGCTGAAGATCACGCGGTTCTTTAACTTAAGGGGTCCTAGCTGTAGGGGAGAGAAGAGATATCTGAATCGTGAGCCGCTCATGATTGCACCGGCTCTGCCGTTGGCAAAGTTTGCGCTGCTGCTGCGATTCCTGCCTCGCGACCTTCGCGGATCGCTTCGGCAATCGTCCGCGGCGCGACGAGGTCGCCGACGGGCAAGGCCTGACCGGACACGCTGCTAAGTAAATGGTCATTAGGCAGTCTGTGCCCGGCGTCAACCAAAGCGATCGCTGGCACAGCCGAGCGCTTGTTGGTGAAGACGTCCTGAACTTCGATGTCTGACTCATTGACCTTGATAACTCGAGATCGTTTGACGATGGTGACGCCGGCTTGTTGTAGGCGCACATTTGCGCCGGGCATATCACCTGTTCGCGAAAGTTGGGTTCCGACAACTTGGTCAGGAGTAATTATGGTCACCTCGGAGTGGGACTGGGCGAGGAACTCGGCCACAGCGATTCCGGTCAGCCCGCCGATGGGGTCCCAAATAGCTATTGGGCCTTCGGGGAAGGTGATCGATCCTGCAAGCGCCTCGGCTGCTGTCAGCGATATTGCCTCAGCGTCGATCTCATATTCAGGAAGGCGCGGGCGGCTTCCGTTGGCGACAATCACATTGCCATCGAAAGCCGTTATCTCCTCAGTGCTTGCTGCGGTACCAGATTCAATGGTCACTCCAAGTCGTCGGCACTCCGACTCCAGCCAACTGGTCAAGTTCGCTAGTCGTTGGCGGCCCGGGGCAGCTGATGCAACTGTGACCATGCCGCCAAGGTCTGGATTTGCCTCGACCAGTCGAACCGAGGCGCCACGCCCTGCGGCGACCCGGGCAGACTCTAAACCAGCGGGGCCGCCGCCCACTATCAGGACCTGGGGCGAGTTAGCAGATTGGTCGGCTTCAACGGCGGGATCATCAGCCCGCGTCGTCAGTTCGAATCCGGCCGCTGGGTTGCCGATACAACTGACAATCGGGTTGCGGTTGTCTCGGGTCATACAAAGCTGGTTACAGAGCACACAAGGCCGAATTCGTTCCGGATTGCCTGCTGCAAGTTTCGCTCCGAGGTCGGGGTCAGCAATTTGCGCTCGTGTCATTTCGACGCCGTCGAATTTGAAGTCTTCAAGTGCTGACTCGGCTTGGTCGACGTCCACGATCGACCCTTGGGCAAAAACTGCGACCGAAGGGGCGGCGTCCCAAACTGAGATGGCTATGGAGGCTGCGAGGTCAATGTTGAATCCTGCGCTGTCGTGGGAATCGGGCCGGGTGGCCGCAACTGTGAATATGGAGCCGCGAACCACCACGATGTAGTCGACAAGCGTTGCAAGAACGGCTGCGATTTCAGCGGCCCGGTCAGGCGTGACACCAGCCCAGGGCGCCATCTCGTCGCAACTCAAACGAAGTCCTAGAACCTGACCGTGGCCCAGTTCGGAGCGTGTTGCTTCCAACACCTCTCGGGCGAATCGCAACGGGTCAGCGCCCATGCCGTAGCCGTCGTCACGTCGGTTAGTCAGTCCGCTGAAGAACTGCCGCACCAGGCTGTGTTGCCCGGCGTTCACTTCAACTCCGTCAATCCCTGCCGTCTTGGCCGCCCGTGCTCCAAGAGCAAACCCGGCTACAACCGAAGTGATGTCATCGGCTTCCATGATCTTGGGCGTTTCTCTGTTATTCACATCCGGTTCGTCAGATGGCGCCCATAACTCGAGTTGGGAGTTCGCCGAAGACCCTTGGCCCCCCGAGTGGCCGAGTGATCCAATTACCAGTGAGCCATGTTGTTGACAGGCTTGGCCAACTCTCGCCCATCCCGCTGACAGTGAGTCCAAGCTGGTCGCGTCTGGGCAGCGCTCATATGGCCAGTCGGTTGCGTGCACCGAAGCCGTCTCGGTTACAACCGTTCCACAGCCCCCGGCAGCTCGTGCCTCGTAGTAGGCGACGTGGCGATCTGAGAAGTCCCGACCCCATGCCAAGTTTGTCTCATGGGGCCCAAACATCAGGCGGTTGGGCGCTGTCTTGAGGCCTATCGACAGCGGTTCAAGCAGTCGCACGGCTAGGCGACTGATTGACGATCAGCCAGGATCAGCTCGTCCATGGTTCTAAGTGTGTCACCACGAAACTCCTTGATCGTCTGGGCGTACGCCTTCATGTCGAGTGTCGAAAGGACGGCGGCTTCTGCCTGGGCCTCGCCGATCACCGACGCTGGATCAACCGCAACATCAAGGAATCCTGCATCGGCCGCTTGGCTACCGTTAAACAGTCGAGCATTGACAATCGACCGTTGGCGAGCGCGGCGGCTTAGGCGGTCTGTTGCGATGGTTTGTGCCCACTTAGGTAGAACCATGCCTATGGCCACTTCGTTCAGCCCGATCTTTACATCAGCGTCGGGCCCGACTCGAACGTCACAGCCCAGCAAAATCAGCCCACCAGCGGCAACTGCGTGTCCGGTGCAGGCGGCAACTACCGGCTTTGGTCCGCCATAAATCCGACGGACTAGCTGACCCCCGTCGGCCACCAGGCTGACAATCGCCTTGAAGTCACCTCCACGCATGACGTTCAGATCGAATCCGCCTGAGAATCGACCTTCCCGGCCAGCAAGAACAATGGCCTTGATGTCATCGTTTGATTCAAGGTCATCCAGGGCCGTGTTGATCTCTGTCATCAGGCTGGCGGAAAGCGCATTTGCCTTGCCGTCGTCCATGGTCACGGTTGCCACGGCGCCATCGATTTCTACCGACACCTGGGTTGTTTCGTTGCTCATTGTTAGTGCGCTCCACTAGCTGATTGGATTGCGGTCCACACCCGTTCGGGAGTGGTCGGAATGTCGATATGGCGTATGCCCAAATGGGCGACTGCGTCTATTACGGCGTTTTGAACCGCCGGTGTCGCACCGATTGTGCCGGCCTCACCGATGCCCTTTGCCCCGATCGGGTTGAGGGGAGTTGGCGTCACCATCTCTACCCGCTCAAACGATGGCAGTTCAGCGGCGCTCATGATCCCGTAATCCATGAAGGTTGCAGTTACAGGGTTGCCGTCTTCGTCGTAGGAGAACTCTTCAGTGATGGCGTGTGCGATTCCCGACGCAAGACCACCATGGACCTGACCGTCCACCAACAGGGGACTGACCAGAACTCCGGCATCGTCACAAGCCACATGGCGCAGCACTGTGACCATGCCTGTGTCGCTGTCTACTTCAACAACCGACACATGGGTGCCGAAGGGGAAAGTTGCCCCCGGCGGATTGAAATCAGCCTCGGCCATCAGGTTCGCACCTGAAGCTGCTGCCGCCGCAGTTGCCACTTCGGCCCATGATTTTGAAATTGTTGGTGTGCCGGTTACAGAGAAGGAGCCTGTGTCAGTGTCGAGGACGATGTCGTCGGGATTGGCTTCAAGTTCTACTGCGGCGATGTCCTTTGCGTCGGCAATGACCTGTTCGGTTGACTGCCAGATGGCCGTGCCACCCAGCTGCAAGCTCTTGGATCCGCCTGTGCCGCCGCCTCGTTGAACCTCGTCGGTGTCGCCGTGGCGCACCTCAATTTTTTCAAACGCAATCCCGGTTAGGTCCGAGACGATCTGGGCGAAGGATGTGTGGTGGCCCTGACCGTGGGACGACGAACCGGTTAGCGCAAGAGCCGAGCCGTCGGGGCGAATCTCAACGCTTCCGAATTCCCCGCCACCTAGCGGGTTCGTGATTTCAACATAGGTGCAAAGTCCGATGCCCAAGAGCTTGTTCGAACCGGAGCTTCGGCGACGCTCCTGTTCGGCCCTTAGCTCGGCGACGTCGGCCGCTTCAAAGGCCAAATCCATAGATCCCGCATAGTCTCCTGTGTCCATGGCGGCGCCAGTGTGCGTTGTTAGCGGGAAGTCTTCGGGCGCATAAACGTTCTTGCGGCGAACCTCGGCCGGATCCATTCCAACTTCAGCTGCAAAGTAGTCAACCATGCGCTCGATTGCGTGGGTCGCCTCGGGGCGTCCTGCTCCTCGATAGGCACCGACAGGGACTGTGTTGGTGACGGGTGAGATAGCGCCGAAGTGCACCTTGTCAATGTTGTAGACGCCAGTAGCCATGATCTTGGTGAGGAACGGAAGTACTGCACCGATTGCTGCCTTGGCGCCCGAATCCTGTGTCATGAAGATGGAGTAGGCCTTGATGTTGCCGTCGCGATCGCCACCGATGGTGCAGTCGAATTCGCAAGCTCGGCCGTGCACGAGACCCAACATTGACTCGCTTCGAGTCTCAGACCATCGGGTCGGTCGGCCTATCTTGCGGGCTACCGCAGCAACGACTTTGTCCTCGGCGTAGCGGCCGTTCTTTGCGCCAAAGGCTCCGCCAACGTCAGGGCAAATCACGCGGACCTGGTCGGCCTCTAAACCGAAGTCCTTCATTAGGCCGTCACGGGTTCCGTGAGCGCCTTGAGTCTCAGACCACTGTGTTAGGTGTGGCCGTCCATCTGAAGTGGTGCCCCATTCTGAAATCGTCGCCCGGGTTTCGATTGGGCACGGGGCCAGCCGGTGGTTGCGGAACCGAAGCTGAACCTTGACCTCGCAATCGTCAAACATTGTTTCCAGCTCTGTGCCTTCAGGCAGGCCTTGGCCCGGCACTTGGAACGCAATGTTTGACCCGGCGTCGGGGTACAGGAGTGTTTCGTTCTTGGCCGACACGTCCGGCGTCATCACAATTGGCAGCTCCTCGTAGTCAATGAATACCGACTCGGCGGCGTCGATTCCCTGATTACGGGTTTCGCTGACGACAACTGCCACAGGTTCGCCTACAAACCGCACGCGGTCTGACGCCAGCCAGGCGTTTGTCATGGCTTGGTTCAACATGGGTTGATCAGGAGCGTGCTCTTCAAGCTCGAGACTGGCAGCAGTGAATACGCCAACAACACCGGGCATTGACTCTGCCTCTGAAGTGTCAATTGAGGTGATCAGGGCGTGCGGGAAGACCGACCGTACAAAGGTCAGGTGAGCAGCCCCGGCTGGTGCCAAGTCGTCTACGTACATGCCGCCGACGGTGAGGAGCGCTGGATCCTCGTTGCGGTTTACTCTTGTTCCGATCATGCTCATGACTAGAACATAGAGGGCGTTAGCCTCGAAGGTCGAAACAGACCTTGATCGCACCTCGTCGGCCACCGTTAGCAGCGTGAGCAAGAGCGTCGGCATATTCGTTCAACGGGTAAAGCACGCTGACGAGCCGCCCAAGGTCTGCGCTGCCCACAAGGTCGGTTGCAAGAGCGAAACTGGTTGTGGTTGAACCGTCAGCAAGCGTTTCTGTGCCGTAGGTGTATGACCCCACAAGCTCGGTTTCGCGGTGCCAAAGAGGGGTCATGTCGATGTTGATGTTGCCCGGCATGCCAACCATCACTACCCGGCCTCTTGGACGGGTAATGCCCACAGCTTCTGAAACCGACTTGGCAGACCCAACAGCATCGATTGTTACGTCTGCACCGCCGGACAGTCGGCCATCGATCTCAAACGAGCCCGTAGCCCTACGAACGGCCCGACTTAGCGCATCAGGGTCAACAACCTGGCTGGCGCCCAGTGACTTCGCCAACGCCTTTTGCTCTGGATATTTGGCGCCCACGATTATCTCGCCGGCCTCGGTGAGAGTGCGCAGTGCGGCGATTGCAACCAAGCCCATCGTCCCTGCTCCGAGAACAGCAACAGTGGCGCCGGGCTGCACGCGGCCCCTGAGGGCGGCGTGCACGCCGACAGCCGTTGGCTCGATCATTACAGCTTGTTCATCACTTAGTCCAGCCGGAACGCGATGAAGCTGGGAATCATGGGCCACAAACTCGCTGGCCCAGCCGCCCCCGGTAGAGGTGCAATAGCCAACCTGGATGCCTGGTTCAATGTCGCCACCAACGATGTGGCTGTAATCATCGCCGTCGCCCGGTGCAGCGCCATCGAAAGGTAACTCGAACCCTCGGGCGGCATGTCCGAGCACTGGCTCGAGTACGACGCGGGTGTCGTCATCTAACAGACCAACCACTTCGTGGCCTGGAACAAACGGAAAACTGACCCAAGGCTCAAAGTATCGAGAAGATCGTCCGTCGACAGTGGCCAAGTCTGACCCACAGACTCCTGCTAACAATGTTCGAACCCGTCGCCAACCATCGGCTGGTAATTCAGGAGCGTCAGTGTCCTCGAGATAGGTCAATGGCCCCGTCCGGGCCCCGCTACCAGCCCTGACTCGCGAACTAATTGCCGCCGCGGCGTAACGGGCTTCCTTGCGCTGAAACTCGAGGGCTTTCACAACAGTAGAAGCTATCGTCACAATTCATGCCCACAGCGCCCGAGCTCAGCGCAACCAACTCCGATCTGGCATCTCAGATTGCCGAGCTTGGCAAACAACAGGGCTTGGCTGCTGTCGGATTCACAAGCGCTGAGGTCCTCGAACCGGCGTTGACCGTGCTCAACAGCCGAAAAGCGGCAGGTTTAGCGGCTGAAATGCAATTTACTTACCGCAACCCCGAGCGCAGCACCGACCCGATCAGAGCGCTGGCTGACGCCCAATCGATCGTCGCCTGCGCGTTGGCCTACGGAGCAACCGCCTCGCCCAAACCAGGCGAAGCCCGGGTGGCCCGCTACGCCGTTGGCAATCACTACGCCCGGCTGCGCGCGGTTCTGCAACAGATCGCTGAACTAATCCGAGAAGCGGGATACTCGGCCCGTGTCCACATGGATGACAACAATCTGGTTGATCGCAACGTCGCGTGGCGCGCCGGGATCGGTTGGTTTGGCAAGAATGCCAACCTGCTTGTGCCTGGAGTTGGATCCTGGGTTGTATTAGGCAATGTGATCACAAACGCTTCGCTTCGGACCGAGGATGTCCCGCTTCCTGATGGGTGTGGACCGTGTCGGCGCTGCATCGACGGATGCCCGACTGACGCCATTGTTGGTCCCGGAATTGTTGACGCTCGGCGCTGCATCGCGTGGCTAGTTCAAGGCCCCGAACCAATCCCGGTTGAGTTTCGCGAAGCAGTCGGTAACCGAATCTACGGTTGTGACGAGTGTCAAGAGGTGTGTCCTGAAAATAGCGATCCGGGCAATCCGAAAGTGCCGGGCAATCCGAAAGTGATAGAAGCTCTTGGGACGATGTGGGTTTTGGAAGCCACCGACACAGAACTAATGGATCGAGTCGGGCATTGGTACATCGCCAATCGGGACCCGAACGTTGTTCGCCGGACTGCGCTAGTGGTACTCGGTAACACAGGCGACCCGACCGACATTGCAGTGAAAAACCTACTTGAGCTCTACAGCCATTCCGACGTTGAACAATTGGCCGAGCATGCGCTTTGGGCCAGCGAACGCCTGGGTCTTGGCCAGTGACTAGGCACCTCCTCGTTACGAACGACTTCCCACCAAAGGTTGGTGGAATCCAGAGCTACCTGTGGGAGCTATGGCGCCGGTTAGACCCATCTGAGTTCTGTGTCTACACCACACCTTATGAAGGCGCAGTTCTGTTCGACGCTCAGCAGAACTACCGCGTTGAACGTTCACCCGAGCCCTGGCTAGGTCCATTCCCACACCTTGTTAAGCGCATTAATGCACTGGCAACTGAACATGAGGCAGAGATCATTATCGTTGATCCTGCGGTGCCGCTAGGTCTGATCGCTCCAGCGTTCGATTTGCCCTATGCAGTTGTGCTGCACGGAGCCGAGGTGACAATCCCAGCCCGCATTCCAGGATCTCGCCAAGCTTTAAGGCGGGTGCTTCGAAACGCTAAGTTTGTGATCTCGGCGGGGGAGTACGCATTGGCCGAGGCCGAGCTTTGCGCCGGACAACCGCTTCAATCGGTTGTAATTCCACCTGGTGTGGACACCGATCGTTTCGTCCCGTTCGACGAGGTTCAAAGGCGGAGGGCCCGCAACAAGTTTGGGATAGCGGAATCAGAGATCGTAATTGCGACGGTAAACAGACTGGTGCCACGAAAAGGCATGGATCTATTGGTTTCGGCGGTGGCCACTGCGGCTGAGACCGTTCCCCAATTGCGGTGCATCATCGGTGGTTCCGGCAGAGAGTTCGAACGCTTGCAGGATCAAATTCAGGGCCTGTCGGCGCCTGTGCAGATGTTGGGCCGAATTGACGACGCCGATGTTGTCGACCTGTACGGGGCCGCAGATCTGATGGCGATGCTATGCACCAGCCGGTGGAAAGGCCTAGAGCAGGAGGGATTTGGAATTGTGTTCCTGGAGGCAGCGGCGGCAGGTTTAGCCCAGATTGCTGGCCGCTCCGGCGGAGCAGCAGAGGCCGTTCTCGACCAACAGACGGGTTTGGTTGTGGACGCTGAGGTAAGTGCCCAGGTGGTAGAGGCAATCATAAGTCTGGCCACAAACCCTGAACTAAGGAGGTCCTATGGGCGGGCGGCAAGACAGCGAGCAGTCGATCAATTTGACTACGACAAGCTTGCGGCTGAATTAGATCAGGCAATTGACTCATTAACCGGCTCGAAACAGGAGTAATCTGGAAACGTGTCGATACCTGAATCAGAATTCCAGCCCGAGGCCCAGCTTGAGCACCGCTCGCTGAGCCGAACCGTTTCTGTCGATGCCCAGCGTTGCCTTGCGGTGGCCACAGACTTCTCCGCCTACACCGAATGGGCTGACGGCCTTGAGGCGGTTGAGATTGCTGAGGTTGATGACCAAGGGCGGGCAGTTCGGGTTCAGTACTCGGTATCTGGTCTAGGTCGAAAGGCCCAGTACGAGCTCCGCTATGACTACAGCCAGGTGCCCGAACAGCTCAGCTGGACCATGGTCGAAGGTGATGTGACGCGTCGCTTAGACGGTGCTTACAAGTTCGCTCCGTCCCAGGACGTAGCCGGTGGCACCGACATCACATATGACCTCACGATTGACTTGGCGGTTCCACTGCCAGGATTCGTTAAGCGTCGAGTCGAAACCAAGATTCTTGCCGCTGCTCTAGAACGATTCGCCGATCGGGCCGAGAACGCGGCATAGCGCCTCCGTCATTAGCTTCTTGGGCCAATACCGAGGCTAAATATGCTGGTGGTAAGCCAGCTCAGGATTTTCTCCAGTTTCACTCCAGTTGGCGTCAAATCTGGTCGTTAGCTTCTACATGAGAATTCTCCGTCTCGAGCTCGGCTTTCCACGCGGCCCAATTGAAATGCACCCATTTATTACCGTGGTGCAGGGTCTAGACCCAGTGAACCGTGAGTTGTTTGTTGAGGCCGTTCGCCTGTTAGCGGCCGGCACCACCTCCGGAATTCGTGGCCTAGTTGACGCAAATGGTCAGCTAGTCGACCTTGCTGGAGACCAAGACCCAAGGGTCGGACCGGTCACCACCGAAGACATCGCAATCATGCTGGACGAGCTTCCTATGTTGGCCTTTGCCGACCCCGTTGCGATCCGTGCTGAACTTGATCAGACCATCAAACGGGCAAAGATCGATGCAGTTCACGTAGAAGAAGTACGAGCAGATCTCGACCCCGCTGCAGCCGCACGACTACAAAATCTTCGGGACCTCATGAACGAAGACCAAGGCGGGCCTGACGTCATCCCAACCGGTGAGGTCAAGCGAATGTTGGCAATGTTTGCAAACATCGAACCAAAGGTCTTCGACATGCCAGCCGGAGTCGCTGAACTGATCGAACGTTGGAAAGCACTAGAGATTGCCTCTGCCCGCTCTGATGAGCTTGAGGCCAATCTGGCCTCAAGAATCAGCGTTGCCGAAGCCTCGGTAATTAACGCAGAGCGCGAGCTAGATGAGGCCGCCGAAGCTGCAACACCCAAGCTGCTATCGGATGCAGACGAGGCCCGACTAGAAGAACTTGCTCACCCTACTGAGGGGCGCAAGAAGAAGGCCCGCGCTAGAACCGATGAAGAAGAGGCTGAATTAGATGCCCTCCTAGATCAGGTGGGTCAGCCTTCCTACACCGCTTATCGCATGTATCGGGTGGCTCCGACAGCGCTGGCGAGTGACCGAGCGTTGGTCGAGTCTGCCAAGGGGCGACTTGCCGCAGCGCGAGAAGAACTAGCTGACCTAAAGATGGGTGGCGGAGCTCCAGAGCTGAAGCAATTGAAGAGTGAATTCGGCGCTATCCGCTTGGCTGCGTCAGAGCATCTCGGCAAGAATCTCCCCGAGGACTTAGGCCCGGCTCTACAAAGCCTTGGCGTGACGATGGAGAACCCGGAGTGGGCATCACTGGCATCTGAGCTGAAAGCCGAGATGTCTGATGTTGTTGGCATCCAGGTGCCCGTCATGACCAACGCCGAGGTTCCAGCTTGGGTGGCTCAGTGGTTGGAGAGCTATGAGTCGGACCCAGAGTCAGCAACAGCCGGACTTGACCCTGCGGAGCTTGCCCGCGGCATCGCCGATGCTGAGATTGCGTTGGCCAACCATGCCCGTTCGATGGCGCGTATTGATCGACTTGAAGCAACAGCAGAGCTTGGTCGGAACCGAGTCAGGGAGCTTGTTGCAGCGCTTAACTCAGCTGAAGGCGGCAAGCGACCTCACCCTGAAGATCTGCTGGCCCTCATGGATCCAGTAATCGACAGGATCTACACCGATGCCGGTGGATCTGCCCCCTTTGTTTTGGCCGGAGAATTCAACGGCATGTCCGACGCTGACGTTGTCACCATTCTCGACGCCTATAAGCCGGTCTCAGCTGAGCTTCAGATCATCATCGTTTCAGACCGAGCCATTGTCGCCCAATGGGCACGAAGTGCAGGCCAAGAACACGCAGTAGTCTCCAAAGCCGAAGGCGCCACGTTCTAATTTGCCGTTCCCGCCGTTCGCTGCGCTCACTAATCGAGTTTCGGCCTGACGGCCTAAACGTCGCGGCATTTGCTGTAAGGCACCCGGTGAAAGCCAACGGGAACCCACGGCACTTGCCAGAGCGGGCGGCCTACGTGGCCGGGGAACGGGATCATCTCGTCTAGCCTCTTCTGATGTCGCACTTTATTGGGATTGATGTTGGTGGCACCAAGATTATGGGCGTCGTGGTTGATCCTGCGACTGGTGAAATCATCGAGCGTCGCAAGGCGCCCACACCACGTTCAGAACCAGACAAGCTTCCTGGGGCAATTGCTGATGTTGTGTCAGAGCTAATCGGCCTCCAGGGTGCCCCTGTTGGCATTGGAGTCGGGGTGCCAGGGCTTGTTGACCACAACGGGGTTCTTCACTACGGACCAAACGTTCCCGGCGTCAGAAAGCTAGATATCGCGGGCGATTTGCGGGCCCAGTTTGGCATCCCAGTTGTGGCTGAAAACGACGCGTCCTGCGCCGCTTTGGCTGAGCATCGGTTGGGGGCGGCTCGTGGAACCATGCACGCAGTCATTGTCACCCAAGGAACTGGTATCGGTGGCGGCCTAATTGTTGGGGGGCGGCTTCTCCGTGGGGCGAACGGGTTCGCCGGTGAGCCCGGTCACATGATGGTCGACCGTTCAGGTCCGTTGTGTGCCTGTGGCCGTCACGGCTGTTGGGAAGCGGTTTCTTCAGGAACCGGCTTGGCTAACCTTGCCCGCCAGATCGTTGAAGAAGGCGGCGGCGAGCGAATCTTGGAACTGGCCGGGGGAGAACCAGCCCACATCAAGGGCGAGCACGTAAGCGCCGCCATGGCTGAAGGAAATGACGATGCTGCCGAGGTACTAGACCGGTTTGCCGGCTGGGTGGCAGAAGGAATCGCCTCACTCATCACACTGCTTGACCCTGATGTGATCGTCCTCGGTGGCGGTTTGACCGTGATCAACCAACACTTCATCGCAGACGTTCGAGAACGGGTCATGCCCAAAGTTATGGGCGGAACACACCGTCCGGCTGTGCCGATCGTTCCGGCTCGGCTTGGTGCTGAGGCTGGAGCTATCGGTGCCGCGGTAAACGCTCGAGATCTGCTTATGGGAGTCGGCTAACTAGTCTTCCTCAGGTACCCAGCCGCGGCTACGATTCACCGCCACCTTCCAGCGGTCATAGTTGGCATCGGCTTGGGTCCGATCTGAATCTGGCTGCACTGTGATGTCGGCGCCCCAAGCCGCAACGACGTCATCGGTCGAAGCCCACACGCCTTCGGCCAAGCCGGCGAGGTAGGCAGCGCCTAGAGCGGTTGCTTCCTCGTTTTTCGGGCGGGTGACAGGCACACCGAGTTGATCGGCCTGAAGTTGAAGAAGTAGCTCCATAACCGATGCCCCTCCGTCGACTCGAAGTTCGCTTGGTGGTTGGCCTGAAGCTTGCGACATTGCTTCAACAACATCGCGAACTTGGTACGCCATCGACTCCACAACGGCCCTAGCTAGTTCTGCACGCCCAGTGCCTCGTGTGATTCCTATGAGCGTCCCTCGGGCATAGGGGTCCCAATGTGGGCTTCCTAGGCCAGCAAAGGCTGGTACCAGATATACGTCTCCGGTATCTTCAACTGATGCTGCCAGCGGCCCGATTTCCGAAGCCTCTGAAATGATGCCAAGCCCATCTCGAAGCCACTGAATTGCGGCGCCAGTCACAAATATTGCGCCTTCGTATGCATAGGTGGGCGTCTGATCTTCCCCCAAAGTCCAGGCCACGGTGGTCAGCAGCCCGTCCACGGGTTCAGGGCAAGTCGATCCCACGTTCATCAACAGAAAGCTGCCAGTTCCGTAGGTGTTCTTAGTCATGCCAGGGTCGAAGCAGGCTTGACCGAACAGGGCGGCCTGCTGGTCTCCTGCGACGCCACTGATTGGAACCCCCGCGCCTACCGCAGTGGTGTTGGCAGTGCTGGCAAAGCGTCCGCTTGTTGGTCGCACCTCGGGAAGAGCGCCTATCGGGACCCCCAACATGTCTGCCATCTCTGGTGACCAGGCCATCTTGTTGATGTCGAACAACATGGTCCGGCTGGCATTGGACGGCTCGGTTACATGAGCTGCTCCATCGGTCAGCTTCCAAATTAGCCATGAATCGATCGTGCCCAAAGCAAGGTTCTCGTCGTTGGCAACGCCCCCCTCAGTTAGCAGCCAGCCAAACTTTGAACCTGAAAAGTATGGGTCAAGCACCAGCCCAGTTGTTTTGCGGACCATATCGAGGTGACCTTCGGCTCCAAGGCGGTCACACAATGCGGCGGTTCTTCGGTCTTGCCAGACGATCGCGCGGTGTAAAGGAAGACCGGTGCGGCGATCCCAAGCGACTACGGTCTCACGTTGATTTGTGATGCCGATGCAAGAAACTTCCTCATCAAGATCAGCAACAACTTCAGCGATCACTTCCTTGATTGCAGCCCAAATCTCCTCAACGTCGTGTTCCACCCAGCCAGGCTTGGGGAAGTGCTGGGTGAACTCTCGGTACGCCAACTTGGCGATCTTAGAGTTCTCTCGAACGGCTAGCGCCCGCACTCCGGTTGTTCCCGCATCTATTGAAATCACAACTGCCATATCTGCAATCTAGGCTGTTCAGATGCGAGTTGGAATTCTGACCGGTGGCGGAGACTGTCCCGGACTAAATGCTGTAATCCGCGGGGTTGTTCGAAAGGGCGAACGACACTACGGAGACGAGATTCTCGGATTTAGAGATGGTTGGCGTGGTGTCATGGATGGTGAGTACGACCTACTCACTGTTAACGGGTGTCGTGGCATTCTCCCCAGGGGTGGAACAATTATTGGCACCAGTCGAATAAGCCCCTACATGTTTAGCGATGGCGTCGACCGAGTGAAGAAGACTTTCGCGAAACTTGAACTTGATGCTCTAGTTGCAGTTGGTGGCGAGGGCACTCTCAGCTGCACAAACGAAATCTTCCGTGAAGGCCTCCCCGTAGTAGGAGTGCCCAAGACGATCGACAACGACATCGGAATCACGGAAAAGACCTTTGGTTTCGATACCGCAGTTTCCATAGCCACCGAGGCAATTGACCGATTGCACACAACTGCAGAGAGTCACAACCGGGTAATGGTTGTTGAAGTGATGGGTCGGCACGTGGGTCATATTGCAACGTGGGCTGGCCTGGCCGGAGGCGCAACCATGACGCTTATCCCCGAGGAACCGTTCGACATCGATCAGGTCTGTGACGCCTTAACGCGTCGCCATACGAAGGGCCGCTACGCGTCAATTGTGGTTGTCGCCGAAGGGGCCAAACCTAAGGCCGGATCGCTGACTATCAAAGAGGATTCCTACGATGAGTATGGCCACATTCGCCTTGGCGGTATCGGGAACCTTGTAGCGCGCGAGATTGAAAGCCGCACTGGTTATGAGACCCGGGTGACGATCCTTGGTTACACCCAGCGGGGTGGTTCACCCACGGCCTTTGACCGGGTCCTTTCTTCGCGGTACGGAGTAGCTGCGATTGACGCAGTCCATGACGAAGCTTGGGGCGAAATGGTAGCGCTGGTTGCCGAAGAGATGATCAGGGTCCCGATTGCCGACGCGGTCGCAGAACTGAAGTTCGTTAACAAGAACTTGTGGAAGACCGCACAAGAGTTCTTCGCTTAGTCCTTTCGAAGCGTTTGCTCTAGCCACCACTATTGGATTACTCGTCGCCCTCTTCGGATTCTTCGTCGCCCTGTTCGGCTTCGACCTCATCAGGTGTTGGGATGCAGTCGTTGAAGTTTGCTCGTGTTGCCGCGCCTTCAATTGACGATGAGCCAATATCGCTAAGGGGGATCGTGCCGTCGACATCGCGAATCTCAACTGATCTGATGATCTCAAACTGTGTAACCGTGCAAACGATTACCGCCGCGGGTAGGCGGTTGTCTTCACGAAGTTCGGTGCCGTCGGCAACTTCGATCACGAGGTGACCGTCTTCGACCGGGCGCGCAATTGGGTTAAGCAGACTAGACACCGACGAAGGCGAGCGGGCTTCGGGATACTGAGCCTGCTCAGCCTCGTTTGGGCCGCCGACTAGAGCATCTAGAGCATCCTGAATTGACGGTTCATCTTCTTGGGGCCGAGATACTTCAATAAGACCTTCGTCGGCGGAGGAAATCCAGAACAGGTCAAGGTTAAACGCCGGATTGTCGGGCTCGGCCTGTGTCGTGGAGGTGGTTGTCCCCAGAAGGGAGAACGGCACCGATGTGATTGGTTGAGCTTCGTCTTGCATCGTTAGCCCGCAAGATGTGGCCGCGAAACACATCGCAACCAAGCCTGACAATGATCGCCGGGTGTAGCTGACAGTGCCAGGTATCACAGGGCCAGATATCGCAGGGCCAGGTCTCACAGTGCCAGCTCCCCGTCTTCAGCTGCTCGGTGGAAGGCGGGCAGCTCGATAACAAATCTTGCCCCGCTTTTCCCATCAAGTCGGTCGGTCACATACACCCGTCCTTCGTGCAGCCGGATGTGCTCAGAGACCAGTGACAAGCCAAGGCCAACTCCCGTCGCAGTTTCGCGCCGCCCGGCGTCTGCGCCAGCTCGGGAGAATCTCTCAAAGATCCGAGTTCGATCGGCCTCAGGGACTCCTGGGCCGTCATCAATTACTTCAATCGTCACTACTGAAGAATCGCCTGAGAAACGAACCAGCTTTGCTCCGCCCCCGTACTTGTTTGCGTTCTCAAGAAGGTTGCTAACAGCCTGGGCGAGTCGCCGCTTGTCGCCCAAGACGGCAATCTCAGACTCTCTCGGATCAGGGCTGATTACCGCTGACGCCCCGAACTGGTCAAGTACTCGGTACAGAAACTCCCCGACCAGCAGGGGAGAGCGATCAAGCACGATGGCCCCAGCATCCAGCTGAGAGATTTCAAGAAGGTCCGCCACGAGTTGTTGAAACCTTGCGATGTCCGAAGCCAACAGGTCCACGGCTTGGCTAGCGGCTTCGGGCATCTCGTTCTGGCGTCCCTTTAGGACTTCCACTGAGGCTGAGAGCGTCATCAAAGGTGAGCGCAGTTCGTGGCTTACATCTGAGGCAAAGCGTTGATCTCGTTCGATTCTTTGCCGTAGTGCGTCGCCCATGTCGTTGAACGAGGTGGTCAATCGGTCCAAGTCGGGATCTGGCTGTTCGTCTAGCTGGGTGTCAAACCGGCCGCTCGCAATAGCCTGGGCCGCGGTAGCCACCTCCGAGAGAGGGTGAAGCAGACGCCTTGAGCTGTAGTAGCCAATCAAAGCCGCTGCTGCTCCTGATCCAACCGCCATAAGACCCAGTACTACACGCAAAGTGTTCAGTGTTGTGTTCAGGTCATCGAGGGGGACAAGCTCGTAGTAGGTCGCGTCAATCTCAGCGATTCGTAGACCAATCACCAGTTGGGGGATGTCGTT
The DNA here is from genome assembly GCA_937922785.1 of uncultured Acidimicrobiales bacterium. Classification (GTDB taxonomy): domain Bacteria; phylum Actinomycetota; class Acidimicrobiia; order Acidimicrobiales; family SZUA-35; genus CALAJQ01. Next base: position 244,066 of record CALAJQ010000018.1, read on the forward strand.
GATGTTTGTCAGTTGCTGTGCTGCGCCCGCTGTGGCCACAGTTTCAGCCACCGAGATCGGGATGTTTGTTTCCAACAAGCCACTAAGCGACCGAGGTTCGCCGTCAGGCAGCAGAAGCAGAAGCAACGCACCGTTACTTCTGAGCAAGTCATCGAGCGCGCTTGAGATACCATTTTCAGTTAGCGGCTCCCCGTCGTTGGTTGAGGATGCGATGTCACGACGCAGAGCTTCCGCGTTTCGCCATACCTGGTCTTGCGCCGCACTTTGAGTGTTGGTTAGCAGGCGCTGTTGCACGAGCGCGGGAACCGCTAAGGCAAGCGCTGAGGACAACGCAAGCGCGCCAAGAGCATACGAAACCGAAACTCGGGTCCGAAGGCCGAGTGGGCGCCAGGCCAGGCCCACGATCTTAAGGCTGCAGCTTGTAGCCCATGCCGCGGCTGGTAACCACGTACCGCGGGTTGGCAGCGTCGGGTTCGATCTTGGTCCTCAACCGACGAACGTGAACATCAACGAGGCGGCCATCGCCGAAGTAGTCATAACCCCAGACTCTCTCTAGTAGCACCTCTCGGCTGAAGACTTTGCCTGGTTGACCTGCTAGCTCAACCAGGAGTTTGAACTCGGTCTTGGTGAGATGAACCTCTTCCTCACCTTTCAGAACTATGCCTTCTTCGGGGCTTATCTCAAGATCCCCAACCTTGATTCGTTGAAGCGTCTGACCATCAGAGTTTCGAGCGCGACGCAACATGGCTCGGATTCGGGCCGACAATTCTTTAGGTGCGAATGGCTTGGTGAGGTAGTCGTCCGCACCAGCTTCGAGGCCTGCAACAACGTCGTGTGTGTCGGCTCGAGCGGTAACCATGATGATTGGCACGTCACTTTCGCGGCGGAGCGCACGACAGACTTCGAATCCATCGATACCCGGCAACATGATGTCGATCAACACCACATCTGGCAGTTCAAGAGAGAACTTGGCCAGCGCTTCTTCACCTGTGCCCGCCTCGCTGACGTCCCAACCTTCTTCTTCGAACGCAAGTTTTACTGCAGAGCGAATTCTCTCGTCGTCTTCGACGGTCAGGATCTTTGTGGCCACAACAGCTAATCTTGGCAGTTGCGAACGCGTTTGTCAGCTACCAAGCCGCTAATAGCCACTATCTGCGGAAACGCTCCGCAGCTGGTCGCCCAACAGATCAAACAACTCTGGCCCTGCGGCGAGTACAAACTCAGAACTCGGAAGCGATCCGGCGAGGTCACCAACAACGGCTCCGGCTTCATTAGCAATGAGCCACCCGGCGGCCAAATCCCAAAGATTCAGCCCGCGTTCGTAGTAGCCATCAACGAGACCTGAGGCAACTAAGCAAAGGTCAAGGGCTGCCGAACCCGAGCGGCGAATATCGCGGATCTGGGGGAGGACGTGGCTAAGAACTCTGGCTTGGCCGCTTCTGCGTTCGGCCCCGTAACCAAAACCTGTGGCTATCAGCGCGGTGGCTAGGTCGGCTTTGGCCGTGCAAGAAATTCTGCTTCCGTTGAGCGTGGCGCCCTCGTCGCGTGAAGCGGCAAACATCAGATCGTTGCCGGGGTCATAAACGGCGCCAGCAACCATATGGTCGCCATCGCTGACAGCAATGCTGACCGTGTAACCGGGAAGGCCGTACAGATAGTTGGTAGTGCCGTCGATCGGGTCAATGATCCACCGTAGCCCTGACGTTCCGGGCTTGTCGGCGCCCTCTTCGCCCAGGATGGCATCGTCAGGTCTGGCGCTGGCCAGCGCCAGGGTGATCATCTTCTCGGCGGCTTTGTCGCCAGCAGTCACAACGTCAGCTACTGAAGACTTTGTGTCTACTTCGGCGATTGCAGAAGATCGCATCGTGGTGATCAACCCGCCCGCTTCGCGGGCTAAGTCAACCGCGATATCTCGGAGCTGACCTGGTGAGGGCTTAGGCGAAAGGTCAGCCATTGCGTGGCTCTTTCGATCCAGTCGAAGTAGATGCTTGGGCTTCGGGATGCTGAGTTGCTTTCCATTCGCCCATTGCCCGAAGCGTGAGTGAGGCCATGATGCCAACGCCAACAGCTCCTATAGCGGCGGCCACCATCGTGCCCAGTCCAATCCACAAGTCTTCGTCAGAAAGTAGATCAGCCGTTCCGTAACCGATCAGCCCGCCCAAGAAGCCGCCAACAATAATGCCGGCGAAGGCAGCCCAACGTGCCGCCTCGGGCGGCGTCGGCGCACTTGGTTGCGGCTGGTTAAGGCCGTCGAAGGGCATCGGCGAGTTGCCAGATCCGATTGGTGTCAGGTCATCGCTCATTGGCAGTTAACTCTACTGAGGCGCAGCGCTAGTAAGACCTATGGCAAGCTGGAGGGGTGGGAACCGAGTCGACAACTGGACCGAGACAGTGGAGCGTCGCGGGTGGAGTGATCAGGCAACCCTCGGGTGCACTGCTATTGGTCAACAACGTCAGGCGGGATGGCCGAAACGACTGGTCAACACCAGGCGGTGTGGTCGACCCCGGCGAGAGTTTCTTAGAAGCGCTAACCCGCGAGAGCGAAGAAGAGGCCGGCATCAAAGTATCTGAGTGGGTCGGCCCCATCTATCGGGTTGAAGTGTTGGCGCCCAAGCTCGGCTTTCATCTGCGGGTCGAGGCCCACGCCGCTGTTGCCTTCACGGGAGAGATCACCGTGGACGATCCCGACGGCATCGTCATTGACGCCCAGTGGGTCGATGTAGCAAACGTGGCAAATCAGATGGCTTCGGCATCTCGATTTGTTTCTGAACCGCTGCTCGCACATCTTCATGACGGAGTTTCTGACGGGCGGCTATTCGGCTATGAGATTCCAGGCGCAGACAGAGGCTCTGAGATCCTAAGAGTCACTTAAGTGGTGGCGCCTCGGTCCATCTTGCATGTGGACATGGATGCGTTCTTTGTAAGCGTAGAAGAACGGGAGAATCCCAGTCTGCGTGGCAAGCCTGTTGTTGTCGGCGGGACCGGAGCCAGGGGAGTGGTTGCGGCAGCAAACTACGCGGCGCGGGTCTATGGGGTCGGGTCAGCAATGCCGAGCGTTCGGGCGAAGGCGCTTTGCCCCCATGCCATCTTCCTTCCGGGTAACCATCAGTTGTACTCCGACCTAAGCACCCAGATTATGGACCTGTTTAGAACGGTCACGCCGCTGGTCGAGCCGCTCTCACTTGACGAGGCGTTCCTTGATGTCACAGGTGCAGAGCGGCTTCTCGGTTCCCCTGTCGAAATCGCTCGTGATATCCGCAAGCGGATCCTCGAAGACTTTGAGTTGATGTGCTGCGTCGGCGTAGCGCCGTCGAAACTCCTAGCGAAGCTTGCTTCGCAGATGGCCAAGCCTACGGTCCAGGGCAAAACGGTCTTGCCCGGTCCGGGAGTCTTGGAAGTCCCAGCCGATGGGGTTCAGGAGTTTCTCCGTCCGCTGCCGGTGCGGCGCATGTGGGGAGTCGGTCCAAAGACAGGTGAAAAGCTAACTCGAATCGACATCAAGACGGTCGGTGACCTGGCTGATCTTGAGTTGCCGATTCTGATTTCGGCGGTAGGTGAGGCAAGTGGACGGCACCTACACGCTGTTGCGAATGGGCACGACGATAGGCCGGTGGAGTCAGAACGGGCGGTTAAGTCCATTAGTCATGAAGAGACCTTTGCCGTGGACTTGGTTGACTATCACGACCTCAAGCGGGAGCTAGTGAGAATGGCTGACAGCGTCGCCAGTCGATCGCGCAAGGCGGGGGTTAAGGGCAAGACAGTTCAGCTGAAAGTGCGTTACCCCTCATTCCAGACTCTGACTCGATCTCGAACTGTTGGACGTCCGACCGACGATGCTTCTGAGATCGTGGCAGTTGCTGATGAGCTGCTCTCCCAACTAGAGCTAGGCGAAGGAGTCCGACTGCTTGGAGTCGGAGTCTCGGGGCTTGTCACCCACGTTGCTGATCAGCTCTCCTTTGACGATCTGCTGGGGCCAAACACCTCCGATCCGTCAGCTCGACCTGGTCCTGAACACAATTCAAACCGGGACGCCGCAATTGACGAGATTCGAGAACGGTTTGGAGCTTCAGCCATCACTCGAGCCCGGCTTGCGGTTAAACCCGCAGATTCTGATCCAGAAAGCGGGCAAACGAAAGGGTCCAAGATCAGGGTAAAACTCACTGGAGATCAGCAGTGGGGCCCTAATTCAGTGGATTCTTAAGAATAGTTATGGTCAGGAAGGCCAGATATGGCTGCCACGCGTTGTCGAAACGGATGTTTTGCGCGAAACTGTAAGAACGAGTTGTGTGGCCTCGCTCTTAGCGGGGGGATAGTTGAAGGTATTGGGATGCCGCTTTCGGATAACGAGCAGAAGATTCTCGCTGAGATAGAGAAGCACCTTCACGAGAGTGATCCGCGCTTAGCCAAGGAAGTCTCAGAGACGACCTTGTACCGGCACGCTCTTGGCTCTCTCAAGTGGTCGATCGCTGGCTGCATTGGTGGCCTAGTGATCATGGTGGCCACGCTTCAGATCCATTTCCTTGTTGCGTTCTTCGGCTTCATGCTGATGCTTGCAAGCGCTATGGGTTTCGAAAGAAACTTTCGCAATCTCGGTCGGGCCAGCATGAACTCAATGAGTGAAGCAATCAAAGCTGCTGCAACAAAGCGTTCATCAGAAGACGAACTGGGCGAAGAAACAACCAGCTAGCCAAGAAAACCAGCGCTAGCTAGAACTAAGCGGCCTCGACCCATTCTTCGTTGGCGCTTTGAGCCTTCTTCGAGTTGAAGAATCGGCGGGGATCAATCAGGCGACCCCACCGGGCTAGACCTGATCGGTGTGCCCGGTGCGATGCCGAAACGCTTGCTGCGGCCTTGTGGGCTGTGGTTACGTCTAGGTCGCCAACGCTAGATGGGCCATACCGGGCGTCAGAGGCCAGTTCTCCCAGCTGGATGATTTCCGTCGGTACTCCTTCGACAGCACTCGCTCGCAGCGCAAACTCAGTTCTTGTTTCGCTTGGTCTTCGTGATAACCCAAAACCAAGGTCGAGGTCTTCAACAGCGTCGATCCAGGCAGCACCAACTTTTGACGAGTTGTCGCGGGCAGTGGCCCGTCGGTTGGCCCGCGAATAACGATGCCAGGCCGGAACTCCGCCGAGGTAGGCGCCCACAAGAAGAGCTAGTGCGATCCAGCGCCACGGAATGTCGACCGAGGTGTCGGGGGTAACCGGAGTGCTTGTGTCGAGCCCTGGGTCGATGCCCTGAGGGATCGACGACTGGTCTAGGGGCAAGGTGTTGTCGGGAATCGTAGACGGCGTATCTTGGGGCAAGCTTGGCTCGGCATTGGAGTCTTGGGTTGGGGCAATCTCGGTGTAAGTCGCCCCAGTTGGTGAGCCTCGGCCCGGTGTCGGCTCAAAGGCCACCCAGCCCAAGTCTCCAAACCAGAGCTCGGGCCATGCGTGGGTATGGCGTCCTGTTACCTGCCAGGTGTTTGGCTGTCCTAGAACAGGGTCGCCCCAGGTGAATCCAACAGCCACCCGGGCCGGTATTCCTAGCGAGCGGGCCATAAGGGCCATCGTCCCCGAGAACTGCTGGCAGAACCCGACTCGTTCATCAAGGAATTGTTCGATTGGGTCACCCGTCCGCGGGCTCAGTGAGAGGCTGTAATCGAAGGTACGGAAGTGATCCTGAAGCATCCTGGCTTGTTCATAGCGGTTTGTTGCGCCTGCGGTGATGGCTTGTGCTTCGGTGGCTAGCCGAGGTGTGACGTCACCGGGTATCGCCAGGTACTGCTGGCCAAAGGCTTCGCTCGGGACCTCCGGACCGGCCGACGCCAGCTCATCAGGACTGAACAACCCGACCACCGATTGGACGGTGTAGCTAAGCCCGTCGGTTGAATCTCGAACACTTGACAGAGTGCCGGTTTCGGCATTCCACTTTACGCCGGTCTCGGAGCTGATTTGTGACGGGGCGAATGCTGCGGGAAGCCAGATATCGGCCAGATTCTGAATATCAAAAGACTGATTCAGGGTCACAGAAGTGCCAACGTTGCCACGATCGCCGGGAAGGCGTCCGTCTTCGTCGGTGAATTCCTTCTTTGTCCGCCAGATCCCGTCTTCAAATGTGTCAAGGCCAACGATGCGCCAGTACGACGGTTCTTCGGCGGTCACGGTGAAGAGATCGACGTCTCGTTGTTCAACCAGCCGATTGTCGAGTTTGACGAACGGAGAAACCACAAACCGGGTGGGCTCGCCACTATTACGCCAGTAGAACAGCTCACCTTCTTGTGCCCCAGGCAGGATTGGACCTAAGGCCAGTCCGCCGAGCACCGCAGCCAGTCCAAATGCTGCTGCAGGGCGAGCCACAGCGCTTGGGCCTCGCTTCAGATCGGTTGTGAGCCAAGTTTGGTTGTCGCGCATGCGGATCATGCGCTGTGTCGTTGCCCACGCGACCACCGCAGAAGCAAAAATTAGAGTGGACAAGATTTCGCGTTCGGCGATACCGAGAATGGAGCCGAAGGCAAACAGCAGCGCCCCCGGAAGAACCGGCTCGAAGGCCAGCCTGAGCCGCATCGCGCCCCAATCGGTCAGCATCGCCATCACCCACGCTCCGATCATCGAAAGCGCAAGGAATGCGGGCGTGGATGGAACCGGGGCTCGCAGTTCTCGGAACTGGACGGCGCCTTCGTCGATTAGTACTTGAGCCACCTCAAAAGTCTCACGACTGGGGATGGCACCGTAGTAACCAGTTCCTTCACCGAATTGGGCTGTCAGGAACATTGCCAATCCGGCCAAAGACAGTACTGAAGCCAGTACAAGCGGGAAGCGTGAACGGCGCAAGATAGTGGCAAGGATCGATGACACCACAGCTGCACCCATTACCTGATAGGTGGCCGATGGTTCGCTGAAGACTCCAATGAAGGCGTAACACGCTGCCGGGACCAGTGTCAGAGTTATGAGTTCGAGTTGAAGCGAGGACTGTTTGTTCATCAGATTGCCGCCATTGAGTTCGCGTGCGCTTGCCAGTTTTCTGCAAAGTCTGTGACTCCGTCGTGGGTGAGCAAGCAGGGAGCCAGCTTCGGGTACTCAGATGCTGCATTGTCTGATCCGAGCTGAGTTGTGATTATCAGCATCCGTCCGAAGCTGCGCTGGGCTCGCTCTAGTGCCGTGGCTGACTCAGCAGTCAGCGTGGCTGTCACGATCACAATGGTGCCGCCGCCATGGAATCGAGTGGCGGTCTCGATCGTTTCTGCCAACGAGCCGGTTCGAACCTGCTCAAGGTAGGCAAGCCGGCTGTCAACCGCAGCCAGTTCAGACCTTGTGTTTAGATCGACGCCTGCAGGATTTGAACTGTTTGCGAATCGGAGGGCGTCCTCGCCATTCCAAGCGGCGTAAAGAGCGCTTAGCGCAGCAGACACTGCACGTTCGAAGCCGGCGTCGTCATAGCTAGTGTTCTGGTGATCCAACACAACTGTGACCCGACCAGTTCGCGGGCGTTCATCCTGGCGCACAACGAGCTCTCCGCGACGCGCCGTCGCCGGCCAGTTCACCCGTTTCATCTCGTCACCGACGATGTAGGGCCTCAACGCAAAGAACTCGTCCCCGCTGTTGGCAATTGAGTGAGCGCGTCGCTGTTCGGCCAGCGGGTCACGACCCGCAGCGGACTTGACTTTGGACAGGGTAATCAGGTGCGGGTGGACCAGAAGCTCTACCGATCCGGAGGCAACAACTGTGGTTTTGGTTAGGCCAAGAGGGTCGCCGAGGGTCAGGCTTAGCGGCCCGATTTCAATTGGGCCGCGCCGCGACGCCGGCAACCGGTAGGCCACTTTGGCCGGACTGCGGCGCGATATTGGAGCCAGAGCCAGCACCGCTCCTTGAGTCTTCTGAACCCGGTCTTGAACCGTCATTGTCGGCGTCGGACGCCGTGATCGGTTGTCCAGCTGCAGGTCAACCCGGGCCGGTGAACCAGCCCGAAGCTTGGCAGGACTGGCCGAGCGCGAAACGGCCAGGTCAAGCCGGATCGTGGCGGTGTAGATGATGCCGATGAGTAGAGCGGTTGCGCACATGCCAGCCAGATAAAACATCTCGATAGAACCGAATATGCGTCCGACTGCAGCACAAATAATAGTTACGACCGTCAGCCCCACGCCTGCCTTGGTCGGTCGCATTATGGGACCGGAACGCTTGCAAGAACTTCGGAAAGCGCTGCAGTGGCCGATCGTCCGCTAAGGAGAGCATCGGGCCGCAGAGCTAGGCGATGGTTCACTACAACCGGTGCCATGACCTTCACATCGTCGGCCTTTACGAAGTCTCGCCCAGCCGCTGCAGCATAGGCTCGGCTGGCTCGCTGGAGGCTAAGGGTTGCTCGTGGCGACATGCCTAGGCTGATGGCCGAATGGGCCCGTGTTGCGCCTGCGATGTCGATTAGGTAGCTACGAAGCTCGGGGCTAATTGCGACCTGGCTAACAAACGCTCTCAACATCATGATGTCGTCAACTGAGGCAACTGGTTTGATGTCGGCAACTACACCGTCGGCCTCGTGAGTTTGCAAGATGGCCATCTCGTCATCGCGAGACGGGTAGCCGACCGAGATTCGCATAAGGAACCGGTCAAGTTGGCTTTCCGGCAGGGGATAGGTGCCCTCTTGTTCGATGGGGTTCTGAGTGGCAATCACCATAAAGGGCTCGGGAAGCGCATGGGTCTCGCCGTCAATCGTGACCTGCGATTCAGCCATGGCCTCTAACAGGGCGCTTTGAGTTTTTGGCGATGCCCGGTTGATCTCGTCAGCAACAAGAAGACGCGAGAAAATTGGTCCCTTCCGGAATTCAAAAGTTGAAGTTGTTCTGTTCCAGATGCTCACGCCGGTCACGTCCGCGGGCAGCAAGTCGGGGGTGAACTGAATTCGACCGACTTCAGTTGCAATTGACCCTGCCAGTGCTTTGGCCAGAGTTGTTTTGCCGACACCGGGCACATCTTCAACCAGCAAGTGACCGCCGGACAACAGGCACAGCAGCGTCTGTTCGACAACATTGCGCTTTCCTCTAACGACGGTTTCGATATTGTCCGCAATGGTTCCAAACGCGTTTTGGAACTGGGTTGGACTAACTGTTGGAAGTACGTGCTGAGCGTCGGTCACTCGTGGAAGGGTAACCGCCCAGACGCGCTAGTTGTAGTCGGTACGACTAGCTTAAGTCTGTGGGGCACAGTGAAGAAGTTCAACCAGCGCTAGCCATCGATATAGGTGGCACGAAGTTAGCAGCGGCTGTCGTAGACGCCAGCGGGAAGCTCAGTGGCCGTCAGGTTGTATCAACTCCCACCGAAGGTGACGCCGAGCACCTGTTTTCAACACTTTGCGTGCTGATTGAGCCTTTCACGCCGTTCGATCAGTACTCGGTTTGTGGGGTCGGAGTCGGAGGGCCCATGTCGCCCGGAGGCGTCGAGGTCTCTCCGTTGAATATTGAGGCGTGGCGCGATTTTCCTCTCGCTGAAAGGCTGAGGGAATTCACTGGCCTCGATACTCGAGTCGACAATGATGCAAAAGCCTTAGCTTTGGCCGAGGCCTGGACTGGCTGCGCTATGGGTCAAAGAAATTTCATGGCGATGGTGGTTAGCACCGGTGTCGGTGGCGGCATCGTGCTTGACGGTCGCCTGTTAGAAGGCGAGGCAGGAAATGCAGGACATGTCGGCCACATAGTGGTCGAACCCGACGGCAACGATTTGCCCGGACACGTCAGAGGAGTGCTTGAGGCCGAAGCCTCGGGCACCGCTATTGCGCATCACACCGGAGTTGCGGCTAAGGAGTCCTGCACTGCAACTGTTGCACGGGCCGGAACACTTGTCGGGCGGGGAGCAGCCGATGTTGCCAACCTGCTCGACTTGGCGCTCGTAGTGGTTGCGGGGTCGGTAGCTCTTGGATTGGGCGAGCCGTTCTTCGCTGCTGCTCAAGCCGAGATGGACCGTGTGTGCCAGCTCAAGCACTCGCTAGGTGCGGTAATCGTGCCAGCTGGCTGCGGAGAAGAAGGCCCACTTGTAGGGGCGGGCGCAGTTGGGTTTCGTCACCTCGGACTTGACATAGGTGGCGTGCTTTAGGGCCGCATCCTTAAAGCGCCTTCTGCCACTCCAAGAACGTCACCATGTCTTTGGGGTTGACCGGGCCCGTACCGTCACCGCCATAGGCCGTTTCAAGGCGGAATCGCATCCACTCGCTGTCAGGGATCGGCAGGAAGGGGCTTGTACGCCACCAACCTTTGGGGGCCAAGCTGGCCGCAGACCTCATGGCTTGAATCCAAAGGTCGGGACGGACCAGCAAAGCTAGAACTACTCGTGGGCTAAGCAGCGCCATGTTTGGCATGTCGTTACTTCGGGGTGTCTTTCCAAGGACCGCGATCTGCCCGAGGCTCTTTGCCTAGACCAAGAACCATCTCGCCGACGATGTTTCGCTGCACCTGGGAGGTTCCGGCATAGATCGTGCCCGCTCGCGCGTTGAGGAAGGTTCCGACCCAAGAGCCGGAATCGTTTGGTGCTCCGGGCGAATCACATGCAAAAGAAGAGCTTGGAAGCTTTCCTTCGATTGTCATTGCGTCAGCTCCGAGGATGTCCATTGCAAGCTCGGTTACTTCACGGTGGTAGTGGCTCCAGTAGAGCTTGAAAATGGAGGAGTCAGGACCGGGCCCTTCACCGCTGAGGAACTTTGTTAGCGTGCGCATGCCTAGGTAGCGCATGATCTCAACCTTGGAATAAGCCCACGCAAGACGCTGGCGGATAAGTGGATCGTCGGCCATACCTCTTTCCTTAGCCAGCTCAAGCAGGCGGTCAAGCTCGCCTCGGAAAGCAACAGGAGTGGTGGCCGCCGCCTCACCACGTTCAAAGCCCAGCAGGGTCATCGCTACGCCCCAGCCGCCGCCAACTTCACCAATTACGTTTTCCTTGGGGGCGCGAGCGTCGGTAAAGAACACCTCGTTGAAGTCGCTTTCGCCTGAGATCATCTGAATTGGTCGAACTTCAACGCCAGGCTGGTCCATTGGGCACAGGATGAAAGTGATTCCTTTGTGCTTGGCTGAATCGGCATCGGTCCGGGCCAGAACAAATATCCAGTTGGCTAAGTGGCCAGCTGACGTCCAGATCTTCTGGCCATTTAGTGTCCACTCATCGCCATCAAGGACAGCCCGACAACCAACGTTGGCTAGGTCCGAACCGGCGTTTGGCTCTGAATAGCCCTGGCACCAGATGTCCTCACCACTGATGATTCGAGGTAAGAAATGAGCTTTTTGCTCTTCTGTGCCCCAGTGAAGAATTGTGTTTCCAACCATTTGGATGCTGAACGCGTCGTTTGCGCCACCGGTTGGCACCCCGGCCTTCAGGAACTCTTCGGCCATGATGACCTGTTCAAGCTCGGACAAACCGGCTCCGCCATAGCTTGCTGGCCACGATGGGGCCAGCAGCTGGTTAGCTGACAGAACTTCACGCCACTCGTTTGTGAACTGGTGTGCGGCCTCGTGGTCTAGCGCACCAATGCCTTTCCAGTTGGCAGGTAGGTGCTCGGCGAGGAAAGCTTGGATCTTTTCGCGGTATGGGGTTGCTTCAGCTGAATAGGTTGGATCCATTCTCACAAGTTAGACCCTTCCGAAACCAATGCCACAATCTGGCCGGGGTCGGGAAATGTTGTGCCTGGTTGCCAGTTCGTGTAGCCAATCAGGCAGCGGTTTGGTCCAGGTACTGACCCCACGATTCTGGAACGCGGCCTGCCGCCACCGTTACCCACGCCAGGCGGGTTGGCGCAGTGGGTTTTGACCTGAGAACCATCGAACCTTCACTAAGGAGTCGGTTGGCCTTGGTGGTATTGCAACGGCGGCAGCACGCAACCACGTTGGTCCAGGTGTGTTCCCCGCCTCGTGAGCGCGGGATCACATGATCGATCGATTCGGCGGGAGACCCACAGTATTGGCAGCGCCCATGATCTCTGGCGAAGATCGCCTTACGGTTGAGGGGTGCAGTTCGCTGGTAGGGCACTTTCACGTAGTACCGAAGCCGAACAACCGAAGGAATAGCCAAGCTCAAGCGCTCACTAGCGATGACATCGCCTGACTCGGCAAGGACATCAACTTTTTCAGAAAGTGCGAGCAGCATGGCGCGCTTGCCCGACACAACTCCGATTGGTTCATAGGTTGCATTGAGAACCAGCGCCTGACCCACCCCGACGACATTAGCCCTAGGCAGCTTGGGATTCCCAATGGTTTAGCATCGTGGTCATGACCTCGATGATCGAACCGAAGCGATCCGGTTTTCAGAGACCAGCGATCCGAGTGGTTGTCATCTTGCTAGCCATTGTTTTGTCGTGGTGGGCGATTGAGGTTCTTGACACCTACCTCTTAGATGATCGCCTTCAGCGCAATGGCATTCGACCTCGACAGCGTCGTGGCTTGTGGGGGATTCTGACAGCACCGTTTCTGCACAGCGACTTCGGGCACTTGATATCGAACACGTTCCCCTTCCTTGCATTGTCAGCCCTTGTCCTCATTAGAGGCGTTCGGCGGTGGGTCAATATCACGATGCTTGGATACATCTTCGGCGGAGCTTTGACGTGGGCTTTTGCTGGCGGGAGCAATCACATTGGGGCCAGCGGGCTGGTATTTTGTTACTTCGGGGCTTTGTTGGGAGCTGCAGTGTTCGAGCGCCGAGCAGCCGCCTTTGCGCCCGCCCTAGTGACCGTCATGTTGTATTCCACGATGCTTGTGGGGCTTGTACCGCAGAGATTTATCTCGTGGGAAGGCCATCTATCGGGTTTTTTGGTGGGCATTGCCGCCTCCAAGATCTTCGCCGAGCCGCGGTCAGGGCGTGATCGGGCTTCAAAACAGGAGGCTCGGACCAATTCGATATTTGGAGACTCCGAGCCGTGGCTTGATGTGCCCCACGAGCGATAGCGAGAGGTGACACAGCGCTAGCGAGAAGTGACACAGCGCTAGCGCGGCGTAGTTAGAGCGCGGTCAAGCTGGGCAATCACCTCATTGCGGAGGGCGCTGACATCAAATTCTGCGCCGATCTTTAGCGAGGTAAGCGGCGGCCTGTCATTGGCAACGACAGTGGCAAAGACTTCAGTCAAATCTAGGGGATCGATTCGACGATGAGCGATGCCTTGGAATCGAGCGCCGTGCTTGGTTCGTCGTTGTGACAAGCCAACGACCTTTGAGCTCCCGGCCAGAACCTCGCCATACCCAAGCGAGCCAAAGCATAGTAATCGACCGAGTTCTGGATCAGTTGCCGGGCCATCATGCACCTGAAGGTCTGACAGTCCGAGCGCTTGGAGAGCCCTGGCCCAGGCTTGTCCCACCCACAGAAATGCCTGGCCAACGTCATCTAGCCACAAATGGTGGTCGGGGGCGATGACCACGTCTACCCAAACGCTGGTGGCAGGTTCGATGATCACTACGCCGCCGCCGCTTCGTCTCTTGACCACGTCATAGCCGCCGTTAGAGACCCATTCGTTGTTGAGAATGTCAGGGTTTTGGGTGCTTCCCAGAACCACCGTCGGCGCCGAAACCTGGTGAACCCAAATCTGGGATCGAGCTAGTGACCCGAACGACTTGGCGTGAAACGGACCGGCTGGGCCCATGGTCGAAATGATCTGAGTTTTTTCAATTATCTGCGGCATCTAGCTACGCCCGGTTTTCTCTCTGCAGCAGCCCATTCACCCAAGACTATCGAACAAATGTTCCCACCCAAGGTGGCGATATTCGCGCCTAAAGTCTTGCGAAGTGTGGGGGAGTGTCATAGAGTGTCACGCAGTGGGAGTCGCTCCCAGTTCTTGTAATCTCACTGGTGAGACCGCACTAGCGCCTCACTAAATCCATTCGCAGCCAGACCAGTTAGGGGAGATGAGGTGAATCTTGTTCGTAGGTCAGTACGACCATTCACTCGACTCGAAGAATCGAGTCGTGCTCCCCGCACCGTTTCGCGCCTACGTCTCCGATCGTGGCTACGCAACGAGGCTGGGGAGTTGCATAGGACTATGGAACGCCGAGGGATTCGCCGCAGTAGCGGAGAAGTGGCGTCAAATGCGTACGGACTCAGAGATGTCCGCAGCAACGTTCAGAGTCTTGATGAACAACGTCGAGAACGTGAAGCTCGACGGCGCCGGACGAATAACTCTGCCGGGATCTCTGCTGGAGGGGTTCGAGAATGGGGCCCAAGTCAAGGTTTGCGGCTTGTACGACCGAGTGGAGATCTGGCCAGCCCACGCGTACTTAGAAGAAGTGTCCAACCAGGCAGCAACCCCAGAGGACCTGGGACGGGCAGTCGACGATCTGGGCATCTAACCCCAGTTGCCTGACATTTGTTGCCTAAGCCGGCAGTCAGGGTGAAGAGTCAGCGGTTAGCGCTGCAATTTCGTATTTAGTAACCGGCGCGAGTTCGCCGCCAGCAAGCAGTCAGCAAGTCAGCAAGTCAGCAGTTATCTAGATCAGTTTGTGAAAGGAGCTTGGCGAGACCAAGCGCACGACATCGAACATCGGTTGCCTCTCGGGCAATGGAGAGTGGTACTTCTGCCCCACAACTCCGCCCGTTACCTCTCAAGTGCGATCAGGGAGAAATCCTGACGTACGTCCAGAGTCCGAGGGGCTACCGATGTTCGAGTTTGTGCCGCTCGCTGACACATCATGGTCGGCGAATCGCCCGCTCCGAACTTTGAACACATCCCGGTAATGCTCGCCGAAGTCGTGGCGTTAGTAGCTCCAGTTCCGGCTGGAATCTTTGTTGATGCGACGGTCGGCGGCGGAAGCCACAGCCAGGCAATCCTCGACGCCTATCCACATCTGGAAGTTTTGGGCATTGATCGAGACCCAATGGCTTTAGAAGCCGCTGCGTCTCGTCTATCTTCCTACGGCTCGAGGGTCAACCTCGTCAGAGCTCGTTTTGATGAGATCGCTTCAGTGGTTCAGACCCTGGGTACTGATGAAATTTCGGGATTTCTCTTCGATCTTGGTGTCTCTTCCCCTCAGCTGGATCGAGGGGAGCGAGGGTTCAGTTTTCGCAACAACGGTCCGCTGGATATGCGCATGGACCCCGACTCAGCCCTTAACGCCAACGACATTGTGAACAACTGGCCGGTTGGTGAAATCGCCGAGGTGTTGCGTCGCAATGCGGATGAGCGCTTTGCGGGCCGCATCGCTTCTGCAATAGTTGCCGCGCGGCCGATTGCCGATACTGCCGAACTCGCTGAAGTGACAGCTTCAGCGATCCCTGCGGCTGCAAGGCGAACAGGCGGGCATCCTGCAAAAAGAACTTTTCAGGCTTTGCGAATAGCGGTGAATTCTGAGTTGGAGATTCTTCGGCCGGCGATTGCCGATGCACTTGCTGGTCTGGCTCCGTCGGGACGAGGCCTCGTTCTGACCTATCACTCGGGCGAAGACAAGATCGTGAAAGACCTGTTCAGGACTGTTACGGCTTCGATCACCCCTCCCGGTTTGCCGGTAGATCCTGATCCGCAGCCGTTTGCGCTTCTGCGACCACCCGCTAGAAAGCCTGGCGCTGACGAGCTTGAACTGAATCCTCGCGCATCGAGTGCTCGTTTGCGCGCAATTGAACGAGTCACAGCATGAGAGCGCTGAAGACCTTCGTTCCGGCAACTCCAGAGATCCGGGAGCCGTTTCTAAGACTGGTTGACAAAGCGGCCATCAAGAGTGAGTCGCGCCGCCGTCTGATAGTCACGCTCTCGGTTGCCGTTGTTGTGGTTGCACTATTTGCGGTGGCCTTGATCCAGGCTCGCCTGGTACAGACTCAACGTGAAGTTGATGCTCTCTATGCCGAGATCGAAACTGTGGAGGCCGAACGAGCACAGCTAGCGAATGATGTGGTGCATTCAGAGTCGCCGGATCGAATCATCGCTCGGGCCAAAGAGCTAGGAATGGTTCCGGCCCAGAAGCCAGTTCATCTCGCTGCTGTTCGGGCACCGAGTAAGTCCGCTGAGGGCGCCACTGGGATGTTCGAAGTGTCTGAGGTCGAACCCGGCGAACCTGGGTCTGTTGCAAGCGAAGAAGGCGAGGGTCAGTGACGCGGCGTCCCCGCCGCGTCGGGCCCGACCCTCGATTTCGTGCGAACTGGGTGGTTGCTGTTTTTGCGCTGCTTGGGATCTTCTTCATCGGAGTTCTGATTGATCTGCAAGCGGTAAGGCCTGACCGCTACCGGGAACTTGGCCAAGATCAAGTAGTTCGGAATCGTGAAATTGTTAGCTATCGCGGGTCTGTTCTAGATCGCGAGGGTTTTGTTCTTGCCGCATCCACTCCTTCTCATCAGGTCATTGCCGATCCCCAGCTGGTAGATGACCCAGGGGTTACAGCAAGTCTGCTGTCACCAATTCTTGACATTCCAGTTGAGGAGCTAATTGGGGATCTAACGGCATCCTCTCCGACCGACCGATACGGCCTGCTAGCTCGCAAGATCGGTACCGAGGCCCGAGACACCATTAGAGATTTGGTTGATGACGAAGATCATGAGCTGGCGATGCGAGGAGTCTTCCTCAAGCCAGAAGAGGATCGGATCTACCCAGGCCAGAACTTGGCCCGCGGGGTTGTGGGCGGTGTAGATACTGAGGAGAACGGTATCTACGGCGTCGAAGGTACCTATGACGACCTGCTTTCAAGCGAGGCTGGCCTGGAGCGCGTGCAGCGCGGAATCTACGGCAACATCCCGGGCGTAGGGCGACGAGTAGTTGAAGCTCCCGAACCCGGCGTGGATCTCGTGCTGACAATCGACCACCGCGTTCAGTTCATGACTGAACAGATACTGGCCGACCACTGCGCCACGACTGGTACCCGCAGCGCAAACGCAGTTGTTTCCGATCCTTCGACGGGCGAAATTCTTGCGATGGCCACTGTTGTGGCCGACGGAGCTGGCAAGTGTGTAGTGCCTAAGTACAACGCCCCGATTATCGATGCCTACGAACCCGGATCGGTGATGAAAGTGATACCGCTTGCGGCTGCGGTGGAAGACCTCGGCTACACAGCAGACTCGATTATCGAAGTCCCCGAACGCATCAAGGTTGGCGACAAGACATTCATTGACCACCCGCCTCACCCTGACGCAGAGTTCACACTTGCCGAGGTAGCGGCCCAGTCGTCCAACGTTGGCACCATCAAAATGTCTTTAGAACTGGGCGCAGACAGGTTCTACAACTGGACCCAAGCGTTTGGATTCAGCCAACCGACCGGACTGGATATGGCTGACGAGGCGTCAGGAACCGTGCGTAAGCCCAAAGACTGGTGGGGGAGTGACGCCGGATCCATCGCCATTGGCCAAAGTGTCACCGCCAACACCGTGCAGCTGGCGTCTGCCTATAACGCTGTGGCCAACGAAGGCCTGTTGGCCAAGCCCCGCTTGGTCAGGAACGTTGTTGGTGCCGACGGTGTGGTGAGGGCGGCGGACCCCACAGAGACAGTTCGGGTTTTCTCGCCCGAGACCGCAACCGAACTGATCAAGATGTTCACGCGAGTCGTTGGTCCGGATGGAACAGCGGAGATGGCCGCAGTAGACGGCTACACAGTTGCGGGCAAGACAGGAACCGCGTGGAAAGCCTTCGACGACGGCAGTGGCAAGTTGTCCTACGGCAGCGATGGCAACCGGCGATACTCGGCAACCTTTGCTGGCATGCTGCCCGCTGAGGACCCAGGTCTAGTAGTAGTTGTGGTGATGGATGAGCCCGTTACCAACACTGCCGCAGGGGCTGTTGCCGCTCCAGTATTCGCCGAGATTGCCCAATATGCAGTTCGAGTTCTTGGCATCGCTCCTGGTGACCCAGTCGGTCAAGCTCAACTAGCTGCCACCGACGAGAAAGTTCGGGCTGTGCAAGCCCCCTATCCTGGTGGGCCCGAAGGTCCCGGCGAAATACCAGAGGTTCCAATAGACCCACCGTTGCCCAAACTTCCAGGCCTTCCTTGGATCGACGAGACCCCGGGCGCTTCTCGTCCGGCGGGAGAATAGTGGCTGTGGGTGTAGCTGAGCTGGCCTCTGTGCTTGGGGTTGACGTTGCCCAGTCAGCCGACTTCCAGCTAGCTGGAATCACCCACGACTCTCGCAAAGTGCAGCCCGGGTGGCTGTTTTGCTGTGTGCCCGGCGCAGAACATGACGGCCACAACTTCGCCAGTGCTGCTCAGTCAAGCGGTGCGGTCGCTTTGTTGGTAGAGCGTCACTTGGATGGCCTAGAAGTTGCCCAGATCCAAGTTCCTGATGTCCGCAAAGCAATGGGCCCAGCCGCAGCTTTGATTCACGGCAAGCCAGCTGAGGCGATGACGACGGTTGGCATCACCGGGACCAACGGCAAGACCACGATTACTCATCTGTTGAAGTCGATCTTTGACAAGGCCGGTTGGAAGAACGAAGCAATGGGGACGCTTACGGGCGCTCGGACCACTCCCGAGGCTCCAGAACTCCAAGAGCGACTGTCGGAGTTTCGAGCTAAATCGGTTCGGGTTTTGGCGATGGAAGTCTCCTCACATGCGCTGTCGATGGATCGGGTTGGTGGAATCAAGTTTGACGTAGCGGTGTTCACAAATCTCAGCCAAGACCACCTCGACTTTCACGATTCGATGGAAGAGTATTTCCAAGCGAAGGCCAAGCTGTTCACGCCCCAGTTGGCTGAGGTCGCGATAGTCAACCTCGATGAGCCGCACGGTCGACGCATTGCCGAAGACGCCAAAATCGACGTCATCGGCTATTCCCTTTCCGATGCCGACGATCTGAATATTGACGGGCCCATCAGTCACTTCAAATGGCAAGATCAGCCCGTCACTTTGCAACTTGGCGGAACTCACAACGTCTCAAACGCAATCGCTGCGGCGAGCGTTGCCCTTCGACTGGGCATAGATCCGGTTGACATCGCCGACGGTCTTTGTGCAGCTGATCCGCCACGCGGCAGATTCGAGCTGGTGAACCTTGGACAGCCTTTTGTTGTGGCTGTCGACTATGCCCACACACCCGACGCGTTGACTGCGGTGCTTGGCGCTGCTCGAGAGGTGGCTGGAAGCGGGCGGGTGATTGTGGTCTTTGGTTGTGGCGGAGACCGGGATGCGACGAAGCGGCCAGTCATGGGAGCGGCTGCCGAGGCGGGATCTGACCTCACCATCGTGACAAATGACAACCCGCGTTCAGAAGACCCCGACACCATTCTTCAGGCAATAGTTAGCGGCCTGACCCGGCCCGATGATGCCATCGTTTGCGCCGACCGTGCATTGGCGATTGGTCAAGCTCTTGGCGCAGCGTCACCTGGCGATGTGGTAATCATCGCAGGCAAGGGTCATGAGACAACACAGACAATCGGCTCCGAGGTATCTGATTTCGATGACCGAGATGTTGTTATCAAGTGGATCGGGGCGAACCTGTGACCCGGCTTCTTGTGGCGACCGCTATTGCGTTCATCGTCTCGCTTGTTGGCACTTCGGCTGTCATCAAGGTTCTTACGAACCGAAAGATCGGGCAGCCAATCCGAGAGGACGGCCCAGAAGGCCACCTCATAAAGGCTGGCACTCCCACGATGGGCGGAACTGCGATAATCGCTGGCGCCGCCTTGGGTTACATGTTGTCCCACGTCCTGGTTGGTGGCATCTTCACGGTAACCGGCCTGCTTGTGATGGCAGCGATCATGGGCGCAGGTCTGGTTGGCTTGCTTGACGACTGGCTAAAGGTGTCTCGCGAGCGAAACCTCGGCCTGACTTCTCGGCTTAAGACCATCGGGTTGCTGAGCGTCGCTATTGGTTTTGCGGTGTCCACCAACGCTTGGACTGAAGTTCGTACCGAACTGTCTTTCACCAGCTTCAACTCTCCAGGCATAGATCTTGGAACCTTCGGTTGGCTGATATGGGCCGTCCTGATTATTTACGGTGCGTCGAATGCGGTGAACTTGACCGACGGACTTGACGGTCTGGTAGCAGGATCGGGCATCTTCTCGTTCTTCGCTTACGCGCTCATCGGCTTTTGGATTTTCCGTCAGCCCGATGCCGTGGCTGACGTTCTATATGACGTTAACCATCCATTGGACTTGGCCGTCGTGGCCGTTGCCATGGTCGGAGCCCTCGCCGGTTTCTTGTGGTTCAACGCCGCACCGGCAGACATCTTTATGGGTGACACGGGATCGCTGGCCATTGGAACAGGTTTGGCCTGCCTCGCGTTAACAACGAACACTCATTTGCTCTTGCCAATCCTCGGCGGCGTATACGTGGTGGAAACCTTAAGTGTCATCCTTCAGGTGTCGTATTTCAAAGCGACAAAGGGCAAGCGTCTGTTTCGTATGGCGCCGATCCATCACCACTTCGAGCTGCGAGGCTGGCCCGAAACCAAGGTGATAATTCGTTTCTGGCTTATTGCCGGCGCTCTCACGGCTCTAGGACTGGGCCTGTTCTATGCCGACTTTGTTAGGGCGACGGTCCAGTGATGACAGCTTCGGAACCCAAGGCAAAATCTGACTCACATACAGAGTTTGACTCACAAGTACAGGACTTCTCGCTGGAACGCCCGTTAGTAATTGGCTTTGGCGCAGCTGGGCGCGCAACTGCTTCAGCGTTAATCGCTCGCGGGCACATCCCCGTTGTTGTCGACGACAAGCCAACTGATGCTGTAAGTCAGCTGGCATCTGACACCGGCATCGAGCTTGTTGTGGCGCCTGACCACGACACGCTTGAGGCGATCGTGCAAAGTTGTTCGGTAGTGCTGCCCAGCCCTGGAGTCGGTGATCACCATCCGGTGTTTGCGATTGCGTCCGCTTGTTCCAAACCCATTCGTGGCGAATTCGACCTTGCCCGAATCTGGGACAACCGCCCGATAGTTGCCATCACTGGCACAAACGGCAAGACCACAGTTACAACCATTGTCACTGACGCTCTGGTTCGATCTGGTATCGCTGCGGTTGCGGCCGGGAATCTCGACGTTCCATTGGTTGAAGCGATTCGCGAAGAGTCGACCGAAGAATTTGTTGTTGAGGCTTCATCGTTCCGACTTGAGCACGCCGATCGCTTCACACCCACAGTCGCTGCTTGGCTGAACTTCGCACCCGATCACCTGGATGCTCACTCGTCGCTTGACGCCTACTTCGATGCCAAGGCCAAGATCTGGGCGACGGTAAGAAGCGGCGGCGTAGCTGTGGCGAACTCTGAGGATGACGCAGTTCTTGCTTCGGCCACAAGGTCAGTCGACCAAGCTGAGGTTCAGCTGGTGACATTCGGGATTAACTCCGGCACCTGGCACTGGGAAAACGAGTTTCTCGTTGGTCCATCGGGACCCCTCGTGTCGAGCTCGGACTTAAAACATAGCCGGCCTCATGACTTGGCTAACGCCGCGGCTGTCGCTGCAATCGCAAGCGCCGGCGGGGCAAAGTTGACCTCCATCGCCGAAGCGCTGAAGTCCTTTGCTGGGCTTGCCCACCGAGTCGAGTTTGTTGGTACATACGGCGGAGTTACTTGGGTTAACGACTCAAAAGCCACCATTCCTCAAGCAACTCTGGCTGCAGTCGGTGGCTACGAATCGATAGTTCTAATCGCAGGCGGTCGCAACAAAGGGCTGCCATTGGATTCGCTCCGTGAAGTTGTTCCAAACGTGCGACACGTAGTTGCCATGGGTGACGCCGCTCAGGAAGTCGCTGACGCCTTAGATGGGGTGGTCTCGGTTGAACTGGTAACCACTCTCGAAAGTGCAATTGATTGCGCATCGGCAATCGCAATCTCTGGTGACACGGTTTTGCTTTCGCCCGCCTGCACCTCATATGACCAGTACGCCAGCTACGTGGCCCGGGGCGATCACTTCAGGCATCTCGTGCAGGAGAAGTTTTCATGACAACTACCACTAGACGGCCGCCCACGAAGCGCCAGGCTCCAGCCAAGCGCAAAGCTCCAGCCAAGCGCAAGGCTCCGGCTAAGAAGGCTGTGGCTCGTAAGGCGCCAGCCAAGCGCAAGGCTCCGGCTAAGAAGGCCCCACCGCACAAGGCTCCAGCTAAACGCAAACCGCCATCTACCAACGTTGCGTCCCGCAAGGCACCGGCCAGTCGGGCTGGTACCCGAAGAGCTCCCGCTCAGCGAAACGCCCCGGTGCGCCGGTCATCCGCCCCGAGACCGAGCCCAATAGATCTCCGCCAGACTGCTCCACGCGTTAGAGCCTTTATGGGCGAAGTGGACGCTCGGCGACCGCCTCCACCAAAGCAGTATGCGGCTCCGGTTGTTGCCCCAATTGCGATGCCTCGCAAGCCCCTGGCAACCACAGCCCAGGGCGAACGCCTAGCAGCAATGCTCATGTTGCTTTTCTTGGCGCTAACCCTTTTCGGGTTAGTGATGGTGCTGTCAGCATCATCGGTGACGAGTCTGTATTCAAACGACGGGTCCCCGTTTGACATTTTCCGCCGGCAGGCGGTTTGGGCAGCACTTGGGGCTGTTGCGTTTGTTGTATTCGCTCGGATTGATTACAGGTGGGTGCAAACAATAACCACCCCGCTTTTGGCAACGTCGCTTGGTCTGCTGGTGGCGGTGCTGATTCCCGGGATGGGGTCAAACCTGAACGGGTCTAGTCGCTGGCTCGACATCGGGCCGATCGTGATTCAGCCCGCTGAGTTAGCGAAACTCTCACTCATAGTCTTTTGTGCCGATCTTCTAACCCGTAGGCGCAAACACATCTTGGAATGGCGCCTGACCATGCTTCCGGTGATGGTCGTTGTGGCGCTTTTCTCTGCGCTCTTGCTGGCGCAGCCAAAACTGGGCACGCCAATCGTGATGGCCACCATCGCACTGTTGATGCTTTTCCTTGCCGGCACCAAGATTGCGAATCTCAGCGTGGCCACCGGCCTTGGCATCATCGCTGCGACGGCGTTCACCTTTAGTGCCGACTATCGCTACCGACGCATTACCGCCTTCCTGGATCCCTGGTCTGATCCTCTTGGTGCGGGCCGCCAAATCATTCAGTCCCAAGTTGGAATTGCGTCGGGCGGACTTCTAGGAGTCGGCCTAGGCGCTTCCAGATCGAAGTGGGGTTTTCTTCCATACGCCAGTTCCGATTTCATCTTCACCGTGGTTGCGGAAGAGATCGGGCTGATCGGTGGAGCGCTCCTGATCGTCGCTTTCTTGATGATCGGCTACCTCGGCATGCGCGCTGCGGTGCAGGCACCGGAGCCTTTCGGAATGTTGTTGGCCGGGGGTATCACCTGTTGGCTGCTGGTTCAGGCATTCCTCAACATCGGGATGGCTATGGGGCAGCTACCGATTACAGGTGAACCATTGCCGTTCGTCTCCGCCGGAGGATCCTCTTTGGTCACAACGCTCGCTGCGGCCGGGTTGCTTACAAACGTGGCTCGACGCGGCCGTGCTCCTAAGCCAGTGAAGTAATCTCGATCCGTGAGTCGACAGGCTGAAAATTTGAGCATCTCGGTGGTGATTGCAGGTGGCGGGACTGCCGGGCATACCAACCCGGGAATTGCTGTTGCTAAGGCACTAGTTGCCAAAGGACTTGACCCTAACGAGATCAGATTCGTTGGCTCCGCTCGCGGCAACGAGTCTGTTTTGGTCCCCGAAGCCGGTTTCGAGATTGATGTTTTGCCAGGGCGAGGAATCGCAAGAGAGTTCTCACGCACATCGTTGATGGCCATCGTCGCTAACTGCAGAGGACTCGTTCAGTCAATGACTTTGATGAAGAGCCTCGATCCAAAGGTGGTTGTCTGTCTTGGTGGTTTCGCAGCCTTTGGCCCGTCAGTTGCGGCCCTAATTCAGCGAAGGCCCTTGGTGATTACAGAGCAGAACGCCCGAGCTTCTCAGGTGAACCTTTTGCTGGGGCGCTTCGCCAAAGTGTGTGCGCTTCCTTACCCAGACACTGACTTGCCCAATGGCGTTCTGACCGGAAATCCGATTAGGCCCGAGGTTGTCACCGCCGTCGATGGAGCATCGCAACAATCGTCGCGAGAGCATTTAGGACTGCCGCAAGACCGGACAGTGCTGGCAGTGTGGGCTGGCTCTCTGGGCGCACGCTCAGTGAATGTTGCGGCTCGTGATTTGGCCGAACGTTGGCGCAACCGAACCGACCTGGCTATCTACCACGTTGTCGGTCGCAGGGATTGGCCAGAGTTTGTTTCTAACCCGCCTGACGTCGGCACTGACGGGATTTTCTACAAGTCGGTTGAGTACGAGAACTCGATGCCCGAGCTGCTCACCGCAGCAGATTTCGCCCTCACCAGAGCTGGCGCATCGACCACCGCTGAGTTGGCAGTAGCGGGCCTTCCATCGCTCATGATCCCGCTGCCAATTGCTCCGCGAGATCACCAAAGAGCCAATGCTCAAGAACTGTTGAACGCAGGCGCCGCCTTTGTTATGAACGACGCAGTGTTGAACGCTCCAGGCGTTGAGGCCCTGCTTGATCCGGTTCTGGTGGATGACACACAAATCGAACAGATGAGCATCGCAGCGCGATCTGTGGCGCGACCCGGCGCCGCAACCGCTGTAGCTGAACTGGTCCTAGAACATGGCGGAATCAGTGGCTGACAGAGAAGTGCCTGACGCAGAAATGGCAGAAACTGCTGACAAGGTCATCGATCTAAGTCGCCAAAGACGGATCCACCTTGTTGGCCTGGGTGGGGCAGGGATGAGCGCAATCGCAGAGATCCTTGTTGGCAACGGTCACAAAGTTTCCGGAAGCGACCTTGCATCGTCCGAGCGGACCGAGAGGCTTGAAGCAGTCGGGGTACGCGCTGCTGTCGGACACGATGGCGCCAACATCGGTGATGCAGAGCTGGTGGCTTGTTCCACGGCCATTGACGCCTCTAACCCTGAAGTGGTGGCCGCGCAGTCAGCAGGCGTTCCCGTGCTGAAACGGTCCGAGATATTGACTGCAATAACGCAGGCCTATGAAACGGTTTCAGTAGCCGGAACCCACGGCAAAACCACAACCTCGGCAATGCTGACTATCGCTCTACGTGGCGCCGGGTTGGACCCTACCTACATCGTCGGCGGAGACGTGCTCGATCTCGGCCGGGGTGCAGCGGTAGGAACAGGTCCCCATCTCGTAGTTGAGGCTGACGAGAGCGACGGCACATTTGTTGAGCTTGAATCAACAGCAGTAATTGTCACCAACATTGAGCCAGACCATCTTGAGTTCTACGGTGGCTTTGAACCTCTTGTGGCAGCATTCGACTCGTTCGTAACTAGCGCGCCCGGCCCAGCGGTGGTTTGCCTCGATGACGCCGGCGTGAGAGAAATGGTGGCTCGGGTTGATCGCCCTTTTGTAACCTATGGCCAAGCAGACGGATCTGATTACCAAATCACCAGTGTCGAAGTAAGCAGCGAACAACTTGGCGTAGGTCTGTCAAAGGTCTCAGTCAAAGGGCCAAGTGGGACGCTACAGCTTGAGGTAAAGCAAGCCGGAATGCACAACGTCTCCAATGCTGTGGGGGCTCTCGCTATGGCCATTTCCCTGGGCGCGAATCCAGACAAGGCCTGCGACGCACTTAGCGAATTCTCCGGCGTCGGCCGCCGTTTCGAGCTGCGGGGCAAGGTCGATGAGATTGTCCTGATCGACGATTATGCCCACCTGGCCACTGAGGTGGAGGCGGCATTGGCTGCGGCTCGAAGCTTGCAGCCAGGGCGCTTGGTTGCTGTGTTCCAGCCCCACCGGTACAGCCGAACTCAAGATCTGTGGAACACCTTCACTGACTCTTTCCTACAAAGCGATCTTCTTGTGATCACCGGGATCTATTCCTCAGGCGAGGCACCTCGACCCGGGATCTCGGGCGAATTGATCGTTGGTGACATCAAAGCAAGTCACCCTGATGCGGCCGTTGTTTACGTCGAAGATCTGGACGATGTCGTAGCGTTCCTAGTCTCAGAACTCCGCTCTGGAGACGTGTGTATGACGTTGGGTGCTGGTGATCTAACCACCATTCCCGATCGCGTTGTCGCAGGACTTCGCAACAGATGAGTTTGGCGGGCCCAGCTGCGGTCATTCTGGCAGCTGAGCTAGGCGACGCCGTGACTCTGGGGGCCTCCATGGCGCCACTTTGTACCTACAAAGTTGGCGGCACCGCAGCAGCTCTTGTTGAAGTTGAGTCGGTGAGTCAGCTTAAGGCGATTCGTGATGTGGTGGCCGGCGATCTAGTTCCGACTCTGATGGTGGGGAGAGGTTCCAACCTATTGGTTAGTGACTCGGGCTTTGACGGAATCGCCGTGCGTCTTGGTGATGGGTACGGCCAGGTTTCTGTAAACAAGCCAGCCAACCAGTCCGTCAACAAGTCAGAAGCCGAATTGTTGGCAGGCGGCTCGGCTCTAATGCCGGTAGTGGCACGCCAGAGTGCTGCGGCAGGTCTTACTGGTTTGGAGTGGGCGGTAGGCGTGCCTGGAACAATTGGCGGGGGAGTTCGTATGAACGCCGGAGGTCACGGGTCTGAAATCGCAGCGAACTTAATCGATGTGTCAGTCTTTGATTTGTACAACGGTGGCCCAAGAACCGTGACTGCCGCCCAGCTCGAGCTGTCATACCGGCATAGCAATCTGAAATCGTCCGATTTGGTCCTGGAGGCCCGATTCGCTCTACAAGCTTGCGACCCTGAAGAAGCCAAAACGCTAATCTCTGAGATCGTTCGATGGCGTCGCGAGAATCAACCAGGTGGCCAAAATGCGGGCTCGGTGTTTACGAACCCTGATAACGATTCGGCCGGGCGCTTAATCGACCAAGCAGGCCTTAAGGGATACCGAATTGGCACCGCTGAGGTCTCGACCAAGCACGCAAACTTCATCCAAGCTGATCCGGGTGGGTCCGCCGATGATGTGAGGTCGCTTATCCAACACATTCAGGCCGTTGTGTTGGATGCTTCAGGGGTGTCTCTTGTTCCCGAAAACCGGATGATCGGATTTGATCAATGACGGCAACCAAGACGCGATCGAAACCAAAGACCAAGAACGCCACCAAAAAGCCGACCCAAGCCAAGAAGTCACAGGCCGATCGAGTCCATCCGAAAATCTCTGAACGCCGATCAGGGGTGGCCAAGGACAGATCCCGACGCCGTTCTCACACCATCTTCATTTTGGGTTTCATTTCGATGATCGCGGTTATTGCGCTTGCGGTACTGGAAAGCCCTTTGTTCAACGTGGCCGAAGTGAACGCGTCAGGCCATGTCCGGGCAACCCCTGCAGAAATAGTTGAGGCGTCCGGGATCTCGGTTGGCTCACAGCTCTCTGACATTGACAAAGATCTGGCTGCCCAATCGGTGGTGGAGGCATCTCCTTGGGTAAAGAGCGCCGAAGTGGATCGCAGTTGGAATGGCATTGTGACCATTTATGTGGTCGAGCGTTCCCCAGTCTTAGCTGTTCGGTCCAGGGCAACAAGTGAGGCGCTCATGCTGGTGGACGAAACAGGGCGCCAGCTTGTGTCGGTAACGGATGCCCCTGCTGGAGTCGTTGTTGTGGAGGGGGTAACTGTCAGTGGGGTAGCAGGCCAACCTTCAGGGATTGAGATCTTGCGGGCAGCCTCCATTGCCGACGGGTTGTCGGACCCGGTTCGAGCAATGACACGTGGGGTCAGTGTTGAGGACGGCATGGTCAGGTTGATGCTCGATGACGGAGCAAGAATTGCCGTTGGCGATCAAAGCCTTCTAGAAGAAAAGATGATTGCGGTCGAGACATTGTTTGCTCGCGTAGATATGCGGTGTTTACATGAAATTGACGTACGTGTGCCTGCCGCACCGACTGTGACCAGGCAAACAAGAGACGGTCAGCCGAGGGCGATTGTGGAGGATTTGGGCCAATGTCTCTAACAAAACGGGAAATAGGGCTCAGTTCGGTCTAGATTGTGCAGGTTCATTAGCAGTTCTTCGACTCAGGCCGTAGTCGTTGCTAAACCCCCGTTCGTTAATAGACGTTAATAAACAAGGACACAAGCCTATGCAAACCCAAAACTATGTGGCGGTAATCAAAGTCATAGGTGTCGGCGGCGGAGGCTGTAACGCAGTCAACCGCATGATCGACGCAGGCATGAGGGGTGTTGAGTTCATCTCGGTCAACACCGACGCTCAGTCGCTCTTAATGAACGATGCCGAAACCAAGATCCACATCGGCCGCGAACTAACCCGAGGTCTGGGTGCCGGTTCTGATCCAGCCATTGGTCAACAAGCGGCCGAAGAGCACCGTGAAGAAATTGCAGCAGCGATGGACGGAGCCGACATGGTGTTCATCACCGTTGGCGAGGGCGGTGGCACCGGTACCGGAGCAGCGCCAGTTATTGCCGAGATTGCAAAACAGGCTGGAGCCCTGACAATCGCTGTTGTGACCCGTCCGTTCGGATTCGAAGGACGTCGCCGGGCAGCTCAGGCCGAAAGCGGTATCGCTCGCCTGAAAGAAAAGGTCGACACCCAGATCGTCATCCCCAACGATCGACTTCTCTCAATTGCTGATGAGAAGACTTCGATGATCAACGCGTTCCGTATGGCCGATGAGATCCTGCTCAGCGGCGTTTCCGGTATCACCGACCTCATCACCACTCCGGGTCTGATCAACACCGACTTCGCCGACGTTCGTATGATCATGAGCAACGCCGGTAGCGCTCTAATGGGCATCGGTCAGGCGTCAGGCGAAGGCCGCGCACTGTCCGCAGCCCGGGCGGCAATCGCCTCGCCGTTGCTTGAGGCCTCAATCGAAGGTGCGCGTGGCATTCTGCTCAGCATCTCGGGCTCAAGTGAACTCGGACTGTTCGAGGTCAACGAAGCAGCCGAGATCATTCACGACGTTGCTCACCCCGACGCAAACATCATCTTTGGCACCGTCGTTGATGAGAACATGGAAGACGACATTCGTGTCACGGTTATCGCAGCGGGCTTTGATCGCTGGGACGGCGATCCTGCCGAGCGTGGCCAAGGTGGGGGAGTCGCCAGTGCCGCTTCCCAGCACGCACCACAGCATCAGCCTCAGGCCCAGACTTCATCGGATTACTCAGATTTCCTCGCCGAGGACGATCTAAGTGGGACTCGTCAAGCGATCGACATTTTCGCAAATGACGACGATGACCTCGATGACGACTTCGACGTTCCATCCTTCTTGAAGTAGTCGCTTTCTGCGTTAGTCCACGTCGTGGCACAGAGTCTCCAGCTGCGATGTGGTAGCCGCAACGTTCGTGTGATCTCCACCGAGGTTTCCGACGGCGACTTTGCCGTCGCTCGGGCAGCCCACGAACGCGAACAAGTGCGTCGTCAGACCCTAGATCTGCCCTGGACTTGGCTTAACCAAGTTCACGGCGTTGAAGTGGTTGAAGTGACGAGGCCCGGCGAGCATGCAGGTGCGGTAGCCGACGGTGCTTTAACTTTCGCCGTTGGGTGTCCTATTGCTGTGACCACTGCAGACTGCTCACCAGTGGTGTTAACAACTACCGACGGCGTCGCCGTGGTGCACGCCGGCTGGAAAGGCGCACTTGCTGGAGTCGTTGGCGCCGCGGCAGAACAGCTACTGGCAAACGGTGGGAAACCTGACGCTGCTTGGTTGGGTCCGTGTATCGCCGCGGAGTCCTACCAGTTCGGTCCTGGTGACCTTCAGCTAATGGAGCAACGGTTCGGCCCAGGAGTAGTTTCTGAAACAGCAAGGCAAGAGCCGGCCCTTGACATGTTTGAGGTGATCAAGAGCGCCTGTCTGGAGGCCGGATGGCCTGCCCCTGAAATCAACGCTGACACTGCGGGCCCAAACTTCTTTAGTCACCGCGCTCGGAACGATAAGGGCAGGCAAACTACGGTTGCTTACATCTATGAGTGACGTTCCTTCGGTTTCTGAGATCCAGTCTCGGCTTGGGGAGGTACTCGAACGCATCGATGCAGCCGGTGGGACAATTGGTGGTGTCGACGGTGTGAAAATCGTTGCGGTAACCAAAACGTTCAGCTCGGCGGTGATCAACAATGCCGTTGATGCGGGGCTGTTGGCGCTTGGTGAGAACTACGCACAGGAGCTTCAGAAAAAGGCGGAGGTGGGTTCCGAAGCCATCCGTTGGCACTTTATTGGAGGCCTACAAAGCAACAAGATCCGAAAGATTGCTCCGGCTGTTGCTCTTTGGCAAACCATTGACCGGTTGTCGCTGGCAAAAGAACTTGCCAAGCGGGCGCCAGGCGCAGACATGTTGATCCAAGTCAACACGACAGCCGAGCCGCAGAAGTCCGGAGCGACTCCGGCAGAGGTTCCCGAGCTTCTTGAGGTATCCAGAGAGTTAGGTCTGAATGTTCTCGGACTCATGACTGTCGGCCCCACAGAGGCAGGTGCTGACCCCAGCGGGGCCTTTGCCTCGTGTCGAGACTTGGCCGATAAGCACCAGTTGAAGGTCGTATCTATGGGTATGAGCGGCGACTACGAACGGGCAATTTCGCTTGGGTCAACAATGGTGCGCATAGGTTCGGGCCTGTTTGGTCACCGACACGCACTGTGAAACGTGAAAGACTAAGATTTGTCTTAATTAGCTGCCCTCGGGGGAGTCCGCAATGGCGATGTTTCGAAACGTAATGGTGTACCTCGGTCTGGGTCCAGACGACGAGTATGACGAGAACTATCTATACAACGAGGGCAACGTCGACTTCGACGGCCTTGAGCGGCGGACCCAGTCCACAAGCCGGGGTGGCGACGGTGTACGTGTCTTTGATGACGAGGATGATCTAGGCGTTGGCGCAGTTCGACCTTTGCGTCCAGTGCCAGACGGTAAAGAAGCTTCAGCTGGAGCGATGTTTGGTGAGTTGAGCTCCTCTCCAGCTGAGCCGTCAGGTTGGGGAGAGGCCCAACCTGCGGGGCAATCAGGAACAGGTCAATCAGGAATAGGGCAATCAGGACCAGGTCAATCAGGACCAGGTCAATCAGGAATGCAGCATCCGTCCGCTGGCTTTGCTAGTCCTGAAATCGAACCTGTTCAGACTGGGACTGGCGGCAAGCCTGACCTATTCGAAAGCCGATCGTTCGGGCTTGAGGGCGAAACAAACGGATTCGATTCCTCTCGGTCTGTCAGCACCGAAGCCGCTCCCTCCGCTGCTGACTCTGCCCGCACAGCCGGCGCCTTTGCCTCTGGACCCGATGCATCGTCGGCTTCATCTAAAACCGCTCGCCCTGACAGCGCACCGTCGCAGTTGCGAACGAATTCTCAATCACAAAACGATCGGTCAACTTTCGGAATGGATGAATTTTCACAGCCACACTCAAGTTCTGGCGCAAAGCCTCGAACCGTGGTGCCTCGAGGTTTCGATGACGCTAAGAACGTCGCGAACGAATATCGCAATGGTTCACCGGTTGTAATGAACCTTCGTGAAGCTGACAAAGAAACTGGTCGCCGTTTGCTTGATTTCTCCAGTGGCATGGTTTACGGACTTGGCGGCGGTATGGAGAAGCTGGCTGCAAACGTGTTTCTCATCACCCCTGACGGTGTTGTTGTATCAGCCGATGATCGGCGTCGGCTGGAAGAACGCGGCTACGGCCGGTAGGTCTTAACGTGTTCCGCGAGCTTCTCTGCTTTGTTGTCCTGCTCGGATACCTAGCCCTTCTACTCAGGATCGTCTTAGGTATCTTTCCGCTGAAGCAAGCTTCGCTGTGGGGGCGCGTGCACACGCTGTCCTACCAAGCGACTGACCCGTTGGTCCTAAAACTTCGCGAGGCTCTACCACCCCAACCGCCAGGTTTGCCGTTTCCAATAGCCGAGCTAGTGGCGCTGTTAATACTCATAGTGACTACCGCGATTGTTTGCCCATAAATCGTTAGTTTTTACTGCTTCTACGGTGCTCTAACGCACCCGCGGCCCAAGCTGATCGGATAGTGTCTGGTCATGGCTGTGCAAAGTGACAAACTGCGCCTTCTTCGACGGATCCCACAGATCAGATTCGAAGAAGAACTTCGTGGATATTCAAAAAGTCAGGTCGACCGAGTTCTAGAAAACTTGGCACCCCTGGCTGACGAGATTGAGGTTCTTCAACAGCACTTGGCTGAGGCGGAACAACGGGCTGCATCGGCCGAGGCCGCAGCGATCCAGGGTGGAGCACCCGCCCCGGTTGTTATGGATGCCCCAGAGGCCACCCAGGCTGCTGCCCCGCAACCTCCCGAAGACTTCGACGAGCAACTCCGAGAAGTTATGTTGATGGCTCAGCGAACCGCCAAGGACCGCGTGGAAACGGCAGAAGCTGACGCCGAGCAGATTCGGGCTGAGTCCAAGTCCAACGCTGACTCTTTAATGGCCAGTGCACGAACCGAAGCCCAAGAACTCAAGGCTGAGGCCCATGCCCAGCGTGAGCAGATGCTGGCAGAGGCTGAAGAAGAGCGAGCTGCGCTTTTGGAGGCTGCCAACGCGGATGCTGAAGAGCGCCGTCAGGCTGTCGAGGCCCAGTTAGTTGATTCCGAAGGGGCGCTTCGGGACGATTTGTTGGTTGAGATCAAGGAACTGCGAGACAAGCGGGCGATGCTCGCTGAAGATCTGGGGCTGTTTGAGAATCACCTCAGCGATCGCCGCGAGACGGTCAAAGCGGCACTTGGCGAGATCGACAATGCCATCAATGACCCTGCGAAGCTTCGTGAGAACGCACTAATTGAAATTGCAGACGTTCCAGACACCGATGAAGATCAGCTAACAGAGATCAGCGTGGAGAGCGAAGCTTTGGCAGAGCTTTCCGGTGAGGCCGCAAAGGCTCGCGACGCGCTTGCAGCGGCATCCACAGGTTCAGCCCCCGAACCTGAGGGGCTTGGTGTTGCAGTCGAGAACGTGACGGGCGCAGAGGTCCAAGCAGACACCTGGACTGCCCCTGAGGTCACTCCTATCGACAGCTCATCGCCCGCCGATGACATGTTCTCTACTGCGGCGATCGATCCAGTGGTTGACACAGCAGGAACCGACTTTGGCCAAGAGGACCTTGGCGGATCAGTTCCTGAGGCCGTTGCGACAGTGCCCGAGGGTTTTGTTGACCCCGGCATGGGCGACAGTGCGGTTGCCGACGCCCTTGCCAACATGGATGCTCCCATCGCCGATCTTGGCGCCGAGCTGCCCGATTCTGATTCGCTGTCGGGTCCTGATGACCAAGCAGCTGACCGCCCTGGTGGATTCTTTGACACCTCAGCACCCGAGGATGGACCAGCTGGCTGGGACGCCCCGCCTCCATTGGCAGCTGAGCCTGATCCGGCACCTGAGCCTGAGGAACAGTCATCAAGAGGTGGACTGTTGTCGGGGCTGCTCGGAGGGCGCCGCTCTGCGGACCCAGCTCCTCAGGCAGACTCCGGCGATTACCTGCCACCACCTTCGACCGAGGCAACTGCGGCCCCTAGCGAGGCTATGTCGGGGCTACGGAACCGACTGTCAGGTGCAGACTCAGCTGTTATCGGAACTCCAGCAGACCCCCCTTCGCTGGCTGAGGCGGCCATGAACGCTGTCACTGAGAACGCTCCCGACGCCACTCCCGCCGATGTTGGCTTTCAAGCTCCGGCTGCTCCCGAGTTCGACGCTCCTGTTCAAGAGTCATCTAGCCCCTTCGGAGACCTGACCCGTCGAGCGGAGTCACTTAAGGACGCCGTCCCGGATCGTCCCGCATGGTCTGACGCTGTTCCCGAGAGCTTGACGCCGCCCACTCCAGAAGCGCTAGCTGGAGGTTCTGGCGATCAGTACCTAGACGAGCTGAGACGGGTCACCGGCGACGACGCCGTCCCAGACGAAGATGACGAGGCGCTTAACCGGTTCCTCAGCGAAGATGAGGACCAAGGCGGCGGCTGGTTCGGCCGCCGCAAGTAGCAATCCCCACTTCGGAACTGACCTGGCTACCAGTCACCAATTCCGAACTGACCTGGCTACCAGCCACCAATTCCGAACTGACCTGGCTACCAGCCGGGTTTGACTGGCTACACCGCCAGAACGGGAGTGCGTGACGAGTTCCCAGGTCAGAAGAGTTAGTTGGATCGCTTCGCTAGTTCAATCGAGACTGATCGGCCATCGACATCGGTGGCCGATTTCTCATTTGGGTCAACAATTTCAATTGCCGTCGCGAGGACCTGGCTTGCGATCCAGTCGGTGTGCGGAGCCACAACTGCCTTAGCTTCGGGTTCTAGCCCGAGAGACAGGCTGATCCTGTCAGTAACGTCTAGGTCGGCTTCTTTGCGAGCCTGCTGAACCAGGCGAACCAGATCACGAGCGAATCCTTCAGCCTCAAGGCTTTCGGTTGTTTCGGTATCAAGAACAACGATTGCGTCGTTACCCCTCAACCCGGCGGCCGCAACGCCTTCTTTGGGGTCCAGCGCTAGCTCGAAGTCGCCTTCGGCAAGCGTGTGTCCGGCAACCGAAACGGTTCCGTCATCGGCCATTTCCCAATCGCCTTGCTTGGCGGCTTTGATCACTGTTTGAACGTCTTTGCCTAGCTTGGGGCCTAAGACTCGACCGTTCGGCTTTAGCCGGAAGGCCCCGAACGCCTCGGCATCGTCAGAGAACAAGACCTGCTTGACGTTCACTTCGTCGGCCAAGATGTCAGACAACGGCTCAATTATTGACGATCCGACTCCGGCGATCGTCACGGAAGCGAGAGGCAAACGAACTCGAAGATTTCGCTCTTCTCGAAGCGACAGGGCAGCGGATGCAACCTCGCGGAGGCGGTCCATCGCCACAACAAGATCGGTGTCTACCGGCAGCTCATCAAGGGCCGGCCAATCCTGCAGATGAACCGAGGCTCCACCATTGGACGCCTCTACTTCATCAGCGTGTAGTCCGCTCCAAATCTCTTCGGCAACAAAAGGTAGTAGCGGTGCGATCACTCGGGCAACGGTGGTCAGAACTGTGTAAAGAGTGTCCAAGGCATCGGTGTCAAGCGGTTCACCGCTGGTGTTCCAGAAACGCTCGCGGCTTCTCCGGACGTACCAGTTCGTCAGCGCGTCTAGATAGCTTTGCACGCTGGCACAGGCTGTCGCCAGGTCATATGCGTCAAGAGCAGCAGTTGCGTTGTGGACCAGCTCTGAAGTCTTGGCCAACACATAGCGGTCAAGTGTGTTGGTCGAGCTGGTGTTGAAGCTGGCTTTGTATCCGTCAGCGTTGGCGTAAAGAGTGAAGAACGAATAGGTGTTCCAGATCGGGTTAAGAACCAGCCGTACAACTTCGCGGATGCCCGAATCGTCAGCTTCGATCCGTGTGTCCAGCCCACGAAGAATTGGCGAGGAGATTAAGTACCAACGCATTGCGTCAGAACCCACAGTTTCGAATACTTCCAGCGGGTCTGGGTAGTTGCGGAGCTTCTTTGAGAGCTTGCGGCCTTCGGCGTCAAGTAGGACGCCGTGACAGATCACGTTGGCGAAAGCCGGCTTGTCGAACAGCGCAACGCCTAGAACGTGCATGGTGTAGAACCAGCCGCGGGTCTGGGCGATGTACTCAACAATAAAGTCGGCAGGGTTGTGCTGTTCGAATTCGTTGACGTTCTCAAATGGGTAGTGGTGCTGAGCAAATGGCATTGAGCCTGACTCAAACCAGCAGTCCAAGACTTCGGGAACTCTGCGCATCATCGACTGACCGGATGGATCGTCGGGGTTGGGTCTAACGAGATCATCGATGTATGGCCGGTGGAGGTCAGTGGGTCGAACCCCAAAGTCGGCCTCGATCTCATCGATCGATCCGTAGACGTCGGTTCGGGGGAAGTCAGGATTGTCGCTTCGCCACACCGGTAGGGGCGCACCCCAAAAACGATTGCGGCTGATGCTCCAGTCGCGGGCGCCTTCAAGCCAGCGTCCAAACTGCCCCTGTTGGATATGGTCCGGGATCCAGTTGATCTCGTTGTTGACTTCCAGCAGACGGTCGGTCAGATCGGTGACACGTACGTACCAGCTGTTTACGGCCCGGTAGATGATGGGCGTGTCAGTGCGCCAGCAGTGCGGATAGTTGTGGTCATAGGTTTCGTGACGCAATACGACGTTGCCCCGAGCCTTCAGAAACTTGATTACTTCTGGGTTTGCGTCAAAGACGTTCTGGCCAGCGAAGTCCACTACATCTTCGGTAAAGCGGCCTGTTTCGTCAACAGGGACGACAAGTTCGATCCCAGCGGCTTCACAGACTCGTTGATCGTCCTCGCCGAATCCGGGTGCCATGTGGACAACGCCGGTGCCGTCTCCGGTTTCGACGAAGTCAGCGCCGATGATGACAAAGGAGTTCTTGCGTCCTGCGAAGTAGTCAAAGATGGGCTGATAGGTGCGGCCGGCGAGATCGGCCCCAGTCATGGTGGCAACTACCTCAGGGGGCTCGTCGCCAACGGAGAGCTCACGTTCGTAGTTCTCTAACGCAGCCTCGGCCACCACCACGAGGTCGCCGCCTTCGATCTTTACAACCACGTAGGTGATCTCGGGTCCTACGGCTAGAGCAAGGTTCGATGGCAAAGTCCAAGGCGTCGTGGTCCACGCAGCAATTGAAAGGGGACCCGGATCGCTAGCAACGGGGTCGAGTGCAAAGCGAACAGTGAGCGCAGGGTCCTGACGTGGCCTGGTGGCATCGTCAAGCCTGATCTCGAAGTTGGAGAGGGGGGTCTCAGCGCCCCACGAGTACGGCATCACTCGGTGGGCTTCATAAAGCAAGCCCTTGTCCCAAAGTTGCTTAAACGCCCAGATGACCGACTCCATGTAGTCGAGATTCATCGTCTTGTAGTCGTTCTCAAAGTCGACCCAGCGGGCCATGCGGTTTACATAAGTTTCCCATTCGCCGGTGTAGCGAAGGACAGATTCACGACAAGCGTTGTTGAAGTTGCCGATGCCAAAGTCGACGATGGCTTTTCGGCCCGAAACGCCAAGTTCTTTCTCTGTTTGCATCTCGGCAGGGAGTCCGTGGCAATCCCAGCCAAAGTTCCGCTCGACCCGTTTGCCTCGCATTGTTTGATAGCGCGGCACAACGTCTTTTACGTAGCCAGTGAGAAGGTGCCCGTAGTGGGGGAGACCATTCGCAAAAGGAGGACCATCATTAAACACGAACCTTTCACCATCAGGTTCATCCACTCTTTGTTCTATTGATTTGTTGAAAGTTTGGTTTTCTTCCCAGCGCGTCAGAATCTTGGACTCAAGGCCCGGAAAATCGGCTCGTGAAGAGACTTCTGGATAATGATGGCTATCCGATGGGTTAGTCACAGGGCTTTAGCGTAGCTTCCTAGATGGGTCACTCACCGGGGGTTTTGGGGTGGAAGCCAAGTTTCGACATATAATGCGCCCCGCTTTGGGAGAAAGGGCGCAAATGGCTGCGGCAACGAAAAATTCAAGGGGCAAACGGGGATCGACGAAGAAGGCGGCTGCGGTGAAACCCGCGGTGAAGAAGCGATCCGCGGCCAAGAAAACTGCGACAAGCGCCGTTAAGAAGACGGCCGCAGCAGCAGCCAAAAAGCCGGCGCGCAAGAAAGCGCCGTCTGCAAAGAAAGCATCGCCCGCAAAGAAGACGGTTGGCGCCAAGGCGGTTAAGAAAACAGCGAAGAAGGCCGTAACCAACAAGGCAGTCAAAAAGAAGGCAGCCAAAAAGAAGGCAGTTGCCAAAAAGGCTCCGGTCAAAAAAGCTGCCACTAAGAAGTCTGCAGTCAAAAAATCTGCTGGTAAAAAGGTTGCTACCAAAAAAGCAGCTAGCAAAAAGCCAGCTACAAAAAAGACACCTGCCAAAAAGAGCGTCGCTAAGAAGTCGACAGCCAAGGCACCATCCAAAAAAGCCCCCGCAAAGAAATCGACTAGTACTCCGATGGCTACATCAAAAACCACCTCGGCGGCGCCTGAAAAAAAGGCACCACCTGCACCAAAGAAGCTCCGCATTCCTAAATTCCTAGAAGACAAAGCCTGGCTAGATTCCCAGGTCGAACTACTAAAGCAAGAGCGCGAAAAGTACACCCGTAGCGCTGAACACCTGGCGGCAGAAGCCGCCGCCCTCATGGCCGATCGCGATCCAGGCGATGTCCAGTTCGACGAAGAGTCGGGCGAAGGCGACACCATTGCAGTTGAGCGAGACCGAGATCTTGCCCTTTCGCAGTCCGCGAGAAACTCTGTCGCTGAAATCGACGATGCTCTCAAGCGGATTGCTGAAGGCACCTACGGAATTTGTGTGCAGGGACCAGACATCATTCCGAAGGAGCGTCTGGAAGCTATTCCGGAGGCATCGGTGTGCGTCCAGCACAAAACAGCAATGTTCTAACTAGCGTTCTGGCACCGTGCATTGCGGTGTTAGGTCTGGATCAGTTCACAAAACGGTGGGCGGTTTCCGCGCTTGCTGACGGACCAACCCAAGAGGTTCTAGGAGTTAGGTTCAATCTCTTCTTCAACCCGGGTGCGTCCTTTTCGATGTTCGCTGACGGTTCTGCGGGTCCGGTGTTGGGAGTCTTGGCACTGATCATCTCAGCTGTGTTGTTGCGTGCTGGCTACAAGGCACAAGACCGCTGGTCGCCCATGATCTACGGCGTCATTGCTGGCGGGGCCTTGGGTAACTTCGCAGACAGATTGCTTAGGGCCGAAGACGGTTTCCTATCAGGACACGTCGTTGATTTCATCGACCTCGGCTGGTGGCCGGTTTTTAACATCGCTGACTCAGCCCTCATCGGTGGTGTTGCTGCGTTGTTCCTGGTAACGCTTACTGACAAGACCGAAGAAGAATCTGAGGCCGGCTCGTCAGGCGAAGAGATTGTCGTTGATGGTTGAGCGTTACAACGAAGAAGTTCCAGAGACACTCGATGGCCAGCGGGTCGATCGAATAGTTGCTCTCGTCACCGAGCTAAGCCGTTCCGAGGTTGCAAGCCTCATTGAAGCGGGCCTAGTTCTGGTGGACGGCGAGGCGCCGCCTAAGGCGTCAACAAAGCTGACAGCTGGTTCACATCTTGAGATCGAAGTTCCTGACAAACCTGTCGGTATCTCGCCCGATCCCGAAGTCTCAATCGAAGTGGTCTACAGCGATGAGCACATCATCATCGTCAACAAACCTGCTGGCATGATTGTTCACCCTGGGGCGGGAGTCGATGCCGGAACTTTGGCCCAAGGCCTACTTCACAAGTACCCAGAGTTGGCCGAAATCGGTGATCCTGAAAGGCCCGGAATCGTTCACCGTTTGGACAAAGGAACTTCCGGATTATTAAGCGTTGCTCGCTCGCAACTGGCATATGAGTCGCTGGGGGCCCAGCTCAGAGACCACTCGATGGAGCGCCGATACCTGACGCTCGTCTGGGGGGATCTTGAGAACAACGAAGGCGTCATCGATGCGGCCTTGGGGCGCTCTAACCGCCAGCCAATGCGTAGGGCTGTGGTAACAGAGGGTAAGCCGGCACGAACCTGGTACCGGGTCATGCAGCGTCTTGAAGATCCCAAGCTGACCGTTCTGGCCTGCCGCCTAGAGACGGGCAGAACCCACCAGATCAGGGTTCATCTTGAAGCTATTGGTAATCCGGTAGTTGGAGATGACCGCTACGGGCGAGGTGGAGGTGGCGTACGTAAAACCTTCGGTCTTGAGCGGCCTTTCCTTCACGCTCAGACATTGGGGCTTGAGCATCCCGAAAGTGGCGAGATGCTTCGATTCCAGACACCCTTGCCTGATGACTTGGTCGCAGTGCTCACCAGTCTTGGCGGTGAAGTACCTCCGCTAGCTGACGCCTAGGGCGGTCACTCGATCTGCCGGGCTCATCCGGTAGTTGATGGCCAATCGCAATCGTTGCCACTAGTCGAAAGTCATCAGGGACCCCGAACTCACCCGCAACAGACGCTTCATTGTCAAAAAGTCCGAAGAGGCAGGCTCCGAGCGACTCGTTAGTTACGCCAAGCAAGAGGTTCTGAATGACACATCCGGCATCGACGAACCAGAACGGCACGGACCACTGTTCAGTACCGACTGACAACGACGCTCGTGCTTTGTCCGATTCGCCGTATCGCTCTGGATAGGCAGATGGGCGAGTGGCAACAAGCACAAGAACCGGGGCATCTAGTAGCTGTTGCCAGCGGAACTTCTCCCGTTTGGGCCCGGCCAAAGTGATGTCCCAATATCGGTTGGTTTGGGTCGGTCCCTCCAGGACCAAGAATTCGACAGCAGCCGTGTTCCCTGCTGAAGGCGCTGCCAGCGAGTTGGCGAGGAGCGAGTCCA
Organism: uncultured Acidimicrobiales bacterium; assembly: GCA_937922785.1. Lineage (GTDB taxonomy): Bacteria > Actinomycetota > Acidimicrobiia > Acidimicrobiales > SZUA-35 > CALAJQ01. Next base: position 284,070 of record CALAJQ010000018.1, read on the forward strand.
ACAGATCGCTATCGATGGGTTCGGTTGAAAAAGCTCTGTGCATTCGACGCTTCTTAAGTGCTTTCACAAAATCCATTACATTCAAAGCTATCGGTAGGTAACAGTGGGATCTCACCGTTGGATCCCTCAACTCCGACCTCGCCGACTATCGTTTGCTTTGTGACAAACCCGCGACTGCCTGCTTTCGGGGACGGATGCATTACCGATCTAGTGCCTTATCTGTTGCCCCGAGGACGAGGAACCGCCGTCCTTCCGGCTGAGATTGGTAAGGCCGCCCGCAGCGTCTTGTTTGTTCTCGACGGACTTGGGTGGGATCAGCTCCAAGACCGCCTTCACTTGGCTCCGACTCTTGCGGGAATGTCTGGGGGTGTCATCACCACGGTCGCCCCGTCTACAACAGCAGCCGCCCTGACGTCTATCACCACCACTTTGTCGCCTGCTGAGCACGGAGTAGTTGGCTATCGGATTCGGGTTGACGATTCGCTTCTGAACACCCTTCGTTGGTGGGACGATGAAACTGGTGACGCTCGCAGGACGATGCCGCCAGAGATAATTCAGGGCTATGAGCCCTTCCAGGGTGAGAACGTGTCGGTTGTTACCAAGGCTGAGTTCAACCGCTCTGGATTCACAAAAGCTCACCTGCGTGGCGGCCGATTGACCGGTTACCGAACACCTGCAGTTCTAACTGCTCGGGTGGCTCAACTTCTGCGTGATGGAGAACAATTTGTTTACGCCTACTGGGATGGCGTTGACAAGGTCTCTCATGAGTTTGGTTTCGGCGATGAGTTCGATGCCGAAGTTGCATTCGCCGACAGGATGGTTGCGGATCTCATCGCAGCGGTTCCGAGCGGTACCCAGGTTGTCGTCACCGCCGATCATGGCCAGGTTGATTGTCGCAATGGTTCTGTGGATTTGAGCCCTGAAGTTAGCGCCCTTGCTACCGGCCTGTCGGGCGAAGGACGGTTCAGGTGGATCCACACTGATCCGACCGACATCGAATCGATGGCAACGCTATGCCGTGAGCTGTACGGCCATCAGTCATGGGTCGCCACGATTGATCAAATCCTGGACGAAAAATGGTTCGGACCGTCGATGAACAGCCAGATTCAGGATCGCCTAGGTCAGGTTGCGCTCTGTCCATTTGAGCCAATCTCCTATGCTGATCCGGCCGACTCTGGGCCGTTCGAGCTTGTGGGGCGCCACGGGTCCCTAACGGATGCCGAGATGCTTGTACCTCTGCTCAGTGCCAACGTCTGAGGGTTGGGGTGTTCAGTGCCAACGTCTAAACGTTGGGGCTGACCGTATCCGAAGGTAAAAATAGGAACTATGAGTGACACCGAGCCCGAGACCCCGGAAGTAATCGAGCCGGGAACCCAAGCCGCACCCGAAGAGGTGCCGCCAAACTCGATATCAGAGCCTGCCAAGGTCATGCGAATTGGGTCGATGACCAAGCTGCTCCTTGAAGAGGTTCGTGGTTCTGCCTTAGATGAGGCGGGCCGTGATCGTCTGCGAGACATCTATGACACGTCCATCATGGAGCTTTCGGGCGCCCTTAGCCCTGACCTAAGCGAAGAGCTGCGGGCTTTGGCTTCACCGTTCGATGACGCTGAGGTGCCCTCTGAGTCTGAACTGCGGATCGCTCAGGCTCAGCTTGTTGGGTGGCTTGAAGGACTATTCCACGGAATTCAGGCAACCCTGTTTGCCCAACAACAGATCGCTCAGCAACAACTTGCGCAGATGCAAACGCAGTCGCTACCCCAAGGAGGACCTGGTCAGCCTCCTGGCAAGCAAGGTCCACCGCCTCAAAGCGGCGTGTATCTGTAAACAGGTCCGTGTATCTGTAAGCAGGTCAAGGAATCGAACTTGCAACTGATCAACAAGGGCGAGACACTTAGAGGGTGGCTTTAGAGGCGTTAACAAAGGACTGCACTGCTCTGGGAGATGCCGAGCTGGCAGAAATGGCCGATCTTTCAACGTCGGGCCAAGGCCTTGAGGCTGGCTTGTTGTCAAAGCAGGCCGAGCAATGGGTCCTCGTGACACAGGTGTTTGAGGGGCCAAAGCTCTTGGGTTTTGTGTTCTCAACCCTTGAACGGATCGGCGGCACGCCGTCAGTGGTCATTGGTCTGGGCTGTGTAGCCCGTAGCCGAAACCGGGCCGCAGTCCTTAAGGCCCTCATGCACGAGCAGCTGCACAAAGCAATCATGGCCTTCCCTGACGAAGACGTGGTGGTCGCTGCCCGGATGGTTGCGCCCGATTCTATGGAAGCACTAGAGGGTGTAAGCGCTGTTCACCCATGGCCAGATTTGCGGGCCGGCGGAGAAGAACGTGCATGGGGACGGCGCCTAGCCAAACGGTTTAAGGCCAAGGGTTTTAATGACCGGACCATGATGGCTGACGGTGCAGCCAAGGGCCTCGTCTTGGACTACGAATCGCTTAAGAAAACCAAGGCTGACGCAGTCTTTGCCGGGCTGAAGGCCGATGGTTATGTCATTGGGTGGGGCTGGGCGATGGCTGAGTTCCTGGAAGAGTTCAAATAGTCGCCGCTAGCAGCGCTCGCTAGCCGAGTTTGGCCTGCGGCCAAAACGTCGCAGCCGGACGAATCACCACTCTGGGCCGATAAGTTTGGGTGGTGGGATCGTCGTTTGCTCATCTTCATGTGCACACAGAATTCTCGATGCTGGACGGCGCATCTCGATTAGATGAGCTGGTGGCCAAGGCCGCAGCCGATGGTCAGCCGGGACTCAGTATCACTGATCACGGGAACATGTACGGAGTCCTTGATTTCTACAAGGCATGTCGCAAACACGAGATCAATCCACTCATCGGAATAGAGCTTTATCAAGCAGATGAGCATCGATCCGAGCGCCCCAGTCGCCGAGGCAAGACAGATGACTCTGGGGGCAGTACCGACGGCGGCAAGAAGCTCTATTACCACCTCATTGCCATGGCCGAAAATAACACCGGCTACAAGAATCTGATTCAGCTTGCGAGTCGGGCCTACATGGAGGGCTACTACTACAAGCCCAGGGTCGACTGGGAAGTCTTGTCCGATCACTCTGAAGGTGTGATCGCTACATCTGGCTGCCTTGGTGGTCATGTGCTGCAGAGTCTGATGAATGGCCGGCCCGAGCTTGCGCTAGAAAAGGCGGCACGATTTCAAGACATCTTCGGCAAAGACAACTTCTTTATCGAACTCCAGGACCACGGCATTCCCGAACAAGCCAAGACCAACCCACAGCTGTTGGAGATCGCCCGCAAGATCGGTGCCCCCGTCGTAGTTACCAACGACTCGCATTACACCAACGAGATCGACTCGGTAGCTCATGACGCATTGCTGTGCGTTCAAACCGGTTCCCTAATGTCGGATCCGGATCGATTCCAGCTGCACGGGAACCAACACTTCCTGAAGACCGCAGCAGAGATGCGCAGCGAGTGGTCTGAGCTTCCCGAAGCGTGTGACAACACACTTTGGATAGCCGAGCGGTGCGACGTCGAGATCGAATTTGGTTCGCCGCTGCTGCCTGACTTCCCAATCCCGGAGGGTCACAACAACGATGCAGACGACTACCTGCTGTATCTGACAATGGAAGGCGCTAAGAAGCGCTGGGGCGACAAGCTCGATGACAAAACCACGGCCCGCCTTGCCTACGAACTCAAGGTCATCAAGGACATGGGCTTCAGCTCCTACTTCTTGATTACGTGGGACCTGATCGATCACGCTCGGCGGGCCAACATCCGGGTTGGTCCCGGTCGTGGATCAGCGGCCGGCTGTGCGGTTGCTTACTGCCTTTGGATTACCGATCTTGACCCAATCAAATATGACCTCCTGTTTGAACGGTTCCTAAACCCAAGTCGTATTTCGATGCCAGATATCGACATGGACTTTGACTCTCGCTATCGAGACGAAATGATCCGGTACTGCGCCGAGCGTTACGGCCGAGACCATGTTGCTCAGATCGTGACGTTCTCTCAGATCAAGGCTCGAGCGGCGGTGCGAGATGCGGCCCGGGTATTGGGCTACCCCTATGCCGTTGGCGACAAAGTAGCCAAAGCGATGCCGCCGTTGATCATGGGCCGAGACACGCCCCTTAAATACTGCTTCGAGGAATCGGAGAAGTACATTGACGGCTACAAGCAAGCTGGCGAGCTTCGTACGATGGTCGAGACCGAGCCTGACGTTGCCCGAGTTGTGGAAGTAGCCACCGGGCTTGAGGGTCTACGCCGCCAAGATGGCATTCACGCTGCGGCGGTTGTAATTACTAAGGACCCGCTAACTGACTATTTGCCGATTCAGCGCAAGTCCGCTGCAGGTAAACCCATTGAGGAAGCACCGGTTGTAACCCAGTACGAGATGCACGGGGTGGAGGAGCTGGGCCTACTCAAAATGGACTTCCTGGGTCTACGTAACTTGGACGTCCTTTCAGATTCGCTTGACCTCATCAAAAAGGTCACCGGTATCGACCTCGATATTGACAACGTTCCCTTGGATGATGGGCCTACCTTCGAAATGTTGCGGCTCGGCAACTCCATTGGCGTGTTCCAGCTTGAGTCCAGCCCGATGCGCTCGCTGATGCGTCAGATGGCTCCCACCGAGTTCGACGACATCGCCGCACTTGTTGCCCTATATAGACCTGGCCCGATGGCCCAGAACATGCACACTTCTTACGCCGATCGCAAGAACGGCCGGGAAGAGAACGTTGCTTTCCATCCTGACGCCGAAGAGATCTTGGGCGACACGTACAACCTGTGTATCTACCAGGAAGAACTGATGCAGCTGGCGCAAAAGTTCGCTGGCTATGACCTAGCCCAGGCGGACAATCTGCGTAAGGCAATGGGCAAGAAGGATCGGGCCCGCATTCAAGCCGAGCGCAAGGTCTTCGTTAAGGGCTGTGCCGAAGTTGGCTACGGCGAAGAACTTGGCGAAGAGCTGTTTGACACGATGGAGCCATTCGCAGACTATGCGTTTAACAAGAGCCACTCCTATGGCTACGGACTGGTCAGCTATCAGACGGCATACCTCAAGGCCAACTATCCGGTCGAGTACTTCGCCAGCCTGCTGACCAGCGTTAAAGGATCACTGGACAAGGCTGCGATCTACTTGAACGAGTGCCGGCAGATGGGCATCAACGTCTTGGTGCCTGATGTCAACATCTCCGAGCGTGACTTCACCTCAATTACCGACCCCGAAGGCGGCCAGTTGAACGCAATTCCGTTCGGCATGAGTGCTGTAAGGAATGTGGGCGAGGCGCTGGTCGATCTGATCGTTGCCGAGAGGGCCGAGAACGGACCCTTTACTGACTTCATCAATTTCTGTGAGCGGGTTGACTATCAAGTACTAAACAAGCGGACGATCGAATCGCTTATCAAGGCCGGGGCCTTTGACTCGCTGGGCTACCCCCGTAAGGGTCTGCTGCTTGTCTATGAGGAAATTCTCGACAAGACAGTTGCCTCCCGCAAAGAAACCGACATGGGCGTGATGACGCTGTTTGGTGCGGTTGAGGAAGCAGGGGAGAAGTTCGATGATCGGCCGCAGGTTCCCGATCAGAGTTTTGAAAAGAGCCAGCGGCTTGCATTTGAGAAGGAGATGCTCGGGCTTTATGTAAGCGATCATCCGCTCATGGGGATTGAGGGCGCCGTGAAGCGACGAGCCGAACACTCCCTCAGCCAGATGGAAGACATGGAAGATGGCAAGTTCATCACCGTTGGCGGCGTGATAACGGGGCTCCAAAAAAAGTGGACCCGCAAAGGCGACTTGATGGCCGTTTTTGTTCTGGAGGATCTAACCCATTCGGCCGAAGTAATGATCTTCCCGAGAACCTTTGCTGACTACGGGCACCTTCTTGAAGATGATCGTGTAGTGATCGTTCGTGGTCGTAACAGCACACGAGATGACACGCCGAAGGTCATGGCTCAAGGCATCGAGGTGTTTGACGCAGATTCCCTGTCAGCGAACAGACCACTCAAGCTCGCAATCAGGCCGGAGCAGCTGTCCGATGAATTGTTAGAGCGGCTAAAGAAGCTGTTGATCGAGCACAACGGTCATGCCCCAGTAATCATCGACCTCGGGGCGGAGAAGATGCTCCGGCTTCCTGATGAGTACAACGTTGACACCGGTGACGGCATCATTCCCGAGCTAAGAGTCCTGCTCGGGGAGAACGGCGTCCGCTTAGGAGACAGTTAGTCGTCGCCGCCGAGGCCGATACCGGCTCCGGCTGCCTTGGCTACTGAGCCAACTACTCCGTCATCATCATCTTCGGGCTCAGCCTCTACGGCCGCGTCAGTTGTCTCGGCGTGCAGCGTCATCACTTTGAGCTCGACACCTTCATCTAGGGCAACGACCAGCTGGGCCGCTACTTGCTCTGCATCGAGGTGTGCTCCAGAATCTGACTCAGTGATGTGGATCACTTTGCCTTGTTCCTCGCTTTCGACCTCTATCGAAATCACATCGGTTTCGGGCGAGACTTCATCAAGGATTGCGGTCACAGTCTCGGTTGCTTCGGCATTGCCCATGGTTCGGTTTTGATCCCAAGCAGAGTTGAGAACCAGAGGAGTAGCCACCAGTATTCCGAACGCCATAGCTCCACGAGCGACACGTCCTAGCGGGATGCCAGCAGCGAGTTGCTCTGGCGGAACAAGCCCGCACCAGATGAAGGTCACTGCGCCAGCGGCGATAATGCCGGCGACGTTGGCGAGGAACAACAAGGCTCCGCCCATTGCCAGGTTCCACTCGCCCATTTGCAGAGTGATACCCACCACCCCAAGTGGCGGAACCAAGGCAACCGCCACAGCAACTCCAATCAGAGCATCGGCGGCTTGGCGGCGCATTTGGGCGTAGGCTCCCGCAGCACCGGCCACCAGGGCCACACCTAGGTCGAACATGTTCGGCGCCGTCCTGGCCATTATTTCATTTGGCAACTCGCCATCTATTGGAGCAGACCTGAGGGTCAGCAGGATCTTGGCGGAGAACGCGGCCAAGGCAATTGCGAACAGCGTGCCAGCAAGTGAGATCAGGCCTGACCTCAGAGCACGTCGTGGTGAGTCCATAACGAGGGCTGCGGATACGCCTAGCACCGGAGCCATCAACGGCGCCACGACCATGGCGCCGATAACGACCGCGGTGGAGTCTGCGAGTAACCCGAGCACTGCGATAAGGGTTGACAAGGCCATGAGCGCCATGAAGCGTCTAACAAATGGACGCTCGCGCGTTCCTTCATGGAACAGACATGACACAACCCGGGCCCGCTCGTCCCCACTCATCTGCATAGCTGAGTTGCCCATGTCAACTTTGATGTTGATCTCTGTGTTGCTGGATTCGGTATTGCTGGATCCGGTTTCTTCTTCCGCCATTTCTCAACTCCCCTTTTTGTTTCACCGTCGCTAGTGCGAACATTTATTACAAACCAGTTACAAGTCGTAACGTAACCGCAATATAAAGCGGGTGTGGTGGATGCACACACCGGGTGATACTTAGAAAGTTGCGTGGGCACCAATACCCAAACTTTGTGGTGCTGGGCCCTGGGCGCAAAACTTGAACACACCCCGATCCGTCTGAAGGGGAGAAACAGACGAACCGAGGTGTGTGTAGTTATCCATCGACAACCCTGCGGTTGTCTTAAGGACTAAGCAGAAGTAATTCCGTCTAAAAGCTTCTGAGCTGCTCTTTCGCCGCTCAAATAGCTTTGATCGGTCCAGATGTAGGCCCAGTCTCCGTAGCGGCCGCAGTAGGAAATGCCGATGCTGGTCAGATAGTCCTGAACCTTGGCTGCGCACGGTCCAGAGTCCAAGTCGAAGATTACGTTTGCGTATTCAACGAACCGGGCTTCAGAGAAAACAATTTCTTCGTTTTCTTTTAGAACACCCATGACGGTTAGCTCATCGATGACCGGTTGGATGTCATCTTCAGGCTTGTGGTTCAGGGGCTTGTACTTGTCTGAGTAATAGACCTCGACCTGAACTGCACCGTGACCCGGAGGAACCGTCGTGGGGCTGAACATATGCGGAAAGCTAAGTCGAACTGACCGCATGTCTTCGTCATAGATGTAGCGCCAGTGAGCTGGGCTTAGGTCTTGTCGTGCTACGCCCACGTTGACGATCACGGTTTGGGAGCAGCTCAACTTGCCGGCGGCCTCGACCACATCGGCCGGAGCCTCTGGGATCATCTTGATCACTTCAGCCAGCGGCGCTGAGCTAACCAAATGGTCATAAGGCTCGACATGTCCGTTCTCGAATGTGACAGTGCGGGCAGCAGCGTCGATGCGAACAGCCCTGTGTCCCAAGTTCGGTTCAACTGAGTCGAAGAACTTCCGCAGATATCCCTCGAAGCCATGAGCCTTGGGGTACCGGAATTTGTCGATGTAATGAGCTTCGTGCTGGGGAGGTGCTATAGCTCCGAGTAGAACCTCTTCGAGATCGGGGCGGTACAGCCGTGGCCCAAGCCAGTCGACGTTCATATCCTTGGCTTCACACGTGTGGTACTTCTTGCCATAGCGAGCCGGGAAATTGTTGGCAAAGGTCGGCCCATATGCTGCCAAAAGCCATTCGTGGTAGTTGGCAAAGGTCTTGGTCTCAGGCATTGGTTGTTGAGAGACTTCGATGAACTCGCTGAGGATCTTGACCACAAGGTCAGATGGCAGCGAATGAAGGTAGGCGATAGCTGGATGCTTAACCCAAGTGCCCTTGTACCAGTTGTCGACTCGAGCGTTGAGGACCTCAAATTCCTGGTCCACCGCGTCGGCAAGAACGTTCTTCATCTTTTCAATCTCAGTGAAGGAGATGTGAGGCCCATCATCGAAGATGAAGCCCTCCCGGGCAAACGATGCTGTGTGGCCGCCAAGAAATTCGTTCTTGTCGAACAGCTTCGGGCTAATGCCTTCGGCCTGGAGTCTCTGGGTCGCCCCCCAGGCAGCCATGCCCGTACCGATCACTACAACTCTGTCGCTACTTAAGTTACTCACGTCTTTTTCCTATCGCCTAGTTCTTCTGCTGAGGTAGCGAACCAGCTGAGGCAAGTTGCTCACGCCACCAGCCAACAATCTGACCGGCCGCCGATTCCATGTCATAAGCGGGCCTCCAGTCGGTGGCCTCTGTCAGTTTTGAAATGTCTGCCGTTAGTTCCTCACCTGCGTCGCCGCCGGCACCTCTGGCTCCAAACCAAAGCAAGTCTTCACGTCCAATTTGTCCTGCCACTAATTCGGCCAGTTCCCGAACCGATACCGATTCGCCACGTCCAACGTTGACAGGGCCCTCTACATCAGAGGCCAGCAGAGCGAGGATGGCGCTCGCCACGTCAGTGGCATGAATGTAGTCACGGCGCTGGGTTCCAGCGCTTAGTTCTGCTGGCTCGCCCATAAGTAGCTGGGTGGCAACCGTGGGCACGAGTCTGGCACGTTCCTCATAAGGCCCAAGAAGGAAGAACGGTCGGGCTACACAGACCGAAAGTTGTGAGTCGGCGTCGCTTAAGGCCATCACACGTTTGGTGGCCTCTAGTTTGCAGCGGCCGTAGGCGGTAACAGGTTCTGGCACCGTTGTTTCGGCGATGACTCCGTTCTTGGCGCCATATTCAATGACGCTGCCGGTAACCACTGCTCTTCGACCACCGTTGGCCGCAAACGACTTAACAAGACTTTCGGTGATATCAATCCACGCGCTGTTTCGATCGTCCTCATATCGGCTTGCGGACTCGCCGTTAAACCAGGCGAGGTGGATCATGAACTCTGGCCGAACGGTGGCCATCACTGCATTCACTGCTGCTGCATCGTTCAGGTCAGCCTGGTGCCACTGCACGCCGCTGATGTCGGTGATTTGCTTGGACGAGATTGCGTGAACCTCAAACTCAGGCTCTTCGTCACCGCTAGGGGACAAGAGTGGGAGGAGATTGCGTCCGAGAAATCCGGAGGCGCCAGTGATCAGTAAGCGGGCCATACTCTCTCATTCTCGACCAAAAACACCCGCTACATGGTGAGCCGTATGCACCAAATAGATAGGCCACATTGTCCAACATGTGGTGGGGTTGGTTGATGTAGCGTCTTTGGGTGGCGATTTCCCCTGAGAGCTCCATCTACGTTGCTGGCCATAATGGCCTGGTTGGGCGCGCCTTGGTGCGCCGACTAGCGGCTGCCGGGCACGAGAATGTCCTTACCGCCAATAAGGACGAGCTGGATCTCAGGGATCAGTCCGATGTGAACGAGTGGTTTCACGAGAATCAGCCTGAATATGTGATCCTGGCGGCAGGGCTTGTGGGCGGAATTCATGCCAACAGCACACGGCCCGCAGAATTTCTATATGACAACCTGTTGATCCACGGCACGGTGGTTCATGCTTCCTGGCAAGCGAAGGTCACCAAACTGCTCTATCTCGGATCTTCGTGTGTGTATCCGCGCCTTAGCGCGCAGCCGATTACCGAAGATGCGCTGCTCACAGGGCCTTTGGAGCCCACAAATGAGGGCTATGCGCTGGCGAAGATTGCCGGCATCAAGATGTGTGAGTCCTACCGCCGTCAATACGGAGTCGATTTCATCTCGGCGATGCCAACCAACCTCTATGGCCCCTATGACAACTTCGATCTCACTTCTTCCCACGTGATTCCAGCGCTTTTGCGTAAGTTCCACGATGCGAAGGCTGCAGGTCAGAGCGAAGTTCCGATCTGGGGTACGGGATCAGCGCAACGGGAGTTCCTGCACGTTGACGATCTTGCCGACGCCTGCGTCTTTCTGCTGGACCGCTATAGCGGTGAGCAACATTTGAACGTCGGAACTGGGGAAGACTTACCCATTGCCGACCTCGCGCTACTGATTAGAGACATAGTGCATCCTGAGGCTGAGCTCGTTTTTGACCCGTCAAAGCCTGACGGAATGCCTAGACGAGTACTAGATGTCTCCAAAATTCATGCCCTCGGATGGCATCACGAGACAGACCTTTATAAAGGACTGGCTCAGACGTACCGATGGTTTGTAGATAACTACGACCAAGCCCGAGGGCTGTAGGTCAATACGGCGAAGCGTTAGGACTATTCTGTTATGAAGGTAATACTGTTGGCGGGTGGCATCGGTAGCCGGCTAAGCGAGGAAACGGTCTCAAAACCGAAGCCCTTGGTTCAAGTCGGTAATCGGCCAATTCTTTGGCACATCATGAAGCACTACGCGGCTTACGGTCACGATGACTTCCTAGTCGCTTTGGGTTACAAGGGCGAGATGATCAAGCGATATTTCGCTGATTATGCTGACCTTGCCAGCGACCTCACTGTGAATCTCGGCGCAGGCAAAGTGATTCGTCACAAACAAGAGCCAGACGAAGCCTGGAAGGTCGGCCTCATCGATACGGGTCAGGACACTCACACAGGCGGGCGTATTCGTAGACTCGCCCCCTACATAAACGGCTCATTCATGGCTACCTACGGTGATGGCGTGTCCGATGTCAACATCGAGAAGCTGGTTGAGTTCCACAAAAGCCACGGCAAGCTCGCAACACTGACTGCGGTGAGGCCACCAGCTCGTTTCGGCTCGCTCAGCTTTGAAGGCGATGCAATTACTGATTTTACCGAGAAGCCTCAGACCGGTGAGGGCTGGATCAACGGTGGTTTCTTTGTGCTTGAGCCCGAAGTGCTGGATTACATCGAGGGCGATTCCATGGACTTCTCCAAGGAACCCCTATCGAACCTGGCCAAAGACGGCCAGCTCATGGCCTATAAGCACGAGACATTCTGGCAGTGCATGGACACTTTGCGAGACAAAGAGCTGCTCGACTCGCTTTGGGATGGCGGCAACGCTCCTTGGCGTAACTGGGACAACGCTTAATGGCTGAGCCGTCGCCAATGAGCGCTGAGTTTTGGGCTGGCAAACGTGTTTTTCTTACCGGCCATACCGGATTCAAGGGCGGCTGGATGGCACTTTGGCTTCACAGCTTGGGAGCCGTTGTAAAGGGTTACGCACTTGAACCTTCAACCACCCCTTCGTTGTTCGCAGCGTCGCGTCTGGGTGAGCTTGTTGAGTCCGAGATAGGTGACGTGCGCGATGGCGCTGCGTTGGCGGCTTCGGTCTCGGCCTTTAAGCCCGAGGTAGTTATTCACATGGCGGCCCAGCCATTGGTTAGATATTCCTTTGCTGAGCCGCTTGAGACTTTTGAAACCAACGTCATGGGAACCGCCAACGTCTTAGAGGCAGTTCGCAAGGCTGGAACAGTACGCGCCGTTGTGAACGTCACCACTGACAAGTGTTATGAGAACAAAGAATGGCACTGGGGTTATCGCGAGAACGAACCTCTGGGGGGATATGACCCCTACAGCGCTTCCAAAGCCTGTTCGGAGTTAGTGTCGAGTTCATACCGCCAGTCGTTCTTTAACGAAAGCGACTACGACGCGCACGCCTGCGCTGTCGCATCCGGTCGAGCCGGCAATGTTGTTGGCGGTGGAGATTGGTCTGCGGATCGTCTGATCCCAGACATCTTGAGGGACTTTGAGAACGGAACGCCAGTTTCTATCCGAAACCCGAACGCGATTCGACCTTGGCAACATGTGCTTGAACCAGTTTCGGGGTATCTATTGCTGGCTCAGAACTTGTACGAGCACGGCCCGCAGTTCGCTCAAGCGTGGAACTTTGGCCCAGACGAGTCAAGTGCGAAGCCAGTCCAGTACCTGGTGTCACAGATGGTGGCCCATTGGGATGGCCACGCTTCCTGGACCGTTGACGATGGCCCTCATCCCCACGAGGCTCAGTATCTGAAGCTGGACTGCTCCAAGGCTCACAACGAGCTGCGATGGTTGCCAAAGTGGGGGATTGCAGAAACGCTGGAAGCTGTCGTCCAATGGCATCGGGCATTCTTGGCCGGTGAGGACATGCGCGACTACTCGGTTGCCGAGATCAAACGCTATTCGGCAATGTTGTAGGTTTGCCCCGTGGATTTCGAGCCGACAACAGTAGATGGTTGCTTTGTAGTATCGCTTAACAAGCTGGGTGACGAGCGAGGCTTCTTCGCCCGAGCTTGGTGTGCTGATGAGCTAGCCGCAGTTGGAGCAAGCAGCCACGTGGCTCAGGTCAACATGAGCCGGTGCGAGACTGCTGGATTGATCCGAGGTCTTCATTGGCAAGCTGCGCCCCATCCTGAGGCCAAGTTCATGCGCACCATCTCGGGGGCCACATTTAACGTTTGCGCAGATGTGCGACCTGATTCTGCGACCTTTGGAAAATGGTTTGGTGTGGAGCTTTCAGCTGAGAACCGGCTGGCGCTAGTAGTGCCCGAAGGTTGTGCGAATGGATATCAGGCTCTGGAAGATGGGGCCGAAGTCCTTTATCTGACGTCGGGTGCTTATGCGCCGGGAGTCGAGCGAGGCATTCGTCATGACGATCCGCTTTTTGGAATCGAGTGGCCGCTGGCAAACCAAATCGAGGTCTCAGACAAGGACGCTAACTGGCCCGATTTCTCGGGAAGCCCTGGGCAATGAGCAAGACCTCAAAGTCTCTTGCACTGTTTGGTCCTGTGGCGGCCCTTTCTACGCTGGGCCTGACTGGATTTCAGATGCTCACCAGTCAACTACTGCGACGTTGGAGCACCGACCTTAAGCTCGCGCAGCCGTGCTTTTTCACGGTTGGCACCTCGGTAGTGGCCGGGCAGCCTCTTCGACTGGCGATCCATGCTCCTCAAGGTGGCCGGCTCACCGTTGCGAGGCTAAGTGAACGTGTGGATCAACCGGTCGCCGATCTCGAGATCGAACCAATCTCTCAGAGCGGTCAATATGACCATTGGAACGGGCTCGAGTGGTCCGAGCAGGCTGTAGAAACAGCCCACGATTGGCAGCCAGGTCTCTATCTGGTGGAGCTGTCGTCGGGCGCGGATATCTACCGTCAAGCAGTTGCAATCTCCAGCCCGAAACCGCAACCCATCAACGTTGTTCTCGCCACGAACACTTGGAATGCATACAACGCCTTTGGTGGCCTCTCGAACTACACCGATACAGCCTCTCCCTGGCCCTTGCGAGGGGCAAACAGGGTTGCGAAGGTCATGGCATGGAGGCTTCGCGTGGGGGATCGCAAGTCGATTCCAGCTGTGCCGCTTCCGGACCGGCGTCCAAATGACCGGATCAACACAGACTTAGCAGACATATATGCCGATCCCGTTTCCGATTTCAGTCACCTAGTTCGCGCTGAATGGGCACTACTGAGGTTTTTGGACGCTCAGGGCCATTCCTACAATGTCTTCAGCGAGCGAGACTTCGCCTACAAGTCTGGTCCGTCCTCTGGCGATCTAGCGATCTTTGCTGCACACAGCGAATATTGGTCTGCTGAAATGATGGGCCGATTCGACTCCTATGTAACCGGAGGCGGGAAGGCATTGTTTGTTTCAGGCAACAACTGGTATCGGGGAGTCAAACTTCTTGCTAACGGACTCGAAGTTGTTGACCAACGTGTCGATGACAACCTGATAGCTCGCTATCTCGGGTCTGGCTATACCGGAGAGGGCTATAAGACTTCAGCCCCTTATGAGGTCGCTGACTCTTCGCACACGTTGTTCGATGGGTTGTCGGTTAGCAACGGGGACGTGTTTGGCGGCGAGCCGGGAGGGGCAGGCGCAAGCGGTCACGAAACCGACAAGATCAATTTGGGGAGCGGCCAGGTCGATGTCATTGCGGTTGGCCAGAACCGCGAAGGTCCAGCATTTTTGACCTGGAAGCAAAACACCTCGGGTGGCTGGGTCTGCAATTTCGGCTCGGTCGCTGCGGCGCCCTGGCTTGAGCGTTGCGAGGTTATGGGTGGGATCGCCAATAACGCAATACGTCTAGCCGTCAAGTCCGAGTAAACCAGACTCAGGCCAGTTCACCACTCAGAGCGGTCAAATGTCGGAGAAACCTCTGTTTACTGGGGTGAATGACTCTCACGCACAGTGACTTCTACCCACGCACAGCCTTGAGCTTTACTATTTGTGCGTGTAGATTAGTGTTAGTCACTAAGACATTCCGGCGGAGGGGCCATCAGTGGAATTCAAATCAGAAATCGCAACTTTGGACGTCGAATCACCTGCAACAACAGGCACAATCGACCTCAACCAAGAAACAGAGCGCATCTACCTGTCTGCTCCCGATGTTGGTCCGCAGGAGAAGCAGTTCTTATACGCGGCCGTCGAGTCTAACTGGATTGCCCCGATCGGTCCGGAACTCACCCGATTCGAGGATGAGCTAGCCACCGTCAGTGGGCGCAAGTTCTGCGTGGGCCTGTCCAACGCCACGGCCGGGCTTCAGCTAGCACTTCTCGCGGCCGGAGTTGGCCCCGGCGACGTCGTACTGACCTCGTCTTTAACCTTCGTTGCAAGCACGAACTCCATTCACCATGTGGGAGCAACCCCTCACTTCATCGACAGTGAGTTGTCTTCATGGAACATCGATCCTGGTCTGCTCGAAACGACCATCGAGGCAATGGCGGCTTATGGAAAGTTGCCAGCTGCAGTCGTCACTGTTGATCTCTATGGACAGTGCGCCGACTACCAAGCGATCGAAGAGATCTGCGCCCGTTACGGAGTGCCGCTGATCGAAGATTCTGCGGAGGCCCTAGGCGCTTCTCATCGTGGCCGTCCAGCTGGTTCATTCGGACAATCGTCAGTGTTCAGCTTTAACGGCAACAAGATCATTACCGCCAGCGGCGGTGGGGCGCTGGTAACCGATGATGAGTACGTGGCCCAACGCGTCCTGCACCTAGCAACTCAAGCACGCGAGGATGCCCCCCACTATGAGCACAACGAGCCTGGCTACAACTTCCGCCTTAGCAACCTCCTGGCTGCGTTTGGTCGAGGCCAGCTTCAGACGTTGCCTGAACGCGTGGCTCGTCGCCGTCAGCTGAACACGATGTACCGCGAATTGTTCGCAGACGTCCCAGGTGTAGGTTTCATGCCTGAGGCTGAGGGCAACCTAAGCACATTCTGGCTAACAACTCTCACGCTGGATCCTGCAGTGGCACCGGTAACAGCTACCGAGCTGAGACTAAAGCTGGAGGCCCACAACATTGAGTCTCGGCCAGTTTGGAAGCCAATGCATCTCCAACCCGCTTACAAGTCGCAGCCGGCAACACTGAATGGTGTGAGCGACGCGTTGTTCCAAAACGGAATCTGTCTTCCAAGCGGTAGTGGAATCACCGACTCAGACTTTGAGCGAGTGGCTGGCGCAATCAGCGCAGCGCTTGGGGTAAGGGTATGAGAGCTAGGTCCCTAGTCGAGCTGCGCCCATGGTTTTCGTCGATCGCGTCAAGCCATGAGTGCAAATGAGACTGTCGCGGGAGCACCGCGTGTAACGATTGGTATGCCGGTATTTAATACCGAGGCGTACTTGGCAGAAGCGATTGAATCGGTTCTTTCCCAGACCGTGACTGACTGGCGAATGATAATTTCGGACAACGCGTCCGACGATGGGACCACCGAGATCGCAGAGAAATATGCCGAACTCGATGATCGAATCTCAGTACTGAAGAACGAAGTTAACCGTGGCCAATCGTTCAACTTTCGCAACTGTTTCGAGCCAACCACCACGCCGTACTTCATGTGGCTCTCTGGTGACGACCGTCTGGAGCCCGACTATTTGCAGCTGTGCCTCGCCGAGCTTGAAACCGACTCCCATCTCATCGGTGCCTATACCTCTGCAGTAGCAATCGACTCCGACAGTCAGAGTGCGGGACCCTTTGGCGACGGGGAAAACAACCACCTGCGCGAAAGCTCAAGTCCATCAGAGCGGTTCAACATGGCAATATTTGAGCTTCCGGCTCTTGTGTTCTTTGCTTTGTACCGTTCGGATGTGTTGCGGGCTTCGAATCTGCTAGCGCCGTTTGTCGGCAGCGATCGAGTTCTCTTGGCAGAGCTGGCGTTGGCCGGGCCAACTCGCAAGGTCGACGACATTGGGTTCAGCCGCCGGGCCCATTCAGGCTCTTACTCGCGCGCCGCGAACTCCAACCGGGATCGCTACAAGAGCTACTGCGGTGAAGCGCCGCCACGTTTTCGAATTCTGTGGGCAACACGGCTTGTGAAGCTAACCAAGGCCGTCTTTACTTCCGATGCATCAGCGTCTGAACGCGCCAAGATGCTGAAAATGATTTACGGCCGATTTGGCTGGCTATTATTTAAGTCCGAAGTGACGCTGGGAATTCGCACAGGCGGAAAGTTGGTTACAAAGGTGACCGGCCGAGAAGTTGATTTCCAGGGCTGGCTCTTCGAGCGTCGCCGGCGAAAACTGGCGAGTAAGTGAATGCAGCCAAAGGGGCCGTAACGACTAATCCGAGCGGTCTCCGCAGCCAGATCCTTCGAGGTGGCGCCGTCATTGGAGGCGTGAGCGTCCTCTTGCGAGCATCGAGCATCATCGCTCAGCTCATTCTGGGTCGGCTGCTGCTTGGGGAAGAGTTCGGCCTGTTTGCGATCGCCTGGAGTTTCGGAGCATTTGGCGATTCGCTAAGGAGCATTCTTAAGCCGGTTCTCATCGAGGCAGTGGTTAAGAACCCTGATGATGCGGTGAGCATCTATTCCAGAGCCCTTTATGGCCTCATAGGGTTGTGTGCGGTCGGGATTGCTTTGTCCCCGTCCATCGGAGCTGCCTTAGACGTCGAAGCGCTACCGCTGCTTCTTGCATTCGTGTTGCTAACCACTCCGCTTCGGATAGTCCCGGTTCTGGGTTTCGCGCAACTAAACGCCGACCTGGATTTCGGCACGTTTGGGCGAATAATCTCTATCGCTGGCGTGATCAGGCACGTGTCGTCGGTGATCTTCGCTCTAAGCGGTTTTGGGGCCTATAGCTTTGCCGTGGCCACCGTTGTGGCATCAATCGTAGAGATCGTTGCGGTGCGCAAGGTCACAGGTCCGTTCCCTTCAATTGGTCGGCCATCAATTCGCCCGACGGTCCGAAGATCTGCGACCACCGCAGAGTCACCCGACGCTGGTCGTCGCTGGATCTTCTTTAGCGCACTTGCTCTAACACTTGCTGTAAGCGGAGATTACCTCGGTGCGTCTGTTTGGATATCGCCCGCAACGCTTGGGCTTTACTTCTTTGCTTACCAGCTGACGGGCGCTCTTTTTGGGCCAATGAACTTGGCGGCCACGACTGTGCTGGTGCCAGCGTTTGTAAAGATCGAGGGGGAGCAGAGTCGGCGCGACAGCTATCTAACAACGCTGCGATCGCTAAGTGTGGTCGGAACGTTGTTCTTCATTGCCACTGCCGTGGTAATCGCACCGTTGGCGAACTGGCTTTGGGCGGGCGCCTGGAATGGAGCCATAGCGGTGATGATCATTTTCTCGGCCTACGCGCCGATCAGGCTCATTCATCCAGCCACCCAATCCATAGCTCGAGGATGCGGATTCTGGTCACTGTTCGCAAGCGACATGGCTCTAATCGGCGTCGTAACTATTAGTGCGGCATTTGTTGGGGCCTGGGTTGGCGGTCTGATCGCTTTGGCGCTGTTTGTAAACGCTGGGCACTTGGCCGTCACGATGTCAACATCGTTCCGAGTGGGTAGTCGCCTGAAGGTTCCACTCCACCAGATCGCCAAGGCCTCACTTCTACCGTGGCTTGTCGGCTTGGGGTGTCTCGGGATAACTCATCTCTTGACCGCTGGTATCGACAGCACCGAATTTGCCGGTCTGCCAATCAGGATTGCGCTTCTTGGCACCTTGTTGAGTGTGGGGCTGCTGGTTCCCAATCGCCAGATGCTGTTGGGTCTCTTCGGATCGCTTCGGGCTAGGAGTGCCGCATGATCTTTAATTCACTTCAGTTCGCGCTGTTTTTTGCGATAGTCATCTTGGCCTATTGGAGCTTGCCCCACAAGCTTCAGAACCGCTTCCTGTTGGTCGCCTCATACTTCTTTTACGGCTGGTGGGATTGGCGGTTCCTGGGTCTGTTGGCCTTCAGCACCGCAGTTGATTTCACTGTCGGTCAGATGCTGCCGAGTGCTGAAAACGAGGTCCGGCGCAAGCGACTCCTGCTGATCAGCATGGTGACCAACCTAGGTGTGCTCGGAGTATTCAAATATTTCGGCTTCTTCAGTGAGTCTTTGAATTCAGCACTCGAATCGGTCGGGATCGGCGCGCTCGGTCCGTCGCTATCAATCGTGTTGCCAGTTGGAATCAGTTTTTACACGTTCCAATCGATGAGCTACACCATCGACATTTACCGTGGGGAGCTGGAACCGGTAAAGAATCCGCTGGATTTTGCTCTGTATGTTTCATACTTCCCGCAGCTAGTTGCTGGACCAATCGAACGAGCTACCCGCCTAGTTCCACAGCTCATCGCCCCGAGAACAATGCCAAGCGGCGACAGGGTCGTCAGCGGTCTTGCACTGATCGCCATTGGTCTAACCAAGAAGGTGGTAATTGCCGACGTCGCGGCGGGCGCAGTCAACGAGGCATTCGCCGAAAGCGGGTCAGCAGGGGCTGTTCAACTATTGGTTGGCGTCTATGCGTTTGCGCTCCAGATCTATGGTGACTTCTCCGGGTATAGCGATATCGCCCGCGGCACCTCGAGACTGCTCGGGATAGAGCTAATTGAGAACTTCAAGCAGCCCTACCTTTCGACTTCAATTACTGACTTCTGGCGTCGCTGGCACATATCGCTTTCAAATTGGCTACGCGACTACCTGTACATACCTTTGGGTGGCAACCAGAAAGGACCGCGCCGTACCTACATCAACCTTGCGTTGACTATGTTGCTAGGTGGTCTTTGGCATGGAGCGGCATCGACTTTTATTGTGTGGGGCGCGCTGCACGGCTCATTCCTTGCGATCGAGCGTTTCTTGAAGGTGCGGCGGGAGACACCTCTGTTAACCGCAAGCGGGCTAGTTCGCGCAGTGATCACCTTCCACCTTGTCTGCCTTGCTTGGGTCTTCTTCAGGGCCGACAGTTTCGGTCAAGCCTTCGAAGTGATTTCGGGTATCGCCACGCTGCGAGCGGGAGAGATTCCGACGCTAACCATCGTGAACGTGTTGCTGACACTCGGCGCCCTAACGCTGTTCATCGATACAACTCAGCGTGTGTTCAACGATGAAATCGGCATTCGCCGGCTCCACCCAGCGATGCAAGGCGCATTCTTCGGGGTAGCCGGAGTCCTAGTCCTACTGATGAGCGGCGGCGAGGGCGTGCCGTTTGTTTACTTCCAGTTCTAAGGATCGCTTGATGGTGTTAACTACAAAGGTGCCAACCCAAGACGCAGACGAGCCAGCTCCGGTGCAAACCGGGCGGGCTTTCAACCGCTCTCGATGGGTTTGGTTTCTGGCCTCGTTCGCTTTGGTAGTTGTGGTCATGGAGCTAGGCGCCCGCAAGGTCGGCCCGATCACCACACAGATTCCCATTATCTTTGAACAGCATCGCGATGCGCTTGCGACCGATGGAGACACCTATGAGATTGTGTTCTCTGGTGACTCGACCATGGGGGCAGACCTTAATCCCGTACTGTTCACAGACCTTGATGGGCGTCCTGGTTACAACCTGTGGATGCCTACGGCGTCGCTTGTCAACCTAGAGCCGGTCCTTTTGGAGTTTGGGATCAGAGAAGACACCAGTCCAGACGTGGTAGTGATTGGCGTTACCGGGCGAATGTTCAACGAGACCGTGCGTAGCGGACGTGAGACTTTGCAAGATCAAGTGTCAAGCTCACTTCCTTGGCGTTCAAGAGTTAGCTCGTCCCGTCTAGTGACTGTGGAGCAACGAGTGAGCGAGCGGCTAAGCCTGGTTCGGTACCGAGCCGAATTGCGCAAACCGACAAACTGGATTGACGGACTCAGAGGCGGAGGCACGCAAGTAGAGCTAATAAATAACGGTCAGCTCAGTGTGTTCCTAGATGGTCACCACTCGGAGCTAACTGAAGCCTACGAAGCGGGGGAGCGGGCAGCACTGGTTGGTTATGAGTTGAGCGAAGCCGACTTTGACGCTTTGGACCGAGTCATCTCAACCCTGACTGAGTCAGGCGTCAAGGTCTATGTAGTAAACATGCCAACGTATAACGAGCTCTTTGACGACTATTACCCCAACGGCTCCGCTGACGTGGCCAAGTTCCAGGCGGAGCTGCAAGAGCGGATGAGTTCACAGCCCGCAGTCCTGATTGACATGACAGATCTTGGAGCCAATGGCGAATTCTTTACCGACGGCAACCACATGAATCGCACTGGATCGGAAGCTTTCACCCGTGCTCTAGCGGAGGCGATTTCGCGTGACGGTCAGTGACAGGCCTGTAGTCGTTCACGCTTCGTCGGTTCATCCAGCCCTCGATAACCGAATTCATTGGCGACAATGTGGTTCGCTAGCCAAAGCTGGTTTCGATGTGCGTCACGTCATCCTTGGCGACAAGCCAGAACGCGGTGCTGAAGGCGTAACAATTGTCTCGGCTGGTAAGCGGCAACAGCGGTTAGCTCGGATGACCGTTGGAGCGTTTCGGGTCTTGTCGAGTGTGGTGAAACAACGGGCCCAGATCGTCCACATCCACGATCCAGAACTAATTCTTCTCGTCCCATTCTTCAAGCTATTTGGTCTCAAGGTTGTTGTTGATCTACATGAAGATCCAACGCTGCAGATTATGCACAAGAATGTGCCAGCTGGGCTTACTCGAGTGCTCCTGCCGCTGATGCGCTTAGGGCTAGCTGCCTCCAGACCGTTCGTTGATCTATTCGTAACTGCCTGGACTCATCCTCGCTTGCCCGACAAACCCGACAAGGTCATTGAAGTCCACAACTACCCGGGCGAGCTCGAGTTTCAGTCAGATGAGGCGCCGGCCTATGCCAGCCGAGATCGGCTTGCCGTATCGATCGGCAGCAACCACAAGGAGCGTTGCTTCATCGAGATGACCGAGGCCGCACGACTGCTGAAGGGCTCGGTCGAGCTCAAAATCGTAGGACCGCTCTTTCCTGAGTCGCTCAAAGATGAGTACGCAAATGAGATTGAAGAGGCGGGAGTGAACCTCACCGGTCGAAAAGAACACCAAGACGTAGAGAAGATCCTGAACAGCGCGCGAGTCGGGTTGTGTCTTCTCTACCCGACACCGCAATACAAACTCGCTGAGCCAACGAAGTTGTTTGAGTATCTCTCGGTCGGACTCCCGGTTGTTGGCGCTGACATGGGCCCAACGGCTGAGGTTCTGAGACGCCACGACTGCGGAATCCTCGTGGACCCCAAAGATCCCAAAGCAATCGCCGAAGCCATTCAGCGGATTTGTGACGACGAGTCTCTGGCGGACACGTTCTCTAAGAATGCTCTACAAGCTGCTGCCAGCTATACATGGGAGCGGCAGGTTGAAGGCTTAGTAGTCGCCTACCATCGGATACTTTCCTAGGTGAAAAACTCAGTTGTTAGGCTGTTTTTTCACATTTTCCGATGAATATGTTTGCCTAGGAAACGCCTGGTCAGAACGGTGCGGCTTGTTCGTGAACTTCTTCTGAACTCTGGGTCGAACTCACAAAACCCACTTTTGCAGGCCAGCAAACCAGAGCCACTGTTGCATATATTTGTCAATGCAAATACATGCTAGAGTCATCACGTTCTAAAGCTCACTGCCGATTGCGTCGTAATACCTATTTCACCCAGTGTTACTACCCAATAGGAATTCATGCGTCGCAGCCAGATTCTCTCAGCAGTACTAGTCACCTTGTCCTTAGCGACGAGTGTTTGGATTGTCGCCGAGCTAACTAAAGACAACTCTGAACAGGTAGGAGCAGGACTACCCTTCGTTGACGGCGAGACCGATTCGTCGTCTGATGAATCTGACGGGGCACCATTGGGAGACCCAAGCGAATCGACCACCTCGACTGGCCCGGCATCTCCCGCTCCGGCCAACCCGACTCCAGGCAACCCGTCACCAACTTCGCCTGGAACACCCACCACGCTTGCCCCTACAACCACGGGTCCAGC
Source organism: uncultured Acidimicrobiales bacterium (assembly GCA_937922785.1). Lineage (GTDB taxonomy): Bacteria > Actinomycetota > Acidimicrobiia > Acidimicrobiales > SZUA-35 > CALAJQ01. The sequence goes on from CALAJQ010000018.1 coordinate 306,915, forward strand.
GCCGACCACTCCGAACGGCCCGACCGCCCCAACCTCTGGCCCAACAACCACTAACCCTTCAACGTCACCGCCCACGACTGCGGCACCTACAACTGGAGCTCCGACGACGGCTGCGCCAACAACCGCAGCTCCTACCACTGGAGCGCCGACAACTGCAGCACCCACTACTGGAGCTCCGACGACGGCTGCGCCGGCAACTGCTCCTCCCACCACTGCAGCACCAACACCTGCGGCACCAGGCAACCTCCGCATCGGTATTGTGGGAATGACATCTCTTGCCAACTACGGCGTTGAGGGTTCACGACGTCTCTCATACCGCGTTGAAGCAACGCAAACTAGCAACGTCGAATCTCTCCGCCTTTACTTCATCGACAATGCCACTCGCACCGGATACGCCAGCGGAACCGGCGGCAAGATCCGTGTTCAGATCGCTCCTGACGACGGAACAGGCAAGCCTGATGAGGCTCGAATGTTCCCAGGCAAGTTTGACGCTGAGTTTGGCTTGACTAACGGCCGGTACGAAGGCCCGGACCGGCGTGGCTTTGTCAGAAACAAGTTGCTTGGACTTTGGACGTTTGATCAGCCAATCCCACTTGTAGCGGGTCAGACCTATCACATCGTGTTCAAGAACATAGATCCGAATCCCGCGGCGAACTACATCGGAATTGACCTAGTCATCGACATGGTCAAAATCGGTTCCGGCGACCCCTGCATCCAGAGCCCAGCTCGACCTGCCAACCTTGCGTTTCTTCGTAACATGAGCGGCAACTCTTGGGAGGACTTCACCTGCGACAACAGAGGCTACACGTGGACTCCCATCTATGAATTCCGATATGCCAACGGTGCTGTTCAGGGACAGGGTGTGATGCAATGGGACGTCGTTGCCCAATACAGAATCTCAGGCAACGCCGCTGTCAGAACGACAATCCGTCTACCTAAGGATCAGACAGTCTCCGAACTCGCAGCGCGGGTTGAGCGCCACGCAACTGGTTCGGTATCGCTTCAGCTTGAGACCCTAGACGGAGAGGTTTTAAGGTCGGTGACGGCTGCAACCAACGGACTTGGCAACTACCGAAACGCCGTTTGGGCTGAAGGTTCGGTTGCTCCGATAACCCTGAAGGCCAACACCGACTACGCGCTGGTTGTACGGCCTCTGAATGGTTACAGCGGGTCGATAGTTCCGGTCCAAGCTGGCCTCAACTACGGCTTCCACCCTTCATCAAACATGCCTTTCGGCGTTGCACAAACCAGCTCGAATGGCACGTCATGGACAGCCTGGTCCGGTGGTGGCGTTCGCTACTTCCCGTTCGCAGTCAACTAACATTTGGCCCATTTAGCCAGACAGAAAGCGAGCACCTATCTTGTCTAAATTGGCACCGCCACTAGGTGTTCGGCTGATTGGGGGCGGCGGCCACGCCTGCGTCATAGTCGACGCTGTGAGGCTTGCAGGCGGCACCATCGATGGCTTCTTTGACGATGCAGTTGATGCAAGCCTTCTTGATCTTGAGCGCCTCGGTTCGTTTGCGGACCTAAGCGACGCCTCCCTAGACGTTCCCCACATTTTTGCGATTGGGGAACTCAGTCGTCGCGAGCAACTGATTGGTGATTTTGCCGGAGGATTGGCAACTGTTGTCCACCCCGCAGCGATGTTGGCCCAACTGGTTGACCTGGGGGCGGGTTCGTTTGTTGGGGCAGGCGCTGCGATCAACAGCCGAACCCGAATCGGTCCAAATGCAATCGTAAACACCCTCGCCATCGTCGAGCACGATTGCAATCTCGGTAGCAACGTTCACGTAGGGCCAGGTGCGGCCCTGGGTGGTGGGGTCCAGATAGGCGACAACTGCCTCATTGGCATCAACGCCAGTGTGAGGTCAAATGTGAGTATCGGCAAGAATTGCACCATCGGAGTTGGTGCGGCCGTCGTCACTGATGTAGCTGACGGTCAGGTCATGGTTGGTGTGCCCGCCCGCCCAATCAACCAGTAAGACCTAGCTCAAGTTCATTACTTCGCAAAGTACTTTTGTCCACTGCGCTTCAACACGAGCCCAGCCGAACTCGGTGAAGGCCGTAGCGACTCGTTGTCCTCGCTCGCTGCGTAGCCGAGCAGTTTCGCGCTCCGCAGCACTAAACGATTCCGCCCAAGCGGCCGCTGTGCTGTCGCACCGGGCGCCAAGCCCGAGCTTGTCAAGGACCGCAGCTTCATCTGGCTCTAGTGAGTTGAGTATGAACAGGCCCTCAGCCATGTACTCGTAAATCTTGTTCGAGAGCGTGGTGCCTTGGCCGGTCCTAGGTGGAGCAATCCCGACGTCTGCTTGGGCTAGAAAGCTGGGAACTTCCGAAGATAACAGCCAACCCGTGGTGGTGATCGTGGACTGTCCCTTTGTGAGTTGATCCACCAGCTCACGCTGTTCTCCGTCGCCAATTACGGTGAGCGTTGGTTCGGGTTGGCAACCCTTGCGGGTATCGACGAAGCGGACCCAGCCTTCCAACATAGAACCCAGGTCGAACAACTGACTGAGCGATCCGACGAACACTGCCGAAAACGGCGCTGCGGGTGCTGGCCATTCAGCGTCATCAACAAGCGGTTCGCCGACCAGTCCAATTGGAATCGCCTCGTGACGCTTCGCATTGGAGGGGGCTCGCTTCAGCATTGTCTCCGACATCGCAACCACCGCTGACGCACGACGCAATTCATAGGCAAGCGCTTTGCCGGCTGCATTGGCGAGCGGGCGGGTAACTGGATCAAGGCGCGAAGTCGGCACCATGGCGTCTGGCCATAGATCTCGGACATCTGCAACGATTGGCACCGAGTCTCCTAGTGCCTTGCGAATTGAGCTGATCAGTCGCGGTGGTGGGAAGCCAACGATGATTGCATCGAAGTCTGATTCCGTTCGGAAAAATGCCTCTGCGCCCCTGTTGAAGTCTCCCAGCGACAGGGCACGGTCCTTGCTCCTTGTGCTGGCAAAGGCACGAGTGGGAATCAGTATCATCCGACCTTCGTCTCCGACGTGGCCGGTGGAGTCCAATGAGCGCTGATTCTGGCGGAACTGATTGTAAGTGGGGATTAGGCGTGTTATCTCGACGCCAGCTTTGGTCAATGCGGCCGAGAGTAGACCGAGGCGGATCTTCCGGTAACCCTCGTCCAGTACTGAACCTTCGCCATAGTGAACAATCGCTATTCGGCGCCCAGCAAGGGGATGCGAAGACACCGCTTAGCCCTGACCTGTGGCCTGAGCGCCATCTGGGCCCGTATAGATTTCAGTTAGGTCAACTCCGTCAGCCCCTTGCCCAGAGACAACAGCAGTGACGGTCTTCCACAGAATTTTCACGTCGTTGCGGAACGATAGATTCTCGATGTACTCAAGGTCGTGTTCGAAACGTTCGTCCCATGGCATATTGTTGCGGCCGTTCGTCTGGGCTAGGCCAGTAAGTCCAGGCCGAACTTGGTGCCGTTGCGCATGGCGCTGGGGGTAGTGGTTTAAGTAAGAGGTGAACAGCGGCCTGGGGCCAACGAGGCTTAGATCTCCCCGATAGACGTTGATCAGACTGGGTAGTTCGTCGATGCTGGTTCGTCGCAAAAAGGAACCCCACCAGTGTGTCCGCAGCTTGTCTTCGAGTAGCTGACCTGACTCATCGCAGTCCTGGGTCATTGTTCGGAATTTGATCAGATCGAATTCAGTCCCCGCGATTCCTGCCCTCGTTTGACGGAAGATGACGGGGCCGCCAAGAAAGACTCGGGTGAGGATCGCTGCAACAATCCAGATCGGTGCGGTGGCAACGCCTACCGCTACTGCACCCGTCAGGTCCATGATGCGTTTCCAGCGCCGCATCGGCAGGGGGTCAACTGGCCATGGGGGCCCTTGAACGCCTCCTGTGGTACTTGTTGTCATGCTGGTGATATCCCTCGTTACAACTGACGTTCGTTGTTACTGCTAACTACAAATTCTACTACCTATGCAAAACGCGCCCTAGGGCACAAGTCACTTCGGCGGTGGGTCGTTTGGCCCGCTCAGGGTCCTTCGTCGTCTTCGATTTCGCCGCTTAGTTGGGCTCGCTCGATTGTTCCGATGAACTGGCGCCGCCCTTTGTGCTCGTCGCCAGTGAGCAGCGGATAGTCCACGTCCCATTTCGATAAAGCATCGGGGCCTACTTCGATGTCATCCAGTAGGTCCCCATCGGCCCAGTAGCGGATCCGACCTTTGTCGTAGCTGAGCTTGAGAGTTACTAGATCATCCTCATCAACAAACACGCCGTCATACAGGTTGATGATGAAGGACGATCCGGCTCTAAATCGAAGGCTGGCTTGATCCCGGTGCTGGCCGATATGAAAGTTGAAGTCACGGATATGGGTGCCGGTAGACGAGGTCACGATCCGGGTGGGTCCCGTTTGCTCTAGATCGCCCGAAGACACCGTCACTTCGACACTGAACTGATCTCTATCGATGGCGCCGCAATAGAAGCTGCTGCGCTGGTCTTTGGTGGCCACCTCTCCTTGGGTCAAAACCAAAGTGGACTCGCCACCCCGAGCGGCAACGTCGAAGTCGTCGCACAAACGCCACCGTTTGACGGCGGGTGCTGTGGCGACGAGCGTCACGAGGAGCACGACGGTAGAAACTGCCGAGGCTGCCGCCACTGCTCTGACCCCTGCTGGCCGGCGTTCGTCTCCTGCGCCAACAAGGGCGACTACCAACATGGCGGCGCCGATCGCCCCAAGGTCTATGAGTACATCGGTCCAGGTTGCCTGCCGGCTCTGTCCTGAGAAGCGCTGCGACAGTTCTGTGGCAGGCGCCAGGATTGCGAAACTAGATCCGACGACGGCGATGGTTCGAATGACACTCCACCAACGAGTCAACAAAACTCCGACAGCCATGCTCGGTATGAAGAACAACAGAAAGTGGGCATAGACAGAGTCGCCACCCAGATTCAGGTTGATGCCAAAGAGTCCGAGCAGCAGCACGAGCCCCTGCAGAGCAAAGAGGAATGCCGAGGCAAGCGTGATCCACCACGCGCCACCGGGCTTGGTAGCGTCGCGCTCGCTCGTAGTTCCCATCCGGGGCAAATGATATAGCTACAGGCTCCGATGCTTGTAGCGGCACTACTTGCCTATGCGGCTCCGTGTACTACTTCGCAGACTCGGTCAATTTGGGCATCGGTCAGATACGGGTGCATCGGGAGGCTAAGGACACGTGAGGTCAGCCACTCTGTACGGCTGAGGTCGATGTCTGATTGGTGCCACTGCGCATATCCAGTCTGCTGGTGAGCAGGTTTGGGGTAGTAGATAGCATTCCCAATCTGGTTTTCATCCAACGCTGCCTTGATGCCCTCACGGTTCTCGGTGACGATTGTGTATTGGGCCCAGGCGCTGCGATCCCCGTCGACGATGGTGGGGGTCTGAACTGCGCCGGCTAGGCCTTCGCCATATCGGGCCGCCACACGATCTCGAGCGTCGAGCTCTTCAGCAAAGATCTTCAGCTTGGGCAGCAAGATTGCGGCTTGGAGGGTGTCGAGGCGAGAGTTCTGCCCGATCCTTACGTTGTCGTATTTCTCTGAGCCTTTGCCGTGGACGCGAAGAGATCTGAGCGTGGCGGCGTGCTCTGGGTCTTTCACAAAGACTGCTCCTCCGTCTCCGTAGCAACCCAGTGGCTTCGCAGGGAAGAAGCTGGTTGTGGACATCTGGGCGTGGCCGCCGACTCGAACGCCCTTCGACTCTCCGCCGAATCCTTGGGCGGCGTCGCTGAGTAGCCACAGCCCGTGTTCTTGTGCGATTGTTTCTAGTTCGCCATATTGGGCGGGTGCTCCAAATAGGTCTACAGCGCAGATTCCCACGATGTCTAACCCCTCGGTTTGGGCAACCTTGATGGCTTGACGAACCGAGTCTGGGCAGATGTTGAAACCGTGGCTTTCAACATCGGCAAAGACTGGCACGCCCCCGAGGGTTGCTACCGCCTCAGCAGTAGCTACGAATGTAAACGAGGGGCAGATAACCGCTGAGCCGTGGGGGAGACCAAGCGCTTGCATGGCCATTACCAGGGCATCAGTGCCGTTTGCGCAGCCAAGGGCGGTAACGCCCTCTACTCCGATGAACTCTTCCATCGCAGTTTCAAACTGTGCAACCTCTGGACCCATGATCCACTTGCCATGATCGACGACTGCAGCAATGTTGTTGCGGATCTCGTCGCCGATTCTGGCCTGATGGGCCTTTACGTCGATTAGCTGGATGGGGTCATTCACTTGATGCTCCTTTGGGCGTTCCTGGCCTGGCTTCTAGATGTGTTCGACATTTGGACCCGAGATCTTTCGTCGCGTGTCCAGAACATAGGATGCGCTGTCGGTGATCAAGGAGTAGTCCAAGTCGTCATGGTCGGTCACGATCACCACGGCGTCAGCGTTCTCAAGAATGTCGGCCGTGAGGTCGGGAACACGAGTTACAACGTCGTCCAGCTCATAGGAGTCAACCCAGGTGTCATGAACTAGCACGTCGGCGCCCAGCTTGTTCAGCTGCTCAATTAGCGGCGTCGCTGGTGTCTCTCGGGCGTCGTTGGAGTTCTTCTTGTAAGCAACACCAACCACTAGGACACGGGAGCCGTTGACCGACTTCTTGCGATCGTTCAAGCCGCCCTGGATTCGCTTAACAACGTGGTTAGGCATCCCGTTGTTAATAGAGTTTGCGACCTTGACGAACTCACTTACGGTTCCCAGCTCTCGTTCGAACTGCCACGAAAGGTACGTGGGGTCAATTGGTAGGCAGTGCCCACCTACGCCCGGTCCGGGGTAGAAAGGCATGAAACCGAATGGCTTGGTTTTGGCAGCGTCAATTACGTCCCAGAAATCGATTCCGAGTTCGCGGGAGTTAATCGCCAACTCGTTGACTAGTGCGATGTTGACGTGGCGGAAAGTGTTTTCCAGCAGCTTTGTCAGCTCTGCTTCCTTAGTGCCCTTCGTGGCCACAGTCTGATCGACCAGAAGGTCATAGAAGCCTTGCACTACCTTCAGCGAAGCCTCGTCAACTCCTGATACGACCTTCGGGGTGCGTTGGAAGTTCCATGTCTTGTTGCCTGGGTCAATTCGTTCGGGGGAGAAACCCAGGTGGAAATCGACACCAGGGGTTAGCCCAGAGGCGTCTTCCAGGATCGGGCCAAAGTAGTCTTCGGTGGTTCCCGGGTAAGTAGTGGACTCAAGAATGACCGTGCAGCCAGGCCTAACAAAGCGAGCAATTGTGTTGCCTGATGATTCGATAAACCGCAGATCAGGAACGCCGTCACTAAGTGGGGTCGGGACTGTGATTACTGCGATGTCGAACCCTGCGAGATCTCTGGGCTGAGTTGACGCTTTGTATCGGCCGCTGGCAAGCGCTGCAGCCACGTCGTCATCGCTGATGTCGTCGATGTGGGTCTTGCCTGCTGCCAGGCCCTCAATCTTCGCCACGTCGAGATCGAATCCAACAACGTTGAACCCCACCTCGACCGCTCGCATTGCAACGGGAAGGCCAACGTACCCTTGGCCGATAATTGCGACTTTGGTTTTGGCCAGGTCCTCAGGGTTACTAGCTTGTTCAGACATTGTTGCTCCAGTTCGCATCGAGTGCTATCGATGTGGCTTTAAGTTCGGAAAGGTACAGGTATTCAAGTTGCCCAACAAGATGTAAGTCGCTTGTGGGGGTAGATTTGACTAGCTCGTTTTGCGTGCTCATCAGCTACTTGTGACGCCCTTTTCAACAAGTTTCAATACACCATCGGCCTCTATGTACCGTTCTTCAGTACGAGGGCAAATCAGGTCTTCACCAAGGATTTCTCCTTCGCGGCTGACCCAGCCAGCTCTTCGAGCCGGTACGCCGACCATCAACGCATGGGCCGGGACGTCTTTGGTCACAACGGCTCCGGCTGCAACAAAGGCGTATTCGCCAATGGTAGAGCCACAGACGACTGTGCAGTTGGCACCAAGTGAGGCGCCTCGTTTCACCAGAGTCGGAGCAAATTCTTCTTTGCGGGACACAAATGCTCTCGGGTTGGTCACGTTGGTGAAGACCATCGACGGACCACAGAAAACGTCGTCTTCGAGGGTGACGCCGTCATAGACACTCACGTTGTTCTGTATTCTCACTCCGTTTCCGACGGCCACGTTTGGGCCGACGACCACGTTCTGGCCTAGCGAGCAGCCTGAGCCGATCGATGAGTTGGAAAGCACGTGGCTGAAGTGCCATATCTTGGTGTTGTCGCCGATCGTGACATCGTCGTCTACGACGGCAGTGGAATGCACTCCGGGATGAGTTACTGGTGTGGCTTCAACCGCGGCGAGCTGATTGCTGTTTGACAGCTGAGCTGCAGCCTGGTTCAGAACGTTCAGCACTCGTTGGCCTTCGGCAGCGTCGGTTCTTGGCGCTTCTCCTGAGATGCAACAATCTACGAAGTGCTGCATCTCCGCAGCCAATGGCTCGGTTGTGGGAAGGGTCTCATACTCAGGCTCCACCTTGGGAGCGGTAGGCATTCCGTCTTGCCACTCGACAGTGGCTCCGCGATAGATCGCCAGTTTCTTCTCGAGGGGTTCGCGATCATCGAATACGGCCATTGCCTTGTCACCAATGACTACTAACTTCTGCTCCTTGAACGGATGTAGCCAGCTAACAAACACGTGCGCTGCGAGCCCAGTTGGAAACTTCAAGTGGGTGATGGTTGTGTCTGCGATGCGGCCATGCAGAACAAACGACCCGACTGCTGAGATTTCCTCGGGCTCTTCGCCGGCGAGTGCCAGAATCATTGAGATGTCATGGGGGGCAAAGCTCCACAAAACGTCTTCCTCTCGCCTGATTTTCCCGAAGTTGAGGCGATTTGAGTACAAGTACTGCAGGCGCCCTAGTTCGCCAGTCTTTGCCATTTCGGCAAGACGGAGGAACCCCGAGTGGTACTGCAACAGATGCCCGACCATCAACGTCCGGTTCATTCTGCGGCTAACTGATTCCAATTCTTGAGCGTGCGCAATTTCAAGAGCCAGCGGCTTCTCGACAAACACATGTTTGCCGGCCTCAAGAGCTGACTTAGCTACTTCAAAGTGAGTTGCTGCCGGTGTTGCGATTGCCACCGCGTCGATTTCACTTGAAGCGAATATCTCATCGATGGTTAATGCTTCACAGCTGTAGGTCTCAGCGAATGACTTGGCGACTGAAGGGTCATAGTCAGAGATCGCGGCTAGGTGTCCGATCTCATTTAGGGTCCGGGCGATGTTTTTACCCCAGTAGCCACAACCAATAAGGGCGACTTTGATGGTCATTTTTTGCTCACTTCTTCTTTGATTTGTTTCTTGGTATCGGATCGGTCCTGCTTGTTCTGAAAGAACCCGCTGCCGTTTTGTGTTGGAGCCTTGGCCGAAGCTTGGAAGATCGCCCTGTTATCTCGCTTTGGAGCTTCAACAGAGGTTTGAAACAACGCTCTTCTGTTCTGTTTCGGAGCTTCAACAGAGGTTTGAAACAACGCTTCTTTGTTCTGTTTCGGAGCTTCCATAGACGAGGGAAAGAGGGGATTGCGGGGAGTGGCCTGTTTCTGTGGGAACAGGGGCGGACCAGACCATTGAGCCCGATTGGGTCGCTTTCTGGGGCTACCACTGGCGACCAGCTCGCTATTTGCTGTTCCATATTGTGGACCAAGCATTGAAAAAGAAGGGCTTGGCGCTTTGGTCAACACGGCGTCGGCTGCATATGCAAGACCGCTCACTGTTAGCACAGCGAACATGGCCCGATTGTCGTTGATGTCACCGCTCACAAGCGCGCCACCCACCAGGTAGACGAGAACTCCCAGCGCCAGGGTCGAGCCAGGTCTGTCCTTGGGAATATTCCTGATCTGGGTGCTGAAGACCCGGTAGACCACAATGCTAAGACAAACAAGCCCTATGAGCCCAGCCTCGAACCACACTTCGAGAAACACGTTGTGGGTGTGGTTGCGTTCGAATCCGGCTAGAGCACGCCAGGCTCCCCAACCGTTGCCAAAGGGATCGACTGGCAGATTATCCAGTGTCCAGCGGTAGTACTCGGTGCGGCCTCCGCCCTCTCTGCCGCCAAACTCACCCGTCCATAAGCCGCCCACTCGGCGACGAGCGAAGTCGGGGGCAGCAGACCAAGCCGCTACCGCAACTATCGCGACGCTCGATCCCAATAGCAAGATTCGTGAGATAGTGCGCCTGCTCAGTTGAGAGATCTGCACGGACAACATTGCGATGACTGCCAGTACAAGCGCCTGAACCGGGCCGCGGCTGCCGATGCTGATCATGACGAACAGCTCAAATCCGATGACGGCCAGCACTAGGGCAACCCGTTTGAAGCCCGGCTTGGCGCTAGACAGCCACCACGCAACTGCGCCAACTAGAACCATGCCGGCGGCCCGTGCAAAGGCAATGGTTCCGCCGCCGCTTGAGCTTAGGCGCCCAGTATTGGTTACCGAGCCAGCAGCCAAGAGCGATACGGATATATACCCCGCTACGCCAATAAGAATTGTGAGAAATCGTAGGTAGTTCCGGTAGGACCTGACGTTTATGGCTACTGCTGCCAAGACGGGCACAGTAAGAAGGATTGCCCGCTGAGTCTTCAGTTCGGGATAGAGATCGGGCGGCGTGTTTATGGCGCCAGCTACGGCCATTACCAGGACTATTGACCAAAGCAGAACGTGTCTGTAAGGCGGAAGAATCCGTGAATGGACCATCTCGACAATTCCTGCACCGAGCGCGAGCACAAGTAAAACCACTGTTAGGTCGGCCGGAACGCTTGTGAATGGCGGGAGTTGCTTGAGCTGGCCCGACAAAAGAAGGCATGCTGACAGCACGAGCCCGACGTCGTTACGTTTCATCGGGAGCAAGGGCAACTCTATTTAGTTCGCTTGTGCCCTGACTGGGCACTTTCGTGGGATGCATGTTTAGGGATGCGAGACGTCGAATAGCAGAGTGTATCCGCATGTTGTCATCCTCCTGAATGGGCCGCTGGAGCCCAAGTCTCGCGAACCGTCTAAGCGACAGATCTACCCGAATACCCTGTACCGATTCAAGTTTGCTTTGTTGGCGATATCACCGCAATCGTCGTTCTACCTAGCTACTACGTAGGCCTATCGGGTCATTAGGCCCATAGCCCTTACTACACCAAAGCTGGTTTTGCGACATGGTCCGAGGAACGGATGACTGCCTGTTGTCTGTGACGAGGCGACATTGCGTCGGCAGCCATCTCTGTGCGAATTACGGTCGCCACGTGGACACAATAGGTGCTTGTAAATCACCCACGGTGGCCAAAACTTAGAGAAATCGGCTATACATACCTTGTTAGTAAGTTTGGGCGCTCGAAATCTTGTGGGGGACTTAGATGAAGGTGCGCTGCTCAGGCCGTCGCGATGCGAAGTTCAGCCGTGCAATCGCCGCGGCCATTGTTGTACTGGGAACCGTTGCTGTGATGTCGGTACCTAGCGCGGCTGACCCTGATTCTGAGTGTCCTGTGTCGATGCCGTTGGGTGTTATTGATTTTGGTGTTGCTGCGAGGGATCAGGCTTCTGGGTCTGGGTATTTGTTGTGGTCTTCTGAGTCGGTGCATACGAGGTTTAGTCCTGCGCCTTTTAG
>CALAJQ010000019.1 GCA_937922785.1 uncultured Acidimicrobiales bacterium
CCGCTGTGTATCTCCCTGCACAGAGTTAGGTCCGAGTGTCGTTTCGGCGCTCGGACCTTGCGCGTCGTAGAGCGGGTGACGGGAATCGAACCCGCGTATTCAGCTTGGGAAGCTGATGTTCTACCATTGAACTACACCCGCAGATGATCGACGGTAGCCTCAACTGGTCAAGTTTTGCCACACGAATGCCGATAGGGGGCCGATGTCTACGCGCCGCAAACTCACAGTCTCATGTTTTGCGTCGCTGGCGTTGATTATCAGCGCGTGTACTTCTCCCGAGAACTCAAACGAGATCGAAACCGTGGACGAGTCCACCACGACCTCCAGCCAGGAAGCTCCTACAACCACTGTGGCAGCGGCAACTGCCCAGCCCGATTCCTCAGCAGCAACAACCGCTGACACCCCATCCAGCTCTGACACTGCGGCCCCGTCCAGCACCGAAGCACCCACTACCACTGGCCCTACAACTACTGCAGCCCCTACAACAACAGCGGCCCCAACTACCGCCGGCCCAACCACAACCAAGGCTCCACCTCCAGCCGGTGACGGCGGCGGCGACCCCAAGGTTGACCCCTTCTCTATCTACACCGGCATCCTTGGATTCTTTTCTCCAGACAAGCTGGTAACCCCAGCCATCGCCCCGGATCCGCCAACCGCATCCGGAACATTCCCGCTTACCGGCCTTGCCGGCTCAAGTCCCAGCCGACCTGCCGTCGTCGTGAAGATCGACAACGGTTCAAAGGCCCTTCCCCAACACGGACTGAACGCAGCCGACATTGTTATTGAAGAAGAGGTTGAGTGGGGCATCACCCGCCTGGCCGCAATCTTCCACTCGAACCAGTCAGAAGTTGGCCCGGTCCGCTCGGGCCGAAGCACTGACATCTCGTTCTTGAACTCACTTGGCAAACCAGTACTTGCTTACTCGGGCGCCAACGACGTCATCGACGCATTGCTCCTCAACCAAAAGAGCGTGCAAAACTTCTCAGCCGCTCGCAGCAACGCGTACTGGCGCCAAAGCGGTCGAAAGGCACCTTCAAACCTCTGGGCTAACACCGCAAGCTTCACAAAGGCCGCTTCAGGATCTGCACCGCCAGCTCAGTTCTACTTCCGAGCTGCCGGCGAACCCGCTCCGGTCGGCACCGCTACCACAAACATTTCAGTTCGCTATCCCTCTCGCAGCGTCGGCTGGACTTGGAACGGCAGCGCCTGGCTTCGGACTCAAGACGGCAAGGCCCACAACACCAATGGCGGGCAAGTAAGCGCCGCCAACGTAGTGGTCATCGAAGCTCGCGTTGTCGGAACCGGATTGGTTGATTCTGCTGGTGGCATTGTGCCTGAGGTCGTCTGGCTTGGGAACGGCAACGCTGCTGTCTTCACCGACGGCAAGCGCATCAACGCAACCTGGACTCGATCAACGTTGCGCTCAACCGCAACCCTCACCGATGCTGACGGCAACGTGATTGAGTTGACCCCAGGACGCACCTGGGTCGAACTCACTGCGCCAGGCAACTCATCATCTAGCTAGCCGATAGCCTCGCAGGTGTGATCCTCTCTGACCGCACCATTAAAGAAGAGATTGCTGCCGGGCGAATTATCATCGAGCCCTTCGATGAGTCCATGATCCAGCCATCTTCGGTTGATGTCCGCCTCGATACCGGGTTCCGGGTTTTTAGAAACCACACCCGCAGTCACATCGACGTAAAAGAGAACCTCGAAGATCTTGACGAACTGGTTGAGGCCACGCCCGACAAGCCGTTCATCATGCATCCACGGGAGTTCGTCCTTGGCTCAACCGCTGAACGAATCGCGATCCCTTCAGACATGGTTGGTCGCATCGAAGGTAAAAGCAGCCTCGGTCGCCTCGGTCTGCTGATCCACACCACTGCTGGTTTCGTAGACGCCGGATGGGACGGCCAGCTGACTTTAGAATTCTCCAATGTTTCCAGCCTGCCAATCACCCTCTATCCCGGCATGAAGATTGGCCAGATCAGCTTCATCCGGATGACTACCGAAGCCGACAACCCATACGGCTCGGGTGAACTCGGCTCCAAGTATCAAGGTCAACGAGGCCCCCGTCCCAGTCGCTACTGGGAAAACTTCGACGCCTAACTTTCCTCTGGTAGTAGCTTCTACCGAATGCGTCGCCCCAGCCCGATTCGGGCTTATCTCTGGTGGGGCGGTCTGTTCAGCGCAACCCTTGAAGGCTTCTGGGTGCTGGCGACCGTCTATGCCATTACTGAAGTGGGGCTCGACGCATTTCAGTTGGTGATGTTAGGCACCGCTCTGGAGGTCACTGTACTTGTCAGTGAGATACCTACCGGCGTGGTGGCCGATGCCTTAAGTCGGAAGTGGTCGGTTGTCATCTCGATGATGGTGATCGGGCTGGGCTTCATCTTGACCGGAACCTCCGACACTTTCTGGCCCATCTTGTTGGCCCAAATGGTTTGGGGACTTGGCTGGACGTTCACCTCCGGTGCCAACACTGCCTGGATAACTGATGAGCTGCTTTATGCCGGCGAGCCTCAAACCGTGGTCGACAAGACGGTTACTGCCGGAGCCAAAATCTGGCACGTCGGTGGAGTAGTTGGCCTGGTTACATTCGGCCTAATCGGCTACTTCGCCAGCCTCGCCACCGGCATAATTGTGGCCGGCATCCTCACCCTCGGAATCGGCGTTTGGGTCATCTGGGCGTGGGAGGAGCACGGCTTCACCAGGGTCGATGAGAAGCGTCTTGCCAACTCGGCGCGTGTGTTCAAAGGTGGCTGGAACCTGGCCCGAGCCGACCAGACAATCCTGACGGTCTTGGCAGTCACCGTCATGTTTAACTTCGGTGCCGAAGCTGTCGACCGGCTTACTGACAAACGACTGATCGACTTGGGAGTGCCACTCGAAGACGAGCCGATCGTGTTCATTATGGCGCTAGCCGCCGTCGGTTGGATACTGGGCGCAATTCTTCTTAACTGGGCCGAGAAACGAATCGAGAAACCGGGCGAAGGCCGCCGACTCTATATCTGGCTGTCGATTGTCGCGGCCCTAGGAACAGCGATAGTTGCAATGGCACCCAGCCTTGGCCCGGGCGTTGTCGGTTCGTTCTTGGTGCGCGGCCTCGCTTGGTCGGTGCTGCCAGTTGTTGCCGAAGTCTGGGTTAACCGGCAAGCCGAATCGGAATCTCGGGCCACAGTCCAGAGTTTCTTGGGCCAGGCTGAATCAATCGGAGAGATTCTCGGCGGCGTGGTCTTGGGTGCCATAGCTAGGCAGTTCGATGTTCCAGTTGCCCTATACGGATCGGCCCTACTCTTCGCCGCAGCGTCGGTCTTTATCTGGCGGTCAAAATCTGGCGTTAGCTTGGCCTCCGCATGACAGCATCAGCCAGCAACAAACCCGGCCGCAAGCCGATCTCAGTTCAGGCCGCCAACGACGGCAAGTTCGAGACAGGCGATTGGTTGTTGTTCCTGGCCATCTCGCTGGTCTGGGGTTCGTCATTCCTGCTGATCGCTATCGCTTTGGAGTCGATGGAACCGGGTGTCGTCACGTTCGGACGGGTCAGCCTCGGTGCGCTTGCATTGTTGGCGCTTGGCCCGTTGTCAAAGTCCCCGGGGCCGCGATGGCCCGAACGAACTGACTACCTGCAGGTCGCCGCCCTTTCGGCTCTTTGGGTTGGCATCCCGTTCACCCTGTTCCCATTGGCCCAGCAATACATCAACTCGGCGCTAACCGGTTTGCTTAACGGAGCGACGCCCATCTACGTAGCCATTGCCGGCATGATCTTGGCTCGCGTCAGGCCCAAGGGGTTTCAACTGGCAGGCACCCTGGTGGGTTTTCTTGGCGTTGTCTGTATCAGCGCGCCAACGTTAACCACGGGCGGTTCCCAGGTTAGGGGCGTGCTTATGGTCCTGGCCGCAACTGCTTGTTATGGCGTTGCGATAAACGTCGCTTCACCTTTGCAGCGAAGGTACGGCTCGGTCTCACTTATGCGCTGGATGTTGATTGGCGCAACGATATGGACGTTGCCGTTCGGGCTTGTCCATCTCGGGGAATCCAAATTCGAATCCCGCACAATGGTCGCAGTCCTTGTACTGGGCGTAGTCGGAACTGGCCTGGCCTATCTAATGATGGCCACCCTCGTAGGACGGGTAGGTCCTACGAGAGCGTCCTTCATTACTTATTTCATACCGGTAGTCGCGCTAGTTCTTGGCGTCGTCTTTCGCAACGACTCTGTAGAGCCCTTGGCGATATTCGGCGTAGCACTCGTTGTCTCCGGAGCCTTGTTGGCTTCACGAAGTCAGAGCTAGCAGATTTAGGTAGTCGCAGTAGTGGGGAGCTACTCGACTTTCTTCTTGCGACCCCGGGAACGGCGTCTAGCAGCATCGATTTTTCGAGCGGCCATAACGACGTCTTGTAATGTCATCAGAGTGGGGTTCTCTTTCAGACAAGGAGCCAGCGCTTCAATCATTGCACTCACACTTACACCATTATTGGCAGCGAAATCGTGCCAGGCGTCGTGAGCAACGTCAGAAACGTGAGCGTGTATTGCTGGTTTATTGGGCATGCGGCGATCCCTTTTGTTGTGTTGATTAAAACACACCCTAGTACTACTAGGGCCGCCCGTGAACCCCTGAGCTGTTAAGAAATTGCAAAGTGTGGAAGCAGATAGCTTCCTAAGCCTGCTCGCCCGCCTCTATAGCTTCAAGTAGATGCATCGCTATATCTGCAACACGCACCTCAGACTCGTCTTTTCCGTGACCCTTAACGCCATCATCCATCATGATGTAACAGAAGGGGCACGCAGTGGCCACGCGGCTTGCACCTGTCTCGATTAGCTCACGAGAGCGCTCAACGTTGATGTCAGTGCCGATGTCTTCTTCCATCCACATGCGAGCACCGCCAGCGCCACAGCACATGCCTTGGGTGCCGTTGCGGCCAGCCTCAACGATCTGGATGCCCTTAATAGAGCCAATTACGTTACGAGGGCTGATGTAAACGTCGTTGTGGCGGCCGAGGTAGCAGCTGTCGTGATACACGATTCGCTCTTCAAGGCTGGCGTCAGCAACGTCAAGCTTGCCCTGATCAATCAACCACTCGAGGAACTGGCTGTGGTGCACAACTTCATAGTTGCCGCCAAGTTGGGGGTACTCGTTCATCAGGGTGTTGAAGCAATGCGGGCACTGAGTGATGATTTTCTTAACACCCATACCGTTCAGGTTTGCGACGTTTTGCTTAGCCAGCATCTGGAACAAGTACTCGTTGCCAGCTCGCCGAGCCGGATCACCAGTGCAAAGCTCAGCTGGGCCGAGGATCGCTACGTCAACGTCGGCCCGGTTTAGCAGCTTGGCCATAGCCTGGGTGACCTTCTGGTTCTTGTCATCGAAGCTGCCAGCGCAGCCAACCCAGTAAAGGTACTCATGGGTAAAGGGTTCGTTTTCGTCAACGATGTCAACCGGCAGGTCCTTGGCCCAGTCGGCCCGCGTTCCCTGGCTCATCGCCCACGGGTTTGAGCTGTTCTCCATTGAGCGGAAGGCCTGGCCAAGCTCTGATGGGAAGTCCGATTCCATAAGGGTCAGGGACCGACGCATGTCCAAGATCTTGTCGAGGATCTCGATGTTTACAGGGCAGATTTCGTCACAAGCCTTGCAGCTGGTGCAGGCCCAAACTTCTTCCTGAGTAACTCGCTCGAATACAGACTCACTCTTGACGATGATCTCAGCATCCACGCCAATTGGAGGTGAAACCGCTGGGCTTCCGGTCCGGGCCATAACCTCGCCCGTCTTAAGAACGATTTCCCGAGGATCAAGCGGCTTGCCGGTGGCGTTGGCGGGGCAAACGGATGTGCAACGGCCACACATTGTGCAGGCGTCGGTGTCCATCAGTTGTTTCCAGGTGAAGCTTGAAATCTCGTTTGCGCCGAAGGTCTCAAGTTCTGTGCTGTCTAGGTCTGGCATGGCTCGCATGGCACCCTTTGGGCGATCTTTATCGCTTAAGTACATGTTCAACGGCGATGTGAACATGTGGCGCAGCATGGTTCCTGGAATGATGATCAGGAATGCGCAGAAGGTGACGATGTGGGCAATCCACCAGGCCTGATGCCATCCGGCCAAGTTCCCAAGTGGCTCAACCGCCAAGGAAAGCGGGTAGCCAACAACGCTCCAGCGCTCGAACTCAGGCTGGTCTTGTAGTGCGATTCGGAATGCTTCGGCGCCAAAGCCGGTGATGCCAATGGCGAACAAAGTGCCGTTGATCACCATGTGCTCAGGCCGACTCTTAACTGCAATGCGGTAGGGCCGCATGCTGCGGGGGCCATAACGGCGCAAGATCGCCAAGGTCACTCCAGCTAGGAAGCCCAGCCCGGCCAGATCGCCGATCAAGGCGTAAGCCCGATAAACGTTGCCGTTTAGGAACTTGATGCTTTCGGGAACCTGGTGGTTGATCTCCAGAACCGTTGTTACGCCCAACAGAATGATGAAGTTGAAGTAGATGAGGCTGTGCATGATGCCCGCGGCCGGGTCACGCATAAGGGTCTGCATGTAGACACCCGAGCGGAAGTCGGCCATGCGTTTCTTGAAGTTCTTTGGTGTTGTCTTGCGGCGGTCTGGAGCACCACGTTCCCAGTTCTTGACCCGGTAGCCCATCTGCACTGATGCCCACAGAATCAGAATCGGAACGATGGTGTAGAAGCCCAGACGGAAGGCTGATGGGATGTTCTCAAACACCTCTCGTTGCACTTCAGAGTCGTCGTGCCACTGAAGAACGGTCGCGGCGATGCCCGAAAGGACGGTTACACCGGCAATCAGCCCGCCAACACCCACCCAGAGGTGGCTCGCCTTAAGGCGGTTCGAGGAATCAGTGGTGGCGGCGAGTTCTTCGCTTACAGGAGCGTCCATAGCACCCGAAACCGTAGTCCTATTGAGCAATTTCTGCGAGGTTAGGAGCCAGATTTACACTCCGGAAACAGAGTTGAAACAACCAGGCTCTAGGCTGAGCGCATGCAGCTCGTAACGGCCATCATCAAGCCCCACATGTTAGAAGAGGTCAAGGCTGGCCTTCAGAGTGTGGGTGTCACTGGAATGACAATCACTGAAGCCAAGGGATTTGGGCGCCAAGGCGGGCACACCGAGACCTACCGAGGCGCAGAGTACAGAGTCGATTTTGTGCCAAAAGTAAAGCTCGAGATTGTGGTTGAGACGGCTGATGTCTCCAAGGTGACAGAGGCCATTACCGCCGCCGCCCAGACCGGCAAGATCGGCGACGGAAAAATCTGGGTAACCCCAGTAGAGAGCCTCATCCGGATCCGAACCGGCGACATGGGCTCAGACGCCATCTAATCGGGGGTCAAGTCTCAAAAGTGGCTAGGTCAAAATTCTGTGGATAACCCCGCCTAGGAAACTAGATTTACGGCCGAAGCTATTGCGCCTATCGCCTCGGTCTCGCTGAGCGCGGCGTCCGGGTTCGACGCACCGCCAGCCACAACGAATTGGCGACCGTCGTTGCGCTCAAACCACCACGCACCGGCCAACACGCCCGGCTCGCTGCCGCCTTTGAACCGGATAGTCGGAAAGCGGTCCCGCTCAAAGCCGAGTCCTGATCCAGGGTTGATTTCCAGGATTTCTGCGATTGGCTCCAGACCAGGCGTTTTCGCCAATTCGGCCAGGTGAACGTGAGTGCGGCAGAGGTCCTCGACGGTGGCGAACCATTCGATGTCGAGGTCACGGGGCTGATTAAAGGACAAACCATCGGCGTTAACCGTGTCGACCTCGCTCGGAGTAGACCAAGGCAGCCCGAAGGCATCCATCTCTTCCAGCAGGGCTCGTCGACCGTCAGTGTCGAGAGCTCGATAATCAGCCGCATTGGGCTCGGAGGCGGCGAACTTTAACTGGAACAGGTTGCCGGTCGACAGCATCGGGAGGTTCATCTCGGCCTCGCTGACACCTATTCGGACAAGTGCTGCTTCGACGTTTTCGCGGCCGACTCTGGCCAACAGATGGTCCGTCGCAGTGTTGTCAGAAATAGAGATCATGGCCTCTGCGTACTCCTGAAGCGTTAGCTCATCGCCATCTTCAAGCATGAAGATCTGCCCGTCAGGGCTGCTGCGGAAGTTGCCCTGAACAGCCAGCAATTCGTCCCAGGAGGCGGTGCCATCGGCTACCTGTTGGCCAAGTTCGGCAAGGATCCAGAGTTTGAAGACCGAGCCCAGTGGGATCGGGTTTTCGGCTCGAAGCTCCGCTACTGCGACGCAATCCCCATCGGTGACCTCATAGACCCCGAGGGCACTGGATGCCGCGGCTTCACCGAGGGCGACATCGATTTCAGCAAGAGTTTCGGCTTCGAGGTCCAGACCTCCACCCTCGCCTGGTGTTGCGAGCAGCCCGATTATTAGGTTCGGAGCAGCTGACTCAACCTGGATCTGAAGATTGAGTTTCACCCCATCAGCCCCGGTCAGCACGGCCGAACCCGACAGTCCGGTTGGGTCGGCCCCGTCGAACTCAGAAAGTACGTAGGGCCTTGATGCCGGAGGGAAGATCTGCGGTGTGGATTGGATGAACACAGCAGCTGGCACTTGAGCAAGAAACGCGGGGGCGAAGCGCTTCTCTACCTCGTCCACAGTCAGATCGCTGTCACCGTTGATTACTGAGACTAGCCAAGCGAGTTGATCAGCCGCCGGTTGGCCGGTTGGAGCGTCGGTCGCGGCCGGAGCGTCAGTCGTGGTTGGAGCGATCGTGGTGGAGACGGGGGCGGCGGTTGTGTCAGAGGTGTCGGTCGCATCAGGGCTCGAGGTGCAGGCCGTGGCCACAAGTGCCATCGCAGTGATAGTTGTTAGGAATCTTCGCATGTGACAATCGTAGATTTTCATCAACCGGCGATCATCGTGGACTCCACGGGACTTGATCTCCGTGCTGACACGGTTGGATGGTCTAGCCAAGCCTGAGAAGATGTTTGAGATGTCAGAGCCGCCCTCACGCCCGATCCCGCGGGTCCGGTTCTTGGCAGCGGCCCTTCTGACGGGGCTCTTCTTGGCTTGGGCGATCTCTGCGAACGCCGATGTCACAAGACCAAACACTGATCCGTTCCAATCACTTGATGGTCTGCCAGACCCGACACAGTCTGGTATCGAGGAGCACCTTTCATGGGCTCTTGGCGTTATCGACGGCGAGCCGGTCGACGTCGCTGAGGTTGAGGACCGTTTCGCCCAATCGTTCTTGGATCAGATCCCAGCAGATTCCTTCGCAACTGCGACTGCACCAGTGCTTGTCGGGGCGCCCTATGAATTCCTCGGTTTCGCTATTGCTGATGGTGGCATCTTTGCCGAGGTAGCGTTGCTGGACGCCGCCGGGGTCCCTTCTATTCTCACGCTGGCGGTGGACCCAACAACACCCGACAAGCTCGCCGCCTTGGTGATTGCACCCGTGGAGCCACCTTTGGGTCCGTTGGCCTTATGGGAATTCAGTCTGCACGTGGCTGCGGGATTGACTTTGCTAGCTACCGCAGCTGCATTGTGGTTCTCTGGTCGGGCCCGATCCAGTGCCGTGGTCGCCCTTGCCGGGGGTCTCTGGCTAGGTCAGTTGCTCGAACTGGCACAGGGTTCGATCCTGTACTCAGTCGGTCTGATTGCAGGACCGGTAGCTGCCGGCGTACTAGCTCTTGCTGTGGTTTCGGGGCCCGATGGCCGGGTCGCTGGCCGACTCAACTGGCTGGCAGCAGGCTTCGTCAGTGCGGCCGTTTTCAGTTCGCTGTTGGTGTTGACCGCGGTGGACACGTCAGTCTTGACCTTGCCTGATCAATTTCTTGGCTTTGCTCCCGATCGCTCCAGAGCAAACGCCTTTGCGCGTGCCTCAGGATGGGTTGTGTCTGCAGCTGCTGCGACGGTAGCGGTGGCGGTCCTGGTGAGGCAGTTCCGCGCTGATTGGACGCGTGATCGAGGGCTGGTGGCGGCCACTCTTGGCGGCACCAGCGCCGCGGTTTTGGTTGCGATTCCGGCTGTGTCAGCCGGGTATGACCCTGGCGCTTTTGACTTCTCACAGTCTTCTCTGTTCTCCATTGCGGCGATTGTCGCTGGGTTGGGACTGGCCGGTTCGGCGCTTTGGGATCGCTATGACCTGGGGGAGGTTGCTGAAGAACTGGCAGCAGAAAACCAGGAGCTACACGGCGAACTGGCGGCTCAGCTTCTTGAGGTGCAGGCTTCCCGGGCTCGCATTGTCACCGCAGGCGAAGCGGCCCGTCGCCAGATCGAGCGTGACTTACATGACGGTGCCCAACAGCGGTTGCTGGCAGTAGTCCTGGCTCTAAGAGTGGGCCGGGATCGTTTCGCCAAAGAAGATCCAGAACTCAAGTCCTACTTCGACAGCGTGGCTGATGACCTTGGAATTGCAGTCGCCGAACTTAGAGAGCTGGCCAGGGGATTACATCCCGCCATTCTCGACGAAGGTATAGCCGCAGCCGCTGAGTCGCTGGCCGAGTCATCGTCGATTCCAGTAACTGTCACGGCGTCAAAGGTTGATCGATGCGCCATTGGCGTGGAACAGACTGCCTACTTTGTGATTAGTGAAGCACTCACCAACGCAGTTAGACATTCGAATGCAAGCCACATTGCGGTCGATCTTGAGACCGCTCGCAATTCTCTTTCGATTGTGATCTCCGATGACGGCTCGGGCGGCGCCGCCCTGCGAGATGGGTCCGGCCTTCAAGGCTTAGAAGACCGGACATTGGCTTTGGGTGGCACCTGGTCGCTGTCGAGCCCGCCCGGCAAGGGCACAGCGATCAAGGTGACGATTCCATGCGAATAATCGTTGTCGATGATTCGGTGTTGCTACGTGAGGGCATCGCCAGCCTGCTGGAGCGGGCCGGACATGACGTTGTCGCCCAACTTGGAGACGCTACCGATTTGGCCTCAGTAGTTGATCAACACGAGCCTGAGCTAGTGGTGCTGGATATCCGCATGCCGCCGACTCATACAACGGAGGGTCTTGAGGCCGCCGTTGCCTTGAGAGCGTCGCGGTCTGACGTCGCGGTGATGTTGTTAAGCCAGCACATCGAAACCCGCTACGCCTTGGATCTGATTGCCGATGGTGCGTCGGGTGTTGGGTACCTTCTGAAGGACAGGGTGGCCGACGTCGAGGACTTCCTTGGCTCGTTGGATCGAGTGGCGGCCGGGGACACGGCGATTGACCCCCAAGTTGTGACCAAACTCGTCGGGAGGGAAAGGCGAAACAATCCGCTGGATCGTCTTACTGACAGGGAGCGGGAGGTGTTGTCGTTAATGGCCGAAGGTCACTCGAACGGATCACTTGCCGAGACTTTGGTGCTAAATCAGCGGACAATCGAGACCCATGTGAGCAACATCTTTTCAAAGCTCGACCTTCCGCCGGAGCTAGAGGTTCATCGACGAGTCCAGGCCGTGCTCACTTACCTCACGAACGTTGCTTCCTAGTTATTGGCAAGAGTTGCTATCAGCTCTAGCTGCTCGCTGTTTGGGGCCGGTCCTAGCTTTGACCGGTAGGACCCCGTGCCAACCTGCCACGCAGCAAATCCCTCGGCGAAGTCGCCGGCACCGCTGTGAAAGTCGCTAACGCCGCCGGGGGCGGGCCACCAGTCGGCATCAGGAAAACCGCGCAGCTCCAACCAAGCCCGCCTCTCGGCACCGTTGTTAAGCGTTACGTCCACGGCGTGGCCAAGCTCATGGGCGATCACGTGGGCGAGAAGCTTCTCCGTCATCGAGTCCCGAACGTAGACCTCGATGCGCTTTTCGTTGGTATAGGTGTATCCAAGCACGCCCGAGCGTGATGGTTTGAATTCAATCGTCCAGCCCGGCAATGCGGTCCGCCATGGGTATGAGATCTGAGCCAGAGCGGCTTCGCCACGTTGCTCATGATCCAATTTCAGCGTGGTTCCGGGCGCTGGCTCGTTAGTAGTTGGGGTCGACGTCGGGGGAGGGCCTGTGGTAGTTGCGCCCGGTTCCAGCGGAGCCGAAGTAACTGCGGGAGCGTCAGTTGAGCTTGAGTTCGAGGCCGTTTTCGCGGTGCTAGATGTTGTGGTGACCTTTGGTGCAGTGGTCGAAGTGGTTGCCGCTACCGCCAGAGGCTGCACCGAAGTGCCTTCGGAGTTACTAGGAGCAAATACGTCGAGTTGACCAATGACCACAAGCGGGATCGCCAGAACACCCGCCGAAATCGCTAGTCGAAAGCCCAATACCCGCATCGGCACCAACTTAAGTAACAAATGACCGCTGGGCCAAGGGTGATCTTCCTATAAAGCCCTCCTTTAGTGGGCCTATCGGCTCCCTAAGAGGATCGGCAGGGTGCCTTGACATAAGTCACAAGAGAAAAGTTGATAATAGGGCACTCAACTTTGTACACTTGTCAAAAGTAAAGCTCCAAAAGCTTAGAAAACCAGCTCTAATAGCGAAAAAGCTAATAGCGAAAAGAAGGAAAACACAAACATGGCAAAGGCCGTAGGCATCGATCTTGGTACTACCAACTCAGTCGTTGCAGTCCTAGAAGCAGGCGATCCAGTCGTTATCCCTAACGCCGAAGGCGCGCGAACCACTCCATCTGTGGTTGCGTTTAACAAAGAAGGCGAAGTCCTAGTTGGAGAGCCTGCAAAGCGTCAGGCAATCACCAACCCAGACCGCACGATCCGTTCAGTCAAGCGCCACATGGGCACCAGCTGGAGCACAGATGACATCAGTGGAAAGAAGTACACCGCTCAGGAAATCAGCGCCCGAACTCTCCAGAAGCTCAAGCGCGATGCTGAGGCCTACTTAGGTGACACTGTTACTCAAGCTGTAATCACCGTGCCCGCTTACTTCGACGACGCTCAGCGAACCGCAACTAAAGAGGCTGGCCAAATTGCCGGTCTTGAGGTTCTTCGAATCATCAACGAACCAACAGCTGCTGCGCTTGCATATGGGCTCGAGTCTGAGACCGAAGACCAGACCATCTTGGTGTTCGACCTCGGTGGCGGAACCTTCGACGTTTCGGTTCTGGAAATCGGTGACGGTGTGTTCGAAGTAAAGAGCACCTCCGGCGACACCGAACTTGGTGGCGACGACTGGGACGAAGCAGTTATCAGCTGGATGGTTACCGAATTCAAGAACGCTCACGGCGTAGACCTCGGGGTAGACAAGATGGCCGCCCAGCGCCTCAAGGAAGCAGCAGAAAAGGCCAAGATTGAGCTCAGCTCCACGCAGCAGACATCAATCAACCTTCCGTTCGTAACTGCAACCGCAAACGGTCCACTTCACCTCGAGCTAGACCTCACACGAGCCAAATTCCAGGAGATTACCTCTGACCTGCTTCAGCGAGTCCGCAAGCCCTTCGAGGCTGCCATCAAAGATGCCGGTTTGAAGATGGCTGACATCGACCATGTTGTAATGGTTGGTGGCTCCACTCGTATGCCTGCAGTTTCTGAACTGGTCGAGTCAATGACCGGCAAGGAAGCCAACAAGGGCGTTAACCCAGACGAAGTTGTTGCAGTAGGCGCAGCTGTTCAGGCTGGCGTACTTAAGGGCGACGTTAAGGACATTCTCCTTCTCGACGTCACTCCATTGAGCCTCGGCATTGAGACCAAGGGCCAGGTTTTCCACAAGCTCATCGAGCGCAACACGACCATCCCAACTAACTCTTCTGAGGTCTTTACAACCGCTGCTGACAACCAGCCTTCGGTAGAGATCCACGTACTTCAGGGCGAGCGGGAAATGGCCAACTACAACAAGACGTTGGGCAAGTTCCAGCTTGTCGATCTGCCGCCTGCCCCACAGGGCATTCCACAGATCGAGGTCAACTTCGACATCGACGCCAACGGCATCGTTCACGTATCAGCCAAGGACCGTTCCACTGGCAAAGAGCAGTCGATCACTATCACCGGACAGTCATCGCTAGACAAAGACGAGATTGACCAGATGGTAAAGGACGCCGAGGCTCACGCTGAAGAAGACGCAAAGCGTCGGGAAGAGGCCGAGATCCGTAACTCAGCTGACAGCTTGGCTCACCAGGCCGAGAAGATGCTGAAGGACAACGGTGACAAGATTGACGCCGACGCAACTTCAGATCTTGAAGAGAAGATCGCAGCTGTCAGAACCGCTTCTGCCGGTGATGACATTGAAGCCATCAAGGATTCAGTAGAAGCCTTGAGCTCTGCCTCACAAGCAGTGGGTGCCAAGCTTTATGAGCAGGCTGGCGCCGAAGCCGAAGGTGGGGCCCCCGCCGCAGATGACATCGACGATGACGAAGTAGTCGACGCCGAAATCATCGAAGATGAGGATGATTCAGAGTGACCTCAGGCGGAACTGATGGCCCAGAAGTGCCAGACGGTCCCGACGTGCCCGAGGGTGAACCCTTCGCCGAGCCGGGCGAACCTGACCCAGTGAGTGAGCAAGAGCTCATTGACGAGTTAGAGGCCCAGTTCGAAGGCTCGCCAACCAGCGCCGACTTGTCGGTGGAAGACCTGGTTGCCGGCCTCGAGCAGGTAACTGTGGAGCGTGACCAGTATCTGGATTCGCTACGCCGTCTACAAGCTGAGTTTGAGAACTACCGCAAGGCCGTTGCCAAGCGGGAAGTCGAAGCTAGAGAGCGAGCCAACGAAGGACTCATACGAGAAATCCTTCCAGTGCTCGACGCTTGTGACGGAGCAATTTCAAATGGAGCAACCGATGTAGCGCCAATCCACAAGGCGCTTCTCGATTCGCTAACAAAACAAGGCTTGGAGCGGCTAGACCCCGCAGATGAGCCGTTCGATCCAGACCGTGACGAGGCCGTCATGCATGAGCCAGCTGAAGATGGGGATGATTCCGGACCCATTGTTGCTGAGGTATTGCGTGCTGGTTATAGCTGGAAAGGACGTGTAGTCCGCCCAGTCATGGTCAAGGTTCGCGGCTAGAAATTTCGGTCAGGAGTTAGATGTCATCACAAGATTGGCTTGAAAAAGACTTTTATAAAGTGCTTGGGGTTCCCAAGGACGCCACGGAGTCTGAAATAACAAAGGCCTATCGGAAGCTGGCACGCAAGTACCACCCCGACGCAAACCCCGGCGACGAGACGGCAGAGAAGAAGTTCAAAGAACTCTCTGGCGCCTACGACGTTGTTGGCAACGAAACCAAACGCGCCGAGTACGACCAGATTCGTAAGATGGGTCCACTCGGCGGGTTTGGCGGTCGGGGTGCGCCAGGAGGCTTCAGCGGCGGAGGAACGGGCCACAACTTTGATGTTGGTGACTTGTCGGATCTGTTCGGCATGTTCAACCAAGGCGGAGCTGGCGGTGCAAGTCGGGCGCCAACTCCAGTGCGAGGCGAAGACCTCAAGGCCGATCTAACCATCAGCTTCGATGACGCCATCCACGGCGTTGAGACCTCAGTGCACCTCACTTCCGATGCCCCTTGTTCAAAGTGCAAGGGTTCCGGAGCAAAACCGGGCACAAGCCCAAGCGTTTGCTCCGGTTGCAACGGACGAGGCGTCAACGACGCAAACCAGGGCTTCTTCTCGCTTAGCCAGCCGTGCAACAAATGCGGCGGCAGAGGCCGAGTTGTTACCGAGTCTTGTACAAGCTGTCGCGGTCAAGGTATCGAGCGACGCCCCCGCAAGATCAAGGTGCGAGTTCCGGCCGGAGTAAAGAGCGGTCAGAAGATCAAGCTCAAAGGTCGCGGCGCCCCTGGGCGCGACGGTGGCTCAACCGGAGATCTCGTTGTGAAGTTGACCGTCGGCGATCATGAACTGTTTGGTCGCAAAGGCAACAACCTCACGATCAAGGTCCCAATCACGTTCACCGAAGCTGCTTTGGGTTCCAAGGTGACAGTGCCCACGCTTGAAGGCGACACGGTCACGTTACGGATTCCCGAAGGGACCCCAACCGGACAAACGTTCCGGGTAAAGGGACGTGGAATTGAAACCAAGTCCAAGCAGGGCGACCTGTTAGTAACAGTTGAGGTTGCGGTGCCTTCAAAGGTTGATCCTGCTCAGCGAGAGGTGATTGAGAAGCTTTCTCGTGTAGCCACCGCAAATCCGAGAGCCCACTTTGACATTCCCGACGATCCCGAAAACGCAGACCAATCAGAGAGCGAGGCCGATGAAACATGATGAACGAAAGCAGAGCTGTCTACGTGATCTCTGTGGCAGCCGAACTGACCGGAGTGCATCCGCAGACGCTTCGTATCTATGAACGTAAGGGTCTGGTCACGCCAGCTCGGACTGGTGGCGGTAGTCGTCGCTACTCCGAGGCTGATATCAATCGGCTGCGCCGCATTCAGGACTTAACCGAGACGGGCCTTAACTTGGCCGGCGTTCAAAAGGTTATGGCCTTAGAAGCCGAAGTAGCCCGATTGAAACGTCAGATCGCAGACATCGAACGAGCCCGCGAAGTTGCAGTCGCTCAGACCCATTCCCAGTACCGAAGAGATCTTGTCCCACTATCGCAAAAAGTAGCCGTCTACCAAAAACGCAAAAGCTAGACACAGGAGTGCGCCATGGCCACACTTGACCCCAACCGCTGGACTATCAAGACCCAAGAGGCAATAACTGCCTCCATCGACCGGGCTCGTACAGAGTCCAACCCCGAAGTCACCCCAGATCACATTCTCAATGCGCTGCTCAGCCAGCCTGAAGGCGTGGTCCTACCAATACTCACCAAGATTGGCCGCCAGCCGACTCAGCTTCGAAACGACACTGAGAAGGCCATTGCATCTTTGGCCAAGGCATACGGATCCGACCCGAAATTCTCGCGCCAGACCAATCGGGTTATGGCCGACGCAGACTCGGTTCGTAGTGAGCTGGGTGATGATTACCTCAGCACTGAACATCTTCTGCTGGCACTAGCTAATCCCGATCCTGGTGGTGCTACCGCCAAGCGGATCGATACCACTCGGGCCGAACTGCTGGTTGCCCTTGAAGAGGTGCGGGGCTCGCACCGAGTTACAAGTCAGAACCCAGAGGACACCTACGGGGCACTTGAAAAGTACGGCCGCGATCTAACCGCAGATGCGAGATCGGGAAAGCTTGATCCTGTCATTGGTCGTAACGAAGAGATCCGGCGCGTCATCCAGGTTCTTAGCCGTCGCACAAAGAACAACCCGGTGCTCATCGGCGAGCCTGGGGTTGGCAAAACTGCAATCGTTGAAGGCCTGGCCCAACGAGTTGTTGAAGGTGACGTTCCCGAAAGCCTGCGCAATCGCCGAGTGATTTCGCTTGACGTTTCAGCGATGTTGGCCGGAGCCAAGTTCCGTGGCGAGTTCGAAGAGAGGCTTAAGGCCGTACTCAAGGAGATCACAGACGCCGACGGCGAGGTGATTACCTTCATCGACGAGATGCACACCGTCGTAGGAACTGGCGCCGGCGGCGACTCCGCCATGGACGCCTCCAACATGTTGAAACCGATGCTGGCCCGAGGCGAGCTGCGAATGGTTGGCGCGACAACACTGGACGAGTTCCGCAAGTACATAGAAAAAGACGCTGCCTTAGAGCGCCGCTTCCAACAGGTGTTTGTAGGTGAGCCAACGGTTGAAGACTCGATCGGAATCTTGCGCGGGCTTAAAGAGCGCTATGAGATCCATCACGGAGTACGCATTCAAGACGCTGCGCTAATCGCTGCGGCAATGCTTAGCGACCGGTACCTCACGGGCCGTTTCCTACCTGACAAAGCAATCGACCTCATGGACGAGGCAGCAGCAAAGCTTCGTATCGAAATCGACTCGTTGCCCGCTGAAATAGATCAGGTAGAACGACGGACCCGACAGCTCGAAATGGAACAAGTTGCGCTTGGCAAAGAAACTGACGCAGCATCTGCAGCACGGTTGGTAGAGCTTGAGGGCGAACTTGCTGACCTTAACGAGCAAGCCAATGCGATGAAGGCTCATTGGCAAAACGAGAAGGATGCGATTAGCCGAATCCAGGTGTTGAAGGAAACGCGAGAAGGTCTCAGTCGTGATCTGGAACGCGAGACTGATCTAGAACTGGCGGCCGAGATTCGTTACGGGCGCTTGCCCGAAGTTGAGCGACAGATCACCGAAGCCACTGATGCGCTAGGAGCGTTACAAAGCGACAAAACAATGCTCAAGGAAGAGGTTGATTCTGAAGACGTTGCCGAAGTGGTCGCAAGATGGACTGGGGTTCCCCTATCGCGTTTGCTAGAAGGCGAGTCCCAGAAGCTGTTGCGCTTGGAAGAGGAGCTGCATCAGCGAGTGATCGGCCAAAACGACGCCGTTGCGTCGGTGTCAGCAGCGATTCGACGAAGCCGGGCGGGGCTATCAGATCCTGACAAGCCAATCGGATCATTCCTATTCCTAGGTCCTACCGGTGTTGGTAAGACTGAGCTTGCCCGGTCCCTTGCAGACTTCTTGTTCGACGACGAGAGAGCGATGACTCGAATCGACATGAGCGAGTACATGGAGAAGCACTCGGTGTCGCGCCTTATTGGTGCTCCTCCGGGTTATGTCGGTTATGACCAAGGTGGTCAACTAACCGAAGCCGTTCGCCGCCGACCCTATGCGGTTGTCCTATTGGATGAGGTTGAGAAGGCACATCCGGATGTCTTTAACGTGCTGCTCCAGCTGATGGATGATGGTCGCTTGACCGATGGACAGGGTCGAACGGTTGACTTCACGAACGTGGTGCTCATCATGACCTCAAACTTGCCCGGAGATCCCAAAGAATTCTTCCGGCCCGAGTTCATCAACCGAGTGGATGACATCGTTCGCTTCGCCGAGCTGACCATGGCTGACCTTACGAACATCGTGGATATCCAGCTGAACAACCTGGAGAGCCGCTTGGCCGACAAACGGCTGACGCTTGATGTATCCGATGAAGCCAAGTCAAAGCTGGCCTCAATTGGCTACGACCCAGCATTCGGTGCAAGACCGTTGAAGCGAGTCATCCAGAATGAAGTTGCGAACAGGGTTGCAAACGCAATCCTCGCTGGTGATTTGGTCGAAGGCGGAAAGGTACACGTTGGTGTCGTCGAAGACGAACTTGTGGTTGAGGCCCGATAGCCTCACCTAAGTGCCAGCAACAGTTGTCGTCGGAACCCAATGGGGCGACGAAGGTAAGGGTAAGTTCACCGACCTTCTAGCCAAAGACATGTCGATGGTGGTCCGCTACCAGGGAGGCCACAACGCTGGTCACACCCTGGTGGTCGACGGCGAGAAGTTTGCGCTTCAGCTCATTCCATCAGGTGTGCTGTACCCCTACATCGTTCCCGTTATTGGCAACGGTGTTGTCGTAGACCCGTTTGTCCTGTTGGCAGAGATGAAAATGCTGCAACGCAGGGGAGTGGACACTTCAAACCTGAAGGTGTCTGGCAACGCCCACCTCATCATGCCTTACCATCAGCAGCTGGATGCCTTGCACGAGCGTCATCTAGGCAAGGCCAAACTTGGAACCACCAAGCGTGGCATTGGCCCCGCCTATTCGGACAAATCAATGCGTCTTGGCATTCGTGTTCAAGACATGCTGGACGAAGACATCTTCGCTGAGAAGCTTCACACGGTGCTTAGCCACACCAACAAGGTGCTCACCAAGGTCTTTAACCGGCTCCCGGTCGATCCAGACAAGCTTGCCGAGAAGGTTCTGAGCGAGTGTCTTGACGGGATCAAGCCGCTCATTACTGACACGGTCAATCTGATCCACGACTCACTTGAAGCCGGTCAGCACGTGTTATTCGAAGGAGCGCAAGCAACCTTCCTCGACTTGGACCATGGCACCTACCCGTTCGTGACTTCGTCTAACCCGACCGCTGGCGGAGCGTGCCCGGGTGCGGGAATCGGACCACGTCACATTGATCGCATCCTCGGCATATCTAAGGCTTACGTCACCCGGGTTGGAGCGGGCCCGTTCCCTACCGAGCTGTTCGACCTTGACGGTGATCGTATGGTTGACATCGGCGCCGAGTATGGAACTAACACCGGTCGGCGCCGCCGCCCAGGGTGGGTGGACGCAGTTATGTTGCGCCACGCCGTCCGAATCAACTCGCTATCGGAAATGGCGATTACCAAGCTGGATGTCCTCGACACGTTCGAGACCGTAAAGATCTGCGTGGCCTATGAGATTGACGGCCAGCGCGTAGAAAAGTTGCCCTACCACCAGAGCGATCTGCACCGAGCGACACCCATTTACGAAGAGCTTCCTGGATGGCAGCAAGATCTAACCGCAGCCACCCAAGCCTCTGATTTGCCGCCCAACGCCGTTACTTACTTGCGGATTCTCGAAGAGCAGATTGGCATTCCAATCACACTCGTCTCAACTGGACCCGGGCGTCAGCAGTTCTTGAACTGGAACTAACTGCCGCGTCGAGATCGCTTGGGCAACTCGGTCTGTTCTTCTGATGCAACCATGCCTCTGAGGTTTGGCGGTATCCACTGTCCGGCCGCGTCGGTATCGGTAGTTGGATCTTGCACTCGCTCGAGCGCAGCATCGGCGCTTAGAGTCGGTGTTGCGGGCTGGGCCTGGTTAACAATATCTTGGCGCTTTAGCCGTCTGGGCTCAGGTTCTGGCTGTACGAGAGGGGCAGGAGCAGCGGGGGCTTGAGCCGTTGTCGCTGGCGACGGTGACCTGTGCTGAGGTGATGGCACTCGGTTTACACGTCGCTCTTCGGCTGGGGGCGCAAAGGCGGGGGCCTCAGTGGACGCCGGTGCTGGCGCTGGTGCTGGTGCTGGAGCTGATGGGGTTGACTTGACTCGGCCGGCCGAGGGGTCGTCAAACGGGTTAGACGCATCAGGATTGTGCAGTGCCTCCCACTTCGGGGCCGGCTCTTGTGCCATCGGCACCGGTGTCGGCTCAGGCTCGGGCTCAGCTGTGGCTACCGGAACTGGTGTTGGCTCGGGCTCGAAATCGGGTTCTGGCTCGTACCGAATGTCGGGCTCAGTTTCAAACGTAAGCTCTGAACCATCGTGCGAATCTGGAATCTCGGTTGGGAAGTTCCACATGTTGGCTTCATCGTTAGTGACTTGTTCGATAGCCCCGTTGGTTCTGATCTCATCTATTAGCGCCGATGCTGGACCGGCTGCGCCAGTGTCTGCTTCGAAGTCGAACGGCACGAATGCGTCATGTTCATAGGAGCTGTCATCACCGAGTGAGGAATCGGCGGCTTCGACTGGTTCAGGCTCGGGCACGTTGTCGCTTCTGCGCCTGAGTCGCCGCTTCTTTGGCTTGGGTTCTTCGGCTTGCCCGAAGTCCACATCGGGCAAATCATCCAAGACAACCAGACTTTGTGTCTGCTGCTCGGCGGCCAACTTGCGCAGTTCCTTGCGTCGCTTGGACGCAGAACTCTTGCTCTGCAGACGCGGTCGCTTGGCGGCCTTGCGTACGCCTGAGGTACTGATTGCACATGCAGTGCACAACGGTGCCTTCTTGTTTCCATTCGGAAACAGCAAGCAGTCTTGGCAGAACTCGCCGCCGCATGCGTCACATACATCAACAGCTCCGTCTAGAGCATCATTTTCGCAACGGCCGTTCATCGAGTCATCCTGTACGGTGAGAGTGGACAGAGTTCAGTGGATATTTCATCGACGGAAACTTGGTCTGGCTTAACCTTTTGCCGACTCGAAGTTGGGAGTTACTTTGACTGTTCCAAATGTTCTTGCCGATCGCTATTCCAGCAGTGAAATGCTGGATATTTTCGATTCTGAGAATCGGGTAAAGACAGAGCGACGATTTTGGATCGCTGTTCTAAAGGCTCAAACCGAAGCCGGATTACCCCTTGAAGACGGTGTAATCGCCGACTACGAGGCCGCGTTAGACAACGTCGACCTGGAATCTATTCGCCAACGAGAACTGATTACCCGTCATGACGTCAAAGCACGTTTGGATGAGTTTTGTGCCATAGCTGGTCACGAGCATCTTCACAAAGGACTGACAAGCAGGGATGCAACAGAAAACGTCGAAGGGGTCCTGATTTGGCAGGCGCTCAATCTGACACATGGCCGGGCGGTCTCGGTCCTGGCCCGTCTAGGCGAACTTGCGGCCGAACACGCAAGCGTCGCAATTGTGGGTCGAACCCACAATGTGGCGGCTCAGCCGACGACGGTTGGCAAACGGATGGCCCAGCTTGGTGAAGAGATGCTGGCGGCAATCGAAGGTCTTGAATCGCTCCTAGAGCGATTCACACTTCGAGGTATCAAGGGTCCGGTTGGGTCTCAGCAAGATCAACTGGACCTCCTGGGGTCACCGGAAGCAGTTCACCGGGTCGAAGAGAATGTGGCCGCCTACCTCGGGATTCCTAGGGTGCTTGGCGCCGTTGGCCAGGTCTACCCACGGTCGCTCGATTACGCGGTCGTAGCGTCACTGGTTCAATTGTCTGCAGCGCCAGCCAATCTTTCTCTTCTGGTTCGGCTGATGGCCGGGCACGATTTGGCCACTGAAGGCTTCGCCAAGGGTCAGGTGGGCTCATCGGCAATGCCGCACAAGATGAACACTCGCTCGTGCGAGCGGATCTCCGGGCTGGCAGTGATCCTGAAGGGTCATCTCACGATGGCTGCGGGACTATCTGGGGATCAGTGGAATGAGGGCGATGTGTCTTGTTCTGTGGTTCGTCGTGTTCTCTTCCCCGACGCATTTATGGCACTAGATGGATTGTTTGAAACAACCCACTCGGTTTTGAAGAGCTTTGGGGTGTTTGAAGAAGTGATCGACAACGAGATCAATCGCTATCTCCCCTTCTTGGCGACGCCGACCCTCTTGATGCACGCAGTACGCAACGGGGCCGGTCGTGAGCAGGCTCACGAGCAGATCAAGACATACGCCGTCAAAGCCGCCTTGGCTATGCGTGAAGGCAGAGGCGACGGCATGTTGCTGGTTGACATGTTGGCCTCGGATGCTGACTTCCCGGGCGAAGCTGAAGAGTTACGCGCCATGGTCAGTGACCCCAGCGCACTGCTAGGTCTGGTTGACGCCCAAGTCGCCCAGTTCATAAAGCGGGCCGAAGCCAAAGTCTCATCTGTGGGAGAAGCTGCCAGCTACCGCGGCGCAGAAATCCTGTAGAAAGAGATATGTAAGAAAAATTAGTGGTCGGGACCGGCGTCGATCCGGTGACCTATCGCTTTTCAGGCGACCGCTCTGCCAACTGAGCTACCCGACCAATGAAACTCCGAAGAGTTTCTAGAGAAACCCTGTGTGCTCCCGGCAAGTTTCGGCCCCCAAGGGCCGAAACTGCAAGAAACCCGAAGGGTTTCAGCGGTCCTGACGAGATTTGAACTCGCGACCTCCGCCTTGACAGGGCGGCGTGCACTCCAGACTGCACTACAGGACCAGTACTACTTGAAGCCAATACCGTACTCCAAGAACTACGTACCCCCAACGGGATTCGAACCCGTGTTCCTGCCGTGAAAGGGCAGTGTCCTAGGCCACTGAACGATGGGGGCCAGCTTCGAAACCTCGAAAGGAGTTTCAGCGGTTGGTAAATGTACCACCAAAGACCCGAGATGCCGCTGATTAAAAATCTGAGTTGTGCGCAGACATTAAGGCATCGACGATTTCAGACACTACGTAACCCAGAATTCGATACAGGTCCATCATGGGAGCGTTGGGGTCCTCTGGCGGTAGCTCCTCGTTGTCGTCCTCGCTGATTTCTAGCCGGGTGCCCAGCACCAGGCGAAGATCGTTGCATGTTCTCATCCAGGCGTTCAGTTCATCGAACGTGAGAGTGTCTGAATGGGCTGACCTCATCATCAATTCAATTGATTCACGCCTGCCTTCGATCAATTCGTCTCGGGAGAAGATCTGAAATCCTGCGTCTTTCTCAGGATCGTCGGCGTATGCGGTGGGAAACAGTCTCTTCAGGTCGGGCGAGTCTGATCCGAGCCCTTCGCCAAGTTGGCCAGCAAAACCGACGATTGCGTCCTTTAGGTCCTGGTTGAAATCGAAACTGAAGGTGCCGTCATCTTGACGAACTACGGGCCGGCGGCGAAACCGATCAAAAAATCCGCTCACTTATCTTGTTCCAATGTGGCCCAAAGCCCATGGGCGTGGAGTCGGTGCACGTCGCGTTCGGCTTCACTTCGGGTTCCGTTGGAAACAACAGCCCGGCCTTTTTCGTGCACGTCGAGCATCAGTTTGGTGGCTTCTTCGACGCTATATCCAAAGAGTTTTTGTAGCACGTAGGTGACATAGGGCATCAGATTGATCGGGTCGTTCCAGACCAGCACGATGTAGGGACGTTCTTCGGACACGTCGCTGTCGGTGAGTTCGACCTCAATGGGCGCAGTACTACTCATCGGTATCGGATCCACGGTGATCGGTAGAAAGCCAGGACGATCCAAACAACTCCACACCAAACCATAACTGACCCGACGACATGGGCCAGCACGAGCGAGGGTGGAACTCCGACCGCGTACTGCCAGTAGCCGATCCCACCCTGGATCACGATTAAGGCAAGAACGAGACGCAACCGAAACAGCCGTGGGTCATCGGCCGGCATGCTCCTATGAGCGGCAATCGCAAAGACCACGAACCCTGCAAGCAGCAGCCACACGGTCACACTGTGGATTCGAGCGATCGTTTGAATGTCGAAGTCAAGTCGGTCGGCTCGGCTATCACCGCCGTTGGGGCCAGTTCCGGTAACCAAAGTTCCTGTGGTCAGCACTGCCGTGGCCCAGATTCCAAGTCCAACACTCGCCTTCCGGAGGATTAACGGAGCATCCGCGGCACCGATGGGATTGGAGGTTCTTGACCACATCACAAGAAGAATCCAGATGAGGACCATCGACAACAAGAAATGTGACGTCACCGAGAAGGGATTCAGATCGGTTCGAACAGTCACCGCTCCAAGCAGGATTTGTCCAACCGTGCCAGCTAGGACGCCCCATGCCCAAGGCCGCAAACTCTTCCACTGTGACTGGAGGCGATACGTCGCCCAGACCAACAAGATTGCAACAAGACCAATAAGACCGCTGTAAAGGCGGTTTCCAAACTCGATCCAAGTGTGAAAGGCCCACGCTGGGATCAGCTCGTCGCTCGAGCACTTGGGCCAATCTTCACAACCGAGGCCCGAATCAGTCAGTCGGACCAATGCACCGGTGAAGACAATGGTCGTGAAGGCAAAAATCGAGGCAGCGAGCACCTTGCGATATTGACTCATCCTCATTCTGATGAGCGTAGAGCGGGCGATCACCTTTAGGCTGATTGGGTGACTACCGCTGTTGCCACGCGATCTCGCGTCTGGGCTTTCGTCGCTTTAACCAAGCCGCGGATAATTGAACTTCTGTTAGTGAGCACTGTGCCCACTATGTTTTTGGCTCAACAGGGCCTTCCTTCGGTGTCTCTGATGGTGCTGACTGTGATCGGTGGCACCTTGTCTGCAGGCGGTGCAAACGCCTTCAACATGTACATCGATCGAGACATCGACGCAGTCATGAACCGAACTAAGGGTCGGCCCCTGGTTACGGGCGAGGTCGAGCCGAATGAGGCACTGATGTTTGCTGCCGCTATCGAAGCGGTTTCGTTCGTTTGGCTTTGGCAGTTTGTGAATCTGCTTTCGGCGATTTTGGCAGTCGGTGCTTGTGCCTTTTATGTATTCATCTACACAATGTGGCTCAAGCGGACTTCAACTCAGAACATCGTAATTGGCGGAGCTGCTGGAGCTGCTCCGGTCTTGATTGGCTGGTCCGCGGTCACAAACAGCATCTCGGTAGAAGCGGTGCTGTTGTTCGCAGTGGTCTTCTTCTGGACCCCACCCCATTTCTGGGCCTTGGCCATTCGATACCAAGAAGACTACGCAGCTGCCAACGTTCCAATGATGCCAGTGGTCGAAGGCCACCAGAAGACAGCCATGCAGATGTTGGTCTATTCGGTGATTGTCTGGATTATCACCTTGGTTCTTTGGCCAATCAGCAATTTGGGGTTCATATATCTGGGCACTGCAATTGTCGTTGGCGCATTGTTCACTGGTGGAGCGGTTCAGATCCTTCGCGAGACTGACCCCGAGCGTCAGTCAAAGCTCGGTATTCGTTACTTCGGATTCTCTATTACCCATCTGACACTGCTGTTTGCTGCAGTGGCAGTTGACCAGCTGGTTGGCTGGGGCGTCGGGTGATGTTGGAAGATCTGAAGATGAGTCTCGAAATTGCGCCGCTGCCCGGTTACAGTAACGGCCGCAGAGACGCGCCCGTCCACGCCCTGTAACGCATTGCCCGCAGCGAGGTTCCCCGATCAATGGCACAGAACGAAATGACCCCAACCGACGCACCGTCTGATCAGTCTGTCCTAGAGCGGATTTTGGGCACGTCTGACCACAAGACCATTGGTCGTATGTGGATGCTGGCCGGCGCTGCGGTTCTGGCTGCTGGCATGGCAGTTTCGCTGGTGGCAGCCATCGAGCAGATTTCACTAGCCTCGTTCTCGATCGCCGCTGACGGCGATGAGCTTGTTCAAATCTGGTCTTCCGGCCGAACATTTACGCTAATCGGTGGAGTTGTTGCCCTACTGGTTGGTTTGGCCACCTATTTGGTGCCATTGCAGGTCGGTTCGTCGGCAATCGCATTCGGTCGTGGAGCAAACGCTGCCTTCTGGATTTGGTTCATCTCGGTAGATCTCCTCGTAGTCAGCTACCTCTTGAACGGTGGCCCTGGCGGCGGACGCCGCGACTTTGTTGCTTTGTGGGCGTTAAGCCTTGGTGGTGCGTTGATCGGAATCATGTGGGCGCTCATTTGTGTGGCCACAACTGTTCTTGCTGCTCGGGCACCGGGCATGACGCTCGAACGAGCACCGATATCTGCCTGGGCCTTTGGGGTCTGGGCTCTGCTTGGCCTAGTTTCTCTGCCCATTTTGCTGGGTCAGCTTGTTCTTTCTTATATCGATGTTCGCTACGAGTACCTGAGTAGCTACACGCGTTTGGCCTCGGCCATCGATTCAATATCGCTGGCCCCGGCCATCTACTGGCTAGCAATTCCGGCAATGGGAATCGCCGCTGAAGTTGTTGGCGTTCACTCAGGCCAGCCGATCCGATTCCACAAGTCGGTCATGGCTGGAATCGGCGCACTTTCGATCATGGCCTTCGGTGGAGACTTCCTAGGTTTTGCTGGAATAGCCCGCACGTTTGATGCAGAAACAGAACTTGGCTTCAAGGCCATTGCGTTTGACAATGGCCTTCTTGTTGTTGCCCTGTTTGGTGCCCTTTTGCCGTTGCTTGTGATCATGGGCCTCATCTCTGACAGTCTTCGATCAGGGCGAGCATCGATGAACCCGTCAATGCTGGGCGCACTTGGCGGAGGGGCCTTGGTGCTTTTGGGAGCAATCGCCGCATTGCTGGGCACCATCGAGCCAATCGTTGGATTCTTTGCCGACCTGGCGAACCGCACCCCTGATGTGCCCGACTTCCTCCAGCTGAACGGAACTAGCTTCAACGCTGGGGTCACCGCCCTTGTTATTGGTGGAGCTGTTCTTGCATCTATCGGGGCCGCTCATCACTGGGCCCACAAGATTTGGGGCCGCTACCTCACCGACGGTCTTGGCAACTTGTCGATCACGGCGGTCCTGCTTGGTTCTCTAGCCACTGCTATTGGAAACATTGGCGCCGGGACCCGATCTCAACCAGCTCTTCCACAAATCGACTCCTCCCCGCTGTCTGGCGTGGAACTCTTCAACGCAATCACTGCATTGGGCGTTGCCCTGGCTCTGTTGGGTGTAGCTATCTTTGCCCTCGACCTACTTAAGACCGCCACTTCCAAGCGTGATGACACTGAGCGCTGGTCCGGTCACACCCTGGAATGGTCAACCGATTCTCCACCGCCGCTCGCAAACTTCGCCGTTGCGCCTTCTGTGGGCTCCGCTTTCCCGCTACTAGACCTGGCCGGTGACGAATCAGATGACGGTGAATCGGCTGACGCACGAGAAGAGGTTGACGCATGACCGATGTCTCCACTTTTGATCCAATTCCACTAGACGTCCGGCCAGCGGAACCCGCTCGGCCACGACTTCTTGTAACTGCCACTGCGTTGGCGTCGGTGGCAACCATCATGATGTTTGCCGGGTTGCTAGGTGCCTACATCAGCCAACGGGCAGACGTCATCGCTACTGGCGAAACTTGGCTACCAGGCGGGGTTGTGATTCCGCTCACCCAGCCAAACATGATGATGATCACGATGGTTTTCTCAGTTGCCATCATGACCTGGGCGCTTTCTTCGATCCGTAACGACGATCGCCCAAACACCTACATCGCGCTTGGTCTTTGTGTGATCTTCGGGGTTGCCTACATTAGCCAGACTGCGTTCTTGCTGAACCTTATGGAAATGCCTCTGTCAGTCGATTTCGCCGCTGGCGACACCATCGACGCCTGGCAGCGAGCGCCTCTCTTCTACTCGATCATTGGGGGCCATGTCATTATGGTCATCGCCGCCATGATCTATCTCGTTGTAATGGGTTTCCGCACGTTAGGCGGCCAATACAACGCAAAAGATGTTGAGGGCCTCTACGCAGCGGCTCTGTTCTGGTACGTGACCGTCGGTGTGTATCTCGTAATTTGGTACACCATCTACATCACCAAGTAGGTCGAAATGTTTCCTTGGGGTTCAAAATATTTGCTAGCCGCCTCTGGCGCTTCCTGGCTTGCCGCCATGGCCTATGGGCTTGTTACCGGCGGAGGCCTAGTTGGCGTCCTCTCGTTTGGGTACAAAGGCGGCGTTGGCGAGCACTTCGGTTACGCCATCTTGATGTTCCTGATGGTCTCGACCTTCATGCTGGCCATGGTTCTGTTCTTCACCCGAGATGGTGATGCTGAGGCAATGGCTGCCCTTGTTGGCGCCGAATCAGCGCCACAAGTTAGCCCTGCTACCGGACCTGCCTATTGGGGTCCAATCGCAGCTTTTGGAGCTGCGGCAATGATGCTGGGCTTGGCGGTGTCGATCATCTTCTTCTACCTGGGCCTGGCAACGTTCTTTGTAATCCTGATCCTCTGGACAGTTGAGACCTGGGCCGACCGAGTAACCGCCGACACCGACGTGAACCGCGTCATCCGAAACCGAACCCTCGGCCCAATCGAAGTACCGATGATCGCAACTATCGGCATCGCCGCTGTAGTTATCGCCATGTCTCGTATGTTTCTGGCAACCTCACACACCGGCGCCGTAGTCATCGGATCGATCTTTACGGTTCTGATCTTCGGTGGCGCTGTGGCGCTAAGCCGTACAGATGTCTCAAGAAAGACCTGGACTGCAGTAATGGCCATTGGCGCAGTGTTGGTACTGGGCGGCGGTGTGGTCGGAGCAGCCATGGGCGAGCGGGAGATACATCACTCCGAGCATCACGGCGACGACCACGGCGAAGATCACAGTGAAGACGAGGGCGAATAGTGAACATTGCCACTTGGTTTCCCATGTCCGGCCCCGCTTTGAGAGGCTTGAAGTTCATATGAAAAAGCTATTAACAGGCGCCCCCGTAGCGCTGGCTCTCCTGCTTGCAGGTTGTGGAGATGACTCCAAGCCACTTAACACTTACGAGCCCCAAGGTCCTAAGGCTGAGGCGATCGATCGCATCATTCAGCCAATCTTCCTCCTGGCGTTTGTCATTGGCTTTTTGGTCTTTGGCGTCGTCGCTTGGTTGATCTTTAACAACCGGGTTGACCCCGAGACCTATGACCCGCTGGACTTCCCAGATCAGGTCCATGGCAACGCCAAACTTGAATGGGGCTGGACCTTGGTTCCTGCGGTAATCCTGGCCATCATCTCTGCTTGGTCAGTTCCTGCCATTTGGGACTTGGAAGAAAAGAACGAGGCCGGCGAGCTCGACGTGCTGGTAATTGGCCAGCAGTGGTGGTGGGAATACCGCTACGACGTCAACGGGAACGGCTTTTTCCTAGATGTTGATGGCGACGGCGTAGCCGGCGATGAGGACGACCTTCAGTGGCCACTTGAGCTTCTGCTAGACCCCGAAGACGTCGTCACAGCTAACCAGCTGGTTATCCCAGCAGGCCAACAGGTAGATCTCACCCTGACCTCACGTGACGTCATCCACTCATATTGGATCCCGCGACTCAACGGCAAGCGCGACACAGTGCCCGGTCGTTTCCACACGTGGAGCGTTGCGGCAAATGAGGCAGGCGAGTTCACCGGTTGGTGCACAGAGTTCTGTGGTATTTCTCACGCCCGCATGCGCATGAGCGCAATTGCGCTCGACAAGCCTGATTTCGACGCATGGCTAGCCAACCAGTCTGAAGCTGCGGCGATTCCCGAAGAAGGATCGATCGCATGGGAAGGCCGTGAGGTTTTCCAGGCTCAATGCACCCAATGCCACAACATCACCGAAGATCTTGACGATCCCGCCAACGTGGTCGCAGCTCTGACTGCCAAAGCTGCGCCGAACCTCACCCACTTTGCAACTCGCGCTGCCTTCGCTGGCAACATCTACAGCCAATGGGTCGGGATCGACCCTGACGCTGCACAAATGGATGTGAGCACCTACTTGGACCTTGGAGCCAACTACCGCTTCAATGAGCCTGAACTCCGCCGCTGGATCCGAAACGCACCAGGTCGAAAAGACATGGCGCCAGAGGATGAGCGCGGCATGACAGCATTCCCGCAACTTTCTGACGAACAGCTTGACCAGCTGATCGCCTACCTAGAGACACTCGACTAGGAGCCTGACCCGATGACACTCGCACTCCCACCAGCGGAACAAAAATTTGACGGGTCACCGCTTGGCGCTCTCGTCAGACCGCGGACAAGCACAGGCCTGAAGGGCTGGCTCACCACAGTTGACCACAAGAAGATTGGAATCATGTACGGCGCTGCCGCCATGTTCTTCCTTCTCATCGGTGGCGCAGCAGCGTTGCTGATCCGAATTCAGCTAGCTGCCCCGAACCAAACGTTGCTTGGCGGCGATGCCTACAACCGTGTGTTCACGATGCACGGAACAGTCATGGTGTTTTTGGTAGTGATGCCAATTGGTGCCGCCTTCGCTAACTACATGATGCCAATCCAGATCGGCGCACGGGATGTGGCCTTCCCTCGAATCAACGCCTTCAGTTTCTGGGTCTTCTTGGCTGGCGGACTGATGCTGAACACCAGCTGGTTCCTCGGCGGAGGCGCCAACGGTGGCTGGTTCAACTACGCCCCCAACAACGGCATTGCCTTCAGCCCAAGTGCCGGTATTGACTTCTGGAACCTCGGCCTGTTCATTGCTGGTATCGGCTCGCTAAGTGGCGCAGTGAACCTGATTACAACAGTGTTGAACATGCGAGCGCCGGGCATGACCTGGATGCGTATGCCGGTATTTGTGTGGATGACACTAGTTACCCAGTTCCTTCTGCTCTTCGCAATCCCAGTGCTTACAGTCGCCCAGCTGCTTCTGATGTTTGACCGCAACTTCGGGGCCAACTTCTTCAACGTGTCCCAGGGTGCAGATCCTCTGCTTTGGCAGCACTTGTTCTGGGTGTTCGGTCACCCCGAGGTGTACTTGATGATCTTGCCGGCCTTCGGAATTGTCTCTGAAGTCATCCCAGCGTTCGCTCGCAAGCCGATCTTCGGTTACCCCTTCATGGTGGCCTCCGGTGCGATCATCGGCTTCATGGGTTGGG
Source organism: uncultured Acidimicrobiales bacterium (assembly GCA_937922785.1). Taxonomy (GTDB): domain Bacteria; phylum Actinomycetota; class Acidimicrobiia; order Acidimicrobiales; family SZUA-35; genus CALAJQ01. The sequence goes on from CALAJQ010000019.1 coordinate 31,471, forward strand.
GCGTCTGGGCTCACCACATGTTTGTCAGTGGCATCGGCCCCCTATCGGTTTCGGCTTTCTCGGTAGCAACAATGTTCATTGCGGTTCCGACCGGAGTGAAAATCTTGAACTGGGTCGCCACTTTGTGGGGCGGCAAACTGCTGATGACTACCGCTATGTGGTTCTCAGTTGGCCTGATCGTTCAGTTCACCGTTGGTGGGCTTTCCGGTGTGGCCCACGCGGTGGCCGCATCTGACACCCAGCAAACTGACACCTACTTCATCGTGGCTCACTTCCACTACGTCTTGTTCGGTGGAGCGCTCTTTGGCTTCTATGCCGGTCTCTACTTCTGGTGGCCAAAGGCGTTCGGCTACCTGCTGGATGAGAAGTGGGGAAAGTGGAACTTCTGGTCAATGGTTGTTGGTTTCAACTTGACCTTCGGCCCAATGCACATCCTTGGTCTTCAAGGCATGCCTCGTCGTATGCAGACCTACGACGACGCAATGGGTTTCAGCAACTGGAACTTGGTGGCAACCATCGGATCACTGATCTTGGGCGTCGGCACATTGCTTATTCTTGTAAACGCAATGATCAGTCGCCGTCGTTGGATCGCTGACGGCCGACCGAACCCCGGCCCTGATCCATGGGATGCACGCACCCTCGAGTGGTCAATCCAGTCGCCAACTCCTGAGCACAACTTTGACTACACGCCACAGGTCACCGAGCTTGATGACTTCTGGCACCGCAAGTACGCCATGGATGAGAACCACAACTTAGTGAAGATTGCTGACGCTAAGGATCTAGCCCAGCCTGGAAACGGCGAGGGAGTTCACCTTCCTGCTCCATCCTTCTGGCCAATTCTTCTTGCTTTCAGCATGCCAATCATTGGTTATGGGGTCATGTTCAGTCTGTGGCTGACAATTCCTGGCGGCATCTTGATGATGGCTTCGCTTTACGGTTGGGCCCTTGAGCCAGCCGATGATCTAGACCCCAAAATCGATGATCACGATGGTCATGGAGAGCTTGTCAATGTCTGAGGTAGCAACCGCCACTGAGGCGCACGACGACCACGATCACGGGCACGAGGAGCACCACTCGAGCCTGGGACTATCCAACATGAAGTTGGCGATGTGGCTGTTCTTGGGCTCTGAATGTCTGCTGTTTACAGCTCTGATTTCCAGCTATTTGTTGTCAAAGACAAGGTTCATCGCGGAACTGACCGCTGGCAACCCAGACGTCATTCGCGGGACCCTTGGAGACAATGTTCCTGCCGACGTTGAAAACGGCGATCGCCTGGCCAACTCGGGCGATCTACTAGAGCCGTTCTCGGAGATGTTTGCCGAGGGTACGGTCGAGCCGCTTTGGGATATCCCCTTCACTTCGTTCTCGTCCTTTGTTCTTTTGATGAGTTCGCTTTCTATGGTTCTTGCTCACTCAGCAGTTTCCAAGGGCGACTACAAGAACACTCGTCTTTGGCTTGGAACCACGGCCCTTCTGGGTTCAGTGTTTATTGGTGGCCAGGTCTATGAGTTCACAACCTTCTTCCGTGAGGGTCTTACCTACCAGGGCACGCTTTTCGGCTCCGCCTTCTACACCCTGACTGGTTTCCACGGCGTTCACGTAACCGGCGGCATCTTGATGTTGGGCTCGTTGTTGTTCTTGAGCTTCCGAGGAAAGCTCCAGAAGGATCGAGCCGAAACTGTCGAGCTTGTTGGTCTCTATTGGCACTTTGTTGACGTGGTCTGGGTCTTGATCTTTACCATCGTCTATCTGATCCCGTAAGCAGGTACTGAAATGGCTAATACCGAAACCGCACACGACGTCCACGATGAAGAGCATGTCTCGGAGCGTCAGTACTGGGTGGTCTTTGTAGTCCTTGCAATCATCACTGCAGTTGAGGTGGCCTGGAGCTACCTAGGGCTTGAGGGCGCAGCACTAGTGCTGCCGTTGATCGCAATGATGGTCGTCAAGTTCTTGTTCGTCGTTGGCATCTTCATGCATCTGTACTTCGATCTCAAGATTCTTAATGGCCGCTGGTTTACCTGGTCGTTCGGCACCGGCCTAATCTTGGCGATATTAGTGTTCTTGGCTGTCATAGCGACTTTCGAATTCCAGATCTAGCTGCGCTCGTTTTAGGCGGGCAGTTCTGATGGTGGCGGCACTAGTAGCGGCGCTCATACCTTGGGTGGCTCACCCTGAGGTTTGGGTTCTTATCGGCGGCGGTCTAGCCGTTGGCATCTATGCCTCACGTGTCATTCAGCCCAAAGCAATCGAGGCTGGCTATGAGGCCCTCACGTCCAGGCAGATCTTCTGGTTCGCCGCTGGGCTTCTGGGGCTTTGGGTGGCCTCTGACTGGCCAGTGCATGACATAGCAGAGAACTACTTGTACTCAGTCCACATGGGTCAGCATCTGGTGATCTCGCTATTGATACCGGCTGCATTTGTGATGGCCACGCCCCGATGGTTACTTGAGCTAGTTGTGCAGCCCAGCTCTCGGGCCTGGCGCTGGCTGCGCAAAGGCTCAAAACCGTTGTTTGCAGGAATTGTCTTTAACATGGTGACGGCCCTGTTGCACCTGCCTCAGGTGGTTCAGCTGGCAGCCGATAGCGGCGTTGCTCACTACCTCATGCACCTCGTTGTATTTGGGTCCGGGATCTTGCTTTGGATGCCTGTCATCGGGCCCATCCCTGAGTGGCGCCTCCAGCCGCTGGGTCAGTGCATCTACCTTTTCTGCAACAGCCTGCTACCCACGATTCCAGGCGGATGGTTAGTTTTCGCCACCGGCGTTGTTTACCCGCACTATGACTCTGCTGAACGCCTATGGGGAATCAGCCTGCTAACTGACCAGCAAGCGGCTGGAGCAATCATGAAGCTGGCTGGTGGCCTATTCATCTGGGTTGTGATCTTTGTGATATTTGGCCGATGGGCATCGAGAGATCAGCTCGAACAACAAACCGCCCGAGCTGAGCGTGACCGGGTTCGTTATGCGGCGTTCAAAGAGGCTCAGCTTTCTGAGAACCAAGGTTGAGACCGAAGGGGTCCAATGGAAATTGATCTGGCCCGAATGCGAAAAGAATACGAGGACGCCGGCTTGGATGAGGCCGACTTTGGGCCCGAGCCAATGCCCCATTTTGAACAATGGCTGAGTGCTGCCCATGAGGCCAAGCTGGTTGAACCAAACGCCATGGTGCTGTCCACAGTTGATCCCGACGGTGCCCCAACCGGGCGATGGGTACTTTGCAAAGGCATCTCAACCGGAGCGAACGGACAACTCGGTGTCGAGTTCTACACCAACTACAACAGCCAAAAAGGCCGGCACCTGGCAGACAGGCCAGTGGCATCGGTGACCTTTGGTTGGTTGGCGGTGAATCGGCAGGTCCGTATGCAGGGCTCGATCGAAGTCATGACCGCCGAGGAGTCAGACATCTATTTCGCCAAGCGGCCCCCGCTTTCACAGATCGGGGCCATGGTCTCTGACCAAAGCGAAGTGCTAGCAGACCGGAGCGTCCTAGAAGCAGCGTTCGCCGCCGCCGAAAGCGAAACTCCCGTTAGGCCAGACCACTGGGGCGGCTATCGCCTGGTCCCCAACGTGATCGAATTCTGGCAAGGCCGCCGCAGCCGCCTGCACGACCGCATCCGCTACACCCACAACACCGACAACTGGATCATCGACCGCCTAGCTCCATAACGGGGGTCAAGTCTCAAAAGTAGCTAGGTTGCTTGTTCTGTGGATAACTTTGAGCCGCTTCCTTTGGCAGCTAGCCCCGCAACTGCGATGGCCACGTTGATTGCGACAAAGCCCCATCCCAAGATGCTGGCCCGACTTTCGACCGCAGTTGCGACATCTGTCTGAACTCCTTCGGCGCCGAGGATGAAGTCATCCAACCACATTGGGGGAGTGGAGTTGCCAAGTACTTGAATTGACCAGACCCCGTATAGAGCCACGTATATGCCCACGACGATTAGGACAACTGCTGAGATCATGTTGATCTTTGGAAGCAGCTGACGGAACTTGTTGACAAATCCGCCCTTCGCAAACGCCACTGCCAGAGTCAATGTGGTGGCCAGAAGACCCATGCCAGCGCCGTAGCTGACGAATGAGCCCAGGCGGTCACCGAAGCCTCGTGACGCACTTGAAGTTCCAACCACTGCGAGGAACAGCCCGATTGTGCATGACAGCGAAGCGACGGCGTAGGAGACTCCGAACAAGAACATAGACACCATCGATCCCGATGTGCCTCCCTTGTTCAGTTTCGGGATGGCCACGCTGAGCTGGAGGCCTCGGAGCATTGCAATACCTAGCAACACAAGTGCCACGCCAACTACAAGAGTGAACCAAGGGATTGAGTCAGCAATACTTGAGTAGAAGCCGGCGAAGACAACCCCGAGTAGGCCAAAGACCACCAAGAAGCCAGCGCTCAACGCCAGGCCCACAAGCTGTGCCCTGTTAAGAGAGACCAGGCGCGACTGGTTGGGCTCTTCGTCAAGGCCTAGGAAAACGCCTAAGTACGCCGGCAAAAGGGCGAACCCGCAGGGGTTGATTAGTGCGATCATGCCCACTCCGAAAGCGAAGGCATCAAATGAATCAAACATTGCTAGCAGTTCCTATCTGAGGTGAAGATCTATTAGTTCCAGGAGGCGCTCCTGGCTAAGGATTCCGGTGTGACTGTCTAAGATTTCGCCGTCGGGGCTAAGGAAGACTGTTGTCGGCATGCCTTTGGCTTGCATTGCAAGGAACAGCTCGCGGCTTGGGTCAAACACAGTCTCATAGGTGATCGCTGTTTCGGCCACGAAGCTGCGCCACGTGCTTTCGTTTATGTCGGTGTTAACTCCGAGGAAGGTGACGTCGTCACCAACCTGTTCGTGTACAGCCTGGAAGTCTGGAAGCTCGGCCCGACAAGGTGCGCACCAAGATGCAAAATAGTTGACAACTACACCCTCGCCGAGGTGGTCATCGAGCATGCCAGTCGAACCGTCTTCGGTTGTGAAGACAATCTCGCCAAACCCAAGTTCGTCGGCTGAGTCATCGCCGTCTCCACCAAAGGCCACTGACAACAGCGCTACGGCCACCACGAAAGCGGTGGCCAACCCAATGATTAAGCGGCTGTTAGACAATTTGTCCATAGGAGAACCAACAGGCTAGGCCCATTGATCATTCCGAGCAGATCATGAACAGTTCATTAACGTTCTGTCAGAGGTCTATAGGCCTATAGACCGACAAACCTCTGACAGAAACAGTTGGGGGAGGGACAGGCTGGCCTCAGGCGATGAGCTGCTTTAGCTCTTCGGGGATTGGGACCTCGGCGAAGATGTCTTCGGGAAGAGGAACCTTACGAGGACGTCCACGACGACGCTTGGTTAGCTGAACACGACCTCGTTCGAAGAGCTGACCGCCCCAAACACCGCATGGCTCCTTGCGGAGCAAAGCGCCCTCCAGGCACTCTGCGATGACTGGGCACTCGGCGCAGATTCGCTTGGCAGCAGAGATTTCGCTGAGCTCCTCAGAGAAGAACAGATCCGCTGCATTTTCGGTCTGGCGGCAAAGGGCCAGAGTCCACCAGTCCTGGGCCAGTGGGTTAGTGATTCGGTTTTCGATTGCTACTGCAGTGTTCATTGTTCTGCCCGCTTCATTCGGGTATTTGATTTGAGATTGATGAGTTGATGAACCGACCCCTAGCGACTGAGCTAGAGCTCAGCGCTGGCTAGGGTCCAAGGGGACCGCTAAAAGAGCCGGTGAGCTAATGCTCCCGGCGGCGGTGTGTGTAGATCTTGCGAGCTAGTTAGCTAGCTAGATCTCCATCGCAGGGAGCGTAAATGGTGGTTTGGCTTTGTAATCCAGACACCATTTGGCACGTAGGTAAAACCGGTCGCCATCGCTGATGCGGTAGCTAGTTCGGATCCAAGGCGCGCACATGCCGGGCGCTGTATGGCGTCTCGGTTGTGGGTTTGGATGAACATTGTTTGGTCCCTGCGGATTTGAGGTTCAGTCAGAAATCTTCTCAACTGCTTATGACACCGAACTACGTCTTTGGGAGAGTGTCAACTGATTTAATCGAAGATTCCCCCTAGGGTGCGTCGATGCCAGTGGATGAGATGCCAAAACCCAGCCCAGAATCGCGGACCTTCATCGGCGAGCGGAAGGTGCGGTTGGGCGACGTCGATCGACAAGGTCGACTCCGGTTTGATGCTTTAATGCGCTACGCCCAGGATGTGTCCAACGATGACACAAATGACGCTGATCTAGCGGAGGATATGACTTGGGTCGTCCGAAAAACGGTTGTCGATACTTACGTCGAAGCGACGTTTCGAGAGGATCTCACCTTCACTACTTTTTGCTCTGGAACGGGCTCTCGGTGGGCGGATCGACGGCTCATTGTCAGGGGCGATCTAGGGGCGGTTTATGAAATCTCAACAATTTGGATATTTGTTACCGAAGAAGGTGCCCCGAGACGCCTAACCGAGCAATTTCACGACATTTACGGCAAGGGTGTCACTAACAACCGGGTCTCTGCTCGTCTAACCCATCCTGATGTCACCGATGAGGCTGCAGTAAGCGAATGGCCAATGCGGGTTGTTGACTATGACACTTTGGATCATGCCAATAACGCTGCGTATTGGGCTGTTGTGGAACAAGAAAGACCAAACCATCCCGACACTTTCGAGGTTCCGTACAGGGCCGAGCTTGAGTATGGGGGTGGCATTGCAGCCGATGCGGCTGTTCAGTACCGAACCGACACCGTCGACGGGGCCTTAGTTATTTGGTGGTTTAGTGACGGGGATTTCGTGGCTTCTAGCCGGATTTCCGCGGGTGCTTAGCCGTTCCAGCCTCGACAAACACGGTGTCTCGGTAGTGAATTAGCTCATTCAAGCTTTCTTTGATGTCATCAAGCGCTCGATGGCTAACGTCTTTACGCGGAGCGGATTTCAAGACCTTTGGAAACCAGCGACGGCTGAGTTCCTTGATGGTCGTTACATCCACGGAGCGATAGTGCAGGAACTCTTCAATTTCGTTCAGGTGGACGGCCAGAAATCGTCGGTCCATGCCAATTGAGTTTCCACAAAGGGGCACCGTCTTGGGCTCCGGAATGTGTTCTTTGAGGAACGCCAGGGTCTGAGCGCCAGCCTCTTCAAGAGTGACCGTCGAGTTCTCGATCTGCTCAAGTAGTCCAGACTTGGTGTGCATCGCCAAAACGACTTCATCCATCCCAGCCAGCTGTTCGGGTGTTGCGTGAATCACCAGCTCAGGACCTTCCGCGATGATTTCGAGGTTGTCGTCGGTGATCAGGGTTGCGATTTCCACGATCACATGTTTCTGCGGGTCTAACCCCGTCATTTCAAGATCCATCCAGGCCAGCACGTTGGTCACACTACCCTCTCAAACGTGGTCAAAGTTCATCTCAAACAACTACCGAACTGCGTCTCGATGCCTCAGCGAATGCGAGCCGGTGATGCTGCAGCAGATTTGACGGCCGCTGAAGACAAAAAGCTCAACCCAGGAGAGCGAGCGCCAATTGCGACAGGGGTGGCTGTGGCGATTCCTTTGGGCTGGTGCGGTCTGGTATTGCCAAGGTCGGGAATGAGCTTGAAACAGGGTGTAACAGTGCTGAATTCCCCCGGTCTGATTGACTCCGGCTACCGGGGCGAAATCGTCGCGATCATGTACAACACAAGTGATGAGACCGTTGCGATTGAGAGAGGCGACCGGATCGCCCAGCTACTTATCGTCGAGGCTCCAGCTGTCACCTTTGTGGAAATCGACGAACTTCCAGAAGCTCCGGATGATCGCGGTTCAGCGGGATTCGGAAGTTCGGGTTAGGGCGGAATCGTGAAAGCCACCGAGGTTGCCTTCACCGACGTTTTTGTGGCGCCCAGCTCTGTCAGGATGTCTTGAAGTTCCTGGATTTCTGACTTGGAAAGCTTGGCTTTGGAATTGCCCATGGTCAGGCTGAGCGGCCCCGAACCCCATTCGGCTTGCATCTTGATGTTGCCCGTCCCGCCTAAGGCCTCACTGACAGCGTCCACGGCCCCCTGCAGGCGCCTGACGGTCTTTGTGGAGTAGTTCAAGCGGTACCCAATGTTGGACGCAGCGACGTTTGCCACGGTGCTGAAGGCAGTCGCGGCTGGGAAGCTCATCTGCATTGTTGAGTCGGCCCGAGAGTTCACCGCTACCACTATCCCATGTTTGGAGAGATTCGCCTCGTCTCATCCACTACGTCAGTCGGCTCCCGATCGACACGAATTCCCCGAAACCTTGGGTGTCGAAGCTGGAAGTCTTGCTCCCACTGGCTAAATCCAACTTCAACCACCATCGTCGGCTTAACAAAGTGAGGCACCTTGTCACGCGGCAGCGGGCCGCTAAAGGGTGAAGCTTCGGCTGGCACAAAGCCATCCCAGAGCTGCTTTCGGTATGCATCGGTTAAACCCGAGCCGCACCGGCCTGCGAAAATCAAGTCTGCGCCTGTCTTGGTGCGTGCTGGGTACACACCAAGCAGGACCGATCCGATTTGGCCATCTAGTTTCCCGGTGCCGCCGACCCAGCCGCCAACAACAAACTCCTGGGAATGAACAACTTTCACCTTTACCCAGCGCTGACTTCGCGTCCCTGGCCGGTAAGGGCTATCGAGTTGTTTAGAGACAAGACCTTCAAGGCCACGCTCGATTGCCAAGTCGAGAAGAGGTTGGCCGTCGCCCTCTACATGCGGAGGTACTCGCCAGCCCGGCCCGTCGCTAAGGAGCTCTTGTAAAAGCTGGCGCCGCTGGCCATAGCCAAGGTCGGTTAGGTCGTTGTCGCCAAGGCTCAACAGATCAAACACCACCAAAACAACTGGGTTGGCGTTGACCAATTCTTGACTCGGGCGGCCAACATGAATTCTGTTTTGCAGACGGCTGAACGAAGGCTGATCGCCTTCAAATACAACAGCTTCAGCGTCAAAGGTTCCGTCGGCGCCGACGTGTGCCCCAAAGTCAGCCAGCTCAGGAAAGCTGGAGGTGACATCACGGCCCGAGCCTGAATAGAGCCGAAGTTGGCCATTGGTGACAACCACACAAAGCCGCATGCCGTCCCATTTCAATTCATGGGCCCACTGTTCGCCCGAAGGCAGCCCGCCGATGCTGGGTTTCATCGGTTTGATCCAGCTCATTTTCCCAGGTTAGAAGGTTTTTCGCTGATTATCTGTGTCGCCTACCTACCGGTAGGTAGGCTGAACTAATGGTTAGAAAAGAAGATGTTGCTTTCTTGGCCGATCTTGAGTCAGAGGCTGAACGCCTGCTCGAGCGTCACCTGTCATCCACCAAGGAGTGGCACCCCCACACTCTAGTTCCGTGGAGCCGTGGCCGAGACTTCGAAGCTGACTACGAATGGGATCCGTCAGAGTCAGATGTTTCGCCAGAGGTCCGAAGTGCTCTGTTTGTAAATCTTCTGACCGAAGACAACCTGCCCTATTACTTCAGAGACATCGAGCGAATGTTCGGTGCCGATGGCGCCTGGGGAACCTGGGTTCGTCGCTGGACTGCAGAGGAGGGCCGGCACGCAACTGTGATTCGCGAGTACTTAACAATTACACGAGCAATCGACCCTGTGGCCCTGGAGCGGGGGCGTATGGCGCAGATGTCTGGTGGTGTGGTCCCGGAACCTCCGACTGCTGCTGACGGCATGTGCTATGTAGCTCTTCAAGAGTTGGCCACTCGAATTTCTCACCGCAACACTGGCAAGGCAATTGCTGACCGTGCCGGTTATGACATCATGCGCCAGGTCGCAATTGATGAGAACCACCACTTCTTGTTCTATCGAGACATTGCTAAGGCCGGTTTTGATCGAGACCCGTCGGAGATGGTACTGGCTCTTGAGCGTCAGGTTATTGGGTTTGCAATGCCTGGTGAGGGAATCCCCGACTTCGAAGCCCACTCGAAGGTCATTGCTAGTGCTGGCATCTACGACATGATCTCCCACTACGAGAACATCATCATGCCGGTGGTCATGCGAGATTGGAATCTGCCCGGTCTAGAGGGACTATCCGGCGAGGCCGAAGATGCCCGAGAGCGCCTGATCGCCTACATCAACAAGGTCGGGCGCATTTCTGATCGCCTCAAGACCCGGCGTGAGGCGGCCGCAGCAAAGGCCGCCGAATCTGAGCCAGCGCCGGCCTAGCAAGCTCCAAACCTAGTTCTCAAATAGTCGAAGCTCGAACATCTCAGGCCAAAGCTTGCCGGTCACAAAAAACGTGCCAGTCTCTGGCCTGTAAGCGATGCCGTTCAGAACATCGTCTCGGTCGTCGTTGTTTCTGAGGTCATCAGGTTCGAGGTCGTCTAGATTGACCCAGGCCTCCACTTCGCCCGAATCGGGGTTGATCGCAACTATGTGGTTCTGTTGAAACACGTTCGCCCAGATCTGATTGCCAACACATTCAAGCTCGTTGAACTGGCCAAGTAGTTCAGGGCGATCCGAAGTGACCGGGACTCTCCTTATGGCTGAGAAATCGGCGGGGTCTCGAAACGCAAGTTCCTGGGATCCGTCAGACATCGCCAATTCGTTACCCGTCCAGCAAAGGCCCCATCCCTGACCGCTGTATGAAGCGGTTCTAGTTTCTGCTAGCGATTCCGCATCAGAGACAATCAGGGTCTCGGCAAGCCAAGTGAGCTGGAACAGCTCCTCTCCCACTTGAGTGACGCCTTCGCCAAACTGATCTCGCTCGAGAGGCACAAACGCCAGATGCTCACCAGATTCGAGATCAACAATTGCTCGTCCCGACTGGCGTCTCAGCCCGAGACTCTCGACAAGCTGACCATTGTCCAAGAACTCCAGTCCTTGTGTGAAGGAAGTGGTCAGGTGGGGATAGACCCCGACGATCTCAAAAGCGAGCTCGCCGGTGAGGTCTGGCGGCACCGGTATCGCAGGTTGTGCCGTTGTCGCTTCTAGTGTCGATGTTGGCGACTGTGCCGTCGTCGCCAGTGGTGCAGGGTCGGTGGAACAAGCCGAGGCCGCAAAAACTAGAACCAATAGCCGTAACGGCACGCGGGGCATCGGCACAAGTTAGCGCCGGTTTTTGGTCCAGCAGAGCCAGCCTGGCTATGGCCTCTTAGGCAGGTCGTGGTTTACTGGAGCCCATGACTACCGGCCTTGCTCGAAAGCTTCCGCTATCAGTTCTTGACCTTGCGCCGGTCTATGAGGGCAACTCCAGCACCGAGGCCTTAAAGGCAACCACGGCACTCGCGAAGAGGGCCGATGAGTTGGGGTTTGAGAGGTTTTGGGTGGCCGAGCACCACAACATGAGCTCGGTTGCAAGCACCGAACCCGCAGTTCTCATGGCTCACCTCGCAGCCAACACGGATCGAATTCGTGTGGGCTCTGGGGGCGTTATGTTGCCCAACCACGCGCCTTTGGTGATTGCCGAACAGTTCGCAATGCTTGAAGCGCTGTATCCCAACCGAGTTGATCTTGGAATTGGGCGTGCTCCGGGCACTGATCGGATGACGGCGGCTGCGCTTCGCCGCAACACCGATGGTTCAGAAGAAGACGAATTCCCAAGCAACGTCATAGATGTTCTTGGTCTCTTGGGGGATCCGCGACGCGACAGCGGACTTCATGTGCAGTTTTCTGCAACCCCTGCTGCGACATCTTCGCCGCAGGTCTTGCTGCTGGGCTCTAGCGGGTTCAGTGCCCAGCTTGCTGGGATCTTGGGCTTGAGTTTTGCTTACGCTCACCATTTCGACATGGGCGGTCACACCAATTCAGCTGCGGACATCTACCGCCGTCACTTTGAACCGTCACCAGTGCTAGATGAACCCAACATGATTGTGACCGCTGTTGCCTTGGCTGCAGATTCCGCAGATGAGGCTGAGTATCTTTCAAGTTCGCACCGGCTACGCAAGTACGGCATGCGAATGGGCCGACGTTATGGCCTGCTACCGCCCGATGAAGCACTAGCGCACCCGGACTACGCCCAGGCCCTTCAAATGCCGTCCAACTCCCATATGGGGACCGGTGACGAGGTGGTGGCCGGTTTGGCCCAGCTTGGGTCTGAGACTGGTGCAACCGAACTAATGGTGACGATTCCGGTGACCGATTCAGCCCAGCGGGTGAGAAGCCTAGAGCTGTTGGCCAAGGCCTGGTTCTAGCAGGCCTGGTTTTAGGTGGGGAAGGCTATGGAGATTTCGTAGAACGCTCCCCATTGTCGTCCCGCGACGTAAAAAGTCTCGGTGCTTGGGTTGAAGGCAATTGCGCTGAGTGCATCGTCGGGGCCAGCAGTGCTTGGGATCAGGTCCGTAACGTCCACAAGGCCAGCTAGCTCGCCTGACTCAACCTCAATTGCGACCAAGGTGTTTGTGTCGCCGACTATTGCCCAGATCCACTCTTTGGCGCACTCTAGTGCTCTCAGATTCGTTAGCTCGGGAGGAGATGGCTGTGGGGAGACGATGGCCAAGGTCACTGGATTGCGACGCACCAGGGTCTCGGTGTTGTCGCTCATCACGACCGTTTCGCCGTCTAGACAGATTCCCCACCCCTCACCGTCATATTGGATCTGGCCAATCTCGTTGAGGTTCTCAACGTCGAAGGTGGTGGCGATACCTTCTCGGCCCGAGAGCTGGATTCCCACATCACCCGCAATCGTCAGGTCGGTTCCGAACAGCTCTGGAACTAAGAATTTCTCTTGAGAGGTTTGGGCTGACACCGGGCTTAAGAAACGCCGCTCGCTGCTTCCGTATGCGCCAGTGCTTTCGATCAGGGCGGGGCCCTCCCAGGCCAGACCCTGAGTCTGGGCGGCGAAGTCATGCGGAAGAATCTGGATGACGGAGGCTTCAAGTGTGCTTTCGCCCTCCAGAACCGCGCCAACCTGGATTTCGACAGGAGCTTCGGTTGGCTGTGTAGTTGGCTCGGTAGTCGGATCGTCGGGCGCCGGAGTTGTAGTTTCGGACTCCGGGTCCGGCGTCACTGTTGTTACTTCGTCATCAACTGTCGTCGACGCAGCGGTGGTATCCGAACCATCACTGGGAGACGTTGAATCAGAGTTGCTGTTGGTGCACGCACTCAGCATCAGCAGTGTGCCAACTAGTCCCGCCCGGAGTTTCATTTTCTCAAACCCTTAGCCGAGGATGCGAGTTTTAGCCGCACGGCTGCGCTCGAGAAGAGCCTCAGGGATCCCAAAGTTGTTTCCACCGCCGCCACCGCCGCCATCGCCGGCCGCTTCAACCGCTGGGGTGTCTGCTGCTGTTAGCGCCGCCTCTGCAGCGGCTGCCTCTGCCACCTTGGCTTCAGTCCACTGAGACAACATTGCCGGACGTACAAGATCGTCGTGGTCGATTGAACCAACCATCTGACCATCGTTGAATTGCACCCAGTAGCGAGACCAGTTGGTCAAACCGTTTGCGAGCTTGACCTTGCCGACGGCACCTTCGGGAATAGGACCGAGGCTTCGAGTCGTAATGACCTTCTCGTTCTTGCGAAACGGAGTATCGAGTTCAAGAACTTTCTTGGCCATTGGCGAGTGTCTCTCCTGTTTGGCTACCGCGCTGCCCGGTTTGGCTACTGCGCTGCGATGTTGTCTGGCAGTAAAGCTTGCCAGAGTTTGTGCCCCCGGTGGGATTCGAACCCACGAATCTTCGGATTAAAAGTCCGCTGCCTTAACCAGACTTGGCTACGGAGGCACCGATTAGGTTACAAGGTGCGCACGAGATAGGGCTCGGTAATGCGAAGATGGTTCAGTGCCTTCATTTTGGTCTCTTCCCAAAGCCATCGGTGTAACTGGCCTCCTGCTTGTTGGGGGATGTGCTCCGGTTGGAGATCCCGAGATCGGATCGCCACCCGCGACAGCGGCCGAAACTGCAGAAACGATCCCCGATGATGGAACGAGCCAGAACGGATCAACCGCTACAACCATTGCGCAGTTGCCGCCCGCACGACCTCTCGGTTTTGTGCCTTCGCTAGTGGTAGCAACTGATGCTGGGGTGGTTCTCATCCCTGATGGCGAGCCCCCTCGACTGTTGGACCTTGCCCCGCCGACTCCCTTAGCGGAACCAGACGAGGAACCTGACCCCGAGGCAGAACCCGAGTTAGATCTCGGAGCACCCCGATTGGTCATTGATGATTTCTTCCGCGGAGTAGTTGTCCAGTTCGAGTCAGGGACCGTGCAGTGGTTTCAGGCTGAAGGTGGCGATGCGCGCACCATCAACCTGAACAACGGTCGCCTGCTGGATGTGGGTTTCTTTGACGGAACTACTGAAGCAATCGTTGCCGTCGGCACACAAATCGATCGCGTTCGCCTCGTCGACACTCAACGCCTGCCTTTGCTGACCATGAGAACTGGCGACCAACTGCTGGACCTATCTGCCGGCGGGGGCCTCTACGCAGGTGCCATTGCTAACGACGAGTGTGGTCAGTTGTTGTTCGTGAACGGGGTGGGTGAAGAAGTCTTGGTAGCCCGACCGACAGTACCGACGTGCCAAAGCGTGCGACGACCTTTGTATGGCTCTGTTGCTCTAAGCGAAGACGGAGGCGCTGTTGCTTACACCGAAGTCTCCTATCGAGCCGATGGCGTCGAGGCCCAGACCAAGCTGGTTGTAGTTGATCTTGCCGCGGGTGCGGTTGCACTTTCCAAGATTGTGGGCGAGTCCGGAGACAGAATCACCGGCCTCAGCTTTGATGGTCAGCGGGTGGCCATGATGCGTGAAGCTGCAAACGCAGAGATCGAAGTGCTGATTGTTAGTGATGCTGAAACCATCACCCCTGATCTCACCGCGTTCGGCCAGCCCGTGGCGGCTACATGGGCTCGTATCCCGGTCGCTGTGGGATCAGTCGAATAGAAGTACCATCGCCCAGGTGTTTCTAGATCGACTCGAACAGCCAGAACAAGACGCCCTAAGCGACTCCGGCCAAAGTGCCAGCTCTCAGGCTTTGCCGACGATGGCTGATCTTGATGCCCTAACAGCCGAGCTAGACGTCATCGACGCAACGCTGGCCGACCTTCAAGACTGAGGCGACTTAGAGGCAAAATCAGCGGCCCTCGGCCTCAACCGAGGCCATCGCGATTAGGTAGCCGCGCGCTCTCTCGGTCTTGGTGTACTGATTGACCAGCGCCCAGAAATCGTCGTTGTGCCCGGGCTCAGTGAGATGAGCAAGTTCGTGCACGATCACGTAGTCAATGACCCAGTCCGGGTACCTAACAAGAGCATCAGAAAGCCGAATCGTGCCGTCGTCGGGGGTGCAGGAACCCCAGCGCTGGTTTTGGTTCGAAACCCATCGAATCGAGTTCGGAGTTTCAAGTCCGTAGCGCTTGGCAAGCTTTGCCGCTCTAGCCACCAAATCGATCCGGGACGCTCCATATTTTGTTTCGAACTTCTCGGTGAAGTAGGTGACGACCTCGGCCTCTTCGGCGGCTGTCATATGACCCGGAATCCGGATTCGAATCTCCCGGCCGACAAGGACGGCTTCGGATGATTTCTTTCGCTTGTTAGAGCGGACGACAACAACTTCAAACTCTGAAGTGGCCTGGTCGTCAAAAAGCGTGCGTTGCAAAGCAGTGGTCATAGGCGGAACTGGATGATAGTCAGGCTGCTACACGCGAAGGTGGTGGCCTCCGGTTGATAAGTCATCGGGCAACAAGGCCAGCGGCTCCACTGCCTTGAAGCCAGCCCCGTCGTGGCTGATCACCCAGCCAGCCAAGTTCGGGATTCGAACTGCGTCCGCCCCGATGAAACTGGCGAAGGTGCCTATCACGCCTCCGTGGCTTGCAACTAGAACATCAGAGCCTTCAAAGTTCTCGACGATCTCCAGCATTGCCTCGGTCACTCTTTCCAGTAACGATTCGTCGCCTTCATAACTAGGCGGCCGTCGGTCCTGATCTAGGTAGCCCGGAAATTGCTCCTCGATTTCTTCTTTCGTCAGCCCGGACCACTCGCCAGCGCCGCGCTCGACAAGTCCGTCATGGGTCACCACGGGCTCGATGCCCGCAGCTTCGGCGAGGATCGAAGCGGTCTCAAGTGCTCGAATCTGTGGTGAAGATACAACCACGTGAATCTGCCCGATCCGCTTGCTTGCTGTTCGGGCTTGCTTGCGCCCAAGATCTGTCAGCGGTGGATCGGCCTGGCCTTGCCATCGCCCTTGTGCATTCCAGGTGGATTGTCCGTGGCGCACCAACATCAGCTTCGTAATCACAGTTGACGACGATACAGGACGGGGTCGGTCGCTCTAGACTCACCTCTGATGGCAACGCTTCGATTATTCGCCCAGGCTCGTGAGGCCGCAGGAACAAAGACAGCCCAGATCAATGGCGTGACAGTAGGTGAAATCCTTGATGCCGCCGTTGCGACCTATGGCGATTCTTTCGAAGC
Source organism: uncultured Acidimicrobiales bacterium (assembly GCA_937922785.1). GTDB lineage: Bacteria > Actinomycetota > Acidimicrobiia > Acidimicrobiales > SZUA-35 > CALAJQ01. The sequence continues at coordinate 47,773 of CALAJQ010000019.1, forward strand.
CGTTCTCGGCCAGAGCAACGTGTGGCTAAACGGAGATCCCACCGATCGAACCACTGGCGTGTCTGATTCTGACGAGGTTGCGGTGTTACCCCCGGTTTCGGGAGGGTAGTTGACTATCGCTAACCCGGACTCAGGTCCGAACGAGGCTCCGCCGCCCAAGGTGGACTCTGTCCCTGGGGCCAAAGAGCGTCGCCATCAGAGAGTCGAAGAAAGAGCGATGGCCCGCGAATCACGCTGGCGTCATCATCGGTTCTCTGTGCCCTACCGCACCTCGGGTCCAAAGGTCACCCTTGGCGTAATCTGGTTCGTGGGAGTCATATCGGGAGCTCTTTTCTACGCTCCAGCGGCCGGTCTTCTAGTTGCATTTGTTGCTGTGCTTGCGGCCTTGCAAAGCGCTGATGCTCATTTCGGCGGCGAGGGTTCGGTTAGTCGCAACATGTCTCTGAGCCTGGCAGGAGGTCTTGCGGGCCTAATTTCTGTGGCAGGACTAAGCGGAATGTTCTACGTCGGATTGACGGCTGTTTTGGCAGTCATGTTGTGCTTAGCAGTCGCAATCTGGGCTGAAGGTTTAGGTGAGTATGACGCGGTGGTGCATGACGCTCAGATTGCAATTCGCTCGGCGATTCCTGTGGGCGTCGCTGCCGGATGTATGACGGCTCTCGCCCAGGTTGCCCCGCTGGCCCTAGTGACGCTCGTGGTGCTCGTAAGCGCCTACGAGGTTGCTGATTTTGTAGTTGGCACCGGCTCGGCGAATGCCCTAGAGGGCCCGATCGCCGGTATCGCAGCCTTGGCTGTGGTTACCTTTACTGCTCGACTGTTGCCACTAGAACCTCTAACCGCAAGAACTTTGGTGGCGTTCGCTGCCCTTACTGCGGTCTGCTGTCCTCTGGGCCAGATCCTGGCCTCGGCACTGCTGCCTCACGGCGATAGGTGGGCCCCTGCCCTTCGAAGACTGGATTCGTACCTGTTAGCAGCGCCCCTTTGGCTGGTGCTTCTCTGATCGCCTTTATAATGACCCGGTGATCGACGCTATAGCCAAGTTGCTAGACCCAAGTGCCATTTCCGGATTAGCCACAAGGCCCATCGCCGAACTTCGTGAAGTTCGGATTGCTTGCGCTGAGGTCGAGCGGGACGTATCCCTTGTGCGCCGTATGGCCCAAGGCCGGCTCGACATTGTTGGTCATGAGTTCAGGCGTCGCAAAGGCACAGACTCTGAAGCAGCGGTAGACAGCCTGTTGTTCGATCTTCCCGAGCTGATGACCGATGACAACGTCGGTGGTGGCGCAATTCCTGGTGCTCGCCCGATCGACGTGAGTGAGCCTGGAGCTGCAGCTGGGGAGCTATTAGGCCAGCTTGATTCTCACGCCTCTCCGTCTGTTCTTAGCGGCATCCAGGATGTGTCAGAACCACAACTTCGGGAAATATTTGAGCGCATTCGGGCGTTTGAAGTAGAGATGTCCGGAATCCGCCGCCAGCTTCATGAACGAATTGACTCTGTCCAGTCTGAGATCGCTCGCCGTTACCGAGATGGCGAAGCGTCGGTGGACTCTCTACTTTCATAACCATGTCAGCGATGGACTACGCCCGCAGAGTTGCTGTGCTTTCGCTGCACACGTCGCCGCTTGCTCAACCGGGCACAGGCGATGGTGGGGGCATGAACGTCTATGTCCGTGAACTTGTAAGCGCTCTGGCTCAAGCCGGTGTGCAGTGCCGGGTCTATGTGCGGCGCTGGGACGATTCCCTTGAGCCAGTGGTTCAAGTCGAGCCGGGATTTGAGGTTGTCCACGTCGATGCCGGACCGATGGAGCTATCGAAGGAAGAACTCGAGGGTTATGTCGAAGAGTTCGCCGATGGTGTTGCCAAAGACTGTGAGACCTTTGCTCCTGACGTTATTCACGCCAACTACTGGCTATCGGGGGTGGCCGGGCAGATTCTTAAAAGGCGCCTCAACTTGCCTCTGGTCACCACCTTCCACACCCTGGCTCGAGTGAAGGCCGAAATGGGTGACCCCGAACCGGAGAGAAGAGCCAAGGCTGAAGCAGGAGTCATCGCTTGTGCAGACGCGGTGTTGGCCAATTGCACGCCCGAATCAGAACAGCTTGTAAAACACTATGACGCTCCCCCTGAGCGGATTGAAATTGTTCCTCCCGGCGTAGATCACGCTTTTTTCTCCCCCGGAAACCAAGCTGGTGCCCGCTCAGCCATCGGGGCATCGGACGTTCCGTTGCTGCTTTTTGTTGGACGACTGCAGCCTCTGAAAGGCGCTGACGTTGCGATCAGAGCGTTGGCTCTAGCTGAACGCCAAGACGCAGAACTTTGGATTGTTGGAGGCGCTAGTGGTCGTCTCGGTGATACCGAGGTTGATCGCATTCATGCGCTGGTGGCCGAACTCGGACTCACGAACCGCGTGAGGTTCATCAAGCCGCAGCCTCATCACCTTCTGTCCACCTATTACCGAGCAGCCGATGTCTGCCTAGTCCCGTCTCGTTCCGAATCCTTTGGGCTTGTTGCTTTGGAAGCCGCAGCGTGTGGAACTCCGGTTGTCGCATCAGCGGTTGGCGGTCTGTTGACACTGGTAGAACACGGACGAACTGGCTACTTGATCGAAGGCCGGGACCCCGCCGACTACGCCGACCGGATCGACGAGATTTTGAACGATCCTGTCTGGGCCCGCCGGCTAAGTGTTTCTGCTGCTGCAAAAGCGAACACCTACACATGGAGCACTTCAGCCGCTCGATTGCGTCGGCTGTACTCGGACCTGACGCTGCGAACGCTTGCCCCGTGTCCTTAGAACCCAGCTCCCAAGCCGAGCTTGATCGGCTTCAGGCCCACATCTGCGAATGGCTCACTGACGAGTTGGAAAACAACGACATGGTTGCATCGCTTGAGACTGACGTTGCAGGCCCGCGCACTTGGTATGTCCGGCTATTAGGCGAAACGAAGGATGCGATCGCTATTGAGCTGGCCCTGGGTCAACGGACTCTGGCGTATGAGACCTACTTAATGCCAACGCCCGATGAGAATCACGCCGAGTTTTACAAGCACCTGCTTGTGCGAAACCTGAAGCTCTACGGAGCCGCTTTCGTGATGGGGAAAGAGGATGGGATCTATCTCCAAGGCCAGCTAGACAACCGCTTGATTGAGACCGATGGCGAACTGGACCGAGTGCTCGGGTCCGTCTGGAGTTACGTCGAGCAGTGTTTCCAACCGGCATTACGAATCGGCTTCGCATCCCGATTCAGCTAACTTGGACAAAATGACGATCCTTCAAATCATCGGCGGCGGCCGAATGGGCCAGGCCCTCTTGTCGGGCCTGATCGAAGCTGAGTGGGCGAGACCAGATCAACTTGCGGTGATTGAGGTTGAGCGCTCCCAACATGTGACGCTGGCAACCAACTTTCCGGAGGTAAGGCTGGAGCATGCACCGCTGCCGAACGTCGATGCGGTTCTGGCAGTTAAGCCCTATCTAGCGGCTCAGGTCTGTGGCTTTATCGTGAACCCTCGGCGAGTTATCTCAATTGCGGCCGGAATCACCGTTGCAACCCTGGAAAACGCTCTCGGCCCCAGTGCCAGAGTTGTTCGAGTGATGCCGAACACGCCGTCACTTCTTGGAGTTGGGGCATCAGGAGTTGCGGGCGGCTCCCGAGCCTCCCACGCAGACATCCAGTGGGCGTTGGGCATTCTGGGCGCCGTCGGAATCGCTATAGAGGTCGAGGAGGCTGCAATAGATGCAGTCACTGGTCTTTCCGGATCGGGCCCGGCGTATGTGTTTGCTTTGGCTGAAGCGATGGCTAAGGCAGGAGTTGAGGCCGGGCTGACCGTTGAGGCCGCAACCCTGCTGGCGAACCAAACGATTCTTGGGGCAGGGCGAATGTTGGCTGAAACTGGTCAGCCAGCCCATGAACTTCGTGACATGGTCACCACTCCCGGAGGCACTACAGAGGCTGGGATCGCCGCACTTGTGGATGGCGATTTCGATCGGCTTATCGGTGAAGCAGTTGCAGCTGCCACCAAAAGATCTCGTGAGCTAGGCGCAGAGTGATCGAATTCGAAGACGCTGACGATTCGTACCTAAAGTTCGACACCATCTCCTTTATCTCTGATCTTGGCTTTGTCGACGAAACAGTTGGGGTAATCAAGAGTGTCATTCGGTCAATTTCTGAAGACATAACGGTCTTAGACATCACCCATGGCATCGACGCTCACGACGTTCGAGCGGCCGGTCTTGCTCTGGCCAGGTCAGCCCAATACATGGTGCCTGGGGTTGTGTTGGGTGTTGTTGATCCCGGCGTTGGCACCGATCGTAAGCCAATCGCCATCGAGGTCGGTGATGGCCAGAGTTTCTTAGTGGGTCCCGACAACGGTCTGTTTGCTCCAGCTGTCTCTATGGTTGGGGGAGCCACGCGGGCAGTGGTATTGGACAACGCTAACTATCACCTGCCTTCTCCTGGGCTCGATTTCGCTGGCCGCGACATTTACGCTCCGGTCGCTGCCCAGCTTTGCCTAGGTGTGCCTCTTGAGCAGCTCGGCACGCTAATAGATCCCTCCCAGCTGATGCCCGGGATCTTGCCAGTCTCAACAGCAACTGATGAAGGCTCGCTTCACACTGAAGTTCTATGGGTTGACCATTTTGGCAACGTTCAACTCAACGTCGATCCGGCTGCGCTGTCTGAATGGCCTAAGGGCATTCGGCTTAGTGGAGAGAACCTGGAGCGATCTTGCTTGCGTGTCGAATCGTTCTCCGAGGTTCCGACTGGCGGCATCGGAGTGCTAACCGACTCCTACGGACTGCTTACTGTGGCGGTAAACCGTGGGTCAGCGGCGGCCGAATTGGCACTAAATGAGGGCGATGGAATTACCCTGTATCCCACCGAGATGGCTCGTGTGTCATCACCGGTTGTCCTAAAGCCGAGCCGAACTCAGCCCCAAGAGAATCCTCAGTGACCAAACAAATCCCTAGAAAGACCAGTCTGCGATGAGACCACAGGTAATTTTGGCCCTAGGAATCCTTGCGCTTCTGATTCTTGGGGCAGGTGCGCTTCAACTGTTCGTTTTGGCTCGCTAAAGCCGGGCGAGATCTTCAAGGATCCCGCTTACGACACCAACATTTGGGGTGGCTGCGCCCGAACGTAGTTGGGGAGCCACAAAGCCAGATCCCGCTGTAGTTGTCTGTTCTGAGCGCTGCATGAAGCGGTGGGTTGTCCACATTCTGCCATCCCGGTAGACAACGCCGATACCTATCGAGTCATAGGCGGGGTCGACCAGGTTGGCGTAGTGGGAAGGACTGTTGATGAACGCCTCAAACAGCCGCGAGATCTCGCCTTCAGGAGAGACGCCGACATTTTCGCCCAGCTTGGTCCAGCTTTGAGTTAGTCCGACAGCGAGGTCTGGTGAATGGGACAGTTGACCGGTGTTGGACAGCGAGGTTGTCCAGGATCGAGCAAGTTGAGTTAGTTCGCCGTCAAGCTCAAGCTCTCCAAGCCCCTGCCCTGAACGAAGCTCGTTGATCAAGTCCACAAACCGCTGTTCGTCAGACACCGCATCGGCCGAGGTGGGCACGGCAAAACCGAGCAGAACCATGAGCACAACTACTACTGCGGCGACGCGTTGGTTCACGGGCGAATGAGATCCTTGAAGCGAGGTGGACGGGGGGACACATATGCATCGTCGATGACCCTCGATTTCTTAACCCCTCTCTTCGGCATAGATTGGCTCCGCCAAATGGTGGGTTAAGCCACTCTTTAAGCGAAAATCGTTTATTTACATGTGTTGCAGCAGCTTGCCGTGTCTAGGCGCGAACCAGTCAATTTCACAAGTTCACAATCTCCGATAGCGTTCTCAGTGATGGAGCGACCGGCAAAACAAGTGTCAGAAGCGACCATCTCTCGATTGCCGCTCTACCTCAGTGCTCTTGTAGAGCTGCCCGAGGCGTCAAATGCCAGTGTGTCCTCAGATGGTCTTGCTGAACTTGCGGGCGTCAATGCGGCAACAGTTCGTCGCGATTTGGCTTCGCTAGGCATCACTGGCACCAGGGGGGTCGGTTATGACGTTGGTTATGTGCTTCACGAAATCGGCGTCGAACTCGGGGTTAACGATGAATGGCCGGTTGTCATAGTGGGTGCCGGCAACCTGGGTCGAGCGCTTGCTAACTATCGCGGGCTGGCCTCTAGGGGCTTTCCGGTCAGGGCAGTGGTTGATGTCGATGCCGAGCTTGTTGGCTCCAAAGTTGGAGACATAGTTGTTCGTCACGCCGATGACTTAGCTGAAATCGTTGCCAAATATGGTGTTGGGGTCGGGGTGATAGCGACACCGCCTGACGCCGCCCAGACTGCGACTGACCGGCTGGTTTCCGCTGGTGTCACTGCAGTTCTGAACTTCACGTCTCAGGTGTTGGTTGTAGGAGAGGCTGTTCAGGTAAGACGTGTCGATCTAGCTACGGAGTTGCAGATCTTAAGCTTCTATCAACAACGCACTGCGGCAGCACGTTCTGGCACCGGAGTGCCGCTAGCCTTACGCAGTGATTCGCGAACCGAATCCCTGTGACAAAAAACAGACTTCTCGACTAGGCAATTCTGTGTTTCTACCGTCACACTGGAGCCAGCTATGACCCTCATCGCCATTGGCCTAAACCATCGCTCGGCGCCTCTTGGTGTCTTGGAGCAGGTTTCCATTGGCCCCGATGACCTTCCAAAGGCTCTAAGTCAAGTCACTTCCGGCGAAGTCATCAACGAAGCAGTCATTCTCTCAACCTGTAACCGCGTCGAGATTTTCCTAGACGCCGAACGTTTCCATGACGCTTACCACGATGTCCGCAACGCGCTGTCGTTGCTTTCGGGCTTGGGGCCAGAGAAGTTTCTGGACCACTTGTATGTCCACTACGACAACGAAGCTACCGAACATCTCTTCCAAGTGACCGCCGGCCTTGATTCGGCAATTCTTGGCGAACACGAGATTCAAGGTCAGATCAAGAACGCCTGGGACGTGGCCCGGCACAATGGGGCCTGCGGCTCACTGTTAAACCCAATCTTTGAACATGCAATCTCAGCTGGCCGTCGGGTGCGGACAGATACCGCAATCGGTCGTCGGACGGCGTCGCTTTCTCAAGCTGCGGTGAATCTGGTTGAGGAACAAGTTGGCACTTTGGCCGGCAAACGAGTTCTGCTAATCGGTGCCGGCGAAGTCGGCAAAGGTGTTGCCCAAGCACTGCAACGCACGGCTGAAGTCTCACTGACAGTTTGCAACCGAACGGAATCGACCGCGGCCGCAGTAGCAAGTCAGCTGGGCGCTGAGGTGGTCCCAATGTCAGGGCTGGCGAACGCGATTTCTTCCACCGACGTGTTGGTTAGCGCAACTGGTGCTCCCGGAGCAGTTGTTACGGCGGAAATGGTTGGTGGCGCCACCGCACCGCTGCTCGTACTGGACTTGGCTGTTCCCCGCGATGTCGCAGCAGATGTCGTCAAGTGCGCCAACGTAGATCTTCTAGTGCTAAGCGACTTGCAGAACTTCGCCAACCGCGGTGTGGCTGAGCGTCAGCAGCACCTCGCCGAGGCCCAAGCCGTGTTGGATGAAGAGCTGTCGCGTTATCGCCGCACTCTAAGCGAGGCTGAGCTTGAACCTCTGGTGAAAAGTTTGTATCGGTCGGCCGAAGCGGTTCGCGTTAGCGAGATCGAGCGGTATGGAAAGCATCTGAACACACTTTCACCTCAGCAAGCCGAAGCAGTTGCTTCGCTCACATCGGCCATTGTTTCAAAGCTCCTTCACGAGCCCACGGCGCGACTGCGCAATTCTGCCGGCACACCCCGAGCTGATCGTTTGGCCGAGGACGTGCGCGACCTGTTCGACCTGTAGAAGGCTCACAAATGCTGGTTCGGATAGCTACTCGAAAGAGTCCTCTCGCAATGTGGCAGGCTCACTTTGTGGGTGACCAGCTTCGCGCCAAACACGATGATGTCGAAGTGACGTTCGTTTCGCTGGATACTTCGGCTGACAAAGATCTCACGAAAGCTATTTCAGAGATCGGCGGCAAGGGCGCCTTCGCTAAAGAGATTCAACAGCTGGTGCTAATTGGCGAGGCCGACTTTGCAGTGCATTCAGCCAAGGATCTGCAGGCGGTCACGCCCGAGGGGTTGCAACTAGCCGGTTACTGTCAGCGCGGTGATGCCCGGGACTGTCTAGTTGGTTCAACGCTGGAGGACCTCCCGGAAGGGGCCACCGTCGGAACGGGCTCAAATCGACGCCGTGTTCAATTGAACCAACTAAGGCCGGACCTCAAGGTTGTTGGACTTCGAGGCAACATTGCAACCCGTCTGTCGCGGTTGTCAGAAATGGACGCCATAGTGATGGCCGCTGTTGCGTTAGAACGTCTCAACACTCACCCCGGCACGGTCGACTTATTGTCCCCGGCACAAATGGTTCCTCAAGTCGGGCAGGGGGCGTTAGCTATTGAGTGCCGTGAGGCAGACTCAGCCATGGTCGATCTTCTGGGCGAAATAGATCACGCGCCAACACGAGAAGTTGTGTCAATGGAGCGGCGGTTCCTAGAAACATTGGGCGGAGACTGTGACTTGCCGGCAGGCGCCCACGCGGTACGTGGAGCTGACGATGTCATCACAATTACAGGAATCCTGGCTGACGCCGACGACAGTCCTACGCGCCGCCAGGTAAGCAGCGCTGAATCCCCTGACCCTGGGGCCGAGCTTGCCAATCTTCTTTTGGGTGACAACAGTTGAAAGCCCTTGCGGGATTGTCGGTGGTCAATTGTCGACCCCGTGAACAGGCCGCTGAACTCAACCGGGCTTTGATCGACGCTGGCGCTGAAGTGGTAGCGCTGCCGCTATTGGAGGTTGTCACAGCGCGTGACGGGGGAGGCGCCTTACTGGACGCCCTGAATGAGTTAGACAACTTCGACTGGGTCGTGTTTACCTCCACCAACGCGGTTCGCTCAGTAGCGGAAAGCTTCGATGGCGATTGGCCCGACAGACCTCGGGTTGGGTCAGTTGGTGTTGCCACTACTCGCCTACTGCAAGACTCGGGCATCAACGTTCATTTCACATCAGACGAAGGTACCGCCGCCGACCTGGCGGAGTCTCTACCGATTACCCCGGGCCAACGAGTGCTTGCCCCCTTGGGGGATAGAGCCAAAGATGCACTGAGTAACGGACTAGCGGCCCGCGGTGCATCGGTAACCCGAGTTGAGGCATACCGCACGCTGTGGTCAAAACCCGGGCCGGCAGCGTTGGCCGTCGCGGTTAAAGCGGATTATATGTTTGTGACATCACCAGCGATCGCGCAAAGACTTGCTGAATTGGTTGAGGCGGGCCCAAAGGTCATTTGTATAGGACCAACAACTGCCGCAGCGGCCAAAGAGCTGGGCCTTGACGTCGTCGCAACGGCTACTAAGCGAAGCCCGGATGGGCTGATCTCGGCGTTAGTCAATACGATCAACTAAATGTTCCCAGAACGCCGACTCCGTCGGATGCGTCGTACCCCAGCGTTGCGTCGCCTCGTGGCCGAAACCAATCTGACAACCAATGACCTGATAGCACCGTTGTTCGTGCGTGAGGGCATAACTGAGCCTCAACCGATTGTGTCGTTGCCCGGAGTGATGCAGCACACTCAAGATTCGCTGCGCGACGAGGTGGACAAGCTCGCAAATCTAGGCGTTCCGGCCGTCTTGCTTTTTGGCATTCCGCTTGCCAAAGATGCCGAGGGATCCGAAAGCTGGAATCCATCTGGCGTAGTTCAAGTGGCTCTGGAGAACCTGCGTTCCGACGTTGGTGGCGAAATGGTTTTGATGGCCGATCTGTGTGTTGACGAGTACACAAGTCATGGCCACTGCGGAGTGCTTGATGCAGCTGGAGACGTTGACAACGACAGGACTCTTGAGCTTTACGCCAAGGCGGCCATAGCCCAGGCAAATGCTGGGGCTGACATCGTTGCACCCTCAGGAATGATGGATGGCCAGGTCGCAAGAATTCGTAGAGCCTTGGACTCAACCGACCATTCCCAGATTGCGATCCTGGCTTATGCAGCCAAATACGCCTCCGCCTTTTACGGGCCGTTCCGTGACGCTGTCGATGTAACTATCGAAGGTGGCGGTCACCGCAAGAGCTATCAGCAGGACCCTGCCAACAGCAGAGAAGCCCTAGCCGAGGTCCGTGCCGACATCGCCGAAGGCGCCGACGCAGTGATGGTTAAGCCGGCCGGTCCATACCTAGACATCCTCACGAAGGTTCGTGACATCGTTGATGTACCTGTAGCGGCATACCACGTCAGCGGCGAGTACGCGATGCTAAAGGCAGCCGCCGAAAAGGGCTGGATCGATGGCGATGCCGCTGCCATGGAAGTGCTGACTGGAATCAAACGAGCGGGTGCGGACATGATCCTCACCTATCTCGCCGGGGAAGTCGCCGCCAAGCTTGATTGACTGAGCTTGTGACTGAATCAAAGACGAACGAATCCCTGTTTGCCCGAGCGGTTGAGGTATTGCCCGGAGGCGTCAACTCACCGGTGCGAGCCTTTGGTTCAGTTGGTGGCACCCCGTACTTTGTGGCTAGTGCAAAGGGGGCCTACGTAACTGACGTCGAGGGTCGCCAGTACATCGACTATGTGCAGTCCTATGGAGCCAGCATCTTGGGTCATGCCGATGAGCGCATCCTTTCAGCTGTTGCTGACGCTGCCCAACGCGGCACGACCTTCGGGGCGCCTACCGAAACCGAAGTTCTGCTGGCTGAGACAATGTGTGAGGCGGTTCCTGGTCTTGAGATGGTCCGGATGACCTCCTCCGGCACCGAAGCAGCGATGTCGGCTATTCGTTTGGCCCGCGGGGCCACCGGGCGTGACAAGGTCGTCAAGTTTGCCGGGTGTTACCACGGCCACGTTGACTCGCTCCTAGCGGCGGGCGGATCCGGCGTTGCTAATCAGGGCCTTGTCGGTTCTGCTGGCGTGCCCGAAGCCGCAGTGGCAGACACCATCGTGGCGCCCTACAACGTTGTTCCGATGTTGGATGAAGACGTCGCAGTTGTGGCCGTCGAAGCTGTGGCTGCGAACATGGGTGTAGTCGCCCCCGCCCCTGGATTTCTGCAGGGCCTGCGCGACGAGTGCGATCGAGTCGGTGCACTGTTGCTATTTGACGAAGTCATCACCGGATTTCGCGTTGGCCGAGGCGGAGCGGGTCCCATGTATGGAGTCACACCCGATGTATGGGCCTTCGGCAAAGTAATTGGTGGCGGGATGCCCGTTGGGTGCTTTGGGGGATCAACCGATGTCATGGCCAACGTGTCACCGCTGGGACCGGTCTACCAAGGGGGCACTTTGAGCGGCAATCCTCTGGCAACTGCGGCAGGGCTAGCCTGTCTTGAGGCAATGACGGACACGGCCTATGAGCAACTAATCGGAATCGCCACATCCTTGGCTGCCGGGCTGACCGAGGCGTTTGCTTCGGCCGGAGTTGAGGCTCAGGTGCCACGAGTCGGACCCCTGGTTGGATTGTTCTTTGGTGACACAATGCCAACGAACTATGACGAGGCGCAGGCTTCGGCGAATCTGGGTCACTATCCAGCCTTCTTCCACGGCATGTTGTCACGTGGTGTCTCATTGGCACCAGGCGCATATGAGGCAATGTTCCCCAGTCTTGCTCACACCCAAGCCGACATTGATCGGACTGTGGAGGTAGCTGCGGAGGCAGCGGGGGACATCGCTGTCTGAATCGAGCGGTTTAGTTCTCTTGCACGGCCACTGTCACGCTACCGATGGCGCAGTGGCCGCCCATGTTGCAGACCACATATGAGAACGTGTCAGGGCCGGCGTATTCAGCAATCGGCTGGTAACGCAACTTGCCTTCAGCTAGAACTTCCCACTGGTCGCCGTGTTCGGGCTCAACATAGAAATCCAAGGTGGCAAGATCCCAAACGAAGTCGCCAGAGTCGTCGTTGTCGAGCACCTTCATCGTCACCGATTGGCCAGGACCGGTGGAGTATTCGTCGTCTGAAGCAGTGGGGTAGGTGACCTGGCCTGTGGTTGCGGGGGATTCTGGTTCAGAATCGGTTACAGGTCCGGTCGCCTCTGTGGTTTCAGGTTCGGTTGTCTGTGTGGTTTCAGGTCCGGTTGCCTGATCAGGGGCCGCACTGGAAGTGGTTGTTGAATCTGGGTTCGGATCCGATTCTGAGGTGGTTTCTGGGCCACCATCCTCTGGACCGTCGCTGTCATCGGAAACCGAAGCAAGTTCTTCCGGTGGAGAGTCAGCGTTGGTGGCGCCGGAGGACCCAAGCGCACTAACTGCAACACCGAGACCTAGAACGACGGTGGCTAATGCCAGGGGCGCTAAACCCAACGAGTTAAGGCCAAATCCGGGCGTCTCGAAGATCCAAGACGCGGGCCGAGTCCAACGCTTGGGTAGCGACAGGTTTACAAATGCCCTTACCACTGCAGGGTCAAACTGGGTTCCCGAACAGGCCAAGAGCTCGTTCCGTGCCTCGCTGACTGACACGGTTTCTCGATAGGAGTTGGGAGCCGTCATGACGTCAAATGCGTCAGCTACTGCGGTAATCCGGCCGGCAATGGAGATCTCGTCTTGATTGAGCTGCAACGGATAGCCGCTGCCATCCCAATGCTCGTGGTGCTCGGTTGCCGCACCAAAAGCTTCGCCCAGCCATTCATAAAGCGAGCGCATGAGGTCAGCACTGTGTCCGGGGTGGCCCTCGAGAGTTATTTTCTCCTGAGCTGTCAGCTCGCCCTTTGCCCGCAGGATCTCTGAGCTGATCTTGAGTTTCCCTATGTCGTGCAAAAGGGCCGCCCACCTCAGCATGGCCCGTTCATCGGCGGCTAGTCCCATGGCTTCGGCAGTTATGTCTGCGTATTGGCTCACCCGGGCACTGTGACCTCCGGCAAGTCCGTCGTGGCGATCCAGCTGGCCGACTAGCACCAGGGCTCGTTCTGCGGCTGCCTGGGGATCCTCGGGTACGAACTCCTCATCGGTAGAGATGGCCAAAATTTCTTCGTCGATGTTGGTAGACCGAATGCGTTTGGCGATGGCCCAGCGGGTGGGAGCTACCTCGGGAAAAACAAGAGACAGTTCATACAACGTGGACAGCGGGCCGAGATGTCGGGCGAACCTATCAGTTGCAACTGCAGCTATGAGTCCACAAAGTAGCGATACCAGCGCGCCGGAGGGCACTAGCCACATGACGATGAGACCAGCGAGGAGGGGCAGCACAAACATGGCTGAGCGCGCCGCTAGTGCAGCCGCCCGGTTAGCGCTCCATTGCTTGGCTGAGATCGTGTTGATCTCTGAGTCTTTATCGCTCATCGATCCCCAGTCGGCATGCGGGGTCCGAAGTTGAATTTAGCTATTCTTCTTCTAGATGAGGTCCGGGGCAGATGTTCTCGCCGTCGTCATCGACAGCGCCTTCACCAGTAGCACCTGGGGTAATTTCTGGGTCAGAACAAGCCAGCAACATCTCGAAGTACTCATCGGTGACGTCGCCAGTTCCTTCGCCTGCTTCTAAGCGCTCACGAAGGTGGTCGATGTACTCGATGTATTCGTCGCTAGAAGTGTCTTCGCCTGCCAGAACTACTCGCTCGTGGAAGATAACCAGTTCAAGCTCGATCTGGTGGAGAGTAGTTGCGGCTGGCATTGCGCCACGGCTGCCCGAAATTCGCCGACCGTCGGCCCGTTCCGCTCCATAGGCCTCGCCCTTGATGGCGTCAGACCCGCGGTAGACGTGGACCATCTGGTCAGCCACGTGAGGGAATGTCTCAACTACAGAACCGTCGTTTAACTGATAGCCAACGCCGCCTCCGCCGCCCCCACCGTGACAGCCGGCGCATCCGCCGGTCACGTTGTAAAGCTCTGCAGCTTCGGTGAAGAGGGGATCCTCGACATCTGGCAATTGCATGGTGCCGCCAAAGGAAACGGCCCACAGTGGAACAAAGAAGAGCAAGAACATGGCCCACATGGGCATTCTCTTTCGCTTCTCGGCGGCCTGAACGAAGTGCGGCTTTTCGGGCTCGGGAGCCTGCGGGGCGTCGGCGCCAATAGCAGCGGCAGCTGCAACTAGGGCTGGTGGGCCAGCCGATACAGCTTCTGTCTTGGCTGCAGGGGTAACTGCCGCTGAAGAAGCACCAGAATCTGCTCCGGCGTCAGCGGCTGAATCGTCTTTACCTTTAGCTGCTCGGGAGCGCTTGAGGAGGTGTTCAGGGATCTCAGTCATGGGCACCGTTACTGTAGGCGGGTTTTGCTGAACAATCGGAAACTCAGCGCTGCTTTTTATAGAAACATCGAACCTATACGTCTTGGGTTTGTTCGAGTAGTGTGGATTTACAGTAGATTGTGCATACGTTCACAATCGGTTCGAACCCGCTGTAGATACAGTCGCTTATCGAGACAGTACTGCTGCTCGTCCCGGAGGTACCCCAAACTTATGGTCGCTCTCGTCGCATCCACAATCATCACAATTCTTATGTCGGTTGCCGTAGTGGCCTACGCCAAACGCCGACCAGTCGATCCTCCACTGAGCTGGGGCGAAGCGATGATTTTCAGCTCCGTCATTTTCTCAATCATGTTCTTGGCGTGGGGCATCGTGCCTCACCAGTGGTTGACACTGGCCGAGAACGAGTGGAGCTTCCGAGAAGACCGCATTTGGACCGCATGGGGCGCCTTGGTCCCAATCAGTCAAGGTGGATGGTTCCCGTTCAACATTACTTACCGAGTTCTGTCTGACTCAGTAGCGGCCCTTATCTACATCATCAGCTTGGGGCCAATGGTGGCCCTGTGGCGAATCTGGCAGACGCGAGAAACTCTGAACGCCCCAACTACAGCGGTTCAGACCAGCACCTACGGTCGCCCACTGGTGAGGAAGGGTTGAGATGGTCACAACCGATGCCAATCCGCCGCTCCCGGAATTTCGTGACGACTATGTGCTTGTCGAAGTCGACGCCGACTACCTAGCAAAGGCTGTTAAGCCCAAGCAGTTTATTCATATTGATCAGTCCGAGTGCATTGCTTGTGAGGGTTGTGTCGATATTTGCCCGTGGAAGTGCATTCATATGCAGCCAACTGAGGCTATTTCGGAAGCCTTTGGTGTTGCAAAGCCAGGCGATGACCCCAACGATGCATTTATATTCACAATCGATGACGATGTCTGCACCCGCTGTGCGCTTTGTGTTGATCGCTGCCCTACCGGGGTGATCATCCTCGGCAAGATCTCCGATGCCCCCGCAACCGGCGACGCACACCAAAGAACTCAGTCACACGGTTACGGCTACGGGATGCGCCTTGCGTAACCTGAACATCTAGCTCTTAAAGTCTGTTCTCTTAATCTCTCAAATACTCGCAAGAATCTCTCTAGTACTCGCAAGGCAGAATCAATGGCAAAGTCAATTTCAGACAAGCCGACACTGGCTGAAAAAGCAGGTGACGCAGTCTCCAATGTGATGAACTCAACTCAGGGTTCACAGACTTGGAACTCGATCTTCCGTCCTGGTTCGGTTTTCCGAAAGGGCTATACCGATAGCCCACGTAACCGAAGCTACGTGATTATGAACTCGGTGCTTTACCACCTTCACCCGGTGAAAGTTAAGCGACACGCAGTCAAGGTCAGCTACACGCTCTGTCTTGGTGGCCTCAGCTTCTTCTTGTTCATTTTGCTAACGATCACTGGCATCTTCTTGATGTTCTTCTATCGACCAACAGCATCTGCAGCCTGGGAGGACATCTCGTCACTTCAGACTTCGGTGAGCTTTGGACTACTGGTGAGAAATATGCACAGATGGGGGGCCCACTTGATGGTGCTCTCGGTGTTCTTGCATATGGCCCGAGTCTTCTATCATGGCGCGTACAAGCCGCCACGAGAGTTCAACTGGGTTATCGGCGTCATGCTTCTCCAGTTCACACTTTTGCTTTCGTTCACCGGCTACCTGTTGCCTTGGGATCAGCTCGCACTTTGGGCTGTGACAGTGGGAACAAACATGATGGGCTACACGCCGGTCTTTGGAACCCAGGTCCGGTTCGTGCTTCTTGGCGGCACCGTTATTGGAACCGATACTTTGTTGCGTTGGTACGTGCTCCACGTGCTGATGTTGCCCTTTGTTGTAGTGATCTTTATGGCCATCCACTTCTGGCGGGTTCGTAAAGATGGCGGAATCTCCGGACCGCTGTAGAGCATTATTCGAACCAGCAGGAATTGACTGATGACTGAGATACCTGAACACCTCCGCAAGCGGGCCGAAGAGGCTCGCCAGAAGGCCGAAGCAGCTTCTGCTCCGGCCGAGGCAGCAGCTAGTGATTCCGCGCCTAGCGAGGCCGAGTCGAAGATTCCCGCGCACCTACTTCAGCGTTCCAAGAGTGCAAAGTCAAAGGGAACTGAAGTGGAGGCATCCGGTGGGGGAGTTGGAACCGCAGTTGCCGCCGCAACCGCCACCGCACCAGCCCCTGCGGCAATGACAGGCCCTGGCGGCCACACCCAGCGACTTCTTACCGTCGTTCGTTCAGGTTCAATCCAAGACATCAAGATGAAGCCCATGGACAAGGTCCACACGTGGCCTCACCTAATCATTGTTGAGTTTGGTGCTGCTCTGTTCTGCACGGCATTCCTCACAATCTTCTCCATCTTTGTGAACGCTCCTTTGTTGGAGCTAGCAAACGTAAACGCAACTCCTAACCCGTCGAAGGCGCCGTGGTACTTCCTGGGTCTTCAGGAGTTGTTAACAATGTTCCACCCAATGGTTGCGGGCGTGACCATTCCTGGCATGGGTTTGATCGTGCTTTGTATGGCTCCATACATTGACAAAAACCCCTCCAACAAGCCCGAGGATCGAAAGCTGGCCATCTCGCTGATGACCATCCATTTGATGTTCTGGGCCGTCCTAACACTCATCGGATCATTCTTCCGAGGACCCGGGTTTAACTTCATCTTCCCGTGGGTCGACGGAATGTTCTTCGAGCTCTAGAAGGTTTATTAGTTATGACTTGGTTAATTGCAGGAATCGCAGTGCTAGCGGTGCTGGCGCTGATTGTTATGTTCGTTTCCCTCAGGGGTCAGGATTCAGAAACAGCGTTTGGACAGCTATCTAACGAGGCTGTCTCGCGGGACCGCTCTAAGTTCACTCCTGCGGCAGAAGGTGATAGCTCCAGCGTCATCCGCACGGGCAAAGAAGTAGAGCTTGCGGCCAAGACCGATCGTTCGCTTGCAACCGTTGGACCATCAACACCGGTCGCTTATGTTCCGCCAGACGCCGAGACAATCGGTGTAGCTCGGCGCCAATTCCTTAACCGAGGCATCATCGCCATGTTCGGCCTGGGACTGTCAAGTTTCGGCGCAGCCTGCATTGCGTTCCTGTGGCCAACCGGCGCAAGCGGCTTTGGTTCAGTCATTAACGTTGGCAAGATCAATGACATCCAAGCCGGCATCAAGGCTGGAGGCGGTTTTTTCTACGTGCCCGAAGGGCGCATGTGGGTTACCGAGTACCCCTCAACCGCCATCGAAAAGGCAGTCGATCAGTACGGATTCTATGACCAGGTGTCTGACGGTCTCAGCGCTGGTGTTGTGGCCTTGTACCAAACTTGTCCTCACCTTGGCTGCCGTGTTCCCGAGTGCGCAACCTCGCAATGGTTCGAGTGCCCATGCCACGGTTCGCAGTACAACCGAGTTGGCGAAAAGAAGGGTGGTCCAGCGCCTCGAGGCATGGATAGATTCCCTATGGTGGTCACTGCGGGCAACGATCTTTTGGTGAACACTGGAAGCGTTATCCAAGGGCCAGCTATTGGCACTAATACCACCGGCCAAGAGGCTGAGGGTCCGAACTGCATCAGTGGTGCTGAGGAGCATTAATGTCCGATTTTGTTCTGGGAGCCGGCGGGCCCATCATTGCAGCCAACTTCCGGGCCATCGGCCTGACAATCTCGGTCCTCACGGTCCTAGCTTTTCTGGCTCTATTTGTCCGCAACGTCTTTCTTGCTCGCGATGAGCTCGGCTCGGAGGTGGAGCTTGCGGCAAACCGGCGCCCCTACCTAAGCGACGAAGAACTAGAGGGCACCAAGCTTGACCGTTCGCTGACATTTGCGTTGGTTGTCCTCGGCATCACTTCTCTGATTCTTCCGTTCTACTGGCTGGCCGAACCTGGCCGCCAGGACGGAGCCACCGACTTGAAGACAGAAACCTTTGAGATTCGGGGCGAGCGTCTTTACACCGGTGGCGCCCAGTGCGTTAACTGCCACGCTGCTGGCGGTGTTGGTGGCCCAGCACCTTATGTTTTTCAGGATGCTGACGGCCAGTTCTTGGCCAACGCCACATGGACTGCGCCCGCGCTGAACAACGTCTTGCTTCGCTACAGCGAAGAAGAAGTTACATACATCCTCAACTTCGGACGGCCCGGTTCGCCAATGGCGGCCTGGGGTACCCCAGGCGGCGGCCCACTGACCAGCCAACAAGTTGAGTACCTAGTTGCGTACCTCGCCAGTTTGCAAGTGCAAACTCTCGACGAAGTTGCAATCAACGAATACATCGCCAGCCTCAGCGAGTCTGAAGATGCGGCCGAGCGGGCAGCATCAGAAGAGCTAGCTCAGGACGTTGTTGTGGCAGCAGACAAGTTGTCAGATGAAATCCGTGAAGAGGTTGCGCGATCTGTCGAAGCTGGCGAGTTTGAAACCGCTGGCGAGGCTGTGTTCAACCTAGGTTTGTTCTCAGGCTTCAAGGCAGGCTCACTGAGCTGCGCTCGTTGCCATACCCAAGGTTGGTCGCTAGGCCCTGAGACATCCCCTGACATTTTGGAGCCTGGAATCGCAGCTTGTGGCGGCGGTAACCCCTCAGGTATCGCACCAAGTCTGTGCGGCGGTCTTGAGCACTTCCCTGATGACACATGGTTGAAGCCTGACGGCAGCTGGCTTGAGTTCGGCGAGTTCCCAGTGGCCCTTGACGGCTCGATTATTGAGCTCGACGACAAGGGCAACCCACAGACTGGCTCGCTAGATGAAGATGGCGAACCCATCGGCTATGAGATTCTCGACAACGGCGATCTTGCCGATTGTGCCTTTGAGTCGGGCCTTTGGGAGCCGGGCGGCATCGCAGCCGATGCGTACCCGTTTGATCCGGACTTCACCTTTGTTCCCGATGACAGTGAAGACGGTTTTGAAGACCCTCCGGTCCTTCAAGTAAGTGATCTAAATGGCACAACTGCAGTGCTAAGTGGCGGTCGTCTTGGTGGAGACTGCACGATCGTTGAGATGCCGCCTCGCACCTCCCGTGCAAACTATGACTTCCTATACAACGGTGCTGAGGCCGGAAGAGGATATGGTCGTGGCGGCCAAAGTAGCGGTGGCATGATGCCCGGCTTCGGCGGCACTCTGCCCCCAGATCTCATTGAAGAGGTCGTGAACTACATCCGAGGTCTCGAGTGATAGCAACAATTCTCGCTCTCTTTGATGGCATTGCCTTCGATCCATTTTTTCGTGGTCTACTAAGTGTCCTTGTAGGTGTTGTTGTTCTATTCGGTGGCGTCTACCTACTACTTGCCACTAACTCCGGATCGCGAGTTGGCGGACTGATCGCCGGCGCAGGCCTGTTTGGCTGGATGTTCCTGATGGGGATTTCCTGGATGCTTTATGGCATCGGCTGGAAGGGCGAGCCTGAATCTTGGGAATTGGTCGAGATTCACTCAGGTGATCTTGTTCAAGCCGAGACCGAAGAAGCCACTGAGCTTGCTTTCGGGATTGAGACTTTCAACCCAAACGTTGACGGTATTGACGATCCGGACGAGCAGCAAAACATCGCCAAAGAAGCAGCCGCCGATGGAGTCGGGGGCTGGCGCTATCTTGCAACATCGGATTCAAAGCGAGGCGAAGCCCAGGCCGCAGCAGATGAGTTCTTGGCCGCGCAAAACGTCTTCGCCTCGACCGCTGAGTACGTGCCGCTTAGGTTCGGTGGATTCGGAATTGGTGGCAAGGATCTGCCCAAGGAGACCGACACGATTGCGGGCAGACTTTGGCACGGTGCTGGCAACAAAGTTCACACGACCATCCTTCAACCGTGGCACCCCAAGGAACTGGTTGCGATCCAGGTTCAGGGCGTTGTAGAAAAGCCCACGCTTCCCGGTGAGGCGCCTCCGCTTCCTGAAGCAGATGCTGAAAAGCCAATCAAGACCGTCATCATCGAGCGCGATCGTGGCGGACCAATCCCGGCATTCGTCGGCGGCGAGCGCTTCACACCTTTCGTGTTCACCATCTTTAACGGAATCATCTTCGGCATCTTCGCCTGGCTTCTCCACACTCGTGACAGACGAGAGTCGGAAATCCGCGCTGCAGTTGCCTAGGACAGAAAGGCGCGCTCTATGGCGCAGTACCTTCCCATATTTGCCCTGCTGGTCGTAGCGGTTCTCTTTGCTGCTTTATCTTTCGCTGCGTCGAAGCTTCTAGCACCCCGCAATCCAACTGAAGAGAAGCTTGCTCCTTATGAGTGCGGAATCATTCCGGGCCGCGAGCCACCCCAGCGCTTTCCGGTTCGGTTCTACCTAGTAGCGATGCTCTTTATCGTTTTTGATATCGAGATTGTCTTTTTGTACCCGTGGGCGATGACTTACGGCGACCTTGGCCTATTCGGATTACTTGCCATCCTTCTTTTCTCGGCTCTGGTTTTTGAGAGCTTTGTTTACCTGATTTCAAAGGGAGCCCTGGACTGGGGTCCTTTGCAGGTGAACCGTCGCCAGCAAGCCACCGTTGTAGCTCGTACGGCAGAATCAACTATTCGGAAGGTCGGCACTGAAGGTCGGTACTCCGAAGCCGAACCGGTCGTGACTGCGGCTAGTTCCACCCTCGAAACTGGAGCTGCGTAATGGGCCTCATTGAGAACATTCAAGATGATGGCCTAGGCGGCCTGGAACACAATGTGGTTACGGGCCAGTTGGAGAAGCTGGTCAGCTGGAGTCGGGCTCGGTCTTCATGGCCAGCCACCTTCGGTCTGGCCTGTTGCGCAATAGAGATGATGGCCACCGGCGGTTCTCACTACGACATTGCCCGGCTAGGTATGGAAGTGTTCCGAGCTTCGCCTCGCCAGGCTGACGTAATGATTGTGGCTGGCCGAGTTAGCCAGAAGATGGCTCCAGTTCTTCGGCAGGTTTATGACCAGATGATGGAACCCAAGTGGGTTATCTCCATGGGAGTTTGCGCCTCAAGTGGTGGAATGTTCAACAACTACGCCATCGTCCAGGGAGTTGACCAGATTGTGCCGGTCGATGTGTATGCGCCCGGGTGTCCCCCCGGACCCCAGACCCTGCTTCACGCAATCAACACGCTTCACACTCAGATCGAATCTGGCGAACTGTTGCGACGTCGTCAAGGCGGCGCGGGCATCGTGGTTGAACAACTTGACGGTCAGGGCGAAACCCAACTCGTACGACTAGGCCAGAAGTGAGCGAAGACACCGCACCTCAAGAAGACACCGAACCTCAACAAGAGTTGGGGCCTTATGGGTGTCCTGAGTCAGAGGCTTTGGGAGAGCGGACCATTCACCCCAATCGTGAGCAGTGGTTAGAGACAGCTCAAGGTCTTCTTGATGACGGCTGGACCATGTGTTTTGATCTGACAGCCGTTGACTACCTGACCTATGCCCCGTCCCGGAATCTACCCGCAGGTGTCAACGAGGAACGCTTCGAAGTGGTGGCTGGTTTCATAAGCCACTCATCCGGTACCCGGTTGCGCGCTAAGGCTCAGGTTCCAGCGAGCGACACCTCGATTGGCTCGCTCACTTCGATCTATCCCGGCGTTGATTACCTGGAACGCGAAGTCTTCGACATGTTCGGAATAACATTCGAAGGTCACCCAGACATGTCCCGAATTCTCATGCCTGAAACCTGGGAAGGGCACCCGCTTCGTAAGGACTATGCGGTTGGTGGCATTCCAGTTCAGTTCAAGGGACCTCAAGGAGGCTAGGAAATGACAATCACAGAATCCGAGCCCACCACACCTGAGCAAGAAGGCTCTGACGCCGAGACCCCATTGGCCGGACAGCTTCACAAGCTGCCTCGTCGCGACGCCGTACTGCGGATGAGTGAAGTTCGAGCTGCAGAGATGGCTAATGAGCCAATCGTCGGCGAGAACGACCAGACCATGTTGGTAAACATGGGACCCGCTCACCCCTCGACTCACGGCGTGTTGCGACTGATGCTTGAGATGGACGGAGAAACTGTTCGCCGATCAAAGCCCATCGTTGGTTACCTCCACACCGGTATGGAAAAAACCGGCGAGAACCTGACCTATTTGCAAGGTCCAACGAACGTCACTCGGATGGACTACGCATCTCCGTTGTTCACAGAGATGGCCTTTGCCTTATCGGTTGAGAAACTAATCGGCCTAGAAATTCCAGAACGAGCAACCTGGATCCGAATGCTGATGTGTGAGATGAACCGCATCTCCTCGCATCTGTTGTTCATGGCAACTAACGGCATGGACCTCGGCGCAGTGTCGATGATGATCTACGGCTGGCGCGAGCGTGAGGAAGTGCTTCGATTCTTCGAAGCAGTTACCGGCCTGCGGATGAACCATAACTACATTCGCCCTGGCGGAGTTGCTGCCGATCTTCCTGACGGCTGGCGAGACTCAGTGCTTCGGCTTATGGAAATGTTGCCGCCTCGACTAGAGGAATATGACATCCTCATGACCGGTCAACCAATCTGGCGTGACCGGCTTCAGGGAGTTGGCACCTTGACTTCAGATGAAGCCCTGGCTTTGTCAGTAACCGGACCAGTACTGCGAAGCACCGGTGTGGCATGGGATTTGCGCCGTGACGAGCCTTACTTGGCATATGACCAAGTTGACTTTGATGTTGTTGTTGGCACCTATGGAGACGCCTTCGATCGGTACGCAATCCGGTTAGCCGAGATCCGAGAATCGATCAGGATCGTCGGACAGATTCTCGAGAAGATGCCAAAGGGCGACTACCGCGCCGGAGATGCAAAAGTCACTCCGCCTCCCCGGGCCCGCATTGATGAATCAATGGAAGCACTGATTCACCATTTCAAGATCTTTACCGAGGGATTCAAGGTTCCTGAAGGTGAAGCATATGCAGCTGTTGAAAGCCCACGCGGAGAGCTTGGCGTGTATATCGTGTCCGATGGTTCTTCAAAGCCCTATCGCATGCACGTACGCGGTCCGAGCTTCACTAACCTGCAAGTTTTGCCGCACATGATGGCCGACGGCTTGTTGGCCGACGCGGTCGCATCCATTTCGAGCGTTGACCCAATTATGGGCGAGGTTGATCGTTGAGCCGTCTGACAGCACAAAACCAAGAGGTGGCCGCGGAGATAATTTCGCGGTACCCGCGCGCAAAGTCGGCGCTAATTCCTCTTCTGCATCTTGCCCAAGAGCAGGATGGCTATGTTGCCGACGACGCAATGGAGCATCTGGCTGAGTTGGTCGGGGTAACCCCAGCCGAAGTTCTTGGCACGTGCAGCTTCTATGAAATGTTTGTTCGTCATCCCGTCGGCAAATACAAGATTGACATCTGCACCAACATTTCGTGCCAGCTGGTCGGTGGTGAAGAGCTGCTCCATCACGCTGAGGAAACGCTCGGGATTAGAGCCGGTGGTACAACCGATGATGGTCTGTTCACGATTGAAGATGTTGAATGTATTGCGGCCTGCACTGAGGGCCCCTGTCTCCAGGTCAACTACCGGTACGAGTACCGGCTGTCTAACAGTGATTTTGACAACATGATTGAGGGCTTGCGCGACGGATCACGCGACGATGTGCCACCCCATGGCACCCTTGGTCTTACACGTCAGCACATCCCCCAAGATCACCTCGCCGGCATCGGTTCGCCGGAAACCACACCTATGCCTGCTTGGTTCGAATCGCGACAGCCTGAGCCTGAAGCTGAAGGTGCCTGATGCCTACTAACGCTTATGTTCCCCACGCCCAGGGCTATGTGGACAACGAGGGGCCAAAGGTCGTTTCTTCTCGGTTCATCCACGACGATTCCCACACGCTTGAAAGAGCGCTCGCTACCGATGCCTACGAAGGCATGAAAATTGCCTTAGGTATGGCGCCACATGAAGTTGCGGCGCTTGTTAAGGACGCAGTTCTCCTTGGTCGCGGTGGTGCTGGTTTCCCCGCAGGCATCAAGTGGGGCTTCATGCCCCCCGTATGGCCTCGATATTTGGTGGTCAACGGAGATGAGTCTGAACCAGGCACATACAAGGACCGGCTCCTTATGGAGAACGATCCTCACCAGTTGATCGCTGGATGTGTCATTACCTGTTACGCCCTTGGTCTAAATCAGTGCTTCCTGTATGTCAGAGGCGAGATGGCCCTGGCCCAAGAACGTATTGCCGTAGCGTTAAACGAAGCGTACGAAGCTGGCCTTGTTGGCAAAAACATCAACGGAACTGACGTCTCGATCGACGTTGTCTTGCACTGGGGTGCAGGCGCTTACATCGTTGGCGAAGAAACTGCGCTGATTGAATCCCTTGAAGGCAACCGTGGCATGCCACGCTTGAAGCCGCCGTTTTTCCCAGCTGCCAAGGGCCTCTATATGAAGCCGACCATTGTCAACAACGTTGAGACGTTGGCGAACCTCGGCTGGCTACTACAAAACGGTCCCGAGTCATATAAGACCTATGGTTCTGAGACCAGCCCCGGCACACGTATGTTGGCCATTAGCGGTCACGTAAACCGGCCCGGTGTCTATGAAGTTGAGCAGGGCAAGGTCACATTCCGTGATCTGTTCTATGGCGACAACTATTGCCAAGGCATTCGCGATGGAAACGAACTGAAGGCCTTTATCCCGGGCGGGGGTTCGGCACCGTGGTTCTTCCCAGATCAGCTTGACCTTCCCCTTGAAGCTCGCCCAGTAGGCGCTGCCGGCTCAATGCTTGGTTCGGGAGCAATCGTGGTTATGGATGACACCACTGATGCTGTGAAGGCAACCTTGCGTCTCGTTCGCTTTTACGCTCGAGAGAGTTGTGGCAAGTGCACGCCATGTCGTGAAGGCACCGCATGGGAAGAGAAAGTGTTGCAACGGATCTTGGACGGCCACGGACGGCCCCAAGACATCGACCTTTTGCTAGAAATCGGCAACAACATAAGCCCTGGGCCTTATCCGGTTGCTTCGTTTGATTCCCAAAGTCTCGAAGCAATCCCGTTCCCGCCAAAGCAAACAACAATCTGCCCGCTTGGACCTTCGTCGGTAGCACCGATCACATCGGCGATCCGGCGCTTCCGTCACGAGTTTGAAGAGAAGATAGAAGCCGCTGTCGCCGCTCGAAACGCCGGAGATCAAGATGACTGACACTGCTCCAACCGAGGCCACGACGGGCGTGCCGTTCACACTCAACGGCAAAGACCTAGAGGCCAAAGACGGCGAACTTCTGATTGAAGCGGCCGAACGTAACGGCGTCCACATCCCTCGTTTTTGCTACCACCCACGTATGGAATCGGTTGGCATGTGTCGAATGTGCCTGGTCGAGGTCGACACCGGCCGTGGGCCCGGCCTGCAACCGTCTTGCATGCTCACTGTTACTCCGAACATGTTGGTCAATACCGAGAGCGAATCAACCAAAGCCGCTCAAGACGGCGTCTTGGAACTGACACTCATCAACCATCCACTCGACTGTCCGGTATGTGACAAAGGTGGCGAGTGCCCACTTCAAGACAACGCATTTGCCTTCGGTCCAGGTGAGAGTCGTTTTGTTGAAGAGAAGCGTCACTACGAAAAGCCAATTCCAATTAGTGACTTGGTCTTTCTTGACCGAGAGCGTTGCATCCTCTGCGATCGCTGCACCCGATTTGCCGATGATGTCGCTGGTGATCCGCTGATCCACTTCATCGACCGAGGTAACCAGACCCAGGTAAACACCTTCCCTGGCTTGCCGTTCTCTAGCTACTTCAGCGGCAACACCGTACAGATTTGCCCTGTCGGGGCCCTCACTTCGAAGCCGTATCGCTTTACCGCTCGCCCGTGGGATCTTGCAGAGAACGAAAGCACCTCCACAGTTGACTCCACTGGTGCCCGTATCGTCCTTCAGTCTTCTCAGGACAAGCTGGTGAGAATTCTCGGAGTCGATTCAGACGCAGTGAACTGGAGCTGGCTAAGCGACAAGGAGCGGTTCGCGTACGAGGCAACCAATGCCGAGTCTCGTTTGCATGATCCAATGATGGACACCAGCGGTGCGCTGGAATCGGTGAGGTGGAACGCTGCCTTAGGCGCAGCGGTAAACGCACTTGCCCTTGCTCCCAGCAAGATCGGCGTGATTGGCGGCGCCCGAATGAGCGTCGAAAGCCAGTACGCCTGGGCGAAGATGCTGAAGGGTCTCGCCGGGATCGACAACATTGACGCTCAGCTCGGCGACGGTATCGACGCCGAAGCAATCATGAGTCTTCCCCGGGCAACAATCGATGAAGCCGCCCAACCGGGCGGAGTGATTGTTCTGGTCGGGATTGACCCCAAAGAAGATCTTCCAACGTTGTACCTGCGCTTACGACATGCGGTTGTTAAAGATGGCGCAAGCCTCATCGAGATGACGCCGCGGGCAACAGGACTTAGCGAGTTCGCCTCGGCTCGGATTCACACCCAACCCGGATCTCTTGGCGTAATAGCCCAGTCGTTAGGCACCGGCATGGTGGGAACAAGCGTGGCTGGAGTCTCGGCCCGTCAACTAACTGATGCATCCAAGTTGCTTAAGTCCAAGCGCCCGGTAACTGTCATTGTTGGCCGTGGAAACCTCGCCGAGAGAGACGGGTACACGGTCGCAGCGCTGAAATCGCTTCGATCAGGATTCCCTGAAGCGAAGTTCTTATCTGCGCTGCGAAGAGGCAACATCCACGGTGCCCTTGAGATGGGTTTGACTCCAGGACTACTGCCTGGCGGCCAGCCTCTTGACACCGAGATAGATGGCTGGATAACTACCCCTGCCGAACGCGGCTTGGACACCGAAGGCATTCTCAGATCCGCAGTCAAGGGTGAGATCTCAACTCTGTTGCTGCTCGGGTCTGATCCACTTACCGATTACCCGGACCGCAACCTTGTTCGTGAGGCCTTTGACGCAGTCACCAACGTGGTATCCGTTGACGCGTTCCTCACCGAGTCATCTCAGCGAGCCAACGTTGTGCTCCCAACGACCTTGGCTGGCGAGTCAGCGGGTACGTTCCTGAACCTCGAAAACCGGCTTAGCCCAATACGGTCCAAGGTGACCGGCCCAGGCCAGACCCGCGATGATTGGATGATCGCTGCCGACATTGCCGCAGTTGCTGGGGGAGATCTTGGCTTCTCAACAGTGTCAGAGATTCGCGAAGAGATATCAGCACTGATACCTACCTTCGCTGACATCGACTGGTCCGAGGTTGACGCTGCGGGAGACGGTCCTCTTATTGCCTCAAGTCCGCTCGTTGGATCCGACCTACGAACCAGCGGAGCCGATTACTCAGTTCCGGTGCCTAGTGGTGACTATGGTCTGCGTCTAGTGGTAGATCGCAAGATGTGGGATCTCGGCACCATGGTGAACGAGTCAGCATCACAGTCTCAACTTCATACCGAGGCCTATGCCGGGCTAGCTAGTGCAGACGCAACGCGCCTGGGCGTATTCGACGGCGACAAAGTTGCTGTAACCGCTGGTGATCATCAGGCTTCGCTGGCCGTGAAGGTCATAGCCGGACTGCCAGCTGGTTCTGTTCACATACCTTTTAGGCTTCCTGGCTTCGATCCAGGCGAGGCCATTTCGGCGAGTTTCCCCGTGAATGAAGTCGCAGTCGAGGTCGAATCGTCATGACCAACTTCCTTTCTGATGGGGTCAGCGCCGGCGACATAGTTCTCGCTGGAATAAAGGCGGTCATCGCCTTTGTGATTTGTCTTGTTGCCACCATGTTGATGGTTTGGTTTGAGCGCAAGGTAGTTAGCCGCCTCCAGAACCGAATTGGCCCAAATGTGACTGGTCCGTTCGGGCTGCTCCAGACTTTGGCCGACGGAATCAAGCTGTTCTTCAAAGAAGACATCATTCCAAGCCGGTCCGACCGGTTCGTATTTCAGTTGGCGCCGTACCTGTCTTTGGTTCCGGCATTTCTGACTTTTGCGATCATCCCGATTGCCGGGGACTTTTCGCCAGGCAACGACGGCACGGTTACCTTGCCCGGCGGCCAGGTAACGGGATTTCAAGTTGCTGACGTTCCTGCAGGCATCTTGTTCTTCTTGGCCATGAGTTCGCTTGGCATCTACGGGATCATGTTGGCCGGTTGGTCCTCTGGCTCGAAGTACCCGCTGCTCGGTTCAGTCCGGGCCACAGCCCAAGCTATTTCCTACGAGGCGGCTCTTGGGCTCTCGCTGGCGTCAGTGATCCTGGTCTCCGGAACTCTTTCAACCAGTGGCATTGTTCAGGCCCAAGCCGAGGGTGGCTTCTTCGGCATGAACATGATCGTTACCGGGTTCGTGCCGTTCTTTGTATTTATTGTTGCTGGAACCGCAGAGCTAAATCGGCCACCTTTTGACCTTGTAGAAGCGGAGCAGGAACTGGTCGGAGGATTCCACACCGAGTACTCGAGCATTCGTTTCGCAATGTTCTTCCTCGCTGAGTTCATGAACACCGTCACCATGGGCGCAATCATCGTGACGCTCTTCATGGGCGGACCAAGCGCATGGTTCGGGCTCTACTTCCTGGGTTGGTTCGGTGGTTTCGTTTGGTTCTTTGCCAAGTTGTTGTTGTTCTTGTTCATGTTTGTCTGGTTCCGGGCCACTCTTCCACGTCTTCGTTATGACCAACTGATGGATCTCGGCTGGAAGCTACTCATCCCGATCTCGCTCGGTTGGCTCTTGGTCCTCGGTGGCATTCGTGTTGCCCAGAACGGAGACATCGGCCTCTTCGAATCCAATACTGCAGACGTGATCTTCGTGCTGGCGGTATCGCTTGCGATAATGGCTATCGGCGCAACCTTGCTACAGAAGGCAATTACAAACTCCGCTCAAGAACGACTGGCAAGCCGTGGCTTGCGATCGGTGCCGACTCAACAAGACCTAGCTGCGAGCACCACAGAACAGGATGGTGGCCACTAATGGGTTACTTCGAAGGATTTGGTGTCACGTTCCGAAAATGGGGCGAAGGGGTAACAACCCGTGAGTACCGAGGCGGCCGCACCAATAAAGACGGCGACATTTCCGTAAAGGACGAGAAGGCCCCTAAGCCTGAACGTACTCATGGTCGACATGTTCTGAATCGCTATGAAGACGGCATGGAAAAGTGCATTGGCTGTGAGCTGTGCGCTGGGGTCTGTCCGGCGAAATGCATCTACGTTCGCGGAGCTGACAATCCGGCCGAAGATCCAAAGAGTCCTGGCGAACGCTACGGATACGTGTATGAGATCAACTACCTGCGGTGCATTCACTGCGATCTCTGCGTCGAAGCTTGCCCGACAGAGGCCATCACCGAGACGAAGCTCTTCGAGTTCTCATTCACGAACCGGTCCGATGCGATCTACACCAAAGAAGAGCTGCTTGTTGGCGACGACGGCAAACCTCAGAACCTTCCATGGGAAGACTGGCGTCCTGGCGATGACGAGAACACTTCAGGCTGGATGCGAGCCACTTCTCCCTCGGGCAAAGCAGCCTATGAAGGACAAGTCGCTTGGGGCGGCGAGCTGGGCTATGGCGTTAGAGAACCAGAGCTTGGCCAGGCGCAGGAAGATCCACCTGAGGTGCCCGTAGAGATCGAGACTGACGATCATGGTGGTCATCACTAATGGGTAATGTGGCAGAAGTAATTGTGTTCCTGATCTCAGGCGCCATCGTCTTGGGTGGCGGCCTCGGAGTGATCCTTAACCGCAACCCCGTGCACGCGGCGCTGTCATTGATCGCCTCGTTCTTTGGCGTAGCCGTGCTGTTCATATCCCAAGAAGCACACTTCCTCGCATTCGTTCAAGTGGTGGTCTACGGCGGGGCAATCGTTGTTTTGTTCCTGTTTGTGATCATGCTTTTAGGCGTCGACCGAGCTGAACAGGTGCGTGTCGAGCAGTTATCGATGCAAAGACCACTTGCGATAGTGACCGGCGTGATGCTGTTCGGACTCGCTATGGGTGGGCTGTTCTTATCTGGTCCTGGTGGCGAAGAAGGCGCTGTTGCAGCTACCGGCCAGCAGAGCGCAATGGTGCCAATCGACGAAACCGAGCCAAACGTTCGCCAACTTGGTCTTGATCTGTTCACCCGCAACGTTCTGGCTTTCGAAGCGACCGCCATCTTGTTGACCATCGCCACCGTTGGCGCGGTTGTTCTAGTCCGTAACGAAGGCGCAGAAGACCTAGTCGTTGACGAGCCCGGCACGTCGATCGGATAGGGGAGGACCGTCATGGAAGTAACCGAAGCCTGGTATCTAATCCTGAGCGCAATGCTGTTTGCCCTCGGGGCAACGGGCCTGATGATCCGACGTAACCCGCTAGTCATGTTCATGTGCGTTGAGCTGATGCTTAACGCCGTCAACATTTCCTTTGTCGCATTTTCGAAGATGTATGACGATTTGGCCGGGCAAAGCGCCGTTTTTTTCGTTCTTGTTGTGGCGGCCGCCGAAGTAGTTGTCGGATTGTCTATCGTCGTAGCCTTGCTTCGCCGTAGACCCACCGCGACCGCGGACGACCTTGTGGAGCTACGAGGCTGATGCTTGAAGCTGCGTTTCTAATCCCGGCGTTTCCGATTGCCGGTTTCCTCTTGGTGTTCTTGTTTGGGCGCAAGTTGGGTGAACCTGTAGCGGGCTGGCTGGCCACTTTGGCCATGGCCGGTTCTTTTGTTTCAACACTTGTTGTCTTTGGCGGACTCGCTGGTCTCGAAGGCGAGGAGAGATTCTTCATTCAGAAGATCTTTACCTGGATTCCCTCTGGCACGTTCAACGTTGACATCGGACTTCTGGTTGATCCGCTAGCGGTCACAATGTGCCTGTTCATTACTGGTGTTGGCACGCTGATTCATCTTTACTCAATTGGCTACATGCACGGTGACCCGAACTTCTCAAAGTTCTTCCTTTACCTCAACATGTTTGCGGCGTCGATGCTGTTGCTGGTTCTTGGCGACAACCTGCTGTTGACCTTCCTAGGTTGGGAAGGCGTGGGTGCTTGCTCGTACCTGTTGATCTCGTTCTGGTTCACCGACGAGGCCAACGCAAGCGCTGGTAAGAAAGCCTTTGTCACCAACCGAGTTGGCGACTTCGGCTTCATGTTGGCCACCTTCGTAATCTTCACCTCCATTGGATCCATCCGCTACGCCGACATCCTCAGCGGGGCCGACGCTATGACCACCAACGCAGCCACGGCGGCAACTCTTTTGTTCTTGTTGGCCGCCGCAGGAAAGTCGGCACAGCTTCCGCTTTATGTCTGGCTCCCAGACGCCATGGCAGGACCAACTCCGGTTAGTGCCCTGATTCACGCTGCAACCATGGTCACCTCTGGCGTGTACCTTCTCACTCGGCTGAATCCGGTTCTCGCCGAAGCAGCACAAGGCGCAGTCACAGCGATTGCTTGGCTTGGTGCCCTAACAGCCCTGTTTGCCGCAACCATTGCGATTGCTCAAACCGACATCAAGAAGGTGCTTGCGTACTCGACGGTCTCTCAGTTGGGCTACCTCTTCCTGGCAGTAGGCACCGGCGCTTACGTAGCGGCGATCTTCCACATGGTCACCCACGCATTCTTTAAGGCGCTGCTGTTCTTAGGTTCGGGTTCGGTAATTCACGGACTCGACGGTGAACAAGACATGCGTCGCATGGGCGGCCTTGCTCGAATCATGCCCATCACCGCCATGACTTTTGTAATCGGCTGGCTCGCGATCGCTGGTGTTCCACCGTTCAGCGGTTTCTGGAGCAAGGATGAGATCCTTCTCTATGCCTGGAACGAGAGCAAGCTCTTGTGGCTCGTTGGCATCATTACAGCGTTGCTAACTGCGTTCTATATGACTCGCCAGGTCATCCTTACATTCTTTGGGCGAATCAAGTTCTTTGATGCTCACACTGACGAGATCGAGATGGCGTTCGCCAATCGCGTGACAGATTCCAAGGCTGCGCTCGAGGACGCTCAGGCTTCTGTTGGCGCTGCAGAAGAAGGAGTTGCGAAGTCTGAAGCCGATTTGGAGAAGCGCACCGAAGCTTTGGCTAAGGCCGAAACAGCGGTTGAAGAGACTCGAATGGCTGTTGCAAGTTCGCTACCGGCGAACGATGGCCACGAAAAACTCGTCAAGGCGTTCGAGAAGGCCGAGAAGGCAATTCCCAAGGCTGGAACAGCGATGGAGAAGGCGGGTGCAAAAGTCACCGATGCCCACCAAGCACTGGCTCACGCTCAGACTGCAGTAGCGGAAGCTCGCGAACTTGCCTTGACCGCGGCTACCGCTGCCAACCGAGCGCCGAAGGCACCAGAGTACGTAACCGCGTTCACTGACGGACCAGACGTCAGCGAATTCGAGAGTCAGATGCCCGACTCCTATCGCCAACGCAACGAGTACCACCCCCATGAGTCGCCTTGGACAATGACGCTGCCTCTTATTGTGTTGTCATTCTTTGCCGCTGTCGCTGGTGGCCTCAACTTGCCATTCACCAAGGACCTTCATTTCCTTGGCCACTGGCTTGAGCCGTCGCTGTTTGGCAACGAGGCGCACCTCACCGACATCAGCACCGCCACCAAGTGGGGACTGGCTGTTGTGGCCATCGTGGTAGGCATCGTGGCTATCTCAACAGCGTTCTATGTTTACGTGAGCGAGAAAGTGAACCCGGAAAGCATCGAGCTGGATGTGTTCGCCGAAGGTTGGCACCTAGACAACACTTACGCCAAGGTCGCAGGTGGCCCTGGTCACGCGATGTTTGATGGTGCCGCAGCCTTTGACGCCAAGGTCGTTGACGGCGCAGTTATCGGTACTACAACGCTGGTCTCTCGGCTGGGTGGAGTGTTTGCTTACCTTCAGCCCGGCTTTGTTCGTAGCGCAGCCCTGGGCATCATGCTTGGGTCCGCCGGAGTCCTTATTTGGTTCCTAGCGAGGTTGTGGCTGTGATCTCTTCAGTACTGCTTGGGGCAGAAACCACCTCATTCCCCGTGTTGCCAGCCCTGGTTGCGATTCCACTGTTGACTGCGCTGGTCATTGCATTGATCCCGGGTAGTCGAGACGACTACTTGAAGATCACGGCGCTGTCGGGTTCTTCAATTACGGCCGCATTTTCGATTTGGGTCATGGCTGCGTTCGAAACCGATGACAGCCTTCAGTTTGTTTGGGAGAGAGTCTGGGCTGCGGACCTCGGAGCGTCGTTCTCACTAGGCATAGACGGCATCTCGTTGTTCCTGGTGGTTCTGTCCGGAATCTTGTTCCCAATCGCAATCATGTGTTGTGACCCGGGTCATGACCACAAGCCTTATTACATCTGGCTGATGGTCCTGATGGCAGGCTCGATGGGTGTCTTCATGGCAACGGACCTCCTGCTGTTCTTCCTCTTCTTCGAAGTGGTCCTAATCCCGATGTATTTCTTGATCGGCGGATGGGGCCACGGAGATCGTGTCTTCGCTGCCACAAAGTTCTTTATCTACACCATGGCGGGCTCGGCGCTGATGCTTATCGGCATCGGCACTGTTGCAATCGGAACCGCTCGACAGACTGGCGTTCTCACCTTCAACGTGTTCGAACTCGCTGAAGCTCAGGCTTTGAGCCCTGACTTAGCTCGCTTTGCCTTTATTGCGTTCGCCTTGGGCTTTGCGGTCAAGGTTCCCCTCGTGCCCGTGCACACCTGGCTGCCTGACGCCCACACCGAGGCTCCGACAGCTGGTTCAGTGATCCTTGCTGGCGTCATGTTGAAGCTGGGCACATACGGTTTCATTCGATTCGGACTTTTCCTGTTCCCACAGGCGGCCAAGGATCTCGCACCGCTGTTTTTCACGCTTGGCGTCATCGGCATCGTGTACGGAGCAGTGGTAGCCACGGTGCAAAAAGATCTCAAGCGCCTCATTGCCTACTCGTCGATCGCTCACCTCGGATTCATCATCTTGGGCATCTTTGCAATGAACACCCAAGGCATCGAAGGCGCACTGCTGCAGATGGTCAACCACGGCATCTCGACTGGCGCGTTGTTTATCTTGGTCGGCTGGATTTATGAACGTCGCCACACCCGCGAGATTGCAGCCCTAAGTGGCCTGCAGTCGGCCGCCCCGATCATGGCCGCAGCCTTCACCCTTGTAATGCTGTCCAGCATTGGCCTCCCGGGCCTCAACGGCTTTGTGGGAGAGTTCCTGATTCTTCTTGGTGCCTACTCGGCGGCCAAGTGGTGGACTGTTGTTGCGGTCACCGGAGTGATCCTCGCCGCTCTCTATCTGCTGTGGGCCTACCAACGGGTGTTCCACGGCAAGGCTGAGGGCGACAACGCAACTATGGCTGATCTCAGCCTTTCTGAAGGTCTGTCGATCTTGCCGCTAATCGGTCTGATCATCTTTATGGGTCTGTACCCCAAGCCAGTGCTGGAGCGAATGGAACCTGCAGTTGAAACGTTGGTGGCTCACTTGGAGGCCAACATTGACGGGTTCTCCGAGCCTGGCAATGACGGCGTTGAATCTCCCGCCGACGCCGAAGACCTTGTGAAGGCGGCTATTCATGGCGCTGAAGGCGAAGAGGGTGATCACTAATGCTTGCACTCTTGGCTCAAACTCAAGTTCAAATCCCCGAGATTGTTTGGTCAGTCCTTTGGCCAATCGTGCTGTTGTCAATCGGTGGCGTCCTGCTGATTACGGCAACTTCCATAAGCCCTCGCTTGCGTGTGGGCAGCTTCCCAGCAGCGATGACGATCGTTTTGGCCGGAGCCTCTCTGGTTACGCTGCCCCTGATTTGGAGCAAGGTTCGCGATGGCGGAGGTCAGCTACCAGTTATCGCTGACGCAATACGAATCGACGCATTCACTTTGTTGGTCACCGGCATCATGTGTGCTTCACTAATCGTTGTTTCTCTGCTTCTCGATGACTACCTGAGGACCGAGGGTCTCGACGGTCCGGAGTGGTATGTCCTCTTGCTGATGTCAGCAACTGGCGGCATTCTGATGGCCGCCGCAAACGACCTCATCGTCACGTTCCTCGGTTTGGAGATCCTCAGCATTGCGGTTTACGTGCTTGCGGCCTTGCACCTGCGTCGGACCAAGTCTCAAGAAGCCGGCTTCAAGTACTTCATTCTTGGCGCACTTTCGTCGGCGATCTTCCTTTATGGCATCGCCATGATCTACGGAGCTACTGGTTCTCTTCGGCTTACCGACATTGCGCAGTTCATAGCAAGTGGAAACTCGGCCGGTCTAAGCCCGCTTACTGAGAGTTCGCTTTTGCTCGCTGGAATGGCGATGTTGCTGATCGGGTTTGGTTTCAAGATCTCGGCAGCACCATTCCACCTGTGGACCCCAGATGTTTATGAAGGCGCTCCCACGCCAGTAGTTGCCTTCATGGCCTCTGCAGTTAAGGCGGCAGGCATGGCCGGCCTCTTGCGGGTCTTCATTGTCGCCTTCGGGGTAGTAGCCGAAGACTGGCGGCCCGTAGTTGGTGCCATGGCCATCTTGTCTGTAGTCATCGGCGCTGCTTCGGCACTTGGCCAAGACAACGTCAAGCGCATGCTTGCGTACTCTTCAATTGTGCACGCCGGCTTCATGTTGGTTGGCCTTTACGCCGCAGCTTCGGGCGCGGCCCAGACCGGCACACGCTCGGTTGTGTTCTACCTCTTTGCTTATGCGGTGATGTCGCTCGGAACCTTTGCTGCGTTCACTCTGATTGGCGGCCGGGGCGATCAGAACCACTCGCTATCGGCCTATGTAGGTCTGTCGCGAAGCAACCCAATGGTGGCATCGTTGCTGGCGGTCTTACTGCTTGCACAGGCCGGAATGCCATTCACTATTGGCTTCTGGGCTAAGGCCCGAGTAATCATTGCTGCGGCCAACGGCGAGAACTACGTAGTGGCAGCAGTAGCGATGGTGGCGGCCGTCGTAGCTGCCTTTGTTTACCTTCGCCTTATTGTGACCATGTTCATGATCTCTGAACCAGACGAGGCAGGCGAGGCTGAGGCTTCTGGGGCTCAGCTTCGGATCTCTCGCTCGGGCCTGTTTGCGCTTGGTATTGCTGCGGCTGCAACGATGATCTGGGGTCTTTTCCCCGGGTTCGGAGGCGATTGGTTTGGCGAGGCCACCCGAGCGCTCCTAGAGCTCCGCTAGCAGTCGTTAAGGATCTTACGAGGCGCGCCGATAGCTAAAACATGGCCGACGTTGCTACGACAACTACTTATGAGATCGTGATTGGGATTGCTGATCCCAGCCAATCAGGCGTTGTTGAACGAATTGTCGAACATCACGAACGTCTGGAACAGGGGGCCATGGCGTCCAACGCGATGATGACAGCAGAGGTCGTTTCCCAGCTAAAGCCGCCGCTTGTCATCTTGGCTGATGACTCTCCGGGCATCCGCGGCAGCGATGTCATCAAAGAGATGTTTGAGGCGTCGCCTCAGACAATGATCATCATGTTGGCGGCGGGTTCTGACCCTAGCTATTTGCGGGTGCATCAAGAGGTCTTTCAAGCTGTCACGATCATGAACCCTGCTGGCATCAGGGACGCTCTGGACTCAGCTATTGAGTATCTAGATTCGCCAGAAGAGGCAGAGAGCGTAGACGGTCCTTCAAGACGCAAGCACGATCGCCGTTTACGCCAAGACTGGTCACAGGTCTTTGCCGAGCGACGCGAGGCCCAACGCCGCACCTGAACAACGCGCTTGCATATTGCGCCCGAGCAAACTGAATTCATGGACTAGCTAGCGGCCGGTACAATCGTTCGGTGGTCAAGATCGGTCCAATCGAGCTTCGGGTCCCAGTCGTGCTGGCGCCAATGGCTGGGGTCACCAACGCGCCTTACCGTCGGCTTTGCCGAGAGTTCGGTGGCGGCCTTTACGTATCGGAAATGATCTCGGCTCGAGCCATCTGCGAAGGTTCGGAAAAGACTATGAGACTCGCTTCTTTCGACACCGACGAGTCGCCCAGGTCGTTGCAGTTGGCGGCCGTTGACCCATTACACGCGGGCAAGGCAGTTGAGATGCTGGTCGGCGCAGGTCGGGTTGATCACATTGACATGAACTTTGGCTGCCCTGTTAGGAAGATAACCCGCAACGGGGGAGGGGCTGCGCTGCCCTACAAGCGCAAGCTGTATGCC
This sequence comes from uncultured Acidimicrobiales bacterium, assembly GCA_937922785.1. Taxonomy (GTDB): domain Bacteria; phylum Actinomycetota; class Acidimicrobiia; order Acidimicrobiales; family SZUA-35; genus CALAJQ01. The sequence goes on from CALAJQ010000019.1 coordinate 84,911, forward strand.
GAAGTTGTAGGGGCGGCGGTTAAGGCTGCAGGCACGGTTCCGGTAACTGTGAAGTTCAGAGTCGGCATCGATGATGAGCACCAAACGTTCCTAGACGCTGGCCGTATCGCCGCCGATCTGGGAGTTGCAGCTCTGGCTCTTCATGGCCGAACCGCAGCCCAGCTCTACTCAGGGCAGGCCGATTGGGAAACTATTGGTCAGTTGGTCGAGGCGGTACCTGAGATCCCAGTGTTTGGTAACGGCGATATCTGGGAAGCCAAAGATGCTTTAGCGATGATGGAACAGACCGATTGTGCCGGAGTAGTTATCGGCCGAGGCTGCTTGGGACGACCCTGGTTGTTTGGCCAGCTAGAGGCGCTGCTAGAGGGTCGTGAGATGCCTCCGCACCCAACAACAGACCAAGTAACAAAAGTAATGGCCCAGCACGCCAAAGCCCTAGTCAACTGGTTTGAGCGACCCGACGATAGAACTGCGAGCAACAACTCCAACGACCCTACGCCCCGCGATGTTTCGGCCGCAGGCCGAAACTCGGTTAGTGAGGCGAAGCCGAACGGCGGGAACGGCAATAAGGGTATTAGGGAGTTTCGTAAGCACTCTGGGTGGTATTTGAAGGGTTATCCGGTGGGCGGCGCGATGCGAGCCCGGTTTGGACAAGTTTCTAGTTTGGCCGAGCTTGATGACCTTCTAGTCGAGGTTCCTAGTGCTGAGTTGCCCGAAGAGAACTATCGGGTCGCTCGTGGTCACACTCGGGGACCACAGCAGGTGGCCGTGCCCGATCGATGGCTGGAAGATCCAGACGATGGGGCAAAAGCCAATCCAGAGGGCGATAACGCCACTTCTGGAGGGTAATTTCTTGCTCTCGCGAGCCCTCTTCTTATGGGGGTAAACGAGGTCCCGAAACCCGACGTAAGAATGTTCGTCGTTTGGTGTACGCCCTAGGCTCCCAGGAGAGATACGATCAGGGGCCGTGTCGGACTTTCTACGTGAGTACCTCCTAGTCGCGATTTTTGGCCTTATGGCATTCGTCCTTGTTGGGGCGTTCCTAGGGCTTGCTTCGCTGATCCGTCCAGACCGACCTAGCGCGGGCAAGATCGAGAACTATGAGTCGGGTGTCGACCCGATTGGCTCGATGTGGTCTCAAAGCCAAATTCGCTACTACATCTTCGCCCTGCTCTTCGTCATGTTTGACGTCGAAGCTGTCTTCATCTTTCCATGGGCGGTTCGACTGGAGGCCTTTGGATTCTTCGGCCTCGTCGAAATGGTGATCTTTATCTTTATTCTTGCCCTCGGTCTGGCGTACGCCTGGCGAAAGGGCGTGCTGCGCTGGGCTTAGGCATTTGCCTTTGCTCTGTTCAGTCAGCCAACGAGTTTTTAGCTAGCACTGCTTGAAAGAGGAACCGCCCGATGGGTTTGGTCGAATCTGGGAAAATTCCAAAGTCTCTTGTCACCCTGCTGAACACCAGCCGGAAGTACTCCCTGTGGATGTACCAGTGGGGTCTTGCTTGCTGTGCCATCGAGATGGGCGCAGCGATCGGCTCGCCCCGTTATGACGCCATGCGACTTGGCATCATTCCACTGCCAGCTTCCCCTCGGCAGGCCGATCTTGTAGTCATTTCAGGAACCGTTACTGACAAAATGGCTCCGGCTATTCGGCGTCTCTATGAGCAGATGCCAGAGCCCAAGTACGTAATTTCGATGGGTAGTTGCGCAAACTGCGGCGGTCCATACTGGGACAGCTATTCGGTGACTAAGGGTGTCGATCAGGTGATCCCCGTAGACGTGTATGTGCCCGGCTGCCCTCCGCGACCAGAAGCACTGCTAGAAGGCTTTGTGCTCCTCCAAGAGAAGATACAGAATGAGGACATGGCCGAGAAGTGGAAGGGTGATCCTCTTGCCATCAGCTGAAACTGAGACAACAGAAGAGACCGAAACTGTTGTATCTGACACTGCTCGCGAAGCCCTGCTGGAAGCACTCACAGAAGGCTTGGGTGATTCGCTAATCGAAAGTCACCTCGAGCCCGGTGTTGACTTAACCATTCGAGTCAAGGTCCAAGCGTGGGCTGAGACTGCGGCATTCATGCGAGACCATCAGCGGTTCCGTTACTTTGACTGGCTCAGCGCAATCGACTGGATGCCTTCGCCTTTTGGGCGCTCGATGGATTCTGAAGTTGACAAGATCGTTAACCCAGAGCCAACAGCCGATAGTGACAACAATTCTGATGAGGCAGATTCTGAAGACGCCGGTTCTAGTTATGAGACCGGCATCGCTGGCGGCGAAACGCGCTTTCAAGTGTTCGCTCGCGTTTATAGCCTCACAACCCAGCTCGGCGTCACAATCAAGGCTGACGTTGCCGATCCCGAAGCTGGAGTGCAGAGTTGGATAAACGTTTATCCAGGTGCTGACTGGCATGAGCGCGAGATCCACGAGATGTTCGGAATCAACGTGGTCGGACACCCCCGACTCCACCCGCTTTATCTCCCCGGAGATTTCGAGGGTCATCCGATGCGGAAAGACTTCCCGCTGCTGGCTCGAATCGTTAAGCCATGGCCGGGGATCGTTGACGTTGAGCCAATGCCGGGCGAAGACGAGCCAGCCCCAGCCCTGGACAATCCTGAAGGTGGTGACGCGTGACCGACATTAGCGATCGTCGCCAGCTTGCTTATATAGCGGCTCAGGCAGCTGACGCCCGGGTAAACGTTGAACTCGAAGCCGAGGGCATGACCCTCAACCTTGGTCCACAGCATCCAGCCACTCACGGAACCCTTCGTATCGTTGCCCAGCTTGACGGCGAGCAGGTCATCAACGCCGAGCCAATCATGGGTTACATGCACCGTGGTTACGAGAAGCTCTCAGAGGTTCGCACCTACCCTCAGGTCACCACCCTGGTTAACCGAATTGACTGGCTTTCGAGCTTTGCCAACGAGGTGCCTTTCATCATCGCTGCTGAGCGTCTGATGGAAGTTGAGGCTCCACCACGAGCCCAGTACATCCGCACCATCTTGTTCGAGATGGCCCGCATCGCAAACATCACCTTGTTCCTAGGCGATATGGCCGTTCAGCTTGGTGCTGTTACGCCAGTGTTTTACGCATTCCGTGACCGCGAGCACATGCTTAACCAGATCGAGGCTGTCACGGGTGGTCGTTTCCACCCCAACTTCGATCGCATCGGCGGAGTAAAGGACGATCTCCCTGCCGGCTGGATTGCTGAAACCAAGCAAGCACTGGCAAAGATCCTGGAATTCTGCGACATCATGGAAAATCTTGTTGTCGGCAACGAAATCTTCCAAACCCGCACCCGTGGAATCGGAATCATTCCCGCTGACGTAGCCCTTAGCTACGGCCTAAGCGGTGCCAACGTCCGAGCTTCTGGTGTCGATTGGGACCTCCGTCGCGACAATCCAGTTGGTATGGCTTGG
>CALAJQ010000020.1 GCA_937922785.1 uncultured Acidimicrobiales bacterium
ATTCAATAGCCCAAACCTGGGCTTCGATGGTGGTTGATCGATTTACTGCGAGGCCGTCGACTCCATCACCCAGGGTCGCCGTTGTTGAATAGATCGCCACCTGTGCCGACGCCGGTGCAAGACCGACGAGGCTTGTGATCAAGCCAACTAGTGCCAGGCCTAGGCCGAGCTTCGTCGAGATCGTCTTTTTCCGCATGTCGCCTATCCGCCTAAGTGAACGCCCCGCCACAGAACGTCGCTGATTGCAAGGTTACAGGGAAGCGGGCGGACCGTATCTATAGGTCATCGCCCCATCTGCCTTCGCGAGACAACAACAGCCAGACAACAACAAAGGCCCCACCAAACCAGTGCAGGGTTCAGCGGGGCCTCGGTTGGCTGACTGATCGGTAGAGATCAATCAAACCTGACTCTGTTAGGAATCAGATATCTAGCGGAATCAGCACCCGGTTGATGGTGTGAACTGTCCCGTTTCCGGCTGGAACGTCGGAGCGGAACTTGTTGATCCGAGGGTTGCGCAGATCAGGATCCGCGTCTTCCAGGCGGTCACCGTGAACTCCGAAGCTCGCACCTAGCAGAGTGTCGACGCTGCCTGAGCGTTGGATCTGATGCAGTGATTGGGATCCAGCGGACACGTGATAGAGCAGCACGCTCTTCAGCACTGGGATGGGGTCGCCGTCACCAAGCTCAGTCAGAGCGGCAACGATGAAATCAAAGGAGCCAGCCTCGTCATAACCCTTGTATCCAAGATCACGCGCTAGTCGAATGAACGCAACGTCCTTTGGAGCAAAGACTGTTAGGTCAGCCGCAGGATCAGACACTGCTCCGACCAAGTCAGCGGCAGACAGGGCTGCGAGCAACATGTCATAGTCTTGGAAGTTGGAGTCGAATCCGTCAGTGGATGATTGGCGAACAACAAAGCCGGCAATTGTGTCGGCTGAGACGTCAACTGGTAACAACACTCGATTGATGCTGTGAATGATGCCGTTTGAAGTTCTGATGTTGGCTTGTCGGGTCCGGATACGGGCGTTTGGCGAGTCAGGGTCAGCGTCGACAAGCTCGCTGCCACGAACTGCCACAGGCGCACCTAGCAATGTGTCGAACGAGCCTGCTCTGCGAACGTCGTTCAGCGACTGTGATCCCGGTGAAACGTGGTATGTCAGAACGCTGGTCAGAACCGGAATTGGGTCTCCGCCGCCTAAACGAGTTAGCTCCGAAACCAGGAAGTCCCATATGGCAGCTTCGCTGTTGTCGAAACCTCGATAACCAAGGTCCCAGGCGAGCCGCTTGAACGCTCGATCATTTGGTGCGAATACGGTGAGGTCGGCTTGTGGATCTGCAACTGCTCCAACAAGATCAGCGGCGGTCAGGGCTTGTAGCAAGATGTCGAAGTCATTGGCGTTGGAGTCGAAACCATCGGCGCCCGAAACTGCCACGACGGTTTCGGCGATCGTCCCGCCTGAGCTGTTGGCACTAACTGGTGCGACAGTCGCCCCAGCTGTCATTGCTGCCACCAAACCGGCCGCCGCCAGCTTAGGTAAACGCTTTCCGAATAATTCCCGCATCTCAATTCTCCTATTGTGAGGTTGTGGCCGGGCTACGCCTGGACCTAACCGAACGGATGCAAGAAATTCGTTACAAGGTCTGACTTCGGGCCAGCAGAGTCTCTACTCGGGTGGCCAATTCACGCGGGCTGAACGGCTTCACGATGTAGTCGTCGCTACCTGAAGCGAAGCCCTTTTTGACGTCATTCTCTTGTGCTTTGGCGGTCAAGAGGATGATTGGCACTTGTGCCAAATCGGGGTGGGATCGGAGCTGACTGCAGACTTGAGGCCCGGTCATGTTTGGCATCATCCAGTCCAAAATAACTAGATCTGGGATTGAATTTCGTGCCGTTTCCAACCCCGTAGCGCCGTCGTGTTCTACGAGGACTTCGTACCCCATCGCTGCCAGCTTGAAGGCGATTAACTCACAGATGTCGTTGTCGTCATCAACTACTAAGACCTTGGTCATACCAATTCCCCTTGTCTGGCCGATTGCCCTTGTGGCCCTCGAGCCTTCTCTGTTCGTACTGAACCTGTTGGCACCGAAATTGTCGGTATGGAAACCGTGAACTTCGTGCCCATTCCTTCGGTGGATTCCACCTGAATATCGCCACCATGGAATTCAACAATGTTGGCAACAATTGATAGTCCGAGACCCGTACCTTGGATCTGCATTGCGCTGGCGGTTCGAGATCGGAAGAATCTTGTGAACAGCTTGTCCTGTTCGTCCGCCGGAATACCGATGCCGTCGTCGGCAACTGTCACGACCAGCATGTCGTCGGCTGAGGCCCGCACTTCGATCGAGCCACCGTCATTGCTGAACTTAACCGCGTTGCTCAGCAGGTTTAAGAACAGTCGCTCGAGCTGCTGCTCGTCGCCATCGATGACGGCGTTGGTAGCGGCTTCAACCGAAAGGGCTATTCCTCGGCTTTGGGCTAGCGGGGCTATTGCGTCGGCTGCGGCTGCGACTATCTGGTCGGCGCTACATTCTCGTCGGCCAACTTGGAAGATCCCTGACTCGATCCGCGAGAGCTGTAGGAGATTTTCAACCAGCGCCAAGAGGCGGTGAGCGTTCCTCTCGATCATTTCGATCATGGTGAGTGAGTCTTCAGGCGATGGTTTCGTCGCTAGCTCATCTGCAAGGAGTTCGGCGAAACCAATGATGGAGGTCAACGGAGTGCGCAGCTCGTGAGACATCGTTGAGACGAAGTCATTCTTGGCCTCGTCAAGCTCGGTGAGCTTGGCAACCATTTCGCGTTCTTGATCTAACCGTTGTTGTTGGCTTGCTTCTTCGCTAAGGCGTTCTGTGATGTCGCTAGAGATTCCAATGAACCCGCAGACAAGACCCTTTGAGCAGTAACGCGGTGTGACCGTCAGTTCAACTGGAATGCGGCGGCCGTCTTTGGTGATATGAGTGAACTGACGCCGCTCGGCAACCCCAGCACGAGCCGCAACCGTGAACACATCAAATCCGGGCTCGATGCCTAACTCGCCGGCTCGTTCCTGGACCTCGTCTAGGTCATGAAAGGCGAGAGGTGTGTTGACTCCAACCATTTCATCAGCGCAGTAGCCCAGCATTTGCTCGGCTCCAGCATTAAAGAGAGTGATGGTGCCCGCAAGATCGGTTCCGACAATTGAGACGCCGGTGGCTGCTCTCAACACACCTTGAAGCATCTCTGAAGTTTCCTGGAGTGTTTTTTCAGCCTCGACTCTGCCAGTGATGTCGCGGGTGAAACAGGTGATGAACTGCTCACCTCTTGCTGACCAACTCGAAACCGATATGTCGGCAGGAAATTCGGCGCCGTCAAGCCGTTTGGCGGTGCCGGTGAACTGAAGATCAGCAGTGCCGTCGCGTCGGTTGCTAACGGCGTCTGCAAGGAGCTGACCAAAGCTCTCGCTGTGCCTAGCTGGAACAAAGATCGAGCTGTCTTGGCCCAACGCCTCTTCAGGCAGTGCCCCGTAGATCTCTGTAGCTCCTCGGTTCCAAGAAACTATTGCCCCGGACTCGTCGATGGTAACGATTGCCTCGTTTGTTGATTCAGTAAGGGCTTGCAGTTCGTAGGAAATCTCTGCGGCCATCGTCAGGGCGCGTGATCGGGCTGAACGCATTGACAATGCCAACGCAAGAACAAGTAGCGTGGTGAGTAGCCCACCTAGGAAGGTGGCAACCGGAACGCTGCGCTCTACCGCAGACAGAACGGGCGAGTCATCGTCAACCAATATTCGCCAGCGACGACCCGACACCTCAATTTCCCCAATCCGATTGTCGGCTTCTGGGCTAGTTGAGGCCATGGCTGTCGCCGAATGGTTGCCGAACAACATCTCGCCCGTTTCGATGTCCAGAATCGACACCGAACTAGGGCCACTCTCTCCCAAGATGCCCTCGACTAGATCGCCCATTCGAAACGCTGCGTACACGACTCCGTCGAATGCCCGTCGCCGTTGGTCCACCGTGTCTACTGCGGCACCTGAGACGTATATGGGCAACATCACGAGGATGGCTCGTTGCTCGCCGGTTTCCTGCACCAAAGTGATTGGCCCAGTGGCCGCAGGCTTGTCAGTGTCGCGTGCTTCGAATGCCGCCGAGCGGCGGTTTTCTTCGCTTAGGAAGTCGAGGCCGAACGCCTTCTCATTCCCGATTTGAGGATCGATGTAGTCAATCGCTAGAACTTCGCCGGCGCTAGATGGCGGGTAGACCGAGAAGTCTGGGTAGTTCAGGCCCGCCCGGTTGAGCATGCTGTTGACTTCGGTCTCATATTCGGTCAGTTCGCCAGTTGGTCTCACATGTGCTGCGCCGATTACCTGAACGCCAGGGCGGCGGCTGTCCACATTGAGCCGCTCGACTATTCGGCTGAACTCAAAGCGATCGAGCGGGATTGCTCGATCGAAGTCGTTTCGGACTCCATACAGAACTTCGTTATAGGCCGAGAGCCTCTCGCCAATTTCCGCGGTTGTGGCGTCGGTTCGGGCTGAGATCGCGTCGGCCTTGCGCTCGGAGTTTGCCTGGGCCGTAATGAACGTCGCCAACAGGACAAAAGCTAGCAAGCCAGAAAAAACCAGCCCGACTGTTGCCCGACTGGTTTGGGGATTGTCAGAAAGGGACATGCGCAGCGGCGTCGATTGTCGGCTGTAGCTCATCATGAGTAAGTCTCGAAACGGCGCGGGCGTAGTCCTTGGGGTGCGCTGTCACTTCTACTATCGGCTAAATAAGTGGAATATTTAGGAATGATTCTAGATGCAAGCTGATTCAGCATGAATCTAGAGGTAGTTCGCAAATAGCCCACAAGTAGCCCAGAAATGACCGCCAGCTTTACCGATTTCGTCTGCTGGAACAGCCAGGGCTAGGGTCATCCCAGGGGGCCACGCAACTCGTGGGGCCAAATCGACTTAGGGGGTTCTGATGAAAACTAGAGCGGCAATACTTAGAGATGTAAAGCAACCATGGAGCGTCGAGGAGATCGAGCTTGACCCGCCAAAGCGTGGTGAAGTGCTAGTGAAGCTGGCTGCATCTGGAATGTGTCACTCCGATGAGCATGCCTACGACGGCCACATTGCTGGTCTAGTGCCTGGTCCGCCAATGATCGGCGGCCACGAAGGCTCAGGCGTAGTGCAAGAAGTTGGTGAAGGCGTCGATTGGTTGGAGGCAGGCGATCACGTGATCTTCGGTTTCATCCCAGCGTGTGGTCGATGTCCCTCTTGTGCATCAGGTCACTCGAACTTGTGTGATGCGGCCGCAAACTTCACAGCAGGCACCCAAATTCTTGACGGCACATCACGCCATCACACCTCCGACGGTCAGGACCTTGGCCTCATGTGCTTGCTGGGCACTTTCTCAGAGCACACCGTCGTCAACGAAGCCAGCTGCATCAAGATCGATAAGGACTGGCCACTCGACAAAGCCTGCCTGATGGGTTGTGGAGTTGTTACGGGCTGGGGTTCAGCGGTGTACACAGCAGAAGTCGGACCCGGTGACTACGTCGCAGTCGTTGGCTGTGGCGGTATCGGTTCGAACGCTATTCAGGGCGCAAAGATGGCAGGCGCACGAGTCGTGGCCGCAATCGACCCTGTTGAATTCAAGCGTGAAAAGGCGATGGAATTCGGAGCAACTCACACTTTCGCTTCAATCGAAGAAGCCCAAGCCGCACTTGGCGACGTCACCTGGGACCGAGGCTATGACAAGGTCATCATGACCATGGGCACTGGCGACGGAGCGACGTTGGGAGAGGCATTTAACCTCGGCGGTAAGAGAGCCAAGATTGTTGTCACCAACTTGCACTCCACCACTGAGGGAACAATCGATATCCCGGCGATCATGCTGACAATGTTCGAAAAGCAGTTGGTGGGATCACTGTTTGGTTCGGCCAACATCCGTAAAGACATTCCTGCCTTGTTCGAGATGTACTTAGCGGGCCAGCTCAATCTGGACGACCTGGTAACGAAGACCTACACCCTTGATGAGATCAACGAAGGCTACGAGGCGATGCGCAACGGTGAGAACATCCGTGGCGTCATCGTGTTCGACTAGGTGAACTTAGGTGAACTTGTCGGCCGGCTCACCACCGAGGTGGTGGGCCGGCGGCGCGAGATAGATCTAGTGGTGGCTGCATTGGCGGCCGATAGACACATAGTCCTCGAAGGTCCTCCTGGAACGGGCAAGTCCACTCTGTTGCGCTCGGTGGCGTCCGAACTTGGTATCGGATTCGAGTTTGTAGAAGGCAATGCCGAGCTGACCCCGGCTCGACTCATCGGCCACTTCGACCCCGCTCGCGTTCTGGCTGAGGGTTATGACCCCAAGGTGTTCGTGGACGGTCCAGTTGTGACAGCGTTGAGAGACGGCTCGCTGCTGTACATAGAAGAGCTCAACCGAGTGCCTGAAGAGACATTAAACGTGCTGGTCACCGTCATGAGCGAACGCGAGATCAACGTTCCCCGTCTCGGGCGAGTCAGTGCCGCTCCAGGATTTCGCCTTGTTGCGGCAATGAATCCGTTCGATGCAGTAGGGACTGCAAGAATATCGGGCGCCATATCTGACCGAGTTTGCCGCTTGGCCGTTGGCTACCAGGATGAGACTGACGAGCTTCTAATTACTCAGCGTCACGGATCGGCGGTTTCGGACGACTTCATGTCTAAGGCTGTCGCACTGGTTCGCCGCACTCGAAGCCATCCCGATCTGCGTAGTGGATCTTCAGTACGGGGGTCCATAGATCTAAGTGCAGTGGCAGCATCTCTCGCTGAGGTTCGGAATTCTGTTCCGGAGGATCCGTCTGTCTCTCTTGACGCTGCACTTGTCGGCCTTTCGGGCCGAGTGCGTGTTCGGGAGGGGTCTGGCCGATCCCCAGAAGAGATTGTCACCGAACTCTGGGAAGAGATATTCAATCCCGCGCCTGACGAGCTTTCGGCCGATGATTCGGGAAAAGGGAACGCCCCGACGGGGGCGACCCAGGCGGACTAGGTCCACCTCCGGTCGCAACGGGGGAAGAGGCCGACGAGATAATTGAACAAGCCCGGCGGAGAACCACTATGCGCAGGGCCTTGGCTTCGAACGATGGCTTCTCCGAACTCTCGCCCGACGTTGGCGAACTTGACGAGGCTGCAATCTCTGAAGCGCTGGCCGAAGATCCCGATGAGCTGCTGTCCTTAATGGCTGACATGACCGCGGCGACAGACGCGAAACTAAGGGCTCAAGCACGCAGAATCGCTTCTCGATTGTTCCTTGACCTTGTTCGGGATCAGCGTCCAGATCGTCCCGGCATCGGGCGAATTGTGACTACCCGGTTTCGTGATGATGCTGGCGACATCGACGTCGAGGGTTCACTCGACGAGCTGATCATGGCGCGAGGCGGTGGCCGTGCGGTAGAAGTTGATGAGCTACGCGTCCGCTCTTGGGCCAAACCATCTACGGCCTGGTGCCTCTTAGTGGATCGAAGCGGATCGATGGAGGGTCGACCATTGGCAACAGCTGCGCTGGCGGCAGCAGCCGTAGCGATTCGGGCCGACAATGAGTTTGCGGTTTTGTCATTCGGCAAAGACGTGGTTGCTCCGAAAGCTATGTGGGAGAGGCGTGGGCCAGACGACGTGATCGATCGGGTACTTTCGTTACGCGGACACGGGACTACCGATGTTGCAGGTGCGCTTATGGCTGCAGCTGAGCAACTCCGGGCGTCGTCGGCGGCACGACGGGTAGTCGTGTTGTTGTCTGATTGCAGAGCGACTGAACCGGGCGATGTTATTGGAGCCGCACGTTCTATAGAAGAGCTTGTAATCATCGCCCCCGATGGCGACAGCATTGAGGCAATCGAGTTGGCTGAGGAGGTTGGGGCTAGATGGACCACTGTTACCGGCCCGACCTCAGTGCCTGCGGCCTTTGACCGCGTTCTGGGCTAGTTAGTGTTTAGCCGGTGAATCTGCACACGGCGAACAACGCGTCGTCGTGTAGGGGATTGCGGTCGGCGTGATGAGTTAGCACCGTCATGATCTCTTGCGGCGCTGACCTTCCTTTAAGAGCATCGATCACAATCGAGTATCCGTCGTCAATGGGCTGGTCGTGGCGTTCGATCAAACCATCGGTGAGCAAAACTAAAGACGACGTGCTGAGGTCAACATCTGTGGCAGCGGGTGGTGATTCGACTAGGCCGAAGCCGACCAACGGATGTGGTTCAACCTGAAGCACGCTGATTTCGCCCGAGTCAGAACACACGATGGGCGGGGGATGGCCACAGCTAACAACTCGAGCAACTCCATCTTCAGTCTGGACTTCGATTCCAAGCACCGATCCTTGTGACTCCGCCGCCTGATCGTTTACCAGCCTGTCCGCAAGGTAGAGGGCCTCGGGCAATGAGTAGCCGGTAAGTAACAGTGTTCGCAAAGTGTGCCTGATAACAGATGATTGGCCAGCAGCTACTGCCCCGTGGCCTACGACGTCTCCAAGCAGCACGATCTGATTGCCGTTTTCTAGAGTGAATGCGTCTAGCCAGTCACCGCCAGCCATGGTCTCCCCATGGGCGACAATTAGCTGCCTTTCCAAGATGACCGACTCGGCCAAGTCGACAGCTGGCAGTAGAGCTGCCTGCAAAGTGTCAGATATCGATCGGTGCAAGGCCAGTGAGGACGTTCTGGCTAGAGAAAGCGATGTGAGGTTCATCAGGGTTATGAAGAACTTTTGCTGCAGCTCAGAAAACGGTTGAGGTGCCGCAGATGCGACAACCAAAGTTGCATCCATATCAACTGCATCGATCGGCAATACAGCCCAAGACGACTGACCCTCGGCAGCCTCTAGGCCAGTGGGAAGGTCACGGTCTGATCGGAAAAAAGTTGGTTCACTAATTCCGGCGGAAACGAGTGCATCAAGGATTGTTACCGGCTTACCCGGATTTGGTCTTGAACGCCGCTGGCGCAGGCCCGTCGGTCGCCAATCCAACCTAACTTCACACGCTCCAACTGCTGCTGTTGCGGCCGTTTTCAAGAGTGTCACGACGTCGGCGGGGGAGTGGGCCCGGGCCAATTCAATGCTGTAGCTCAACAGGGTTTCAGCGGCATCGTTAGCGTCTTGAATCTCGTGCCTCAGTTCGCGGATTCTCAAATGAGCATCAACAGTGGCCACCAAAACTTCAGGTTCGGTTGGTTCTGTTAGGTAGCCGTCGGCCCCGCCCTGCAGACCTAGAACTTGTTCGGCTCCTGACACCGACACTGCTGATCTCAAGATGATGGGTACGTGGGCTCGATCCTGCATTGACTTCCACAGATTGCAAAGCTCGATGCCGTTTGCGTCCGGGAGATTTACGTCTAACAGGACGATGTCGGGTTCCTGGTCAAGCCAAGCCTCTTCGGCGGATTGGCCAGTCATGGATGTTGCTGTTCGATAACCCTGGGCCCCCAGGGCGATCTCGGTCGTCAGCAAAACATCGGGCGCATCGTCAACAATCAAGACAAGTGGATTCACGACTCCCTTCCCAACATCCAGCTAGCTTAATCGACACGAAGCCGATCACGACAAGACGGCGCTGAGGTAGAGTCAGTTCATGGCTACAGCTGCCATAACTTCGACGAATCTGACCTATGAATATGCCCCGGGTGTAGGGGCCGTCGGCCTGGATTTGGAGGTGCCATCGGGCCAGGTATATGGCTTCCTCGGACCGAACGGCGCAGGCAAGTCGACAGCCATTCGAATGCTCACATCGCTGATTCGCCCGCAATCGGGAAGTGTCTCAGTTCTCGGACTGGACCCGTGGAGAGATGCTCCAAGACTCCACGAACGAGTGGGTGTGTTGTTGTCAGACCAACCAGCGCCTCGTCATCACACCGGATACTCGCTGATTGAGCTCTTAGCCAAGCTGCGCAAGCGTCCCGAAGTTGTTCATCAGGCCGGTCGGCTTGCAGAACGGCTAGAGCTTGACTTAGCGAAGAGGGGACACGAACTCTCCCTCGGGAATCGTCAAAAGCTGGGTCTGGTGACGGCGCTGTCACACGAACCTGAGTTAGTAATCCTCGACGAACCAACCAACGGGTTGGATCCGCTGCTGCAACGTGAGATCGGCCTTGTGCTTAGAGAAATCGCCGACCAGGGTCGGACCGTCCTGTTGTCATCCCATTCCCTCAACGACGTTGAGGCCGTAGCTGATCATGTTGGCTTTATACGCAACGCCGTTCTGGTTGAACAACTGCCGCTGGCAACCTTGGCTGACCGGGCCGTGCGCAGAGTTCGATTCCGTTTCGCACAAGCAGGCATAAATGCAGAGTCGTTTGCGAGCATTGCCAATGTCGAACAAGTGACGGTGGCAAGCGACGGCGAAGTTAGCGTGCAATACAGTGGCGCAGTTGGGGAACTTCTCAGCCGGGCAGGCGAGCTAGGAGCGGTAACAATTGAGGCTCACCCGGTAGAACTTGAAGAGACCTTCCTCGCTTTGTATCGCGGTGATGACCACCGGCCCGGAACTGGCGGCAGCCGATGATCCCTTTGTTTCTGGATCTTGGTAAGTCTCGCCGAACGCTTCTGTTCGGGATCTGTTTTGCGCTTCTGTTCACCTCGATTGGTTATCTGGCGATCTATCCGAGCTTCGAAGACCAGCTGCAAGGAATTGCCGAAGACATGCCTGATGCTTACAAGGCATTTATTGGCGACGCCGATCTCACGAGTCCGGAAGGTTATGTCCGCAGCCAGGTCTACAGCCTGGTCGCCCCGCTTCTTATAGCCGGTCTGACTATCACCGCCGGGGCCAGCCTGGCCCGGGCGGAGCGTGATCAGACACTGGTGGTGTTGGCGACTAGTCCTCTTAGCCGGTCCCAACTCGCAGGAGCGTGGTGGCTCTATGTGGGCGCATTGGGTTTGGTCGGGGGCTTGATGACAGTGATCGGGGTGTTTATTGGCGGTCCGCTGGCGGGGGCCGAGATCTCCTTTGGGGCAGTCATCTTGGCAACCTTGCCAATGCTGATGTTTGGCGTTCTAGTAGGCACAGTGACGCTGTTTGCTTCTGCTCAGACTGGTGCGCCCGGGACAGCTAGCGCGATCGGCTGGGTCGCCGTCTTGGTGTCGTTCTTAGCTAACTCTCTGGCCGAACTCATTGAAAGTCTTAGCTGGCTCTCCAACGTCAATCCTTGGTCCTGGCATGGTGCTGGGGAGGCGGTCACTGGCGACTTCGATTTATCCGGGTTTCTTCTGCTGGTGTTAGCTACAGCAGTTGTGGGAGTCCTTGCCATAGCTCGGTTTGCCCGGCGTGATCTTCACCTCTAAGAACCACCGCGGCGCTCACGGTTTTCGCAATGTGAGTGTCGACAGTGGGATGCAGCTCAGCTCGAGTTCGGGTTACGGACCATTGGCCGCATCGTTGGGCCATCGGGCAGGCGAACTTCGGTGATCGTTGTGAAACCAGCCCGTTCATACAGCGAGATATTGCGCGGATTGCTTGACTCTAGATAGGCAACTATCTGCTCATCATCACAGGTCCGAAGCACCCTCTGCAGCAGTTTCGCTCCTAACCCAAGGCCTCGATGGGCTGGATCAACCCCAACAGTCGCCAAGTAGAAGTGGGGTTCTTCGGGGTGAAAGTCGGTGGCTTCTCTGATAGCCCCCAGCACGTGCTCGGCCCGAGCTTGTCCTACGGCGCCAGCAATCATTGTGAAAACCTCAATGCCCATTTCTTCAGTGAACATCGACGAGTCGGGCGGAACCCAAAACGCTGCTCCCGCACATTCTTGCCCGCCTGATGGTTCATACGCATGGCCGATTGTGACCGATCGATTGCCAGTCAAGGTCATGAATTGGGTAAGCAGATGATTCGGATCTTCCGATCCCTGAAAGAGCCACTGCATAACTGGATCTTCGGCAAATGCTCGAGCCATGGCGCCCGCCGCAAGATCGACTCGGCTTCTCAAGACGTGCTTTGTGTCACCCATCGCCAGCGATCCTAGGTCCGAGCTGCTGCAAATCTCTAAACGCGTTGCTCGTCCAGTACGGTTTATGCGGTGGAATCGGGTGTGGAGCTTGTCAATGTGGCCCGGTGGTTTGCACTTGCAGCGGCTGTGTGCAGCTTTATCTTTATTGTCTTGTTCATTGGCGGCTCGCTAACTGGAACTGACGAGTTCGGTTTTGGCGGCGGGCTGGGCGTAGCGATGCTCTCGCTTGCTTTGTTTCTGACTCCTGTGTGCACCGTGTTCTCGGTTGTTGCCGGCATGATCCAAATCGGCATGCGCAAGGCCGCTATTGAAGACGTTGGCAAATGGTGGGCTTTAGCGGTTACATCCTTAGCTGCTGCAGCACTCGCCATTGGACTCATAACCTGAAGGGGTGCGCGAAGCAGTGGCCGAGATCGGGACCGGCCACGCTTGCGTCAAATTGTGATGTTGCGTGTTATTGAACCGCGTTAGGGTCTTCCGGTTGCATAGCCATGAACACCGCACCTTGGGGGTCTTGAATCGGAACCATCTTGCCGACGGTTGGGACTTCGAACACCTCACCTAAGACTGTTCCCCCAAGCTCTGCAGCCTTGGCAGCTGTGGCGTCAGCGTCATCGACGGCGAAATAGACCGACCAATGGTTCGGCATTCCCTCCATCGGCGGTGGCATTACGCCAGCAATGGGTATATCGCCCAGCGTCAACATCGAATAGACGGTGCCGTTTCCCATGTCTTGATCTGTGACGCCGAGGCCAAAGACACTTTGGTAGAACGGCTTTGCTGCCTCGGGGTTGTCGGTGATCAGCTCATTCCAGATGAGCGCACCGGTTTCGTTGACTAGTTCGGAACCAATGTGTTGGTTTGCCTGCCACATGCACACAACGGCCCCGCTCGGGTCTAGGACAACCGCCATAGTGCCTGAGTCCATTACTTGCATCGAAGGCATCGTCACTGATCCGCCTGCGGCCTCAACCTTGCCAACGGCCTCGTCGACATCATCAACTGTGATGTAGGTGTTCCATAGAGGCGGGATTCCCATCGCTGCTTGTTCAGGGCCTTGTTGCATCAATCCGGCGGTGCTCTTCCCGTTGCGGCTCGCCATGATGTACTCACCGCCCTGATCAGTTGGGTTCGCTTCGAAGTCCCAACCCATCAAGGGTCCGTAGAAGCTTTGCGCTCCGTCAGGGTCCGAAGTGCTTAGGTCAATCCATGATGGTGTTCCGTGGTCATAGCTTTCTCTTACAGGCATTTCAATGCTCCCTCTGTTGTTGTTGTCTGAAGTTCAGCTGGCCTTGCAAATCGACCCTAATCAACCTGCTAGCAGGGCAAAAGTGGAACGGAGTTCTCAGGCCGGTCACGAAGCAAGGCCAGATTCGGCTATTGCGCTAGTGACACAGGCAACCAGTCGTTCGGCGTCGTCGATTGAAAGTGACATCATCTCGAGCTCGTCATCGTCATATGTGAAGCCAACCACGATCTGGCAGCCACGTTCTGAGTCACCAACAAAGGCGTTCGCCACACCAACTCGAACAGCTCTGGCTTCCAGCCCACCATCGGGCGTTACGACCAGTGGCTTTGAGGCCTCGCGTGACTCAAGTTGGAATTGGAACTCTGTCTCAATTTCGGCACCGATATCGATAAGTGACCTGCGAACCTTCGCAAAAAGTAATCCTGGATCGCCAAGGAATACGGTGCCAGGAGGGGCATTGGTTACCGCTGACATGTCGTTCGTCCACATGCCGAGGTCTCGAGCGATTGCCTGACCCAAATCGGTGCAAGAGGTAACTTTGAAACGTTCCCAGAGAGCCTTTGCTGTACGGCCGTAGTGCCGGCTGAACTGCTGGTTGCCCGCCAACATTACCCATGCCAACGCAGCGGCGAGTCTTTGGGGCGTTGTGCGTCTGACCAGCGGTTGTAGAGGATTCTTGGCTGCCTGAACCAACAAGCGAAACATGATGGTTTGGGCCTCTGGACCAAAGAACTCAATTCCTGCAATTTCTATCTCGTCGAGGATGTCCATAACCAGAATTTTCTGACCGTCAGGAATTTCGTTCCAGAAAAAGCAGGTGACAGGAAGGGGTGAGGTGTCAAGCGACTCCAGCTGGTCAATTCCTCCAACACAAAGTGTTAGGTCACGGGCGGCATCGGCCAAGAAACCGTCTTCGTCAAGCAGCTGGCGCAGCGGTGTGCGCGATTCAAGTGGTGGCAACAAATACAGGTTGGTGTTGCGAGGGGTGTTCGGGTTGCGCCGTCTTTTTCTAGCCATGAGACCATTGTGACCAAGCCCTACGACAGTATCGATTGACCACCCGGTGAAGCCCAAGCAAGCCAAGCCTGCCCGGCGATCCTGGCGGCCAGAGTTTGTTAGCTGAAGTTGATCTCTAGTACGGGTGCGTCGGCGATAAGGCGTTCTAGGGGTTCCTGGTCTCTGTACCACTTGGCCGTGGCGGCCTCGAACACGCTGCGGCGCTCGTCGTGCTCGGACACAACTGTTGCAGTCGCCACCAGATCTGCGGTTGTTGACTCTTTCAGGTGGAACACAAAGTCTGGATTCGCCATCAGGTTTGCGTACCAGTCTCGGCGGCCAGTTGACCCGGTTATGTAGATAGCGCCGCCGACGTTGAGAAACCAAATCTCGATCCGTCGTTGTTTCCCAGACCTGCGGCCAGTCGTGGTGATATCGATGGTCATGTCCCGGGCCAAAGCGGTCTGAATCTCAGGACTTAGATGGCTGAAAGAGGTCATAGGCATCACCCTAGATTCTCAAGCATTGTTGAGGTCAAGCCCTCGTGAACCTGGCCGAAACTCTCGTTGAGTGGGCGCCTCTCACAGACCGACTTCAGGTTTGTTAATCATTTGCAAACAAACCTGATTCAACATGCATCTGGGCCATACGGCCTACCGTAGAACTCCAACAAGTAGACAAACTCTAGGAGACCTTTGTGTCGAAATCAGCACGTAAAGTCCTAACGGCATTTGCCATCGGAGCTGCTTCGGTTGCCGGCCTAACCGCCCCCGTAGCCGCAGACGACTCTGTAACCACCTACGGATTCGAGGTGACGGCCGGTTCGTCTGAATCAGTCGGCGTCGTGTTGGCAACCGTTGATGGAGACAACGTCGACATCACTGTCAACGTCGACGGAATTGATGTTGAGTCAGTAGAAATGCACTTCCACGCAGGAACTACTTGCGACGCTGGCGGCGGCATCGTTGTTGCAGTTCCAACCGGTGCAACACCACAGGCCACAGTTGACGGCAGCCTTAGACTTGAAACAACAGAACCGCTAGGTGATGCCGAGATGGACAACGTGTATTTCAACATTCACGAGTCGGGCAACCTGGGCAACGTCGTAGCCTGCGCAACCTTGGCCGACACTGCGGTTACCGAATACAAGAAGGCAGCCGGAGAAGCAGAGTCACTGTTGGTCACCAACACCATTGCTGGCGACACCGTTCAGACTCGGGTTGAAGCCAGCGGACTAGCCGTGCCAAGTGTGGTTATGCACTTCCACACCGGAACAACTTGTGATGCAATGGGTGGAATCGTTTTGGGCGTCGATGGCGATCAAGTAGCGGTCGCTGACGGCACACTTGATCGGATCTTTGTTGCCCCATCGCCAGCAGGTCTGGCAGATCCAGCAGCGGTCTACTTCAACGTGCACGACGGAGCCGACCTAAGCAACGTTCTGGCTTGTGGGCTCTACTCAAACCTCTTGGCTGACGCAAAGACCATCGACGAGATCGTCAATGCGTCTGACTATGACGTTCAGACTGATCCGGAAATCCTGCGTCTCTATCAGGCGTTCTTCAACCGTGAGCCTGATGTCGGTGGAGCGATCTACTGGATTGGAATCCGCGACACCAACACCTCGCTTGAGATCGCCGGATTCTTCCCAAGCGCATCGGCGGAGTTCCAGAACACCTACGAAGATGCCGCTGACAACGAGGAGTTTCTAACTCGGGTCTACAACAACATCTTGGATCGTGTCCCAGACGAGGACGGCTTTGCCTACTGGCTTGACATCCTCAACGGAACCAACTTGACAGGTGAGAACCCGGATCTGGTTCAGGGCGACAGGGGCGAGGTTGTCTACTACGTAGCAATCAACGCTGAGTTCGTAAACAACTTCCCGTACCTCCCATAGGGCAGGACGCACAGTCGGTTACCAACAGGAATGAATAGGGTCGGGTTCCGAAATGGGAGCCCGGCCCTTTTCGCGTCCAGACGCGATCGTATTGCTAGCTGTGGCCGGTGGGATCGGTCTGCGGGTTGTAGTGAGCCTTTACCGCTGCACCGTGTGCTCCCACCTCCCCAAAAGTCAGCTGTAGGTGACAATTAGTGTCACCTGGAGCTGACAGAACAGCAAAATGTCACCTGGGGCTGACATTTGCAGCCTGACATCTGGGCCCAGCTTTCAGTTAGGTCGGACGAACCGACGTTGTGCCGTTCCCATTCCGATTGCCCGGCGTAGTGAACGATGAACATTCCACCGTCGCGATACTTGCCAAGGTTGCCAACCCAGCTCGCCTCAGACTCGGTCGTTGTGGGTGTCCGGTCAGGCAGGAAGTCGAGGCTTGCGAGTTCGGTTTTGATGTCGATCGGAGAGGGCAAGGTCATGACCCCAGTCAATCAGCACGTGGCCGCCGGTCGCTCGGATCAGCGCTGCAACCCGGCCAACCAGATCTTGGTCGCAGCTCGCCAATTCGACTTCAGCCAGTTGCGCGCTGAGTTCCTCGTTTGATTCGTCACCCGTTCGAAAGGCTTGGCCTGGGGTCCGCTGGCATAGACCCAAGGCTAGACCTACCCCCAGGTCTGAGTCTGTTTTCGACGGTTCGAGCGGGCGCAAGTAGTCTCCGGCGATGGCCGAATTGTTCTTTAACCCACTTGATCCCAGCTACATGGCCGATCCGCATCCTCACCTTGGCGAGATGCGAGACAAGATGGCAGTGCAACAAACGTTGGCTGGCCCGTGGGCGCTTTTTCGTTACGACGACTGCTTCCGGCTTCTCCGCGACACCACGCTTAGCGTGGACGTTTTGAAGGCTGACGAACGGTCTCGGGATCGTGACCGGCTGATCGCCGAGCTCGGGCTACAGGACGAGGTGCGTGAAGATCGGTCGATGCTAAATGTGGACCCGCCCGACCACACTCGGTTGCGACGGCTAGTAAGCAAAGCATTCACACCTCGGGTTATCGAGGCGCTACGGCCGCGAGTTCAGGAACTAGTTGACGAAGCGCTTGACGGGTTGCAGACCAATGGAGGGGGAGACGTGGTTGACGCGCTTGCGTTCCCGCTGCCGTTCGATGTGATCTCGGAGATGCTGGGCATGCCCGATGCTGACAAAGTTTTGATCCGTGACTGGTCCGCAGCAGTGGTGAAGACGCTTGACCCAGTTCTTTCTGAAGATGATTTGCGTACGGCCATCGAAGCTTCGAACAACCTTCGTAAGCACACCAAGGAAGTTATCGAGTGGAAGCGTTCCAACCCGGCCGACGATTTACTCACGGCGCTCATCAACGCAGAGGAAGATGGTGACCGGCTGACAACCGAGGAACTCGGGGATCAGGTGAACCTGTTGTTTGTTGCCGGACACGAGACCACCGTGAACCTGATTGGGACCGGAATCTATGAATTGCTGCTTAACCCTGAGCAGCTTGAGGCGTGGCGAAACGATGAGTCGATGACAGCAAACGCGGTTGAAGAACTGCTGCGATTTGTTTCGCCAGTGCAGTTCTCTCGCCGAGTTACTACAACAGAAGTTGTCTATGGCGACATCACCATTCCCAACGCGTCGTTTGTGTTGGCGGGCCTGGCCTCGGCCAACCGCGACCCCGATTTCTGGGGACCGACTGCGAGCGAGCTTGACCTGACCCGAGCAAACGCCAGTCAACACATTTCGTTCGGATCGGGTGCTCACTATTGCTTGGGCGCATCGCTAGCGAAGCTCGAAGCCCAGGTGGCGATTGGTTCGTTTGTCCGCCGCTTCCCGGACGCTGCGGTGAACCGAATTGAGTGGAATGGCCGCATCAACTTACGCGGCTTGGATGTGCTGGAAGTATCGCTGTAGCGAGACAGCGTGATTCCCTAATGTCGCTGAGCTGGGGTTTTGCAACATTGGCGCATGAAGTGCGGTTCTTTTGGCTAGAACCTGGGTATGGATACAACCAAACTGACCGACAAGCTTCAGGCTCGGAGGATTGAAATCACCGAGCAAATGGAGTCTCTGGTTTCAGGCGGTGCGGTGTCTAGCGGCGAAGGTCTAGCGTTCACCGAACCGGTTGGCGAAGACCGGGCAGCAGCTGTTCAACGGATGACGCAGCTAAACATGCACAGCGGCCTCGAGGCCGAACTTGGAACGGTCGACGCCGCCCTTGCGAAGATCGAAGAAGGCACTTATGGCAACTGCGAGATCTGTGGTGAAGCCATCGGTGATGCGCGCCTAGAGGCTTTGCCCTGGGCGATCAGCTGCATCAACTGCTCTTAACGTGCTTCCCCGTTATCCGGAGCTAGCCGGCCAGGAGTGAAATCACTTCTTGCCGAATCGGTAATCTTCGGTACCTTAAGCAAGCATGCGGGTGAAAATAGTTTGTGCGGCTTTGTTAGTAGCCGTGCTCGCGGCAGTGACACAGCCCTCAGGTTCGTCGGCTCAGGCCGCCCAGACCGACTACCAAAAGGTGGTGGCCTGGGAACTCTCGCGGCCTGGACTCGATTTGATCGGGTCGATGGATGGTTACGCGGTTATCCAAACCGACTTTGGATTTCGACGGGTCTCAAAGTTTGATCAGTCGTTTGAAGATATCGATCTCCCCGGAATTAGCCAGGTTGCGCCATACCTGGTTATGCACTGCGACGCCGAACGAGTCTCCATCTTTGATCTGTCTTTGGAGACCTTTGAAGGCACGGCCGACTTCTTCGGTCTCGACGCCATAGACAACTGCTGGATTCTTAGGCAGCATCTATACCTTCTCGGCACGGTGGACGGCGTTAGGCAGATAACGGAGCATCGCCTTTTTGACGGAGTGCCCGTAGCTGCGGGTGAGCTTAAGACTGAGATTGTGAATCCGGTTGAGTTCGCAGATGCTGGGACCGGTGGCTTGTTAATAACTAACGCCGAAGGTCAGAGGTATCACACCCCGAGTTGGGGTTGGACCCCCAGGCTGCAAACAGTCGGTGACTTCTTTGTTGGCGAGTGGCCGGCCACACGCGATGGCGACGTCCTAACTCTGTATGGGGTTCTGTCGGGTGAGGTAAGTGCCCGGTACGAAGTGTCGGAGTCGGTTGACAAGGTTCTCGAAGGCCCGATGTTCGCTACACCGACTGACTCGGGAACTTCGTTGTTGGCCATGAACCCGCCTCGCATAGACGATGCCAGGTCATTCCAACGCACTCTCGAACTTCCGTTTGTGCCTGACCGCATAACCAATGATGGGTACGGCACGTTGGCACAAAGTGGAGAGTTGTTGGCCTTCATCCCTGACCGCAGCGTGGTTCTGTCACAGTCGCACGAGATCTATGACGCATTTTCAGGTGAGGTTGTGAAGCTTCGAATGTGGGGCAACAACTTCACATCGAATCAGCTTGTAACCGGACCCGACGCGGTAGTCGGCCCTGGCAATTACAACATCGATCTTGAACTTGTAGAGGGCGGATTCCAATTCGTGCCGCCCTTGATGAGGCCAGGGAACTACGGCTTGAGGTTCGACGACAACCCCTTCGAGGTAGCTCTCAGAATCACGATGCAAGGCTGGTACCAGACCAGCCAGGTCCGGATCACCGGACCCGACTTGGACTACGAGCGATACCTATCACTTTGGTGCACCTACGAAGAATCAGGCGACGCCGGTGAACAGTGGAGCGCTCAAGTGAAAGTTGCCTTCGATCGCTCTACCGACGTGGCCGTCGGATCAGTATGTCGCCTAAGGGGAGAGAACACCTGGTGGGGTCCGGTGGGCGACGGTGTCACCTACGACTACCTCAACGCTGACTTCACCTTCACAGTCACAAGCGAGCCGATCCACTTAAACATGTCGCCCCGGACTGAGGGCTACATGCCGCTCTGGCTCTACGTGCACCGATCTGGAGGAGCCTCCGAACCATCGCGAGAGGTCGAGTTAATATGCGGTGCGGGATCGCGGACCGTTTATGACGTGCCCTACGACCAGCCGATGAGACTCTTGTTGCCAGCCTCGCAGAACTGCGTTCTGGTTGCGTTCGAGAACGAGAAGTCGGACTTGGTTGGAATCTATGAGTACCTCGACTTCGGTGAGCCAGCCCGGGCCTTCCGAGAGGGAATAGAGATCGACCTGCGTCGCCCCGCCTGGTATGACATCGTCGAACTGATCATTCATCCGTTGGACGACAGCGGACAGTTTGTTACCCAGCAATACTCTGACTTTTTGGGTCGGAAACCCACGCCGACTGAAGCCTGGCTCTGGGCCACTGATCTTGATTCCGGCAAACAGTCCAACGTCGACTTGGTGATGAGCCTTTTGGGCTCGCTTGAGTACCAAAACGTGGCCGACCCAAACATCCGGCTCTATCAGGCCTACTTCGACCGTCTGCCCGACGCAGAGGGGTTGCAGTATTGGATGGACGTTCGACGAGACGGCTATTCGATTGACTTGGTTTCAGAGCAATTCACATTGTCTTCAGAGTTCCGCAACCTCTACGGCGACACAACCGACGCAGATTTCATTCGTTTGGTGTATGAGAACGTTCTCGGTAGAACGCCTGACCCCGACGGTTACGCATACTGGCAGAACCTGTTGTCGACCGGTCAGATAACTCGCGGCCAGTTGATGGTGAACTTCTCAGAGTCGGCTGAGTATGCGGGCACCTATGCCCTGCGTGTTCGGGTTGTGCGCACTTACATAGCGCTGCTGAATCGGGTTCCCGGAGCCGTTGAGCTTTCCGCCGAGGAAACCCGGCTGGCTGGGGGAGCGAACTTGCGAGACCTTGCAACGCGCATCGTCAACGGCAACGAATATGAGCAACGCTTCAGGGACCACTATCGAGGCGACCGAATTGTTGACCTAACGGCCGGCTTAGGTTCCCTAGGCGCACAGTTGGATGCGCTGCGAGCTGACGGCTGAGCTTGATAGGACCGCAGCAGTCGACTGGGTCGGTTGTGAGAGACTGGGGCGATCGAAGAGCGTGGCGTTCGAGAGTGACCGTTGCGCTGGTGGTCGGCATCGCTGGTTCTTACTTCATTAAAAGGCATGCGCCCCTGCCAGTCTGGGGGCCGACACTTGGAACGGCCGAGGTGTTGGTCAGGGGCATCATCCTCGCAGGAGTAATTGCGACGATCTACTTGGCGGGGCCTCGGCTCAAACAAAAAGCTTGACCTCAACAGTACTTGAGATATTACAAACTAGGTATGGACAGCTCAGCAAACGAAATTTATGACAACGAACTTCAGCGCCTAATTGGTTTTGGCACCGAGTACGGGGGAGCGCTTTCCAGTCACGGTCCGATGGCGCTTGATGCCTTGGCGTCGCTCGGTCTGCCGGAGGCGTTCGGTCCGTATGTGACCGAAGTGTCGAAGAAGCTGGAACCAACTGATGATGTCTATTCCGACCCGGGCGACTGGCAAGCGCTGCTGCGAAGCGAGCTACCAGGAGTTGTTCACAAGGCTGGATCCCAAGCAGGGCACGGCCTTCTTCGGGTGGCCCATGCAGCCCGAGCATTAGGGAGGCACGAGTCGCAGATTCGCCGCCGTGAACTGGCCGCAGCATTCACCTACTGGCCACAAGGTATTGCTCTGAAGTCTCCCGAGGCGCTCGCTGGGACGCTTGAGCTTGATGAACTACTAACTCAGCTTCCTCGCCTCGACCCCGAGAAGCGGCCTGATGGCCTTCTTGTCTACGCGCTTCGGGCAGCTATGGAAGTGCCTGGAGCGTTTGACCTTCTTGCCGCGACCCACCCGGCCGACGACCTGCCGGTCGCCTTCGATCAACTGGCCCTGGCGGCTTGCGCTGCTCAAATGCGAAACACGGGCCTCAATAGCTTTGCCTTGTTGCACGGCGTGACAGTTTCGATGATCGCGTCAGAGCTTCTACCGTTTCTTGACGAGGCAGACCAACGTCGCCTCGAATCTGCGGTTGTTGGTTTTGTTGTGGCCGCAGTGGTGGCCTATGACGACAATGTCGTGTCGCCTGAGGTGGCAGCGATCGAACCAGGCACCGAACAAACGATCTTGGATGGGCTGGCCCAGCTCGCCATTACAAGCCTGGACGATCATGACATCAAGTTCGCTGACGCCTGCACAAGGCTCTACCACCGAACAGGTTCAACGCTGCCTATTCAAGCCCTACAGCTAGAGCTCGGCGCGGCGTGAATTGTGGCACCGCTTGAAGTAGGCGCATGCGCCTTACGCTGCACTGATGAATACCGCCCGCCTCGGAAAGCTTGCAGTTTTGACTGCTGTAACTTTCTGGTCGCTGGGCAACATGATCGTCCGCGGTACTGAACTAACTGGTCCTCAGATTGCGTTTTGGCGCTACCTCATCGCGGCGATCGGATACGCCATTGGTCACTCTCTGTTTGTGGCGCCGCTTCGGTGGGCTGACTTCAAAGTGGCGGCCCCAGTCGGGGTTGCACTGGCTTTGGAGATTGCTGCGTTCTTTGTGGCCATCCAAGACACCACAGTGGCCAACGTGACCGTGATTGGTGCGCTTACTCCGTTGCTGCTGTTTGGAGTGGCTGCTCGGCGTTTCAACGAACGCATCTCGTTTCGTCTCATAGCAAGCACTGCGCTGGCCTTGGTCGGCGTGGGCGCTGTTGTGTTTGGCGCGGCTGGTAACCCCGAATGGAATCCGGTGGGTGACACCCTTGCGGTGGTGGCCCTCGTCTTCTTTGCCGCTTACTTCGCCTTTGGCAAGGTGGCGCGTGAGACCGTGTCGGGCATCACGTTGCAGACCCACTCTCTTGTTGCTGGCCTGCCTGTTCTGTTTGTGGTCTTGCTGATTGATAGCGGCGGAGTCCCCGTTCCGGGCGGCACACAATGGTGGTATGTACTCGGTCTTGTGGCGTTGCCGAGTACCGGACATTTCCTAATCGGCTGGGCTCACGAGCACGTCTCGCTAACCCTGCTTTCGTTAATGACGCTGGGCGTACCCGTGCTGTCGGTTTTGGGCGCACGAGTGTTTTTTGGTGAAACGCTGTCAATCACCCAGATAACCGGAATTGCAGTTGTCCTAGCCGTTCTGGTGTTTGCGATAGTTGAGACGTCCCGCATCTCACCGGCGTCTGAACAACCCTAAAGACAGGCTCAACGCCATGGGCCAAGTAGCTTGGCCATCGCTGAAAGATTGCCCATCAAGGCTTGTTGAGGCCTAGACGATGCATCGTCATGCCAAGAGAGCCACATCTTCACGCGTTCGGGTTCCCGGTTCGGTTTGAGCTGTGGTTTTGGATCAGTGCACTCTTTATCGGGCTTCGCGGTGCAGACCACATCGGATACGCCCTGTTGTGGGTCGGCTTGGTGACATTCTCGATTCTGGTCCATGAGCTAGGGCACGCCTTTGCCTATCGCCACTATGGGACTGAGTCCTCTATCTCTATGCACGGCCTTGGCGGAGCCACTAGAGCTGAAAGCGCTGGGCATCTTCATGCCAAGCAGAGGATTGTTGTTTCTGCTGCAGGAGCTGTAACCGAGATGATCTTGCTGGGTCTGCCGGCGTGGATACTGATGCAAACTTGGAGTCCATTCGGCCTAGCGGGGCTGGTACTTCAGTGGCTGTTTTGGATCAACGTCGTTTGGGCTTTGGTCAACCTCGTACCAGCCTCACCAATGGATGGTGGCCACATCTTTGACGAGCTGGTCTACCTAAAGACTGGCGAGCATAAGCCGACTCTGGTGTCGAAGGTCTCCATCGCAACTTCGGTAGTGATGATTGTGATCGGCCTTCTCAACGGCCTTACTTTCATGGCATTCCTCTTCGGTTACATGATCTACATCAATCTCGGTCGGCTAGGAATCGTAGGCAACCAGGCAAGCCTCACCCCCAACGACGCCGGCGGCTACCTAGATCGCAACGGCACCTATCACTCTCCAGAACCCCGCACCTCGAAGCGGTCTATCTTCGGCGGCAGCGGCAAATCCGAATCGAAGAAAGTCACTCCCGATTGGGCAGGCGCCGGGTTTGCTTCGCTTCGTAGCAACAACCCCCGAGAAGCGATGGAGCATGCGGCGAACGCCATCAGAACTAGCAAGAAGGTCGGAGAAAGACGACTGGCTGGTGAAGTGATCGTGTGGTCGTGGTTGCATCAAAACCGCCTTGATCGGGCCAACGTCATGTTTGAAGATCTTGACTCGCCGACACTTACCCTTCAGGCGATCTTGCGGGTTGAAAACGGAGACGACCACGGTGGCATCGCCCAACTCGCAGCTGCAGTGCAGGCCGAATCTGACCATCCGTCATCAATTGAGGCAGTCTTGCACGTGACCAGAAGCGGGCACCTAAAGATGCTGGTTGGGTGTCTGCTAGCTGAGGGCACGCCAGCAGCTAAAGGGCATGTAGTGCGGATCGAGTCCATACTGTCGGCGAACAACCTCTCGAACGAGAGCGCCGAGGTGGCTCGGTTGCACTAACGGTCTTCTCGCAGAATGCAGCTGCCGCAGGCTTTGCTAAAGAAGTCGGCTAATTCGTGTCGATAGAACAATATGGAGCGCAGGCGACTGGACAGCGGGCACAATCGATCGGCGAGCTCTGATTTCTCGACCGAAGCAGGAGCGGATGCCCTTGGCGGCATCTTGAGCGTGATCGATCACGGCGGCGCCCAAGGCACGAACAAGTACGGCTTGTTGCTGGTACTGATTGACCTCGCCCAGGAGACAGAGTTCGGCGCAGACATCTTGCTTGATGACCTCGCCCTGCGAAGTCTCGAGTTGTACTGGCCGATGTCACTACGGTTCTCTGACCGTGGATCTCGGCTTCAACAGATCCGTAGCTCGAATCGATCTGTTGCTGCTCTTCTCGTGGCCGAACAGCTGCGAAATATAAGTGGGCTGCCTTCGAACGTCGCCTGGCCACAAGCTGAGCAGCACTTCCGCGAACACGACTTACTGGACGACGCGGTCCGCCAGGTTGGCTACAAGCTGTGGCGTGATCCAATTGCTCGCGTCCAGCGGCTGCCTGGCAGCGACAACGACTTTCTGTTCACTACAGACACCGAACCGAGGAGCATTCGCTTTCGCTCGCCGGCTCAAGAAGCACTGGTGCGGCACGGTCCGTTACTTCGAGAAGTCATTCAGCATCGGTTTGTGTCCTTCGTTTCAGCCGTGCCTCGCAACGACTTGACCTACGGTGCAAGCTCGGTTCACCAATATCTGTTCCCGGCCGAATCTCGCTCGATCCCATCTAGAGCTGTGATTGATTCGATTCTCGATCTTCAAGAAGGCGTGTCTCCCTACTCGGGGCGTCGGGTGAAAACCTGGAATGTGGACCATGTGGTTCCTTGGTCTCGGGCTCAACTGTCGATGATTGAGAACTTCGTAGTGATTCCGTCTGATGAGAATCTTTCGAAGGGCCACAATTTGTTAGCGCCCGAAGCTCTGGAACACTGGGTCAGTTGGTTAGCTGCGAACACCGCTGGTCTTCAAGAGTTGGCTTCAACACACCGCTGGCTAAGTGATCCTCACACCCAGCTTCTTGTGCTTCAGCTGCAACACCAGGCGATGCGCCCGGGTGACATCATTTGGGGCCCGGACGGAATCCGCCCGGCTAGCTACGTAGACATAGCAAGCGCCACAACGCTGATTGCCCGCGCCATAAGCCGGGTTGCTCAGGTGGCTCCAGTCGCTTAGTTCCGCCGTCTAACCACAGCGCCTTTGCTCGGTTGCCGGGGCGTTAGTAGCTTGGCTTGATGGATCTGGTTCCCGTTGTTGACATCTCGAACCCTGGGGCTACGTCGTTGGCCGAACTCGACAAGGCATGTCGCGACCACGGCTTCTTCCTGCTTTCCAGGCATGGCCTGGACTCGATCATCGATGAAACTTTCGCCGCTGCTCGTCGCTTCTTCGACGCTCCTCGCGTGGTGAAAGATGGTGTTCGTCGGAGCGCCGAGAATGCTCTCGGCTATAACGAGCGTGAACTAACTAAGCGCGTTCGGGACCACAAAGAAGTGTTTGACTTCGTTGATCCGATGGGCCGCTCGGCCAAGCACAATCGGTGGCCAGACACCGTCGACGGGTTCTATGACGCAATGACAAACCACTACGACGCGTGCAGCGATCTTGCGGCTCGAACAACCGAGTTGGTGTTCTCAGCCCTTGGCTGCTCGGATCAGACGGTGCGTCAACACCCCGGCGATCGATCTGTCAGCAGCGCTCGGCTAAACCACTACACCCTTGGTGATCCCGTGCCCGAAAGTGAACGTGACGGCCTTGCCGACTTGGCCGAAGTAGCACTTGGGCACCACACCGACCTTGGGTTGCTGACGTTGTTAATCCAAGACGACGTCGGCGGTTTGCAAGCTCAGTCTGGCGATCACGGTTGGATTGACGTTGAGCCAAGGCCCGGCACGATTGTGGTGAACCTGGCCGACTGTATGCAGGTTTGGACCAACGACCGATACAAGGCTGCGATCCATCGGGTGCTTCCGATGACTACTACGACGCGCATGAGTGTTCCCTATTTCTATAACCCTCCGCGTGATGCAACTATCGAGCCAATCGCAGAGCTTGCTGACGGCACTCCCACCTACAAACCCTTCAGCTTCCGTACCTACATAGACGCCAGAACCGCAGACAACTTCGCCGACGCCGGAGCTGAAGACGCCCAGATCGCCGACTACGCCATCTAATTTGCTTCTGTCATAGGTTTATCGGGCTATAGCCCGATAAACCTCTGACAGAAAGAGATTTGGGCCGTGGTGACCTCGGACCCCTAGACCTCAGCCCCCTAGGGGTTTATGGGGGATTGTCCGGGTTCCTCGGGGGTCGGGTTTCATCGACCATAAATACATGACCGATCACCCAACTCCGACGACCGAACCAACGGTCGGGCCGCCTATGAAACCGGCGCCCCCGTCTAACCCGAAAGCGGCCCCAATAGGTGGGTCCCCGCCGCCCCCTCGTCGTTCCGCGCCTCATGTTTCCCCGCCTCCTCCAATACCGCCGACGCATGTCCCGCAGCCAAGCGGTGATGGCTTCGACATCGTGGCCGCGTTCATGAAGTGGGTCGGGCCGGCATTCATCGTTTTAGGCATGATCTATGGCGCCGTGTTCCTGGTTGAGACCGACGTGTTCGGGCCGCCTGAGCGACTGGTTGCTGGCATCGCTGTCACTCTCGGCTTCGGTTGGCTGGGCCAATACTTCATCAAGCGTGAGCAGAAGCTGCTGGGCGAATTGGTGACCGGCACCTTCTTTGCTGGCGCCTTCCTATGCTCTTGGGCAGTCCCCGCCGTAACCGGCTGGCCGGTCGGCACATCGATTCTGCTATCGGGCGCCGTAGGTCTCTTGGCGTTGGCCTATTCGTGGATGCGAAACGACTCGACAGGGTTCGCAATGGGAATCGTCGGGCTGGCTGGCCTTCCAATCTCGGGGCCGCTGTATTCGGACTTCAAGTTCCTCGACACAGTTGAAGACCTTTACGGCCAAACCGAGATGATTGTGCCGCTTGTTTTGTTTACCGTGCTGGCATTCGGCCTGCGCTTGGCCAAGGGCTGGTTCATGCCGTGGGCGCTTAGCATTGCGGCGCTGTCAATCAGCTTCGGGTACACGATCGAGGCAGGCACTGACATGTTTGGTGCCCAGTTGGTGATGGTGGGAGTCATTGCGGCATCTGCATTGCTTGGTGTGGTGCGAGTTGATGTTGACGATGAGTCGATAGCTCAGCGATTCCTTGGTCCCATATTCAACGTCTTCGACTCGATCGCTCCGGTCTATGCACTATTTCCAGTTTGGGTGCTAGTCCAAGACCTGAACCTGACGTCGGTCGGCGAGCGAGTCACCATGGGCGCTTGGGCCGCTCTGACTCTTGGCCTCGCGGTGTCTCTCTACAGCGGAATCGAAGCTTGGGGTGTTAAAGCAAGCCCAGGCCGACGTATCGGCGGAGTCTTGTCTGCGCTGTTTGCGCTCCTCATCGCAGTAGGAGACTTGAATTGGTATGTCTATGTCGTGATGCTGGCGGCTGCATTTGTTGTGTCGATCGTCGCCGGCGATTCTGTCGAGCAACAGAAGACAGCCGAAGACAAATCGTTCTCGACCTCGTTGCTGGAGCTCATTCAGACCTTGCTCGGAATGCTTACCGCTACCGGCCTTTTGCTGATGATCCTTACTGGCCTAGCCGGGCCTCTCGCGGACGACTTGCCGACTTTGATCTCGGCTTGGGCGGCAGCAGGATTGTTCGCAGCCGGTTTCTACCTACGACCCGAACTACGAGTTTTTTGGGGAGTGCCGTACACGGTCGCTTTGGGGTTGCTTGCTGCAAGCATCGGTGGTGGTCCGGTCATGTTGATGGTCACCTCAGCGGGCTGGCTGCTGGCTGGCTTTGCCGCAGTGAAGTTTGGGCTGAAGTCAGAGCAGAGGACTGCGCTAGCGGTCGGGCTTGGAACGGTTGCAGTCGCTGTCGCCAAGTTTGTTCTAGTGGACACACCCCAAGCAGAGGGCAACCTGATGCGGGCCGTCTCGTTCCTAGTAGCCGGCCTAGTGATCGTCCTGCTATCGGCTGACAGCAACGAAATCCGCCGGGTCCTTCGCATGGCCCCTGCACTCCCTGCACCCCCTGCACCCCTTGCTCCGCCGACGGCTGCCGGCTCGGACATCGACTCCTAATACTGGGCTTGCCGGAACTGACCCAACTAGGTTGGTTCCGGCACAAGTAGATTGCCGAGTAGCGAGATGATGAAATCAAGACCTGTGGTAGTGGCACTCGCAGTTGTTGGCATGATCCTCAGCCTGATTGCGCCCTCGGTTGGGGCAGACCCGAACGTAGGGGGTGCGGATTCGCTTGAGGAAATCACATCGTCGGATCGGTTTCGATTCTCACACGCTCAAGTGTTGAGGCTCTACCAGGCTTACTTCGTGCGGGAGCCAGATCTGGCTGGCGCCAAGTACTGGGTCGAGGTCAACAACGCCGGATCAACCCCTGAACAAATCTCGGACTTCTTCGCCGCTTCCACCGAGTTCAACATTCGTTACGGCGAACTCACCGACGATGAATTCATCCGAAGGGTCTATCGGAACGTCCTTGCCCGTCAGCCAGATCCCGAAGGCTTTGCTTATTGGCAGCAACTGCTCTCTACGGGGGAGATCAGCCGCGGGTCGCTCATGTTGTACTTCTCGCTAGGGCATGAGTTCGCTGACGCTCACCGCTTCCCGAACGAGCCTGGCCCATTGAACCCTTTTACTTTCGGATTTGGCGAAGGCGAGGTCACTCCGTTCACAGTTGGAGTCGAGCCGGCCACCGGGTTGCCCATCGACGAAACGGTTCTCGAAGTGCAGTCAATCCTGGCCGACTACCGAAGCTGGATCTCCGGAGTTGATGTCAGGTTCCGGCGAACCGACTTGCCAGGTCCCGACACATTGCAGATCTTGGTGGCTACCCCAGCCACAGTTGACCGCAACTGTGCCCCGCTCAGAACCAACGGCCGCTTCTCTTGCCGCAAAGGCAACAACGTCTATATCAACCTAAACCGCTGGACTTCAGCAACTGACGCGTGGACGGCATCGCTTGCTGAATACAGGGCGTACGTAATCAATCATGAGGTCGGGCATTTCCTTGGCTTTGGCCACGTGTCCTGCCCGGGCGCCGGCCAGCCGGCTCCAGTAATGCAACAGCAGACTAAGTCGCTCCAAGGCTGCGCTCCGAACGGCTGGCCCCACCCCTAGCTCCCTAACGCAACCGCTCGGGTCAGAGTTCAGCCAACCAATTACCCGTCTGGCCAACCGATTTCGAGTGCAATTGCGTGAGCGGGGTGCGCGAGTTCTTGCTATACCCGGTTGATCTCGTGGGCGTTGCGTACCGACCCGCTTGCTAATTGGGCCGCAACTAGCGCGGCGAGACCGGAAGTTCCTCTGGTAAATACGAATTGTGCATACGAACTGGAGTGGGCGGCCGAAATCAGCCAGCGAGTTTCGCCAGGTATGTCAGCCGGAGCTGCGCGATCCTTCAAACCTGATTGGAGTTGGATGATTACGTCGACCCACCAGCCTCCGTTGCTCCAGGTGTAGTAATTGGCCTTTTGATCTTGAGCCCCGCCGATTGCAGCGTCCGGGGCTCCCTCTGGGTACTTGCCGCCTGCTACCGAAATTGTGCACGGCCAAGCTGCGGGCCAAAGCGGC
The DNA here is from genome assembly GCA_937922785.1 of uncultured Acidimicrobiales bacterium. Taxonomy (GTDB): domain Bacteria; phylum Actinomycetota; class Acidimicrobiia; order Acidimicrobiales; family SZUA-35; genus CALAJQ01. Next base: position 30,219 of record CALAJQ010000020.1, read on the forward strand.
TTGAGATCCTCATCGTGTTCCTCGCTCTCGCGGGAAGCTGGTCGCCCGCCGTCATCGAGGTGGTGATGGTCATGGTCCACGTGCCGGTCGTGTCGATTGCCCGCGGCACATACAACTAGGCCGCCTTTAGTGACAAACTTTTCCAGCGCCTTTTGCAGCAGTGGCTTGCAGCCGTAACATGTTGCTCCAAATGCAAAGCACAAGACCTTTGCGCCGTTCCGAGCGAGACGGTCGATCAAAGCCACTAACTCCAGCTCGTCGTAGCAGACCTCATCCTCGCCGGTTCCAGTGAGTCGGGGTCGGAGAATCTCAATTTCGGAACCGGGTGCGCCTTGCCGCAATATTCCGGTCACCATCGTGCCGTGGCCGTTGGGGAATTCTCCAGGAGGGTCCATATCGCCGGTCAACTTCGGGGTCGCTAACCACGGGTGGGACTTGTCATAACCAGTGTCGATAACTCCGATTCGTTTCCCGCTTGTGCAGCATCCGTCAAGGCCAGATGCATCAAGAGCATCCTCGGGCGCTGTCGCGTCGGGCGCGCATGGTTCGTCTTCGTGATGTTCGAAACAGTACGCCGGGCCATCATCGCTCATGAAGTAGTGGCCGTGGGAAAAGTAGTGACCGTGTGAGAAGTAGTGGCCGTGGGAAAAGTAGTGGCCGTGGGAGTGCAGGTGTTCGCCGTGAGGCTCGAACTTGTGGATGAGTTCGACGATGTCAACGTCTTCTGTGAACGACGCTGGATTGAACCGCCCGACGGTGGTCGCGCAGGTTGGATGTCCGGAGCCGTCATCGTGTCCGTGCTCAAAGCCTCTGAGGATTTCTCGAAAGATGTCGAACGCATCTTGGCCGAAGCCATCTGGCAGCGTGATCTTGAGCTGACCTTCGATGCCCTCGATCTTTACGGGGTCGGGCGCGTCCTTTCCGATTTCGAGGAGCGGGCTCAGACGAGGGTCTTGGGCTTTCCAGGCTTCTTCCGCAACAACCAGTTCACGCGGTCGATAAACCACAACGTGCGGCGCCTTGTCGAGCCGCTCTCGATTCTCGTCCAGGTTTTGCGCGTTCAGCTTGAAGATTCCTTTCTCCAAGCCTGGCCAGGAGCCTTCGTCCCAGAGAACAACGCCTAGATCGGATCCTCCCTCCAAGAGTCTGGTTACCCAATCCCATCGTTTCGTCATTCCCCAATTCCCTTCAGTGTCTGAGCCCGTCCTCGGGTGTTCGTTTCATGAGAGGGCGAACGCTTTGGCTAGATACAAGATTTAGTACGAAACTGTTCGTGTGTCGCCTCAGGTCCATCCTTCCCTCAACAGAATGCACAGGGCGGTTGGCTAATGGTCGGCGACATTCGTGCCCAAGCTGAGGCGGCCGTGGATCTGATGCTGGTTGACAGAGAGGCTGCAGTCTCAGAATCGGAGAAGCTGCTGGCCTCAGGAGTGCAGGACCCGGCGGCGGCCTCGATGGCGAACCGGGTGTTAGCCAGCGTGTTTACGCATAGAGGCAAGCTGACAGAAGCGCTCGAACATGCAGATCGGTCAGTTGCCGGTGCGTCGGAGTCGGGGGAGGATGCGCTCATTGGCTTGGCATTACTGACTCGAATGGGCGCGCTCATAAGCAGCGGACGTCCCAGGGATGCAATAGAAGATTCGATTCGTGCACAAGACCTACTGCCGCCTGATCTCCGGGTTCGCCTATTGATTCAGCGCGGCACAGCGTTGGGATTAGGGCTCGGCCAAGTTGACGAGGCGATCAACACCTATGACCAAGTCGAACGTGACTATCCAAATATGGAAGCCATTGTCGAGGCCGTGTTGACGATGAATCGCGGGACGCAACTTATTGCTAAGGGAGATCATCATCGAGCGCTGGCCGATTTCAGCCGAGCTCGCGCCAGATATCGCGAGCTCGGCAATGTTGAAGCAGAGTGCGACGTCCTACTTCACCAAGCTAGGGCAGCGGCCAATATTGGCGACTTCCCGACTGTCTTTGCGCTGCACGCCGACGTCGAACAGCGCAACCTCTTGGCTCGCTTTGACCACCGGACTCACAACGATCTTGCCTCGGCGCTTCTTAATGCTGGTTTGCGGTCAGAGGCAGAGGCGGTTTCCCGTCGGGCGCTTGAGACTGCAGGATCAGAGCTGACGACGCCAGCCTCGTGCGAGGCTGCCTTACGAGTGGCGCTGATTCGGGGCGAGTTCGGCGACCACGACGCTGCGTTCGGACTTTGTGAGAACGTCGAACAGTGGGCTCGAGCTCGCAATCTGGTCGATCTCGAGCTCAGCTCGTCGCTCGTGAGACGCCAGATAGAGATGCACACGTCTGCGCCCAGCGAGCAAACACTCTCACGCTTAGAAGAATTGGTTGCCGATCTTGAAGCCGCTGGACGCTCGAACGAAGGCTTAGACATTCGAATTGAAGCTGCTGCGATGGCGCTAAGCCTGGGCAATCCCGGGCGAGTCGCCGCTTTGCTCGCCCCATTCGGGGCCGGGCCTCAACGCCATGGCGACGAACCTTCAATCGCTAGGTCGCGTCATGCCGCAGCGCTTGATTGCCTGGCAGCGGGCGAGCCGGGGCTGGCACTGCGTCACTTGTCGTTAGGGCTAGACGCATTGGAGCGGATGCGGTCGGTAATCGGGGCCATGGAAATTCGTGCGGCAGCGGTCGATCGGGCCCCTGCATTGGCACGACTTGGCTTGGGGTTGGCCACCCAAAGATCCAAGCCCCGCCAGATCATGCTTTGGGCTGAGAGGCAGAGGGCAACGGCGATGCGGCTAACTGCCCACAGCCACCTACGTCGTGTCGACGGGGTAGATGACAGCGGCAGGGCGACCCGCCAAAGTGGTGTTGGTCTCAGTCGAAGATCACCGGGAGAAGTTCTAGCAGCCCTTGGTGATCGGACGCTCATCGAGTTCATCGAGATTGATGGGGCGCTGCACACCTTGGTAGCGAGGCAAGGACGTGTCTCGCATAACGCAGAGATAGGCAACGTTTCAGAAGTGTTGGGTCATCTGAATCGATTGCAGTTTGGTCTCAGACGATTGCATCGGTTTGACGAGAGAACTGCTGGTTTCACTATTCCCATGATTCAAGCGGCCGCGACCGAACTTGAGAATCTGTTGTTGCCTGCGGTTGATTTCGAACGTAGCGAGCTTGTCCTTGTTCCTACCGGCGCACTGCACGACGTGCCGTGGCGGGCAATGCCTCGATTGGAATCTCAGCCGTTTTCGGTGGTTCCAAGTGCCGACTCTTGGCTACGGGCGGAGTCTATGCCCAAGGACTACAGGAGCTTGGCCGCCGTCATTGGGCCGAGGCTCAACTTTGCTGGCGAGGAGGTTGTTCGCGTAGGTGGCATCTATGGCGCTGCGGCCAACAAGGAACCAGCGTCTGTGGACGTGGCGCTGGGAGAATTCGAGAGTTGTGATGTCTTGCACGTCGCTGCCCATGGCAACCTCCGCGACGACAACGCAGTTTTCTCCTCGTTAGAGATGGCAGATGGGCCGCTCTTTGTGCACCAGCTAGAGAATCTCCACCGGTTGCCGTCGCTAATTGTTCTTTCGTCTTGCAGTGTGGGGGCGCTCGGTCGTCTCGTCGGCGACGAAGTACTTGGATTCCCGGCTGCGCTTCTGGCTAGGGGGACACGATCACTAATAGCTTCGATATTGCCGGTAGAGGACGAGGCAGCTATGGACTTGATGGTGGCTTTGCACTCACACTTGAAGACGGGCCTAGGCCCGGCGTGTGCTCTGGCGTCGGCGGCCGATGAGGTTCGCGACAAGAGCCCCAGACACTGGGCTGCTGCAGCGTCCTTTTTGTGTTTCGGTGCGGGTTAGCGAGGTGTCGGCTAGGCGACAGTCCAAGCGGTTCTGATCGACCAGGAACCGTCGACTGCGCGGGCAACAACTGCAGTCGGACCAGGCTTGAACTCTTGGATCTGAAACACGCCGAACTCATCAGCGTCAGCCACCCTTCTGGGTTCGTCGTTCCCGGAGTGCAGCTCGATCGTGGCTGCCTGGGGAGGCAGAATTTGGCCGATCAGCCCACTCGGACCGATCTCTATCTCGATAGTCACATCGCCAGTAGTAAACGTAAGTTGCCTGGGCATCGTCTCGGCGCCCCTAAGCAGAACACCCGAGTCCGCTTCGGCCAACTCTGAGTCGTACTCCAAAAGCGCTAGTTCGGCGTCAATGTGATTCCACGCCAATGCGGATTTAGCCGCGGCAGGATCGGGGAGCGACGGATTGTCCATCGCTTGAATGACGCGCCGGAGGTCATCCATTAGTTCTTCGTCGGTCATGATCTGTCCTGTCGTGAAGCTTCGTTCAGTTTCGCCTTGAGCAAGTCAAGACATCGACGCCGGGTGGGGCCGATGCTGCCGCGTTTGATATCCAACATGTCCGCCACCTCGTCATATGAAAGCGGGGGGTCAGTTAAGAGCAGTCGTAATAGTGCCTGGCAGGATTCGCCAAGTTCGCCAAACGCCTGCCACAACTGGGCATCGCGTTCAGAGTCGAGCATGTGTTGATCTAGTTCCACCGAAGACGGTTCCAGCTCGATCTCATGTTCGGGGCGTTCGCGATCAGCCAGCTTGAGCAGTCGGTAGCACTCGCGGCGCGCAGTTGTTGCCAGCCATGCACCCAACCGTTCTGGGTCTCGAACGTTGGTTAGCTGCTCTGCCAGTTTCAGCCAGGTTGTCTGATGGGCGTCGGCCTGAGACTGAGGATCGAGCTGATGGAAACCGCGAACCACGTGCCAGACCAGGCGGGTGAATTGGTCAACTAGGTCTTCCCAGGCGTCCTGATCGTTCTTGAGTGCCCGGGCGACCAGCGACGACGTATCCGGGACATCCATCGATGTGATTGTAGTCATCTGGGGTCCATGCCTCCTCGTCACCTCAGTAGAGGGCGACATACAGCGTCAGATACAACAAATCTGGGGACAGGCCTGGCTCACCTCCGTTGGCTCAACTCGCCCTTGTGAGATCGACCCTGTTTGTTATGTGTGAGTGTTTGGCGTACCTTCGATTCCTGTTAGTGGCGTGAGTGTCTTCGAGAGACGGCTGCTGCGATCTGAGTCTCTCCGAAATCGCATCCAATCAACGGACCACATCACATGAAACTCAGAGTGCTTTGCCTAGCGCTGTCGCTGGTCGCGTCAGCCTGCCTTACAAACCCCGAGACCGGGGCCGAATTCGGGGAGAGCCCAAGCCCTAGCCAGTCGGGCAAGCCACTAGTGGAGGACCGTTCATCGGCCCCGACGGCACCCGCACCGATCAGGCTGCCGGCGTTTGCCCTGCACCACCAAGACCAAAATCAGTACCAAGTGAGGTCAACGACTCACAGCCCCAACTCGACGACGGTCGAGATCTTTGTTGCCAAAGGCCGAAGCGGACTGCTACTTCGGCGCCACCTGGAGTTTGCGCTCGACGTCGATGGCAAAGGTTTCGTCAAAGGCGAAACCGAGCTGCCTTGGATCTTTGAGAACTATGAGACTTTGTGGGTTGAGTTTCCGATCGAGACAACTCTTGACTCGGCTTTAACGCTTCAAATTGCAATAGAGGAGGAGAATGCCGAGCTGCGCATCAGCCGATCGGTGCCTACGCTTCCCGACCAAATCGATCCTCTAACCGAACCCTTGCCCCACGGCACTCAGTACTTTGGTCCAGCCACCTTCGAACTTCGATCCGTCGCGTTTGGCGAGTCATCCACAACAGCTCACATATTTGCTGCAAATCAGACTGGGCTACCGCTGGGAATCTGGTTCGACTCAAGAATTATTGATGACCTTGGGAACGAGTACATGATGATGCTTAGCTCGGCCGGAGAGTACTTCTCAGCCGAAGCGACTACTGGTGTTGACATTTCCGCGTCCTTTGCCGGGCGAATCCATCCTGATGCAACCGAACTATCGCTGATCATTGACGACCCGTTTAGCCCCCTGGAAATCAAGAACTTGCGGCTTGACATGGCCAAGAAGCTTGTTCCCCCTATGCCATCGGAAGGTCAGTTTGAAGGCGAGCTGACGATCGAACCTAGCGATCTTTTGGTGAGAGGCGGCGCCGTCAGCTTCGGGCCCAATTCGACAGCTGTGGAGCTAGAGATCACGAACAGCTCCTCACCCTCGATCTCGGGCTACGCGGAGATCTGGCTAGAAGATGACCTAGGCAATCGACACGTGATGATTCTGTCCGAGGAAATTGAAAGCGCTGGCGACTTTCAGAAGGTCGAAGTTGGCACATCAGTGAGCGGGGTCTACAGCTTCGCCGGTCGTGTGAGTCCCAACGCCAAGCGGCTTCGCCTGATGGCTAAGCACTACTGGAGGCCCCCAGTGGTGGTTTCGGAGATAACGCTCAATCGCGTCGGCCAAGCGTTGGCGCCCGAACCGGTCCTGATAAGGCGCTTTAGTCGGTATGTCCCAGTCTCGTTCGGTGAGAGCACTGCCACCTCGACCCTATTGGAGGCGCTTGCTGCCGAGGTCGATGAAGGCGTAGTTCAGCTTGAGTTGCCTGACGATGTGCTGTTCGAGTTTGCAAAGTCGGACCTATCAGCCGAGGGAAGAGCGGTCCTGGCTGATGTCGCTGAGTTGCTCGCCGGGTCGCCTGAGTCGACCGTGTCGATTACTGGCCATACCGACGGAATCGGAACGGTTGAGGCAAACCTTGTGCTGTCACTTGACCGAGCTGAAAGTGTCCGGCGCCATCTTGTCGAGATTCACCGCATCGATGCCAGCCGACTGACTGTTGACGGACTTGGCGAGAGTCAGCCGATCGCCAGCGAGTTCGACGCGTCCGGTGCTGACTCACCCTTAGGTCGTGCCAGGAACAGAAGGACCGAAATCAGAATCGATGGCTTCGACGAGTAGCGGCTCGCCCGGCTGACCGGCCTGCTATTCGATAAGGACTTTGAACACTAAGGGTTCGCCGTCGACCCAAGTGCCCGTCGTGGTTATCGAGCCCGCCATGAGACTTTCATGTCATTCGTCCAGTCGGCAAAAGCAAGATGAGGTAACTGCAACATCGGCGCCAGCCGAAGCGGTCTCTAGTTGGGCCGCTATTTCGGCGGCTTCGGCGGTTCGCCCCAGAAGTTCACAACACTCGCGGTACCCGTGTAGCGCCCACACGTTTCCTGGATGTTGGGATGGTCGAACCAGCGTGTCGTCCAAGCCGAGGTCTGCCCGGTAAACCTCGGCCGCTTGTTCGACGTGACCTTGTTCTAAGAGAAGGGCACCCAACGCATGCCGGGGAGGCTGCATCCAGGTCCACGGCTCGCTGTAGTTAAGCTCGTCATACAACTTCACGCAGCGACGCAAATGAGCGAAGGCTTGGTCGTAGTTCTCTCGGCGGTATTCAAGCTCGCCGGCCAACATCGCCTCGCCAACTTTCAGCACATCACGGCTTTCGTTGTTGAATACCTTCCGCTCTTCGGGCACTCGGAGGAACGCTTTGTTGAACAGCTCTTGTTGTTTCGCAGCGGCGTGAACGTCGCCGATGGCCGAGTAGGCAACACCTTTGGCGTAACGCCATAGCGCGGTGGTTACGCAGAACAACTGCTGATCGTCAGGCATTGGCTCGTCGATTATCTCCTGCCATTTCCCGAACCGGATGTAGACGTGAACCTTCATCCCGTAGAACGCTTCGAGGTAATTCGCTAGGAATTCGTTGTCGTGGTTTAGAGCCTCCAGGGTTAGGCAATCCCAAATCTGATTGCCGGCATCCAGAGCTTCTTGGTACCGGCCAAGGAACATGGCCGAATACATCTGGAAGTGGATGTTGTGCAGCATGTAAATGGAGTAGACGCCAACTTCGGGGTTGACCTCCATGTACTTTTCATCAGCCACAACCGCTTCAATGTTGGCCTGCAGCGAATCCTCAAACTGACCACACAACACATATAGGTGAGAGGGCATGTGGACCAGGTGAGCGGCGTCTGGAATCAAGGTTCGCAAGATGTCGGCTTCGGGTAGGCCAGCCTCTGGAGTTGGTGACATCTCAAGCGCGTGGATCTTCAAGTGGAGGAGGCCTGGGTGGGGAGGTCGGCCGTCTGCTGCCGCACGATCGATGGCTCCAGTAATCAGCTCAATCGCTTCGACCGTCAATGCGCCCTCAGCTGGAACCCGATTCTCTAGATCCCACAGGCGCCACGGCGTTCGACACATCAGTGCGTCCGCCGCCAAGGCCACAACGTCATCGTCGTCGGCAAACCTAGTCACCACCGAGCGCATGGCGTCGGCGTAGGCATCGTCCCAAGCAGCAAACACTTCGAGGTCTTCATTAGCTGGAGATTGGCAGCGGTAAGAATACGCGTCGATCAAGGCTTGTTCGGCAGGGGAGGCGTGTGCGGTTCGTTGCTGTGCATTGGAAATGAAGCCGTGCACCTTTGCGTTGACGTGCTCTCTAACGTCGGGAGGCATTCGGTCCCACGGGCCGTTGTAGTAAGGGCCCAATGAATAGGCCAATCCCCAGTACCCGATGGCGCATTCGGGATCGTGCTGGACCACTTGTTCGAAGCATCGATGCGCTTCTTCGCGAGAAAACGCGTATGACCAATTGAGCCCTCGGTCGAACCAGATCTGAGCTTCGGTCGACTTAGTTGAGATCTGGCGACTGTGGGTTCCGAGATCGAACTCATAGTTATCTGTCAATTCATCCCCCGAACCAAACCCATGACCCAGAGACTAGAACGAGCCGTCCCGGATGCACGAAGTGGTACGCGAATGTAGGATCGCGAGGCATGGGGATCTGGAAGACCATTGCCGGCACTGACGACCAATGGGTTGGTCATGATTCCAGCGAGCGGTTCCCGGTGTACACCCGTGGCAACGCTGGTGAGGTTTACCCGAACGTGTTCACTCCGCTCAGTTTCTCAATTGCGGCCGAGGCCGGTGAGCGAGCGATGCGCGCAGCTGTTCTAACCAGTGGGCTGGTGCGTCCAGAAGAACTAGACGCTTTGCCGGTAACGACGGCCGTCGGCAGCGGCGTTTTAGGCGGCTACGCCTACCTCAACTTGAGCATCCAGCGCCTCGCATCCTCACGGTTTCCTGGGGGTAAAGCTAGCGATGCTGATGTCGCTTTTCTAGGGATCGGCGAGGACCCGCCGCCGCATGAGATGGCAGATGAACGCAACATCCGGGCCAGCCTTGCCGGGCTGCGCTTTGTTTGGAAGACAGCCCGAACCGAAGCCATTCCCAAGCTCGCCGAGGACCAGAAGCGGGTTGATGCCTTCCTTGCCGCAATGCCTGACGTAGCTACTGCAACCGATGCTGAACTGGTCAAGTCCTCAACTGAGGACTTAGTGCCCCTGTTCGCAGATCTGTTCGAAACCCACTTAAAGGTTTCATTCTCGGCTGGGCTCATGATCAACGTTCTCGGCAACCTGTGCGAACAGTTGCTGGACGATGAGCTTCTCGGAGTGCGCCTACTTGCTGGCTTAGGTGATGTTGATTCCGCTGCTCCGTCACTTGCGATGTGGACTCTTGCGAAGTCGATCAACTTAGATGCAGCGGTAGCCGCCCACTTCGATGCTGGCATCAATGGCTTAGAAGGCAGACTTGAGGCTGACCCTGCCGCAGAACGCTTTCGCCGGGACTTCGCCGACTTCATTGATCAGTTCGGATCCAGGGGACCCAACGAATGGGATACAGCTTTCGACACATGGGAAACCCAGCCAAAACTGGCGTTGACGCTGATTGACCGGATGCGGGCCACCGATGCAAGCCACGACCCCGCCGCGCAGCTAAAGCGACTGGCGGCTGATCGAGTTGTGTTGGAAGCCGAGACTATGAGCCGCATCAAGGCACCGCTTCGGCCGATCTTCAAACGAGTTCTGGGCGCCGCCCGCCTCTACTCTCAGGGTCGCGAGCGGGCCAAGACCACTGTTGTTCGGGCCATTCACGGGTCTCGGCTTCGGGCGTAGGAACTTGACCGGAGGCTGGTAGCCCGAGCACAGGCTGACGGCGTCACTGCTGCGGCCAAGGGCGACATGTGGTTCTTGGTCGATACCGAATTGGATGACTACATAGCCAGTCCGGCGTCGTTTGCGGCCATCATCGCCGATCGCCGCCGGGTTCATGCCGCGCTAAGTGAGCGGATTCCACCGTTCTTCTTGGCCGGTCAGGCCCCGCCGCTGGATGAGTGGGAGCGCAGGGACGCAATTCTCGATTCGGTCGACGAGGGCGAGGTCCTAACTGGGCTGCCCGGCTGTCTTGGCGTGGCTAGAGGGCGTGCTCGAGTCGTAACTGACCCAGCGGACCCTCGCGGGTTGGAGCCTGGCGACGTCTTGATTGCTCCGATAACTGACCCAAGCTGGACCCCCCTTTTTGTGCCAGCGGAGGCGGTAGTGGTGGACGTGGGTGCAGTGATGAGTCACGCCGTCATTGTCAGCCGAGAGTTAGGTATTCCATGTGCTGTCTCGGTGACAGATGCAACAAGGAAGATCCCCGACGGTGCAATTATCGAAGTTGACGGATCAACCGGAACCGTCACGGTGATATCGCTGCCCTGACGCGGTGCCAACAGCTCTAGCCCGGGGTTTGGTATTGGTAGAACGCAGTGGCAAGCAGGTCAGTTGGATCGCCCGTCCAGTCAAGGGCCTTGGCGTCAGCCTGGGTCCGGCGCCCGGTGACATTTCGCAAGAAGTCAACGGGGCTGACCGTCAGGGTCAACTGTCTACTCCCAGCGCTCGCCGGGCGAACGCCTGCGTCGACCAGTTCTACCGTCAGCGCAATGTCGAGCTTGTCGGCTGCTCGCTCTTGCAAGATTTCAAGATAACGCTCAGCGGCAGCAATGGTTCCCGGCGTCTTCTCATCAATGGGAAGATCGAGTGCTTCGGCAATGTCATGATGGTGAACCGCCAAGTCGGCAACGAGGGCTGTTGCGAACGCTGGCTCGCCAATGGCGTGCTCAGCGAAAGCGGGCCCGTTAGCTTCCCACTCGTCGCAGATTTCAGCGAGAGTCTTGTCGGCCCTATCGCCAACCTGGCGAGCGGTAGCCTCTGGCGAGCCATACGGCGGTGGCACGTCCGAAAGCGCTTCAGTCACTAGCCCGCTGAGATGGGCCGCCACATCCTTCACAGTCCAGTCCGGACACGTCGGCACGATTGTGGCTGCTTGGTCGGCGTCAAGAGATCGAAGCTGGCCGATCAGGTCGGTCCGCCCGGCTGCATAGAGATCGTGTGAGTCATTGTTTGCCATCCTGGTGACTCTACTCGCTCAACTTTGGGCGACTATCTCGATAGTTGTCTGGAGTTCCAACCACTGGGCGGATGGAAGTCCAGACAGCTTTGTTGATTGACTGTGAGCTCGGCCGGAGTTAGCTGCTCCTGATGGTTTCGAGGACGGCCAGGAAGTCTTCGGTCGGCAGCGCGCCTACTTGGCGGGTCATTACGCCGTCGTTGATGAAGACGTACGCCGGTTGGGCGGTGATGCCAAAGGCGACCCAGATCTGCCCGCTTAGGTCGGCGATGTGTTCGAAGCCGTCTAGCTGATAGTCCGAAACGAACTCGCCAATGGCTGACGCCTCGTCTTGACCGGCGATGCCGATGAACCGAACGTCGTCACCAAACTCTGCTTGAGCCGCTGCGACCGCAGGGGCAACTCGTTGGCAATGCGGTCACCAGGGCGCCCAAAACCAAAGTACGGCATCCTGTTCGATCACTTCGGCAAGGTCCACCTGGCCGCCGTCGATCGTGTTGACGATCGAGTTGGATTCGGCTGCCGGTGCGGTTGCGGGTGCGGTCTCTTCAGGCGCTTGTTCAGCAACCGACTCAGTCCCGCTGCCAGCGCAACCACCGAAAAGTGCGGCTATCAAGATGGCGCCTAGGAACCGCTTTCGCATAAGCCACAAATTCTAGGGGTCAAGTCTCAAAAGTAGCTAGGTTCCGCTTTCTGTGGATAACCGATACGCACCCTGGCGTCGCGTAATTCCGTTGACAGGGTTTTCGAGGTCGCCCACACTGAGTTCATGCGCGACACGCTGTTTTTCTCCAACTTGAGATTCTCTGCTGAGTCTCTGTTTGTCGCGCTTTCGGGCGAACGGACCTGACCCTTTCCCGCCTCGTTTCGGAGCCCTGGGAAAGGGTCCCGACAACGAGTGATCGACGCGCAGCCAACCACGGACGCGAAGGGTTCCGAAACCGAGGCAACACAAGTTGCCTCGTGCCATGATGTGCGCGCCAACCGGGCGCGCACAGAATCGGAAGGAGAAGACCATGGCAAAGCAAGAGTTCATTCGCACCAAGCCGCACGTGAACATCGGAACGATGGGTCACGTCGACCACGGAAAGACCACCCTCACTGCGGCCATCACTCAGGTGCTGGCGAAGGCGGCGGGTACCGACAACTGGATGGAGTTTGATCAGATCGACAAGGCGCCTGAAGAGCAGGCCCGCGGGATCACCATCAACATCAGCCACGTCGAATACGAGACAGCGACCAGGCACTACGCCCACATCGACATGCCCGGCCACGCCGACTTTGTGAAGAACATGATCACTGGCGCGGCACAGGTTGACGGTGCGATCCTTGTGGTGTCTGGCGCCGACGGCCCAGCGCCTCAAACAAGGGAGCACATCATCTTGGCTCGTCAGGTTGGTGTTGAGCATCTCGTTGTGGCAATCAACAAGGCAGACCAGGCTGACCCTGAGCTGCTTGAGCTTGTTGAGCTTGAGCTTCGAGAGATGTTGACGGCTCACGGCTATGACGGTGACGCAGTTCCAATGGTTGCGGTGTCTGCTTTGGGTGCGCTGGAAGGTGAACCCGAGTGGGAGGCAACGGTGTTGGCTCTGGTCGACGCGGTTGACGCTGCCATTCCTGTTCCTGACCGATCAGTTGCGGCGCCCTTGCTGCTTGCAGTTGAGGGCGTGCAGACCATCACCGGTCGTGGCACCGTGGTGACTGGCATGATCACTCGTGGTCGAGTTGCCGTCGGTGACACCGTTGAGGTTGTCGGCCTGCGCGAGCCCGTTGAGGCTGTAGTTACGGGCATCGAGTCGTTTCGACGCACGATGACTGAAGCCGAAGCTGGTGACAACGTTGGGATGTTGCTGCGCGGTGTCGACAAGGACGCTGTGGAGCGCGGCATGGTGGTTTGTGCGCCTGGTTCCATTGAACCGCAGCGTGAGTTGCAAGCCAGCGTGTACGTCCTAAGTAAGGAAGAAGGCGGTCGAAGTCGACCGTTTAGCGAAGGCTATGCCCCGCAATTCTTCTTTCTGACCGCAGGCGTGACTGGCGTGATCAGCTTGGCCGACGGTGTTCCAGTTCAACCTGGTTCACGTTGTGACATCAGCGTTATGTTGCAACGTCCGGTCGCGCTGGACGTCGGTTTGACCTTCGCCATTCGCGAAGGGAAGCGCACGATCGGCGCAGGCACGATAACAGCCATCGGATAGTGAGCTAACAGGCTCCGCTAGTGCGGGAATCGACGTCTAAACGTATGGTTCTCGCACTAGCACCCGGCCCGGACGCTAGAGCTGGCAGCCCTGGAAACTCTGGTTAAGGCTGGAACGGGTACGCCGAGGTGAACTCATATGTGTTGGTTCCATTCACCAGATCTAACGGCCTAGCGGTACAGGCTGATGGCGGCCAGCGCAGGCGCTAGACGATTAGGGAGTTCCCTCGATTAGCTCTTTGAGTTTGTTGATCTGTTTTTCGTGGTCGGCTTGCATTTTCGCTTTAGCGCTGAAGAACATGACGATCTTCATGATTAGTCCCAGGCGAACAAAGTCGGCTCCGGCGAACAGCCTGGTTTGGCCGTCTCCGACCGCCTCGAAATCGTTGACGATTTCCATGTCGAACATCTTGCTTGTCATGAACAGCTTCATGTGATGGGGCACATCAACCGCTGTCACCTTTTCAAGCATCGTGAACTCACCTTTACCTTGGGCGTAGGTCACGTTGGCTGTGTCGCCGACTTGTGGTGACGTTGGATCACCGGTCACTTGTTCACGCCGGAGGAAATCGTTCAGCCACAGAGCCAGGTTGTCTGGATCGAGTGTGTAGTCCCAAACCTGTTCGATCGGTTTGTTGATAGTGACTTCGTATCCGAGTTTCATTGTCCCCGTGTGCCTTCCAGTTGATTTGGATCCAATTTGGCCTGCCAGCTTTGCACAAGATTCTGGTCACAAAGTTGCTGGTTCGGGTGTCATCGAGGTGTGGGAACAAAGAACCAGCGAGGCGTGACAACATCAGAGTCGCCCATGACTGAGCCTCAAAACGACTTTGAGCTGTTTGAACAGCTGTATGTGAAGCTGCGCCGTTTCGCAGCTGTTGTGGCCGATATGGACATGGACCCTGACGATCTTGTTCAGGACGCACTTGCGGCGGCTTTACGCAGGCACGACCTAAGTGAGCTTGACCATCCCGCCGCGTACCTTAAACAAGCGATCGTGAGATCGGTCTCCAATCAACGCAGACGGGCTGGCCGGTTTCGGGATCTGCTGCCAAAGTTGGCAACGCCAGACAAGACGTCTGACCAGTACCCGTCGGACTTGGCGATCTTGGATGAACTGAAGGCTTTGGACCGAGCGATTGTGTACCTCGCCGATGTCGAAGGTCTGTCACATGAACTGATTGCCGCCGAGCTTGGACTGACCCCGGCCGCAGTCCGTAAACGCGCCAGCCGGGCCCGAAAACAACTTCGAGTGTTGCTGGGCTCGAACCTCACCTCGATCTCTGGAGAACTGCAATGAAGTCGTCGGAACTACTAGAAGGTAGAGCGGATCGGGGTACAGCCCGGGGTGCAGCCAACGTGTGGGCCAGCGCTCAGGTTGACAGACCTGATCCTCAGCCGAGCTTCGCTCCCTGGACTACGCGAATAGCGTTGTTGGCGTGGACTGCCGCTGTTGCAGTGGCCGGGTATTTTGCAGTCACCACGGATGAAACGTCGGACGTTTTACGGGCCCAACCCGCCGATGTACCGATCGAATCGGCGGACCCGCTGCCCGAAGCACTTCTAGTTGAGGGCATGGAGCTAGTTCGAGTATTCAGGCCCAATCACACTGGGTTCGACGCCAGCGACATCCTCGAGGAGCAGAGGATCTCTAACCTCAAATCCGGAGACGATTTGGACAATCCGCCTGAAGACGTGACGATCGTCTTTGCTGATCCCGATGATCAGTTCAACGGCCCGATTGTTGGGCTTCAGTTGTCAAACGGTGGGTTCAGGCCGTGGTCTGCGAACGTCGATCGAAGCGAATTGGACGAGCTGCTGGACCAGCTGGTGCGGATTGACGGCACATGGTCGATGCCCGAAGAGAGCGGGTTGGTAGAGGTGGCGCGGATTTCCGCAGCCCCGGACAGCGCTTTCGAATATGGCTGGCAGTACGACTTTAAAGCTGGGGCCAACGAAGTAACGCTGCAGGCGGAGACCGCGCCAGATCCGGAAGAAATCGATGAGTGGTTATGGCTGTCGCGCCTGGTGGGCGAGGGTGACGTCGGACCGGTTGTAAGCGAGGTCGAGGTCTTAGGCCAGACAGGTATCCGTCTACAGCTAAGGGGAACCGGAGCTGAAGAGCCGGCTGACGGGCCAGTTGACGAGGTTGTCTGGGCGGCGGACGGTTTTGTTTACCGGATGACCGTTGACGTGCTTGACGGCGACAGGCTTATCTCGGGTGAGGCAACTGCACAGCTCGACCGACTGAGAATTGTTGACCGGGCCGGATGGGTGGATGCAGTCAATGCTGCGGACCGTCAACCAGAATCGGAGGTAGTCATCGGGATTGTGGCCATTGGTTTGTTGGCCGCCCTGGCAGTTCTGTTGTTAGTGCTTCTGATCAAACGAGAGTTCATGACGGCGGCCTTCTTGGTGGCCGGGATGGCGCTGCTATCGGCTGCCGGCCTAGGTCTTCTGAGTTCAGGAACCCCTATCTGGCTCCTCGTCATCGGTGCCTTGGGAATGGGTCTGATTCTGAAGCAGTCTTCGCGGAAGCTGACCTGATCGGTAAGACTGCTCGCATGAAACATGCTTTGACGATTCCGCCCTATGGCGACCTGGCCGATCCTTCTGCGCTGGTCGAGGTTGCGGTAGCGGCTGAGCAGGCGGGTTGGGACGCCGTCTTCTTGTGGGACCACGTGCTACGGCGGCCGACTGATCCGCAAGAGACAGCGGACCCGTGGGTAGCGATGGCTGCGATGGCGGTTGCCACCAAACGGGTTCGGCTGGGGCCGATGGTTACGCCTATCACCCGCCGCCGGCCCATCAAGTTGGCCCGCGAGTGCACCACGCTGGATCACTTGTCGGGTGGACGACTGACGCTTGGACTCGGGCTAGGGGTCGACACGACGCGCGAGCTGAGCGCGTTTGGTGAAGTGGTGGACGCCCGTGAGCGGGGCGCTCGTTTGGATGAGGGAGCCGAGCTGTTGTGTCAGATGTGGTCGGGCGAGGAGGTCGATTTCCATGGCGACCACTTCATTGCCGACAAGGTGATCGTCTTGCCCAAACCTGTGCAGCTACCGCGCATTCCAATGTGGTTTGCAGCTCGCGGTTCGGCGTCGAAACCAGTGCGCAGGGCCGCTCGCTATGACGGGTTGTATCCAATAGAAGTGACGCCACAAAACCTGAAGTCAACGCTGGACCTGGTGGCGGCAGAGCGCGGTTCGCTTGACGGGTTCGACGTGATCGTGCGCCCAACTGATGAGTTGCCTTATCGGTGGATGGAAGAACTCGGAGTCACCTGGGCCATAACCGGCCCCGCTCCCGGTGACCCCGGAGTACTCGAGTTGGCCAGCGCTCCACCAGCTGAAGTGTTCGAGATCTGAGAGCGACTGGCCAATCTCGGTGAGGGGGTTACCAGACCCTCAGCAAGCGTCCAGCTCTGTTGCTCCGTTGAGGTCGGTGTAGCGTCCGCCCGCTGCACGGTGGTCGTTCAGAACAGCGTTGGAAACTTCGCCCTCGAAGAAGGCTGCGTCTATCTCGCCATCGGCGTAGGCCTCTAGGGCGAACGTCTGCTCTGACGATGAATTGATCGCACCGAACTGGGGCTCGTCGCTGGTCAGTTGTGCCAGCTTGCCTGCGTCGTAACAAGCCTTGCCGTCAACAATTTCGAACAGGTCAAACTCTTCGGGCATCCAGTCGGCGGCGCCGAACTCAGCGGCTGCTTCTGCGACGAATTCGGGGTACTCGTCAGAGGCAACTACATCGCCTTGTGGGTCAGTAACAATCAGCTCGACGACCCCGCTGATTTCGGTGCGGTCGAGGGTGTACACCTGGCCGTCTTCTATCGAGATAGTCCACTGGTCTTCGGTGTCCCCGAAGAGTGATCCGGCATCGATGCCGGTACCTCCAGTGAAGGCCACTCCAAGGAAGATCGGGGCGGCGAATGCCACCGTGCCCATCGCCATCTTGCTTCCGAGTTTCGCTTTGTATGCACTAAACATTTTGGTTTCCTTCGTTCTGGCTGCTGTCTGCAGCTTTGGTTTCTCCGACCAATGTGAACGAGCCTTGCTAAATCAAACCTGAACCAACCTGAACCGAGACTTAATCAACAATCGACGGCGCCCTTACATGGCTTTTGCAACAGAAGTACTGTGCGTCCCAATGCGAGTGTTACTTATCGAGGATGACCCCGAAGTCACGCGAGTAGTTGTGCGAGGACTTGAAGGCGAAGGGTTCTCTGTTGACGCCGTAGCAGATGGGGTGGACGGTCTATGGCAGGCGACCGAGGGAAACTTCGACGTAGTCGTGCTGGATTTGCTGCTTCCCAGTCTCTCTGGCTACCGAGTGTGTGAGTCGCTCCGGGAGAGGAACAACGCAACTCCTGTTGTGGTTTTGACAGCTAAGAGCGGTGAGTATGACCAGATCGATCTGCTTGACCTTGGAGCAGACGATTTCTTAACCAAACCCGTTTCGATCAAGGTCTTGGCGGCCCGAATTCGAGCTGCGGTTCGACGCGCTACAGGCTCGTCAACGAACCAGCTCTCACATGGCTCAATCCTGTTCGAGCTCGAAGGTCACCGGTGCTGGCGGGACGGCGAAGAGATAGCTCTTACCAAGAAGGAGTCAGAAGTGCTTTACGTGTTGGTGGCTGCTGCCGGTAGCTCGGTAAGCCGCCGCGAAATTGAGCGCGCGGCTTGGGGTGTTGACTTCGAAGGGGACCCTGGTTCTGTAGACGTTTACATCAATCGCCTTAGAAAGAAGCTCGGTTCAGACCTCATCGTGAACACGCGAGGAGTCGGCTTCCACTTGACCTCCAAGCGGGTGATTCCCCGTGATGGGTGACGTCGGGATCCGGGCCAAGGTTGCATGGGTTGCAGCGATAGCTACCGTCTGCATTCTTAGCCTGGTAGGAACGCTGGGTTTCCGGGCGCTGGTTGAAACTACCCGTAACTCACAAATCGAACTTGTGAATCAACGACTTGACGAACTGGAGCTACAGCTTGAGGCGATTGACGCTCCGGTGTTGGGAAGCGCACAAGTGGGAACGAGCTTGCGGGTAGTGAAGGAAGGTTCACCGCTTCCGCCTCCGATTGGCCAGACACTGCGCGTCATCCGGCCTCACCCCGACCCAGAGATTGGAGCTTTGGTCGGGATAGTCGACACGGCGAGAATGGACGCAACCTTGGCAACGATCCGCACAGCGCTTTGGCTGTCGGTTGCGACCCTTGGACTGCTCGTGGGCGCCACCGCTTGGTTCGTAGTGGATCGAGCGCTGGCACCAGTCAGGCAATTGACTAGACAGGCTGTTGCGAACATCGAATCTGAGACGCTCGAGTCTGTCCAGGTTTCGGCGGCAAGAGACGACATCTCGGATTTAGCTGACACGTTTAACACCATGTTGCACAAGTTGCGGGGCGCAGACATGCAGCGTCGTCGCTTTGTGTCCGACGCGTCTCACGAGCTCCGAACCCCACTAATGGTCCTTGGCGCAGAGGCGGAGTACGCCTTGGATCACCCGCCAGTGACCCAGGCCGGAACCGTTCCGTTGGCCACCTCCGTACTGGCCCAAACCGAACGCCTTACCGGACTAGTCGATGACTTGTTAAGTCTTGCCACTCTTGATGAAGCCCAGACGTCAGTACTAGAGCCCGCCTCAGTGTCGGACTTGCTGGCAGCGTCGGGGGCTGAACAGTTTGCTGAACCACTGATAGCAGAGCTTGGGGGCACTTTGGTTGCAGACGTCTCCCGAGCGCTAGGCAATGTGGTTTCCAACGCGAGCCGCCATTGCCGGGATCGGGTCGACGTTCAGGTGGAGCGAGTCGGTAACACGGTTGAGTTCACGGTGGATGACGACGGCCCAGGGATTCCTCAGGCAGAACGTGAACACATCTTTGAACGGTTCTATCGGCCTGACGAAGATCGGGGTCGCGAGGGCGGGGGAGCAGGCTTAGGGCTGGCAATCGCCAAGGCCGAGGCGCTTCAAGCGGGCGGATCGATCAAAGCTAATAACAACCCGAATGGTGGCGCCCGTATAGTCCTACAGGTTCCAGTTATTCAAACGGCGATAGACCGCTGCCGTGCCGGCTAGCCCTCCGATGTACGGCAGATGTCGCAGCGTGTACTCTCAGCACGATGGGCGTGGCGGTATCGGGAAATAGACGAATCTATCTTTGCCTAATGGCGGTTTGTTTGCTTACGGGCATGACGCTAACGGCGTCACCGGTCAACAGTGAGCCACTGACGTCTGGCAGCTGGTCTGATGAGTTCACCGCGCCTGGTTTCGACGGAACGGTACGAGAGCTTGTGGAGTCTGATGGCAACCTGATTGCCTTGGGTGACTTCGAATCGGTCGATGGTGTGCCGGCCGCCGGGCTAGCCATTTGGGATGGACGGGTCTGGGCCGCCCACCCTGGCGCAAATGGGTTTGACTCCGAGACCCACCGCAGCGAACTGGCCGTATCGCCCGACGGAGTTCTGTATCTAACTATTGATGCTGGACTCACAAAGTGGACCGGATCAGACTGGGAGCTACTTCCAGGATCGGTCGACATGCGCGGCGTCGTATTCGACAGTTCAGGAACATTGTTCGCAGTTGAAACGATCCGAAGCGGCGGCGAACCGCAGTCACTGATCTACCGCGACCGAGCCCACACGTTCACCGGTGAATCCTGGGAACCTCTTGGCGAAACGCTTCAATCGCCCGGCGGATGGGATCGACACACTTTCGAAATCGACATGGGCCCCGATGATGAGCTTCTGTTGGCCACCGACACCGGAGTGGAGCGCTGGGACGGCAATGCGTGGGTGGACCGGCTAGGCGGCGGCTTTCCTGAAGACCTGGAATCGATAGCCCAACTTAAAGTTGCGCCTGACGGCAAGGTTGTTGTTACTGGCTGGTCTGCTGTTGGCGAGTTCCGCTTTCTCACTATGTACTGGGATGGAGTGGCGTGGGAGGCGTTCGAATCAGAGAGTTACGTCGCCTGGCTAGTGGCCGACTCAAACAACGTGTTCCACGCCCTGAGTGACGGCGTCGTCATAAGGCTGACTGGCCAAGGCTGGGAGCCACTTGGTGCGGTCGGTGCCCCGTACGAGCCGCGCGACCTCATCAACTACCAAGACTCTTTGGTTGTCACCACCGCTCGAGTACTTACCGATATGGGTGAATGGCTAGGTGGGGTCGCGCAGCTTTCGCCCGAGAACATCTGGGTTGGGCTAAACGAATCGACAGGTGGGAAAGGATTGGCCGGCTGGATCAAGGCCGGAACTGCAACCGCAGATGGGAAGCTTGTGGTGGGCGGATCGATGCTTACCACCTTCGACGGCCAGACTGGTTCGGTCATGACTTGGGACGGCGACAGCTGGTCGGTGTCTAGCACCGAAGGCTTAGTGACGGAGTTGACCACAACTTCTGACGGAAAGATCTTGAGCTTCGGATCAGAAGGAATCTTGCTTCAGACCGGCGATTCGTGGACTGAGGTCGGCCCCGCCGTTGAGGTGCAGAGCATGGAGCCTGACAATGCTGGCGGCCTAGTTGTGTTGACGGCTGACCAAAGGGTCATTCGGTGGGATGGCGACTCCACCTGGACTGCGGTGCCGCAGCCGCCCGGAATACCTGTGAAGGTTGTCGAACTCGACGACGGCAGTTTGGTTTCCGGTGGATATCTGAGCGAGCCTCCGCTTGTACGGCTAGTCGACGGAGTCTGGCAGTCGCTCGGGCTCACAAACGGCATTGTCACTGAAATTGCAGTGAGTCCTGATGGTGACCTCTACGTGTTAGGCAATTTCTATCTGCCGGACGGCACCTACGTTGATGGAATCGCTACGTGGGACGGCAGTGCGTGGAAAGCGCTGCGTCGTAACCCCCGTGGCGTGGTGGCGTTTGACGGTTGCGGCGTGCCGCTGATCGGCAGAAGCAACGGAGCCGCGATTACTCGCTGGGATGGGTCCGATTGGCAGACGCTCGGAAGCTTGGACTCTACCGTTGGTGTTCGGATGCCTGAGTTTGTTGTTTCTATCGGCCCTGACATTTACTCCGGCGGCAATATTCGTTCGGTGGAGGGCCAAGAGTCAGTTGGAATTGTTCGTTGGACTTCTCCGTCACACGGTTTCCGGGAAGACGCCAGCAGCATCGGCGACATCATCGAATCGTGTGACTATGACTTGGCTTCTCATCCTGAGGTGCTCCGTCTTTATCGAGCGTTCTTCGCCCGTGAGCCCGATGTTGGTGGCGCCCAGTACTGGCTGGACGTGTTCGATAATGGAGCTTCGCTCGGCGAAATCACCGAATGGTTCACTCAAAGCCAGGAGTTCGCCTACGACTACGAAGGCACCACTGACGAGGCCTACCTCGAAGCCGTATACCTAAACGTTCTAGGCCGAGAGTATGACCAAGGCGGTTTCGACTACTGGCTGGACTTGCTTTCATCAGGTCAGTTAACTCGGGGCGAAGTAGTGCGATGGATCGCTGCAAACAACGAGTTCGCCCTCAAATACCCCTACGGCCAATAACCGGGGGTCAAGTCTCAAACCTGGCTAACTACCCTTGCCTGTGGATAACGGCTTTGTCGAAAGCAGATAGCGGCTAACCGATAGCTGCGAGAAAGTCTGCGACTTGGCCCTCGTCTAGGGGCTCTTTGTAGTCAAACTCGTCTTTGGCCGATTGGGTGATGCGATCGTCAATTTCGTGGAAGCCGTCATAGCCGCTGAGGATCTTCTTGATGCGATCTTCATCGCCACGCTGGCCTGAAACAACGGCTACTTCAACACTCATCGCCCGCACACCTTTGCAGCGTGACCGAACCTCGTCCGCAATCTCCATGAGGTCACGGTCTCGTGACACGATGATCACCACGTCGCACTCATCGGCGAGGATGCTGCCCACAGCATCCAGGGCCAGGGCTACATCTATGCCCTTCTCCCGGGCGGCCCGATATTTACGAACTTTGGCGGTTGCCTTCTTGGGCGAGTCGTCCTTCCAAGGCGGAGGAAGATCGTTTGTGTTCACCCGCCATTCCCAGTGGTAATGAAGTGTGCGCTCGGTGACCATCACCCCGGTCTGTCTAATCAGGTCGTGTCGTCGGCTGACCAGCTGGTGCATGTCGCGATTTTCGTCCGGATCATGGATGCCCGAATAGTAGTGGGTGCCCACTAGCTGGCGATCGGGACCGGCCAGTTGCCGGGCTAGCAGTAGGGGGTGTAGTCGCATGCCTCTACGGCGCAGACCTTTGAAAAGGTTCTGGCCATCTATAAAGACCTTTACCCGGGGAACGTCATTTGAGCTTGTGTTCGAGTTTGCCATCAGTACCCGCAGCTTATGGGCGTTTGGCCGTTGCGGAGGCTACACCGTGCGACGGGGTGGCCCACGGAAGGTAGGGCTAAGCGAGGTCCTGGTTTGGTCGATTCGGATGTCAATTGGCAACCCCGTCGCCCGAAACCGTTATTGACGACGGACTCGAAATCCAGTTCTGCGAGTCCGAATGAGGACATCGGCACTCCGCCAGCAAAGCTACGCTCAGTCACGTGGACCCAACGTTTTCCTTTGAGGCTGAGCTTTGGCCCTGGCAGAGCGAGACAGCGACGGCCTGGGTGTTCGCCAACGTTCCTGAAGACGAGTCGGACGAGATTGCTGAGATCGTGCCCGAACGACGGGGGTTCGGGTCGGTAAAGGTGCGGGCCCGAATTCTGACTGAAGAGAAAACGGTCGAGTGGACAACGTCGGTCTTCCCAAGCAAGGAATATGGCTGCTACATGCTGCCGATCAAGAAGGACGTTCGTCGCAAGGCCAAGGTTGACACCGGCGACACTGCCGCCTTCGAGCTAGACATTCTCATTAGCTAGCGCGGACTAGCGACCGATCAGCTATCTGTACGGCCCGAACTCCCACCCAGTGGGAACGTCTCCGTATCTTTTCCGGCCGATCAGTTACCTGTACGGCTGAACGCTCACTGAGCGAGCGTTGGACCGTACAGATATCGATAGCGCAGCGAGCGGCGACTCCCGAACTACTTGAGCAACTGAAAGTGCTTGGTGTAGCGTGCGGCCATGGGGACAAGGGCGGCGGTGGCAGTGGCAGCAGCGGTGGTTTGTGTGGCGTCGATGTTGTCGTGGTCGACGGCCAGCGCCCAAAACGTTTGGCCCGATGCCAACTTCACCGATCGATTCAAACCCGCCGTTCCTGACCATGACAGTCAGTTCGGCTCGGCAACCGCCGTGTCGCTTGACGGCAACTTGGTCGTGGTGGCACTCGAAGGGTACGAGGATCAGAGCAACTGGATCGAGTTCTACGAGCGAGCAGATTCAGCACAGTGGGTCGGGCCGCAAAGAATCCAAACCAACGGCGGAGACTTCGGCCCAACGTTTGGCCACCTGATCGAGATCACTGACGACGGCCAGACGGTTGTGGTCTAGTTATCAAGATTCGATAGAGCAATACAGCGACGAATATGGCACTCACTTTGGCACCTCGGCGGGCCGTGTCTATGTGTTCGATCGCGCCACAGATGGCAAGTGGGTTCAAAGCCAATTGATGAATTGGCACGAGAGCCCGCGGTCTGTTGACTACTTCGGGAAAGGCATGGGTCTGTCCGGCGACGGTGCGTTGTTGGCGATTGGTGCGCCGAATCGCGACGCCGAAACCATCCCGCCTAATCCTGACGAGTACCAACCGATATACGATTCGGGATCGGTGTTCCTGTATCGCCGAGCTAGCAACGGTCAGTACGAGTTCTTCCAGCAACTCCGGGCCCCGTTCCCTGACCCCGAGGACAACTTCGGCGACAAGTTGGAGCTTTCCGCAGACGGGTCGACGCTGGTGGTTTCGGCGCCGGGCGATGACACGTTGGGGTCTGGTGTTGTGCCAACCGAGGGTCTCAATAACGACGGCGAAGACACAAAGACCTTCCACGTGTATCGCCAGCAGGCGAACGGGCAATTCACGCTTGAAGCGAACATCAAGAGCAGCCGGCCTGCTAGTGATCCTTACGCTGAGTTCGAGGACTACGGCCGCTTCTTCGAGGTGGCGAGCGACGGCAACAGCATCGTTGTGGGGTCGCTCTATTCGGTAATTGACAACGTCGTGATCTTCCCCGATCCGTCAAACGGGTACGGGGGAGAGGTCACGCTTTATCACCGCGACGGCAACACCTGGAGGGTCGGGCAGTTGATTGCTGCGCCAACTCATGACGGCCCCTTGGCCGTCGCCAACAACGACATCAAGTTCTCAATCATGTTTGGGGCCGAGCTTGCCTTTAGCGAAGGTGGCGACCGACTGGCCGTTGGCATGACTGGTTTCAGCGAAAGGCGGCGAGGTGGCGAGGCAGACTCGGGAGCAGTCTTTGTCTTCAACCGGCAAGCCGATGGCAGCTACGCGCCACATCAGATTGTCCGTCTGCCCGAGCCCAGCGTGGGCAAGGAGTTCGGCACATCGGTGAGCTTTAGCGGCGATGGGCGTTGGTTGTTCGTCGGGTCGCCGGATGAGAACTCGGGCGGGTCGGGTTTGAACCCCGACATCTTTGCCGAGCCGATTGAATACGGCTCAGGTGCGGTCTATCTATATGACCTCGGGGTGAATCCGAGCTACGACGGGCCGGCTTCAATGCGAGCTGCAAACTCGCTGGATGAGCTGGTTGCAGCCAGTGACTATCGGCCAGCGGAACACGGTGACATCCTCCGGCTCTACCGGGCAATCTTCAACCGTGAGGCCGACATTGCGGGTGCCAAGTATTGGATTGTGGACATCTACGATGGCCAGAACGTCAGCCTCGAGGTAGTGGTGGACAACATCGCCACTGACAACCAACCTGAGTTCGTAAACACCTACGCGGATGTAAAAACCAACGAGGCGTTTGTGGAGCGCATCTATCAGAACATGTTGGGCCGGCCGGCTGAGGCCGAAGGTAAGGCCTACTGGGTGGGTTTGATGGATGAAGGTCTAACCCGAGCTCAAACCGCTCGCTGGATCGCGGCCAACGAAGAGTTCATCAACCTCTACCCCTACCGATAGAGGTTCCAATATCAGGTGCGACCGGACGCAAGTTTCTTTCGCCCGGCCATTGACTAGGGATCGTCCGCTAACTCGGGTTGCGCACCCAAGCCTTACCAGCTCAAGTGCCGGTGGTTCTGGGCCGACAACAAATCTATGACACGGTTCTACCGTCAGCTGGCAGCAATGCTTCTCCTTGGTGTATTGATCTACCCGGTGCCGGCCAGCGCACAAGACACGTCACCGTTTCCGCTTGTAGCTGACCTAGCGGTGCCGGAACTAGTGGGATCACCCACGCAATTTGTGGGATCGACTGCGATCTCAGCCGATGGCTCGACTTTGGCCTACACACTGTGGAAGGTAGAGGGTGAAGACGAGACCTTTTCAGACTTGGTCTTGGTTGACATCGAAAGTGGGGAACGCCGAATCCTGCCAAATGCCAGCGATCGATGGATCGGGGTGCAACAGCAATCGCTGTCTGCTGACGGTTCTGAAGTTGCCTTCTCAAACGACGATCAGACTTGGATCTGGAACGGAGTCGCTGAGCCAGAGTTGGTTGGGCCCGTCGACAAAGCTCTTGTAACCGTTTCAAACGATCGGGCCACGGTTGTGTCGAACTCGATGGGTCTAGTAACTGCCTACGAGGCCGAGACCGGTCTGGAGATAGTCTCGTTCTCGGGCAACGGGTATCTGCTTACCGACTCAGAATTGGTGTTGTTGCCAACGTCTTCGGTGGACAAAGTTCGTGTCTTGGATCTGGATGAGCTTGTGATCGTCGCCGAGTATGAACTGAGCAAGGCTTGTGAGATGGAGCTGCTGGTCTGCAACAGCTTGCTGGCCGAATGGCTAGACGAACCAGAAGACGCAACGCTGGGGGAGCGCTTTTCTGAACTCACGATTCGCACCTCTCCAAAAGCTGGGCTGTTTGCTGAGCAACTGGACCACGACACAGTTCTGATTTACGACGTGTCGACTGGATTCGAAATTCAGTACGCAGCATCGCTCGACCAGTTGATCGGCGCTACTGACTACGAGGCAACCGACGCCGATGTTCTCCGCCTCTATCAGGCTTACTTCGCCCGCACTCCCGATCTGGGTGGGGCTAAGTATTGGATACTTGAGGTACTGCGAGGCGGTTTCACCGTCGAACAGATTGCCGGCTTCATGTCAGACTCCCAAGAGTTTGAGAACAACTACGCCGGAACAAACAATCAGGAATACATGAACGCCGTGTACACGAACGTGCTTGGGCGCAACGCAGACGAAGAAGGATTCGCTTACTGGCTGGACCTGCTAAACACCGACCAGCTTGATCGATCTGGTGTTGTGTATTGGATTGCCCAGAACGCCGAGTTCAAGCTGGCCCACCCCTTCGGCGTTCGGCCTCATCACACCAACTGAATCGGGCATCAAGGGATAGCGACCCCAGCCGGAGTACTAACATCTCAGAGAATTGTTGATCGTCGAGACCTTCATCGGTATCTATGGCCAATAGCCCCTCGTAGCCTTCGGTAAGCAGTTCTCGTAGTGGTTCGAAATGGCTGCGCAAGTCGCTGAACTCTCATGTAGTCATACGGCCGAAGTCTCACTCAGTGAGAACTACTCCGTATCTTCTCGACTCCGACGCGCCGATCGTTTCTGGCGGGGTCACCTCGGGTAGCTATCCTCGTCACGTGGACCCTACGTTTTCCTTCGAAGCTGAGCTGTGGCTTTGGCAGAGCGAGACTGCGACGACGTGGGTGTTCGCCAACGTGCCCGAGGATGAGTCCGACGAGATTGCGGACATCGTTCCCGAGCGGCGGGGGTTCGGAGCGGTCAAGGTGCGGGCACGGATTCTGACCGAAGAGAAAACGGTGGAGTGGACTACGTCGGTGTTCCCAAGCAAGCAATACAGCTGCTACATGTTGCCAATCAAGAAGGACATCCGCCGCAAGGCCAAGGTCGAGGTTGGAGACTCCGCCACCTTCGAACTCGACATCCTGATCAGCTAGGTCGCTGGGATTTCAATCGGGTCGAACTCTGCGACACAGCCGCGAAGTCTCACTCAGCGAGAACTACTCCGTATTGCGAGTTCTAGCTAGCTTGCAGGCTATGGCTAGCTATATATCGGGTGCCGATGTATCCTCGGCTTCATGCGGGAGCCTACTTACTTCATTCTGTTGGCGCTGGTTGGTGAGCCGCTTCACGGGTATGCAATCGCTCAGAAAGCCAAATCGTTGTCAGACGGCCGAGTCACCTTGGCCGCCGGCACTCTTTATGGCGCGCTGGAGCGGCTCGCCGCCAGCGGCGAGATCGCAGTCGATCGGGAGGAGGCCGTTGATGGCCGCAAGCGGCGCTACTACCGCTTGGACGAATCTGGTCGAAATGCGCTTGCAGCCGAAGCTAAGCGAATGAGTTCTGCGGCCCGGCTTGGCCAGAAAGCTCTGCGCAATTTCGGAACGGCCCAAGCATGAACCGCCGTCCGTATCGATTCGTGATTCGTTCCTACCCGACCTACTACCGACGGGAACACGGCGACGAGCTGATTCAAACCGCGCTGGCTCTCAACGACGGCCGTTGGCAAGTTCGGGAAGCCGCGGCGTTCGTGCGAAGTGGCCTGGCGATGAGCGTGCGCGACGTTCGCCGGCTTTGGGTGTTGCTAGCAATTCCCGCAATTCTCTACGGCCCAGCGATTGTGCTCTTTGTCGTTACCCACGACCAAAGCGTTGTTCATCACTCTCATCTGCTGGCTGATGTGTCACGAGTACTGAAGATCATCACGGTGCTGGGCCTTCCGGTGCTGCTGAAGCTGCTGGTAGCTCGCACTACAGAACAGCCCGACCGATGGAAACGGTCCTTTGTTGTCTGGAGCGCCGTTGGTGTCGTCAGCGTGTTGGGGTTGAGTTTGGTGCGGGCCGATTTCGCAACACTTAGCAATTCGACTTCGACTTGGGCGAACTATCCGGGTGGACCAGACCCGCACACGGGTTTCTCGGCAGCGCCGTCGCTTGCTGCGTTGTTGGTGCGCGAGGTGATCGCGGTCGTGATTATCGCAGCTGCTGCGGCTTGGCTCAGCAAGCGCTCAAAGGCTCCGGTGTTCACCGTTTCGGCTGCGACTCTGTTGATTCTGTGCGGCTACTTGCTGTTGGCCCCTTGGGCATTCGTATTGGACTACGACACGTTCGTAGGCGACACGATGCTCGGCGCAACGTTCGGTGAGGTGCTATTCCTCGTCACTCCCTTTGATGGATTTGGTGCGCTGGCGCTGTCTGCTTCGGCGCTAGTAATGACCTCACAAATCCTGGCTTGGGGTGGCGCCACCGCTACGGCTCGCGCCAGATCAGACCGAGCAGTAGCGCAAGCCAGTTTGTAGATCGCGCCTGGCGAGGCGCCGGCGAGCGCCAGCGAGAACTACTCCCTGGGGAGTAGTGGCCAAGCCTCCGAGTGTCGGATGTAGTTAAGGCCTGGTTTTAGGACCATGGACTACATGATCAAAGTAACCAACCTCACAAAGGCCTACGGCGACATTGTTGCTGTCGATAGCCTCACATTCACCGTCCAACCTGGTGTTATCACTGGATTCCTAGGACCTAACGGAGCAGGAAAGTCCACCACTATGCGGATGATCCTTGGCCTTGATGCGCCTACCGAGGGTTCAGCCACGATCGATGGCAAACCACTGGCAGAGCATCAGATGCCGCTGCGCAAAATCGGCGCTTTGCTAAACGCTGGTGCCGCTCATCCCAAGCGATCGGCGTACAACCACCTTCGGGCATTGGCCGCTACAAACGGCATCAGCAACGGACGGGTGGAGCATGTGCTGAACCTCGTCGGGCTTGCCGAAGTAGGCAAGCGCCGCAGCGGCGGTTTCTCCTTAGGAATGGGCCAGCGTCTCGGCATTGCGGCTTCGCTTTTGGGTGACCCCGAAGTTGTGATGCTCGACGAACCAGTCAATGGTCTTGACCCTGAAGGCATCCTTTGGATCCGTCAACTTCTGCAGGATCTTGCCGCTGAGGGGCGCACAGTCTTCGTGTCGTCTCACCTCATGAGTGAGATGGAACTCATCGCCGATCACTTCATCATCATCGGGCAAGGTCGTCTCATTGAAGACATCTCGGCTGACGATTTGCGAGCCCGAGCAACGGGAGAAAAGACCTTGGTCCGCTCTGATGATCTGGACCGGCTCACTCCGCTGATGCAGGCCGATGGCGTAAGCATCGTGCCGTGCGAAACCAAAGCAGCAACAGTCATAGGCGTCGGCGCCGGAGAGATCGGTCGCATAGCGCGTGACAACGGAATTGCCTTGACGGGCCTTGTTCCCGAGCAGCGTTCGCTTGAAGACGTGTTCATGTCGCTGACTGCCGAGGCTGTTCAGTATCAGGGCACCAGCACGATTGCGATGGCCGCATGATGACTACTTTCGAAATCGGCAAGGTGCGTATGGTCAATGTGATTCACGGCGAATGGATCAAATTCTGGTCGGTGCGTTCAACGTCAGTCACACTTGTGGCCGCCGGCGTTGCGACAGTGCTGTTCGGGCTGTTCTTCTCGTTTGCTGCTGAAGCCAGCACTCAAGCAAGAGGTCCATCTGCATCACTCACTGACCCAGTTGACATAGCGCTCGGAGGAACCATCCTCACCGAAATCGTGATTGGTGCGTTGGGCGTGATCTTCGTAACTAGCGAGTATTCGACCGGTCTGATTCACAGCACGTTTGCTGCGGTTGGCCGCCGACGTCGTGTGGTCTGGGCCAAAGCAGCAGTCCTGGGCGCCTCCGTGTTCGGAATTGTTGCCATGGCAATTCCGGCCGCAGTGGTCGCAGGCCAAACCGTGTATGCAGGATCTGAGTCAGCAACGTCTGCAGCAGATGCGTTGGGTGTGATGGGCGGGGCAACGGTCTACTTAACGGGGATTGCCCTCATCGGAGCCGCCCTTGCTTTTGCCCTTCGATCCACTGCAGCCAGCATGGGATTGTTAGTTGGTGGTGTCTTCATCGGACCCAACTTGTTGCCACTCTTGCCTGACAGCCTTACCGACATCTTCTTGAAGTACATGCCGTCTGAGGCTGGTTCTGCGATGATGGCTAACGTGCCAGATCCCGATGCGCTAAGCCGAGGCGTCGCCTACCTGGTGTTCGTCTCTTGGGTAGTCGCAATTGTTGCCGGCGCAAACCTTCTTGTGCAACGGCGTGACGCATGATGCCAGCGGTGGTGGCCTGGTTGAGGGCCGACTTACGTCGCTTCGACCTTGTCGTAGCTGCGCTGACGGTGGGACTGAGCACGTTGCTGATTCTCGCCCTACCTACTGACTACGACATCGGTTGGCCCGAAGTGCCAGCCGGTGTCGGCGCGTTTGTGTTGGTAGTTATGCGTCGCCGATGGCCGCTGGCTCTTTGGTGTGTCGCCATTGTTTCGGCTGTCGTTTTCGTGACTCTTTGGGGACGCCCGACGACACTGGTGTTTGCCAGCCTCGTGCTTCTGGCCACTGCGTGTCTGCGTCTAGAGCGATTGCCAGCGGTTGCGCTCGGCCTTGTCTCGGCCGTCGTTGTCTATCTGATAGCGCTGGTCGGCTTCTTGCCCGAAGGCACCTCTCTGGGTGACACCGATGCTGTCATTGGCATTGTCTGGAGCGCTTTGGCCGTAGGGGTAGCTGACGCGGTCCGTTCGTGGCGCCGGTCCACCGAAGCCGCCGAGGCGCAACGGCAGTTGGAGCTGCTGGCGTCCGAAGCCCAGGTGCGTGAGCAGGTAAGCGAGGAGCGGCTAAGCATCGCCCGCGAACTTCATGATCTGTTAGCTCACAACCTTTCGGTCATGAACGTGCAGACCGGGGCTGCCCTGCACCTGCTGCGCTCAGATCCAGACCAGGCTGAGACGTCGCTTATCACCGCACGCGATGCCGGTCGGTCAATACTGGATGAGCTGCGTGACTTGTTGTCGGTTTTGCGGCACGAGGGATCTGATGCCCCGCAATCATCGCTCCCGTCATTTGACGAGTTACCTGAGCTGGTGGACACGATGCGCGCGTCGGGTCTTGATGTTCAGTGGGCTGCCAGCGGTGAAGAGCTGGTGCTGGCACCGGCGGTGTCCCTGGCCGCTTACCGCATCGTGCAGGAGGCACTCACGAATGCGGCTAAACACGGGGACCACACAGTTAGCCTTGCCACCGAGTGGGAGCACGACGGAATCTCGGTGCGAGTCAGCAACAGACTTGGCGCAAGCACCAAGTCCTCAAGTGATGGTGTGCCTGGGCACGGATTGGTGGGCATGAGAGAACGCGCAATCGGCAACGGCGGACGCTTTGCCACAAACAACGAGAACGGGCGCTTCGTGATTGACGCATGGTTGCCGGCCACTCGAGTAGGGGAGATCAAACAATGACAATCCGAGTTGTGCTGGTAGATGACCAGGCTTTGATACGCGCCGGCTTCAAGGTGATAGTCGATTCTGACCCAGACATCGCTGTAGTCGGCGAGGCAGAAGACGGAGGCTCGGCAATCGATGTCATTCGTGCGAGTCGTCCCGATGTTGTTCTGATGGACATCCGGATGCCAGGTCGCAGTGGCATCGAAACGACAAAGGCCATCGTGGCCGATGAAGACTTGGCGGGAGTGCGAGTAATCGTGCTCACAACCTTCGAACTGGATGAGTACGTTGTGGACGCAATGCGTGCGGGAGCAAGCGGCTTTCTAGATAAAGGCGTGGATCCACAGCAACTGCTTGAGGCCATCAAAGTGGTGGCTGCGGGCGATGCTCTGCTTACCCCTAGCGCAACGAGAGCTCTGCTAGCGTCGCTTGACGGCAGCTCGGGCGGACTACCAATCGACGAGGAGACGGTGAAGTTCCTGACTGCTCGCGAGCGTGAGGTTGTCGGTCTCGTTGGTCAAGGATTGTCGAACGACGAGATCGGCGAGGCGCTGTACATGTCGCCGCTGACCGCCAAGACCCATGTGAGCCGAGCGATGACCAAACTCCACGCCAGGGACCGGGCTCAACTAGTTGTGATCGCGCTAAGGACTGGCCTGACTCGACTCGACGACCTCTAGCGCGGGCGCGCTACACCGCCGCAGGTTCGGTGACCGCTCCGTCGAGCATTCTTAGTGATCGGGTGGCGTATGCCGCGGCGCGGGCTGCGTGGGTGACCATGACTACCGTGCGGCCGTCTTCGCATAACGATTGGAGCAGGCCAAGGATGTCATCACCGGTGACCGAGTCGAGTGCACCCGTCGGCTCATCGGCCAAGATCAATTGAGGATCGTTCATCAACGCGCGTGCGATCGCCACCCGTTGCTGCTCGCCGCCTGAGAGCTCGGACGGTTTGTGGTCGGCCCGGTCTTGCAGCCCAACCCGCTTAAGCAACTCAGTGGATGAGGCTTGAAGGTCTTTCAGCTTTCCCCCGTCAAGCAACGCTGGCACTGCAACGTTTTGCCAAGCGTTGAGTGTCGGCAGCAGGTCATAGAGCTGGAAGATCATGCCGATGTGGCGGCGGCGGAAAGTTGTGCGCTCGCGTTCATCCAGGGTGCTCAGTTCGGTTCCCGCCACTTCGACTCGACCACCGGTGGGAGGCTCGAGCCCTCCGATTAGGTTCAACAGGGTTGACTTGCCGCTGCCCGACGGCCCTTCGACCGCCACGAAATCTCCAACCGAAACCGTGAAGTTGGCTCGGTCAACTGCGTGCACCTGTCCAAACTGGCACGAGAGGTCGATTGCTCGAATGGAGATACTCATCGTTTGAACTCGACCTTCAGTCGTGACAGACGTTCGGTCGTGTGATCGATCCAGCTGAGGTCGGCCTCGAGATGAAACAGAGTGAAATCGCACACAACTATTTCGGTCTCGGAATCGGCGTTGCGTTTCTGGCTGGTCACCTCGCGCATGCGGGCCATGTGTCGGGCCCGCTGCGCTTCAAGAAACGGCTGGGCGTCGCGGCCGGAAAGTAACGCAAGGCTGACCTTCAGAAACAGCTCGCCTTTGGGCGCTTCATCAACTGGCAGGGGAGCGCTAAGCCATGTCTCGAGATCGGAAACACCAGACTCGGTGATTGCATACTGCTTTCGATCCGGACCGTTCCCGCCAGACTCGCCAACGAGCGTCACAAGCCCATCGCGGTCGAGCCGAGACAACGTTGAGTAGATCTGGGAGAACCTAAGCGGCTTCAAGTTCGGGAAGCGTTCGTCGTATTCGCGCTTGAGGTCATAGCCGTAGCTCGGGTGGCCATCCAGGAGGCTCAGAAGTATCTGCTGCGTGCTCATGAGGCCGACTATACCACACCGGTATACCAACATGGTATAGTCCGACTCATGACGGCTTTGTACCTCCTCGGCTTGAAGCGACTCCTCACCAGACCGGGGGTGGTGTTGCTCTCGATCATCGGCATTGCCGCTGGAGTTGCGCTGGTCATCTCGGTGAACGTGGTGCTCGGTTCGGTTGGTCAATCGATCGAGGAGGTTTCGGAGTTAAACGATGACGCCGGCCTTGTTGTCACGTCTCGATCACCACTGGGCTTTCCTATCGAACTTGCTGACCAAGCGGCAAACGATCCATCGGTTGCCGCCGTTCAACCTCAGCTCAGCACCGTGATGTTCATCGACGACACCGAAACCGTAGTCATCGGTCGGCTCGACATTCCCACCGCACTTCGAGGGTCTGCTTTTGATGCGAACGAGTTGACCGTGCGGTCCGGCGGCAGCTCCACTGTGATCACCGCCGCACCGGCGCCAGCGGATATGGCCACCATCAACGACGGAGCTGTACTGCTGCTGCCGATGACCCAGGCTTGGGAGGTGACCGGTCGTGATGGGCTGGTTGATTCGGCCGCGTTAACGCTTAGTGGCGCTGCTGATTCGGTTGAAGCTCTTGGCGACCGCCTTCAAGCCGACCTTGGATCGCAGATCTACATCGCCCCACCCGATGCTCAGAAGCAATTCGCGTTGACCCAACTTGAGCAGGTGCAGCAGCCGCTGCTTCTCATGGCGACCATTGCGTTAGTGGCCGGTGGTTTCCTTGTGTTCAACACAATCCAGAACACGGCTCGGGCACAGGCTCGAGAGCTCGCGGTGTTGCGTGCGCTTGGCGCTGGTCGGCGTCAGGTTGCTGGAGGTCTAGTGCTGGAGGCGTTGGTGCTTGGGCTTGTCGGTTCCGCCATTGGGGTTGCCGGTGGTGCGGTGCTTGGACGAGCGATCGTTGGGGTCTTGCCCGACCTCGTTCACGCCGTGGCCGGGACCCAAGTGCGCTTCCATTGGGATTGGCGTGTCTTGCCTGGCGC
The DNA here is from genome assembly GCA_937922785.1 of uncultured Acidimicrobiales bacterium. Lineage (GTDB taxonomy): Bacteria > Actinomycetota > Acidimicrobiia > Acidimicrobiales > SZUA-35 > CALAJQ01. Next base: position 64,796 of record CALAJQ010000020.1, read on the forward strand.
GATTGTGGCCGGGCTGGCGGTGGCGCTGTTGTCGGCGGCGTTACCTATTCGAGCTCTGCTGAAGTCTCGGCCGGATCAGGTGCTGTCTCGCCGGCCGACGATAACTAGTGGCCGGTTCATTCGACCGGTTGCGGTGGGCCTTGGTGTGGTGGCGGTGATGGTCGGGGGTGCGATGACTAGGTCGAACGAAATCTCGATTGCCCAGAACGGAATCGGCTTCATGTTTCTGGGGATGCTGGTGCTCGGGTTGGGTCTGGCTGGCCCCATCGCTCGGCTGGCTGCGGGAGTGGCGTCGAGGTTCGGATCTCTTGGGTCGCTTTCCGCGGTTGACATTCGGGGTTCGGAGCGTCGGGTCTGGTCGGTGGCAGCGTCTGTGTTTGTTGCGGTCGCCACGGCGCTGGCGGTTGGGGGAGCGGCCCGAAACCAGGGCGACACATTAAATGAGCAGTTCCAGCCGACGCGTGCGGTAGACCTCTTTGTCTCGGCGGCGGCGGCAGACGATCTTCCACTTGGCGTTTTCTATCCGAGCGAATCGATTGATCAGGTGAAGGCGGTCGATGGGGTTGCCGAGGTGCGGTCGCTGGTCACGATGTATTCCGAGGCCGACGGCAAGCAGATCATCCTGCTGGGTTCAGACGAAGCAGTAACCGCGCCGGCGTTGAGGTTGGCGGGGACCGAAGCCGTTGCGCGGGTGACCAGGGGTGAAGCAGTGGTGGTGACTATCCAGTTCGCTCGGGCGTTCGACTTGGACGTTGGTGACATGGTTGACATTCCCGGTTCCCAAGGTCGGGTCCAGCTGCCGATTGCGGGCATAACAAAAGCAACCACTCTGTCGATCAGCGGTGCTGTTCATATGAGTCGGGCAGCATTGGTGGAAGCGTTTGGTGATGTGGGAGTAAACACCTTCGGGATTGAAACAACGCCGGGGTCCGACGTTGCTGCGGTCGGTGAACGGGTTCGGGCTGTGCTTGAACCGTCGGGTCTTCCTGTTGTTGTGGCCACCGGTCAGGAATGGTTTGACGGTGTGATTGCGGCCACTGAGGATGCGATCAACGTGTTCTTGATTGTGTCATCTGCGGTGGTTGCGGTGGCGGGCATTGCGACGTTGAACGCGACTGCGTCGTCGGTGGCCGAGCGTCGACGGCAGCTTGGTGTGTTGCGTTCGATTGGGGCAACCCCGCAACAGGTTCGAAAGCTTGTGTTGGTTGAAGCAGCGTCGGCGGGAATCGTGGGTGCAGTGTTTGGCACCGTCATTGGTATCGGGATGCACCGCTTGTCGGTATATGTGACCACCAACGCGACGCCGTTTCCTCAGGACTACTTCTTCTCATGGCCCGCGGTTACCCAAGCAGTGGCGTCAGCTGTTGTGGCGGTAGCGGTAGGTGGTCTGATCCCTGCCATCCAAGCCGGCCGCCTAAGAATCGCCGACGCCCTAGCGTTTGACTAGTTGAGCCGAGTTGGTACGGCTGAAGTCCCGCCCAACGAGAACTACTCCGTATCTTTCTGGGGTGGACGCCCAGTCTTGATGGAGCATGCCCGCTGCTGGTGGGTCGCGCGGGCTTTACTACACTGCGACTATGGAGAATGAAGGAGTGGCCGCCGCGGCGTTCATCGTTTTCCTGGGGTCGATCGCTCTTGTTGTGATCTGTTTGCTGACACTCGGGGCCCGAGCCGGTATCGATCGGTTCGCTGTGTGGATGCCGAAGAGGCTCGCGACCATTGTGATTCAAGCAATGGTGCTTGGGTTTGGAACCTTGGCTGTTTCGTTCGGGGTTATGTTGATCTCGGTAGAAGGCCGCCCCTATGGCTGGTTGGGTGTCGCAATTGGCGTTTACACGCTGGGCACACTTGTGCAATCGGTCCGTACAGACGGCTAGCAAGATTCGGCGAGCGCTTCGGCCTGTTCAGGCCCGATCATCTGTCGTTTGTGAAGCGGTAGTTCTGACGCCCCCCATGCTCAGTAGAGCGACTTCATGAACGCATCGAAGTCTTGCCAGTCTGGGTCCTCGTACAGGTCAATCTCGATTGGGTAAACAGGTTGGCCCGCGAGGCCCTGATTGAGCGCTTCCATGAACTCTTCTTGTGATTGGCAGCGGATGGCGAACTCTTTCAAACCGTTCCCGGTCTTTGTGTAGGCAAGCATCACTCGGCCAGGTGTTTCTAGCTTCTCGAGGTTGTCTTCGAGTTGGTTCATCCGTTCGTTGTCCTCGGGAGTGGGCAGGCCGTTGTTTGTGGAACCGTCGTAGGGCCAGCGAATCACGGCGAGATGTTGGAGGCCTGCTCGTATGGCTGCCGACGGGGAGTGGCTGAGGTGTTTGACCACAATCGGCAGGCCGTCTTCGTCGGTGTATTGAGCGACAGCCCAGTTGCCAACTTCAAAGTTCATGCCGGAGGTATCGGGCGACTGACCGTCTGCTCGTTGGAACAGTCGTTTAAGGAAGTTGGCCATCAAATGAACCTAGCGGTTATGCATGGACCGGTGAGAGTTTATGCCTCAGCAACTGGCGGCTTTCCACCAGCGTGCCGTATCTGCCTTGAGATCAGCTTGCCTGACGATTCCAGCACTGCGTACAAACCGATTGAGGGAATGGCAATCGCTGCCGGTCCCAACAAAAACGGTACGCCTACGTAGGCGATAATCAAGCCCGCCCCAAATTGTCGCCCCCACAGTAGGGATGCGGGTGCCGCAGCTGCCGCGTACACCACGAACTGACCCCATTCTCTGGACAACAGAGCGATGGATGCTCCAATGGTGCCGCTGGCCGCCAGCACGATCCAAGTCACCATCAGGAGCCTCCGTCGCGTTCCCGTTTGGAGGCGTGTTCGCAAAGCCACCGCAGCCCACATGAGCCACCTTCGAAAGAAGGGCACACCAAGGGTCTTTAACATTGATCGGAAGTAGGCATCGACTTGCTGGTCAGTGATGCTCTCGGGTCGTGGCTCGGATCCCTCGGGAGGATCGCCTATGAGCCGATCATGAATGAGTGCTGCGGGGGTGTGGATTCCGTAGCTGTTCACCCACCACCGGAAGGGGGCTGGAACTGACGCGAGATCGGTGCGTCCGAGGCTTGCATTGTCGACTGTCCGGATGGCCGCGATGTCGGATGGCTCAAGACCACTAATCCCAACGTCGCCGTTGTAGGTAATCGTCGACCTCAGTCGAAACCACCGATCATCTACCTGGGTCAGGTCGACACTTCCATCCCGGGAAGGGGAGGAGATTGTGAAGCCGTTCCACGGTGTGTCGGGATTCTTGTCAGCAAGAAACATGCCGCCCCCAGTTCTGTCCCAGCCATTCGGCCCTAGTCGCTAATCCTGCAGCCATTGCTCCTCCTCGGTTTGGTGATAAGACGCACGATCGGTCGATCAGATACATGAAACTCTTGCAGGTAGTTGGGTCGGGCCCTTAGATTGGTTGCGCATTGCTATCAATGGCTTATTTTCACTTGGGTAGCCGTTGAGACTGAAGCATCCGCCAGGAGCGCAAACCAGTCGACGAACAACTCATCTTGATTGATGACCTGGGCGCGGACCTCCTTGTGCAGTTCAACCAGTCGACTTCTGATATCGGCGGTGAGATCCAACTTCGTATGCAACCCGTGGATGGATCCGAGCTCAAACCCGGACAAGTTGTAGCTGTATGGCCTCAGGTTTCCGACTTCATCGATCACTAGCGGGCTGAGTATCTCCGCTGTTGTTGAAGTGAGCGATTCCAGCTGTTCAATCAGCCAATCGAGCGAAGGTGCCAGTTGGCTCGTCGTGGCAAGGTCGCATTGCACCGTTGGGCCCCCATCGAGGGATGCCAACAACGCTGCGGTTATCCCCAGTCGTTCGATTGACTCAGCTGACAGCGCTGACTGAGATCGTCCGGTCTCGACGAGCGGCCGGACTTGGAACAGCGATGCGCCGAGGTCCGAGCCCAGTTCATATAGGCCTGGAACATCTTCGAGTGATTGGTCCGACACGCAGCTCACAACGCCAACCCGTACACCTGCTCGTGCTAGCCACTCAACGAGCTTGGCTGCTTGCCTAAACGAGCCCGCCTTGTTCCTCAGCAAATCGTGATTCGCCTCGAGTCCGTCAAGCGAGACAGCGACGGTGTCAAACGAAGTAAGCGCTTCAATGGCCTTCTCGCTCTGCAACTGTCCGTTGGTGACCACCGCCGTTGAGTAGCCGAGCCTTCGGGCACCGAGCGCGAGCTCCCCAAGCCGAGGTTCCAGTGTTGGCTCGCCACCCGACACGCTTAAGTGCCTATATCCCTGCTGCGACAGCTTGCTCAGCGCCTCCAGTGCTGTATCGATCTCGAGCGAAGTTGTTCGCTTCGGACTCGAGTCGCTATAGCAATGGAGGCACCTGAGGTTGCAGGTGTCGGTCACATGCAGATGGACTGTGCCAGCTGGGAACGGCATCTGCTTCGCCATTCCTCAACCAAGCCTTGGAATCTCTGCGAAGTCTTGCTCGATACTCACGTGGAAGAGATCAGGCTCAGGAAAGCCCCAAGGGAAGATCTTGACTGGCCCGAACGGGCCGGCCTTCAGCAAATCGAACAAGTTTTCATAGTCGACAAAGAAGTCAAAACAGATGCCCGCGACACACGGGTTGATCCCGCGAATCTTCTCAGGAAACTTGACTTGGCTAGCGATAGCCTCCACTCCTTTCGTGTCGACCCCTCGACTTGATACCGCCTTAGCTAGCTCTAAACGGAGCGCATTTTCATGTTGATTCATAACTCACCCTTCTCTTGTAGTTGCTAAAGGTGACGTCCAGCGGCTCGCTTTGATACAGAATTCTTGGTTCACCGGAAAGCGCGTATCAATCCAGCTGCCTGCCCGTCCTGTGATGTGACGGCGCAACAATGCTCCGTCGACAGATGAAAAAGGCAGCACCATGGCAGAAAGAACGATTCGGCTCCAAACGAGTCGCCCCCTCGGACGCGGAGAGATTGCTGAACTCGAAGCAGCGGGCTGTTTCCTAGACAGAGCAGCGGGACTGAACACCTACCTTGTCCGCTCGTCGGCAAACAGCGCAATGGAGAAAGTCCTAACCCTAAATTTCGTCGAGAAAGCCGAGGCATGCGGGAACCATGAGAAGTTGGATCGAACCCTCGCAACGATTGTGCAGGGTCTGACAACCCGGGCAACGCTAAAGGGCGCGAACTCAGATCTAACACAAGAAGACAAAGCCGCAGACACGATCAATGTCGTCGTAGCTATTGACCCAACCGATGCCAGCTCGCTCGAAAAGATCGGCAACCTCGCGAAGGTGGTTGAGTCAACAGACCGAAGAGCATTGCTGGAGATCTCGCCTTACAAACTGCGTGATCTCGCAGACCTGGATGTGGTGCGGTCAGTCGAACCCGTTCCCGAGGTGTACACAAGCAACAATGTTGCCAGACTTCTGACCGGCGTCGAATCAACCGCTGACCACTTTGGTCTTGACGGAGCCGGAGAAATCGTGGGCATCGCCGATTCCGGAATCGACAAAGGTCTCCTCGGTGACATGTTGGCCGACCTAGACGGGCGCGTCATCAAGATAAGAGCAACGGCAGGAAAGACGGCGGCATTTCAAGGGATCGCTGCCGGGGCAGATCTGAACAACCATGGGACACACGTCGCAGGCAGCGTCGCCGGCGACGGCACGAGCTCGAACGGCAATGTACGCGGCATGGCACCGGCGGCGCAGGTCACGTTCACCTCTATGGGGCAGGACGAGACAGCGGGACTAACGACTCCGCTTGACATCGCGGCCGGACTTCTCCAGGACGCATATGACGACGGAGCCCGCATCCACTCGAACAGTTGGGGCGACCCGAAGCAACTCGGACGTTACACGAATCAAAGTGACTCGGTAGATCAATTCGTCTGGGACAACCGAGACATGCTGGTGGTAATTGCCGCAGGTAACGAAGGCAACGGAGCCAGCACCGTGATACCGCCGGGGACCGCAAAGAACTGCCTCACGGTTGGAGCTTCGGAGTCGGTTCGCCCTGTTCCTTCGCTGCTCACATTGAATCCAAACTTCCAAGACACCGATGGCGACCCAACTACGCCGCCTATCAACGCAATTCTCGAGCTGCGAGGAAAGGATCAAGAAGCCGATGATCCCGATGACGTCGCTTGGTTCTCCAGCCGGGGTCCGGTCAACGACGGAGCGGCGACCTACATCAAGCCTGACTTAGTGGCACCCGGAACCATGATTCTCTCAACCCGATCGCGGGTCAGCGTCGCCGATCTTGGTCCCGATGGCTGGCCAGATGATCCCCAGTTCTTCTCCTATACAGATGCCGACGGAAACCTAACTCATGATGAGGCGGTCGGGCTCGGGCTACCCGGTGAGCCCTTCTTCGGCACTTGGAATCAAAGTACCCCTGGACTGCCAGCGGGCTCCGGAGCGGGTGCATCCGAGAACTACTACTACTCGGACGGAACTTCAATGGCCACGCCCATTACGAGTGGAACAGCAGCGCTCCTGAGGCAATATCTCAGAACCCAGCGTGGTATGGCGAACCCCTCAGCAGCGTTGATGAAAGCCCTTCTAATCAACGGCGGATCGGTTCCTCGGGGCAGGGCTACCACAGCAAATTCAACCAATGGATTCGGATGGCTCGATCTGGCCACCACCATCGCCCCAGATGGTTCTGGGCAGCAAATCTATGCTGACGACATCGACCTAGCTGTGGGTACGGGCGAGGTTCGGTCCTTTAGTGCAGTAGTCGCGGACAGTTCAGTTCCGCTTCGGGCAACATTGGTGTGGACAGATAGACCAGGCAAGGGCCTGCAGAACAAGCTCTACCTACGAGCGATTGCTCCGGACGGATCCATTGTCGACGGAGATCTGACCGCCTTTCCTGTCTCTACCAACAACGTCCAACGCGTACATATCGACGGTCCAATGCCTGGAACCTACACGCTCGAGGTGCACGGCATAGATGTTCCATTCGGCATTCCAGATCTGGCTCCTGATCTACGTCAGGACTTTGCCCTTGCCATCATGAATGGCGTCGGATTTTCACCTAAACCGGTTGATGTGGTCCAAGTGATCGACCGCAGCGGCAGCATGGGGTTTTACGGGTTCTTAGAGCCTGCCAAGCTTCGCTCGAGCCAACTGGTAGACGCACTAAGAGTTGGTGACCGGACAGGGGTTGTTCAATTCAGCACCCGCGCTGACTCGGTTGTCCCACTGACTGAACTAGCAGGAAGAGGCGATCAAATCGCTATTCAGTCAGCTATTGGAACATTGACGCCCGGAGGCAACACCTCCATTGGAGCCGGACTTCAACTTGGCGTTGCCGAGCTTGGCCCCGACGTGGGAAGGCCGCAATCGATCGTTCTGCTAAGCGATGGCTACGAGAACACTCCGCCGTGGGTAGGTGGCTCGGTCGCCGACTCGCCCCCAGCCAACTACGGCGGCAGCGATCTCACCGAGGTTCTACCGGCTGTGCCTTCAGCTACCAAGATTTACACCTTGTCGCTTGGGACGGCGAGCGATGAAGAGCTACTGCAAGAAATGGCTCTTGCACGCGATGGTCAGTTCCACTCGGTCTACAGCTCCGCAGACCAGGCCAAGCTTCACGAAATCTATGTGCATCTTCAGGCCCTGGCTGGCGGTGAAGAAGTGCTGGCATCCGGGTCTGCAATAGCTATGTCGTCGGGTGGGCTGGCAGCTAATTCAGCTGCCGCCTTCTCAGCGGAAAATTCCGTCAACCATCGAGGCCTTCGGGTTGCGGCCTCGCCGCCTGCAGGAACAAAGGCCCGGCCTTCAGGGGTGCCTGAATGGCTACGCGAACTCCTTGACTTGGAAACTCCGCAAACCAACGAGGACGCTCATTGCGGACGGCATTTCGTTGAAGTCGATGAATCAATCGAGTCCGCGACTTTTACTGTCTCGTGGCATGACCGCTCCAGCCCCGTTCGGTTGGCTGTGCGGACGCCGGGGCTGAGGAAATTGGATGTCAACGACGCCGGCGTTTGGGTGATCGAGGGAGAGAACCACATAATGATCCGGGTGAATAGTCCAAAACCTGGGACCTGGTGTATGAACGTGAGTGCCGCTGAGGATCGTGACGATGGCCTCGGAAGCCCCTATTCCTGGGGGGCTCACGCAACAACATCAGTTGGTTTGATCACGCAAGGCCCGAGAACCCCGCTAGGTCGCAGCGAACACACGGTGGTGGCAGAGTTCGTTGATCCCGATGACCTAGCTGTCCGACCTCGCTTTAGCGGTTCAGTGTCGGTCCCACTTGCTCCGTTGGAGAAACTGGCCTTCGAATGGCGCAGCGAACTCGATCGACTCCAGCTTCCGGATGAACCTTTGCCGGAGGGCCTTGACGAAGCGCGACTGAAACTCGGAGTACTGGACCTCGTCAAACGAAGCATGGGTGACCCATCCATTTTCGAGTCGGAAATCAGCCCACTAACCTTCAGTGGCAGGGGCACCAAGAAGGCCAAAATCGAAACACCAATCCAAGGAATTTCCACAGTAGTGGTGGAGGTCAGGGCTGAGTCCCGCCAAGGTCACAAAGTCGTGCGAAAGGCTCGCTTCGACATTCTGTCCTAGGCACGGCAGGCCTCAAACTCCCACCTTGCATCGATCCGTTAAGCTACTCAAGATGGAGGCGCCTGACGAGACAATCCTGTCAAAAGCACAACTCGGTGACCCCGATGCATGGCGCCTTCTTGTGGATACCTATTCAGGCGTGGTTTGGGCCGTACTTAGGTCGCTGAGGGTTCAAGAGCCAGATCGGTCAGACATCTATCAGTCGGTCTTTCTCAAGCTCACCACCCACATCGGCACCATTAGGGAGCCGCTTGCTTTGCCGGGCTGGCTCGCAACAGTCACCCGCAGGCAATGTATCGACATGTTCAGAAAGCAAGATAGGCAACCAACTCCGTCCGAGGCCACAGCCGATGTGGAGGCCAACGAACCGTTGCCAGAGGAACAGATCATTGTCGATGATGAACGGGTCGCTGTTATGCGGTCATTCAGGCGTTTGGATGAGAAGTGCCAACGGTTGCTATCTCTAATGTTCTTCGGCATGGAGCACTCCTATTCAGCGATATCGGAGATCGTTGAAATTCCGGTGGGGTCAATCGGCCCCAGTCGACAACGATGCTTGGAGAAGCTCTCCAAAATGGGCGAAGTGGCTTCGTTGAGAAGGGACTGGTCAAAGTGAGCGAGTTCGACGGTTTGGAAGAACTCCTAGCAGACGCATTTGAAACTTTTGATCCCGTGCCTGCTGACTTGAAGGCCACTGCCGCAGGGCTCTCCGATTGGATTCACCCTGACGCCAGTCTTGCTGTGTTAGTTGCACGAGAATCGGTAGCGCTTCGCAGTCCCGCCATCAGTCAGAGTGAGTTCGCTTGGCCCGAGTTCTCAATGTCTGTGCAGTGGGCCTTTTCGAACGGGCGGCTATCGATCTTGGGCATGTTTCCCGAAGCGGCACCAGATTCGATTTTGGTTCAAGGGCCACATCGCACGAGTGTCGAAGCCTCCCTCGTTCGCGGGTCATTTGAGTTGGACACTGAAGGTGATTCGCCGTTTCGAATCTCGTTCTCGGTAGAGGGTCAGGAATTCGTCACGCCGTGGATCGAGCCGACGACCGGTAGCAGTTAAACGCGGCAGCAGCTGCAGTTGCCCCCACAGCCAACGCTGTTTGTTTGGCGAGGTGGAGGGCGTGCTGGGGCGACTGTCCATCGGCCAGTTGTGTGTGGAAGTCGCGAAGTAGCGTTGACACCGATGGGTCATCAGCCACCACAGTGGCGCTTGCCACGACCCATTGTGCGCCGGTTCCCAAAAAGCCCTCTGCGAATGAAACTGCCCCGGCGGCGCCAAACTGGGCAGCCCGTGAGCCAAGACAGTTGGCAACGACTACGCCCGGGGGTGCTTGAACTACACCAGTTAGGTCATAGAGATATAGACGTTCCTGGCCTACCCCCAACCAGCTGAACATAGGGTTCTCCGGCTCGGATCCACCGTGACCCCTGAAGTGCACCAACGCGGCGTGTTCTAACAGATCCAGGACAGCATCGGTGGAGTCGCTAGCGACCTGCCATGACGCTTGATTTGCCACTTCGGCCATTGGGTCAACGGCGGTCAACGAGGTGTCAATCACCAATACGTTTCCGAGTCGGTCGAGCTCTCGGGGTGCGGCTCGGCCCTCTCGAGCAAGCGCTACTTGGAGGGGCCCTGCGCTTAAGGAGGGGAGCAAGCCAACTGGCAGGTGCCTGAGTTCAGAATCCAGCACAATCGTGTCCACTCTTACGCTCTCGCCGTCGAACAACAGATGATCAGCCTCAGTCGCCAGGTCCTGGCACCTGGTGGCAGCAGCGGATTCAGCCTGTGGGTTCGCCATCCAAAGCCTGAAAGCCCGGTCTAGTGCTACGAAGAGCCCGGCGTCATGAGGAATAACTCTGTGCCTCGGGTCTGGCGAAGAGCTAGAGATAACGAGGTGGCGCCCTGAAATTGAGACTTCGCACAATCGGTCAGTTTGGGTTGCAGAGGGCGATGGTTGCTTGCGGGGTTTGTCTCGCCACGACTGTTCCTCCAGCGCAGCACGAATGTCTTGCAGTTTCGTACGGCTATCAAGATCATCAGGACTCTCTCGAACGTCCTGCTCCGCAGCGCGGTAGGAAGCTAGCAAGGACTTGGTGTTCGCGTCGTCTGATCGCGGCCAGAACGTCGTGGTCGGGCTTCGAAGCTGATCCGACCAGTAGTGATAGGAAGCTGGGTTTTTAATGGTAATGGCCTTGGCTAGATCGACGACTGAATGAACGGGTCCGGTTTGGGACCCCAGAAGCTCTAGCGAACCAGTAGTTTCGGCGAACCGGTGAGCCCGATCTAACGAGAGTGAACAGATTTGAAGCGCACGATCTGAGTCACCGCTTGCTGAAGCAAGCTTCGCTTCGATTCCGTCAAGTCGAAACTGCTCTTCCGGTGTGAGGGGAATGCCTGGCAGCAGTTCTAGTGACGCTTTTACGTGGTCGGTGTTGTCATCGGTCAGTCCTGCTTCTGCTTGGGCGAGGACAAGTCTCACAACTGCCGCCCGATGGCCTGCGTCTGATAGATCGGCGGCCGTTGTTGCCAAGTCAGTAATCAGCTTTCCGTCTGATTCGATTTTCTCCGCAAGCGCCAAGGCCGACCAACCAGTCCGGCCTTGCGACCCAAGCAGGGCCTGGGCCTGGTCGGCAAGTTGAACAGACCGTGTGAGGTCGCCGGAATGTCTGGCAGCGCGGCTGGCCAGCACCAGGGCCTCGGCGCGGTCAGCCTCGAGGCCGAGTTCTGCGAGCTCGGCCGCTCCGTCATCAAGTGCCCTCAACGCTTGCGAATAGAGGCCCGCCTTCATAAGGGTCTCGGCGCGTGCTGTGACTCGAACACCCGTCGGGTTCCCCATTTCGCGGAATTGGCGCTCAGCCTCGTCATAGAGACTCAGCGCGGCGGGAAGGTTGCCCTCGCAACTGACAGCCCAGCCCTTGTTGTGAATAGTAAGAGCCATCCAGTGCGATTGGCCGACGCGCGAATAGGCCTGGAAGGCCGCCTCAAACTCTTCGATCGCTGCGCTGATGGCTCCCTCATATGTAAGGAGTATTCCCAGGTTTGTGTGAAGGTGCCCTTGCCCAAGATCGTCTCCTTGGGATACGAAGGCCTTCAGCGATTCTTCGTATCCCGCTCTAGCGCCCACCGAATCGCCCGATCGTTGCAGCAGGGTCGCACGCTGATGGGCCGCCCTCGCATAGGTATTGCCCGATGCAGTTCCTAACACGGTGTCCAACCGACCTATTGCTGTTTCGAAGTCGCCGCTGAATGCTTCGGTTGCAGCGAGGCTGACTTCCACCTGGTCTCTGAGGTCAGAATGGTCGGGCATCGAGTGGAGCGCTTCGTTAAGCGAGTGGCGCGAAGCAGCGGCGTCGCCGAGGTTTCGCTGGGCGATGCCGATGGTCAATTGCGCATAGTTGCGAGCGGTCTGACTGTCGCTCGCAAGGTGAGGCTGAGCTAGTGCGATCGCCTCGGCCGGATCGCCACCAGCAAGCCGGACCAGTTCCTTGAGTGTTTCGAGGTCGTCTTTCATGCTGTTCCCTTTCAGCCTTGACAAGCAGACTCTTACTGTCTTGATGCCAAATGATTCCTATATTCGCAGCTGGCTAGTTATCTGTACTTGGACAACGAAGCTCGAATAGTTTGTATCACGGGCCGTCTTTCCCCGTCTTTGATAACCGAAACTACGAACCAGGATGGTTAGAGATGAATAAGTTCAAGGTATTGATGATCGCATTTCTGCTAGTCGCCGCCAGTTGTGGAGGCAATGACGACTCCGGTGAAGACACGACATCGAGCGTCTCAGATGGTGACAGCGGTTCCGATGACGGCGCCGCAAGAACGACTTGCGACCCTGCTGTCAAGGAGGCGTCGCACGAGTGTGTTCAGATTGCCACCTACGCGCTGCTTGATGACAACCAAGCGATCGAGAAGCGAAAGGAAGGGTGGTCTTGGCTGAGCGCCCCAATCCCGGGGGCAGCGGTTTGTAACACTCTCAACAACGAAGACAACGAACCCGAAAACGACATGCCAGCAGCATGGGTAGTACTGGAGGAGGGGGAAGAGGCGATCCAAGACCGAGTTCTGGCCTGGCTACAGGGGCTCGCTGATGATCCTGATTCGACGGCTGGGCTCAACTACATATTGCCAACAGCCATGGGTTACGGAGTGTTCCCTGCAGACAACCCTTCCGCAGCTGGCGACATTCCGTCAGTACGGCTTGGAGAAGCCCGTGATGGGGTCGATGTCACAATATATGTCGCTGACACGGGATACTCCGAACCGCCAGCGGACTACCCGCTGGCGAATCTCGAAGAGGGTGTTGGGGGCCGGGAGAGTATTCCGAAGCAAACCAATGATCCCAGCACTGGTCACGGCCTAATGGTCGGCTCTGTCGCAGCGCTCAAGGCTCCCGGAGCGACTGTGATCGTGATTAACGCGACTGCTCCTCTGGACTCAGAAGGCAAGGGACAGCCGTTCATTAGCGTTAGTTCACTGGCTGAGGCCATTAAGCCTGACGGTGGTGTCGCAAAACCGGCAGTCTTGAACATGAGTTTCGGGACGCTTCCTTGTGATTTCGAAGAGATTGCCGAGGGGGGGAATGACGCATTTCGGGCCGACGTCGACGCACAGATAGCGCGAATCGACGGGGTAAGCACGATTGCAGATTTGGCGGTTCTGAGCATGAACGGACTACGGACTGTGATGTCGGATGCCGAAAGTCAATACGATCTGCTAGTCGCGGCGGCCGGAAACATGGGACCCGATTCTGCTGATTTCTTCCCGGCCGCCCTAGCGGATGAGTTCCCAACGCTTGTCGCAGTTGGGGCCCGAGATGACACAGTTCCAAATACCAAGGAGTGTTTTGAGGCTGGTCATTTTGCATGGATGGTCGAGAGCACCGTCGAGGCTTGTGACCCAAACGACCGGGTAGCTGACTTTTCGCGGAACGCAGATTGGATTGGGAGCTGGGCACCAGGCGTCGACATGGTCGCTGCCTACCCTGATGCACTCGAATTCGAGTACTACGACGGCAGCGTCGCTATGCCCGGTCCGCTTGTGAGGATCTCTGGTACGTCTATGGCCACGCCCTACATCTCAGCGGTTTTGGCAACATGCTTGTCCGGTTGGGGACCATCGGAAATTAACGAGACCGATATCACTGACTGCTTGGTCGACTTTCAGATTCCGTCTGGCTCATGACCGCCGTCAGCAGACAAGAGGCGTATGCCCCAACGCGGGCCGAGTTCTTGGCTAAGACGGTGGCTGAAGTGACCATCGCTGCGGTGTCGATCTTCATAGCTCTATGGATATGGCGGTCCGATGGGCTTGAAAGGGATCGTCTGCTGGAACAGCAACAAAGGGAATCTGCACAAGCTGCGCAATCCAATTGGCAGGCTCAACTTGCCAACCGCCGGCATGAGATCCTGAACGTCTGGTTGCCGGTGTACCTGTCAGGCGAAGACGCAGATCTGGCCGAAAGCATGATGCTGGCCCTCGACGTGAGCATCTCCCAAAAGACATTTTCAGCACTGCAGGTGACGTTGAGTTCCTCGGGTCTATTGACGCCTGAACTCGAGGCGCGACTTGCCAAAAGTGTCGCAGGGGCAACACGGGCGCGGGTCGAGAACCCGGTGCCTCTGATAGAAATCGCGAAATTTGATGACCATGCCCAGGCGGATGACTTGAGAGATCAGCTGCTAGGCCAAGGCATACACGGAGTGGAAATTCGCCAGGTTGAGGGCTCGTTTGCGGTCGTCGTAACGGGCGTTGCCGATGAGGCGTTGGCGGCACTAATCCGCGACGGGCTAGGCGGGCAAACCCCAAGCGCCGAAACCTCTGCAGAACACGACGGCTCCCAGGCCAGCGCTGCGGTACTGCCCAACGTCTATCAACTCCCCGAACTTGACGCGTTGCGGGCATTGGCTGATGCCGGGTTTACGAACGTGGTTGTGTGGCGAGTCACCTCGGGGTCGGTTGGCCCAGGCCTAGCGAGGCAGTTGGTTGTCAGTGATGGATCCGCAGTTGGGAACGAGACGGTGTTGGTAGATCGGAACGGACCAACAGTTCAGCAGATTCCGGCCAACACAAAGTTGGCGCTGAAAGTCGTTAAGAGCTAGCGGCTCTTAACCGTCTCCAGGCTGTTGCGTCTCTAACCCGATTCAGAAACTTCTTGTATCAAACGCGGCCGTTGGGCGGTCTTGGTTGTGAACCCCGCATTTGGGCGTGGTCATGACTGCTGGGCGGGACCGAACTCGTCTGGCTCAACGGATCTGAGGAGATAAAGAAATGGCACTAGAAGATGACTTCCTTTGGAAACTAGATTTCCAACAACACTGGCCCGCCCAAAGCGTCCTGGTCGTTCCGTACCGAACCACTGAAGAGGCCCAGACGACGCTCAGCTTGGACGCGATGCGCGAACAGATCTTTGACAAGTTCTGGGGATTTGCTGAAGGAAGGCCGGCTAGTCCTGCCGTGGGCTCGATGGCTCACTATTTCCGAACCGTGAGTAACAACGCGATGGCTTTCGACGACCCAGAGGGCACCTATGTGACCCGCAAGGATTACTACGTTTCGAATCAACGGGCTGACTATGACCTTGACCCTGGCGATGATCTCAGCAGCGCAATGAGAACAGTGCTGCTTCGGTCGCTAGAGGACGAGGTCGACTTCAACGCATACACAGAAGGCAGCGGGGGAGTTGAACGAGGTGATCTTGTTGTTGTCATGGTCAATCGCAGCGGCCGAGGTCGGG
The DNA here is from genome assembly GCA_937922785.1 of uncultured Acidimicrobiales bacterium. Classification (GTDB taxonomy): domain Bacteria; phylum Actinomycetota; class Acidimicrobiia; order Acidimicrobiales; family SZUA-35; genus CALAJQ01. Next base: position 80,082 of record CALAJQ010000020.1, read on the forward strand.
GTGGCACGGTTAGAGCATCGATTCCAGGTGAGCTAACCCTCGACGGCGTCAAAGTGCGAGTGCACGTGGCCGCGTTCGGCAACTCGGCCGATATGGATGTTGGCGCTCATGAACTCATTCACGTTCTTGTCACGCAGAATACTGACTTGTATGGACCTGGCGGCTGGAACACGCCGGCATCTCTCATGGGAAACAGCCCGGGCCGCGGCGTGGTACATCCCGATGGAGTTCACAAGGTGCGGCTTGGCTGGCAAAAGCCACGGGCTATCGATATCGCTTCCGCTGCCAGCCAAACGCAAACTCTTCTAGCCCAGACGGTTCCGGAACGAACACGCGGAGAGGGCGACCCAATTGTTCTGTTTGACTCGCGCCGGTCGGATCGGGAGTTCTTCTTGCTTGAATACCGAACTCCCGACGCCAGAAGCGCATCCGCGGGCGACTATGAAAGCAACTTGGATTCTTCAGGCCTTGCAATATGGCATGCGGAGTCCGATGGCAATGGCTACGTGAGGCGTCACGGCTACATCAAGAATGTTGCCGCTCCAGGTAGGGAACCCTCAGGCAACGACCTGCTTCAGGGAGGCGGGTGGCTCGAATTCCGTCCGGCCTTGCAAGGCAATGACGGGGTGTTCTATTGCATCAAGACCGACGGTTCGATGGTTTGGTACCGAAATACCGGGTGGGAATCGGGTACCGCATCATGGGCTAATGGTGGACGTGAGAAGAGGATTGCGTCTGGTCGTGGTTGGGAGGATTTCTACCAAGTGCTGGCCGGAAATAGTGGCGTTCTCTACTGCGTCAAGACGGATGGTTCGATGGTTTGGTACCGGAACACTGGCTGGGAGACGGGTGACGCAACCTGGGCTAATGGTGGACGTGAGAAGAGGATTGCGTCTGGTCGTGGTTGGGAGGATTTCCATCAGCTGATTGCCAGCGACCAAGGCGTGTTCTATTGCATCAAGACGGATGGTTCGATGGTTTGGTATCGGAACATTGGCTGGGAGACGGGCGAAGCAACCTGGGCTAATGGTGGACGTGAGAAGAAGATTGCGTCCGGTCGTGGCTGGGAAGACTTCCATCAAGTCGTAGCAGGTAACAACGGAGTGCTCTATTGCATCAAGACGGATGGTTCGATGGTTTGGTACCGGAACACTGGCTGGGAGACGGGTGAAGCAACCTGGGCTAACCGAGGACGCGAGATGGATATCGGTCAGCAGAGTGGTTGGAACGACTTCCATCAAGTTATCGCTGGCGACAATGGGGTCTTCTATTGCATCACCAAGGACGGCGCCATGGTTTGGTTCCGTCACATCGATTGGGAGACTGGCGGGCCGAGGTGGGCCAATGGTGGTCGGCCTGTCACGCTGATCAGCGGAAACCGCAAGATGCTGATCAACTGGGGCTACGACGCCCAGCTTCAGACTCGGCCGGTTCCAGGCGAAACTCGACGCCATGGACCACCTATCAACCTGGTCGCCTCGCCCAAGGGGGAGTACGGATACCAACACGGCTTCTGGACGTCAAAGAACCGCAACATCCGGCTTCGCTGGCCCGGCGGAGACCGGCTAGACGCGACCATCCGTGTGGCCCAAGCCGCCGAAGACGCTGACTCCATCGAGGTGACAATCACGACGGCTAACTAACCAGGTTTGGTCACGGCCCAGCCGCGGGTCGTGACCAACCCCGGCGTGCGGGCGCCGATGCGAGTCGAATCAGACGTCATGGTCCCGTCGCTGACTGACATCGACGCTTTCGCCTGGGCCTAGGGCTATTGCGTCCACCTTGGGTTTAGTGCGGTGACGCAGAGGTAGTACGGGCGAAGTCCCACCCAGCGAGAACTACTCCGTAACTTCTCCTTCGGTCAGCTAGATGCGGTGAGAGCCGCGATCTCAGCTGTCATGTTTCGGCGGGCCGGTTCTTCCCAACGGTCGATGCCGTCTGAGGAGAAGTACAGCTGGTCACGGCTGAGTAAATCTTCGAGAACAACGCTGCGCCCAGTCCGGAACTGGTCATCGGGAACGTGCCCATACTCTTCGCGGATTTGCTGGGTGTAGATCGTGTAGCGATCAGAGCTTGAACCGAGGATCGCTAGGTCTGCGTCTAGGAAGACGGCAGCGCTGGAGTCGTCAATCAATAGGTGACCGTCGGTTGCTCGTATAAGGGCGGCGACCCGATCAACCAAATGGGCGTCACAGGTTGCAAGCTCGAGCTCGGCCAGTTGGGCGCTGAGCTCTTCGTTCGATTCATCGCCAGTGTGATTTGCTGTCTCGTGGATCGCATCGTGATAGAACGCTGCCAAACGCGGCGCCGGATCCAAGGAGGTGTCGATCGAGTCAAGGTGGCGAAGTAGAGCCAGGACATGTTTAGCTGTGTGATATCGCCTGTGTGGTTCACGATGAAGAGTCAGTAGTTGGTCTATAGCCGCTGTCGGAGCGTCAACAGATTCTGCGAGAGTCAACCATCTCGTTGTTAGTTCTGTCTCAGCGCTCGAAAAGCCTGATCTAGCGTGTGCGGGCATCTGCCCAGACTAGACATCTAGTTCGGCCTTTTCGGCTCGGTGTCGGGCGCGGTGGTATGGGGCGCATCGGGGTTCGAGTTGGGTGGTGATTGTGTGGTTGGTTTGTTCATAGGGCGGGTTGTGGTCGAGTTGGAGTAGGTCGGTTGTTTGGCAGTCGACGCACTGGTGGTCATGTCTTTCGAGCGCGACTCGTTTCTGACGGGTGGTCGGGTGACGGCGCCGGTTTGAGGCGTCAATCGGCGTCCGGTTTGCTTCGTGGATCATGAGTCTGATGTATGCGTTGTCGAGTTGGCGACATATCGCTGATGTGGTGATTGGGGTTCCGTCGTCGAAGGTGCAGCCGTCGCCTCTGACGTGAATGACGATCTCAGTTGTGAGGTCTATCCCGATGTCGCTGAATAGGATGGTGAATGCGTCGGCTCGTTGTTGGGCGAGGGTGGGGAATTGCCAGTCGTCGTCGGGGTCTGGGTGCCAACGTTCATGCATATCAGCGAGTTTGGTTGTGAGCGGTTTGTTCCTGGTTATCTCGGACGCGTCCGCGGACGCGCGTGGGTTGATGGTTGTGGTGGCAGCCCTGTTGGTCTCGGTTGGTTCTTGGGTTGGGGTTTGTGCGATCTGGGTGACGAGTTTGTCGACTGCGGCGATCACGGGTTTGGCTATTGCTGGAGCAACTGCGATACGGATGATGGTCATGCCATCGCCGTCTGTGTAGGTGGTGACTGAGCGGGCTTGGTGGTGGCGCTGATCGCGTTGATGCTCATCGGGGTCGTTCTCGGCCAGCGCTTTGGCGATAGCGGTGGTTAGCCGGTTTGCGGAACAGTCTTTGGATAGTTCGAGGAGTTGGTGTTCGTTGTCTGGGTCGGCCCAGCGGGTCAAAATTCGGGCTTTTGCGTAAGAGATCCGGTTTGACTTGAACGCAGCATCGATTAGGGGAAGGTTCGGGAGGGAGTGGCCAACTCGGATCCATTCGCGGGCGGTTGATGTTTGGATATCGAGTCGGTTCGAGATTGCGAAGGCTGCGCTTTTGAACCCCTGGCTGAACCAGTCGCGTTCGCATTCATAGTGGGCCGCTAAATGGACGGCCCGGTATTGGTTGGTGTTGATCTCACATCCCAAGGCCGCCAACTGTTCGACAGTCGACAAGCGCTGTGACGGGGTGGCGTGAGCGTCAGAAAATGTGGAAGGCAGAGCGGCTGCGGGCATGGGGGTCCTCGGGGTTACAGAAAGGGATCTAGAGAGGACGGCCAACAAAACAGGGTGGGCGTCGAGCACCGCCAGCTGATCAGACCACCGGCACCTACAACACTAACCAGGGTCTATGACAACATCGATTTAGGGAACGAAGATGAGTACGTTTTAGTCCGTAGCTCGATTCCGGTCGCTAAAGCCAAGACCGGTGATGTCCGATCAGACCGTGTGGGCATCTTCAGCTTTTCCAATTCCAGAGAGCGTCATAGCCACGCTCGGATGATGGATGCCTGGGCGGCCCATCATCATGATTTGGTCGAGGACTACGGTCGGCCATTGCTCGCATCCGAGAAGCCTCTCATTCGGGCGAGCGCACAGCTCGCGATCTCCTACGCACTCATCCTCAACCGAAGTCAGTTTGAGGAGGCAGCTGTCCTCCTCAAACAGTTCCTTGAGTCTGGTCTCTACCAGGAGCGTCGAGTTTCAGCGCTACTCGCGCTCGGCCAGTGCAACTTGATGATAAGTCGCTTCAAAGAAGCAGGCGATGCCTACAACGGGACGCTGGCCATACTTGCGCAACAAGCAACTCGGTCGTTAGATGACATTGATGACGAGGCCACGGCCACTGCTGGGTTAGCTATAGCGTATTCAGAGCAAGGTTACTACGAGGCTGCGCATGCAGAACTTAGTCGGTCCGACGAACTCGCTGTGGCCAGTGGATCACTACTTCGGACAGCGACAAACAACATGCATCGCGCCGAGATGCTCCGCCAGCAAAACGCTTTTGGTCAAGCGATCGAAGCTGCGTCCGAGGCCGTAGAACAGTTTTCCATGCTTACCAAACAGAGCGCAGGAATGGTCAAAGCCGGGAATCTTGACACTGCGGTTTGCCGGATCGTCGCCGCCAGATCCCAGGCGGCTCTCGGGAACCCTAATCAGGCATTGCAGAGTGTCTCGAGAATCAGGGTCGAAGGCGACCTCCCTCCCGAATTGTGTTGGCACTTAAGGCTGTGCGAATTCGACATCGCGGCAGCGTCGGTTGATCTAGCGAAGACGCTCGAAATTGAAAGTTGGTTTGAAGGTAAGCCAGAAGTCGGCATCCAAATTCGGACAGAACTGAACATGTCCATCGGGATGCATCGGAGACGCCAGGCGATTCCCGGCGCCTCGGAACCGCTAAGAGCTGCGCTGGTTTACTACGAGCAAATTGATCACCAGGTACGAGTTGCAGCTGTGAGGGGACTTCTCCAAGACGAAGAGTAGCCGGGCTGTTTGTTCTAACTATTTGCGGCGTCGGCCGCCGCCTTCTTCTTGGCCATGATCTTGAGGGAGAAGGTTTCGCCTCGGCCCTTCTCGCTCCAGGGGCAGACCCCAATACAGATTCCGCAGCCGTGGTTCTCGACGAAGTAGGGGATACATGTGTCGAAGTCGACATACCAGCGCTCGCGGCCACGGACCATCTGTTTGGTGTCGAAGATCGCGTTCGGGGGACAGTTGGTGGTGCACGCCTGACAACGGGCGCAGAACTCGTCGATACCGATGTCTTCTGGGGCATCAAGAACAAGTGGAAGGTTCGTGGCCACTGCTCCAAGCCGATACATCGATCCCAGGTCTTTGGAAATCATCGACCCGTGTTTGCCGAGCTGACCGAGGCCGGCCTCAATCGCGGCCGGAATTTGGAGGAAGCCATGTATCGCCGCTTGTGCGTCCCATCCCATGTCGCGGATGTGTTGGGCAACTTGGGCCGATATCAAATCGGTGCCTCGATACTCAGCTTGGATGGTTAGTGCTGAGCGCTCACTTGGGGCGTAAAGCGCCGCTTCGCGATCCATCTCGACACCAAAGCTGATGATGTAGGGATGATCGAGTGGAAGCTCTTCAGTCAGCATGTCATCGGTTAGAGGAGCGATACCCACCATGCAGGCGCCCAGTTCTTTCGTAAGAGCCTTGATCTGCTCGGTCATCGCGGCGGGATCTTCTACCGCGATTTTCTCCGGTGCTTTCTCACCGGTGAAGCGACGCGTGTTCCATTGTCGTTTGAGTAGTGCAATCCACTCGCCCTTGGTCCGGATCCCTTGGAAGAGAAACTCGAGCTTTCCCATGGGGTGGCCGAACTGCCAAGTGTGGAAGATCGGGCTGGCCGGGCGGTGCTCGGTCTCACCAAGCCCGTTGATCACGTTGCCCGATACGGGTGGCTTCTGTACCTCGAACGCATAATTCGTCGACGGATATTCGTCTAGCTTCATGAAGTGAGACTTGCGGCTTTGGCCCGGTTTGGGTGTGAAGTCGGCTGCAGGCTGGCCAGGTTCGGGCGCAGGGATGGCTGGCCCGAAATCGTCCAGAACGATCCTGCGTCCGGCCTGTTGGGCAGCGTTGAACTCCTTACGTAGTTCGCGCCCCGATGTCCAGTGCCGTATCGACGTCTTCAGAAGTTGCCGAGCGCCCTTTATGTCTTGTTGGATTCGCTCACGCATCGTTCCTACCCCAGTTTCTGATTGGCCTATTCCGTTTAACCTTTGGTCCACCCAACGCTGGATGGGTGCCCCTTACGCTGTTCTTCTGCTTCGCCTGTGTGTTTGCCTACGTTCCACCCCACGTCGCTGAGGTTCTCGCTAGCCCAGTCGACCGACTCCTGATCGGTCACGGTGGCGACGGTGTCGTTCCATCGGTTCAGCCATCCGGCAAGGGAATTGACTGCGAGGATCTCGATGATCTGCTCGTTGGAGTAGTGCTTGCGGAGCTCCTCGAAATGTTCGGGCCCGGATTCGTTTGGAGACTGAGAAGCGGCAAGTACCAGATCTAGAGCGGCTCGCTCTGGGTCGGTAAACAGATCCGAAGTTCCGTACTGCCAGATGGCCTGAATCCGCTCGGTCTCAACTCCCATTGCGTTCAAACTGAACGCGCCGTGAGATTGTCAATGCGTACTGCTGTTGGAATGGCTTGCCATCGTAAACAGCATCGACTTGAACTCTCGAGAGATCGTTCGCTCGCTGTTGACGAGGTTCACCAAGTTGTTGACCATGGCTCGTAGCTCGGGCCAATTGTCGAGCTCAAAGTCTTGACGGTTCTGGTACTCGCTCATTGTTTGCTCCTAGCCCCGCAGATGGTCGGGGATGGTTACTTGTAATTCGTCGGCGATGTCGTAGTAGCGCTTGTTGACTGGGACACCCACAGCATCAACGACCCGGTTGGTGCCTTCAAAACCAGCGCAGACTGCGGCGGCCCGCGTGACCGCTCCCGGCCCCGCTGCGTCGTGCAGGGCCTGGCGTGCGATCGGTAGTTCATCGAAGTCGAGTAGCACGATGGCGTCGACAAAGGCCACAAGCTCGTTACCTAGAGGAACCAGCGGGTCGAGGGTCTCGTTGGTGACGGCCAAGATGTTGACTGGCAGGTTGTTGGCGTTGGAGTTCTCACGGAGCATCCAGGCATGGCCAAACAGTCAAAAGAAGCACTCGTTGAGGAAGGACGTGCGAGAGGCGACCAGCTCCATCTGGGCTCGGGTCAGTTCTCTACCGGGGTCGATGTCGTACTTGTGCACGAACTCATCGGTTAGGTACCACTCTTTCGACATCGCGTCTTTGGCAGCCTTCTCGTTGGGAAGAGCGTTTAAAGCGGTTGGAGCCAGAGCGATTCCAACCGTCGGGACCCAAGCGTTGGACTTCACCGCTCGTTCATCATTGGCGGGAGTTGGTTCGCCGGGGACCGGCGCAGGAAGACCGTCTAAAGGAGCGCCCAAACCGACCCGGTAGGAGTCAATCGAACTGATCTGGGCCACAACCGCGACAAGCTCAACAAAGGCAAGAACATCGAGACCCTCGGCCTCCCACGCAGCCACGTGTTCAGAGCGACTGTTCATCGCCTCGACTGCAACCCGTCGGACCGTGTCAGCCACTATCTGCGCGAGATCGGGACCAGTCGGTTCGAGGCCGCGGGCAAACCGGGCCTGGTGAGCAAGGGTGACGCGTTCGGATCCGGTGAAGAACGAACCTGCGGTGGCGATGTTTCTCAGCGCGTCCGCAATAGCGGAATCGGCCGCTGCATCGGGTGCGGCGAGTGTTGGCTGGCTTGCCGTATACATGGAATCCTCTCAAGCAAGGGTTTAGACGATTCTAGTCGGCGACTAGAATCGTGTCTACTGCAAAGGAGTGGTGATGAAAAATTCGCTTCTTCGGGACTTTGGAAGGAATTGGCCGAGCGTCACCCCAACGCTCTGGTTGTCTTGTCTCATCGCGGAAATGCCGAAACATGGTGGGAAAGTGCTGACGCGACCGTGTGGCAAGTCATGCGCGATATCGAATCCGGAAGTCGTCAAGAACACGTGGATGGCCTTCACCAGTTATTGCGCGAACTAACCGGATTCAGTGAGGATCTCGACGACGCCGTTGACGCTCGCAGGGCCTACAACCAGCACTACGAGAAAGTGGTGGCGACCGTCCCGAAGCAGCGGCTTCTCATTTGGCAGCCCGGCGACGGTTGGGAGCCACTGTGTGAACGGCTTGGATTGCCTGTTCCCGATGAGGCTCCGGCGCACGCCAACACTCGCACGGAGTTCCGCAAGCGGTTCTAAGTGGCAGTGACCTCGGCCCGAAGTTCCTGAGCGCAAGTGTGGAGGTAGTTGCGCCCGGTTGCCGTTATGAGGTTGTAGCCAAGCTCGTCGAGGGCGTTGGCCTTCAGAAGCTTGGCCTCATCAGCCCGGTGTTCGAGGGCAATGCACATGTCGCACAACTCCGCCGCCCATTGGGTCTGGCCATCGGAAAGTGCAGCCTCGGCTCGGGACAAGAGCACATCCGCGCCGCCCGCGAGATCGGCGATCTGGGCTGCTCGTTCAGCTGGGTGCAGCGGGTTCATGTGGCTGGGGTTGCCGTCGAACCAGCCAAGAATGCCGTTGAAGATTGATCGCACACTCCAGCTGATGTTGCCGTAGTACTCACCAAGAATCGGGTTGTCGGCGAGTTCTGACGGCAAGGTGATCTCGTGCGCCATCTCATCCGGGGTCTTGCCAGCATTCATCCCCGCGATCGTCTCGTTGTAGATATGCCACATGGCTCGGCTGTAGGTGTCGATTGCTTGGTCAACTTCACCCGCTCCAGAAAACGGGGTGGTATGGCCGAGCACCAGATGGTCGGCCTTGAGCTCACGGATCCGGTCGACCGCCTCGCACCAGTCGCGAACATCGCGGTACTGCGTACCCCGGATGGCGTACAGGTTCGGCCACGAGCGATACATGTTGTCTCCACCGAACGCGACCCGGTCATCAGGGAACCATGTGAGGATCTGATCTTTCGTCTCGCCCGGATTAGGGGTGACTACGAGGTTTACGCCACCAAGGGAGATGGTCGTTTGCTTAGCAAACGTCTTTGACGGAAGAGTTTTGGGATCCGGTCCGCCGCTTGGTCCGGCCGCCAGGGCCCCAGTCTTCGGGTAGCGAACCGGAGCGATGCCGTTGTTGATGCGTTTCTCGGGTGGCAGAAGAAAACCAGCCTGCCGCTTGCCCCTGGTGCCAGCGATCGTGGCTCCGTTCCGCGAGAACCTTTGGGCTTCGTCGCCGAAACTCGCATGGCCCCAGATCTCTACGTCGGGATTCTCCTCAACAAATGCGGTCGCTCCGCCCGTGTGGTCAGGGTGACCGTGGGTGTACACCAGACCGAGAATTGGAAGATTGGTGTGAGCACGCAAGTCGGCAATCGCTTCGGACGATTCCGCCGGAGTCGATCCCGAATCTACCGCAACCACACCGGTGTCACCGATTACAAAGGAGAACGTCGATACGCCGTAGCCAACGGCCACGTGGACTCGTTCGGTTAGAACCATCCATTGACGTTCGAAAAGGTGATTTACCGAACGGAGTTTTTCGGATGCGGGAGTGTCCATGCCGGGCATGGATCCGAATCTAGTCGATGACTAGGTGGGATGCGTGGTGCGAACGTCGTCGTCGACGAGTCGGCACGAGATAGCCGCAATGCGCAGTCGAATCCCAGCAACACCGCCGTTCAACGACTCGAGGCTGTACTCGATGATGTCCCTATAGATCGCCCATCCAAGCTCGAGAGCGTGGACGGCAGCTACTTGGGCGTGAACCGATGTACAAGTCATTGGTCGGCCGGTTCGCTCGGCCACAACCTCAACCATTTTCAGCACAACCGGAGCTCGACCGTAGGCTTCATGAACCCAGTCCTCAGTTGCGGCTATGTGGGCCAGCGTTCGCCACATCGGATGGCGCGTCGTTGTACGAACCGGAACTGGCACGGGCGAAGTGCCGTCTTCCATCGCTTCGAGTAGCGGGGCAGATCCGAATCGAAGCGTTTGAGCGATTAGATGTTCCTTCGACTGGAAATAGTGATGCACTTGGCCGTGGTTAACTCCGGCGAGCGCGGCAATTTCTTTTGCGGTCACCTGCGAGGGAGGTCGAACGGCCAGCAGCGTATAGGCCGCATTCATAAGACTTTGTCGGACCTCTTCTCGGCCCCGCGGCGCTCCTTCGCTTATTGCAGGACGCATCGGGGCGATATCGCTCTCGGTGACCTGCTCTCCTACCGGGATGTTGTCATCAAGCAAACGAAGCGAACGTTGAGCGACCTGTTTTCGAATAGCCGGGATGTCGGGCTCAAACTCGCCGAGCGCAGTCTCGATGATGTCGCGAAGAATCCACCAGCCCCGTTGCATAGCCATGACGGCTGCGACGTCGGCCATTACTACTGGGTCGGTGGGTGTCGAGCCGGTGTCGGCGGCTCGGCGTCGCACGAGCGTGTCCACTATCGGGGACGGGTCGAAAGGTGGCTGGCGCCAAACGCCAGAAGACGCGAGGTAGGCGAGTGTTCGCCATGCCGGTGACCGGATCTCAGTCTCGATAGGGAGCGGGAAGCGAGCGCCATCGGCCAAACGGTCCTGGTGATAGGGGGAATCCGCGTCCTGAATGGTGGCCGCAACCAATTCATCCTTCGAACCGAAGTAGTGATGGATTTGGCCGTGGTTGACTCCGGCTGCATCGGCGATCTGCTTGCTGGTCACCTCGGTCGGAGGGGCGTCGGATAGCAGGTTGGTAGCGGCAAGCATGAGCTTTGCTCGCACGGCGTCTCGGCCCCGACCCGTTGGCTCCATGTCAGTCCTCGATCAGAACGGGTGGCGTGCTCTCGCTCATTCGCTCGGTGAGGACATCGTCAGGCATCGAGATGATGGCTTCATAGAGCTTGCGGCCGAATCCTCTTTGCCACGGCAGGTCAACATCAAACTCAGGTTGGGGGACCGGTTGATCAGAAGACTGGTAGCTCATCGGGTTTCGGTAGCGTTCTAGCTCTTCTCCGGAAATACCGGCCAGATCTACTACCTCGGGGTCAATCCACGCTCGGCCATCTATCGGGCTGGCCGACGTTGCCACCTCGAGGCTCAAGTCTTCGAGGCCAGCGAAATAGATTGAATGGCACATCCCGTGATCTATCGGGCCGAATACGGTTAGCCCTCGGGACCGGATCCGGTCTCGCATCGCAAGCACATCCTCGAGGGTGTCTACGTTGAATGCAAGGTGCTGCATGGCGCCTCCCGCACACGGTCCGCCTCCACTACCTGCGTGGGTAACACCGATGGTTCGATCTATATCCTTTATGTCCGGCGTTTCGACGAATGCGATGGAGCAGTTGTCGTTGAGCTTCATGAAGCCGTGCCAGGCTCCCTCGACGCCATGCATCCAATAGAGAGCCACGAGTTCGCACCCGAGCACGTCATTAAAGAACTCGATTTGTGACTTGATGTCTTTGGTGGCGATTGCGAGGTGATGGATGCCATTGGCTGCGGTCATCGGCTTTCTCTCTTCTACTCAGCTGCGATTCATAGTGGGTGTGTGCTTCCATTGTGGACCCATTGGAGGTCCGAAGTGCAAGCCGAGCAGGGCGCAACCGGTCGGAGCGCTGTTTCCCCTAACATTCTCCTTACTTAGGCGATGGATACTCATTTCATGACGACACTTGATGGCTCGCGGTATCGACTGGTGTCTCGTCGCGCGCTGTTGAAGGGAACGGTTGGCGTAGGGTTTCTGGCAGCGACCGCTGCCTGTGGGGTAAACGATTCTGAGATCTTTGCCGGAGCGGTGGCCCAGCCCGTTCCCAGTACCACTAGCACGACCAACACAACTACAACCTCGACTTCTGAGTCGGGGGAGTCAACAACCACTCAGGCCACCGCTACTGGACCAGCAGTAATGGGGGAGATGGTGGTTGAGGTTACATACACCCGCAGCGCAGGCGGCAAGATCGCGTCGCCCTATGTGGCCATCTGGGTTGAGGACGAGGCCGGCGATCTTGTTGAGACTGTGGCGTTGTTCTATCAACAAGACCGCAAAGGAGCCCGGTGGCTAGATCATCTTGATCGCTGGTTCACAGCCGACGCTGCCCGGATTGCTGCCGGGGGAACCGATGACGCCGCGGTCATCTCGTCGGCGACCCGGCCGCCAGGCGAGTATGCAGTGGTTTGGGATGGAACCGTGAATGGCGACCCAGTGCCGGCGGGAACGTACAACATCTACATCGAGTCAGCCCGGGAGGAAGGACCCGTGTCGCTGACAAGCGCCACGGTTGTGCTGAACGGCACGCTTCCTTCGACCACCCTGCCCGACGACGGCGAGCTTTCGTCTGCAACTGTTCGTATCGATGGCTGAGGCTCAAGTTCGAAATCGAAACAAGCGTCGATCCAACCAGATCCAAAAGTGGATGCGCTGGAGTCACGTCTACATCAGCATGATCGCTTTTGTCGTGATTGGGTTTTTCGGCATCACTGGGCTGCTGCTCAACCATCCGAGCTGGCTCGGCGGCGACGAGACCGTCACCACTCTGTTCGACGGAACGCTGCCCGACAGTGTGCGAGATGGTGACGGCGGGGTGGAATTCTTGTTGGTCAGTGAGTTTCTCCGCAGCGAACACGGCGTGGCCGGGGAAGTGACCAATTTCGACCAGATTGGCAACGAGGGGTCGATTAACTACACGGGCCCGGCCTATGGGGCTTCTGTCCGGTTCGACGTAGAAACGCTCGACTACACAGCAAGAGTTACCGAAGAACAATTTGTTAATGCAATGCGTGATCTCCACACCGGCAGCGACACCAACTCAGCCTGGAATTGGGTGATAGATATTGCGGCTGGCATGTTGGTGGCCGTCGCTATCACCGGACTTGGCATTCAACTGTTCATGCGGAAGCGTCGCACTAGCGCACTTCAGTGGTTGGCGGTTGGTGCGGTGGTTGTGGTCGTCCTGGGCTGGCTCACGCTTGTTTGAATCGAGCTGAGGAAGCTACAACCCCGCCATCAGAGCGGACCAGGAAGCAGTCGGCGTTTTCACTCTTCGTGAGCGCGAGGGCCTCGTCTGGCGACAAGACTAAGCAGGCGGTGGCAAGGACATCGGCCGCAGCGGCCGAAGGTGCGATAACAGTGGCGCTATGGATGTGGTCCGACGGTTGGCCAGAACGTGGGTCAAGTACCTTCGGGTAGCGAGCCCCTTCGATCGTCCACCATCTGCGACCCCCGCCGCTGGTTGCCAGCGCCTCGTTGGCTATTTCGACCGTCGCCATCGGAGCAACATTGTCATATGGCCGGTTCGGGTTCTCGATGCCCACAAGCACCGGAGACTCGCCCCGGTGAATCAGGTCGCCGCCGAGGCTTAGCCACGCTGAAGTCACTGACTGTTCAGCGAAAGCGATTGCGAGTGACCGATCTGCAATCCAACCCTTGGCGATGCCGTTGAGATTCAGGCCGCTCAGAGCCACTTGGCCGGGCCCAGGACTCGTGAGTGCGTCAACCGTTGTTTTGAGTAGCTGGATGTCGGGTAGCAAATTCTGTGCCTCAGCTGAATCCCAAACGTCGACGAGCGGTTGCAGCGAGGGATGGAACGCTCCGTGGGTCCTGCGGTTCCATTCGATTGCGAGGTCAACCACAACTTCTAGCTCGGGGATGTCCGTTGTGCCGTTTCTCCGAAGGTCATGGAGCGCGCTGGATTCATCAAAGACGGTGAAGATTGCCTCAAGCCGCTGGGCTTCGCTTACGACGGCGAGCTCGGCAGCATCGGCGACAGCGGTGGAGGGTGCAGTAACGTTCGCTTCGCCGCGTGTTCCCAGCAGGGGCTCGACGGTTAGTCCGGGGTTCGCCATGCTGGGTTCCCGGCTGCTTCCCTGCGTCGTCTGCTAGGCCGCTGCCGACAGGGTCCGGGTGCCGAGTTCGTTGTCAACCATCAACACTCCGTAGCCATCAGTTCCTACCAGTCGGAGCTTGGCAATTATCTCACCCACTGTTGATTCCTCTTCGACCTGCTCGGTGACAAACCATTGGAGCAGGTTGTAGGTGGCGTGATCTCGCTCCTGAAGTGCAAGATCACTTAGGTCATTCAGGTGTTCTGTCATCGAGCGCTCGTGTGCCAGCGAAGCCTCAAACACCTCGACGAGGCTGTCGAATTCCTCGGGAGGAGCGCCAACCGGCAGCAACCCTACGGGGGCGCCCTGGTCGATCAGGTAGTCGAATAGTTTTGTTCCGTGCGTCTGCTCTTCGTCATATTGCAGACGGAACCAGTGGGCGGCGCCATTGAACTCTTCACGACTGCACCAGGCGGACATTGCGAGGTAGACGTACGCCGATTCCAACTCTCGGTTGAGCTGTTTGATTAGGGCGGTGCGGATGGACTCGGAGATCACGAATAGGAGTTTAGCGACCACCAGTTGCGATTGAGGTTGACGGCTAACCGTGGCCCTTGGCTGAAATAATCTTTGCCAAGAGGACTTTTAGCTGGGAGCGCTCGGCCTTTGAGAGAACTGAGAAGGTGTTCGAACCGTTCCAGAGTTTGGTTGGGATTGTCTTCTTGAACTCTTCGCCCTTGACCGTAAGGACGAGGTTCTTGACACGCCGATCCGTTGGGTGTGGTTGGCGCTCGATTAGGTCGAGGGCCTCGAGGCGGTCAGCAACGAGGGTTACGTAAGACGGGTCGAACTCCATGCAATGGGCCAGGTCTTTCATCGGCATTGGTCCATCGATGTTACGGAGCGCCCAGTAGTCGGTGTTTGTCATGCCGAATTCTTCTAGGCGCTCATTCACGTGATCCACCACCATCGGCATCACCGTGTATAGCGCGTCGGCAAGGTCGACTGCGTCTGAGGCTTGTTTCCGATCGGTCGCCATCGCCTGATGATAGCTGGTTCCTCAGTTCATTGACGTCAAGAATCATTGCAAGGAAATAAGGTTGAGTTATTCAACTATTGAGTAATATGATGACCCAAGTCGCCCAGATGTCCTGGGGCCAGCGAATGGAGCAACAAACATGACAGCACTTGTATGGATCACGACCGGACTCCTGGTTCTCTCCATGGGAGGTATCGGAGGAATGAAACTAGTGGGGAACGCAGCGGGCATCGAGCAAGCTGTGCGTCTCGGCTACGACAAGATTCGAATACCAATCGGCATCGCCGAGGTAGCGGCTGTCGCTGGCGTGTTGGCTGGGGCAATCGCTGCGGACTTTGAATGGCTCGGGATTGCGGCCGCGGTGGGCGTTATTCTCATGATGGTTGGTGCCGCTGGATTTCATGTGCGAGCGGGAGACCGATTCGAGATCGTGCCGTCAATCGTTGTGGGTACCGCAGCAGTGCTGTACATAATCGCGATCAACGCAAGCTGAAAGCCAAGTCGAACCTGAAAGGACGAACTAATGACCCTGACCCTTGGAACGGGCCCTCTGGCTGCGGATGCGCCCGAGACGACTAACTATGTTCTCGACGGGCCTCATCAGAAGCTGCTGTTCACAGTTTTCCCTCGTCGTATCCGGGCAAAATTGGGCGGTCAAACAATCGTCGATTCTGAGCGGGCGATGCTGCTCCATGAGAGCAATATCTTTCCCGTCCTCTACTTCCCCGTCGATGACGTTTCTATGCAGTTCTTGACCAAGACTGAGCATTCAACTCACTGTCGGTACAAGGGAGACGCCTCGTACTGGACGATTTCCGCAAGCGAGACCGTGGCCGGGAACGCTGCTTGGGGCTATGAGAACCCGCTTGAGGCCGTGACCTGGCTGCGTGACCGCATTGCCATTGAGTCAAACCGAATGGACCAATGGTTCGACGAAGACGACGAAATCTTTGGTCACATACGTGATCCGTATCACCGTGTTGACGCCCGCCCAACTAGCCGACACATTCAGGACCGCATCGCGGGCGGCCTAGTTGCAGAGACTACGAGCGCGTTTGTCGTCTCCGAGACTGGCGGACCAAACCGCATTTACATCCCGCCTGATGACATTCGAACTGAAGAGTTCGCCCAGTCGGACACAACCACGCATTGTCCCCACAAGGGCGACACGGTTTATTGGCATCACAATAAGAGCGAATCTAACGACGTGGCGTGGAGTTACCCGACTCCTCTCGAAGAAGCCACTCGGGTCGCCAAGTATTGGTGCTTCGATGGTCCAAACGTGGAGGTGAACCGGATCAAGTGACCGAGGTGGTCAGTACGTCAGGTGCCGATGGTTATGTCCTAAGGCTCGATAATCGCAGCGATGCCGAAGGTAGTAAGGCTTTCGAACAGCTCACGAACGGTGTCTGCTGCACCAGAGATTTCAGCCTGATCAAGCGCACTCGAATCGCTCATGGCCAATGAAAAAACGGTGCGGCTGCAGCGAATCGTGGCCCCGGCTCTCTCGTCGATTTGGTTGGGCCGGTGGTGGACGGCCGAGCGACCAATGCCCAGCACGTGGTCTTCGTCGAGATCGGTGAAGTGCACGTTAATGGTCAACGGTCCGGAGGCAAACGCTTCAGGGTCGAACCTTACGCCGAGAATGTCAAACAGGTGTGATGCCTGCATTGCGTGCGACATGTCTTGGGTCGTGATTTGCCCGTCGGTTGGTGTGCCTTCTCGCAGCTCTCGGGCCCCCATGAGGTATGCGTTTCGCCATGTCGCAGCCTCGGACTGGTAAGCGAGTTGCTCGAGCGCATCAGCCTGTAACTGTCGAGCCGCTGTATTCGAGGGTTCAGCAAACACAACATGGTTTACCACCTGGGCAACCCAGCGGTAGTTGCCTTCTTCGTAGCTAGTTCGAGCTTTGGCTAAGACCTCGTCGGCGCCGCCCATGAAGTCGACGTAGTTGGTGCTGGCATCGACCGGTGGCAGCGGGTTCAGGTTTGCTGGGTTGGCGTCGTACCAGCCGAGGTAGCGGTTATAAACCGACTTTGCGTTCTGGGAGACGCTTCCGTAGTAGCCACGGGCGTGTGACTGGTTGAACTCTGCGGGAAGACGTAGCTCCTCAGCTATTTCGGTTGGAACTCGGCCGTCGTTGGCGAGCCGCATTGTTTGGTCGTGGATCCAGCGGTAGAGGTCCCGCTGCATTGTCAGGAAGCCGCGCACGTCAGTGTTGCCAAAGCGGGGCCAATGGTGGCTGGCAAACATGGTGTCGGTTTGGCTGGCCCAGAGCTCGATGGCTTCCTGGATATATTTGCTCCACGCCAAGGCGTTGCGGGTTTGTGCACCACGGATGGGGTAAAGCTGATGCATCGTGTGGGTGCAGTTCTCGGCCATACACAGCAACCGTTTGTCCGGGAAGTGGAAGTTCATCTCGGCCGGAGCTTCTGCGTCGGGGGTGTTCTGGAACACAACACGGATGCCGCTTAGAGTCAGCTCTTCGCCGGTTTCGCTAACAGTCTCGGTAGGTGGCAGAAGGTTGGACGGCGCCATCGGTCGTTGTGTCCCGAGACCGCAATCAACGTGTTCGAAAGGGCCTGAATCCAAAGACGGTCCAAACTGAAATCCGGCCCGGCGGCGCATGATGTGGCCAGCAATTGAGAACTCGCTGACAATCTCTTCGATGAAGCCGACCGGGGCCACGATTCGGACGTCACCCTTGTCCACCGCTTCTTGGCTTGTGACCCCCAAAATTCCGCCGAAGTGGTCGACATGGCTATGGGTGTAGACGACCGAGGTTACTGGGCGGTGTCCAAGCGTTCGGTTTGCCAGGTCAAGAGCGGCCGAGGCCGTTGCCGCGCAGGTGAGCGGGTCGATCACGAGCCACCCGCCGTCAGTGCCGGCCATAAGCGTGATGTTCGAAATGTCGTAGCCCCTTACCTGCCAAACACCCTCAGCCACTTCAAACAAACCATGTATCGCGTTAAGGCGGGCCTGGCGCCACAGGCCAGGATGAACCGACTCCGGCGCTAGCTCGGAGTCTCGGACGAAGTCGTGGTTCCTAGCGTCGAAGATCAACCGACCGTTGGGCATGGCCACAACGGCCGGTTCGAGCTGAGCGATCAGGCCTTGGTTGGCGCGTTCGAAATCGCCAGGGTCATCGAAGGAAATTGCGGCGGCGCTGTTCGCGCTTGCGGTGTAGGAACTAGCCGGATTGTGGTCCATGGGCGCCTTTCTGGCTGGATCTCTCGAACGGATCGGCCACCACACTTTGCCCTATGCGGGCGATTGTCGACAATCGGGAGCTCCACATGCGATCATCGGGTATGCCTGGTGTCGGTGGAGATTCAGTTGGTTGCTAAATGAACGCCACCGCAGATCGCGTTTTTCATGGTTGTCTTGTTCTTGGTAGTGGGACTGACGGACCGTCACCATCAGCGTTAGCAGTTTCGGGCAGTAGGATCGTGGCCGTTGGCGGCGACGAGGTGCTTGGCCTAATCGGTCCTTCAACCGATGTCATAGACCTGGAGGGTCGCACACTTCTTCCGGGAATCAACGACGGCCATTTACACATTGGCGGATTCTCACAAAGTCGGCCGCCAACTGCCCTTAGCGTGTCACCAAAGACCTGCCCGACCGTTAGGTCGATTGCCACTGCTATCGCCGAGCGAGTCGGCCAGTTGGAGACTGACGAGTGGCTCACGGGCCGGGGATGGGTAGGGGAGAGTCTCGACGATCTGCCTGGCACCGAACCCTGGGCGGGCTTGATTGACGACGTGTCGCCCCATAACCCGGTGATTCTCACCGACTTCAGCGGACACGCCATCTGGGTGAACTCGGCGGCCATGCGGGCGGCCGGAGTTTCGAAAGACTCTGTCGTTCCTCAGGCCGGGCTCGCTCGTCGTGACTCCGAAGGCGAATACACCGGACTGTTCGTTGACGCTGCGCAGGCGATGATCACCGATCACATCCCCGCTCGGACCGATGCCCAACTCGAGGAGGCCATCCGAGGTGGGATCAGCGAGCTTCACCGTAACGGAATCACCTCGATGACCGATGCAGCGCTTAACCCGCTGCCGGGCAACGAAGACACTCTTGGTGGATCGCGGGTGTTTGACCTGTTGCGTCGGATCTGCAATAGCGATGACGTCAAGATGCGGACCAACGTCTTGCTCACGTTTAGCTCGCTCGGCTCATCCCTGCTGGAGCACACAGTTGCTGGCCTAAACGAGTGGGTTCGGCCCGAGAGCGACCCCAACTGGTTCAACGTTCGTGGCCTCAAGATCTTCGCCGACGGAGTTCCACCCAGCTGCACCGCGTGGGTGTCTCACGCATATCCCGACGGCAGCCACGGTTGCCTTACCGTTGGCGGAGAAACCGATGCCGACCGGGCCGAGGAGCTGGCCCAGATCATCCGAACCGGCCACAGCTACGGCATGCAAGTTGGGGTCCACGCCACCGGCGACCTCACTGTGGAAGCAGTGTTGGACGGGTTCCAGCAACTCTCAGGCCATCAAGCTGGCGAAGATCTTAGGGATTCCCGGCACTACATAATCCATGGGCCCCTGGCCACACCAGAGATGTTGGCCAAGGCAGGTTCGCTTGGCATTGGGTTCAACGTGCAGCCGTCGCTTAAGGCCACATCAGCGCGAGCGATCGAGGCGTTGTTCGGGCGAGAATTGAGCAACTGGCAATGGCCCCTACGGTCAATGCTTGACTCTGGCAGTGTTATGGCCGCTAGCTCGGATGCGCCCGTATGTGAACCAAACTGGCGTCACGGGATCGCCGGTGCCGTTCTGCGGGAAACAGCCGACGGCGAAGTGTTCGGTGCGGAGCAACGCATAAAAGTTGAAGAGGCAGTCCACGCCTACACCACTGCCGGTGCATGGCAGGACGGAGCGGAAACCTGGAAGGGCTCCCTTGTCCCGGGCATGGTTGCCGATCTGTGTGTGGTTGATTCTCGATTGACTACAGACGACCCCCACACCTTTGCCGAGGCCGAAGTATCCATGACCGTGGTCGATGGCGTCATCGTGCACGAAACGATTTGAGCGGAGAGCACCATGGGAATTCTTGAGAGTGGCCGCGAGTCCGGATACGTCGCCGAGTCGACCGAAGTAATCGTGACTGGTACCGGAATACCAAGCCTAGATCCGAAACGGGCTGGCGCTGGCGTCCTGGTCAGGCATGGTGAGATAGCGCTTCACTTCGATGCAGGCCGAGCAACCGCTACCCGAGTTGTTGAAACCGGAACTGATATCGGTGACCTCGATGCCGTGTTCTTGACCCACTATCACTCTGACCACGTCATTGGACTTCACGACTTTGTGATTTCTAGATGGGCCGAGGACGACCTTGACCTCAACGACAGGTTGCAGATTGTTGCCCCCAATGGTGCCACCCTTCGTTTTTGCCAGCGGATGCTTGACCTATGGGGTGATGATCTTGAAGTTAGGGCCGAACACAACGGCCGGTCGTCCGATCCGAAAGTCGAACTAATCGGCTTTGATACGCCGACCGGCTTGGTCGAAGTCTGGGCAAAGGGGGACGTGCGAGTAGTCGCCGGGCCAGTGCGCCACGAGCCCGTTGTTGGGGCTGTCGGTTTTCGAATCGAGACTCCCGATGGGGTAGTTGCGATAAGCGGCGACACCACTGTATGCCCCGAAGTTGCAGCGCTGGCTGAAGGGGCCGACGTTGTTGTGTACGAAGCGCTTCGGCGTAAGCAGCTGTTGGACCTGCCCGAAGAACTGCATTTCATCGCCGACTACCACGCCGACACCGTTGAGATCGGTGCGCAGATGGCGGCGTTGAAGATTCCCACCGTGATGCTCACCCACCTCATTCCTCCGCCGTCGACGGAAGCAGAAAGCGCTGAGTTCGAAAGCGACCTGAGATCAGGCGGCTACACCGGCACGGTCATCGTTTGCAACGACCTCGATAAGTTCACGTTCTAACGGGGACAGGCCTGGCTCATGCTCACCTTCGCCACGGGCGAGGTGAGCGTGAAATAGGCCTGTCCCCATTGGCTCACCTGGTCCGCGTTATTTCTGGAACCACAGATAGGCGAACCAGTGGGTGTCGGGTGGGCCGGCGTAGGGTTCGAGCTCGTAGCGGCATGGCTGTTCCATTAGGCGTGGGTCATTTTGGTCTTCAAGCACGGACAGCAAGCGAGCTTCCATCCGGGCCCGAACCTCTTCAAACGCGGGATCATCGGCCAGATTGGTGAGGTAGTCGGGATCGGTGTTGAGGTCATACAGCTCTTCTCGTGGTCGCTTGCCGACGGCAAGGTCGTACAGCGGTTCGACGTCTTGGTCTTCCCGGTTGAGGATCATCCAAGCCTTGGTTGGGCCGGCGTCCCAATCCATGATTGTCCGCAGCGGGTTCTTGGCTAGTTGGTCCCAGGTGGGCTTGTTCTCCGCAGGTGTGTCAGGCCCAAGATCGATCGGGTCTCCAAGCGGCCAGCGGTCGGGTTCGAAGTTGATGATGTATATGAAGTCCTTCTCGCGAAGTGAGCGCTGCGGGTAGGGGAGGAACCCAGCCCGGGCGTGGGCCACGTGGCGTTCGCGTCCGGTAACTACGTAGTCTCGCTCGGGCTCAATCTGACCACTCGCCGAACTTTGTAGCAACGGCACAAGACTGGTCGCCGACATAGATTCCGGCGGTTCGATTCCACCGACCTCACAAAGCGTGGGGCCAAAGTCCATCAGGTTCACAAAGTCTTCGATCACGCGTCCGGGCTCGACGACGCCTGGCCAGCGCACGGCTAATGCAACCTCACAACCAATGTCATACAGGTTGTTCTTCGAGCGGGGAATGCCCGGAATCCCGTGATCACCACTAACCACGATGATCGTGTTTTCGTACTCTCCGGCCTTCTTCAGTTCTTCGACGAGAATGCCTAGGCCGTGGTCGAAGGCCAGCACCTCGCCCAAATAATCGCCGACGTCTTCACGAACATCGTGGACGTCAGGCAAGAAGCCTGGCATCTTGCCTTGTAGGTCATCGGGGTCGATGTTCCAAAGTGCTTTGCCTGAACCGCGCTCCCACGACCGGTGAGTGTTGGCCGGCCCCCACCAATAACAGAACGGCCGATCCTTGCGCCGAGCCAACAGGAACGAACGAACGTTTTCACGGGTCTCGGCGTACAAGAGTTGCTTGGCCCCCTCGATGCCGAACTTTTCTCCGAACGACGTGACGTAATGGGAGAACTGGTTGAAGTCGAGTCCGGCCGGGTTGTAAGAGGTTCGAAACCCGCCCATAGGGGAGTTGCGGGTCTGACCGGGGCTCCACACCTTGTAGGTGTGGCCGATTTCGTAGCCGCCACGTTCTTCAAGCTCTAGCGGGAACGTTGGGATCTCTTCATCCCATTCTGATCCCATCAAGATTGAGCCAAGGCCGGTCTGCCAGAAGTATTGACCCGCCAGAATGGAGCTACGGCAAGGCGTACATGTCGGAGCAGGAACCAGCGCGTTCAGGAAAAGGGCACCCTCGGCAGCGATGGCGTCGAAGCTGGGAGTCTCGATTAGGTCGTTCCATGTGCTCGCCCCTGGAGCGTCGCGATACGCGCTGGCGTAGCGGCCCCAGTCGTCGGCGAATGCAAACACAATGTTCGGTCGGTCTAGCTGCACCTTTGCTCCGCAAATGACATAGGGCCTCCTCAAATGACAGGTCCTAACGGATGTTACTAAGATCTAATCGCATGAGCGAAGCGCAGTCAGCAGCCATCGGCACTTGGCGCTTGAGCGTCTCGACCAAACGGGGCCAAGAGCATCCGATCGTCGCTCTTGCCGCCGACGGCACCGGCATTTACCAGAGCCCCGAAGGCCCGCTACCGGTGACGGCAACTTATGATGGCGACGACGTCTCATTCACCGCGATTCACAAAACTGTGATGACTGATTTCTCGATGCGGTTTCGGGGCACAGCCACGGGAGACAAGTTCGACGGAGCCATGGTTACCGTTATGGGCGCTCACCCCATAACCGGTGAGCGCGTCGGCTAATCGTCGAAGCTGCGTTTGCCGGGGCCGACGCCCAACCCAAACGTGTTCGCGAACATGCTCACCATTGTGTAGTGGCCAAGGAAGATGACTAGCTCGAGCATGACTTCTTCCGAGTAGCGTGACCGAAGAATCGCCCAAGCGTCATCAGGGACGGTTGCTTCGTCCAGCAGTCCGTCGGTGGCAACGAGGATGGCTTTTGACCAACTATCCCAACCCTCAGCATCAGGCCCTTGTTTAACCCACTCACATTCTTGGGCGGTTACTCCTGCTTCGATCGCCTTGGCGTAGTGCTGGCCCCATTCAAACTCAGATTGGTATTTCCAGCTGATCCTAAGAACCATGAGTTCGCGGTCCCTGGCTGGAATCTGGGTTTCGAAGTTGGCGAACGAACCCGTTGCTTTCAGGCGGCGCAGCGCTTCAGGGTGTCGAGCCAGAAGTTGGAACAAGCTGAGTTGAGCCTGGGTGTCGTTCATTAGCGAACGCTGCTCGTCGTTCATCTCTTCAGGCGCAACAAGCGGGATGCGGGGCTCGCTCACAGCAAGAACCCTCCGTCTATTGGGAAGGCAGTTCCAGTAACGAAGCTGGCTTCTTCGGACGCCAGGTATGCGATTGCGGCAGCAACGTCGGACGGTTTGCCGACTCTGCCGATTGGGTGCTTGGCTTCCACGAACGCTCGTAGGTCTGGGTCAGCGAAGGCTTCGGCAGCTAGGGGAGTTTCGATCACGGCTGGGCATAGGCAGTTCACTCGAATGTGGTCGCCCGCGTACTCCAGCGCTGCGTTGCGGCTCAGCCCGACCACACCGTGCTTCGCCGAGACATAGGCCGACCCTGCAACTGGGCCGGCCTTGAGGCCAGCGGTGGATGAAATGTTGATGATCGAACCTCTGCCTTGCTCGAGCATCTGGGGAATCTCATATTTCATTGACAAGAACACGCCTTTGAGGTTCACGTCGATCACAGAATCGAAGTGTTCCTCCTCCATCTCGTGCAACCGAGTCATCTGGCCACTCACACCGGCGTTGTTCACCGCTATGTCGAGTCGCCCCAGCTCGGAAACCGTTTTGTCAACCATCCTTTTGGCGTCGGCAGCGACTGCCACGTCGCCTTGCACAAAGATCGCTCGCCCACCCGATGCCTTGATCTGCTCGAGGGCCGAGGCTCCTGCTTCAGCCCGACGGCCGCTGATAGCAACTTCGGCTCCTTCAGAACAAAGCCGTAAGGCAGCCTCAAGGCCGATTCCCGTTGACCCGCCGGTTATTAGTGCAGTCTTGCCAGTGAAGCGCATGACCATAATCTAGTAACGATCGTGAACATCGTGTAGACAAGAGTTGTGAAGACACTTGATCAGAAGCTCAACACACTCAGATCTCAACCAGATGCTGACGCTTTCATCATTTGTTATGCAGCCGACCCAGATATGGGCGGGGGACTCAGGCCCACAGTTGCTCAGGGCATTGACCCAGTTGCTTGGCGTGACCAGATGGCAGAAATGGTCGAGGCCCAAGACGTAGACATTCTGCTTGCATCGGTATCCACAATGGACCACCTAGCCCGTGATCGGCAGTTGTTTGTGAGCTCTCCGGTGACGCCGGCGATTCGAGCCAACGACACCACCGATATCTGGCACGTTAGGGGCGGCTCCTATTCGGGTCACGCCTCACGACCTTTCGCTACAACGACTGTCAAAGAAGCAATGTATGGAACGCTTCATCCTGACCCCGATCAGCCAGTTGACGTACCGCTAGGCCTCTGGTCGATCACGTTTAACAATGACATAGATGCCGATGAGGCATCATTGCTTCGCTATCGAGCGTTTCGTCAAGAAGCCGCGGAGAATGGGTTTCGCCACTTTGTTGAAGTCTTCAACCCAAATGTTGCTGCGGCTGGCATCGACGGTCCTGTTGGGGCATACGTAAACGACTGCATCGCTCGCATGCTGGCCGGTGTGCCCAGGGCAAGTCGACCAGAGTTTCTGAAAGTCGTGTACAACGGCCCAGATGCGCTAGAAGAACTTGTTGGCGGCCTGGATGTGACCGTAGGCGTCCTAGGAGGGCCGCCCAGCACCGCCAACGACTCGTTCACGCTCATTCGTGATGTCAAGAAACACGGCGGCCGAGTGGCGTTGTTTGGTCGGCGCATCAAAGTTGCCGACGACCCCATCTTGTTCACCAAGATGTTGAGACTGGTCGCCAACGGAGACCTGACGCCTGAAGACGCAACCAGGGAATATCACGGCGGCCTAGCGAATGCTGGCATTGCGCCGACACGCACACTCGAGCAAGATCTTGTTATCGAGACTCCGGAGTTGTTGGTGTAATGGATCAACTTGACCACCTCCCGACCTCGATGGAATGTGTGATCTGCCACGGGCCTCACGATTATCGCCACGAAGAGAAGGCTGTCCCGACCGCCGGACCCGGTGAGGTTCTGCTGAAGGTGCATTCGGCTGGGCTTTGCGCCAGTGATGTTGCTTGCTTTAAGGGCGCTTTCGGGTACTGGCCGGGTGACGGCATGCCAGGATTTGTTCAGCCGCCAGTTGTGCCTGGGCACGAATTTGTGGGAACCGTTGTTGGGCTTGGTGAAGGTGCCGCTGAGAAGTACGGGCTTGCACTTGGCGACACCGCTGTTAGCGAGCAAATCACTCCATGTTGGGACTGTCGTTTCTGTAACCGGGGCCACTACCACATGTGCCAGAACACCGAGATCTACGGATTTCGCCAACTGGCTCATGGCGCCATGGCCGAGTTCATGGTGTTCCCCGCCAATGCAATTAATCACAAAGTGCCCGACTCAGTCTCGATAGAGCACGCTGTGTTCATCGAGCCATTGGCCTGTGCCATACACGCAGTGGATCGAGGCAACATTCTCGAAGGCGACACTGTTGTCGTTGCCGGTTGTGGACCCATCGGGCTTGGGATGATTGCAGCCGCCAAGGCGAAGGGCCCGGGAATGGTAATCGCTACCGATCTCCATAATGACAGACTGGAATTGGCCCGAGCCTGTGGCGCCGATCTAACCCTGAACCCCGGCGTAGTGGATGTGATCGCTGAAGTGCGCAACCTCACCGAGGGTTATGGCTGCGATGTGTTCTTGGAGGCTTCTGGGCACCCTTCGGCGGTGGACCAAGGTTTGAGAATGATCCGCAAGATGGGCACCTTTGTTGTGTTCGGGGTTTTCAAAGAAAAGGTCACCACAGAATGGTCAATCATCGGCGACCGTAAAGAACTCGACGTTCTGGGTGCTCACCTCGGGCCAAACACCTATCCCAAAGCGATCGAGCTGATCGCCTCGGGTGCTCTGCCAATGGACCGAATCATCACACACCGTTTGCCGTTTTCGGAGATCGGCACCGCACTGGAGCTGACAGCATCAGGCGCGGAATCGGTAAAAGTCACGCTGGCTCCCGGACTCTGATGTCGGACGCGTACATCGGCCTTGATATCGGCACCACGGGCATCAAGGCGGTTGCGTTTGACGCCAAGGACCAACAGCTGGCTATCGCCGAGGCACCTACTCCTGTTCAGACCGTGGGCACCGGCGGCGAATACGACGCGGGTGAGCTGTGGAAGTGCGCGGCATCGATTTTGTTAAAAGTGACGACCGAACTCTCCTCGGCGGGACACCATGTGTTGGCCATAGCGGTTGCATCAATGGGGGAGTCTGGGGTTCTAGTTGACGAGTCTGGTGAACCGCTCGCTCCAGTTATTGCGTGGTTCGATAGTCGCACTGAGCCCCAATCGAAATGGTGGGTCGATAACGTCGGCATCGAACGAACCCAAACCATCACCGGGCTAACTCCAAAAGCGGCATTCGGGGCAAACAAGATGCAATGGATTCGCCAACAGTTGCCAGACCTTTGGGCCAGGGGAGCAAAGTGGCTAAACCTCGCTGACTGGATTGTGTACCGGCTGACAGGAGTGATGGCGACCGACTACTCACTGGCGTCAAGAACGATGCTTCTTGACGTATCGAAGCGTCAATGGTCAGCTGAAATTCTAGCCGCTGCCGGAATTGACATCGGCCTATTGGCCCCTCTGGTTCAGAGCGGCGCACCGGTTGGAATCGTCACCGTCGAGGCTGCGCGCTGCACTGGACTTGCGCCCGGAGTAGTTGTTGGTGCGGGCGGGCAGGACCATGTGTGCGCCGCCCTAGCACTTGGAATCACTGAACCGGGCACGGTCCTGGATTCGATCGGCACCGCCGAAGCGCTGCTGCTTGTAACAGCCGAGTTCGACGCAACAGGCGCAATTTCGGGTGCTGGAGTGAGTCAAGGTGTTCACGTCGAACCGGAGCGAACATACGCCATGACCGGGCACTTGGGCGGCGGTCGCGTCGACAAAGTGCGTCAAGAAGCCGGCCTCGAATGGGACGAGTTCATCCAAACGTCGGAGGCCCAGTCAGCTATGGATGAACTAGCCCAGTACGGGCAGGAACGAATCAATCTCATGCTGGATGCGGCTGACGTTGTAGTGACCCGTCAGCTAATCACCGGCGGAGGGTCGCGATTGACGACGCTGATCGAACGCAAACAAGCAATCAGCGAGCATCCAATCGAAGTCGCTGACCAGATTCAAGCAACGGCGCTTGGAGCAGCAAAGCTCGCGCGTCGTGCGGTGCAGTCCAAATGATCGATGTCGATAGCTCACTGCTCGAGAAAGGCCCCTGATGAAACTGTTCTCACATAAGAAGCGCCCTGTCCACCTCGGCCCTTACCCACTAGAACGACTTCCACGTCTGCCTGACGCTGATGAGCCGCCTGTGGCTAGGAGTGGTCGGCGGCCTACCGAAGAACGATCGGCCGGACCTCTTGCAGCAATCGATGCCTACAAGCTCTACATCGACTTGTATGACGGCCAGCGTGACGGAGACGTCCATGAACTGGCCCCCATCCCTGAGTCTTTGTCAGAGCGCGCCCAGCATCTAAAAAGCTCCCTGTACTTCCTCGATGCCGACATGGTCGGATGTGGCATAGCCCCAGCCGATGCGTGGACCACTGGTGAGCAGCTTGACCACAACCATGCTGTTGTCATTCTGATCGAACACTCACGAATGGTTGGAGTCGACCAACCTGGTGACAACTGGATTGACGGCACCCGCCAGGTAAATGCTGATCTTCGGGCCGCCGAGCTTGCCATCATCACTGCTGGCTATATCCGGCGTCTGGGTTTTGGGGCGAAGGCTCACACTCCCTCTTCTACTGACGTGGATATCGAGTTCTTAGCTTTGCAATGCGGCCTCATCGAGTCAGTTAGAGGACATTTGCAGGCGCCGTATATCTCAGGAGGGTTCGCACTTTCGGTAGTAACCACTAGTCTCCCGATCGCTCACGATGCTCCGCTTGCTAGACGCGGTCTGAGCGACTCGCTGCGCAGCACTAAATCGCCAGCATGGATATTCGGTCGTGGCGGCACCAGGGCTGGGCTCGGTCGACTTAATGGTGATCACCGGCCGCTGCACATGGGCCGATACCCAATGGAGAAGATCAAACGGGTGCCTGAGGCCACGACGCTGATCATCCCAGAGGAAGTGGAGCGGGTCCCTGTCCGCGCCGGGGGTTTCCCCCGAGCCGCCCACGGCGACATGGGTCCGAAGTTTCAAAAGGACGTGAAGATATTCGCCTACAAGACCCCGCAAGCTCAGACCTACATCGAGCAAATTGGGGCGATGGTTCCACATCAAGACGGCGAAGTCGCCGACGAGATTGTGAGCGGTACCAACGACCCGGCCCAAAACGCTGATGCCCTGAAGGCATTCGCCTATCACCTGGGCGGTGACATGGTTGGCGTGTGTGAGGTACCCACCTACGCCTGGTACTCCCACAATGGCAAAGGTGAGGAGATCACGCCTCGCCACAAATATGGCGTGGTCATCCTGCTTGATCAGGGTTACGAAACAATGGAAGGCGCCAGCGGCGACGACTGGATCTCTGGTGCGCAGTCCATGCGGGCTTACATGCGCGGCGCCCAGATCGCCGGAATCATGGCCGAGCACCTTCGCGGGCTCGGATGGAGCGCCCGGAGCCATACCAATAGAGATTCCGAGGTACTGCATATTCCACTGGTGTTAGAAGCCGGGCTGGGCGAGATGAGTCGCATCGGTGAGCTAGTACTAAACCCATTCGTGGGTCCACGTTTTAAGTCAGTTGTTCTCACCACAGACATGCCTCTTACTCCTGATCTGAAGATCGACTTTGGACTACAAGACTTTTGCAACAAGTGCACAAAGTGCGCTCGTGAGTGCCCATGTGGTGCCATCCCGTTTGGTGAAAAGATCATGTTCAATGGCTACGAGACGTGGAAGCCTGATGTTGAGAAGTGCACAAAGTACCGTCTCGGCAACCTCAAAGGTTCAGCCTGCGGGCGCTGCATGAAGACATGCCCATACAACACTGAAGGTGTGCTTTCCGAGCGGGCAATTCTGTGGGCGGCAATAAAGCTGCCTTTCACCCGCAAGTTCATTGCCCACCTTGATGACAAGGTCGGCAACGGCTCGATCAACACACTCAAGAAGTGGTGGTGGGACCTTGAGTTTGTGGAAGGACGAACAGTTCTACCAACCAAAGGCACCAACGCTCGTGGCCTAGATTTGGATGGCGGCCGGATTGCCAACAAGCAAAAGATCGCCCTCTACACGCCCGACGTTCTTCCAGCCGGAGACAATCAGGGTGTACCGGTGAAGCTTGTACGCAAAGAAGCGATCGTGCGTGGAGAGAACGCTGAAAGCCCGGCCGCAGCGAGGCGAAGAATCGGTTCTAAACCGTAAGCCAAAGTCCGCTGGCGGTCTCAGCCATGTCTAGTAGTCGAGGCCGACATATTGCTCAGCAACTGATTTCCGTGCCGATTCTGACCTTGTTAGATATGCCAGGTCTTCCTCTCGCATTCTCTGTTCGAATGCGGTCTCTTCGGGGAACCTGTGCAGCAGCACGGTCATCCACCAAGAGAATCGAACTGATGACCACACTCTCCGCAGTGCGGTTTCAGAATAGGAATCGAGCTTGGCTGAGTTCCCAGCGTAGTGCTCTACCAGCGCTTCGGTTAAGTAGTGGACATCAGCAATGGCAAGGTTCAAGCCCTTGGCTCCTGTTGGCGGCACAATGTGTGCTGCGTCGCCAGCGAGGAACATTTTCCCGTATTGCATCGGCTCGATTACTTGGCTTCGAAGTGGAGCGATCGATTTTTCAATTGATGGTCCTGTCACGACGTGCTCACCAATAGACGGTGGCAGTCGCTCGATCAGCTCGGTCCAGAACCGGTCGTCTGACCATTGATCGACTGTGTCTTCTAACGGGCACTGAACGTAATAGCGGCTGAGCATCGGGTTGCGCTCAGAGCAGAGAGCGAAGCCGTTCTTGTGGTTGGCATAGACAAGCTCGGGCAGCGGGGGAGTTTCCGACAGTATTCCTAACCAGCCAAACGGGTAGGCCCGCTCGAACTCAGACCTGCGTTTGAACGGGATGGCCCCGCGGCTTACGCCGTGTTGCCCATCACACCCTGCGATGTAGTCACAATCGACCCGTTGTGTCTCGCCGTTGGTGGTGAAAGTGACGTATGGATTGTCTGTCGTCACGTCGTGGATTTCCACGTCGCTAGATTCGAAGATGATGTTCAGGTTCTCTCGCTCGGCCGCAGCGTAGAGATCCTCCTGAATCTTGGTTTGGCCATAAGCCATCATCGGTTTTCCGGCGAGACGTTGGAACTCGATGTCGAGTATCTCACTGCCGCGCCACCCGATCTTGACCCGATCATGGCGATGGCCTTCTTTGTGTAGCCGCTCGCCAAGGCCAACAGATTCCAAGAGCTCGACGCTGGTCCATTCCAGAACGCCGGCCCGAATTCGATCCAGGACGTAGGACTTTGATTGGCGTTCGATGACGATGGATTCGATGCCTCGTTGATGCAGGATTAGTGAGAGAAGTGAACCAGCTGGTCCGGCCCCGATGATGGCTACCTGTGTCTTCATCTCAATCTGTCTCCTGTGTCTTGTGTTGCTGGCTTGGCGAGGCTGGGAGGTCTCCCCATCGCTTAAGTACGTCTATTACCGATTGAAGGTGGGCGCCCATCGCTGCTGATGCGGCGTCTTCGTTTCCGGCCACCACAGCAGCAGCAATGGCTGCGTGTTGCTCTAGAGAGTCGGCCGAACGCCCAGGCATGACCGCCAGGCGGTACTGATGGTGGGCCGCTCGGTTACGCAGGTTCTCAACCAGCTGCGATGCGATTTCGTGGCCACTCATCTCACGCAATCTGCGGTGAAAAACGCCATTTAGTTCGGAGTATTCGGCTCCGTTGTTTTTGGCAACTGCGTTTCGCATTTGGGCGATGACTTCGAGTAGTTCGTTGTGATCTTCTGGCGTGGCGATTCGAGCAGCCCGTGCTGCGATGAGGCTCTCTAGAACCGATCGCGCTTCGGTTATCTGGATTGCCTCGGTGAGGCTGATTCGGCGTACCGTCGCTCCGCGGTTCTCTTCACGTTGAACAAGACCTTCGGTGGTGAGGGCCACAAATGCCGATCTGATTGCGTCTCGGCCACAGTCATAGTGATCAGACAGCTGGATCTCAAGTAGTCGATCGCCCGGTTCGAAACGACCCGACAAGATGTCGGTTCGGAGTGTGTCAGTAACGGTGTCCATCGATTCCCTTTAACTCACGATCCGAACTCATAAAGCACCTGAGGGTTGTCAACCAGGATCTGGTTACGAAGTGTTTCGTCGGGAACGATTCTGCCCAACAGATCTAGTAGGTGACCCTCATCGGGCATGTCGACAAGGTTCGGATGGGGCCAATCAGTGCCCCAAAGAATGCGATCCGGAGCCGCAGCCACAACCGCTTGGGCAATTGGTACTACATCGTCATAGGGCGCGATGCGGCCTTCGGTTAGCCGTTCCGCGCATGAGATCTTGACCCAGCATTTGCTGTCGGTACGCATGCGTTCCAACAACAGCTGCAGAGGCTCCTGATCGACGCCGTCGGCGGCCGGTACCCGGGCCATGTGATCGATGATGTAAGGCACGGGAATATCGTCAAGAACCGAGCTGTACTGAGCGAAGTCTTTTGCATCGAGATGCAGCACAATGTGCCAACCCAACGGGGCCACTCGGTGCACGAGCCGCCAGAACATGTCCATGTCTGGGGCGCCACCAAGGTGAGCTACAAAGTTGAATCTGATACCCCGGACGTTGTGGGCGTGCAGATGGGCCAGGTCATCATCGGTGAATGAGTCATCAATCATGGCGACGCCTGCAAATCGCTGCGGAGCGCGCCCAATCGCATCAACCATGGCTGAGTTGTCAGTGCCGTGGCAGCTGGCTTGTACAAACACAGCACGGGAAAGCCCAAGACGGTCTTGTAACGCAAAAAAGTCGTCGATGCCCGAATCGGGTGGCGTGTATGACCGGCTGGGCGAGAAAGGGAAGGATTCGGCCGGTCCAAACACGTGGCAATGAGCATCGCAGGCCAAGGGCGGGGGAGTAACCGAGGCTGGCGCGCTGGCTTCAGATCGGGGGCCAGGAACTGTTCGCTCTATTGGAAATTCATGCGGCGGGTTCTTGATTGCCATTAGTCAGTCCTTCGCTCTGGGGAATACCAGGCCGTCCATTAGCTTGCGAGCCGTGCGAACGATGCCGGCGCGACTTATCTCGATGCCACCGTCGGGCGTGGCGGCTACCTCGACTGAAGCGTCAAAGAAGCCGGTGGGATGTTCCAGTCGGACCGTGTTGCCCGCTGGGTCGGTCATGCTTGATTCAGCCGACGATCCCGGTAGAAGAGCGGCGGTGGCAACTGAGACGGCCCCGAGCACACCGATGGCTTCATGGCAACGATGAGGGATAAACGTTCTGGTATTGATGTGGCCACCGTCAACGGCCGGAGAAACCATCGTCAACTTGGGAACGGTGGTGTCACTCACATCACCGAGATTCATCATCTGCCCGGCTTGTATTCGGATGGCCTCAAGCTTGGTTCTGAGTTCGCTGTTGGTTTCTAGAACCGAACACGATTCTGTTCCAGAAACTCCGAGATCAGCGGCCCGCATCACAACCACTGGCATCCCGTTGTCAATCAAGGTGCAGTCAACACTCTCGATCGTGTCAACAGCTTTTCCAGTGGGCAGCATCTGGCCACAGCTGCCACCACCGAGATCCTCGAAGTCAAGCTGAACCGCAGCCGCAGTGCCAGGCACTCCCGAAATTGCGGTTTCACCGTCATAGACCGGTGCGCCATCACGTAGAAGAATGCGGGCGACAGCCACTGTGTCTGTGTTCCGCATGAGGATTCGCACTGTCAACTCACGAGCCCCGGGGTCGGTGTCGACCAGCCCCCGTTCAACTGCAAACGGAGCCACGCCGGCCAACAAGTTGCCGCAGTTCTGCCGGTCTGAGACTTGGTCTGAGTCAACGCCCACCTGAAGGAATAGGTAGGCGACGTCGGCTCGGTCGTCTGGACAGCGGTCGACTATGGCGACCTTGGAAGTCAGTGGGTGGGCTCCACCGATGCCGTCGATCTGGCGTAGGTCGGGCGAACCCATGATTCGCCGGAGCAAATCATCACGCTCGGATGCGTTGGCGGGCAAATCTTGTGCGAGGAAATAGGCCCCCTTCGATGACCCACCCCGCATCATCATGCATCGGACGCCGATCCCCATGGTCTGACTGTACTCTGGGATTGTCGACAATTCTGTCGACGGTCTTAGTCGTTAGTTAAAGCGGTCTTGTTAAGCCCAGCTTTGACAAACACCTTTCTAGCCACACAAATCAGGGGTATTCATATGAGGATCGCACTTGGGGGAACTGGTGCATTCGCCACCAAACATCTTGAAGGCATCGCCAATATCGACGATGCCGAGGTGGTGTCAGTCTTCGGTAGAACTGCCGATCGCACCGAGGCTTATGCCACAGAACACGGCATAAGCCACTGGGCCACCAGCCTTGACGATGTACTCGAGCGAGACGATGTTGAGGCTGTCATTTTGGCCACCCCAACCCAGATGCACGCAGCCCAAGCCATTGCTTGCCTGGAAGCGGGCAAACACGTGGAGGTCGAAATTCCCCTGGCCGACAGCCTTGCTGACGCCCAAGCAGTGGTGGCTGCTCAAGAGCGCACCGGGCTTGTGGCGATGGCTGGCCACACCCGCCGGTTCAACCCGTCACACCAGTGGGTACACAACAAGATTCAGGCGGGCGAGTTCAACATCCAGCAAATGGACGTGCAGACTTTCTTCTTCCGCCGCACCAACTCCAACGCCAAGGGCGAGCCCCGCAGCTGGACCGATCATTTGTTATGGCATCACGCGGCTCACACGGTTGATCTCTTTAGTTATCAGGTCGGGGAACCGATCGTTGCTGCCAACGTGTTGGAGGGCCCCCATCACCCAGAGCTTGGCATTGCGATGGACATGTCGATTCAGATGAAGACGAGCGGCGGATCACTGCTCACTCTGTCTCTGTCTTTTAACAACGACGGGCCTTTTGGAACCTTCTTCCGCTACATCGGTGACACCGGGACTTATCTGGCTCGCTATGACGACCTCATTACCGGCAGAGACGAAGTCATAGACGTTTCCAACGTTGCAGTTTCGATGAACGGAATCGAGCTTCAGGATCGCGAGTTCATTGCCGCAATTGGAGAAGGACGCGAACCAAACAGTTCGGTTCAACAAGTCCTGAGCTGTTATCAGGCGTTGCATGATCTCGAACAACAGCTGGAAAGCTGATTGGTATGAGTCGAATCATTGACTGTCACGGCCATTACACAACAACTCCACCTGGGGTTGGTGAGTGGCGCGAAGCTCAGAAAGCCTTGGTCGCGGCAGATCCCGCTTACGTAGGCGAAAAAGGCGTGGTCAGCGTTTCCGAGGATGAGATTCGCGACAGCATCGAGAACAATCAGCTTCGACTTCAACGAGAACGCGGCGCCGATCTGACAATCTTCTCGCCAAGGGCCTCGTGGATGGCCCATCACATCGGCAACGAGCACACATCACTTTTCTGGTCCCAGCATCAGAACGAATTGATTAAGCGAGTTTGTGATCTTTACCCATCAAACTTTGCTCCGGTGTGTCAGCTTCCTCAATCGCCCGGAGTAAGCATTGACAGCTCGGTTGTTGAGCTCCGTCGTTGTGTGGAGGAAATGGGTTTCATCGGGTGCAACGTGAACCCTGATCCGTCAGGCGGTCATTGGAGCGGCCCGCCGCTTTGGGACGAGTACTGGTGGCCTCTGTGGGAGGCGATGTGTGAGCTAGACGTGCCAGCAATGATCCACGTCTCAGCTGCTTGTAACGACAATTTCTTCACTACTGGCTCTCACTACTTAGGTGCCGACACCACCGCGTTCATGCAAGCGTTGAGTTCCGGGTTCATGGCTGACTTTCCCAATCTGCGATGGATCATTCCTCACGGGGGCGGTGCTGTGCCTTATCACTGGGGCCGGTTCAAAGGAATGGCCGAAGACAAGGGCTGGGATTTCGCTGGTCTGATGGACCACATCTGGTTCGATACCTGCGTCTATCACCAGCCCGGCATCGATCTCTTGCTCGATGTTGTGCCCACCGAGAACATTCTGTTCGCGTCAGAGATGGTGGGTGCAGTACGCGGAGTTGATCCTGAGACCGGAAACTACTACGACGACACCAAGATCTACATCGACAACTCGACCCTCAGTAGCGATGCCAAGCAGCAGGTGTTTGAGAGCAACACCCAACGAGTCTTTCCACGACTGGAGATGTCATGAAACAAAACTCACACGGCAAACACGTGGTTGTTCAAGCCATAGACAGGACTCCGTTGGAAGTCGTTGATCAACTGGCGCCCATTGGAACTGCCACTGTGCACGAAGCAATCGGTCGGCGTGGCTTCGCCGGAACCGAGCTTCGCCCGATTCAACAAGACGTCCGAGTCGCCGGCAACGCGGTAACCGTGTTGAGCCACCCTGGCGACAACATGATGATCCACGCTGCGGTTGAAGTCTGTCAGCCGGGCGACTTGCTCGTTGTTGTTACCACTGCACCATCGACCCACGGAATGTTTGGCGATCTGCTGGCCACGTCGCTGATGAACCGGGGAGTGCGCGGTCTTGTTATCGATGCTGGTGTGCGAGATACGTCAGATCTACGGCAGATGGGTTTCCCCGTATGGGCTCGACACGTGTCGTGCCAAGGGACAGTCAAAAACACACCAGGTTCTGTGAACGTTCCCGTCGTTCTGGATGGGGTCACCGTCAACCCCGGTGATGTGGTTTGCGCCGACGATGATGGTGTGGTGATTATTGACCGTGCCGAGGCCGAGTGGGCTTTGGAAAACTCGCTGGCTCGGCTGGTCAAGGAAACAGAGACCCGAGCCCGTCTCGAGCGTGGAGAGCTAGGGCTGGATTTCTATGGCCTGCGAGAGAAGCTGGTCAGCCTGGGTGTGGAGTGGCAACAGGGCAGTTGAACACGCCACAAAGCTGCAACTTGCAATAAAGCTACAATATGTAGCGTAAGACTCCGTGAGTAGTGTAAATTCTAAACAAATCGGTGATTCGGGAATAGCTGCCCTGGAGCCGGTGTTGTTAAGCATACCTAACAAAAACTCTCTAGGAGAATTACTAAATGTCAGTATTGCAACGCAATTCCAAATCCAATTCAGCTATCAATTCCAACGAGCGGCCGAGGTTCGGCATTGGCCACATGTCAATCTCGGCTTCCGACGTCGGCAAGATGACCGATTTCTATACCTCCATCGGTCTACGGCTGGTGGTCAACATGGGTCGTGCTTCGATTGTCGAGCTTCGTGGCGGCACACACATAATCATCCAATCGGGTGAGCCCGGCGTCGCCAGCCTGGACTTCATCGTCGATGACATTGACGAAGCACATGCAGTGCTCGAAGCCGAGGGCGCTTCGCCCGGTTCGATCAGGCGTGGTAGTCCCCACGACAGCTTTATGGCAACCGACCCTGAGGGCAACACTCTGGTCATCAACTCCGATCACTCAATCGGCGTGGTCTGAAAGAAGGGATCTAAATATGTATGCAGAAGTAGATAACGTGCAGCGGCTTAGCCCAGACCTCTTGCGAGTCGTGCTGGCTGGCGGAACGCTAGATCAGTTCGAGATGTCTCCGGCGACCGATGCCTATATAAACGCGCGGTTCTTGCCTGAGGCTTCGCCCGTTGAGGTTCCGTTCACTCAAGATGAGCTTGATGGGCTTCCTTCCGAGCTGAGGCCGAAGCCTCGACGTTTCACCATTCGCGATTGGGATGACGAAGCGAAGAAGTTGTCGATTGACTTCGTCGCCCATGGAGACAGTGGTTACGCCGGTAGTTGGGCTCAAAGAGCTCAACCTGGCGACCGCCTCCAGTTTGACGGTCCGGGAGGGTCATACCGGCCACGATCAGATGTGGATTGGCACCTTTATGTTGGAGACGAAAGCGCATTCGGCGCAATTGGAGCCAGCCTGCAATCTCTGAGCTTGGGCGACCGAGCGATGGTCTTCGCAGTTGTTGAAGAACCGGGATGCGAGGTTGAGTTTTTAACTCGGGCCGAGGTGGACGTTCGCTGGCTCTATCGAAGCGAGCAAGGTTTGGGTGAAGCGGGTCCGGGTGCCCTTCAAGACCAAGACTGGGTTGCTGGGGTGGTTGCCTCTGCGCAGTTTCTGCCAGGAACCTTCGACATATTCGTGCACGGTGAGGCGGGTGAGGTGCGTTCGGTGAAACGCCATCTCTCTAGCGATCGTGGAATCGATTTGAGTAATGCTTCGATCTCGCCATATTGGCGACGTCGTCACACCGACGAAGAGTGGCGGAAGGTGAAGCGTCAATGGATGGCAGGCAAGGTTTGACTGCAGTGGTCGGAAAATCGACGAGGCGCCTCAGGCTGACGATCCGAGGTGCGGCGATTCCAGCTTTGCTGGTTCTTGGAGCCGCCTGCTCCCCGTCGCAAGCAGTGTCTGAAACCCAGGTCGAAGCTGAGTCTCGCTCTGGGCTCTCCTCAGGGCCCTTGGGGCTGGCCGAAAGGCCCGGACCACGACGAGAGACAACTGGGGATGTCCCTCACATTCAGATTGATGCTGTGCCGAACGAAACAGTTGACGACGAACTCAGGCGAAGAGTCTTCATGCTGCCTGGCGTAGAGGAGCGCGAATCTGCCCGTTCGCTTCCTGGCGCCGCTGGGCTTTGGCTGGACGAATCGCTTGAGCTGGAACGGCAAGAGGTTCTAGGTGGCGGGCGAGAGATGGCTCACATTCACCCAGACGGAAGCCTCCATGTGTTCCTCCCCGTGGATCTGGCCTTGGAGGTCGAATCGGCAAAGTGGGGAGAGCTTCATCCGTGGGTCACCCGTGAAGGGTTCTGGGAGGGTGTCACCATGGTCTATACGCCAGAGACTGTGGAGGAAGTCGACGTCGTGATGGCTGTTTTGGTGGCCTCGTACAACTTCATAGTTGGCGCAGATATCGATGCTGCAGACTTCAGCTAACTACTAGTGCCGTTTGAACGCTTCAACTGTTTGTAGTCGAGCGCGTTCGATGATCTCGATCGCTGCACCGGGGCGGCGACGGGGAAATCCCTCAGCCGCTTCCAGAACACTCTGGTCTGGAATGAGGATGAGAGTCCTTGACCCATCAGAGCGCAGAGCCGTTGCCTCCTGGTTAAGCAGGCGTCGGGCACGGGACCGGATTAACCCTTTGCCTGGCCGGGTCATTGGGGCGGCGATTAGCACAACATCGTGTGACTCGGGAACGAGAATGTCGGCGTGGGTCGACGACGCCACTGCACCATCGACATAGGTTGAACCATTGATCGCTTTTGGTTGGAAGACTCCCGGGACAGCCGATGTCGCCTCCAGGGCATCGCCAAGCGTTTCTGGTGTTTGGTCTCGGCCAAACACCACAGTGTGACCGTCATCGAGCCGCACGCTTGGCACCCAAAGCTGGCTTGGCCATTCTTGAGTTGCTGCAAACTTCCGGAGCATCATCGTGGGAAACAGGCCAGCCGGGACCAGGCCAACCAGCGCTGTAGCCAAGCCAACGTGCCGGATGCAGCGTGTAAGACTTGGTGCGACCGGCCGTAGCGCCTTTAGCGGATTCTGCCGTAGTGCTTCGCTGGCTGATCTCATCTGATCGCGTTCCTGTTCGCTGGGCGGCGAGGAGATCATCTGAACAACTTCGTCCATCGGCACTCCGGTTAAGAGAGTGGCAGCGATTGCGGCGCCAGCTGATGTACCGACAATCCGATCAGCGTCAGCCGGTTCACGGCCAATGGCGTCACGGACGCCTTCTATCACACCCAGGTGGTACGCCCAGCCCAATGGGCCGCCAGCGCCGAGAACAATTCCAACCGTCACTACTCTTGAACCGAGGCTTGACCAGAAAAGCGACTCCGAATCGGTTTCGCAATGAGCGCACCGATTCCGAGGAAAGCTGCAACCTTGATTAGGCCGCCGACCGACGCCACGCCCGCCGGTTCAGCGCCTGATGCTTCGTTCACAAGTTGCGGTGACTCGCCTGCGAATGCGTCAATAGCCTCGAATGCTCCGACCACTAGTGCCGATGCGACGAGCACCAGGACGATTGGCATTGTGTTGCGCGACAACCAAGGTTTCATGCGGTAGCTCGCGATGGGCGAATACGGCTGATGTTGCGCTTGATCCACGGCCAGTGCACGGCGACGTGGATGCCAACTAGCAGGATCAACAGATTGCCTGACACGTCGTGGGTAGTTGACCAGAAGCTCGTAGCGGCGGGGTCGATTCCAAAGTCTGGCAGGATCGATTCCGACACGAGGAAGCCCGAGTAGGTCACGATGACCATCCCAACAAAGAGGATGATGTCGAACGACCGGTTGAACCGAACCTCGTTCGACCGCTTCGTAGGGTTTCGCTTGAATACTCGAGTGATCCAGGACCAGTCGAGAACAATGTGAGCGATGAAGATTGGGATAAATGCGATGGTGAAATACTCATGGAACGCAATGCCAGTGGTTTGGGGAGCTGATAACAAGACGTAGCCAACGAACAGCGCGATGTCCACCCAAACCCGGGTCGACATCGACGCCTTCTTACGCCTTGTTGTCACGGTGTGGAGAACCCCGAGTATCTAACCCCGGTGAGCTTTGCCATCTGCTCGTTCCAAGTGGCTAGGTCCGACTTTGCGAATTTGCTTAGATGGTCGTGGCCGCAGGCTCGAGCCATAACGCTCATGAGCTCGGTAGAAGCATCAAAGAAAGTTGCTAGTCGTTGGCTGGCAGCCTCTACGTCGAGGCGGGCTCGCAGTTCAGGTTTCTGGGTTGCGATGCCCGCTGGGCAGTTGTTGGAGTTGCACATTCGGGCCGCAACGCACCCAACAGCCTGCATGGCGGAGTTCGATATGGCGACCCCGTCTGCACCAAGCGCGAGTGCCTTTACAAAATCGATTGGCACCCGCAGGCCGCCAGTGGCGATTAACGTGACCCGGCCCGACGCACCCTGTTCGTCGAGAAAACGTCTAGCTCGCGCAAGGGCGGGAATCGTAGGGACGCTGATGTGGTTCCGGAACATTTCTGGAGCAGCGCCTGTTCCGCCTCCACGGCCGTCGAGGATTATGTAATCGACGCCTGATTCGAGGGCAAAGCCCATGTCGGCCTCAATGTGATTGGCGCTTAGTTTCATGCCAATGGGAATCCCGCCGGTGACCTCACGAACTCGGTCGCCGAACGCACGGAAATCCTCAACCGTGTGAAGATCTGGAAAGGTCGATGGAGAAATTGCGTCGTGGCCTGAGGGGATTTGGCGTACTTCGGAGATTTTGCCAATGTTCTTTGATCCGGGCAGGTGGCCGCCGGTGCCGGTCTTGGCTCCCTGGCCTCCCTTGAAGTGGAAGGCCTGTACCAGCGGGAGTAGATCCTCTTTGTAACCAAACTTTGCGCTGGCAAGTTCGTAAAAATAGCGGCTATTCGCCTGTTGCTCTTCCGGCAACATTCCGCCCTCTCCCGAGCAGATTCCAGTTCCAGCAAGCTCTGCTCCAGCGGCCAACGCAACCTTTGCTTCTTCCGACAGAGCTCCAAAGCTCATGTCAGAAACAAAAAGTGGAATCTTGAGGCGTAGAGGCTTAGCGGCTTCGGGTCCAATGACAAGCTCGGTGCCGACTGCTACATCATCTAGCAGGGGTTGGGTAGCCATTTGCGCTGCCATGATTTGCAGGTCGTCCCAGTGCGGCAACTCGTTTCTCGGAACTCCCATTGAAGTCATCGGGCCGTGGTGGCCCAGCTTTGTCAGCCCTTCACGGGCCAGCTGGTGAATGAAGGCAACCGTTGGCTCCTCGGGTGTTGGCTTGGCAGTTGGCGCCCCGGATGGCTCGACCGCTACTGGTGTGGTTGAAACTTCTGGTTCGGCGACACTTCCAGTGGTACCGACCAATTCATCGGCGAACTGCGCATGAGTTCCATCGCAGTAGGGGGGAGTTCCGGTGCGTTTGCAAGCGCATAGAAATGCTTCGCCATCTGACTCTGCGGAAAAGGCAACTGGGGTGAATTCAGTGCCGGCGTGAGAGCCGTCGCAGAACGGCTGATTATTGGATCCGCCACATGCGCACCAAAACTGTTCTTCCCCAGCCTTTAACTGAACTGCTACTGGTTTGTTGTTGGCAATGATTGGTTTGGTCATGTCGGTTACTTGTTCAGCTTTCCGGACAGAATCTGGGTTTGGATTCCGTTATCGGCAGGTGCGGCCGCAATCACGGTATTGGACTCGAAATCGATGACCTGGGCAAGTAGTCCCCATTCGTCATCGATCCAGGTGCAGAAATACAAGCCTTCACGCAGTTTGATCATCTCGACGATTTCTCGTAGTTCGCCCCTGGGCACGCTCGACAGCCGGTCGTTTCCTTCGAAGGTGTTTGTGAACTCCCAGCCATTGTCGTAGGTGTAGCTAATGGTCTTGCCATCGAAGTCTGAAATGCCGTTGGTGTAGGTCATCTGGCTGATTCTCCATAGATTTTCGTAGTTACGAATTGCAGGTTTGTGGTCAAGAGCGAGTGTCAAATACCCGAAGTAAACTGGGAAAAGTAGAGTTCGCTCTCACTAAACGTTTATGAACTTGAATACAAAGTGTACGTCAAGCAACGAAGTGCAGCGTAACGGATTAACGAGTTGGATCGATGGCTGAGGAACGGGAAAATCCGCGAACGCGCCGCGTGCGGCGCCTGATTCTTGATACTGCAGTTGAGGTCTTGCTCGAGTGCGGCGCTCACGACGTGACCGCTTCGGTTGTTGCCGAAAGAGCCGACGTCGCCCGGACCACTATTTACCGTCACTGGCCAGATCAACTCAGTCTGTTGCTGGCAACGGTTATGACTTTGACTGATTCAGAACATATCTCTGCGCTTGAGGGTCCGCTGGCTGAAAGTGTGCCGCTCGAACTTGAACGGTTACGGATGCGGCTTGTGACAAGGGATGTTCGCTCAGTCTTTGGGGCGCTAGCGAGCTATGCAGTGCAACATGAGGCGTTCGAAGATGCGCAACGGCTCTTTGTGAGGCAACTAGCCCAACCCTTGGTGCTGACTCTGGAAGCCGCTCGGGCCAGGGGAGAGCTTTCTAGCGAAGTCGACTGTGAGTTCGAAGCCACACAGTTAGCAGCACCGATACTTCACCAGCACCTGGTTCTGCATGAAGAGATCGCCGACTCACTAATAGCTGAAGTGTCCCGGCGCTGGTTTCTCAACACGTAACTTCTGATTCGGCACTGGCTTAGGTAGTTTCGGCCAGCGCAGGTTCCTCATGCCGTTTGGAGATTCTCCACACCGTTACCAGGGCTGCTACCTCGATGGCGACAATTACCACGTGGATCCCAAAGTCGACTGCTGGGCTGGCTGGAGCATCAGCTACCGGGAACAGCGGGTCGATTATGCCCTCTGAACTTTCGCGGATGAC
This sequence comes from uncultured Acidimicrobiales bacterium, assembly GCA_937922785.1. GTDB lineage: Bacteria > Actinomycetota > Acidimicrobiia > Acidimicrobiales > SZUA-35 > CALAJQ01. The sequence goes on from CALAJQ010000020.1 coordinate 122,786, forward strand.
GTTCATTAGGAGAACGACCAAATACTGCAACGGGTTCTGTGTGATCATCACAAACACCGATGCCACGACCATAACGCCAAGCCTCGATCCCATCTCATACACAAGGTTGAGTTGAGGGTCGCCTTCGACTGACAAGCCAGCGTTGATAAGAGCGTCGTGCCCGACGAAATGTTCAAATACTTGAACGGCCATGATCAATATGAGCACCGCTTGCATGATGTTTACCCATAACGGGATGGTGCTTTTGGGTTTGGGGTTCACTGGGTCTCGCTTCGTTCAGAGTAAGTGCGTGCGCACGCATACAATAGGAGTGTTGTCTCGCCTAGTCAACCCTCAATGCTTGACGAGGTAGACCAAGCTGGTAAAGCTGTCGGTTGATGGATGACTTTTTTACTGTTGCCGAGGCTCGCGCCTGGAGCGGCTTCCTCACAACGCACGCCAAAATGTCGGTGCGTTTGGAGGAGAACTTGCGCCGCACCTCAGGCATTAGTCACGCCGAATATGAAGTGTTGCTTCGCTTGTTCTTGACCGACGGCGGACGGCTCCGGATCCAGGAACTTGCTGCCAACAGCATCCTTTCTCACAGCGGGACTAGTCGGCTGGTTGATCGCCTGGTTGGGGCTGGTCTCGCGGAACGAGTGAACGCCGAGGAAGACAAACGAGGTGCTTACGCCGTTCTCACCGAACTCGGGCGGGAGAGCTTTGTGAAAGCGGCCAATCAGCACACAGCGTTGGTGCGTGAGCTCTTCCTGAGTCACTTCTCCGCCGGAGAGCTAAAGACGATGGCGTCATATTGGAGTCGAGTAGAACTCGATTAGCTCGGCCGGTGGGTTCCGCTAACGTTTGGGCCAATGGAACGCCGCGAGTTTGTCAGAATGTGTGGGCTGCTGGGACTGGCTGCCCCGTTGGCGGCATGTGGTTTGGCGGGCGAAGAAGAATCCATCACTACCGATCCCAGCGAGTCTTTTTGAGGCGGCGGCGAGGCACGGCGGGCGCATCAAGACAGATGTCAACTTCGCTGATTTTCCGATTCCACTTGGCGGCGAATGGCTCCACGTCGAAGCCGACGAGCTGAAGAGAATCGTCGGCGACGAGTCAGTCTTGATCGAGACCGAAATTGTGGGCTACGGATCTGATGCAACCGTTGGCTACTTCCAGGATGGGGAATTCTCGTTGGGGCCCAGTGACGACACGGACCTCAAGTTTGTAGGCGAAACCTGGCTGACGTTCTTTGAGACCTACGTTCTTCCGAGCGTCACCGACCAACTTCAGCTTGAAACCGAGATTGTGACTGTTGACTATTCGGGCCCTGAGGTCGTGTTAACTGATCGCTCCGGTGGCGAACACAGGGGCGACGCTGTATTGGTCGCAGTTCCTCCAAAGATCATTAAGGACAAAGCAATCAAGTTCGTTCCAGATCTCCCGGTCGGTCAACGGGAGGCGTTTGATGCAGCAAACATTTGGGGTGGAATGAAAGTGTTCATCGAATTCGCCGAACGGTTCTACCCAACCGCCCTTGTGGTAGCCGACACCAATGACAACGATGGTCAGAAGCTTTACTACGACGCTGCCTATGGCCAGCGCACAGCAACCAACGTGCTGGGATTATTCACTGTTGGTGACCAATCGATTCCCTACCAAGAACTGGATCCGGGTGAGGCCCTGCGGGACTACATCTTGGCCGAGCTCGATGAGATATTCGACGGCGCAGCCACTAGGAACTACGTCAAGCACATCTCACAGAACTGGAACGAAGAACGCTTCATCGGGCAGGCATACCTTGCTGACAGTGGTGACTGGCGGCTACCGCCTCGGATGAGAGAGGCCATCGACGGTCGAGTCCTCTTTGCCGGCGCCTCCTTTACAGGTGGTTCGGACTGGGGATCAGTTCACACCGCTGCGGCGTCAGCCCGGCGTGCGGTTTCGGAGTTGTTGAGCCCGTGACCTTTCACGGGCGCCTGGCGCGCTTGCGACCTTCCAAGATGGATCTACAGCGTGCCCCAGCGGTGAGCCGCAATTTCATGGGCGATTTCGGCGGCACATGCAGCTCCTTCGGCTGCGCTCGCGATTAGGCCACCGAACCCGGTCCTGGCGTCGCCGATCACGTAGAGGCCAGTAACTGCGGTAGCTCCGGTTTCACTGGCGTCTACCGCCAGCATGCCCCAATCGTTAGCCGAGCATGTGGCGCCTAGTTCTTCGGCGAAAGTGGTAGCAGGCGTCGAGTAGTCGGCGCTGATGAATCCGGCGTCTCTTTCGATGCGTTCGCCGGTCTCAAGTTCGATCGCGCTTAGCCGTCCATCGGTTGATTCGAGTTGACGTACCGGTGCAGTGTGAACGGCTACACCTCGTCCTTCGAGCTGGGCTTTGTCATCGGCTGGCAGATCGTCGCCGTTTGTGAAGACTGCAAGATCCCGGCTCCACATGTGAACCATCGGGGCGTAGTGAACTACTGCGTCGGCACCGAACAGCGCAAGTCTTTCACCTCGATGTTCGAAGCCGTCGCAGAAAATGCATGGGTAAACGGTCTTCCCGTAGACGTGCTCGATTCCGTCCAGATTGAGCTTGCTTACGTCGTCGGTCTGGCCCGTTGCGATGATGAGCCGAGTAGTGGCCAAAAGCTCACCGTTGGCAAGGCTGACTTCGAAACCGTCGTCAGTCTTTGTTGTACCGGTGACGCTGTCGTTGACGTAGCGGACCGTGTCGTACCTGATGAGTTGTTGTTTGGAGATTGCCAGCAGTTCTGAGGGGTGAGCGCCGTCACGGGTAAGAAACCCGTGGGATGCGGTGGTGACAGCGTTGCGGGGGTTTTCTGCGTTCACGATCACGGTGTCCAGCAGGGCGCGGCCGGCTGTAAGTGCTGCGCTCATCCCCGCTGGGCCGCCACCGATGACGACTAGGTCATGCCTTGGCGGATCTGTTTGTTCGACAGCCATATGTTTGCTCCTCTGGGTTTGAAATCGAATCGAATGACCGGTGGTCATTCCAGTATGACCAATGGTCAGTCGCTGCGCAACCCGATACGATGTGCAATGTGGCACCACCAGACAACACATCATCAGAGGGTCGGTTTCAGAGCCCGGAGGTTCGCCGGCGCCAGATTCTCGATGCGGCGGCAAAGCTCGCGATGGACGGAGGATTGGAGAACACGTCGATCGCCAAGGTCGCAGAAGCTGCCGGCATAGCTAAAGGATCGATCTATCTGCACTTTGAATCTCGCCAGGACCTGCTGGCTGGTTTGCAGGCCGACCTTTGGTCTCAGATGTTGCATTACCCCGGCGAGATTGTTGAAAGTTCTGAACTGGACTGGGCCCAGAAACTTGATGCCGTTGTGGAGCATTGGATGCGGTTCGAGTTCGAATTCCACGACCTCTACCACGCTGTCTTCCATGCGATCTCTACCGACACAGACGAACCCATGCAAGCCGCCCGGCGGCTACTTGGCGGTGTGGTCATGGGAGGTGTTGATGTCGATGAGTTCGAACTCGGTGACCTCGATGTTGAGGTTGTCATCGAGTTCTTGTTGCACGGGTACATCGGGCCGTGTTTCCATCACAACGACAGCGACACCGCTATCACAAACGTTCAGCAACTCTTCCGCCGAGCGTTGGGAGTTGCAAAGTGAATCCGAAGACGGCCGAACTGTGGGCAAAACAGGACCAGCATCAGGGTGATCGATTCCGGTTGTTCTCAGCCGTTGCTGCAGCGGTTGACGCAAAGACCGTTTTCTACCCCGGTTGCTACGTCGATATTGCCCCGTCCTTCGTGTTCGGCTCGGTCACCTATCTTGATCTCGATAAGCGCACTCCAAAGTTCTTCGCCGACGTCGATGGCGTGGCGGAGATCATTGCTAACCATGACGGTCCCGATGTTCACGAGGTCAAGTTCATTCACGGGGACTACGCCGCTGGAGTCGATCTTCCTGATGAACACTTTGACCTGCTCGTCTCCTTGTATGCCGGATTCATATCCGAACACTGTGGACGGCACCTGAAAGTCGGCGGGGTGTTGCTGGTGAATCCAAGTCATGGCGACGCGGCAATGGCCTCGATCGACCCACGTTTTGAGTTGTCAGGAGTGGTGAAGTCTTCCCAAGGCGGCTATGGCATGTCCGTAAAGGACCTAGACACCTATCTAGTGCCAAAGAAGCCGCAGGAAATCACGGTTGACTCGCTTCACAAATGGGGCCGGGGAATCGGCTACACCAAGTCGCCGTTCGCCTACCTATTCACCAGAGTTGTTTAAGGTTGCGATTTTCGAACTAGGCGATCCACGCCGGCACGATTCCGCCAACGAACTTGAGATCAACTCGTTCGCCCGGTTCGAAATGTGCAGTGGAAGTGCGGACGCCAAGCTTTACTGACTCATGGGTGATCTCATAGCGAGCGTCATGGCCAAAGTATTCAAGGCTGTTTACCACTGAAGAGTTGCCTGACACCATCGCTAGTTGCTCAGGTCGGATCACCACTCGAACACTGCTGCCGTCGGGGGCGTCAAGCGACACAGGAAGTTCGCCGATGGGCGTCATGACGCGCCCGTTGGACATCTGCCCCACGAGTTCGTTGGCCTCACCAACAAATCCGGCCACCCAAGGGGTTGCCGGTCGTTCGTAGAGATCGGCCGGCGAGCCGACCTGAAGGAGGTGTCCCTTATTCATGACCCCGACCCGATCGCCAATAGCAAACGCTTCGTCCTGGTCATGGGTGACAACGATCGAACTAATGCCGACCTCGTGCAGAATGTCCCGAACCTCTCTGCGCAACTGGACTCTCAGGCCTGCATCGAGCGCGGAAAACGGTTCGTCCAGAAGTAGGACTCGGGGCCTCGGGGCGAGTGCTCGTGCTAACGCAACCCGTTGTTGTTGCCCACCCGAGAGCGTTCCTGGAAGTCGGTCCTTTAGATCGCCAAGCGCGGTCAGTTCAAGAACATCGCTAAGCCGTGACTCACCGGACTCGTGATGACGAAGTCCAAAGAGAATGTTCTCTTGCACGGTGAGGTGGGGGAACAGCGCTCCGTCTTGAAACACCATTCCCACATGGCGACGCTCTGGTGCAAGGTGAACTCCGGGTCCGGACACGACCTTGCCGGATATCGAAACTGTGCCCGACGCAATTTGGGTGAGGCCAGCGATTGAGCGAAGCAGTGTTGTCTTGCCACACCCCGAAGGTCCCAAGAGCGAAACTGTTTCGCCCCGCTGTAGGTCAAGAGTGGCATCGGTCAGGACAGGAAGGCCTCCGTAGCCAGCAGTTACTGCGTCGATTTGCACAGCAGGCACATCAAGGCTGTCAGCCCCAGTGGGCCGCTGCGACCGGCGTCGGAGACTCATAATGTAAAGGTACCTGAACAAAGGGTCGAAAGTCTACCTTTGGACCTGGGTTTAGGTCGCCCGTCGAAGAACCAATAGCCACGTCAGCAGCGTCGAAAGAGCTACCAGGAACAGGGCTGAGACTCCAACTTCGGCGTAGAAGCCGTCTTCGTAGCTACCCCAGATCTCGGTGGCCAGAGTGCTGAAACCAATTGGAGCAAGAAGCAGTGTTGCTGGCAGCTCTTTCAAGGTTGACAGCAGCACCAGACCTCCACCCGATGCCAGCCCGGACCGCATAAGCGGGAAGTCAACTCGCAAGATCCGGCGCAACAAAGAAGGTTCGAGCAGTTGGCTTGACTCGCGCAACGTGGTGGGCACTGCTCGCACCGAGCCTTCGGCCGCTCCTAGGGCCTGGGATCCGAAGTGAATCACATAGGCCAAGATCAGCACGGGCCATGTTTGGTAAAGGCGACTTAGTAGGGGAGTGTTAAGCGTCCAAAAGACCAGCGAGATGGCGATGACAAGTCCTGGTACAGCGAATCCACCTACTACCGCAATTGAGGCTGCCTTTCCGGTGCGTGATCGATGCCTCACCAACAACACCGCCAGTGGTAGAACCATGATGACCGCAAGTACGCTGGTAACAACTCCTGTGTAGGCAGTATTTACCGCTGGCCCCACGAGTGCAGCGAAGTTGATTCGGTTGTCTAGTACCCCGCGGGTCGCCCAGATGATGAGGCTGACAATCGGGCCGACGAAGCCAAAGAACGCAACCGAGCCGACAAACGCTAGTGCCATTGGAGTCTTGGTTCCCAAGTGAACTAACTGTGTAGAACGGCTACGCGCCCGGTCATCTACCCGGTCGCCGCCGCGGGCCCGACGTTCGGCCGCGACGACGATCAGCGCTAGGACAACCAGCAGCGTTGCCGAAGTAAACGAAGTGCCCCGGTCGGCAAGCCGTGTGGCAAAGATGACCCGGGTCAACGTGTCATAACCCAACAACTGAACTGCCCCAAATTCACTCACTGCGTACAGGAATACAAGCAGGGACGACGCAAGGATTGACGACCGCAGCTGGGGGAGTGTCACACGTCGGAACGTGTGGCCAGCGGAAGATCCGAGTAGTCGCGCGCTCTCTTCCAGCGTTGGGCGCAGAGTTTCCAGACGGGCGCTAACCGGGAGCAGCACGTATGGATAAGTGAACATCGTAAGAAGGGCCCAGGACGGCCAAAACCCTCGGGCCCGAGGAGAATCAATTCCGATCAGTCCTAGAAGGCCGTGCAGAAGACCGCCTGGCGCGAGTGATGCAAGGAAAGCCGCTGCTCCCACAAACGATGGCAGAACCAGCGGCAGCACCAGCACGATCTTCCACGTTCTGGCGGCCGGTAGGTCGGTTCGGGTAACCATCCAAGCCAACGCGGTGCCCAACACTGCAGCAGTCGCTGCCACTGAGCTGGCAAGTAATATCGTGCGACCTAGAGGTCCAACAGATTCCGAAAGCGTTTCGCCGATGTCGCCGCTCAGCTGGGCTGCGCGCACCACCACGAAGATTCCCGGCAAGGCAAAAACAACACCAAGTGCAACGCTGTAGAGATCTAGCCGCTTATGGGTGACCAGCGGAGCCGGCTGGCCTGTCAACCGTCTAGTCCCGCCTCTGTTATTAGTTGACGGGTGGTTGCGAGCTCATCACCGAGGTCTCCGTAATTCAAGCCACCAACCGCAGCGAAGGAGGCAGGAGGTACAGCACCCGCTGGCTCGATGCCTGGGGCTAGTGGGTACTCGAAGGTCTCGTCGGCGAAGAAGCGCTGGGCTGACTCTCCAAGTAGCCAAGTAATCAGTTCTTCAGCAGCTTCTGTGTTTTCGCTTCCCTCAATCAGCGCGGCGGCTGTGACAATCAGAATGTTTCCTGGATCATCAATGCCAAACTGGTGATTAACGCCGGGGTGGTCTGGGTCCTCAGCCTGGAATCGAAAGTTGTAGTAGTGGTTGACCAGGCCAACTTGGATCTCTCCTCGACCCACTGCAGCGACGATCGAGTTGTTGTTGGGGTAGCTCTGAACGTCGTTGGCGGTTAGGTCGCTGAGCCATCCCGAAGTGTCTGCGTCACCGGCTATGGCGCGCATGGCGGTCACAAAGTCCTGGAAGGATCCGTTCGCTGGTGCTATGCCTAGCTGTCCGGCCCATTTGTCATCGGTGAGATCAAAGACGCTGGCTGGCAGGTCGGCTGCATCGACCAGATCTTTGTTGTACACCAACACTCTTTGGCGACCCGAGAATCCAACCCAGTGCCCGTTGTCATCTCTTACTGCTGCCGGAACTAGATCGAGCACGTCATCTGGGAGCGTGGCAAGACGTCCGTCTGCGTCAAGGAAATCGACCGCGCCTGGCGATTGCGACAGGAATACGTCGGCAGGTGTGCGGTCACCTTCTTCCCGAAGTTGAAGCGCAAGATCGGCACTTTGCCCATACTTCACTACAACCTCGATGCCGGTCTCGGCAATGAACTCTTCAAGGATCGGGCCGATCAGATTCTCGGTCCGGCCGCTGTAGATAGTGACCGATTGGGATTCATCGTCGCCACCGCACGAGGCGGCAAAAACAGAGATGAATAGAGCGAGCGCAACAGTCTTCAGAGGACCAAGGTTTCTTTGCATCAGGCGATGGTACCGTGGCCTAGCTGAAAATGTAAGGCATGCTTACCAAAAGTTATAAACCTATGATTAGGGCACTCCCTAGTTTGCAGCAGCAACCATGATTCTCTCGGCTGTGAAGGCGCTTAGTCCGACGATCTGCCCGCCTATGTCAATTGTGGTGGTGCCATCGGGCGAGGACGCAATCACCTTGGCCTCGATGCCTGGAATCACGTTGTTCTCCTCAAGAAACTCAAGAAGGCCAGGTGCGAACTCGAGCTCTTCAGGAATTCGAGTGACAGTTGCGGATGAGCCTGGCGGCACGGTGCAAAGCGCATCCAGCTCTAGCTCAACATAACTCGAACCCGGGATCGGGTTGCCGTGAGGGCAAGTGGTCGGGTCATCTAGCTGGTCTGCGATCGCCTTTTCAACCGCTGGACTAATCACGTGTTCCCACTTGCCAGCCTCGTGGTGAGCTTCTGCCCAAGAGAGCCCGAGGATGTCGGTAAGAAATCGTTCTGCCAGTCTGTGCCTACGGACCATCGTTGTTGCCAGCGCCCGGCCTTGTTCCGTCAGGCCGATCTTCCCTTTGGTGACCGTCACTAGACCTTCTGTGGTCATTCGGCGAACCATCTCAGACACTGCGGGCCGTGATACGTCGATGCGTTCGGCGATTCGGGCCTGAATCACGTCCAGGCCATCTTCTTCAAGTTCGAAGATGGTCTCGCAATATTCTTCGAACGCGGGGTGATGCTCTGGTGATGTGTAGCTGCCCATGCTGACAGTTTAGCTTGCTTAACAAACCAATGTCTGGTGGGCTAACTTCTGCGCTCGGGCGATGTCGGGTATCTTCGTGTCAACTGAAGGAAGGCGCCCGCCGATATGAACAGTTCTGTTTCCGCAGTAGATGCGGTTCAAGGCTCACAGCTGCTAGACGATCAGCAGGCGATCGAACGCATCTTCGAACATATCGACAATCGGACCACAGATCTTGGCGACACGATTTGGCGTGAGCCTGTGGAGCACTACTACTCCCAGGAAAGGTTCGACGCAGAGATCGCACTATTGCGTCGTCTGCCGGTGCCGTTCTGCCCGTCGGCTGCGCTGCCCGATATCGGGAGCTTCATCGCTCGGACCGCCGCGGGTACACCGCTTCTGGTGGTCCGCGGAAACGATGGGAAGGTGCGAGCGTTCATCAATGCGTGTCGCCATAGAGGAATGCAAGTGGCCACCGGGGATGGATGCGCGCGGGCATTCTCTTGCCCGTATCACGCGTGGACCTACAACCTTGAAGGCGAGCTCAAGGGAATTCCCGGACGAGTCGGGTTCGCCGATCTGGATCCCGGCCAGCATGGCTTGGTTGAAGTTGGCGCTGGCGAGAAGGGTGGCGTTGTCTATGTTTCACAAGAGGGCGAGGTTGACGAAACAACGTTGACCAACTCGCTTGACTACTTCACTCCAGAGCAGGAGCTGTTCGAGCAACAAGAGTTGAACGACGAAGCGAACTGGAAGCTAATTAACGAGACCGCTCAAGAGGGTTATCACATCAAGTCGCTACACAAGGACTCGTTCTATCCCTATGGTCTCGACAACACCACGCTTGTCGAGACCTACGGTGCGAACTCGCGGATTATCTTTCCCTTCCGGCGAATCGAAAAGCTCAGAGACCTAGAAGCTGGCGAGCGCCGGCTAGCTGGGGTCGCGACCGCGGTGTACCACCTGTTTCCGAATGTAAGCGTGGCTGTGCTGTCTAAGCACACGAACTTCACCGTGCTAGAGCCAGTAAGCCCGACTCAAACCAAGTGGGTCATCTATCGCCTGTTCAACCGCCAGACCGGGGATTCTCCAATCACACTTGAAGAGGCCCAACGAGATGCCCGCTTTGTGAATGACTTCGGACAAGACGAAGATCGCGAAGCCGCAAGGGCAATTCAGGAAAGCATTACTTCTAGGGGTAACACCCACCTGACCTTCGGCTACTTCGAAAAGGCCATAGTCAACTTCCACCAGCACCTCTCGATACACCTAGACAACTAGGGGTCAAGTCTCAAAGGTAGCTAGGTCCAGTTTCTGTGGATAACTGCTGCTGATTTCGTGGCTCGCTAGCGCCAGAGTTAGGTTGAGGCCATGACTGAACGAGGCCCCGTGATCCCAGAGGGATCGCAGAAATCTTATGACCGCTTCCATTTCGCCCCCGCCTACCAGGTGGGCGACACCGTGTATGTTTCGGGAATCATCGGTTCAGGTGACGAGCTTGATGCGGAACTCGAAAGCGCGTTCAGCAACCTTGCTGGCGTCCTCGAAGCAGCGGGACTGTCGCTTGCAGACGTTGTCGAGATGACCTCATTCCATGTTGACATGAAAGACTCGCTTGGTCCCTTTATGGCAGCTCGCGACGCAGTCATGAGCGAGCCTTGGCCGGCCTGGACCGCCATCGGTTGCACCGAATTGGCAATCCCGACAGGTCGAGTCGAAGTGAAAGCAACCGCCGTCCGCCGCTGAACCGGATCAGAGGGGCAAGACCCAAAGCTGTCTAGGCGTTGCGCTTACCCATCATGAAATCGGAACGTGTTGGGTGAGGAAATCATCCACTTCCTTTTGGGAGGTCAGGCGATGCACCGCGAGGTGATCCCACTCTTTCCCGAGCCTGTACATCCCAAGACGGCAATTCGCTTCACACAAGCTCCATAGGTCAGGGGCAGTCTAAGACCCCGAGATCGGCTAGCTCAGGAGTTCGCGGATGCGGTCTTTAGGTCGGCCGACGATTGCCTTGTCTTTGGTTACCACGATCGGCCGTTGAAGTAGCTGCTTGTGCTTCACCAGGATGTCTACGATCTGGTCGACCGATTGCACGTCTTCGTCAGTGAGTTCTAGCTTCTTGAACTTGGCGTCCCTGCGAACAAGCGCGGTGGGTTCGTCTTCCAAGTTCTTGATGATGCTCCGAATCTCATCGGCATCAGGCGGATCCTTGATGTAGTTCCGCTCTTCGAAGTCAACGCCTAGTTCTTCTGCAATGCGCACGGCATTGACCGAAGAGTTTCAATGGCGGTTGTGATAGATCTTTACGTCAGACATAAAGACAAACCTATCTTGGTGAGCCGCAGCCCGGTAACGAAAGCGCTAATTGCTCTCCCTGGGTTTCAGATGTGAGGTTGAATAGGTAGTCCATGTTGTTATCAATCACCTCTACAACGGCGGACGCGACGATCCTCGGCTACCTGCTCCACAAGCATCCCGACCGGGTTCGCTCGGTAGACGTTGGATTCGGTAGAGCACACGTGTTTTACCAGGAGGCGTCGCCGGAGCGGTGCACCGCAACACTTATGGTTGAAGTCGACCCAATCTCGCTTAGCCGCAAGCGGAACAGCCGTAACACCCAAAACCTGGAGCCTTATGTAAACGATCGGCCCTATGCCGCATCGTCGATGTTAAGCGTGGCCATCGGACGCCTGTTCGGCACTGCAATGTCAGGAACATGTGACACCCATCCGGAGTTGGTTGACCAGAAAATGGACCTCGAACTTGAGCTTCCGGTCGTGCCGGTGCGTGGTGGTGAAGATGTCTTGCGGCGCCTCTTTGAGCCACTCGGATATAGCGTTGACTGCACACCGATCGCACTTGATCCGCAGTTTCAGTCATGGGGAGACAGCAACTACTTTGCGTTGACGTTGTCAGGAAGCCACACCGTCCAGCGCGCCCTTGCACACCTGTTTGTGCTGTTGCCGGTGCTAGATGATCGCAAGCATTACTGGATCGGCGAAGATGAGATCGACAAGTTGATGCGTCGCGGTGGCGATTGGTTGCCCAATCATCCCGAGAGTGAGTTTATTACTCGCCGCTACCTTCGCTTTGGTGCGTTAACGCGCGAAGCCCTCGCACGGCTGGCCGATGGAGCTGAAGACTCAGACCAGGCCGACGCTGAACTAGACGAAGCGGAGGCAAAAGTAGAGCGGCCTCTCAGCCTGAACCAACAACGGCTCGACGCCGTCACTGATGCAGTCGTAGCGATGGGTGGTGGCAGGGTTGTTGACTTGGGGTGCGGAGAGGGTCGGCTGCTTGAACGTCTTGTAGCTGAATCTTCGGTGTCTTCAGTGCTAGGCGTAGACGTTTCGATCGCAGCGCTGGAGCGTGCCGAGCGGCGCTTGCGACTGGACGAAATGTCAGAGCGTCGTCGTGAAAGAGTGACCCTGGCTCAGGGAGCGCTTACCTACGTTGATGACCGGATTGTCGGACACGACGTTGCCACAGTTGTCGAAGTCATCGAGCACATCGATCTCGAGCGACTCGACGTGTTCGCACGGGTACTGTTTGGTCACGCTGCACCCGCTGCAGTGATCGTCACCACCCCTAACTCTGAATACAACGTGCACTTCGAGAAGCTGGGACCCTCAGCCATGCGTCACGGCGATCACCGGTTCGAATGGACCCGCTCGGACTTCAAGCAGTGGGCATTGTCAGTGTCCGAAGATTATGGCTACGTGCCAGAGTTTTCATCTATTGGACCGGACGACCCGACCACCGGGCCGCCCACTCAAATGGCGGTATTCAGACGCGGTCAGGAGGCGGTCTGATGAGAGACGGGCTATCAACAATCCAGGTTCCCCAGCTCGGACTCATCGTGTTGTGCGGTGCCTCGGGTTCTGGCAAGTCAACCTTCGCCGCCAAGCACTTCGCCGCAACTGAGATTGTGTCAAGCGATCAATGTCGAGCCCTGGTCGGCGACGACGAAACCGACCAGTCCGTTACCGCCCAAGCGTTTGCGTTGTTGCACGACATTACTGACAAGCGACTTGAAGTTGGCCGACTCACCGTTGTCGACGCCACCAACGTGAAGCCTGAAGACCGCAAGTCTCTTGTTGACCTTGCCCGGAAGTGGGACGTGCTGGCCTCGGCCATCGTTTTTGATCTACCACTCAAAGTTTGCCTGGAACGCAACCAGCAGCGAGCTGACCGCCAGACGCCCGAGCACTCAATAAAGCGCCAGCACAAGAGTATGCGTCGCAGCGCCAGGTGGTTGCGCAAGGAGCGCTTCAGTCGTGTCTACACACTTGGGTCTGTGGCTGAGCTAGACGCGGTTGAGGTTGAGCGAACCAAGCTTTGGACAGACCGGCGCGATGACTCGGGACCATTTGACATCATCGGTGACGTTCACGGGTGCGACGAAGAACTACGTAATCTGTTGAGCAAGCTTGGCTACGACGTATCCGCCAACCCGATCGCCCACCCTGACGGACGTCGTGTGGTGTTCCTTGGTGACCTGGTGGATCGAGGCCCCGGCACTCCCGAAGTGCTGGACATAGCAATGTCGATGGTAGAAGCGCGAACAGCGCTGTGCATTCTCGGTAATCATGAGAACAAGTTGGGCCGTGCGCTGGCCGGAAGGAAAGTACAGGTGACCCATGGGTTGGCTGAATCGCTAGAGCAGATTGACGCCCGTCCTGACGATTACCGCCAGCAGGTGGCGGACTTCATTGACAGCCTTGTCAGTCACTACGTTTTGGACGATGGCCGCTTGGTTGTTGCCCACGCTGGCTTGCCAGAGCGCTATCACGGTCGGGCGTCTGGCCGCGTGCGCAGCCTCGCTCTCTATGGCGACACCGATGGCGAGACCGATGAGTACGGGTTGCCTGTTCGCTACCCGTGGGCGGAGGAGTACCGGGGAACAGCTGCTGTGGTCTATGGGCACACGCCGGTCCCAACTGCGGGCTGGCTGAACAACACAATCTGTCTTGACACGGGCTCTGTTTTTGGGGGAGAGCTAACTGCCTTGCGCTGGCCCGAGAAGGAACTGGTATCGGTCCCGGCGCTGCAGGAACACTATGAACCAATTCGCCCGGTGGTTGAAGAGCAACCCGAGCGTCCGGCGTTACTGCTTGACGTTCAGGACGTGCTGGGCAAGCACTACGTCGAGACTGGCCTGGCGGGTCGCTTAACCATTGAGGCCGAGCGATCGAGCGCGGCGCTTGAGGTAATGAGCCGGTTCGCAACTGACCCTCGATGGCTTGTGTACCTGCCGCCAACAATGGCGCCAGTAGCTACTAGTAAGCGCCCTGACTACCTCGAACATCCTGACGAGGCGTTCGGCTATTACGCCCGCACCGGCGTAGGCGAAGTTGTATGTGAAGAGAAGCATATGGGTTCTCGGGCAGTGCTAATTCTCGCCCGTGACTCAGTCGCGGCTCAAGCAAGGTTCGGTATCACGAACGATGCGGCTGGCGTCATAGTCACCAGGACGGGCCGACCGTTCTTTAACGACAAGGCAATCACGGCGTCACTTCTGAATGGAGTTCGTGCGGCGGTTGATGAGACAGAATTGTGGGCAACTCTGAACACAGACTGGTTGGTCATCGATGCCGAACTCCTGCCTTGGTCAACAAAAGCGAAGGAGCTTTTGAAGCGGCAATACGCAGCAACTGGGGCAGCTGCGACAGCGATGTTGCCTGCCGCAGCCCGGGCCCTCGAGGTTGCCCTTGACCGTGGCATCGACGTGTCCGATCTCCATTCCCGGACCGCAAACAGACAGACTCACGCCGAGGCCTACGTGGAGGCCTATCGCCAATATTGCTGGGAAACGAACGGTGTTGAGGGCATTGAAATCGCGCCGTTTCAGATTCTCGCCGCCGAAGGCGAAGTCCTTGCCCGACGCCCTCATCGTTGGCACCTTGAAACCATCGACTCGATGATCCCAGCACAGCCAACGCTTCTTCGTCGGACCGAGCGTCACTACGTGGATCTTGCCGACCAGAGTCAGATCGATCAGGCAACGAAGTGGTGGGAAGCGGCCACCGAAAACGGGGGCGAGGGCATGGTCATTAAGCCGGCGCAGCCAATCACGCTTGGGAAAAAGGGCCTGATTCTTCCGGGTGTAAAATGTCGAGGGCGAGAGTATCTGCGGATCATCTACGGACCGGAGTACCTCGAGCCCAAGAACCTTGAGCGTCTCCGCGAACGGTCCCTTGGGCGAAAGACTTCGTTAGCTCGTAGAGAGTTTGCGCTAGGAATCGAAGCACTTGATCGATTCGTGGCTCGGGAACACCTGTTCAGAACACACGAGTGCGTGTTCGGTGTGCTTGCCCTAGAGAGCGAGCCTGTAGATCCCCGCCTTTAGATGCACCTCTAGATCTCGACGCCAAATATTTGCTGGAAGCGCTTTGCGTACTCGCCTTCGTCGTCAATCTTGCCCAGTTCGATCCAGTCGTCGTAGGCGATGCGGTCGTGCAGTGCTGACATCTCCGGCGAACACCAGCTGACCGCGTACCGCAACTGAGGATCTGCGGTTGTGATTGCGTGCTCGATCGTCTTGCCAACTTCTAGAGGGTCAGTGGCGTGAACCCGGCCGGCCATGTAGAAGCGGAACATGTGCCGATAAAGGGTTTCATAAGCGCCCGTCGAGTTGGGCACATCAGTGTTCTTGGCAAAGATGGAAGACTTCGTTACGCCCGGCTCGATGATGGCCACTCGGACACCAAACGCAGCTACTTCTTGGGCAAGCTCTTCGCTGACGCCTTCCAGCGCCCACTTCGAAGCCACGTAAGGAGCTTGAGCTAGCGATGCGATTCGGCCTGCAACGGAAGTGATGTTGATGATCGTCCCGCTGCCTCGTTCCCGCATCGAGGGAAGCACCGCCTGAGTGCAGCGCGTTGCGCCGACGACGTTGATGTTGAACACGTCGAGGTAAACATCTGAGGGGCATTCCTCAACTACTGCGTTGCCACCGACTCCGGCGTTGTTGACCAGATTGTCGATTCGGCCGGTCATTTCCAAGATCTGTTCGAAGCCGGCCTTGACGGATGCGTCGTCACCGACATCCAGTTCAACCAACTCAATTGTCAGATCCGAGTCGGCCGCCAGAGCTAGCAGCTTTTCGGCCTTGCCTACTGCTCGAACTGTTCCCACAACCCGGTGACCGACCGACGCTAGGTGAAGCGCTGTAGCTCTGCCGATTCCGGAGTTTGCGCCTGTGACGACCGTGACTGGGACGTGGGTTTCTTCCATGTGAGTGACGATATCGGTATGCCGCTGGCTGAGGCAATGAGGCTCGTGAGCAGGTGTTTGGTTATGGTCTAGCCATGACTCGTACTGCACTTCATGTCAACCTTGCTTCCCGCCCAAATGGCGCTCCTGTTCCTGAGAACTTCGAGGTTGTTGAGGCCGAAGTTCCCGATGCCCAAGATGGCGAGATCGTTGTGGCCAACCGGTTCATGTCGGTTGATCCCTACATGCGCGGGCGTATGAACGACGTGAAGTCCTATGTACCGCCGTTCCAGATTGGTCAACCGCTCGATGGTGGCGCAGTCGGCGAAGTTATCGAATCAAACTCGCCCGATATTGCTGTTGGCGATCACGTCGTTCACGGTCTTGGCTGGCGAGAGGTCGCCGTCCTGCCAGCATCCCAAGCTCAACCGGCAGCGAATGTCGACGGAGTCTCGCTGTCGGCGAACCTGGGCGTCCTCGGTATGCCGGGTATGACCGCCTACGCAGGGCTGCTTGACGTTGCATCTTTCAAAGAAGGTGATGCTGTGTTTGTATCCGGGGCAGCCGGAGCCGTTGGTTCCTTGGTTGGTCAACTGGCGAAGCTGAAGGGAGCATCCCTTGTTGTCGGCTCAGCTGGCTCTGACGAGAAGATCGCCTGGCTAACTGAAGAGCTTGGTTATGACACTGCCTTTAACTACAAGTCCGGGTCAGTGGCCAAGCAACTGTTCGCTGCGGCGCCAAACGGGATCGACGTCTACTTTGACAACGTCGGTGGCGATCATCTTCAGGCAGCGCTTCACGCATTGAACGTCGGCGGACGGGTAGCGATGTGTGGTGCGATCTCTGTGTACAACAACACCGAGCCGGCTCCGGGCCCGAACAACCTAACTCTGGTGATTGGTAAGCGGCTAAACCTCCGTGGATTCATCGTCAGCGATCACGCTGACATGCGTAGTGACTTCGTTCGGGAGGTCGGCGGTTGGCTAGCCGACGGAACGATCAAAGCTGAAGAGACCGTGATGCAGGGAATCGAGAGTGCTGGCGAGGCCTTCATCGGTCTACTCGCTGGTGTCAACACTGGCAAGATGGTCGTGGCGCTCTAAATCAGAGATCAGGTCGCACGAGGATCTTTGCTGACGATCAGGCTCGGCTGTCAATCAACGCGTTCGATTATGAAGCGCAGACGTCTGCTGCTAGACCGACTTCATGGCCGACATGGATCTTGCATTTCTTCCCGCCGGCGAGATGGCTCGAAGAGTGGCGAAGCGAGAAGTGTCACCAGTCGAACTTGTTGACAACGCGCTGGAACGCATCAGCGAAGTCAACGGTGAGCTGAATGCGTTCTGCTTCGTATGGGACGACGAAGCTCGCGAGCAGGCACGAGTTGCAGCAGGTGGCGTTGTTGATGGCGCAGCGTCGCTCGGGCCACTTCATGGCGTACCGATCGCGCTGAAAGACACAACACCAACTGCGGGTCATACAACAACGCTCGGGTCCCATGCGTTCAAGGACTGGGTGCCAACTGTTGACGGAGCGATTGCCCGAAAACTGCGTGAGGCTGGAGCGATCGTTGTGGGGAAGACAACAACTCCGGAGTTCGCCCACGCTCTCACAACGGAAAGCCCTTTGTGGGGCGTAACCCGAAACCCGTGGAGCCCGGACCGCACAACCGGAGGTTCATCAGGCGGCTCGGGTGCCGCCGTTGCCACAGGTTGTGTGCCGTTGGCCGAAGGATCAGACATGGGTGGCTCAGTTCGGATTCCGGCAGCGTGGTGCGGAATCGTCGGACTGAAGCCCGGACTCGGTCGGATCCCGATGGACGTCTTGCCGGGATTGTTTGACTCGATCAGTCATCACGGACCGTTGGCCCGTTGTGTTGATGATGCTCGCCTCTTTCTTCAGGCAACCCAAGGTCCCGATGAAGCCGACATTCTTAGCCAGCCCGCTGCCCTGGATCTTGGCAGCCCGTTGATGGCCGACGTCAAAGACCTGCGCATCGCCGTGAGTATCGACCTCGACTGTTGGGCTGTTGAACCTGATGTCGAAGCCGCAATCAGGGCAACTGCGGACACCTTGGCAGATGCCGGAGCCAGAGTCACTGAGGTCAATCCTGGATTTCTGGGCAACGAAGAGACCGAGTGGAACAAACTTTGGGAAGTATTCATGGCCGCCTATTACGGACAACACGTCGCAGAGTTCGGCGACATGATGACCAACGACGTGCTCGGCTTGATCGAACGAGGCAACGCCATGAGCGCGGTTGACTACAAGCAGGTCGAGTTCACTCGAACGCGTATGTGGAATCAGATCAGCCCAATCCTGCAAGACCACGACGTTCTGCTTTGCCCAACTATGGCAACTGCCCCAGTTACAGCCTCAATTGCCACGAGACGTAGCTTTAGCGGGATGCAAGACGGGCGACTGCACTCGCCAGACATGACCGCGATTTGGAACATGATTTCGCCATGCCCGGTCATGACAGTTCCTTGCGGCCCTGACAGCGACGGACTTCCGATCGGGGCACAACTTATTGGCCAGCGATGGCGTTCTGATCACCTACTCTCGGTAGGCGCAGTGTTTGAGGCTCTGATCACCCCGATTGGTCGACCCCCGATTTAGTTCGGCCTGAAGCGCGAATTGCAGAAAGAGAGCGAGGCGAAGCATGAGTTTTAGAGACCAAGGCATAGAACCAGCCGAAGGGTTCAGCGGGGATGGCTTCATCGTCCGGCCGCTGCTGCTGTCGGATGTGGTGTTAGACCATGAGGCTGTCATGTCTAGTCGCGAGTTTCTGTACCACTGGGAGCAGGATCCTCCATATCCCCCTGAGGACTTCTCGGTTGAAGACAACCTCGGAGATCTGGAACAGATGATCGGGGAACACACCAAAGGGACCCGCTACACCTACACCGTGATGAATGCGGACGAGACCCAGACTCTGGGCTGTATCTACATGCTCGGTAACAATGACCGCATGTACCGAAGCGCTGTAGTGTCATCGCACGACGGAACGGACTTCTCGTCCATCGATGCCACTGTGTCATTTTGGGTTCGCGTCTCGACATGGGAAAACGGCTTTGAGCGTTCGTTGCTGGCGGCGGTTCTTGACTGGCTGAGAGACGAATGGTCTTTTGAGCGTCCAGCAATTATTACCAATGAGAAGCTCGATCATCAGATCGCAACGATCGAGTCGTTGGGCTTGACCCGCTGCTTCGACTATGACCGAGAGAGGGATATGTACACCTCACACGTGTACGTCTGAACCTCATCTACGCGTCAGAGAACCTCAGCCTCGGTTACCCGGCAGCTCAAATCCAGCAAGAGCCAATCGATAACGCTGTCTGGTGTTTCTTCCAAAGCTGTTTGCGCCCTTAACGGCGAGTCACAGATCGACCTGGCCAGACTGATACGGTCCGGGTAGATGCTCGAGCCACCGAATCCTAAGACGATGAGTTCGCGTTTGGCGCGGGCCGCTCTGCGCTTATTGGGCGGGTGGGAGTTCGAGGGCGGCCTGCCGCCTGAGCCACGTGTGGTCACCCTCGCTGTGCCCCACACTCATAATCTCGATGGACTACTGCTGGTCTTGTTGGCCAAGTCGGTTGGCCTGAACGCCCATTGGATGGTGAAGGACACCTGGACTAAGGGGCCCATTGGTTGGATAACAAAACCAGTCGGAGCGGTTGCAGTTAACCGAAACACGCCAGGGGGTGTTGTTGGTCAAATGGTTGACGAGTTCGAAGAGCGTGAATCTTTCCACCTTCTTGTTCCGCCTGAAGGAACCCGCAGCCGCAGCGAGTACTGGAAGTCGGGCTTCTATCGGATCGCCCTGGAAGCCAGCGTTCCGGTGGTGCCCTCGTTTCTTGACTACGGGCGAAAGCGCGGCGGGTTTGGACCCGCGATCACGTTGACCGGAGACAAACAGAACGACATGGACAAGGTCCGGGCCTTCTACGCCCAAGCCTTGCCGGAGGCTCGGCTGCCCGCGCAGTTCGGCCCCATCAGGCTTAAAGATGAGTAGACGCTGTGCAGCTAAGCATTCTTGACCAGACGCCTGTGCCTGCAGGTTCAACACCAGCAGAGGCCATTGCGAACACTATTGATTTGGCCCAGCAAGCTGAGGCTTTCGGCTACCACCGGTACTGGGTGGCTGAGCACCACAACTCGACGGGTTACGCCGGCGCCGCACCCGAGATCCTCATCGGAGCTATTGCCGCCGCCACCGACACGATTCGAGTGGGTTCGGGTGGGGTCATGTTGTCTCACTACAGTCCGCTAAAGGTTGCCGAGGTGTTTCATCTGCTTAGCGCGCTTCACCCCGGACGAATCGATCTTGGTATAGGGCGTGCGGCTGGCGGCGGGTCAGTAGCCGCGGACGCTTTGGCGCGAGGCGCAGCGGGTTTTGTGCGTGATGACTATCCGGCCTTGGTTTCTGAACTTATTGATTTCTTGGCAGGACCGGTGGGGGAGGTTCACGCCTCGCCGCTGGAAACGACCAAACCTCCTGTGTGGGTGCTGGCGTCGAGCTCAACCAGCGCAACACTGGCCGGAGAGCTGGGCCTGCCCTTGGCTTGGGCTCACTTCATATCCTCCAGTGATGGTCCCGCTGCTGTTGATGCCTACAGGGAAGCATTCGTCCCTTCTGCACAGCTAACTGTTCCCAGGGTCACTATCGCAGTGTCGGCGCTAGCTGCCGATTCGGATCGAGAGGCCAATGTGTTGGCCACTAGCATCCAGCAATTTAAGCGAAACCGCTTTAACGGTGCAGTGCCGACGATCGAGGATGCCTTAAGCCAGGGAGCCTTAGTCGAAGGCCCGCACGAGCCGAGAGTTGGAGTGGCGCCCGCGGTGGTCGGATCCCCAGACACGGTTGCAGACGAACTGCGGTTGCTGTCGAAATCCTACGACACGGACGACATCACGATTGTGGGAATCTGTCATGATCACTCGGCTCGGGTTCACTCTCATGCCTTGATTTCAAAGGCATTGCTCAACAACTGATCAGTTAGTCTGGCTGCGTGCAGATGACTGAAATTGAGAGTCGCTACCGCAAGGCAACGGCTGAAGATATGGGGCTCGACGTTGATGTTTTTGAAGCGTCCCAGACCCTGCTCTTACCTGAGAAAGAACGCGCTGGAAGCTCGATGGTGGTGGCCTATCACATTGGTCAATTGGTTGGTTTGCGCTGTGACCCTGCGCTGGAACAAGACTTGGCTGGGCTACTTGAGGCTAACGCCAGTGGCGATATCACCTTCAACAAAATTGGAGTTTGGGCCGAGGCTGCAGGCTGGGAATATGTTGATGGAGGCGACACGCATTTACTTCTTGACGGTCTGCGGCCAAGGGGATTGCCGTCGGATGCTGAACTGGTGATGCTTAGCCGTGACGTTGACGCCGATCGCTTAAAGATGGCGTCGTTGCTGGAATCATCGGATCCTGACGACGTTGATGCCAGCGAATTCGAGATGGACGAACTTGACCCGTTCCTGCTTGGTTTGCTTGATGCCGATGGCCATCTGGGAGCCCTAGTCGGAGGCCGAGAGTGGGAAGAGGACCCAACCTTTGACGACATTGGAGTCTTGGTCAGAACTGATTTGCGAGGCAACGGATGGGGCGCTGCGGTCGTGTCGGCGTTGTGTCAGGCAAGTACCGAACGAGGCCGAATTCCCTTGTACCGCTGCAACTGGTCCCGCGGGCCATCCAAAGCCACTGCTTTGACTCTTGGCTTTAAACAAGTTGGCACGCTCTTGGCCTACCGAAGGCCAACCGCTACTTAGAAGCGGTCGTTCGACCTCTTCTTGGGCGGCGCCTTGAACGGCGCTTCGATCAGTTGTTGGAAGCGGCCTTCATCAGGCTGCTTCGGGTCATTGAGGTTGCGCAGGAAGTCTTTCAGGGCGGCCCGCCCCGACGTTACGTGGTCGCCTTTCATTCCAACTGACCGTGAAAGGGCGTCTTTGGCTTTCTCAACACGTTCTTTGCGTAGCGCCTTCTCTTCGTCTGTTCGAACAACAACTTTCTTGTTCTTCTTGGCTTCCTCGGCAGCCTTTCGGCGAGCTTCGGATTCTTGAAGTGGGGTTAACTTTCGTGCCACGACGGCTGATCTCCTGAAAATTGTGGAACGGTTGCGCCACGGACTTTACCACCTAGCCCTCTAACCACAGCAGACTCTCCGAGTCGCAGTGCTAACCGGCGGAGGTGTCGTACTCCATTACAAGCACGGGGTGGCCGCCTGGGTCCTTGAACGCCAACAGGTGACCGACTCCGGGAATGGTTGATCTCTCCATCAGAATTGTGCCTCCGGCAGCTAGGACTTTCTCGCCGACCTCGTCTACGGCATCTACTCCGAAGGTGCACTCAAACCCGCGGGTCGGGTCATCCGGTAGCAGCTGACGTCGTTCTTGAATTGCCCCCATTGGCGATTGGCCCGACTCGTCCATTATCTGGACGAACCCAGCTCCGTAGTCGTTGAACTGCCACCCGAAAACAGATCCGTAGAACGCCTGGGTAGCCGCAACGTCGTCTGTGTTGATCGCAAAGTGTGTCAGTCGTGGGGTCATTGCTTCATCATTGCAGACCAGGAGGAGGTGGCGCTGGTGGCTCGTTCTAGCTG
This sequence comes from uncultured Acidimicrobiales bacterium, assembly GCA_937922785.1. GTDB lineage: Bacteria > Actinomycetota > Acidimicrobiia > Acidimicrobiales > SZUA-35 > CALAJQ01. The sequence continues at coordinate 145,296 of CALAJQ010000020.1, forward strand.
GCAGCAGCCTCAACAGCTTCGAACACTCGAATGAAGTTACCGCCGAGGACAGCGTCAACCTCTGTGTGGGTCAATCCTCCGTCAGCTAGGAGCGAAGCGACTTCGGGGAACTGGGTGTAGTCAGTCAGAACAGGTTTATAGTTCGCATCGAGATCGGTCCCGATGGCTACATGTTCAACACCAACTGCTTCTATCAGCCGACAGATTTCTTCTACGTAGTCACTCAACGTCGTTGATGAGATGCCACACGGCCACGCACCGATGATGCCGCCGGCGTCAGCCACAACGCGTGCGTGTTCTACGCTAAGCAATCGAGGATGATCGGCGCCCGGCGAAGCAAGATGACTGTGAGAGATCATGATTGGTGCTTTCGACACATTGAGGGCGTCGACGGTTACTTCGAACGTGGCGTGAGCCAGGTCGACGATCATGCCGAGACGATTCATCTCTGGCACAACCTCTAGTCCAAACGGTGTTAGACCATTGTGAACTGGGTCTTCGGTTTGAATGTCTCCAAGCTCGTTGACTCTGTAGTGGACAAGCGTGATAGTCCGAACGCCTTCGGAATATGCACTGGCCAGGCCTGTGCCGTCACCATCAAGAAAGTCGGCGCCTTCGCATCCGAGGAAAGCGCCGGTCTGGCTAGCAGCTGCCGCTGCTCGAATATCTGCTGCACTGAGGATTGGGACCACGTTGGGCTGTTCCATCGCTTTCGAAACGGCCTTCATCTGTCGGGCGTGATCTTTAGCGGCTTCACCAGGCAAGAACTCGCGCGTGGCCCCTGGACCGGTAGAGCTAATCCCCATGACGGCGAGATCAGCAACAGTGGAAACGTTGACCGCCGCAACCTGGCCCGTTGCAGCAGTTGGGACTCGTTCAGCGGAACGATCGATGCCGAAGGTCATCGAAAGCGGATCGCTCTTTGGAAGCCCACCAAGAAATCCGCACCCAGGGTGTGAATGGACGTCGACCCAAGGTCCGTGGACATGTGCGCTTGAGCTATCGGCCATAGCGGTGATAGTAGTCTTTGGTACCCGTGGGGCTGTTAGTTGTTTCCCGTGGGTGGTCGACTGACGGAGGACGTGATGGCCCAAGCCAGTGCGCTGCAACTAATCGAGGAACTGTTCGAAGCTTTGGCTGAGCGCGATGTTGCCGCTGTCGGGGCGCTCTTCGCCGATGATGCTGTTCTAGTTGACCCGCACTATCCGCAGATGGAAATGCGCGGGCGGGCTGCGATTGACCGGGGCCTTGCCTGGGGTTTCGGATCGATGGAGCAGTTTGGCTTCACGATCGTTCAGGCCTTCGAATCACCCGACGGTGACAAGGCAATGATCGAAGTAGACACACATCACATTCTTAAAGGTGGCAAGGCGCTGGACTTCCCGCAGGTGTTCGCAGTTGACGCCTCAGGTGGCGTCATCGTTGGTCTGCGAGCCTACGAGCCATATGGCCCCGGTGGCCTTCCCGGTTTCTTCATCGGTCTGCCTCACCTGGGCGAGCGCATTAGCCACCGCGTCCGGTCTGTCCGATCAGCTTGAACCCGATCAGCTTGAACCCGATCAGCTTGAACCCGATCAGCTTGAACGCGATCAGCTTGATATAGAAACCTCAGCCTCGATCTCGATAGCGAAGTTCATAGGAAGACCAGCGACGCCGATTGCGGACCTCGCGTGTTTGCCAACTGACGGCCCGAAAACTTCGATGATCAGGTCGCTAAACCCATTGATTGCGATGTGCTGGTCTGCATATCCGGGGGCGGAGTTGACCATGCCGAAGACTCGAAGCCAACCAGTGATTCGATCCAGCGAGCCAAGCTCGGCCTTCAGGTTGGCCAATACAGACAAGCCAATGTCACGGGCTGCTAGTTGAGCCTCCTCGGTAGTGAGGTCAGCGCCGACCTGTCCGTAAGGGCCAGCTATCGCTCCATCGAGGTCCTGTTTTGGGTGTCCGGAGATCATGACTCGGTTATCCCTGACGTTGATGAACGAGAACGGTAGATGAACTTGGGGCGGCACTACGGCCGGGGCGGGTAGCTGGAGTCCAAGCGCCTGTAATCGAGCTTCTGGGGAATCGGTTCGTTCAGTCATTGTTGACCAACTTAGACCGAAACTGATTCTCGAATTAAGTGACTGCTATGGGTCGCCGAGTTCGCCTAGCTCGGTAGTGAGATTTTCCACAAGTGCAGTCACTACCTCACTAGATGGCCCCGCAGCGGCGCGAGCAACTTGTTGCACTATTGGCAGCTGGGGGAGTGATTCGCCTCGCGGCCATGGGATCACGTTTCCAGAAACTGATCGACTGCTCACTAGGGCCACGCCGAATCCCGCCTCTACCGCAGCCAACAGGCTGCCAAGGCTGGGGCCAGAGAACGCCAGTCTGTGGTCAATCATGGCTTCGCTCAGCATGCGTTCGGCAAGTGGCCGATAAAAGCCGTGCTCGCCAAAGGTCACAAGAGGAACGGTTCCTTCGCCATATGTCCATCCGGGTGAGCAGATCCAGACTTGGTCATCCTCCCAAAGTACCGTGTCGTTTGAGTGCAGGTCAGCTGGAAAGACCTGTATGAGGGCCACATCCAGCTTTCCCCGTTCCAGTAGCTCTTCTAGCTTGTGGCCGCGATCAACGACAATGTCGATGACTACGTCGGGGTGGATTCGATCGAATCGGCCTGCAGCCTCGCCTACGAGTTCTGCGCTGACCTCTTCAGTCACGCCGAGCCGGAGGCGGCCAGTTAGTGCGGAGCTGGACAGTTTGGCCACAGCCTCGTCATGCAGGTCGATGATGCTTCGTGCGTAGGTCAACAGCTCCTGTCCGTCCGGCGAAGGGCGAAGAGAGCGGCCGTCGCGAATGATCAGGTCTCGGCCGACCTGTTTTTCGAGCCGTTTGATCTTCCAGCTGACCGCCGACTGGCTGATATTGAGTTGCTGAGCAGCGCTTGTCATGCCCCCAGTGTCTAGGACCATCGCAAAAGTGCGCAAAGATTCGGTGTCGAGTTGCACTACATCAATCCAAGTGTGTTGTCTAAGGGTATGACAAGAATAGGCACAATTCAGAAATAGCTATCACTTGTGTCATCGTTGGTTCGGCCTCAGTATGGGCCCATGGCAATCGTTTCACCACTTTCTTCTCATTCGGCAAACCACACAGCAGCCGCACTCCGTTCAGCCCTCGGACCTGGCTACGGATTCGGCGGCCCTTCGGATCGTCTATTCAACGTTGCAGTTGGCAACGCTCCTGTTGTGGGCCCAATCCGCCGACGGAGCTAGCTCAATCGAACAAGAACTCGACGATGTCCTCTGGTATGGCCAGGGCTGCGTCGTCAGGCAAATCAACAATGGCCTCCCTCCATTCGTCCGGCACTGGTGGTTCTAGGGCCTCGGGCGGCTCAGCTCCAGCAATTCCGAACCCGATGCTTAGTGCCACTGGGCCATCAAAAGAAGGTGCAGGGATTGTTCGCAAGCGTTCCAGTAGCGCCTCGTCTGGTTCGTCGAAGTAAGAGCTCATCAGCCACAACCTGGAACGGCCGCCGGACAGGATCGCCACGACTTCCAGAATTTCGGGCTCAGTGTTGGTTATCACCTGAGGCACAACAGTGGTGGTAACTGCCCGTATGAACTCCGCTAGCTGGTCGGCATCAACGTTGTAGTCGGCCAACACTTCCTCGGGTTGATAGAACGAAATTCCAAGCTGGCGAATTTGCGGGAGATCCATGAGGTCGTCAATCTACCGGGATAAAAACCTCGGTTCTGGCGGTGTAGGTAGTCAAACCCGGCTGTTAGCCAGGTCAGTTTCGAGATTTTGACTCGCTAGTAGTCAGGGCGGGGTTCGAGGGGTTCGCGACCTTGAGTAACCGGCATCGCTGCTTTTACCCTGCGCTTGGCCATCTGTGCTCGCCACGATCGCACTTTGACTCCGTGGCGATAGCGGTCACCCACGGTCCGACTCGTCGCAGCTCGGAACATCTCAACAATCTTGCGGCCATCGGCTCGCGCATCGCTGATAAACATCGGCTGAAAGAACTCATACCTGATGTCTGCTGGCACAACACTTCCGCCCGGTCCAAAGGTGGGGCAGTCGATATAGACAGGCACGATCTTGGCCGCAGAGTTCACATATGGCTCAAGCGTTCGACGGTTTGGCTCGTGAATGTAGAGAGTGTGCCCTTTCTTCGAAGGTGCGTTGTGTCGTGCAACTAGTGACATCACAGTCATCGAACCTTCAGTGTTTTGAACCGCTTCCAAAACCTTTAAGGCGTAGGCATTCTTTCGATCCCGATAGGCGCGCACATCATCGGTCGGATGCCCGTCAAGCCGAGGCACGGTTTGAACCACTGAAGAAATATTGCGCAGCTTGTCGATAACGGCGAAGGCTCCTTCGCCTACGTCCAGTTCAATCTCAGAGATCATCTCGCTAACCACCTGAACGGTTGTCTCTCTGCGGCCCAGCCCGATCCGGCCTAACGTTTCGGCGAGTACAGGCACGTCAGTGAACTGTCCGTGATCGGTAAGGAACACGAGAGATTCGCCCGAATCGATCCAGCCGTCCAATCCGTGCTTGGCAATGTAGGTCTCAAGATCGTTGCGAAATCGGCCATGGCTTTCTGGCGTATTGATGATGTCCAGTAACGTTTGGTCGATGCGATTGGTTTTGTCGTAGGTCTGCAACGTCTGCGCCATATCAAAGCGGGCATCTTCAAACGTTCGTGTCCCAAAGGCCGAAAAACGAGTCTCGATAGTGTGGGCATAGATGTCATAGAGAGCACGCTCAGGCAGCTCTTCCATCCATCGGTCTGGTGCGTCGTTAGAGGGGATTCGATTTGCGATTGCCCCAGAGTACGTGATCAAGGCGCCGAGGGTAGCGAGCGTCAGGGCCAGCTAGATGCCGCTAGCTTTGGGCGCTTATTTCGTAGGCGCAGGTATGGGCGCCATCTGTCTTAAGTGTTACTCGCTCAACTTTTGCGTCAGGCACAAGGTCTCGGATGAAGTCCAGTTCGGCAGTGCAGGCCTGCTTGAAGCGATTGGCAACGGGCCAAATGGCGCAGCTGTGAAGATTGATTCGATAGGAAGTTTCGCTAATCGTGTCGGAGCTAGCCAGGTAGCCCTGGGCATCAAGCAGCTCAGTGAGAACTGTGATTCGGTCGCTAAGTGGCTTACCTTCCACCCGGTGTTTGGCTTCGTTCACCAATCGTTGGCGGCGCCGCTCGAAAGCTCTCGAAACTAGTTCCGGATCTTCTTCCTCGATGTGTTCAAGCAGTTCTAGTGACATGCCACTGTCAGGGTTAGCGAAAAGGGGTTCAGCCAGTTCGGTGGCGTGGTATTTGTCTGCTGGTCGCCCTTGTTGGCCTCGTTCTTGACGAGCCTCGATGAACCCAGCCGATCGAAGTGCACTGAGATGTTGCCGGACTGCGCTTGACGAGATTTCGAGCGTCTCGGCCAACTCTTCAGCTGAGGCTTCACCACGTCTTTTTAGCGCTGCGAGTACGCGGCGTTGGGTTGCCGACGGGGCGACGCTCGCAGTGGTCATTTCTCCAGCGTAGCAGTGCTGTTAGGTATACGCAGTTTCGCAATGTGTAACTGCGAAAAGTCCTTGATTCCGATACACTAGGAAGGCCACGACCAGGGTATCTTGTCCGCGTAAGCGGGCGATATCTGAGAAGGAGCAAGATGAAGGTTTGGATCGATCAGGATCTGTGCACAGGCGACGGCATCTGCGCTGAAATCGCGCCTGATGTTTTCTTCGGGATGGACGATGGGCTTTATTACGTGAAGGAATCTGCAGACAACTTCGGCACTGAGAAGAAGTTTGACGGCGAGGCCAACCCAGCCAGTGCACACGGCATGGCGCGCATTCCAGATGGTGGCTTAGATCGAGTGATTGAGTCTGCTGAAGAGTGCCCTGGCGAGTGCATCTTTATAGACGTCGAGTAGTCGGCATCTGGATAGAGGGCAGTCACTAGTGGGCAATCACTAATCAGCATTGAGTAAGTAGCAAACACGTTCCAGGAAGGAACATTTGATGAGCGAAACTATGAGAGGTATCGAGGAGTTAACCGAAGCCAGCTATGAATTTGGCTTCAGCACAGACCTCGACACCGATGTAGCGCCTCCAGGACTAAACGAAGACACAGTCCGCCTTATCTCGGCCAAGAAGGACGAACCCGAATGGCTTCTTGAGTGGCGACTAAAGGCATTTGCTGCGTGGCAAGAGATGGAAGAGCCCGACTGGGCCAAGCTAAACATTGCGCCCATTGACTATCAGGCCATCAGCTATTGGGCAGCGCCCAAGCAGAAGCCCGTGCTGGAAAGCATGGACGACGTCGATCCTGATATCCGGGAAATGTTCGACAAGCTCGGCATTCCACTGCACGAACAGAAGATGTTAAGCAACGTGGCGGTTGACGCCATCGTTGACTCGGTCTCGGTGACCACGACCTTCAAAGAGACTCTGCTTGAAGCCGGGGTGATCTTCTGCTCGTTCTCCGAAGCTGTGCAGGACTACCCCGAGCTGATCAAAGAACACCTTGGCTCGGTTGTGCCAGTTCGAGACAACTTCTTCGCCGCTCTCAATTCTGCAGTGTTCTCCGACGGCTCGTTCTGCTACATCCCCAAGGGTGTTCGTTGCCCAATGGAGCTGTCCACCTATTTCCGCATCAACTCGATGAACACCGGTCAGTTCGAGCGCACGCTCATCGTGGCCGAGGATGACTCACACGTCTCTTATCTCGAAGGTTGCACTGCTCCTCAGCGAGATGAGAATCAGCTGCACGCTGCTGTTGTTGAACTGGTCGCTAAGGACCGCGCCGAGATCAAGTACTCGACCGTCCAGAACTGGTACCCCGGTGACGAAAACGGTATTGGCGGCATCTACAACTTCGTGACCAAGCGAGGCCGTGCCCACACCGACGCCAAGATCTCTTGGACTCAGGTAGAGACCGGATCGGCCATCACCTGGAAGTACCCCAGCGTCATCCTCCAGGGAGACCGCTCAATTGGCGAGTTCTATTCTGTAGCGCTTACTTCGAAGCATCAGCAGGCTGACACCGGTACCAAGATGATTCACATCGGCGCTGACACCACCAGCACTGTTATATCAAAAGGCATCTCGGCGGCGAAGGGCCAAAACACGTACCGAGGTCTGGTGAAGATGATGCGTTCGGCTGAGAACGCTCGAAACTACACCCAGTGTGATTCGCTGCTGCTGGGAAAAACCAGCGGCGCTCACACTGTTCCTTATATAGAGGTCAAGAACCCAACAGCCCAGGTCGAGCACGAAGCGTCAACCTCAACTGTTGGCGAAGACCAGCTGTACTACTGCCGTCAACGCGGCATGAACGAAGAAGACGCCATGGCGATGATCGTCAACGGCTTCTGTCGTGAAGTTTTTAACGAGCTCCCGATGGAGTTCGCTGTTGAAGCCCAGCGGTTGCTGAGCGTAAGTTTGGAAGGAAGTGTCGGCTGATGCTGCACGTAGAAAAATTGACCGCGTCAATCGGGGACACCCCGATCCTTAAGGGCCTTGACCTTGCAGTCGGTGCCGGAGAAGTGCACGCCATCATGGGTCCGAACGGATCAGGCAAAAGCACGTTCGCTCACGCCTTGGCCGGACGGGATGGCTATGAGATCGGTGGCACCGTAACTCTTGACGGTGCTGATTTGCTTGAGATGGAGCCCGAAGCGCGAGCCGCGGCTGGGGTCTTCATGGGGTTCCAGTATCCGGTTGAAATTCCCGGCGTTAACAACATGTACTTCCTGCGAACCGCCGTTAACTCGGTGAGACGCACTCTGGGAGAAGACGAGATTGGCGCTCGCGACTTTCTGAAGGTTGCCGAGCAGGCAATGGAACTGGTCGAGATGAAGAAGGACTTCCTTTATCGTTCGGTCAATGCTGGTTTCAGTGGCGGCGAGAAGAAGCGCAACGAGATTCTCCAGATGGCAGTGATGCAGCCTCGCCTCGCCGTCCTTGACGAGACCGACTCTGGTCTTGACATTGACGCCCTGCGCGTTGTTGCCAAGGGTGTCAACTCACTACGTGGTCCAGAGCGTTCCATGATTGTGATCACTCACTACCAACGTCTTCTTGATTACATCAAGCCCGACTTCGTTCACGTGTTGGTTGAAGGCAAGATCGTCGAGTCCGGCGATCACACGCTTGCACTCCACTTGGAAGAGAACGGCTACGCAGGCTTCGTCAACCACGACCTGGACGATGCCCCACTTTCGGGAGCATCAGCGTGAGCCTGGGAATCCTCCCCAGTCGCAGTGCTGCTCTAGAGCAGGTTGATTCGCTGAGCCTGCCGACCAAGCGCGACGAGGCATGGCGCTATGCGCCCCACAAGACGCTAGGTCAACTCACGTTTGGCCCAGCGGCGTCAACCGATGCGGCGCTCGCCGACATCGATAGCCAGATCCCCCAGCTGGATGGGCCATTGCTAGTTGTAGTTAACGGCGTGGTGGACGCAGGCCGGTCAAGGCTTGGCGCCTTGCCCGACGGCGTCAGCTTGGTCAGCTTGGCCGACGCCGCTGATGAAGCCGCCGACGTGCTTGAACGAGTGCACGAGGAAGCTGATGATGCTTTCTCAGTTATCAACCGTGCCTATGGCACCGGTGGCGCAGTGATCCAGATCTCTGGGCAGCAAAGTGAGACCATTCACATAGTCGATGTAGCCGTTCCTGGTGCTGAACAGAATGCGTCGTCTAGCCGAGTCGTCATTGATGTGGCGGCCGGTAGCTCAGCGGTGATCGTGGAGACTCGAATCGGAAGCGGTGACTCCTTTGGTGGTTCGAACGTTCGCACCGAGATCTCCTTGGCCGCTGACGCCAGCCTTGAACACATCATTCTCCAGGACCTTCCCGCCACTCAGATTCACCTCGGTCGGGTTGACGTAGTTCAGGCGGCTAACAGCACGCTTCGGGCCCGACTGTTCAACTTAGGTTCGGACTATGGGCGGGTCGCCTACTACGTTCATCTCACTGACGAAGGCGCCCACGCTGACTTGTCTGGGCTGTACTTTGGCTTCGGCGAACAAACCCTTGACCAACAGATAACCGTTGTGCATGGCGCCCCTAACTGCACTAGCCGCCAGTCCTATCGCGGCGTTCTCGATGACTCAAGCACAGGTGTTTGGAACGGGGGAGTTGACGTACGTGTTGGAGCCGACGGCACAGACTCCGAGCAGTCCAACGACAACCTGCTGCTGTCTCGCAAGGCCGAAATCAACACGATGCCTAGGCTTGAGATCTTGGCCGATGAAGTTTCATGCCAGCATGGTGCCACGGTCGGTCAGCTCGACGAAGAGGCCCTGTACTACATGCGCTCTCGCGGCATTCCTGCCGAAGAAGCTAGCCGCCTGCTGATCAACGGCTTTGCCGATCAGATGATGGATGACTTGGAAAGTGACACGGTCCGAGCATGGATCACCGAGCGGCTTGGGCACGCCAATGTCTGACTCTGGGACTCCTCCGACTTCTGGATTCCCAATTCCTCCGGCGCCCGCGATGAAAGAGTCAGCGGTGAAGATTGGTGGGTCTCAGACCTTCAAGCTGCCTCGTGACATTAAGGGAACGGTCATTCCGGCCGGCCACCCGATTATATTGCCCGAGGGCGAGAAGGTCACTGTGATGCAGGCACTTGGCGGAACAGCGACGGTCACGCTTAGATCAGGCGAGATGGTTCGTCTGACTCCTGAAGACTCAGTCGACTTTGGCTTCGTGCGTCCCACCGAGAAGTCAGGAGCTGGCGAAGCGGCCGACGGCGAGTTCAGCCTCGAAGCTGTTTGGGAAGCAGCGGCCACGGTTTATGACCCTGAGATCCCGGTAGACATTGTCGAACTGGGCCTGGTGTATCGAATCGAGCCGTCTGATCTGCCCAGCGGCAACAAGCGAGTCGACATCGACATGTCTGTAACTGCCCCATTCTGTGGCATGGGAGACATCCTCCGCCAAGACCTTCATGACGCTGTAGCGGCGTTGCCCGGTGTGGAAGTTGTGCACGTTGTGCTTGTGTTCGACCCGCCTTGGGACGCATCGCGCATGTCAGACGTAGCCCGCCTAGAGATGGGCATGATGTAAGACCCGGCCCTTGTGTCAAGCGAACGGCGCTGGCCAAAAGTCAGCTGTAGGTGACAATCCTCCCAAATTTCTGCTGGAGGTGACACATATTGTCACCTGGGGCTGACTTTTGGTGAAATTGTCACCTGGGGCTGACTTTTGGTGAAATTGTCACCTCGCTATTGTCGGGTAATGACCCAACCACCTGCTGGTCTCATTTTGACCCCCGGCGCAAGTGCTGATCGTGATCACTCGACCCTTGTGGCGCTTGACAAAGCGCTGCCGGAAATTGAAGTGGTGCGACTGACTCTTGCAACGACTGCGGTTAAGCGAGGTGTAGCGAAAATTCTCGAAGCCGCAGCCGAGCTAGCAGCGAGCCTCGACGTCGAACCATCGGATATCGCGCTGGGAGGTCGAAGTTTTGGCGGCCGGTGTTGCTCGCTGGCACACGCTGAAGGTTTGGCCGTTCATTCGCTAGCGCTGCTCAGCTACCCACTACATCCCCCCGGCAAGCCCGAGAAATTGCGCACCGAACACTTCGGAGACATCACTGCCCCAACGCTCTTCCTTTCCGGTGAGCGAGACCCATTCGGTTCGCCGGCAGAGTTTGCTGAACACACGCCGCTGATTCAGGGGCCTGTTACTACGGAATGGGTGCCGGGGAACCATTCCCCAAAGGGCGAAGAGGAAATTGTTGCCCGGGTGCGAGCATGGTTAGGCCTCAGCTAGCTCAACTCCATTTGATTCCTGCCGGGGCGTCACGGTGCACAGCTGGGTTGTCGGGCATCACCGGTTTGACTCGAACATAGGGAGAGCCCAATTGAGGTCTGGGATCAGGTTCGCCTTTATTCGGCCACATCGACATTGCTCGTTCGGTTTGAGCTGTGATAGTGAGCGACGGGTTCACTCCCAAGTTCGCACTGATCGTTGACGCATCGGCGATGTGAATACCGGTATGCCCGTAGGCCCTTTGATAGGGGTCAACCACGCCAGTTTCGGCAGAATCACCAATGCACGCTCCGCCCAGAATGTGAGCAGTCGTGGGCACGTCAAGCAGCACTTCGTTTAAGGCGCTTCCGGGTTGGCCGCCCATGATGTCAGCCGCAATTCGGGCGGCTTCGTTTGCTTCAGGAATGTAAGTCGGGTTCGGCTCGCCTTCGCCCTGTTCACTAGTCATTTTCAGCTTGCCGTTTCGGCGTTGCTTCCATTTGAGATTCAGGCTGTTGTCAGCACTTTGCATTACCAACAGAATCACGGTCTTCTCAGACCAGCGGCGTACGGACAAGCTGCGCCCAAACGCAACAGGATGTCGAAGCGCCTGGCCGAGAAAACGAATTTGGCGGGGAACTCGGCCACCGCCGTCAACCAAAATTGTGGACAGTAAACCCATAGCGTTAGAGCCCTCGGGGTAGCGCACGGGCTCGATGTGGGTTCGATCGTCGGGGTAGATAGACGATGTGATCGCCACCCCTTTCGAGTAATCGACATCGCCAGTCAGGGCCTGTGCTCCGATGATTGCCTCGGAGTTTGTCCTAACCCTCTGCCCAAGTCGGTCAGACAAGTTTGGCAGGCGACCGCGCTGCTTCAGATCAGCCAACAGCCGCATCGAACCCAACACACCCGCGCAGAACACAACATGTTCGGCTCGAGTTGTTGTACGGGCTTTAAGCAACCAGGACCCCGAGCGTTCGCTGGTGACCTCATAGCCTCCGTCAGCTAGCGGTTTGACGTCTACCACTTGGCGGCCAGCGTGAACCTCGGCGCCCTTACCTTCAGCCAAGTAGAGGTAGTTGCGGTCCAGGGTGTTCTTGGCGTTGTGGCTACAGCCGATCATGCAGCTCCCGCACTCGATACAGCCTGTTCGCTTTGGGCCGGCACCGCCGAAGTAAGGATCGGGCACTGTCTTGCCGGCTTCGCCAAGGTAGACGCCAACCTCAGTTGGCCGGTAGGTATCGGCAACGTCGAGCCTGTCGGCCAAGCTCCGCATTACGTCATCGGCTGCGGTCTGATCTGGAGCTGTGGCAGCGCCGAGCATCAGCTTTGCCTGGGCGTAGTGAGGCGCGAGTTCGTCTTTCCAGTCGGTGATGTGGGCCCATTGCGGATCCGACCAGCAGTTGTCGGGTGGCTCGTACAACGTGTTGGCATAGACGAGAGACCCGCCGCCGACGCCCGCCCCGGATAAGACCAGCACGTCTTTTAGCAGTGTCAGCCGTTGAATCCCGCGCAAACCCAGCTTGGGCATAAAGAGGAATTTGTTGATCGCCCAGTTCGTCTTCGGATAGTCGCCGGCCCCGAAACGCTCACCGGCCTCAAACACCGCAACCGAGTAACCCTTTTCAACCAGTCGAAGTGCGCTCACTGAACCGCCAAAGCCACTGCCAACGATGGCGACGTCAACATCAAAGTCTGGCATGACGGCCATCCTACGGCGCTGCGAAATGGCTGAACCACCAAATTTCAGACCCAGACAACATCTCCCCCAAATTTCAAACCCAGGCCATACAGGATGTGGTCGCCAGCTGAAATTTGAGGAAAATGTGGTTCCCAGCTGACAATTGGGTCCGGGCAGGTTCGGCTAGGTGGTGAACCAGAGGGTGCTGTTCGGAGGGATCATATCGGGTGTGTCCACCTCGTCTGGCTCGCTTGCAAACACAAGTTGAGCATCTGCCAATTCGGGATTGTTCATGTCGAGAGCCACAGCCTCCGTTGTTGTGTTCACGACCACCAGCAGACTTCCGCGGCGAACACCGACTAGGCCTGCGCCCAACTCCACCGGATCGGCGGTAAGTGGCTGGTTGGTGGCATAGGCCGTTCGAGCTTCGCCGAGTTTCCGATAGATGTGAAGTGTTGACAACGGAATGCCCTCCAGCGTTGCCACTGAATGAGCTCCCCACCCAGCAGGCTGGGGGAGCCACGGTTCTCCGACACTTCCGTTAGGGCGGGGAACCGAAAAGCCGTATGACGAGGAAGCGTCGTCGTCCCATGGCAGCGGAACTCTGCAGCCGTCACGGCCGATCTCGGCGCCACCGGTTCGTTCGAATACTGGGTCCTCACGCCGGTCATCTGGAATGTCGAAGACTTCGGGCAGACCTAGCTCTTCGCCTTGATAAAGATAGAGGCTGCCGGGCAAGGCGAAGATCAGCGACGCCATGGCTCGTGCTCTACGTTCGCCAAGGTCGGTGTCAACGCCGGCCCGCGACAATGCGAGGTTGTTGTTGGTCCAGGATTCAGGCCGGTGAGCATCTTCACGACCTAGCCGAGTCACTATGCGTTGAATGTCGTGATTGTTCAGTGTCCATGCTGGCGCAACTCCAGTTTCTTCAAGGATTGCCAACGGGTCTTGCATCGCTCGTTCGATTGAAGCTTTCTCCCACGGGGTCAACATCAGGTCGAACGAGAACATCTGATGAAACTGATCGGGCTCTGTGAACGCCTTGATGATTTCGGGGCGCCGGACGGCATAGGCTTCGGCCACCATCATCAGCTCACGTTCTGGATGACGTTGCATGTATGAGTCGGCGGCTGTGCGGAAACGGCGCCAAGCTTCATGGCCTTCGGGGCGGAAAGCGATGTAGGGGTTCACCCAGGTGATATCCAACACGCCGACATCGGGGCCGACCGGAGGCTGGTCTGGAAGGTCAGGGTGCTTGCCGACTCCTGCTACGGCGTCCACCCGGAAGCCTTCGACGCCGCGGTCGAACCAGAACTCGAAGATGTCAACGAACAGCTGCTGGACATCGACGTTGGTGTGGTCAAAATCTGGCTGCTCGCGAGCAAACGTGTGTAGGTACCACTGGCCGTCATCGGAATCTTCATTGATGCGAGTCCATGCCGGGCCTCCGAAAGCTGACTGCCAGTTGTTTGGTGGTTTACTACCGTCGGCACCCTTGCCGTCGCGGAAGTAGTAACGATCTCGCTCGGCACTGCCCGGACCCGCAGCCAATGCCGCCCTAAACCAACGGTGATCCTGGCTGCTGTGGCCGGGGACTAAGTCCATCAGAATCTTGATGTTGTGGTCACGGGCTTCGGCTACCAGCTGATCGAACTCATCTAGTGTTCCGTACTCGTCATGAATATCGAAATAATTGGCGACGTCATAGCCGTGGTCATGCTGAGGTGAGGGATAGCACGGGTTCAGCCAGATAGCGTCTGCGCCCAAACTAGCGATGTGGCCCAGGCGTGACCGGATGCCTTCGATGTCGCCGATTCCGTCACCGTTGGAATCGGCGAAGGATCGGATGTAGAGCTGGTAGATGAGTGCATCTTGCCACCAGGGTCGTTGAATCGGCTCAGTCATAGAACGCCCCAATATAGAGCCCTTGACTGGCTTGCCTGACCAGCCGGGGAGGTGCGGTTACTGTGGGCCAAACCACTTGGTGCCCAAAGGAGCGAACGAACATGACAAATCACCGCACCACGCCGGCGCTCTTGCACCCGTTCAGCAAGCCGGCGTCCAATAGTTACCACCGTTTAGTCAGGGCCGAAGGCGTTCGGGTTTGGGATGACAAGGGCAACGAGTACATCGATGCGCTCGGAAGCTTGTGGTATTGCCAGGTTGGCTATGGTCGACGCGAGATCATCGATGCCATCAGCAAACAACTCGAACAGATGTCGGTCTACAACACGTTTGCGCCGTGGGCGAACGGGCCCGCCGAAACCGTAGCCGAGCGGATCTCGACGCTCTCGCCCCTAGACGGGTCGAGGGTGTTTCTGTGCTGTTCCGGTTCTGAATCGGTAGACAGCGCAATCAAGCTGGCACGACTTGTCCACCAACTTCGTGGCGATCACGACCGCCAAATCATTGTTCGTCGAACACGCGGCTATCACGGTGTGAACATGGGCGGCACCTCAGTGCAGGGCATCGCCGGGAACCGAGAGAACTGGGGCGATTTATTGCCTCATGTGGTTGAGATCGACCCCGATGACATCGAGTCTGCGGCGCGGCTCTTCGCCGAATCCGGCGATCGGATTGCGGCGGTTATCAGTGAACCGATGCAGGGCGCAGGCGGCGTGCACACTCCAGTGGACGGTTACCTCGAGCGGCTGCGCGAGCTCTGCACGGCCAATGGCGCCCTACTAATGTTTGACGAAGTCATTTCAGGGTTCGGGCGGACCGGAAGTTGGTTCGCCAGTCAGACATATGGCGTCACGCCCGATCTCATAACCTTCGCTAAGGGAGTTACTAGCGGCTACCAACCAATGGGCGGCGTGATCATCTCTAGAGGAGTTTGTGACGTGCTCGAATCGGACCCAAACTTCTTGATGCGTCACGGCTACACCTACAGCGGTCATCCTGCGGCCGCAGCCGCGGCGCTGGCCAACATCGACATCATCGAGAATGAAGGCCTGGTAGAGCGTGCGAATCATGTCGGTGAACGACTCTCCGCAGGGCTCGATTCGATGGTTGGCGACGGCATTCTAAAGGAGGTACGTGGAGTCGGAGCGGTGTGGGCTGGCGAACTCCCTGAAACCTACTCTGACGCCCGAGCCTTGGAAGTCCGGGACCATATGACTTCCAATGGAGTCATCTGCCGTGCAGCGGGAAACAGCATGGTGTTCTGTCCGCCACTCGTAATTGATGACGCCGATATCGATTGCTGTATTGACACCTTGGCCCAAGCTCTAAGCGTCGTCGGTGGTGACCAGTAACCCGCCCGTGCCCATTGCCCATTACCTGCGCTGCTTCCATTGCTTATGACAGAAGCGTGTTTGTGGCTGCGATCTCGCTTTGGAGCAGGCTGAGAATCGCCCTGTGGCGATCATCGCCTCGGGTCTCGGTCCAGCACAGGTGGTGACCGCTGTCAGTTCGCTCGACGCTAGGGCCGACCGGTACCAACAAACCACGATCCACGAGATCGCTAAGCAAATACTGCCACCCAAGCACGATGCCATTACCAGCAAGCGCCTCCTGAACAACGGTTGGGTATGTCGGGTAGAAGACTCGAGGCACGGGCAACGCGATATCGGCCCCCGCTTCGCTGAACCACTGTTGCCAGGTCATCGACGGCCGTTCGACATCGTCGATGTGTAGCAGCCGGGCGCCAACTAGGTCTGTGCACTCGCTTTCAGAATCAAGACCAAGCTCGGCAGCCAGCGCAGGAGACGCCAAAGGTCGGACCACTTCAGGGAACAGCAAAGTCACCTTCCAGTTTGGCCGCTCGGCCCGGCCGGGCACGATCGCTACATCCCAGTCGCTTGCGTCTAGCTCGGAGGCTCTATCGAATATGCGTAACCGGATGTCAGTTTCGGCCGCAGCCTCCAGTTGTTCCAGTAGCGGCACGACCCAAGAGGTAGCCATAGCGGGTTGCACGGCAAACACAAACGGTTCCCGTGTCTCAACCAGTTGATCGAGTGCCTGCTCCACGGTGCTGAAGGCCGTGGCCAAAGCGTCTGCGAGGATGCGGCCGTGGGCAGTCAGAACGAATGTCCTGCCCGAGCGTTTGAACAGCGTTACGCCAAGCTCGCGCGATAGCGCAGTCATGTGTCTGGATACCGCTGGTTGGCTGATCTCAAGATCTCGGGCAGCGGCGGTGAATCCACCAGAGGTAGCTACGGCTTCGAAAATGGCAAGTCGTTGCAGCTGAGGCACTCGCCTAACTAATGGACGCATGTGCTCACGTTATACATAACGGTTAGTTATGCATAGCGTTCAAAATTGGCTGTTGTAGCAAGCTTGGGATGCGGCGAGAGTTAGACATGGCTGTAAACGATCCCAATCCGCTTCCGAGTAGAGCCCGAGTTGTGGTGATTGGTGCCGGTGTTGGCGGCGCCAGCACCTTCTACCACCTAACCACCCACGGTTGGAGTGACGTCGTCCTGCTTGAGCGGGACGAGTTTGCGTCCGGGTCGACCTGGCACGCTGCTGGCCAGGTAACCCAGTTCGGCGCAGTGCAGACAATGGTCGGCCTCAAGAAGTATTCGGTCGAGCTGTATACGCGGCTGGCGGCAGATCCCGACAGGCCCATTACCTACAGGCGAGATGACGGCGGCATTCGCCTCGGTTATGACCAGCAGGATTTTGACGGCTACTCCCACTTCGTTGGAATGGCCAAAGGAATGGGCGTTGACTTCCAAGTGCTTAGCCCATCGGAGATGGCTGAAGCCCATCCGCTGCTCGACGTTACGGGCCTGACATGCGGTCTGTGGGATCCCGTCGATGGCGATATCGACCCCACCGGTCTGGTTAACGGATTGGTGCACGCAGGCCGTAAGAACGGCGGCACCGCCCACAAGTTCACCGATGTGACCGGACTTACCCAGACCGACGAGGGATGGATTGTTCACACCAACCGCGGCAACATTGAATGCGAAAGCATCGTCAACGCGGCGGGGTACCGGGTTCACCAGGTAGGCAATTTCTACGGCCTTGAGTCTGCAGTGTCTTCAATGGAGCACCAGTTCTTCCTTACTGAGGAGCTACCCGAGCTGCAAGAACTTGGGCGCCGAGTTCCGCTCATCCGTGACCCTGGTGATGACTTTTACAGCCGCCAGGAACACCATGGTCTGTTGATTGGCATCTACGAACAAGGCTGCAAGACGTGGGGCCGCGAGCACATCCCAGTTGACTTCGCTAACAAGCTGGAACCACCAGACCTGGATCGACTCGAAGACAACATGATGCGTATCTTCGACCGGCTACCAGTTCTGCAGACCGCCGGTATTTCATCAATCGTCAACGGCCCTATCACCTATTCCGGCGACGGTGTTCCGCTAGTTGGCCGGTTACCTGGCCGCCGCAACGCCTATTGCATGCTTGGCCTGCGAGCCGGTATTGGCGAAGGCGGTGGCCTCGGCAAGGTGCTGGCGGAGATCATTGTTGATGGCCAGTCCGAGTGGGACACCTGGGTGTTGGACCCGCGGCGTTTCACCCAGTACGCCGACGAATCTTACGCATCGGCAAAGGCGGTTGAGGAATATCAGCGGGAGTTCGTGTTCGATCATCCCGACGAGCATCGTCCTGCCGGACGTCAAGCAAAGACGACGCCGCTCTATGACATCCTTAAGGCCAAGGGCGCCGAGTTCGGAGCAATCAATGGTTGGGAGCGCACGCTCTACTTCCATCCAACAGAGAACGACTTTGAACACAAGCCAGCGTTCCGGTTCTCCACATACCACGACGAGGTCGGAGTCGAGGCCAACGCAGTTCGCTCAAACGTAGGTGTTGCCGAGATTAGTGGCTTCACTCGGTTCTTGGTTGAGGGCGGAGGTGCCGTCGCTTGGTTCGACACCTTGACCGCAGGTCGAATTCCGGCCGTCGGCCGCACCTCACTGGCCTACGTCAGTGATGAAAAGGGCCGACTGCTGTCGGAGTTCACAATGACCCGCCTAGGTGAAGACAGCTTCTGGCTGCTCAGCGCAGCAGCTGCGGAGTGGCATGACCTCGATGTCTTGACTGACGCCAACCCTCCAGCAGCGGTGTCGATAACAAACCTGACCCATGACCACAACGCCCTGATGATTGCCGGACCAAACGCTCGTGAGGTTCTGGCTGCGATAACTGACCACCCGCTAGACAACAAGTCGTTCCCGTGGCTGGCCACCCGCCAGATTGAGATTGCCGGCTTCACTGTGACAGCGCTACGGCTGAGCTTCACTGGTGAACTGGGCTGGGAGCTGCACCTGCCGATGGAGGCGTCGGTGCCGATCTATGAGGCCATTCACGCCGCCGGAGCCGAGCTTGGAATCATCGACTTCGGACTGTTGGCCACCGAGTCAATGCGGTTCGAGAAGAACTATCGGGCATGGAAGACCGAACTGCACACCGAGTTCACTGTGCTGGAAGCCGGTGTCGAGCGGTTTGTGAACATGGAAAAAGACTTCCAGGGCCGAGACGCAATAGCGGCCCAAGCTGAAGCCGGCCACCGCCGCGTCCTAGTAGCGCTTGAGGTGGCCAACGATGAGGCCCCTGCCCATACCGGCGACCCGATCTTTGCCGGAGACCAATTAGTAGGCGTGGTGACCGGCGGCGCCTTCGGCCACAGCACCAACACCAACATCGCCATGGGTTATGTCGAACCGGGATATGCCGAAGTGGGCACAAGCCTTAACCTAGAAGTAATCGGCAAGCGGTGCGGCGCAACAGTACGAGCTGAGCCAATGTTTGATCCCAACCACGACCGCCCCCGGGCCTAGGACAGAAACGGGTTTTTGGTGGGGGCGAGGGGGTTGTCGTAGTCAGTTCGTAGGGTGTCCTTAAGATGACTGTCGAACTGATCGAGCCACCACGACCCACGCCTGAAGAGGTCGAAACAGAGCTGACCGCCCACGTGCAGCTGCTGGCTGGACCCGATGCTAAGCCCAGGCCTGAACAACTCGAAGCGGTTACCGCGGTGGTGTCAGATCGTAAGCGCACCCTGCTGGTGGCCCGCACCGGATTCGGCAAGTCGGCGGTCTATTTCTCGTCTACGAAGATGTTGCGTGACCGTGGTTGGGGTCCGAGCATTGTCATCTCGCCCTTGCTGGCACTCATGCGAGATCAGGTTGCAGCGGCAAGCAAACTTGGGCTGAGGGCCGAAACAATCAACTCGGCCAACACCGACAACTGGGGCGAGATCGAAGGGGCACTTGTGGCCGACGAAATCGATCTGTTGCTAATTGCGCCCGAACGCCTGGCCAACCCAGGGTTTCGAGAGCGCGTGTTCACCATGATGCTGTCCAGGCCCTTTGCGCTTGTCTGTGACGAGGCGCATTGCATAAGCGACTGGGGTCACGACTTCCGGCCCGACTATCTCCGCCTTCGCAAGGTGATTGACGAATTGCCAGCGTGGGCACCGATTCTTGCGACCACGGCAACAGCCAACCAGCGAGTGACCGATGACGTGGCCAGCCAGCTAGGCCCTGACACGGTTGTGTTGCGAACCAGCCTCGACCGCGCCTCGTTGCATTGTTCTGTTGTTGAACTGGGTGACGACGCCGAACGTCTTGCTTGGGTCGCGGACAACCTGGGTGACATGGATGGCTCGGGCATCATCTATGCGCTAACTGTTGACCAAGCGTTGACGGCGGCCGAATGGTTGCGAGAACGAGGGCACAACGTTGCCGCGTACTCGGGCTCGACAACACCGGAGGCACGCGAACACCTAGAAGATCGTCTTCGTAACAACGAGCTGAAGGCCCTGGTTGCCACCAGCGCATTGGGCATGGGGTTCGACAAGTCGGACATGGCCTTTTGTATTCACCTCGGGCTGCCACCGACTCCGGTGGCCTACTACCAGCAGATCGGCCGTGCTGGCCGCGGCATCGACCATGCCGAGGTCATCGCCATGCCTCGGGGCAAAGAGGACGAGAGGATCTGGGCGTGGTTTGAGTCGGTCTCAATGCCTAGTCAAGAAGTATGTGAGCGAGTTCTGATGCAACTGGACACGTCGAGAGCCACCTCGATTCCAAAGCTTGAGGCGGCGGTGAACATGGGTCGATCGAGGCTAAGTACTTTGCTGAGCATCCTGGACGTTCAGGGCGCAGTTGGTCGAGCTAAGGGCGGCTATATGCGAACCCAGAACCAGTGGACCTATGACGGAGAGCTGGCTGAGCGACTGCGGGGCCTCCGGGCCGACGAAGCCAATCAGATGCGGAGCTATCCGAGTCATCAGGGCTGTCGGTTGCGCTACCTTCGCGACTTGTTAGACGATGCTGAAGCTTCAGATTGTGGTCGGTGCGATTGGTGTGTGGCTCAGGCAGGCGAGGAACCGCGCTGGACCAACGAAGCATCGGGCGCAACGGCCGAGGCTCGCAAACACCTGCGGGGAAACGACGTAGCGATTGAGCCGCGGCGGCAATGGGCGCCGGGAGCCGGCGATCCAAAAGGCAAGATCAAGCCTGAACGTCAAGCCAGTCAGGGGAGAGCGCTCAGTCGACTGGGCGATGGCGGGTGGGGCCCCGAAGTTGCGGCGCTGCTAGACGGGACCATCACTGATCTGTCACCGGAACTGATCCAAGGCGTCACGGGTATCTTGAAGCGATGGGACTGGACAGAGCGGCCCGGTTGGATTTGCGTGGTGCCTTCTAGGCAAAAAGGTGAGCTCATAGCTGCGGTTGCGAATGAGATCGGAAGATTAGGAAAGCTCCCTGTGCATCACGCTTTGCTGCGGGACCCCAGCGCCGGGTGGCAGGCCGATCAATCCAACAGCGCATTCCAACTAGCCAACGTGTGGGGTTTGTTGTCAGTAGACAAATCCAATCTGCCCGATAGCTCAGTACGGTCCATGCCTGTGCTGTTGATCGACGACAACGCCGACAGTCGCTGGACCATCACGGTCGCGTCGTACATTCTTCAAGACTCCGGCACGGGCCCCGTCCTACCATTCGTACTTCAAACCCGTTAAGTCTGACAGTTCTGACGAAGGCGCATAGCTGATTCATCGCAGCACTGACCCTGTTTAGAGGGTGAACGATTCTGAAAGCTGACGCGTTAGTGTCGGCACATGCCAGTTCATTTCAGTGACGAGGAGATGGCCGCTCGGGCCGAGGCCGCCACAGCTGCGGTCGACGCGGCCGGGCTGGACGCGATTCTGCTGTTCAAGCAGGAATCGATGTATTGGCTTTCGGGCTATGACACCTTTGGCTTCGCGATGTTCCAGTGCCTTGTGCTCGCCGCAGATGGCCGTCAGGTGTTGCTAACCCGAATGCCAGATCGTGGAACAGCCCAGTACACGTCAAACCTGACAGACATCCGACTGTGGACCGACGTCGAAGGGATGAACCCGGCCCAAGACTTGGCGGCGATGCTGGGTGACATGGGACTTCGAGGCAAGCACGTCGGTATCGAGACCGATAGTTACGGACTAAAGGCTTCGAACTGGATCATGCTTGAAGCGGCACTAGACGGACTCTGCTCCTGGACTGACGCCTCGGCCCTAATCCAAGAGCTGCGACGCACTAAAAGCCCAGCCGAACTCAGCTTCATACGCCGGGCCGCCGAACTAGCCGACGACGCGTGGGACGCCGCGGTCGAGACTGCGGCTCCGGGTGTCTCAGAAGCTGAAGTGTTGGCCGATATGCAAGACGCCATCCTGCGCAAAGGCGGTGACTTTGGCGGAAACAACTTGATAATTGGCTCGGGCCCTGCCGCCTTGATGGTGCGATACACAAGCGGTCGACGAACTATGGACCCGGTCGATCAGCTGACGCTGGAATGGTGTGGTGTTGAGCGCCAATACCACGCAGCCATGATGCGCACTTTGCTTGTAGGCGAGGCCTCGACAGAGCATGTGGCCATGCACGCTGCATGTCGAGAAGCGTTGCTTGCCTGTGAGGCAGCGATCAAACCGGGAAAAACGCTGGGTGAAGTGTTTGACGTTCACGCAGGCGTCCTTGACGATGCCGGATACAACAAGCACAGAATGAATGCGTGCGGCTACGGCATGGGTGCGGTGTACGCCCCGATCTGGGTGGATTGGCCGATGCTCTACAGCGGCAACCCACTCACGTTCGACGTGAACCAGGTTTACTTCCTGCACATGATCCTGCTGAATCTCGACGATGGCCGAGCGATGAACCTTGGTCATTCGGTGCTAGTGACCGAAGACGGCTGTGAAAGACTTAGTCGATCGAACCTAGATCTGGTGGTGAAATGACAGGTTGGCAGTTCTGGATCGACCGAGGTGGCACGTTTACCGACATCGTCGCTCGGCGTCCCGACGGGACCACAACAACAGCCAAACTCCTTTCGGAGAACCCGAAGCACTATGACGATGCGGCCATCGCGGGTATACGGTCGCTGCTTGATGTGGCTGCTGGCGACCCGCTACCCGCAGGCCAAATTGATGCTGTTCGGATGGGCACGACGGTGGCCACCAACGCGCTGCTCGAACGGCAAGGGGCCCGCACAGCATTGGTGACCACAAAGGGATTCGCCGATGCGCTTCGGATTGGATACCAAGCCCGGCCGGAGCTGTTTGCTTTGGACATCGTGTTGCCTGAGATGCTCTATGAATCGGTCGTCGAGGTGGATGAAAGGGTGACCGCCCACGGGGAGGTGCAGGTGCCGGTGGACGAAGCTGTCGTACGAACACAGCTTCAGCAGTTACGGGACGACGGTGTCGAGTCTCTCGCCATTTCTTTTCTTCACGGCTACCGCTACATCGAACATGAGGCCCAAGTCGCAGCAATCGCCCGAGAGTTTGGCTTCGGTCAGGTTTCAGTAAGCCACGAGGTCAGCCCGTTGATGAAGCTGGTATCGCGCGGCGACACAACAGTTGTTGACGCATACCTGTCACCCGTGCTTCGTCAGTATGTAAGCCAAGTGGAAGCCCAACTGCGGCCTCATGGAACTAGCAGTTCTAATCCCGGGCATGGCAGTCCTCGGCTGATGTTCATGCAGTCCAACGGAGGCCTTACCGACGCCCACCACTTCCAAGGCAAGGACGCTCTACTAAGCGGTCCAGCGGGGGGCGTAGTTGGCATGATAGAAACCGCTGGCGCCGCCGGGTTCGACCAACAAATCGGTTTCGATATGGGTGGAACCTCGACCGACGTGTCGCACTACGCAGGCGAGCTGGAGCGGGTCTATGAAACCGAGGTTGCTGGTATCCGAGTCCGAGCCCCGATGATTGCCATCCATACCGTCGCTGCTGGCGGCGGATCCATCGTCGGTTTCGACGGTGCACGAATGCGGGTGGGGCCAGAGTCAGCGGGCGCAAACCCTGGCCCGGCAAGTTACGGCAATGGCGGACCACTTGCCGTTACTGATTGCAACGTTCTTCAGGGAAAGCTGCGTCCTGAGTACTTTCCGGCCGTGTTCGGTGCCGACGGGTCAGAGTTACTCGATGCTGTGGTCGTGCAGGACCACTTCTCGGCCTTGGCCGACGATGTCAAAACCGCCACCGGCACAGCCCAGACTCCGGAACAGCTGGCCGAAGGCTTCATCGCAATCGCAGTTGAGAACATGGCCAACGCCATCAAGAAGATCTCAGTTCAGCGTGGATATGACATAACGGGTTACACCCTGGTGTGCTTCGGTGGAGCAGGCGGCCAGCATGCCTGCCTGGTTGCAGAACGAATCGGAATCGAACGCGTGCACATTCACCCGCTGGCCGGCGTGCTTTCGGCCGTTGGAATTGGGCTGGCCGATGTGCGCCACGTCGCAGACGAAGCGGTCGAGGTGCCGCTTACCGCAGCACTGCTTGAAGGGTTGGCTCAACGCTGGACAGAACTTGAAACAGCAGGCCGAGCAGCTGTTGAGTCTCAAGGTGTAGCGACAGAGAACATTTCAACGGTTCGCCGTTTCGGCATTCGCTATAAAGGCTCTGACAGCGCCCTAACGGTTGAGGCTGCTGAACATGCTGGTGTTGTCGCAGAATTCGAACAGGTGCATTCGGCCCGGTACGGATTTGTTGCTCCCGAGAAAGAGCTGATCGTCGAGTCGATGCAACTGGAAACGATTGGAGCTTCCGAGGTCATCGGCGGGCTTGGCGCGGCCCACATGACAGGCTCTGCTTCCCCCGAACCGATTGCCACCCACCGGACATGGATGAAGGGTGCCTTCCACGAAACCCCGTTCTTCAACCGATCCGATCTTGCCGAAGGATGTTCCATTACAGGACCTGCGGTCATCATCGAACAGACGGCGACCACAGTCATTGAGCCTGGCTGGTCGGCTGGAATGAACTCGACTGGTGATCTAGTTCTCGACAGGGTGTCGGTAGATTCTGACGCCGCCGCTATCGGAACCAATGTCGATCCAATCCAGTTGGAGATCTTCAACAACCTGTTCATGAATATCGCAGAGCAGATGGGTGTGGTGCTTGAGAACACTGCCGCTTCGGTGAACATCAAAGAGCGTCTCGACTTTTCATGTGCAATCTTTGACCCCGACGGCGAGTTGATTGCAAACGCTCCGCACATGCCCGTACACCTCGGATCTATGAGCGAGTCAATCAAGTCGATCATCCGTCAGAACCCGGTCATGCAAAACGGCGACGTCTACGTGATGAACGCTCCGTACAACGGCGGCACACACCTGCCCGATATCACCGTCATCAAACCGGTGTTCGGCGAACCGGTTGTAGGAGAGGAAAATTCGGTCATCTTCTATGTTGCGTCGCGCGGTCACCACGCTGACATCGGCGGAACTGTGCCTGGCTCGGCCCCGGCTGACTCCACCAGCGTGGACGACGAAGGAGTCTTGATCGACAACTTCCTGCTTGTCCGCGACGGCCGCTTCCAAGAGGCGGAACTTCATGAGTTGCTCACTACCGCGAAGTGGCCAGCCAGGAACCCGGCTAAGAACATTGCCGACCTCAAGGCTCAGGTAGCAGCTTGTGAGAAGGGGACGTCGGAGCTGCTTTCAGTCATTGACCACTACAGCCTTGAAGTAGTGCACGCATACATGGGGCATGTGAAAGATAACGCCGAAGAATCGGTTAGACGAGTTGTCGACGTGCTGAGCGATTGCTCATTCACATACGCCATGGACGACGGCTACCAGGTAAGCGTTGCCATCACGGTTAACCATGAGGACCGGTCTGCGGTCATTGACTTCACTGGCACCAGCGGCACCCACCCCGGAAACTTCAACGCGCCTTCAGCCATTGCTCACGCGGCTGTGTTGTACGTGTTCCGGTGTATGGTCGATGATGACATTCCCCTAAACGCAGGCTGTATGGCTCCGCTGGAGCTGATCTTGCCCGATGAATCCATGATCAACCCGAGCTACCCGGCGGCGGTGATCTCGGGCAATGTCGAGACCAGCCAATTGATAGTGGACACCTTGTTTGGAGCGCTGGGTGTTCAGGCGGCGGCCCAGGGAACAATGAACAACTTCATCTGGGGCAACGACGAGCATCAGTACTACGAGACCATTTGTGGGGGAGCGGGAGCGACCCCGAACGCTCCAGGTTGCTCCGCTGTCCACACCCACATGACAAACAGTCGCCTGACCGACCCCGAAGTTCTTGAGTGGCGGTTCCCAGTGCAGCTGGAAACGTTCTGCGTACGGGCCCACTCTGGTGGCTTCGGCCAGCATCGCGGGGGTGACGGGGTCGTGCGTCGCATGCTGTTCCACGAAGCTTTCGAAGTAAACGTGTTGTCGGGTCATCGAGCTGTTCCGCCCTACGGGTTGGAGGGCGGCGGCCACGGCTCTGTTGGCCACAACCGAGTGATTCGGTCTGACGGTTCGGTCGAAGAGCTGGCGGGAGTAGCCCAAACAACAGTGGCTCCTGGCGATCGGTTCGAGATCGAAACTCCCGGTGGCGGAGGCTGGTCACCCGCCTGACCCAAACCGTCGTTCAGTTAGGGGGTTGGGTCGAGAGGATGCCGCTCTCGTAACCTCGCGCCACGGCCGACGCTCGATCCGAAACACCTAGCTTGTCGAAGATGTGAAGCAGATGAGTTTTGACAGGGGCTTGGCATCTGCAGGTCCATGATTACAACCGAAGGCCGGTGGGCAAGGGCTTGTGACACTATTTGCTTTCTGTCAGAGGTTTATCGGTCTATAGCCCGATAAACCTCTGACAGAAGCGTTTGTGAGCGGTGGTGGCTACTCAGTCTTTAGTGTTGCTCACGATAAGACAGCCTTGACTTCGAACGCCACCGGAGTTCACATAATCCTGATGTAGATCAGCAACACTCGGGGCTCCACATATTTCTCCATGGCCGCTTTCGAAGTGAAGGGATACCCCTTCCTCGCTCGCAAGCCGATCGGGGCGGCCAGCTCAACCACGCAGTGAGCCCGGCACTGCTGAAACAGCCCGGACCCTGATCCCCAACTGAAAGGGTTGGCGATGGACTCGATGGTAGGGCGGGTTTGGTCGATCCCAACCAACCCAAAAAAGGCAACTACTCCAAACCGGCTAACCTGACCGGCTGTGGACACCGCCATCTTGAACCTTGCCTACCTAGCGCTGGTCAGCTCGACACTAATCAGGCCGGTGCTTTGGCTCAGATCGTTGCTCACCGTTGGTGCGATCTGTTTTGTGATCTATGGGGTCTTGGCCGATATCCCGTCCATGTATATCTGGAACACACTTATCGCGATTCTTCACATACGACAGTTGATCAAGCTAACTCGGGCCCGCAAGTCTGTTCAGCTGAACTCTGAACAAGAATCGTTCAGACTTAAGTGGTTCCCGGAACTAAGCGCGTATGACTTCTACTCAATTTGGTCGATGGGGACCTATGAGGAGTTGACTAATCCAATGCTTGCCTTGGAGGGTCAGCAACAACAGAATCTCTACTTATTGCTGGACGGTGAAGTTCGAATCCAGCACGGACAAACCCAGCGAGCGGTGTTGGGATCGGGGTCGCTCATTGGGGATGCCAGCTACTTGTCGGGCGATGGAGCGTTGGCTAACGCTGACGCATTTGGCAAGGGTGATATTCGGGTCCATCGGTGGGACCAGATGCAGCTAGCCACCCTCGACAACCTCAATCCAATTGCTGGGAAAGCAATGCATCAGTTCATCGGCCAGAACATCAGCCAGAAGATGCTCTAGCGGTTAGTTGAAGGCTTAGCTGGAGTCGTGGGAAGGTGGAAGACATGGCAGAACTTGAACTCCTTGACCGTGGCCACGCAGCGATTATGGCCAGCATCGTGGGAGATGGCCGGGCTCCTCACTACACCGGCCTTGCGGCTGAGCTTGGAATCGAGCTCGCCGAAGCGAAGGGGCTAGTCCATGAGTTGGTGGGAATAGTTCCGGGTTGGGTCCATCCAGGCACTGATCACCTAGCTTCTTTTCCTCCTTTTAATCTGCAGCCGACTCAATATCTGGTGAGTATCGATGGGGCGTCTGGTTGGTATGCCCAGTGTGGTTTCGAGGCTCTCGCCGTTCGCTGGTTAGTTCCGGGCAAAACTGTGAAGGTCGATTCGCCTTGCCTGTGCTGCGGTGAGCCGATCTCGATCACGATGAACGATCACGGGATCAGCGTCGTTGAGCCTGAGGAAGTAGTCGGCTATACCTCATCGGCTGTGGGCGGCGAAGCATCGAGTCGACCGTTTCGTTGATCGAACATGAACCTCTTCCGGTCGGAAGAACATGCTCGCAACTTTGATGGCTTTACCGAGACGATGGCAGCAAGTCTGATGCCAGTCAGCGAATGGGCCGACATCTTCTCCAACCCATTCTTCAAAGAGCGGGGACGCCCCGACTACATCTCCTGGATGCGAAGTGACGCTGGAGCTGCAGCCTTCACTAAGCTTCGAGGCCGCCTACCGAGAAGCAGCGAGAGTTAGTCGGGGTCACTTAGACGTTTGTATTTGCCCGGCTCGGCACTCTGCCAGGCAGCGGTCAGGAACTTGCCGAGGTGGGCTAGACCATCGGTGATTGTTTGCGTGTCGTTGGCATATCCGATCCGGAGGTATCCCTCCATGTCGAATGCGCTGCCCGGCGCTAACAGCACGCCGGTGTACCGGAGGATCTGCTCACACAAGTCTCGCGACTTGATGTCGGCGTCATAGCGCAACATGGCAGTGGTGCCCGATTGTGGCTTGACGTATTCGACTGCCGGTTGGGTTGTTACCCACTCATCAAGGATGGCCAGGTTACGCCGCACGATTCCACGGTTGCGCTCCAGGATCGCATCCTTGGCCTCAAGAGCAATGCTGGCGAAGAGGTCGTCGATCATCCCGACGCTGATTGTGTTGTAGTCGCGGTGGTGAGATACGGCTTCCATGATCTTGGCGGGACCGGCCACCCACCCGAGTCTGAGCCCAGCCAGAGAGAACGCCTTTGACATGCTGGCGGTACTGATCCCTTTGTCATACAGCTCTGCGACTGAGACCGTTGTTCCGCTGCCCGTTTGGTCGGTGCCGCGGTAAACCTCATCACATAGTACGAAGGCGTCGCTGATCGAGGCGATCTCGGCCACGGTGGCCAGCTCCTCTTTAGTCATCAGCGAACCGGTCGGATTGTTTGGGTTAGTGATTGCAATGAGTTTGGTATTGGTACCTACCGCCGAACGTAGCTCATCAAGATCTAGTCGGAAATCTTGCTCTTCTCGAAGTGGCACCTTCGTCACATCAGCACCCATGCTTTCAGGAATCGAAGTGTGCTGCTGGTAAGTAGGCACCACCGAGACGACCCGGTCGCCCGGTTCGACAAGGGCCTGGTAGACAAGCGCATTTGCACCGATCGCTCCGTGCGTAACCATGACGTTGTCGCGGCTAAGCCCGGTGTAGAGATTGGCGATGTTGTCACGCAGACGGACCGAACCGTTGATGGCGCCATAGGTCAGCTTCAGCGGAAGGAGATCTCCCAGGATTGACTCTGTGGCTCCTGCGATCTCTAAGAGTTCGTCAACAGTGAACGAGTGCACACAGGTCTCGGCGAGGTTGAACTCGCAGTGGTTCTCGAATTCGTTCATCCACATCTCGACACCAAACGGGCTGATCTTCATGGCCGCAATATATCAAGCGGCGCCTAGTCGGTTCAGGGCCGAGAGCCTCGCTACTGGCACTCTCGGTTCTGGCGGTGTAGCCAGTCAATCCCGGCGGGTACAGCGGTCAGTTCGGATCTAGGATTGGCACATGCATGAAGTAGACACGAGGGGCATGCCTAGTCGCATCGCTGGGCTTGGATGGAAGTCATCAGTCCCGGCGAATGGGTTTCACAACAGGGGCGCAGCGCCAGAGGACTCCTATAACAATAATCCTCAAGGGCTAGATACTCCGGTCGGTGAAGTCGAAATCGAAACTACGCCAGAACACCGCAATCTCGTGTCGGGTGACCCTCGGTGTTCAACGTGGACGCGCTCCTACGACGATCCGGATGTGAGCGCACTACGGCAGAGAATGTGGGAAGCGAACGGAATCGCCGGTCTCGAAGTCTGTGACCCAGACGAAGTCGAGCGGGCCGCCATGTTGTTTCACCGTGACGGGTTCGTCGCAGTCGCTAACGCCGTGCCGCCGGAACAACTGGAACGCCTGCGGCTAGGCGCCACCGAAGTTATTGAGCAACTAGTGGCTGCGGACCCTGAAGGCGGTGTCGGCGGGGGAGCTGGCGGGCTTCCTCATCGTTACTCATTCGGTGGTACTTCAGCCTCGCGCCATATGTTCCACAGGCCTGAGTGGTGCGAGCTAATCGACATGCCCACCACCACCCCGATTCTTGAAGCGATCTTCGGCTCATCCAACTACATCCTCTACGGGGCAGGCGGGGACCTCGCCCTTCCCGGCGCAATTGAATATCAAGGGCTTCATTCTGACAACGTCTGGGCTGAGCTTCATGACCCGGTTGGAGGAGTTTCAATGCGGGATCTGCCAGTGCCTTCGGTACACATCAACTTTCCGCTGATCGACCTCACACCCGAGAACGGGCCAATCCGCCAGATCCCGGGCACTCACAGATCACGAGCGCCGATTCCCCGGCTTGCAGATGAACCGGAATGGATGCGCTTCAGTACTGTTTGTCCGCTGCCTGCGGGCTCGGCCATCATTCGAGACGCCAGGTCTTGGCACGGTGGCACTCCCAACCTTTCTCGAGATGTTCGGGCGATGCCAAACGTTGAGTACTTCGCACCTTGGTTTCGCAGTGAAGCGATTGTTCGATCGATGTCATTCGAGCGGTGGCAAACGCTATCTCCTCATGCCCAACGGATCTCCCGTTTCGTGGTGTGTGACAAAGACGAGCCAGTGATCGGCGAAGGGTTTAGTCATCCTCGCTCGGCTGATCGCGAGGCGTTCCGCAAAGCACAGCTAGCCCAACTAGGCGAACAAGCGGCGGGGGAATATGAACGCCGCTCTTAACGCGGCGGTGTTGTGCCGGACATCCGCACCGCAGCTGACCCCTGGCTGATCGCTGTCATTAGTTGGGCTTCGGTGAGCTGCTTGGCCTCAAGCTCGGTAAGCCATGTGCGAACAAACAGCGCTCGACCCGACGTGTCTCCAACCACAGCGAGGCTGATCTGGTTGACCAGTTCGAACGATGTTGAGCCGCTGTCATAAAGCCGATCAAAGCGATCGGTGGCCAGGAGAACGTCGGCGATTTCTGAAAGAGTGGTTCCGGCCAACAGCTGAGTACGCCAGTGCTGGAGTGCCGCACTGTCTGGTTTCTGTTGCAGCAGCGTCAGGTACAGGCGGCATATTGCGCCGTCCTCACGAGTTTGCACGATGGTGGTTTGCGTTCGGTTGATGTTTTCCTGGGAGTCGGCAAACTGCACGAGCAGCTGGGGGATCGTGATCTGTCCGGACTGCACAAGGCCTAGCCAATACGCCCGACCCTCTGGATCTGGTAGGCGGTCAAGAATGTTTGCATAAAAGCGATCCACAATCTGCTCGTTGGTAGGGCTATCGCCGAACCGGATATCCCACTCTGCGCTGACCGAGAACTCAGCGGCCACCGCTAGCTGAGTTGCCCCAGATGCCCGAGTGTCAATCCAATAGTTCTGGCCCCCGGAATCAGGCAGCCTGCCAAAGGCAGCGTTGTAGAGCCGAACTACCTCATCATCGAGCGGCCTGGCGAACGCCGGGTAGCGCAGATCGTCTCCGCCACAGCCGTCACTCAAACTATCTCGGTTGCCAATGGGGGTAACGGGGTCAAGTGGCGGCTCATAGTCGGCCGTCTCTACGGCGTAACCCACGTCGGCATTCCAGGTATAGCTCTTGATGTCCTCGATAACTTCGGCGATCCTAAACTCGACAGTCCGGCCATCCGGCGAGACTTGCAGACTCAATACCTTGCCCGGGATCGGACCGTCGGGCCCGGTAGCGATCATTACTAGCTCTCCAGTGTCGACGTCCCTCCAATAGGGTCGCTCAAGGTTCGAGCCAGCGTTGCCAAAGAAGGCAACGTATCTTCCATCGTCACTTACCCTTGGCCACACCGAGGTGCCGGGCGAGTTGCCAATCTGATCTTGAGATACGAAGACCAGCTCGCCAGTTCTCATGTTCCGGCGGTAGACCTGGGAGCTTAGATCGTCGTCACGAAGCAAGTCACCCCGGATGTAGTAGACAACGTAAGTGCCGTCAGGCGTCACAGCGAAGCGAATCCCCGGCTCGACAGCGTCATCGTCATGATTGCCAAACTCATCGAGAGTGACAATCTCTGTAACGCCAGTCCAAAGATCGGCTTGATAGATGTGGCGGTGCGCAACCCCGCCGTGAACGACGTTGGAAGCCTCCGATGTGAAGGTCACGTATCGTCCGTCGTCTGAAGTGGTTGCGCTGAAGGAGTTTCCGTTGAACAACAGCCCGTCAGTCGAGGGTACGGTCCGCATCTCCTTGAGAACCGAATCGAAAACCCGGATGCGGGTTCCCTTGGGATGGTTCCGGGTGTAGGGAAGCGGGCCTCTGTAAAAGTCGACGACGGTGCCGAAACGGAGATCCGAACTGGTTCTGACCTCCGAGCTTTCCTCGTACTCAAGCCCTTCAGTATCGGTGGCCTCTGGGACACTGAATACCCCTGGTTCAATGGGCGAGTCATCGATGACAGCGGAAGCTGGAGGGCCGACAGAAACTAGGCTGAGCGCGAGCAGCCCACACAAGATCGGCTTGAGCCTTGCGATTCGAGCAAACCTTGGTCGACCGGTCATGGGCACGAGAGTACGGTACGGCGACGCGGCCCGCATGTCGGAGCTTGCAGTTGCTCGTTCGCTAGGCCGTGCAGTGTCCGAACTGGCGGCGTACCCAGTCACAAAATCTGAACTGGCGGTGTAGGTAGTCAAACCCGGCTGGTAGCCAGGTCAGAACGGGAGAGGTCGGAACGGGAGAGAGAAGAGGGGGAATCGTTCAGCTGGTAAGACCATCAGACCATGACTATTGTGTGCTTGCAAACTGCTTAAGGGAGACCCCGTGACCCAACCAAATGTTCTTGTCTTTGTTGACTTTCCTACCGACGATGTAAATGCCGCCCGTGCTTTTTACGCCGAGGTGTTTAACTGGGAGGTCGAAGACCGAATTGCTGACACATTTGCTCGGATTGTTCCCGGCGGGCACTTCAAAAACGAAGACGGTTCAGACAGCGAAATTGGCAACCTCCACATGGGCATCTCGAATGCCGCCAACATGCGCCCTGCGAAGGATCAGAACCCAACCGAACCTCGACACCTCAACCCAGGCGGTCGGGCCATTCGGGCCTGGATTTTGGTGAGCAAGGACGATTCGTTCGAACGCATCCTTGAGGCCGCAGTTCGTCTTGGGGCTACCGAACTTTGGCGAGATCACTTCTGGAAAGAGTTCGGTGGGGCCAACGCCTCGTTTATGGATCCGTGGGGTAACCAAATCATGTTGTGGAGCCACATCGACGGTGTTGAAGTGGACGAGGAGACTCACGAGGTCATCGGCGAGGCCCTTCTTCCCGACGGCTACACCATCGAGTAAGACCGACCGAATAGGATCGACTTTTGGCTCAGTTGTTTCTTGGTTTGGTTGCCACGAAGGTTTGTTGAAAACCGATTGGTTCGATGAGGCGTTTGTTACCGAAGCCGGCCTCATCGAGCCATTCGGAGAACTGCTTGTGAGTAAAGGTGAAACCCTTCTCGGTGCTCGCCATCATCGTGGTTCCCATGATCACCGCGTGCGGGTTGAATTTGCGTTCCATGTCTGGGAAGTAGTCGGCCAGTAGAAGTCGGCCCTCGGGTTTTAGGGCGGTGAAGGCTCGGGCGATCAATGCCTTCGCTCCCTCTTCGCCCTCGGTACGACACACGTGACCCAATACGACAATGTCATAGGACTCGGGTTCAATGTCGATTGAGTGGAAGTCTCCCGGGCGCAATTCACATCGGTGGGCGACGTCGTGTTCGCCAATCTTGCGAGCGGCGACGTCTATCACTACTGGTAGGTCATTGATGACCGCAGTTCCATCGGGGCACCCATTCAGAATGGCGATCGCCCAAGGTGCACCACCAGCTCCAAGGTCCAAAACCCGAGGGGCTGACAAGGCCGAGTATCGGATCTTCAGATCAGCCCTGGTAGCGCACCGGAACATCGTGGTGAAGGTGCCTTCGACGAGTGGAACATAAAACGCAGAGGGGTCGTCCTCGATTGGTGTTGCCGGCCGACCATTGCGGACTGTGTCAGCAAGGCGAGTCCAGTTGGCGTGAGGTCCAGGCGCCACCGCTATTAGGTCAGCCATAGTGGCCGGACCGTCGGATACTAGGTAACGCTTGGCCGTGTCGTTGAGTTCATAGATGTCGCGGAACTGATCAAGAAGTCCCTGGGCAACTACGCCATCCAAAAGCGAGCGCAAGTGATCAACCGGCACATCAAGCCGCTCGGCGAGCGGTTCGATGGTTGTGGGCCCGGTATTCTGAAGCTCGTCGAATACGTCAAGCTCGAGCGCCGCCAGCAAGATGTAATAACGACCCAGTCCCTCAACTGCCGCCCAGACTGGCGCCGATGACGGCGGTTTGTAGTCGGTCCACGGCCGGCCGACGTGGGCCATGGTGTGGGTCTTCTTGAGCTCCGGATACGGAGCGTCTCTTGGTTCGAACATTGGTTAGGGCTTGAGGATGATCTTGCCGAAGAAGTCGCTGGCAAGCATCTTCGCCTGGGCCTCGGCCGCATCTTCCAGCGCAAACTCAGAATCGATCACAACTTCGAAGTCGCCGCCGCAGAACGTGTCCCAAACCGGACCGAACTCTTCTGGCCGGTATGGGTCGGATCCCAAGATTTTGATTCCCGAATGGAAGAGGTATCCCAGCGAAGGAATGGTCGCTTCGTCGCCCGACGAGTTGCCACAGTTGACCAGTCGCCCGCCAACTCCAATGGCAAATAACGATGCCCCAAACAACGCAGTTCCTACGTGGTCAAAAACCATGTTTACTCCGGCGCCTTGCGTGTGTTGGCGAGCAAAAGCGGTTACGTCCTCAGTGCGGTTGTTGCAAGCTTGGGCGGCACCGAGCGCCAGCGCTCGTTCGCACTTGTCGTCGGTGCCGGCGGTGGCCAGCACAGTCGCCCCGGCGTTGGTGGCCAGCTGGATGGCCGCAGTTGAGACGCCCGAACCAGCAGCATGAATCATGACGGTCTCGCCCTCGGTTAGTCCTCCCACGGTGAACAAAGCGTGGGCCGCTGTGAGATACGCGGTGGGGAAGGTGGCGGCGTGGGCGAATGACATGTTGTCGGGGATGGCATAAACGTGTGATCCGGGCACAAGGCATTTCTCCGCGTAGCCGCCGTTGACCGTGCCGCCGATTATGCCCAGCTCGCCGAAGAGGTCTCCCCGGCCAGCAAGCTTGGACGACTCGGCCACCCCAGCCAAAGATGGGTCAACCACTACGCGATCGCCGATGGCCACATCGGTTACTTCTGACCCAATTGCTGAAACTGTGCCGGCAACATCCATCCCAGCAATGTGGGGGTATTCGAACCCTGGCATTTGGAACCAGCCGTTGCGTTGAACAACATCAAGTCGATTTAGCGACGTGGCCCCCACGTCTACGATCACATCGGCCGCGCCCGGTTCAGGATCGGCAACGTCGGTGTATTGCAGGACCTCGGGTCCGCCAGGTTCGTTGTACAGCATTGCTTTCATAACTGTCTCCTGATTCGCGTTCGTGTGTTCATGTCTACTTCAGTCCTCGAACAAATGGGCGGGCGAGTGCGGCGGGTGCTCGAACTCGGTGGGCAAAGAGGGCCATACCTGCGAGGGTCACAATAAAAGGCAGCGACTGAAGCAGCTCGCTGTTCACGTCGTAACCGAGGCCTTGAATTGAAAGCCGGAACGACAGGGCCCCAGCGAACACCAGACACCCGGCGAGTGTGCCTCGGAGCGTCCACCCGCCGAAGATGACAGCGGCGATTGCTATGAACCCCCGGCCGCCAACGACCGAGTCTTCAAATAGGCCGATCTGGCCAAAGATTAGGAACCAGCCACCCAACCCGGAGGTAAACCCGGCGTAGTAGATGCTCTGTCTGCGCCGTTTGTTGACGTCGATACCCGACACGTCAGCCGATTGGGGATTCTCGCCGACCGAACGCAACTCGAGGCCCCAGCGGGTCCGGAACACGATCCACCAGGTGGCGGGGACCAAAAGGAAAAGTAGGTAGAAGGGCCAACGCTGGCCAAAGAGCGCTTGGCCAATCAAGGGGATGTCGCTTAGAACCGGTATCTCAAACCGTGTAGCAAGTTTGGTTTCGGGTTCAACTTCGTTGTCTAGGAAGCCGGCCAATCCGAGTATCAAGATGTTGAGAGTTAGGCCAACCACAAACTGATCTGCGCTCAGCCGGTGGCTCATCTCGGCTTGCACAACTGCGACTACCAGCCCACCCAGCACACCGAAGAACATCGCCACGATGACTGAGTCGGTGAGGTGATATCCGACCGCACTGGCGAACGCTCCGCTGAGAAGCATGCCTTCAACCGAGATGTTGAGGGTTCCCGCCTTTTCGGCAACCCATTCACCAACGGCGGCATATGCCAAGAACGCGGCGAACAAAGCCCCATTGAGATAGGTCGAGTTGCTGGTGGCAATGTCCCACACAGCATTAAAGAAGGCGTCCATCTAGACCCTTTCCGTTGCGGCGGCTCGGGCTCGACGCCGGTCCGACAAGAACATGACCGCAGGCGGAACCAACAGTGCCAGCACTAAGAAACCTTGGATTACGTCGGTGATCCGTCCTTCAACTCCGGTTGAACCAACAAAGCTTGAACCGGTGCGTAGCCCGGCAAACACAAACGCCACCGGAATGGCGACAAGGGCCTTTTCTCTGGCCACCAACGCCACTAACAATCCGGTCCAGCCGATGTTCGTGGCGAACCCCGGGACCAGCTGATAGTTACCGAAAGAGAAACCGCCACCGGCCAACATTGCCGCACCAGCCAGCCCGGCGAAAGCCCCACTGATCATCAGAGCCGCAGCCCCATAACTGGTTTGAGCAACACCCGAACGTTGCGCCGCTCTCGGGTTGCGCCCCAGCATCCGTAACCGGAATCCCCACACGCTGCGAGCCAACACCACGCTGACAACAACAGCAAGCACAATCGAGATGAGAACCGCCAGTGGGATCTCGTTGCCGAAGATCTCGGGTCGAGGAAGACGGTTTCCTTCGGGGAGTTGTTCGCTGACCTGATTGCGATTCCCTCGGTCACCCAACGGGGCCAGCAAGATGGACGGCTTCCTCAGGCCATAGGCAACCGCCTGGCCGGCCACAGTGACCAGCAGCAGTGTGGACAAAACCTCCGGGACGTTGCGCCAGTACTTGAGGACCGCAGCCACTCCAGCCCAGACTGCGCCGCCAATTGCACCGAAGATCAGAATCAAGGTGACGTTGATTGGGCCGGGTCCGCCGATGAGGAACCCGAAGTAGGTAGCAACCGCCGCTCCAAACAGCAGCTGGCCTTCTTGGCCGATGTTCACCAGCCCCGCCTTGGATGAGACGATCGTTCCGATAGCAACAAGGAGTAGGGGAGCGGCGGTGCCCAGGGTCTGACCCCAGCGGCCTGGGTTGCGCAGACTTCCATCCAAAAGGGCGGTAACTACGGGCTGCCAGTCGCCGCCAGTTAACTCAACCAATATTGCCGACAGCGTCAACGCAGCCAGCACACTCAGGCCATACAACGCCAACCACTCACTAGCTCGTGAACCAGTTCTAACCGTCGTAGTAGAGCTGGTCATTTCGCTGCGCCGCCCATCATCAGGCCAAGTTCTTCCAGGTCTACATCGGCCCTGTCCACCTCGCCGACGATTCGTCCTGCGTGCATCACAACAATGCGATGAGACATGTCCAGAATTTCTTCCAGTTCGCTGGAGACCAACAAGACGGCAACTCCGTCGGCGGCCGCTGCTTTGAGCTGATCACCCATGTACTCGATCGCTCCGACGTCCAGACCACGAGTGGGTTGCGCGGCGACCAGCACCTTGGGGCGTTGTGAGAGTTCTCGAGCCAAGACAACTCGCTGCTGGTTGCCGCCCGATAGCGACCACAACGGAGCGTCGGGACCGCTGCAGTGAATACCGAACCGTTCGATCAACTCGTTGGCGTGAGCTTCGAGAGCACCCCGGTTCAACATTCCGTTTTGTGCAACAGACGATTGGTCGACCAGCACCATGTTTTCGGCCACGGTCATGTCAAGCACGACGCCGCTGTCATGACGGTCTTCGGGGATCACACCAATTCCGGCCCGGGCCATTGCCCCTGAGCGGCCAGTTGGGATCTCGGCACCTTCGACTAAAACCGTGCCTGCGTTAAGCGTGATCAGACTCGAGAGGACGTCACCGAGTTCTCGTTGGCCGTTGCCTTCAACACCGGCAATCCCAACGATCTCACCGGGGTGCAGCGTCAGGTTCAGATCATCAAGAAGGGTTGCGCCGCCGGCCTTCACTCGGGCGCCCCGGATTTCAAGAACGGCTGGCTGTTGGGTTTCGGGTTTGGGTGTCGGTTCTGGGGTGGAACCATCGATTTCGGTGGTCAGAACACCAAGAGCAGCACGTTCTGAGCGGAGTGAAACATCACGGCCAACCATGCCTCGGGCCAGCGTTGGCGCGTCTGCGTCTTTGGCGCTTAGGCGGTCAACGACCTTGCCCTGACGCATGATGGTGATGTCATCGGTTGCGTGCAGCACTTCGTCCAGTTTGTGGCTGACCAGTACAACCGCCCGGCCTTCTTCGGCCACGACGTGGCGAAGTGACTCAAACAACTGAACTGATTCTTCGGGAGTCAGAACCGAGGTGGGTTCATCAAAGATCACGATGTTTGGGTCGCGCCGCAGGCATTTGATTATTTCGACCCGTTGGCGCAAACCAGCCGTGAGGTCGCCGACTCGAGCATCGGGTTCTATGACAAGTCCGTACTGGTCAGCGATGTCACCAATCCGGGTACGGATGGCTTTTGGGTCCAGGCGGCCCGCTTCGCCCAGCGCAACGTTCTCCCACACGGTCAGAGCGTCTACGAGGCTGAAGTGCTGATGCACCATTCCGATGCCAAGTGCTGCAGCGGCTATGGGACTGTGAATTTGTTGGGCACGGCCGTCTATCTTGATTGAACCTTCGTCGGGCAACACGAGCCCGATCAACATCTTCATCAACGTCGATTTTCCGGCACCGTTCTCACCGAGGATTCCGTGAATCCGACCACGCTGCAAAACAAGGTCGACACCATCACAGGCTGTGACTGCGCCGTACCGCTTAGTTAGACCATCAAGGATGACCGCGGGGACGGGCTCAGTTGAACCCGTCCCAGAACGATCGGACAAATCTG
This sequence comes from uncultured Acidimicrobiales bacterium, assembly GCA_937922785.1. GTDB lineage: Bacteria > Actinomycetota > Acidimicrobiia > Acidimicrobiales > SZUA-35 > CALAJQ01. Next base: position 184,404 of record CALAJQ010000020.1, read on the forward strand.
AATTCATCAGCCTCCGTAAGCTGCGCCTGAGATTTCTCCAAGATCGCCATACAGAGCGTCATCAAACGAAGCGAGCAAACCGAAAGCTTCGTCGATTGAAGCCTGAGCTTCTGGCGAGGCGTCGCAAAGCACTCCACCGTTAAGGCCGGACTCGGTTGGGAACTGATAGGTGGTCCCTTCCTGTAGTTCGCCGTCGATGATCAGTCGCAGTGCCTGAGAGGCATAAACGCCACCGTCGAACACAACACCACCGGTCCATGGGATGTCACGCTCACAGATGTCAGCGGGACCGGCAGCGAATACGGCCATACCTTCGTCGACGCCGAGCTGGCCAACTGGATCAAGCGCACCACCAAGGTAGGCATAAACCAAGGTTGCCCCGTTGGCCTGAGCGTTGGTCAGGGCTGCGGTTGCATTGGCCGAGTTGTCGAAGTCGAAATCGAAATCTCCAGTGCCTACATATTCCATGGTCAGGCTCGGGTCAATCGACTGAAGACCATAGACGGTTGCGTCGTAGGCTTCTTTTTCAAAGTTGATGTCACAGCAGCCTAGGAACACAGAGTTCGTGCTGCCCTGTTCCTGCATCACCGATGCCATAGCAACACCAGCTGAGTAGTGAATGGCTGCGCCCCAGTCGGTGGCTTGGGCCAAACCATCTAGCTCAGCGAATCCGGCGCCACAGTTGCAGTACCAGAAGATGTCCGGGAACTGCTCGGTGAGGTCAGCCAGTGGCTCGGCGATCTCACTTGCGCCCACCATCAGGATGTCTACACCCTGCTGGGCCAGGTCAGCCATAGCTTGGGCCGCTTCGGCGGAGCCAATGTTGTCGCTCACGATTGGTGGGGCGAAATTGTTTTCGGCTGAATACTCCTCGGCGAAGTTGACCAGCGACTGGTAGTAGCCGTTGTCATCTCGCGGTCCGGCGGCGGCAACACCGATTGTGATTGTTCCGTCGTCGTTGGCGTCGAAGGTGTCAAGAATGGCTTGGAGCGGAGCCGGCTCGGTTACCGGCGGATCGTCCTCGCCTGCGGGCTCGGTGTCATCAGGCTCGGTGTCGTCTTCCATAGCCTCGGTTGTGGCCGTTGTTTCGGCCCCCGTTTCTTCCGGATCATCGCTAGCTCCGTCGTCGCCGCACGCGGCAGCGATCATGGCAAACGCAAGTAACAGCGCTACCAACCTCATCAGATTTTTTGACATCAGATTTCCCCTATTTTGTGTTTGGTTTGCTTGTACTGATCAGCTGGCGGCGCTGCGATATCGCTTCGCGAGCCACCGGTTGAACTGCACATGACTTTCTTCTTGCCATGAGTAGCGACCCCGAGGGGCGTACCTAGAGCGAAGACCTTTTTGGACTTTCGTAGTTGCGTCTTGATCCTGCTCAACAAAGACTTGCACCCCTGCGTCTGACAGTGTGAGCTTTTGTTCAAAGAGCGGATCTTCAAGTGCTGACGGATGGAAGATGTATCCGATTTCCACGTCGATTGTTTCCGGCCCGGTTGGACGGATCAGGAAGAAGAAGCATTGGTCGGGCGCGGTACCGAGGCACAACACAGGTGGGATTAGAGCGAACGTCGAACGCATCCGCTCCTCTTCGGTGAGCTTGGGGAACACGTCCATAATGACTCGGTGGGTTGCGTTGAAGCCACCGTCGATGTGGGTGTAGCCCGCGGTCCGGAAAACCACGTTGGAGTCGTCGTCCCACGGCACTGGAAAGCCTGACATATCCGACGGGCAGAAGTCTTGGACAAACTGATGTAGTCGGTTGGCGTGGTATCCGTCGTTGAAGTTCTCGAACATCACCTTCCAGTTCCACGGAAGGTTCTCGAGAGTGAAGGTGCCGGGGCACACGGCGTCGGCTAGATCGAAGTTTTCGAGGTAAGGCGTGTACCGCTCGAGTGTTGGAGCCAGTGGCTCGGCGTCAAGATTGAAGTTGACGAATATGAAACCTTGCCATTCTTCGACCGCGAGCGGTGGAAGACCAAAGTCGGCCTTGTTGAAGTCCTTCGTTTTCTCCATCGCTGGAGAACCCAGCAGGCGGCCGTCTTGGCCATAAATCCAATGGTGATACGGGCACTTAAAGGTGGATGAGTTGCCCTCGCCTTCACAGACTTGCATTGCCCGGTGCTGACAGACGGCCGACATCGACCGCACGACACCCGCCTTGTCTCGAACCACGATGATCGGTTCTTCCATGATGTCGACGGTGAACCAGTCGCCGGGGTTAGGAATGCGCTCGGCGCGCCCCACTGCAAGCCATTCCCGCATGAAGAGCAGCTCTTTTTCCGCAGCCAGTACATCGGGCGAAACATAGAGGTCAGGGTGAAGGGTCTTGGCGTCGGCGACATCGGCGACTGACGAGTCAAGGCTGGCCAGAAGTTCGTCGTTGAGGATGCTCACTGGTGTCGATTTCACTGGGATTGGGCCTCTGCTTTCGGTGCTTGGGTCAAGAGAAAACTTCTTTCAAGACGAACTTGCGAATCTTGCCGACGCTAGTACGGGGTAGCTCGTCGAGGAAGGTGAATTCTCGCGGGCGCTTGGCTTTGCCTAGGCGTTCCTCGCACCACAGCTTTAGTTCCTGTGTTAGTTCCTCGGGCGCGGGTGCGTCGTGCTGGTTGGCGGCAACGATAAACGCAACAGGCACCTCGTCTCGGACCGGGTCGGGCGCACCCACGACTGACGCTTCCAAAACCTTCGGGTGGGACGTGAGGACGGCTTCTACTTCCACGGTGGAAACGTTTTCGCCAGCGACCTTCAATACGTCGGATCGGCGGCCGTCAAAGTAGAACCGGCCATCGGTGTCATATGACGCTCGATCGCCAGTCAAGAACCAGCCGTCACGGAAACTGTTTGCCGTCGTTTGCCGATCATCGAGGTAGGCCGCAAACAGCGTCAAACCCGGTGTTCCACCAACCACAATCTCGCCAACTTCGCCGGATGCGGCCCGGCTGCCGTCGCTTCGGTGGATCTCTACCGCGCATCCTTCGGTTACGTACCCCATCGAGTCGGGTCGGGGAGCGGCCGCCTCATCACTTAGGACCGCCGGAATGGTTTCGGTCATGCCGTAAAGCTGGCGGGGTTCACAACCGAACCAGTCAGACAATGTTTCGTACTGATCGTCTGAAATATTCTGTGCGAACCAGCAATGACGCAGCTTCAGGCCATCCACTTTTGCCCCTCGGGCCAGAATCATGCGCAGCGGGGCGGCGAACAGGCTGGCGCACGTGGCTTCGTGTCGAGCCGCTTGCGGTAAGAACCCGCTTGCGGAAAAGGTAGGCATCAGAGCCACCGAAGCTCCGACCGAGATGGCGGACGCAAACGAGTAGTACTGAGCGTTGGCATGGAACATCGGCAGGGCAACGATGTGGCGATCCGCAGCGGTCAGGTCTGCGGCCTCGGCCATTACCTGTCCGGCGAATGCGTAGTTGGCCTGGGTGATCTCAACCCCTTTGGGTTGCCCGGTGGTGCCGCTGGTAAACATCACCGCGGCCCGGTCGGTCAGAGCCGGAGTTGGCCAGTCGCTGAACCTTGTCTCGCCGAAGGTGGTCTCGCCGAAGGTGTCGAACGAAGCGTCGGCCTCGTCGACGGCCTTGGTCACCATTCCGGGTGGTACCGCCCCGAGATACTCATCTGCCCTGGCCGCCGCGTAGAAACCAACTGTGGGCGCAGTTCTCATTATCTGGTCGGCGAACTCTGGCTCGCGCCCCATCGGATCCCCAGGCACGATCCATGCGCCTAGGCGAATGGTGGCTATCCAAACCGCAATGAACGTTGGGCTGTTTGTTAGTGCTAGGTGCACAGAGCTGCCGGCGCTGACATTGTTGTGAACCAGGAACGAGGCAACTCGTTCAACCTCAGAATCGAATTGGGCGTAGGTCCAACTGGTTGACTCTCCATCAGGGTTCTCAAAGATCAAGAACACTGCGTCTGGATAATCCGAGACGGACCTCGCCCACGATTGGGCAAAGGTCGATGGGTAAGCCAGGTCTGGCATCGCTACTCCGCTGCGCCGTATCCGCCGCCGCCAGGCAGGTCGAGTCGGACAACGTCTTCCTTGCTAAGCGAGATGCGGGCTTGAGTTTCAACCGCCTCGCCGTTCACGCTGAACCCGCCGGCTGCTCCGGCCTCACCGCCAAAGATCCCCTTAGGGGCGTGGGCGAGTCTGCTGGTGACAGCGTTTAGCTGCCAGGGCTTGTCGGTATCTACTGAGAACTCAATCGTTTGGCCAAGGCCACCGGTTTGTTTTCCGGCGCCTCCCGAATTTGGTCTCAGTGCCTTTTGCTTGAATCGAATTGGGGCAGAGGCCTCTACCACCTCAATGGGTACTGCCGACACGCCAGTCGGGTAGGAACAAGCATTAAGGCCAGGCTTGGTAGCTCGAGCGCCAACTCCGCCGGCGTAGGTGAACATCGCTGTTATGAACGGCGAGCCGTCATCGTGGTTGCCGTTCACCTGCATGGTCCAGACGGCGCCTGAGCCTTCAGCCATTGCCTCATCGGGCTTAATTTGGGCCAGCGCCTTCAACAAAGCGTTGGGTAAAAACATGCCCACAACGTGGCGGGCAGTTCCGGGTTGAGGCGGGATCGCGTTAACTATCGAACCTTCGGGGGCAACCACATTAATGGGAGCCAGGCTGCCGTGGTTGTTCGGAATGTCGGGGTTGATGCAAGATCGAACGGTGAACGTTGTGTAGGCGTGGGTGTAGTTCTTCACCACGTTGATACCCCACGGACTAGCTTCAGACGTTCCTTCATAGTCGACGGTGATCTCACCTTTGTCGCTATCGACTTGAACCGAGCACACGATGTCAATCAGGCTGCCGTCGGCAAGGTCAAGGACCGCGCTTGCGTCGTATCGGCCAGAAGGCAGCTCACGGAAACTGGCCCGGGTTGCCGCCTCGGAACGATCGATGATTTCATCCGCAAGACCTTCGATGTCGTCGAGGTCGAACGAGTCGCAGAGTGTGGTGAGGCGTTGCGCACCCACCTGCCCCGAAGCCATTTGGGCGTGGAGGTCGCCTGCCATGTGGTCGGGCTGTCGGACATTGGAAAGAATGAATTTCCAAACGTCTTCGTTACGTTCGCCCTGCTTCATCAGCTTGCATATCGGGATCCACAGACCTTCTTCAAAAACGTCCCGCCCGCCGGCCCCAATGCCATAGCCGCCCACGTCGGTGTGGTGAATGGTTGAACCGAAGAATGCGATTGGGCGCCCGTTGCGCCACGCAGGAACCAGCACGGTTACATCAAGCAGCTGGCCTGCTGTCTTGTACGGATCGTTTGTGATGAGAACGTCGCCTGGCTCGAGGCTGTCAACGGGGTATTCATCCAGCATCTTCGATGCGCCGATTGCAAGTGAGTTGATGTGGCCCGGGGTTCCAGTTACGGCTTGGGCCACCATTCGGCCACGCCGATCAAACACAGCGTTGGCCAGGTCTCCCGCTTCACGAACGATTGGTGAAAACGCAGCGCGTTGCAGCGCTCTGGCCTGTTCGTTGACAGTAGAGATTAACGACTGCCACAAGATCTCAAGTTCAACTGGGTCGAATTCAGATTCGACTGAGACGGTCGCTGTCATGAAGTTCTCCTGGTTGCAATGAGTGATCCGTCGCTAGCGACTTCGACGTCCCAACCCGGACGTATCACTGAGGTGGTTTCGCGTTCTTCTACGATTGCTGGGCCACCGAATTTTGCTCCGGCTCCCAGTTCGGCCCGTTGATATACCGGCGTGTCGACCGGATCCTGACCTCGACCAAATACGACGTCACGACGCTTTTTTGCCTGTGGCGATCCGACAGAAGGAGCCAAAGTAGTGTCGGGTTCAACCACCGAAGTTGACGCTGATGCGGCAAGTCGCCATGTGACCACTTCGATCGCAACATCGGGAATCGCCATCCCGTAGATGCGTTTGTACTCGGCGACAAACGCTTCTCGTACTTGCTCTGCGGTGGCAGGCCAAGCTGAACCTTCACCAACCCAGACGGTGATCTCGTTTCCTTGTCCTGAGTAGCGAGCGTCAACTCCGTATCGGAATACGACATCGTTCTCGGGAACGCCAGCAGCCAGTAGCACTCGCTGGCCTTCGCTGCGGAGATCATCCAACAGTGCGTCTCGTTCAGAAGGGTCGATGCTGTCAATTAGGCGGGGGAGAGATCGCGCCAAATCGATGCGCACCGGAGACACCAGCGTCCCAAAGGCCGAAAGCACGCTGGCGTTAACCGGGAAGATGACCCGATCAGATTCAAGTAGGTCGGCCACACCACAGGCGTGAACCGGACCGGCTCCACCGAAGGCGATTAGGGGAACCCCTCGAAGGTCTACACCCATCTCGACTCCGTGCATGCTGGCCGCCGCTGCCATGTTTTGGTTGACTACTTCGTGAACACCCGCCGCAGTATCGATAGTGCTTAGGCCAAGGCCGCCTGCAACAGCCGCTGCAGCGTCTTTGGCAAGTGAGGCGTCCAACGGCATGTCGCCGCCGAGAAACCCAGCCGGATCAAGTAGGCCCAACAGGACATCGGTGTCGGTAACAGCGGGGATTGTTCCGCCGTTGCCATAGCTTGCCGGGCCCGGATCGGCACCGGCTGAATCGGGGCCCACTTTCAGCAGACCAAATTGGTCAACTCGGGCCAGACTTCCACCGCCGGCCCCAATCTCGACCAGGTCGACTGAAGGCACCGACACCGGGAAGCCCGACCCCTTCTTAAATCGATAGGCCCGGGCCACTTCGAATGTGTTTGTCAGTTCGGGTTCGCCGTGCTCAATCAGACAGGCCTTGGCTGTTGTGCCTCCCATGTCAAAGCAGAGCAAGCGATCAATTCCGAGGCGGCTTGCAAACCATGTTCCCGCAAGTGCTCCGGCGGCCGGGCCAGACTCAACTAGTCGGATGGGGCCCGCTGCTGCATCGTCAGCAGAAACTACCCCTCCGTTAGACAGCATCATCAGTACAGATCCGCCAAAACCCTCGACGGCCAACCATTTTTGAAGCTCATCCAGGTATGGGCCGATCACTGGCATTGTTGACGCGTTGCACGCGGTAGTGACCATGCGTGGGTATTCGCGAATCTGGGGGGAGATCTCAGAAGAGATGCAGACCGGCACCCCGAGCGCCTCTCGAAGGTGGTCAGCGACGAGTTGTTCGTTCGAGCCGTTCACGTAGGAGTTGATCAGGCAAATCGCCACTGATTCAACCTTGGCTGTGGACAACTGGCTGGCCAGGGCGTCGAGATTGGCCTTGGTGGGCTGGGTGAGAACCGTCCCGTTGGCGCCGGTTCGTTCGTCGAGTTCAAACGTCAACTCCCTGGGGATTGGGGGAGCGGGGAACTCGATCTGAAGGTCATACATGTCATAGCGATGCTCGTCCCGTATGAGAAGCGTGTCGCCGAAACCTTGCGTGGCCACCAGGCCCGCTCGTCCGGTCTTGCCTTCAATAAGGGCGTTGGTAATCAAAGTTGTGGCGTGCACGATCGGTGCGGTTATCTCGCTAGGTGAGACTCCGGCCTTGGCCAACAGCTGAGTGAGGCCTTTGCGTACAGCATCCAGTGGAGCGCTCGGAGTAGTCAGCGTCTTGTCGACGATGACTCGTCCAGAAGCCGCATCCACCAGCACGACGTCAGTGAACGTTCCGCCAATGTCAACGGCCAGACGCCAATCAGGAGCGGTCAACTTCAACCTTCTTTCAAGTCGTCACGGGGTGGGGAGAACACGTCGAGGATCCAGCACTCGTCGAATTCGTCATCCCCAACAAAGATGCTGTCGCCATGCCAAACGCCGGGCGCCGCCAGGTAAACCTCGTTGGTGCCAATAACCGTTCGCTCAGTTGTGTCTTCACTACCGATACGGAAATCGAGTTTCCCTCGGGCGACTATGCCAAGTTGTTCGTGTTCGTCATGTTTGTGAAGGAACGAGCCGGTGGCCCCACCTTTGATGCGCCAAAAGCACAGCTGGAGATTCTCGCCAGTGATGACACTGCGGCGGAAACCGGCCCGGTCGGTTTCGACAAACGCTTCCTCTTCAAAGAAGTGACAGAACTGATCGGACAAGTTCATTAGCTATCTCCCATCAGGGCGGCAAAGCGCTGTTGGTCTGCGACTAGATCAAGTGGCCGAACGATGGCCTGGTTCTCTTCGGCTCCCCAGTGCTCGGGCGGAACGAGCCACATGACTTCGAACTCGAGTCCGTCGGGATCCATGCAGTACAGGCTCTTGTTGACAGCGTGATCAGAGGCGCCTTTAAGAGCGCCTGCAGCTTCGAGGCGCTGTTGCATCTCCACCAGCTCTTCCAAGGTGGCCACCTCCCATGCGAGGTGATACATGCCAACGGTGCGTTGCCCGGCCTGGGAGGGTCCGGCCCCATCACCAATAGTAAAGAACGCAATGTCGTGATGGTTATCTGACGCCGGGGCGCGCATGAACACAAACGCGTCCGGATTATCAATCACGGTTTCAAAGCCCAGAACCTCTTCATAAAACGCCTTGTGTCGCTGTGCGTCGCGCACGTAAAGCACAGCGTGATTCATTCCGGTGATACTCACATTGGCCCCCTATGGACTGATGGTCTGACCATGCCGAGAAACCCTAGCACTCGACTGGCGCTTGCAACAATCTCCTAACGTAGGGGTGTGTCGTCTCAATCAGCACCAGAATCACCTACCGAAATTGCGCTCTCTTACCTCGGATCGTTTGCTGGTCGCGACCCAGATCTGATTGCGTCCCACGTGGCCCAGGACTTTCTCAACGAGCACACGTCGGCGTTGGGTTCCAATAGTTCTGGAAGGGGTGGGTATCGAGAACGGTTGCCTGATTTCTTGGCCGACATGGTGGACCTCAACTATGAGGTCGAACATCTTGTAGTTGACGGCAACACCGTGGCTGCCTTCTACGTCATGACCGCCAAGTGGCAAGGTGGGGCTCCTATTCGAATCCGCGGCGTGCAGCGGTTGGTTGTTGACCACGGTCTCATCGTTCACCGGACTGACTATTGGGATAGCCAAACCTTCTTAAACCAGATTGACGAGTAGCCAGCTACTCCAGGTCAGCCACCATCGAATGCTCGACCTGGTCTAGGTGGGCTTTGGTTTCGATTCTCACGGTTGCCGGATTGCTGGCAACAAAAGCGTCAGCAATCGCTCTGTGGGCTGCTGAGGCGTTGGCGATGATCTGCTTGACCTCTCGTTGATTCCTTTCGGCGCCGAGCAGCTCATCAAATTCACGCGACCGGAATAGCTGATCGAGCACCTTGCTATAAAGCTCAATTAGTAGCGGGTTGCCGCAATGTTGGGCAATCGTGGTGTGGAACTCACGATCGAGTCGGCGAAATTCCTCTATTTCTAGCGGCTCGTCGAATGACTTTGCCAGCGTGGCGATGTGGCTTCGTGATGCGTCATCAATGCGTTCCGCAGCCATCTCAAAAATTGGCACTTCGAGCACTCGTCTGGTCTCGAACAGTTCTGCCACAAATGACTTTCGATTGACACCGCTCTGCACATTGACCGTTGGCAAGTGTTCAGCCACATAGGACCTATTGCCCCGACGCTCAACCACTCCCATCGAGAGGAGGCCCTGCAGCGCCTCGCGAACTGAGGTCCGGGCCACCTTGAAGCGATCACTTAGTTCGCGCTCAGATGGCATCGGCGAACCGGGTGCGAGTTCGCCAGTTGTGATTCGCTTTAGTAGCTGTGCCCGAATTTGAGAGCTGACGGTTTCACGCGAAATCGGCTCGAATGGCTGTGAGTTCGACATAAGAGTCCTAACTGGCGTCGGTTGTTGCAGCGTACTTGGTTTGTTGGTCCGACCATTAGTCCAACGCGGTTCAAGAGAATCTTGCAGTAATGGTCTGACCAACTGACCGCTGCTAGGGTTCGGTTAACCACGGAGAGGTCTTCCATGAGCGAGTCGACATACAGCACCCATCCTTCTGAGCCGCGGTGGACTCATATTGCCCTCAGGGTTACAGACATCGATGCCACGATTGAGTGGTTCACCGAGTTCACGCCGCTCACCCTCATCGACAAGCGAGAGGACGAGGCCGGGTACGGTGCCTGGCTCGGAATGGAGGGTGAAACGAACAATCCGTTCATTCTTGTCTTGGCCCAATTCTTTGAACACACCGACCCCTTCGCTGGAGCCCCAAAGGCAACTCTGTCTCCGTTTGCTCACTTCGGCATTGAGGTGCCGACCAAGGCTGAGGTTGACGCCATTGCGGAGAAGGGCAAGGCCGCTGGCTGTCTTGGCATGCCGCCGACGATGATGCCCCAACCCATCGGCTACATCTGCATGCTAAAAGATCCCGACGGAAACACCGTCGAGTTCTCCTGGGATCAGGGCGTCTACGCAACCCTCGCCGACCGCTGGGCCAAAAACTAGGGACAGGCCTGGCTCACCTTCAACTTTCGAGCCGAGCGGGAGCCGAGCGGTGGTTAGCTGAGTGGCTAGGCGAGGGTCGGTAAGACCTCTGAGCCCATGAGTTCGATGACGTCTGCCACGACGTCGTCGGGAACACCGCCCGCGTCTATCAGGAACATCTGGCGGTCGAGATCCAACACGTCGTTGATCTCCTGAATCCGTTCCGCAACTTCGGCCGGGCTACCACAAACTACGGGGCCTTCGAGCAACGAGCTGAAATCAGTGGGCCGGCCGAAACTGGCGCGGGTTGATTGTGCAAACTTCAGGTAGTTCTCAAAATAAGACTGGTATCGGGATCGGGCCTCTTGTGATGTGTTCGCCACGTGCAGATAGGTCGGGAAACCGACGCGTGCGATTGTGCCCGCTTCGGTGCACTGGGTTCGATAGATGTCAACAATTTCGGTGTAGTCAACCGGCCACCGGAACAGGCTGGGCAGCATCAGTGGTAACCCGAGGTTGGCAGCCAAGTGAGCCGAAATCTCCGACAGGCCGCCCCCAATCCACATGGCTTCGGTTGGCGCTTGAATCGGTCGAGGTTGCAGAGTGACCTTGTCCAGTGGGCTGCGATGATCGCCGGACCAAGTCACGTCTTTTTCGCTAAGTAGCTCCAGCACTAAACGCAGGTGTTCTTCGAATCGGGGTCGGACCTCGTCGAAATCGTCGAAGCCGAACGCCCTTGCGGTTTTGGTTGAAACACCTCGGGCAAAGGTTGCCTCGGCCCTGCCGTTGCTCAAGACGTCAAGCACGGCGAAGTCTTCCGCCGTGCGGACAGGGTCCTGATTGGCGAGCAGGGTCACCGAGGTTCCTAGGCGGATTGTTGAGGTGGCCGACGCCGCATAGGACAACAGCAGAAGAGGCGAAGGCAAGATGTAAGTGCTGAAGTGATGTTCGCCGACCCCGAAGGAATCGAAACCCGCCGACTCGGCCAGAAGTGCTTGCCGGGCCACTCCCCGGAGGCGATCGCGCTGGGATATGAGTTCGCCGGTGATTGGATCGTTGAGGTGGTCACAAAGGCTGTAGATACCCAACTCAACTCTGGACATGACTGGGAACATACCTGGCCGGTGGGTCTGGTCGCGAACTGGTGATCGAGAAACATCACTGCCCGAATAGCGCTATGGTCAGTTGGTCTGACCAATGTGGCAATAAACTTGCACAGAGGAAACTTGCACAGAGGCAGCGAACGAAAGTCACGAAAGCCCACGAAAGGAACAAGACTGCGATGACCGCGTTTGTCGACCGAGAACCACTGTTGGGTTGCTGGTATCCAGTGGCACGGGCCGACTCCATCGGGGCCGATCCGTTTGGGTTCAGACTATTGGCCAACGATTACGTGTTGTGGCGAGACCCGACGGGTCAGCTAGTCAGCGCCCCCGATCGATGCCCTCATCGCGAAGCGCCGTTGTCGATTGGTTCGGTGAACGATGGCGTGATCAGTTGTGCATATCACGGCTGGGGATTTGGGGCAGGTGGCGCATGTGTCTCCATTCCTTCGTCAGGTCCCGATGCAACGATTCCGCCCGCCGCCCATCTTTCTTGTTGCCATGTGGTTGAAAAATACGGGCTGGTTTGGGTTTGCCCGGGTGATCCTCAAGTCGAGATCCCACAGATCGGCCAGGACGAAGACCCAGCGTTCCGTCGGATCAACACACCAGTTGAGCACTGGAGCGCCTCGACCCCACGGCTAGTGGACAACTTCATGGACTTCAGCCACTTTCCCTGGGTCCATGTTGGTACTTTCGGAGGGGCGCAAGATCCCTATGTTCCCAAGATCGACCTCGGCCAGTTGGACGACGATTTCTTCGGTTATCGGTACGAAGTTGAAGCGTCCAATCCGCAAGAGGCAGTTGCTGTTAGCGGCTCCGAAGAAGAGACGGTGCATCGGGTCATGACTACGGGGTTCGCGCTGCCGTTCAGCGTGCGCAGCACGATTGCTTACGACGACGGTCTTGAGCACATCCTGTTGTTGCTGAGCACTCCGGTAGATGACCTGAACTCTTTGTTCACGTTCGTGGTTTGGCGCAACGATGACCACAGCACCGACCCCGAAGAGATCATTGCTTTCGATCGAGCCATCGGGGCTGAGGACAAAGCCATGTTGGAACAAGTGCCGGGCACGCTGCCCCTGGCCCGAACCGGCGTAGCGAGCGTGCAGTCGGACAAGCCCTCGGTTGAGTGGCGGCGCAGGTTCAGCGAACTCATAGGCTTCTCTGAATGAAACTCATCCGGGGTTCGATCATCACGATGGACTCCGAGCGGCGTGTCATCGACGACGGTGCCGTTCTGATCGATGACTCGGTTATTGCCGGGGTTGGCTATTTCAACGAGTTGCGTGAGGCACACCCGGAGGCCGCCGTTTCCGGATCGGCCACAGATCTTGTTCTTCCCGGATACGTGAACGGACATCAGCATCTAACTGGTGATCGCCTCATCCAATCGTCAATCCCTGATGATCTGCCACCCGGTGATGCAATCTTCAAGTGGGCGGTGCCGATCCATGCCGAACACACCGGCGATGACGACGAATTGTCGGCCACACTCACATTGGCCGAGTCGCTTCGGAACGGAATCACGTCAACCTTCGAAGCCGGTACTGTTGCTCACCCCGAACGGGTGGTGGCTGCTGCGAACCGGGTTGGTGCTCGGTTAACCGTGGGTTCGTGGGGTTGGGACGTCGAGGACGGGCCGTTTGCCGGCTCGCCGGACGAAGTTCTGGACCGCCAGCGCCAAGCGCTGTCGCTGCGCGACGGCAAACTCATCAACGCATGGGTAACTTTGGTTGGGCATGACCTGATGTCTGACGAGTTGTTTGTGGGCGCATCGGAACTTGCTCGTAGCGAAAACGTCGGTCTTACGTTTCATCTTTCGCCCAGCACGTCTGACACAGAGGCCTACAAACAACGCACTGGGCTTGCGCCGTTGGTCCATCTCGATCGGCTTGGGGGAATTGGTCCCCACGTCAAGATTGGCCACGGGGTCCATCTCGATGATGAAGAGTTGCGCATCGTGCTTGACCGAGGTGCAGGCGTTATTGCGTGTCCGTGGGCCTATTTGCGGCTGGGGCAGGGGACATCACAATCGTTCCGGCACCTAGACCTGTGGTTGGCGGGCGGGGCGCTCGCCTTGGGTTGTGACGCGGAGAACGCGGGCGACATGGTGGATGGCATACGAACTGCTGCGCTGTTTGCCGGTTTGGCCAAAGACACAACAATGGACCCAACCATCTTCGGCGCTCACGACGCACTTGAGCTGTTGACGATTAGAGGTGCAGTTGCCCTTGGAGTTGACGACATGGTTGGTTCGATTGAAGTCGGCAAACAAGCCGACCTAGTGGTGCACGACCGAACGCGGGTCGAGTGGATTCCGCGCAGTGATGACCCGGTGTTACAGCTGGTGTGGGGCAGCGACGGTCGTTCGGTGCGAGACGTATATGTCGCCGGAACCCAAGTAGTGGCTGACTCGACGGTGGTTGGGGTCGACGTAGCCGACTTAGCGGCACAAGCCCAAGCTGCAGGCGCCAGCCTAAGAAGTCGCGCCGGAATCGGTTAGCTACCGAGCCGCGCTGCTACAGAACCGGGTACTTCGACTTGTCGGGTAGTCCTGAACGCAGGGTGATTGCCTCGCCCGACTGTTGGGCGTTGGCCCACATTCGGTCTTCGTCGACGGTCAACATTTTGCCGGCTTCCACCACTTTCTTGCCGTCGACTATGACTGTGTGAACACCCCGGCCGTCGGCGGACCAAACCAGTTGGTTCATCACATTCAGGAGCGGCCGCCATTCGGGTCGGTCGGTGTCGTGAACAACAACATCTGCTTTCTTCCCCACTTCGAGCGATCCGATCTGATCTGACATCTGCATCAGCTCAGCACCGCCGAGGGTCGCCATCTCGTAGGCCTTTTCGGCCGGGAACATCTGCGGGTCTTGGCGACCATCCTTGAACAAACCAGCCACCAGGTAGGTGGCGCGCATGAGGTCTGAATAGTTGGAAGCGTTGTTGCCATCGGTACCAATGCCGAGGTTGATTCCGCTTTGAACCATTTCTGGCATCTTGCCAACCTGAGTTACCCCGTAGCTCACCTTCAACGCAGTGGTCGGACAATGGGCAACGTGGGCCCCGGTTTCGGCCATGATCTTCAACTCTTGGTCATCAACCTGAACACAGTGGGTCATCGCTACATCGGGACCAAGCACGCCAAGTTCGGCCAGGTGAACCATTGGGCGGTGGCCGAACTCGTCAACAAAACCTTCTGGGTCAAGTTTCGCGGGTGACATGTGGAAGCTCATACCAACGTTGTTTTCTGTGGCGAGCTCTCGGGCCGCCCGCCATAACGGATCAGATGCCGTGGTGTGTCCTACCAGCAACGACCACGCACTAATCCGGCTGTCGTCTGATGCCGGGAAGCGTTCGAGCTGGCTTTGGATCTTCGCAATGGCTTCGTCGGTGTCCTGTTTGTAGACATCGGGTTCGGGGGGCAGGTCCCAAACCCATTGGCCCACTCGACCCCGGATGCCCACTTCAGTGAGGCCATCAACTACCTCGTCAAGGAAGCGGATGGTTCCTGCTTCGAGGAACGTAGTTGTGCCCGACTTGAGCATCTCAACCGCGGCCAGCTGGCCCGATAGCCGTTCTTCGGCGGCGGTATAGACCGAGTACAGGGGGCACAACCACATGAAAACGTTCTCTTCAAAGGGCGTGTCGTCGGGAACATAACCTCGAGTTAGTGGCTCGCCGGTGACGTGGATGTGGGAGTTGATCAGTCCTGGTGTCACTACGAAGTGGTCGCCGCCGACAGTTTCGGTGGCGCTGTACTGGGCTTCAAGCTGGCTGGTCTTGCCAACGGCCACGATGTTCCCGTCCCTTATGGCAACTGCGCCATCGTGAATGATGTCGCGAGTCGGGTTCATCGTGACGACGTACCAGCCCTTCACAAGCAGGTCGATGTTCTCACTCACTGTTGCCTCCTGAGGTATGGTCCCATCTCGATGGTAGGACCAACAGACCGTCAGGACAGCATCTAGGCGTCTGTGGGCGATCGGTGGGCGATTGCCTGAGTGGGCGCCCGGCCGTCGGTTGTTGCCTCAGGCAGATCCTGTTTGACGCACGGGCTGTCTAGCCGGGTTGGCGAAACCAGCGATACAGGTTGCGTGGTTCACCTTCTACCAAGTCGTTCTTCCAAAAGTCGAACCCCAGCTTCCCGATGGTGTTGATGGAGGCCTGGTTGTCCGCGTGAACGATTCCATAGATCACCTCATAAGGCGCCGTTCTAGCTCGGTCGAGTAAGAGCGCGCTTGCTTCGGTGGCGTAGCCGAATCCTCGTGCCGTCGGAGTCAGGCGGTAACCGAATTCGGGTTCCCGTTGTCCGTTGAGATCGAACCAGTCCACCCCGGCGTAACCCAGGATTGAACCGCTGCGACGCTCGATGATCGGTTGTTTGGCAAACAGCACTTGTTCGTTCACCGTGGCGAGAT
>CALAJQ010000021.1 GCA_937922785.1 uncultured Acidimicrobiales bacterium
TCCTTCGCTGGCATGGCTGACGACACCGCAGCAACCGCAGCATCAAACAACCCACTGCTTTCAACACTTGTAACAGCAGTAGTTGAAGCTGACCTTGTTGACACACTCAACTCAGACGGCCCATTCACCATCTTTGCCCCAGTGAACGATGCCTTCGCAGCTCTGCCACCAGCGGACCTCGAAGCAGTCTTGGCTGACAAGGATCTTCTAACCAGCGTGCTTACGTTCCACGTAGTAGCTGGCGACAAGATGAGTGCTGCTGATCTAGTTGAAGCCGGAACAGTTACCACTGTTAACGGTGGAGACCTGACCATCGCCGCTGAAGGCGATGTCATCTCAGTTAACGGTGCGGCAATGACACTTTGCCAGGACGTACCTACCGCTAACGCAACAGTTCACATCATTGATGCGGTACTGCTTCCATAAATGCTAGGTGTCCATAAATGCTAAGTGACTGACTAAACCTCAGTCACCTAGGGCGACAACAGAAGGACCCGCCTCTCGGCGGGTCCTTTTGCCGTCCCCGCAGCCGGGTTTTAGGTTGAGCCTCTGACTGCCGACAGTATCTATAGCAAGAGGTTGACTGTTGTCGATTCAGGTGGACAATGACTTGAGGGAGTTTAGGTGGCTGATCAAGACCAAGATCAAGAGATCGTGCGAAAGAAGGCAGTCCGCTGGCTAAGTCCTAGCGAACTGACATCGGCCGCTGTTCGAGTTGGCCTTTCAAGCGCCTTTGGTGAGTACTCGGATAAGCGTGAGCTGGAAGACATGTTTGGTCGAGACAAGTTCGACTACAGCGTGGCGGGAAACCGTGACGAGGTTCGTCCCGGCACAGATCCCGACAACCCAGACCCTCTTTGGGTTGACTATGTGTCTGACACTGGCGACGGCTTCGCTGCAACTTACGCGGTGGCGTGGATGTTGGCTCAAGAAGAGCTAGCGGTTAGCACCAATCCCGACGGAGAGACGCCCACCATTCCAAGAGGTCACCTCCTCATTCATGGTGGAGATCTCGTATACCCGACAGCAACTACTACTGAATATGAGCATCGGTTTACTGGTCCATATGCAGCATCACTTCCCTACACCGACTCTCATCATCCAAAGTTCTTTGCAATTCCCGGGAACCACGACTGGTACGACGGGCTCACCAGTTTCATTCGCAAGTTCTGCGACGGTAAGTGGCTTGGCGGCCGTGAAATGCCACAGAAGCGCAGCTACTTCTCCATAAAGCTCACCGACGACTGGTGGATCTGGGGAATCGATATTCAGTTCGACGGCTTTATTGACACACCACAACTGAACTACTTCAAAGAGGCAGCCGCTGCAATGGGGCCCGATGCTGGCGTCGTTGTGGTGACGGCAAAACCCAGTTGGGCTTACGTGGATGCCGAGAGCACAAGCCGCCCCACAGAAGAGATGCACAACTTGGACTTCTTCCTGAAGGACTGCCTGAACTGTCGGGCCAATTTCGTTGATCCAGAAAAGGCAACGATGCGTGAGACACCCAAGGCGAACGTCCGCATGATGCTGGCTGGCGACATTCACCACTACGTCCGTTACAAAGACGAAGACAACGACATCACCTACTTAACTGCCGGTGGCGGTGGCGCTTACCTGTCGCTAACCCATCACCTTCCCGCCGAAGTAACGCTTCACAGCGAAGGAGCCGGTGAGGATGAGATCATCGAGAAAACCCTGAAGATTCAACCAGAAGCGATCTACCCCACTGTCGAGTGGTCGAAGAAGCGCCGCTGGTATGGAGTATTCGCCGGAGTCCGCAACCCTAGCTTTGCCTCACTTCTGGGGGGAATCTATGTAGTACTCGCTTGGCTGGCGCTTCGCTCTCTGCCAACAGCCCAAGATCAGTCCGACGGGTTCTCCGCCACTGTCGAGCGTCTAGCTGACCAGGGCTTGGGAGACGCGTTCAGAACTATTTCAACTGCCGGACTAACAAGCCCGGGCAATATCGCTTTGTTCAGCTTCTTCACCTTTGTTCTCATCAAATTCACGCGCTCGACTGACCTTGTGCGCGCACTACTGGTTGGTGGTTCGCACGCCGCCGCCCATATAGGAGGCCTGTTTCTGACACTCGCATTGCTAAGTCGCCTCACGCCCCAAGAGCATCCGGTTCTTAGCTGGTTCGTCTATATCGTCGGCCTCTATCTGCTTGGGATGGTTGTGGCGTCTGTAATCTTCGGACTGTACCTAACGCTTGCTGATCTGCTTGGCATCCACCCGAACGACCTTTACGCCGCGCAACGGATCGAACACAAGAAGAACTTCCTGAGGATGCGGGTAACCGATGACCAGATCGATGTGTGGGCGATCGGGATCGACCATGTTCCACCAGCAAACGCGTGGGTGCCTAGGACCGATGATCGCAACTTCAGTGAAGACCTCCAGCTACATCCCACCGAGGTAAGCAAACTCGGCCTCAAGAGTCAGATAAGAATCGGCAACCAGCGATACAAGAAGGCCCGCCAAGACGAACGACCAGATCTTGTGCTTAGTGAAGACTACAAATCCAAGGGAACCAGGTTTGCCCACACCGAGGTGGACTATTTCAAGATCGCCCGTAAGCCCGAGCCGGGGCGAGCCGGCTAAATGGTTCGGGTAGGAGTTAGATCTGCGACCTTTGCTTCAAGATCGGCAAAAGACAGAGCTTTAGCTGACCAAAGCTCGTCGAAAACTTCGCTGGCGGCGTCACTAAAGCCAACCCAATTGTGAAAGTTGTACAGATAACGCGGCTTATGCATACGAAGGCCCAAAGCGGAGACGCGCCCAAAGCAGTAGATGTCCCACGCGCCTCGTACTTCTTTCGAAATGTCCGAGTCGACAGCAGGCGCACCAAACCCATCGTCGGCGCGATCTAGCGCTTCAAACAAAAGCCGACCAACATTTACTTTGGCCTGCAAGTCGCTGAAGGACCGAGGGGAAGTGGTGTCTTCCATCGCACCAGAATGAACCTCGAACACCAGCGGACTGGTGGATGTGATACGAACACGATTGGTTTGAACCTCCTCATCGACGTTCACCAGCAGATCTTCAAACTTCGAGGCCCCAGGCACCAAGGCCACAGCGGCTTCCACGCTTGCCAACACTTCTGCGTGCTCAAAGAAGACCTTCTCAAAAGTCTCTGGCGAGACAACCACACCGCTCATTCGGCTAGCTCTCTTCCAAGTCGAACGAGCCGACCGAGCCAGGCCCGGCGATTCCGCCGGCCGCAATCAACAAAGTGGTCAACTCGGCTTGGCGGTCTGCGGCCCGGCGAGCATCGTCAGCATCTGTAATTAGGGACTGGATTGTCATCTCGGCTTCAACCCACTCTTCCATGTCGTCATTGAGGCAGAACTGAAGCGACCGAATGGTAGGAGAGTCGGTGATCTTGGACGTGTTGTTCCGGTGATAGGTATAGGTACTGATCACTGCCGGAAGAGCCACTCGATACATACCAACAAGCTTTTCGAGCGTCTTGTCGTCGCCCTCGGGTGCGCCCAATTCGGTTACGAATGCCTCAAGCTCAGGGTTCGGGGCAACTGTCTTGCGTTCCGGGTTCATTTCGCGAAGTTCAGGCAGGCGCTTGTGCCAAAGCTCTGAATGGAAAGCGTGGTGGTAGCTGTGGGTTCCGAGGCGAAGCTTGATGTCAAGCTCGGGAATCGTTGCGATCCAGCCCGCCATCAATTCGAACATCCTCATCTCGAACCACTTGTAGTGACCTACCCGCCGGGCGGTCTCTTCGACGGTGAACTTGCCTGGTAGTTCGCGCCTATCCCAAGGAGCAAAGGGTGTGCGTGGAGAAGATGCCATGGAGTCAGACGCTACCGGTTTGAGGCGGAATCTGAAAGTTGACAGAGTTGGCTGCTAGACCGGGGATTCGGGTTCCAATTCCAAACCGGGAGCGCTTCGAATCAACCCCCGATAGGCAGATGACGCTGGGGCTCCCTGAAGAACAACCTTTGCAACAGCTTCAGTGATTGGCATTGGCACGTCGTACTGCTTGCCCAGCTCGATCACGATCGGAATCGACTTGACGCCCTCGGCCACCTGGTCCATCTGCTTGATGATGTCTTCAAGCGACATGCCTCGCCCAAGTAGTTCACCAACGTGCCGGTTGCGGCTTTGAGTGCTGATACAAGTAGCCACGAGATCACCCATGCCTGCGAGACCGCTAAAGGTTTCGGGCCGGCCGCCCATTGCAACGCCTAGCCGCGTCAACTCTGCCAGGCCGCGGGTGATTACTGCGGCCCGCGTGTTGTCGCCGGCTTCGAGCCCGTCGGCCATTCCTGCGGCGATCGCCACAACATTCTTTAGAGCTCCGGCAAGCTCGGAACCCACAACGTCATCGTTGGTGTAGACACGAAATAGGCCTGAACTGAACAAGTCCTGGACGCGACTGGCCAAGGCCAGGTCGGTCATGGACACAACGGCCGCCGCGGCGTAACCGGTCAAGATTTCCTTTGCGAGATTTGGGCCAGTCAGAACACCTAGGGGGTGGTCAGGCAGTTCCTCGCCAAGAATTTCAGTCATCCGTTTGCCGGTGCCAGCCTCAAGGCCCTTTGCCAAACTTATTACCGGAACCCACGGTCTAAGAATCGGAGCGATTGCCTTGGCGGTGTCCCGCATTGCAACAGAAGGCACACCCATAACAAGAACGTCTGCGTTGCTGACCATCTGGGCAAGGTCGGTTGTGGCCTTGAGATTCTTGTGAAGCTTCAGATTTGGCAGGTACCGACTGTTGGCGTGATTGTTGTTGATGTCATCGACGTCTTCTTGACGCCGAGCCCACAATGTGGTCTCACAATTGTTGGCCGCCAAAGAGGCAACCGTCGTTCCCCAAGAACCGCCACCGGCAACACCAACTCTTATGTCCATAGGCCACGCTACTTCAGGGCTTTAGGGCAGGCCAGACCGTACTCTATTTAGCGGCCTCAACGAATTCTGACAGTTTGGTGACCGCAGGAAACGCGTTGTCCCTCAAACGCTTCAAGATGGCCCGCTTGCCCTCGTCTTCGGTTGACACCATTGCGGCGGTGGCAGAGAACCCATCAAGGCGGTTGCCCAGCAGCCATTCACGCATCTCCGGATCTTGGCCCCAGTTGAATTGGTTCATCATTGACTTCAAGGCCATCTGTGCATATCCAACCCCAGCGCTGGGCAGCGGCACCGGATCACATAGACGGTTCTTCTCCTCCAAAGTGTCGCGGGTTGCTTCGATGTGGGCTATGACCGACGCGCTAAACGCTGGTTGGAAGCTGCGAACAGTTTGAGGCGTGATAACTCGCTCAGTGAAGATCGGTTTCAGATCAAGCTCGGGCAATGCGCTGGCAGAGCAATCGATGTACAGCTGATTCGCGTCGGCGGCTACGACACCATCGTCGAGAATCATTTGGGTCGGTTCGATGCTTTGCACCCGACCAAGACGCACTACGTTCTTGATCCGTTGCAGCTCGACTATTTCTAGGTCGCTGACGGTTGCAGCATGGAACATCGTGGGCCGAATTTCGGGGTAGACGCGCTTAAGGAAGTTGCAGGCCTCCAAGCGGTCAAACATGTCTTCGGGCGATTCGGCATTTGCGATTGCTTCCATCTGGTCTGCTTGAGACCCGAAAGTGTCCTCGAAGAACTCCAATCCGGGCTGAGTGGTTGCTCGGTTCAGCAACCAAGCGTCGCGAGATACAACCCAAGTGATGGAGTCCGGGTTCACTCGCTGTTCCAGTAGCCAGAGGATGGCGTCAATCCCAGTCTTGCCTCCACCGATGACGGTGTAGCCGGCAGGAGCTTCGGTGAGCCTTGGCAGATCATTAAGCGGCATAAACCTGACGCCATCGGCCACTTCAAAGTTTGGTGTGTGCATCGACGGCACCGCTGTGTTCAGGTACGTGCAGTCCACAAGGGTTGACGCCTCAACGCTGAACTGATCGCCGGAGAGCTTGTGCTCGAAGTTGCCGTCTCCGGTGTAGTTACACATCGGGAAATACCGCACCCGGTTTGATGGAAGCAACGTGTGGCGCATAACTGCGTCGAAGTAGGCGCTGACCTCGGGGCCGGTGGCCAGGTCATGTAGGCCCTTGTTAAGGCCCACCTGATCGATTGCGCCTTTACTCAGCTCGCGTGAATACACACCGTAGAACTGCGACGGTTGATGCAACGTCACAAACGGGTATGCGGCATTCCAATGGCCGCCCGGCTTCGCAAAGCGGTCAACCATCACGATGTCGGCATCAGTTTCGGCAACCAGCACGTCGGCGAACGCCATGCCGACAGCCCCGGTGCCGACTATCAGATAGTCGGTGTTCAGCTGGGTTGCTCCGCTGTTGGAGGCCGCCTGACTAGGCATCATGCAGGCTCACTATGCGGCCAATCGACGGGGGCACTTGTCCGTCTCGCACTGCATACCAGGTTTCTTTTGCCCGTTCTGGAAGCTGCGTTTGTTCGATTGTCATCCAACCTTTGCTTTGCTCTACGAAGTCGCGAAGGGCGCTAGTAGTGCGCTCGGAATAGTCGGCGCCTCCCCATTCTTTCAAACGGCGAGTTACCTCAGTTGGGGCAAAGAACATCTGCCTTGGTGGCCCCGAAGTTACTTCGGTTGGGGCCGCGTCGTGGTGGCTCATTCCTACAGCCATTGAGTATTTGAGATCGTCACCAAGATGGTCATGAACCTGGGCGACTACTCCAGCGGCACCGGACATGTCGATGGCAACTGCGGTGCTCTTGTCGATCGAGGCGATTTCGTCATAAGAAACAACCGAGTCATAGACGCCGAGAGACTTAACAAACTCGACGTTGCCAGCTGAAGTGAGACCGACAACCGAAGCGGTGCCCCTGGCCGCAGAGCGCTGGGCAAACCCGATGGCGGTCTTGGACGAAGCCGAAAGAACAAGCACCTGCTCGGCCCCAAAGTAGTTGTCGTCAGCGAAGAACTCTTCAGCCAAGAAGCCGGTTAGGAACAATCCCCTAAGCAGGGCGTGACGATCCTCGTTGTCATCACCAGCGGCGTACCACGGGTCATGTTCAGTGCTGACATAGCTGCGGTAGACGGGCGCGTGTTCGGATCGATGATCGCCATCGTCACGAAAACCGTCGTTGGTCTTGGTGGCAGTGAAAGTCACATACTGGGCCATTGGGAACCAGCCGTAGTAGCGGCCGCCCTCTTCGATGTCGGGGTTGTTGGTCTCCACTACATCGGCCCAACCCATGGCTGGCACTCTGCCCCAGTTGTCCTCGGCTGGGAAGAAATCCCAATAGCCCAACATGTCGCCCGCTACTGCATAGGTGATGTTGTTGGCTGTAAGGGCAAAGCGGTCTATCCGCAGCCGCACTTGACCGGCTTCGAGTGGCGCCACCTCGGCAGCCCGAAGTCGGGTTTGGCCGTGGTCGGTTCGGTCGATTTCAAGAACTGTGTTTTCCATGATGACTCAACTCTAAGCGAGCGGTCTCCAAACCTCCGAACCGCCCACTTGCTAGCTTTAGCCGCACAGCCAGAATCTGAATTACCACATATGGAGGGCCAGTTGTTCCGGACTCAACTCTCGGTTAGGCACGTGCAAGGAAAGCTGTGGAAGCTCACCGAACCTTTGGTTTGGGAAGGGCGGCACGAATTGTTAGTGGTCCGCTCTGATTTCGACACCGACTTTGCCTCGATGCCCAAGGCAGTCCAATGGCTTATGGATAGCGCTGGCGCCAACAGCGAGGCAGCCGTCCTGCACGACGCCGTCTACCAAGAGTCAAAGCGTGGTGATCGCCGGGTCGATCCCGCCGATGCCGACGGGATTTTCAGGCGAGCCCTACGTGAAACCGGATCAACCGCCCTGACCCGCGGGCTCATGTGGGGTGGCGTCCGGGCCAAGTCAATCAAGAGCGGACGCTACGGCAACAAGGGCCCTTCGCCTGCAGTGAAGCTGGCCCAAGTTGTTGGAATTGCGATGCTTGCATTGGTTGTAGTCATCCCACCCACAGCGGTGGCCGCTGTCGGGCTGATCTTCTACTTGCTGGTGAACTGGCTGGTTGCCGTTGCTTGGAAGAGCTACGAGAACCGCCGATTTCCCAATGACGAGCTCCCGAACTGGCCCTATCCAAAGAGCAAACCGCAAGCAATCAGAACTCCGTACAAGCCGCAGGACCTAGTCGTTCTTCAGCTCGACTCGCCGCCGGCTCAGGCTCTTCTAGCCGCCATCGATCCAGCCACAAAGCGAGTAACCGAAGAGGCCGTATCCCTAGCCGCCGGTAGTTGACCATTCTCTCGGTTCAACTTGACAGTTGCCCGAAAAGGCTGGGGAACTTTGAAGTTCGAGAATGCTCTCAGCCGCATCAAGCGGCTCATAAGTGGCAGGCAACACAAAAAGTCGGTTGCACAAAATTGTGGAAGTGAGTCTTGACCTACTACCTCTGGGTATGAGTTAGATGATCGACTTCGGCAACGTGTTAGCAAAGGCGTGAATGTAGTGTTAATGCGGACAACTGGACCAGGCGGCCCGGGCGGCAGGCCGTAAATTCGGCCCGTGTGACTTCCTCGGGACCGGGTAACACGCCTGGAACACCGAAAGCGGGACAACCCTGAGCAGATATCGCCTGATGACCTAATGATCCACACCAACCCCGAGCGATTCGTGGAGATGGATGCTCGCCGTGGTGCTGCTGTGCTCTCAGCACGGACCAAATCGGTCCAGCACTTCGATGCACGTAAAGGCGCCGAATTCTAGTTAGCTACTTAACCAAAGTTCTGGCGGAGAAAGTCAAGGATCGCTTCGCTTCGCAAGATTGCGCAAGCTGCTTCCTCTGACACTGCACTAGTGACCAGACCGGCGAAACAGGGTCTACCGTCCGCAACCAAGAAGGCCGGACTACCGCTGTCGCCATCGTCCGGGAGATGTGGAATCACATACTCCCCTGGAAACTCAAGGTGATCGTATTCGGGTGCATCAGCCTTTCCCAGACTCACTTCTAGACTTTGACCGCCAGCGAATGGGCGAGGCAACATCGCAAGTTGAATCTGGTCACCTTCATGCTGACCGCTTGGGTCCGGGTAGACGAACTCATCTTTAGCCCGCCAAAATTGCCAAGAAACGACATCTGCTGAGAGTTCGATTGCGGCCAGATCGAATTCTTCGGACTGTATCCAAGAACCGAGATCCAGCGGAATATTGACATCATCGACGTAGTTCGTCGTCGCAATCATTTCAATACTTACTGTTCCAACGCCGTCAAATACATGTGCCGGAGTAACGAGCACACTCTTCGTATCCACCACCATCGGAAGACATGTTGCTGACCAGGCAAGACTCTGGTTCGTAAGCAAACCCCCGATACGCCCCACTGGGACCGTATCCGGTGATGGATGCTGACTTGGCGAGCCCGATTTCTCCCAATTCATAAGAGAAGACCCTACACGACAATATGAGCAAATTGTCTAAAACAAGACTTCTTAACCAGCATCTCCGCTGGCTTGAATTAGCTACCCGGTTTACTGCTTAGCTTGAGCGTCGAAGATTTCGCGTAGTGGTACGCGAGTTACTTCTCGCCTTTCACCATTGCTCTTCACTAATATGGTCTTGGCAGGCTTCGAGGACGAGACCTGCGGTCGATCAGAATTGTTCTGCATGAGGACTCCTTTCGCTGCGAGGGCTTGCCGGGAGTATAAGACTATCACTAGTCCTTACGCAATCCTATTCGGCAATACGTAACTCAAACTTAAGTGATTCTTCCAACGGATGGGTCGATATCTACGACTAAGTCTGTGCTGGTTGCAACAGTAATGGCTCGAAGGGCTGGGCAGCCAGTTGCAAAGGGCGAAATCCGGAGGGAGCGAGTCGGTCGAATCTTCGCTGACCACCGTTGAGTGTCTGCGAGTGATTCCCTACAAAACAACGCAGTCGAAGGTCGCCAGAGTACCCAAGCTTGTCGCGGTTCGGGTACGCAACTACACCAGCGGACCCACAATACAAATCCTTAGACTTTAAGATTCCAGCAGAGACCCCTTGAACTATGTGGGTGCGTTCGCAATGCGAACGATGTTGATGAGCGACACGTTTCGCTCACCTCTTTCGACTGACGGGACGTAGGTTGGACCAAGACCAGAGATTTGGGCAAGCTTCTCTCGAGAGAGGCGCATCACTTGCTGCCAACTCCACACGCCGATATTGTCAAACCAACAACTCGCTTAGTGTTAAGTAGCAGATCAGAGACAAGAACAGGCGATGTTAGGCTACGATCCGACAGTTCTCCAATATTGTCCGAATAGGCGTGTTCGGTCTCTTTCTGTCCGGAGCCAGTCGGGCCTCTAGGGACGGTTGGAACGGACTTCTTGGACGGACAAGCCGAGCCGGGCACATACCAGTTCGAGGCGTGTACTCGCTGGGGTCCGCTCAACACCCCGGCCGACGTATTGGGCGATAACTTGATCGGCTATATCTCGGACAAGCTGCTTGAGCGCATGCAACTCTGACGCAGCAACGACAATGGCTTTGGGTTTAGAAGATGAAGTCACCACTGTTTCAGTCTGAGCGGTTTCCGCCAACCACGGGACGCCCTTCTGCTCAGCGAGAGACACTGGCACACGAATCATGCTTGAAACCATACGCAACCATTCGGTGGCCTTCGATTCGCGGTTTTGATATCCCCGACAGCCGTAGGTCCGAAGGACTTATACGGTTGGGCGATTCCGTCATCTTTCCGTGGTTGATGGATACTTGTCCGCAATGGCCCACTCATCGATTGGACCGAAAGATGACCAAGCTATTGAGTCGCTCGAGGCCCGGAGCTACTGAGATACTGCGCTGGTGAATCAAGATGCGGTGCCAGAGTCAGCTTCGACAGCAATTCCCAGGGGCTATACGCGCAATCACGATCGCAGCCCCACAGTCATCCCATTTGACTTCGGCGCAGTCGTGGACGATGTCCACCCTTCGAATCTCGAGGCCTTTGACATCGGCGACTACACCTTCGGTCCAGCGGAGGCATCTGAAGTTGATCGACTGCAACCCATGCTTCAGAACTACATGAGTGATTCGGGCCGAAATCGATTCCCGCTAGCTCAGATGATGGTAGGGGACGAGAATGGCGTGAGCCGAGACGTGGATCGGAGTGAATGGCGGTTCTGCGTCGTTCGACCGAAATCGGCAAACTCCATTCCCGCGTACAAAATCGAGCAGGCATTACGCATCTCAGATGCTGACCAAATGGTCCCCCATGGTGGACCGACACACGGCACCGTGCATTCGTTCAGCCGTTGATAACACGTATTACTGACATCCAATTGCCCTTCCATCGCGAGCGTTTCGAGCCTGCACGCGTCCAGAGCGCCGTCCAAGCCCGAACGAGCTTCGACGACGACAAATTCCCGGCAATATTGGCTTCGGTCGACCGGTTCATGGAGCTAGACGCATCAAGAAGCTCTACGCTTTGCGCAGCGCAATCGCCCATCGGCGCGACGCCAAAAAAGCCAAGGCTGACCTGGAAGCGGTTCTTCCGGCTCTTCCACCGTTTGGTACCCACGGAAAGATCGATGCTTTTGTAAGGCGTTTTCTCTGCCGGACTCTGGAGCGAGCACTCGTTGAACCGCAACTCGTAACCGACTTGAAGGGCTAGCGAGCCGTCGAGGATCTCTCAGTGGATACCGGCCGACTGGGCCGGCACCCACTGATGGCCCCGTGTTGCTAAGCGAGGCCCGAGGTCATGGTCGAAGACTGGCCGCCTGGCAGTTCTCTAGCTACTACTTGTTGGCGTGGACGCCCCGTTCGTCTTCCATTTGGTCTAGGAACCGGGCGGGTCGAGCGCCCAGATCCAACGCACCTGCCGCTACGAGACTGTGATAGGTCGCCTCATCTGGTATCCAGTTCCTGCGTAGTCTTCTGCCGTCCCATCTGACTAGCCAACTAGCAATCGAGGCGTCGCTGTTCTTCCAACCGACGATGTTTCCAGATATCGATGTGGGCCTTTTGTTGGCGAGGAACACTTCTGGGTTAGTAGTCCGCGACTGACTTGGGCCAGCACAAGATGTAGTGGAACCCCACTCGAATTTGCCTTGTTTCTCCCAATTGAGAGCGTTGTAGTTGCCCCATTCGGTACCGAAGTGAAGATGTGGTTGAAAATTGCTTCCCCAGTACTTCTCGATGGCTTTGGAAGGCGCTATGGAACCTAGTTTGAAGTTTTTGTAGACAACATCTCCCTGCCTAAAGACCATTCCCGAGATCGGCGACTTAAGCGGAACTACGTGTGCATAGGCGACGCGGAACGGTTTGCCATCATTCGAGAAGTGTTCCACGACCACCACCCCTCCACTACCAGCACCCCACAACCGACCAACGTGGAGAACCATGCCTGCACCAATTGAATAGACTTTGTCGCCAGCACGAGCTTCCAAGTCAAGGCCGTAGTGCTTGCCGACGCCCTCGACATAATGGGTGTAGTAATTGCTCGTGTCGACGCCAGCGCAGCTAGTCCCGAGGGCACCGTGGTTGGTGTTCACGCGAAGAGACCGGTCTAGCGGTGGGCGCCAGTGCTTCGGCCATGCAGCGTCCCGCCGAGCCTCATATGCAGCTGACGGGCTACTTAGCGCACCTATTGGAAACGTAACTGCGGCCATAGTTGCTGCTCCAAGTTTCATAAAGCGGCGTCGACCGCGGCCAATTGTGTCCGCTTCTGTTCGTCGCGGATCTTCCGAACTCGCTGTGCCGAGATACTCCTTGATTTCGTCGCGCTCTAGGTAACTATGCGCATCCTCGCACGCCACGAGATCGTTGCCGCTTGATCGGTTGCTTGGGGCGCCATTGCTGGTTCGTTGACTCATTGTTCTTCATAACCTCTCTGTGTTCCGGCGAAGGACTCTCCCTCGCTGGCTGTTGTTATTGACCTAGGAGAGGACCGCTGACGCGCAATTTGGAACAATTTTCGAAAATTGCGCGAGAATGACAACAAGAGGGGTCATATGGTTGTGAGTTGCCGCCGTCCTGAAATTGCTCCCAGAGTTTCTAATGAAAGGGCGTTTGATTGGCTTCGCGCAGACAGATCAGAAAGTGGCAGCTTGGCCGCAATTTCGATGCTCTTGTGGCCGCTGCAGGCGACGGAAGTGAAGCTGCTGTGATAGCGCTTCTTGAAATGTGCCGGAACTCCATAGTGAAGACAATTAACCTCAAGTTCAAAGGCAAGGGCGGGATCTGGGCCGCCGACGACGTGGCTAACGAGACTCGCATACGAGTCGCCAAGGCCTTGTATGCCGGCCAAAGACTTAACAACGCTTGCGCTTGGATGGCGAGTATCGCCCGGAACGAGACGAACCGTTGGGGCCAGAAAGCGAGCCGCGAAGCAACAAAGGTGTCGATACTGGATCCGAACATCGCCGACCAAACCCACGCCAGCTCTTCTTCTAGTCGGACCTTCGAGCAAGCTATTGTGGCCGAGATAGCTGACCGACTTGACCGCGAGGATTGGGAATTGTTTGTAGAGAGGTGGGTCTTGGACCACACCTCGAAAGAGATCGCGGACACGCTTGGAATCCACCCAGGAACAGTTAACCGCCGTCTCGAGCGAATACGGAAGCAAGCAGAGGGCATCCTGCGTGATCTGGACGGTGAGCTGTGACATCGCTAGACAAAATAATGGAGGCCTACCGGCGAGACATGTGGCCCGAAGGGTGGCAAGAAGACGTCATCAATGCCAAACCGACAGGAAACTCAAGAAAATCGCAAGCGCTGTACTTAGCCACGGCGGCGTGCGTTCTAGCCATCATTGGATTGGGCATCGTTCGTACCTTGTCGAATCCGATCACTGTCTATGAAGCCGCGCCCGCCTTCGGCGAAGGCCCGTCAGTCGCTCTCACCGATTCCTCTGGCGAACCCTCGGACGCTTACTCAATCGAAGTAAGCAGCCGCACAGAAGGCACAGGTGAAGCGTCCTGGAGCAACGAGATCGAGGTTGACATTGGACAGTGGTTCGAAATCCGCGTCGCCTTTAACAACAACGGGTCCACAGTGCTCAACAACGTGATCGTTTTGTCGCAGCTTGCAGCGGAAAGTGGTCCCTGGCTCGAAATGCGCAATGTCCAACTCTTCAGCGCGAACAATCCTGATGGTCGCCAGTACCAGGGCGGAGTGCAGACATCAGCAACCAGTCGTCAAGTCAACGTCGATATCGGCTCGTACACACCCAGTTCCAATGCGTTTCTAACTTACGAAGCGCGGTTCGCCTCCGAACTCACAGCAGATGGGCTCGCTACATGCGGCCGATGGAAGTTCAACATCTATGGATATGCGACACCTAACTCGCTATCTGGCGTAAACGACGGGACCGAAGTGATCCTAAATTTCCCGATTGGATGTGACGAATAGGGCGGCGCGTCATCTGCCTCAAGCCGAGTCGCTCCACCTTGGGCGAGCCGACGACTGGGGCGTTGAAAACACGCAAGGTCGTACATGTGTTCTAGGTAAGGTGTTAACACGTCCTCGCTGCAACTCGAAAAGAAGCTTGTTCTATCGAGACCCGAAGACATCGAGCGTTTTGTCCTCGTTGGAGGAGATCTTGAGTTCCTCCGCGGACTCACCCGTCGAGATCAGCTGCCCTCGCGCACCGAAGTTCCACTAGCAGCCGGCGTCCTGCGAAGACTGCTGGTTGACAAGGGAGGCGAGTTGCTGATAGAGCGAAATTGCCGGTTGCTGCCAGGCCAGATCTTGGCCCTGTCTAGGCCTTGGCAACTGGTATGAGAAGCTCCCTGAGACTCGGCGGGAGCAGGCTGGAGAGCTGCCAGATCATGGCTGGGAGTTCCACGGGATAGTTGAGGCTGAGAGGTCGATCGCTGAGGCAAAAGAGGCTGCTGTTCAGGTTGGCGGCAGAGCTTCTGATGATGCTCATCCTGGTTGCGCGATCGCTAAGTTTCCGAGTGAGCAGGCTCGTGATCAGTGGCTTTGGCGGCAGAGGTTCGTTCATCGTGATATCTGGATTGCTCGACGGTTGGAGGCGGCTCAGCGGGCGAGGCAGATGAAGGCCGAGGCGGCTTGGCGACCGAGACCGATGGTCTTAGCGGCATGACTTTGAACTCTTTTTGAGAATGGGCGTACCTGTGGCGTGTTTGTGTTGTGATTGGTGTTAGCCGTGTCGCGCCCTCAGAAATCGCTCTATTTCTCCGTGGTACTCGGTCTTATCCTTGGTAGTAACTCTTTCCAGCTGGACATGAGATGCCCCCCTTCTGTTGATGGAAGTCGAATATTTGGGTCTTAAAGCCCAATATGTACACGACGCCCGTTCGGATATTCCGAACGGTCGGCTTCAGAAACTGAGACCAGTTTTGGCTCAAAATCGATGTGCCAAAACTAGTTCAACCCCGGAATCACCGCCGATGTATTAGGTGCCCTAAATATGTTGGGGTCACTTAAGTTACAAGCTGCTGCCCGTGCATCTGTGGCGAGGCCCTATACCCAAGAAAGCGTCCAAAAACCGATGCGCTGTAATGCTCTCATTGCTTCTAAATCGAGTTTCGGTGGACCTGTACCGGATCGGTTAAACCCCGATCTCGCTGCGCTCCTCAAAGAGCACGCTGACCAGCTCGCAGAGTATGACCGGATCCAGCGGGCAGCGTCTGAGAAACGGGCATCAATGCTCGCTGACCACAAGGCTGCTGTAGCTCACGCGAAAGCTAATCCTGATGTCCCGTTCCCACCGGATCTCGAAGCGATCTTTGTGCCTACGCTCAACGATCAGCGCCAAGAGGTATGGCAGCAGGTCGGACGTACTTGCATTGACCGTAGATAGGAGGCCTATGAGATCACCGGTGACGCTCTCGGAGTCCTACTAGCTGGCCTGGATGAGGTGAGACCATCCAACCTGATGGCAGAGGCTGAGAAGCTGGTCACCTCAATGATCCCGCTGGTCGAGTCGTGCTCGTGGTGGGTGGGAATGGTCGAGCTGTACAGGCTGAAAGGCGCTGAGCTGAAACGTCCAGCTATCTGGTATTTCGTCAGAAGCTTCCTGAGCCTCTGGAGCTGGTTGATGTCCTCAGTGACCCTAGGAGGCTGCTCCGGTTCTACCCTGAGCGGGTTGAGGTTGTGCGGCGGTCTTGGGAGAAAGCGTGGCTGTAGCCCGCGTGAAGATCGCGCAGAGATTATTGCGCGGTTACAAGTTGTTGGTTGGAGAGTTGACTAAGGGCCCCCTTGGTCCTCTCCAACCACACTCGTGATGTAACTGCCTCTTGGCTTTCTTTCGTTTGACTGGCACTCTTGCGGTTTATGAAAAGAGCGGCGGCAATTCTGGTGTTTGTGATTCTGGCTTCGGCTTGTGGTGAGACCACTGCCGCGCCGGCAAACTCCACAACTACAACTACAGAGACGAGCACGAGCACGACTGCCACAACGGCACCTAGTACAACGGTGAAGCCGACTACGACCGAGGCTCCTGCTCCCGAGCCGTATCGGTCCGATCGCGTAGAAGACTTCGACGAATCTGACTGGAGACTATTTGAGAGCGTGTTTGAGAGCACGGACCGGGGTCTCATCGGAGCGCAGATGGACACCCTCT
This sequence comes from uncultured Acidimicrobiales bacterium, assembly GCA_937922785.1. Lineage (GTDB taxonomy): Bacteria > Actinomycetota > Acidimicrobiia > Acidimicrobiales > SZUA-35 > CALAJQ01. The sequence continues at coordinate 16,504 of CALAJQ010000021.1, forward strand.
GCGACATCATCGATGAGATGACTTACCGTGAGCTGGCCAAACTCGCCGCTGGCGCCGTCCTTGATAACGACGATGACATGGACCTCTACGGGATGCTAAGTATGTCGGTTCTTCAGAGGTGTCCTACGTCTCCTGCTGCCGTGGAATGGAAGGCAGAAATCGACGAAACCATTCGCAAACTTGAGGATGACGACTAATAAAGCAGCCAGATCTCGGCGTCTCCAAGGCTGACGATCTCGCTAGGCGACAGCCAGTAAGTCGACAGTGCAGCAACTGTCAGAGTCAGTTCGGTGCCGTCCTCATCCTTCACGGTCACAATACCGCCAGTACTGCAGAGCAGCGCTCTGGCTGGCCTTGAGACTGCTCCGATGGTGGCTTATATCAAGACTCTCGCTGACGATCTGGTCTCGATCGTGTGTGGATGTAGCTCTTTGGCTGGCATTGCTAGACCCTAGTTTGCGGTGTCCTAGACAGTGTCCAACCAGCCGGTAGCTGGCCTCTGCGCTCCTCTTGGACAGTTGGGTACCCAGTGTCTAGGGCAGCGTGGAGAACCAGTTTTTAAGCTATTTCAGTCGAGCTTGGAATATTCCATAGCCATGTTGACAATTAGACATGCACTACTAGCAGCCCTTATCAGCCTCGTTATTTCCCTTGGAGCACATGAGTACGCACCCGCTCTCTTACCTTCCCCAGTGAAGCTGGAGCGCTCCGCTACTCAAGAATCCTCAGACTGACAACGTAGGGCTTTAGAGCTGAATGTAAGTGTCCGATACCTGACCATGAGCTGTACAGGGAGCACTTTGCCATGGAAGCAGTAAAGAACACACTAGGTGGGCCCACAGCTTTCATTCTTCTTCACGTAGTCGCTGGAGTACTCGCATATGGCGTCCACTTATCAGGAGCGCCAGCCGTATTCATCTTTCCAGTTTTGGGGATATACATCCATCTTCTAAGCAAACTCTGACTACACGAGTGTGTCCAGTCGTTGTCCACAGCTTGGGTACCCAAAGGTCCAACTAACTTCGTCAACCTAAGACAGAGTTGCAGGCAACCGTGTATCTAGCTAACGCAGTTGGACATATGGGGAGACAACATAACCAAGCCAGAGCAATCATCTAGACAAGGGTCTCGACAGGGAAACAAGTCGATAGCGGGTTATCTCTCGCTGACCAGGAGCAGAAAGCTCGTGAGGCTGTCCAAGACCGTGGGTGGACAGTTGTCCGCCATGTCGCCGACGAGGGACTCTCAGGGCGCTCGCTGCGTGAAAAGGCCAGGACTCTTAGAGGCTCTCAACATGCTCGATGCTGGCGAGGCTGACGTGCTGGTCTGCGCGTCGTTGTCACGCCTTGCCCGCTCTGTTGTAGATCTGGGCAACATGATGGCCAAAGCCGAGAAAGCTGGGTGGGATTTGATCGTTCTCGACTTCGGCGTGGACACTACTACGCCGTCTGGTCGGCTCGTGATGAATGTGATGGCCTCGGTGTCTCAGTTTGAGTCGGGGATCATTGGGGAGCGTGCTGCGATGACTCATAAGCAGCGGAAAGCTCAGGCGAAACGGGCTGGTCAGAACCCGATTCTTGATGACGCTATTCGGCATCGGGTAGCGGCGATGAGAGCTGCTGGAGGTACTCAGCAGGGTATTGCTGACATCTTGAACGCTAAGAAAGTTCCTACTGCTAATGGGGCCGCTGGTATAGCTCCACGGTGAGGCATGTGGTGCGTCTGTGGCTCTCGCCCGTCAGAATGACGAAGGGCGGTCTGCGCCTTGGTTGATTCCGTCTGAGGCTCTGGTATCGGTCGATGTCGATGCGGTCGAGATTGTTGATGAGTATGAGCTGATTGATCTGCGTGAGGATCAGGTCAAGTTGTCTAGTGAGCTGGCCGCGAGGGATGAGGTTGAGAAGGATCTGAGAGCGAAACTGAGGCAGGCAACCTCTGACGTTGAGCAGGAGCGCACCGCTCGTGAACGGGCTGAGCGGGCGGTGTCTGAGGCTGAGGCGAAGTTTCAGGTTGCTGAAGCTCGGGCTGAGGAGCGTTAGAAACGGATCTCAGAACTAGTTAAGAGCCATGAGGATCGGGTGCTTGATTTGGTTGGGTCTCGAGACCGTGAGCAGGAGCGTGCTGATTTGCGTGCTGAGTTGGAGAGGCAGGCTCGCAGCGAGTTGGCTGAGGTTCAGTCTGTGTTGGGTTGGCGTGCGCGCCGGCGGCTAGAGAAACTCCGCAGATCAAAAGCTGATCAACAGATTCCCCGCGCTGGGAACAGCTTGGCCACCGAGCAGACAGAAGGCATCAGCCCACGCTGAGCACTGCAGCGATCGTCTTTGCTGCCATCGGTGCAGCGATCAATCTGGTGGCTCTTGCTGAGCGTGAGTCTGGTGCCTACCAAGAGGTACAATCTCAACAAGGTCGGTTACAACGGTGAGCAGCCCGAGCTTGTGGCTCTGGTCGATATTGTGCAAAGTCGGATCACGCTGTCTCGCTAGTGGGCGCTGTACTCACCATCATCTCAGTTGCCTAAAGGTGATCCGTCTCCGCGGGGAGACAGCTGAAACCCAGCAAATACGGGCCCAAATAGCTGCTCTAAATAATGGACGTTTCTATGGACAGGTGTGAGTGTCTCCCATATGAGCCGAACCGGGAAGGAGCAGGACTTGTGATGGAGTCGACGGTTTCAACCGACGACTCGAAACCGTCGGACTACAGAATCTGCATTTGCGCTAGCGCTCACCGACCTTGAGCCGTTGACGTGTTAGCGGTGCTAGCCCTAACTATATGAACCAGCGTTGTAGAACCCCGGCAAGTTGTGTCGGCTACCCGTTCGTCTCACGTGCGCCGGATGACCAATTTGAAACTTGGTTCACGCCCGAAAACCGGACACGAATCAGCTGCCGGTAGTTGACCAGTGCCAGGGTTCAGATGGCAGGTTGTACAGGCCGTAGTCGGCTGCGTTGGCTTTCAACCACTGGTAGGCCTTTGAGCTTCGGCTGTTGATGGCCCGACCGTTGTCGGTGAAGTCGATCGCAAGACCACGCTCGTGAAGCGAGCGTCCGGGGCGAGCAGTCGGCGGAGAGCACTGCGACGGCGGCATTTCCCAGATGGCGTAGTCACTGCTTCCGCAGTTTGCGATGCGGAGCTGGATCTGGCGAGTCGAATCTCGGTAGCCGCCACCCTTAAGGATGATGCCGTCGCTTGCGGCATGGTCAAGCAGCAGCTGCAACTCCGGAGCGATTGAGGCGTGCACCCAGATAGTTCCAACCTTGACCACTTCTGACCTGTCCGGTAACGGCGCAGTTGGGCCACCGCCTTCAGTCGCGGTGCGCTTTAGGATCTCACGAAGCTCTTCAAGAGCCTCGTCGTACTGTTCGGCTAACTCGACGTCTAGAGACTCCAGATACTGCTGTTCAAGCAAAAGGTGCTCAAGGCGGGCTTCAGCGGCACTGGCCAAGGCTTGAGCTTCTTCACGAGCTTGCTCTAGGCCAGCCAATTCGATTGCAAGCCGAGCCGCAATCGTGTTTGCCTCGGTGTTTGCCGTAGCCGCAATCTCTCTCTCGATTCGGAGATCGTCCTTAAGTTCTCGGACTTGGTCGGCAATGTCGGCTTCGGTGCCAGTCACGTTGCCTACCAGGGCCTGCATCCGAGCGGCCAAGCTTGGGTCGTCGCTTTCAACTAACAGGGGCGGCTCGCTGCCTTGGTTCAACCAGGACGCAACTGCACGCGACGCAAGCTTTTCCTGACGGCCCGCAAGCTCGGCCTCGATGGTGGCAACACTCTCTTTGGCTTGGGCCAGACGCGCCCGGGTCTGAACCAAAGTGCGCTGAGAATCAGCAACCCGAAGCTCTTGGGCGATCACGTTGCTGTTCAGCACCTCCACGGCTGCTGCCAGTTCGTCGAGCGAGACCTGAGTGGCATCAACTGACGCAGCTTTTTCCGCGATTTCCTCTTGGATCTCGCGTCGCTCTTCGCGAATCTTCTCAAGTTCTTCCGAACTCTGGCCGTTAACAGGCATAGCCACAAAGGCCATGACAGCAAAGATCATCAGAACTCGAAGTGGGTTTTTGAAACGGGTCATCGCAAATACAGCCTCTTGCCCGTCGGCTGGTCAGGTTACACGCGTTGTCTAGGCAGTGGTATTCATCCGCGATAGCGATTCGTCATTGGAATACGCCTATCTCGTCCAAACGCCTTAGAAGTGACTCTAATTCCTGGCGGTGATTGGCGACGTTTGTACTCTGCGATGTCAACCAAACGCACTATGCGTCGCACGACCGCCTCGTCGTGGCCCCGTTCGATCAATTCGGTTGCCGTCAAGTCGTCCTCGACGTACCCCGCCAGAATCGGATCGAGCTGATCATAGGGGGGCAGACTTTGATCATCACGTTGATCTGGTCGAAGCTCAGCTGAGGGCGCCTTGTCGATTACCGATATAGGGATGATCTCGGTGCCAGCCTTCTCGTTTCGCCAGCGACACAGGCGGTAAACCATCAGTTTGAACACGTCACGAATGACTGAATAGCCACCCGCGGTATCGCCGTAAAGAGTCGAGTAGCCAACCGACATCTCTGACTTGTTGCCCGTCGTCAGAATGAGCCAGCCCAACTTGTTTGATAGACCCATCATGAGAACACCGCGAATTCGAGACTGAAGATTCTCTTCGGTTGTGTCTTCATCCAGGCCTTCGAACGATGTTGACAACATGTCAAGGAAGGCTTGATGCCCAGGTTCGATTGCTATGGTCCGGTGTTCGACGCCCAAGTTTTCACACAGTTTGACCGAGTCAGAAACCGAGTGATCAGACGAATAGCGAGACGGCATCATCACAGCGTGAACATTCTCAGGCCCAAGGGCGTCGGCGGCAATCGCTACGACGATCGTGGAATCGATTCCGCCGGAAAGGGCAACCCCAACATCGGTGAAGCCGTTCTTGCGGACATAGTCTCGGGTTCCCAGCACTAGCGCTTCCCAGATTTCTTCTTCCAGGCAGAACGGCTCGACAACGCCCCCGTCCAGCAATGGCCCCGTTGTCTGAACCTCGGGACTCAGCACAGTCACCGGCAACTCATGTGTGAATTCTTCTTGACCCCGGGGGTCGAGGCGTCGCTTCCGATAGGTGCGAGGCACTGCCAAGTCACAGACCATCAGATTCTCTACAAACTGAGGAGCCCGAGCTACGAGCTGGCCTTCGTGGTCAAACACGACTGAGCCGCCGTCAAAGACCAGTTCGTCTTGGCCGCCAACCTGATTGATGTAGACAAGGCCACAGGAAGCATCGGCGCTTCTAGAGCTCAACAAAATGTCTCGTTCGAGGTGTTTGCCTTGACGATATGGCGATGCGTTTGGCACCAACATGACTTCGGCGCCGCCGGCAGCTTGGTCGAACATCGGGCCGGTGGGGCTCCAGATGTCTTCACATATTGCGATGCCGACCTTGATGCCTTTGATCTCGGCCAGCTGATAATCCTCTGAACCAGGGGTGAAATAGCGTCGCTCGTCGAACACTGCGTAGTTGGGCAGCACGCGCTTGTGATGAACCAAGACAACTTCGCCTTTGTGGCAAAGGGCAGCGGCATTAAAGAGGTCACGGTCCCCATCGACGTAACCAACAACCGCAGCGCACTCTCCCGTTCGCGCCGCCAAGCGCTCCATGGCCTCTTTGGTGTCTTCCACAAACCCAGGCTTCAAAACCAGATCTTCTGGCGGATAGCCACAGACCGCAAGCTCGGGGAACACCGCCACATCGGCGCCGGCCTCCTCGGCCTCTTCAAGCATCGCAATGATCTTTTCGACGTTGCCGTCGATGTCGCCCATGGCGGTGTTGATCTGACAGGTCGCTACCCGGAGACGTCGCATAATCCCAGTGTAAAGCCACCAACCGGCCACAGGAGAACACACTCGAAGGCCCTGCACAATGCGACGCTGCCAAAACGCCATCGACTCTCCAAGGCTTTGGGCGCAAGGAGAGTCGAGGGGGTAACACGTGTTCGGCTTGGCCGAACTGTTTTTTGGGGAGGATCTACCTGACTTAAGCGTCTAGACCGGTTTCAGTTGAATCGTCATCGGCGGCCGCACCGCGGTTACCGCCTCGTCCACGCTCTGAGCGCTCGGAAGGGTCAGCGTTCACTCGCTCGGTGATCTTTTCTTCAAGGCCTTCGGTGATTTCCGCAGCCCGATCAGCGTCGATCTTGCCTTCGGCTAGCGCAGCGTCCACTCGCTCCATCGCATTGGCCACTAGCTCGTCAACTACGTCATCTACATCTAGGCCTTGGGCAACAGCCATATCGGCAATTGAGTTTCCGGCTGCGAAGCCTTCTCGGAGCTCTTCAACTGAGAGGCCCAGGGCTTCGCCAAGCGCTTCTGCCTTCTCACCTCGGTTGCCACGGCGGTTGCCTTTACGCTCGGAAGGGTCAGCGTTGACTGCGTTGGTTACTCGCTCTTGGAGGCCAGCCTTCTTCTCAGCTGCTTCCTCAGCAGTCAGATCGCCAGCAGCAACTTTCTCATCCAGCCTTGCGCTGGAGGCAGCAACGAGCTGGCTGATTAGATCAGCTTCTGAAATGCCTTGAGCGGCTGCGATCTCTGCCAAAGTGTTGCCCTCTTGCATGCTTGCCTTGAGTTCGTCGGTGGTAATTCCGAGGATGTCGGCAAGTGCTTCGGCTCGGGCGCCGCGGTTGCCACGTCGTCCTTCGCTCTCGGTTGATTCAGCTTCAGGAGCTTCAGTTCCGGGATCGGTCTCTGGCTCAGTCTCCTGGGCGCCGGCGAAGCCAACTGGGGCAAACATTGAGCCGGCGATTAGGCCAGCGGCCACTAGGCCTGATCCGATAGCGAGGTTCTTCTTCTTCATTTCTAACATCCGTTCTGTCGAGGGGGTTTGTTTGGGATGTTCTTAGTTTCGGGCCCATTTGTTAGCAGATTGTGATGGCCCGATTAGGGAATAATTATTCGGGCGGCGCGTCTACTCGCACTACTTGATTGACCGGGTCCACGTGCACCGGTGCATCGAAGTACTCCACGACAGGGGGAGATCCATATTTTGCGCGAACCCCTTCGAACCAGCCCGGATTGAACTTGGCTTCGGCCGATTCACGATCTCTCCACCAGTAGACCGCGCCGGTGTCATTGCCATCTTCAGAAAGCAGAAACGTCTTGGCTATCAAGCCTGGCACGTCTAGATATCCGGCCGCGTTTTGGGAAAACAGCGCCTGTGCCTCGTCTACTGAAAGCGGGCCAGCGCCCTTGATTCGAACAACGGTGACAATCACCTCTCCAGTATCGCCGCCAAAAACGGCTTCTGTCATAGGTCTATCGGTCTATAGACCGATGAACCTATGACAGAAGCGAAATACGCAACTACTTGTGGATTGCTACTTGGCTAGTGCCTCACAGCAAGTGTTGGCAACAAGCGTGGCAACTACGTAGGGATCAGCGTTGGCGTTTGGCCGACGATCTTCGATGTAGCCCTTCTGGTCCTGAGCTACCTGCCAAGGAATACGGATCGACGCACCGCGGTCGCTTACGCCATAGCTGTAAGTATCGAAACGCTGGGTCTCATGCGCTCCGGTCAGGCGATCCTCAATGCCAGAGCCATAGCCAGCAATGTGCTCAGCTGGCTTACCCTCGGCACCCAGTGACTCGGCTGCGGTGATGATGGCGTCGTAGTTTTCGCGCATTGCCTCAGTTGAGAAGTTGGTGTGCATGCCAGCACCGTTCCAGTCACCCTTCATCGGCTTGGCTTCGATGCTGATCTCAACGTTGTGCTTCTCGCCAATGCGGTACAGAAGGTAACGAGCGATCCACATGTGATCGCCAACGGCAACGGTGTCTAGTGGCCCGATCTGGAATTCCCACTGGCCAGGCATTACCTCAGCGTTTGTGCCCGAGATTTCAAGGCCGGCAGCTATGCAAAGATCAGTGTGTTCCTCAACAAGGTCACGGCCAGCGATGCGCATTGCACCGACGCCGCAGTAGTAAGGACCCTGCGGTCCGGGGTAACCGTTTGGCGGGAAGCCGAAAGGCCAGCCAGTCTGCGGGTCGAGCATGGTGTACTCCTGCTCTAGACCGAACCAAGGCTTCTGGTCGCCGAAGGCCTCCATGGAGGCAACGGCGGCAGCGCGGGTGTTGGTTGGATGCGGAGACATGTCCTCGGTGAGAAGACACTCGCAAAGAACAAGAATGTTGTCACCGCCACGAATCGGATCTGGACACTGGAACACGGGCTTCAGTACGACGTCAGAGTTGTCGCCGGTTGCCTGGTTGGTGCTTGATCCATCAAATCCCCAGATGCCAGGCTCTTTGCCGGTCGGGATGATTCTGGTCTTCGAGCGAACCTCGTTGTCGGGCTCGGTGCCGTCAATCCAGATGTACTCAGCTCTATATACGCTCACGTTCTTCTCCGTTACTAGGTCGCATTGGCGTTCTGCGTCGCTTACGCGTCGACCCCCACTATTCCGTGAGATTGTTTCAACCACAATCACACTGTGTTAACGGCGTGTAAATCGTGGGCTCGATAGGCCCTTTAGTAGTGCAATCGGCGCCGATTTCTCGTACAACTGACTAATGGAACGCCAAAACGAGTACGTGCTCCGGGCCGTGGAAGACCGTGGCATAAAGCTGATTCGCCTCTGGTTTACCGATGTTCTGGGGCAGCTGAAGTCGGTCGCCATTAGCCCGGTCGAGCTCGAAACAGCCCTAGAGGAAGGCCTTCACTTCGACGGATCCTCGATTGACGGGTTCAGCCGCAGCCATGAGTCTGACGTTCTGGCTATGCCAGATCCAGCCACGTTCGAAACAATTCCGTGGGCCGATGACGGATCGACTGCTCGAATGTTCTGTGATATCTCGAACCCCGACGGAACACCGTTCGAGGGTGATCCGAGAAACGTCTTCAAGCGGAACCTCTCCCAAGCCCAAGATGCCGGATTCGGTTTCTTTGTGGCACCGGAGATGGAGTTCTTCTACTTCGCCGATGGTGATCCCGCAGCCGCACCGAAACCGCTCGACTCTGGAAGCTATTTCGACCTCACAACATCAGATGTCGCCACGAACTTGCGACACCAAACCCTTTCAGTTCTGGAAGCGATGGGCATCCCAGTTGAGTACTCGTTCCACGAAGACGCTCCTTCCCAACACGAGATCGATCTTCGCTACACCGACGGCCTCACAATGGCCGATCAGATCATGACGTTCCGCTTGATCGTGCGGGAGCTGGCGCTGGAGAACGGTAGGTACGCGAGCTTCATGCCGAAGCCCTTGGCCGGTGTACAAGGAAGCGGAATGCACCTGCACTTGTCGCTGTTTGGGGCCAACGGCAATGCGTTCCACGATGACGACGCCGAGTATTCACTTAGCCCGATAGGTCGCCAGTTCACTGCGGGCCTACTTCACCATGCGCGTGAAATCACAGCGGTCACGAACCAACTTGTTAACTCTTACAAGCGGCTCGTCGTCGGCTACGAAGCACCCACCTGGATTAGCTGGGCGAGATCAAACCAATCTGCCCTGGTTCGGGTGCCAGTAACCAAGCCCAACAAGACTTCGTCAACTCGTATCGAGTTCCGATCTCCCGATCCGGCCTGCAACCCATATTTGGCGTTCTCGGTGATTCTCGCCGCTGGGCTAAAAGGCATCAAAGAGGGGTACGAACTTCCGAACGAGACAATCGAGAACCTTCACGACATCGGACCTGGCGGACCCGAGAAGTTGGGGCTGGCTCCCCTACCTGCTTCTCTTTCGGCCGCTTTGGACGAGATGGAAAAAAGCGAGCTGGTCTATGACGCCTTGGGTGAGCACATCTTCGAGTGGTTCCTGCGCAATAAGCGGTCAGAGTGGAAAAGCTACAAGACCCATGTTTCGCCGTGGGAGCTGGAGAACTATCTACCGTCATGGTGACCGAGCGGTTTGTTATCTACCCAGCCGAGGCGCCAACCGATCTAGTTCGGAGTCTTGACTTAGGGGGCATCGAATGGATCAGTCGCGATCGCCTGACAGATGCAGATGACGACAAAGAGTTCACCGGTGCTGTAGTGGTGATCTCTGACGATGCCGAGCTTGCGTGGGCGATGTGTCGGACTCTCCGAAAGCGGGACGTGCCCGTGGACCCGCTTCTAATTCTGATTCCAGGTTCCATGCTTGATCAGCTTGAAGGCAAGGACGAGCTCTTTGACGACTTCCTGATTGCGCCATTCCATCCGCGAGAATTTGATGCGCGAATCGGTCATCTGCTTTGGCGGGCGGGTCGTGGGGTTAGGCCCGAGCTGGTCAGCTACGGCCCGATCAGCCTCAACGTGGAGACCTATCAAGCAGCGCTCGAGGGAAAAGTGATGGACCTCACCTATATGGAGTACGAACTACTGCGCCACCTGACATCTCATCCGGGCAAGGTGTTCAGTCGGGAGGCGTTGCTTAACCAAGTCTGGGGTTATGACTACTACGGCGGCGCACGCACGGTGGACGTTCACGTTCGTCGTCTAAGGGCGAAGCTGGGTGAAGAGCACTCGCACCTGATTCAAACCGTTCGCTCTGTCGGCTACAAACTTGGCCAGACTCGCTGGGGCTAGCGGCGAGAGCTAATCACGCCTGTGTCAAAGCCGGCAAGATGCAGCCCGCCAGCAAACCGAGCATGTTCGATCTTTGTGCAGCGATCCATAACAACATTTAGGCCTGCTTCGGACGCCATCTGAGCCGCATCGCCATTCCACAGGCCCAGCTGCGCCCAGAACGTCTTTGCGCCAACCGCAATCGCCTCAGCTGCAACTTCGGGTAGATCTTCGCTCTTGCGGAATACGTCCACAATGTCAGGTACTTCAGGCAATGAGGCGAGGTCGGGGTAAACGGGTTGGCCAAGGATCTCGGTTTCGCGCGGGTTAACCATGTAGACCCGGAAGTCCGCAGAAGACGACAGTAGGTAGGTCGCCACAAAGTTTGAAGCCCGCGATGGGTTCTTGCTAGCGCCGACGATGGCAATCGATTCGGCGCTGTCAAGTAGCGCTTTGCGAGCGATAGCACCCGGCGGCTCCCAACCAGGCACCTGATCTCGATCGGACTTAGCCATTTATGGCCTCCTGAGCCTTGTCTAGGGCTTGGTCAAGATCCCAAATGATGTCGTCGACATCCTCGAGACCCACCGAAATTCTTACCATGTCGGCCGAAACTCCTCCAGCTTCCATCTGTTCAGGAGAGAGTTGCTGGTGTGTGGTTGATGCCGGGTGGAGAATTAGAGACTTAGCATCGCCCACGTTGGCGAGGTGGCTGAGAATCTGAAGTGAGTTGATGAAAGCAGAACCGGCAGCCAAACCGCCGGTTACCCCAAATGTGAATATTGCTCCCGGGCCCTTGGGGACGTACTTATTGGCCATGGCGTGATGAGGCGAGTTTGGGAGACCGGCGTATTTCACCCAACCGACCCGGCTATCGGCGTCAAGCCATTCGGCAACTCGCTGGGCGTTCGAGACGTGTTCCTCCATTCGCTGAGGCAAAGTTTCGATGCCTTGGAGAATCATGAATGCGTTAAACGGCGAGATCGAGGCGCCGACGTCACGCAGCTGCTCGGAACGAAGTTTGGTGGCAAATGCGTACTCTCCGAAATTGTCCCACCAGCGGAGACCGTTGTAGCTGGCAACCGGTTCGGTCATCGTCGGGAAACGACCGTTGCCCCAATCGAAGGTGCCGGAGTCGACGATGACGCCACCAATTGAAGTGCCGTGCCCGCCCAGAAACTTGGTGGCCGACTGGACCACGATGTCAGCCCCGAACTCGATTGGCCGACACAGATAGGCAGTAGCAAACGTGTTGTCGACTACCAGAGGCACTCCGGCTTGTTTGGTCACCGCAGATATTGCTTCAAGGTCGGCAACCTCACCGGATGGGTTTGCGATGATCTCGGTGAACACCGCTTTGGTCTTGTCGTCGATCGCAGCCGCCACTGCCGTGGGATCGTTTGCGTTTACGAATCTGGTCTCTAGCCCGAGACGCCGCAATGTCACATCGAATTGGGTGATGGTTCCGCCATAAAGCGCAGAGTTCGCCACGATGTTGTCTCCGGCTTCAGCCAGCGCCGTAATCGCCAAGAACTCTGCCGCTTGGCCCGACGCAGTAGCGACTGCCCCAATGCCGCCCTCGAGGCTGGCCACTCGCTCTTCGAATGCCGCGATGGTTGGGTTCGAGATTCGGGTGTAGATGGTCCCGTACTTCTGGAGGGCAAACAGATCAGCCGCGTCCTGGGTGTCTTCGAACACGAAGCTGGTGGACTGGTAGATGGGCACCGCGCGTGCACCTGTATGAGGGTCAGGTCTAGACCCAGCGTGAAGTGCGCGCGTGCGGAACCCGAATTGACGATCGGTCATGCAAGTGAAACTACTGCCCAGGCCAAGCTATTCCTTAGGGCGAAACAGCGGAACAATGAACAACAGCACACCTACCAGAAACAGCACAGCACCAGTCAGCGCGTACGGGTCATCGGCTTTCCACGCCGAACCCACAAACGCGACACAACCTATGAGCCACAGAACCATGCCTAGCTTTTCATAAAGGCGATCTTTGAACATCTTGCTCGTAACCCTGTGTCGGTATTGACTCAACCAAGGCTAGGGCCAGATGCCTCGGGCATCATAAGTGTCGCTTAGACGGGTCAAGGCCACAACATAAGCTGCATCACGACGAGAGCAACCGTAGGTCTTGCGGGCGGCCAGGAGCTTGTCCATTGCGGCCCACATTACGTCTCGTAATTTCTCATCGACCTGGGATTCACTCCAAATCTCATGACTTTTGTTCTGCAGCCACTCGAAATAGGAGACCACAACACCACCAGCGTTCGCCATGATGTCGGGCACCACGTCGATACCTCGACGCGCAAGTACGAGCTCGCCTTCAGGAGTTGTCGGACCGTTAGCGGCTTCCAGAACGATCTGGCATTTGAGAGCCTCGCACCGCTCCTTGACTAGCTGGTTCTCCAACGCAGCCGGCACAAAGACGTCGACTTCGGCGCTGAAAAGATCTTCGGTGTCGATCTCGGTCGCGTCCGGGAACCCTTTGATGCCGCCGTTCTCGCTTGAGTAAGCCCTCATCGCGTCGATGTCCAAGCCCTTTGGATTGGTCAGGGTGGCAGTGTGATCAGCTACGTGGGTCACCGCGCAGCCGGCTTCAGCGGCTAGACGGGCAAAGTGGCTGCCAACATTGCCAAAGCCTTGGACACCGACGCGAAGTGAGTCAAGGCGGGTGCCTGTTTCACCACACCAGTGGCGCAATGCATACAACACTCCTTGGCCAGTTGCTGCCTCGCGTCCGGCTGAACCGCCGACAGCTATCGACTTACCAGTAACGACACCGCGTACAACTTGCCGGTTGGTGGGTCCAGCAATCGTTGCGTAGGTGTCCATGATCCAGTCCATCATCTGAGCGTTGGTGCCAACGTCTGGGGCCGGGATGTCATGGTTAGGTCCAATGTTGGACCCTAAGGCTGCTGTGAATCTGCGGACGATTCGTTCAAGCTCGCCTTCGGAGTAGTTCTTGGGGTTGATCGTTACCCCACCCTTCGCACCGCCGTAAGGAATCCCAACCAGCGCTGTCTTGAAAGTCATCCAAGCAGCGAGGGCCTTAACCTCATCGAGATCAACGTCTGGATGGAATCGCAGTCCACCCTTGTATGGCCCAAGAGTACTTGAGTGCTGAATCCGATAGCCCCTGAACATTCGCCACGTGCCGGTGTCTAGACGAACCGGGAAGTTGACGATCACCTCGTTCTGAGGTTCGGACAAGATTGCCCGGTGATGTGCGGGTAGGTCTATTAGTTGCGCAGCTCGCTGAAATTGCTCTACTGACGTTTCGTGCAAACTGCGATGCTTCGTTGCATCCACTGAGAGATCCTAAACCTTAATTACTCCGGGCGGCATGATGAACCGGCGCAGAGACGATGAACTTGGACTAAAGCTGACAACTCCGCATCATTCGGATCGTTGCCCAAGTTTCCATCGGCATAAAGGTTCGACAATTCAAAGGGATCTTTTGTTAAGTCGTAATATTCCCGAAAGGCTACGGACCCGTCAGCGCCGTAGTACTCGGTGTAGGTAAAGGTTGTGTCTGAGACAGATGCCCACGCTGGGAAGCGGGGCCCGTTTACTGGGTCAACGAAGTATTCGGTAAACCTGTGCTTACGGGTGCTTGTGCTCAACACGTCTATTCCGTCCATGACGTGCTCGGAGGTTAGGCCCGCCGCAGCCAAGACAGTTGGTGCGATGTCTAGATTGCCGACAAGCCGGTCATCCACTGAACCGGCTTCGATCCTCAGCGGCCACCGCACCATAAACGGGACTTCGATGGCCTCTCTGTAGGGCACAAATTTCTCTTCCAAGCCGTGTTCGCCAAGCATTACACCGTTGTCTGATGTGAAGATCGCCAGCGTGTTTTCAAGCTCACCCATCTGTTCGAGGCGAGTCATCAACCGATCGACCTCCGAATTCAAAGTCATTAGCGTGCGCAGCATCTGAGTGCGTTCGTTGTTGGCAGCGTCAGGCCCGTACGCGATTGGAGCCTGAACGAAAGGTGGCTTGTCAGATAGATCAGCCTCAAAGAATGAGGGCGTGTCGGGCCGGGTCGGAACAACAGCGTCGGCGAACCGAGGCTCGGGAGTTGATGGTCGGTGCGGAGCGATCGGGGCTACGTGCAACAGCCAAGGTTGTGAGTCAGAGTGCCTCTCAAAGTCTTCGGCGAACTCGATTGCGCGGTCGAACGTGAGAGTTGTCGAGTAATCATCAACTTCAACCACGGCACCGTCACGGTTCACGACAAGGTCGTAATAGCCACCCTCAAAGTAGTTCCAGCGGTCCCAGTGTGGGCCGCGATCAGCCAGATCGAAGTAGTGGAGGAACTTACCGCTATGACCGGTCAGGTAGCCGGCATCCGATAGGTAGCGCTGGATCGTGTGATCCTGATTCAAAGCAGCCACTTCTTGGCCAACCACACCGTGGTTGTGAACCAGCTGGCCCGACATCAACGTGGCCCGAGACGGGCAACAGGAGGGGGTCGATACGTAGCCGTTCGTGAATGTTCTGCCTTGGTCCCCAAACCAGCGCTTGACCGCCGGAAGCACGGCCATGGCATCAAGCCTGGCGTCATCGACGTTAATAATCAGCACGTTGGGTGCACCCTCTGGAGCAACAACAGGTTGTTTGTAGTTGTAGCTCGAGATGGCAAACTCTTCGGCTCCGCCAGTGACCCAGACTTTGACCAGGTAGGCCTTGGAGGCCTGAAGCTGAGCATTAAGCTCGATTGTTCCGCCTGCAACTTTGATCTGCTTGGCGACGTCGTTTCCGGTTGCTGGGTCATGAATAGCTAGCGACATTTGTGAGGGCCCATTCCAACTCACAACAAGCTTGATGGGGCCGTCCGCTTCGGGCGTCAGCTCGGTCTCTAGGTATGCGGGTGCGCTGGTTCGAGTCGAGTCCAACTCTCCCCTCATGATCACAAACGATCCATCGCTGGCCGTTGCGCTAGTGGTGATCGAGT
The DNA here is from genome assembly GCA_937922785.1 of uncultured Acidimicrobiales bacterium. Lineage (GTDB taxonomy): Bacteria > Actinomycetota > Acidimicrobiia > Acidimicrobiales > SZUA-35 > CALAJQ01. The sequence goes on from CALAJQ010000021.1 coordinate 31,993, forward strand.
AGCGAATTCCAGGTGCGGTCAGCCAAGTAACTAGGTAGGAAACGCCCTTGATTGTTGGCGCGCTCACTATCAGAGCACCTAGCGGGACTCGACCCTGCGCAATCGGCTGCCCCGTCGGAAGCTCCATGATCTGCATCTGCAGCGGGCCACCTGGGCTGGAAGAGAGCTCGATATCAGTAGTTCCAGTCTCTTGGGCCACAAAGACCATCGAGTCCCATTCGGGCGCGGCTGACCCCACCTGGGGGGTCAACACAAAGAGCGAACCCAAGATCAGCAAACCAGCGACAAAAGTTTGTGTTGTTAGAAGCCTCCGCCGAGTTCCCACCGACGGAACCTACCTTGCGCGCAGCTCTTTAAGGGGCCACCTGATCAATCATTTACAGATCTGTGGATTGTTAGCGGGGTTCAATCACTTCAAGCCCACCGCAGTAGGGCTGAAGAACCTTAGGAACATTAAGGCTTCCGTCTGCGTTCTGATGATTTTCAAAGATCGCAAGCAGGGTTCGGCCGATAGCACAAGCTGTGCCGTTCAAGGTGTGAACAGCCACGTTGCCGTCATCGGTTTTGATTCTCGTACCCATTCTCCGGCCGGAGAAGTCGGTGTAGTTAGAACAGCTCGTCAGCTCTCGATAACGACCTTCGGAAGGAATCCAGACCTCGACGTCGTACTTCTTGGCAGCAGCGCCGCCTAGATCGCCAGCCGCAACAGTGATGACCCGGTAGGGCAACTCCAGTTGCTGGAAGGTCTCTTCTTCCAACTGAAGCAGTAGCTCAAGCTCATCCCAAGAACGATCGGGGTGCGAGTAAACAAACATCTCGACCTTGTCGAACTGATGCACCCGGAATAGCCCGGCAGTGTCCTTGCCATAGGTTCCGGCCTCGCGGCGAAAGCACGACGAATAGCCCACGTAACGGAGCGGCAGGTTGTCCACATCAAGGCGCTCGCCGCGATGAAGACCGGCCAGGCCGACCTCGCTGGTGCCCACAAGGAACAACTCGTCACGCTCAAGTTCATACACAGAGTCACGATCGCCAGGAAAGAACCCGGCATCAACCATCATGTCTTCACGCACGAGTACCGGTACCACAGCTGGCACAAAGTGGTGCTTGGAAAGCCTATCCATCATCCACTGCACTAGGGCGAACTGCATACGAACCGCGTCACCAAGGACGTAGGCGAAGCGACTACCGCTGATAGCAACTGCCTTCTTGGTGTCCACAATGCTTAGATGCTCGCCAAGTTCGGCGTGGTTGAACTTGGGTTCCGGAGTCTGTTCGCCAACTTCCTTCTCGACTCGGTAGTCATCCTCGCCGCCATCAGGAACTGTCTCGTGAGCGGGGTTGGGAACGGTCAATGCCAGCGTTTCCATCTCCGTCTTGAGACCAGCCAGAGACTCTTCGGATTCTTGTAGCCGAGTTTTGAATTCGCCCGCCTCGGCGATCTTGGCCTGACGTTCTTCTGGAGCTGCGTTCCCGATTGCCTTAGACATCGCGTTGCTCTCGGCCCTAAGGGACTCAGTAGCGGCCAGGGACGCTTTGAAACCCTCGTTAAGAGCATTAAGCCGGTCAACGTCTGCGGAGTCGAAGCCTTTACGAATAGCGCCAGCGCGATAGGCAGCATCTTCTGCCAGTGCCTTTAGATCAATCATGTGTAACTACCTCAGTAGTTGGTTTCGAGAAGTTCTGAACCTTCGTGTTCTTGCTCGGCATTGGAGCTGAGTAAGAATCCAAAAATACCCGCTGCGATTGATGTACTCATCAAAAACCCAACCGGGATAAGAACGATGACTACGACTGCGATGATTATTCCTTCGATCACGGCAATCAGCCTACATAGGCTGAGGCTTCGATCTCGACCAAAGCCCCCAGAGGTAGTTGGGCCACCGCAACCGCAGAACGCGCGGGCCGGTGATCTCCGAATGCGGCTATGTAAAGCTCGTTCATCTTCGCGTAGTGAGCCATGTCGGTTAGGAACACTGTTGTTTTGGTGATGTCAGCTAGCGAAGAACCTTCGCCTTCAAACAAAGCAGCCAGGTTCGCCAGAGCCTGGTTGGTCTGACCTTCAATGTCATCTGAGACAAGCGCACCATCTTTGATGCCGACTTGGCCCGAGGACACAAGCCACGGTCCAGCCTTGACGATTGGCGTATAGGGGCCCACTGGTTTGCTCATTTAGAGATCATGACACCAGTTGGCCAGCGATGGAAGCTGTTTTGACCAGCTTGTTTTGCGGGACTTGAGCTTTGACCCAGTTCGGCTTGACCCACCGCTGCAGCCACCGCAGCGAACACGGCGTCGCTCCCGTTCACCGGGTCGCCTTCGCCCGGAATGATCTTCACACCTATTGGCGGCGTATCTACGGCCCGGAGAACTCCAAAGCTGCGCACTGTCAGGTCGTGCACCTCGCCGGTGTCATCAACTGCGATGCCCTCGCTCTTTACCCAGCTGAGTGCCATGTGGGCCGCACCGATGCAATAGGAGCGCAGAACCGTTTCGTCCAAGATCTCACCACAAGAAACAGTCACTTCGATGCCTTGGTCGCCAACCTCAGCCGACGCTGTTGCCCCCGACGGAGACTTCATTGGCTGAGCGCTAACTCCCGAAGCCAGCACATAAGCCTCAGCCCACAGCGCAGCTCGCAGATCAGTCGAAGTGGGAGGACCGGGAATGTTTACCGCTTCGACAATAAGGCCCGGAGCAACGGCGGCAACCGCTTCAAGAGCTTCCGCTGGAACCGGCCCGCTGAACCCAACCCGTAGGATGCCGGTCCCGTCCGCAGCCATTGCGCCCGCAACCGGGGGCCGTTTCGGACCCATGTGAACCGTGTCCTCCCGACTGGCCAACGCCAAGACAGCGCGCCCGTGGAGGTTCGCCAACTCGCTGGCTGCAGCAGTTGTGAACGAATTCACCTTGGCGCCGAAAGCTCCCCCATTGGCTAACGACGTGACCGGCTGGCCCCCAGGATCACACCAAGAAGCGTCAGTTTCGAGATATGCGGGCTCCACCCAGGTGGTCTGAAGAGTGGAAACCCAGTCGCCTTCAGGTAGTTCAATGGGCCACGTTGGATCAAAAGTTGTCCGGCGCCCTTGGACCTTCCCTGCCGCCGCTCGGGCTTCGGCCAGGGTTTCACCAACGTGCCACTGTCGGTCAGAGTCGAGGACGGCAACAAGGCAGTCTTTGGGCGCTGTGTCTGCGGCGAACCCGCCTTGGCCCAGTGCAACCTCTGGTCCTACAACTTGAGCGGCGCCCCCTTCAATGGATGCTCGTCGAGCAGCCGCCTCAAAATCTCGGTCGGCGATCAGGAGGTCAGGACTGTGGATTCGCTTCCAGGTCTCGGTGATTGTCTGCCAGCCGGTACAGCGGCACATGTGAGCCAGAAGCGCCTGTTCGACACTGGGAAGATCCTCAGGTTCGGTGCCTTTGATTCGAAGGGCCTCTAGCCGGACCACGATTCCCGGAGTGCAGAACCCGCATTGAGAGCCGCCGGTATCACAGAAGGCCTGCCCCCACTCTGCTTGAACTTCCGCAGGCAGACCTTCGATCGTGGTTATTGTTCGGCCCTTGACGCGTCGGGCCGGAGTTACACATGCAACTCGAGGCTGGCCGTCAACTAGAACCGTGCAGCAACCACATTGGCCTTGGGGACTACACCCGTCCTTCACGCTCCTCAGATGCAACGTGTCCCTAAGAACACCAAGCAAAGTGTCTCCCGAATCGGGAAACTCCACTTGGCTGCCGTTGAGAGTTAACTGGATCTTGCGCTCTACGTCGGACACGTCCCAAGGGTACGGTGGACTCTCGATGGTCAGCCTTTCTCGCCGGCAGTTCTTCCAGACTTCGATCGTTGGCCTGACTTCAGTCGTGGCCGCCTGTTCGAGTTCGTCAAGTTCCTCTGGCGAGTTGTTCAGCGGCCCGCTTTTGGTTGCTTTGTTTAGTCGGTCCGCTGTTTTTGCATCGGGCGTGCAGCAGCGTGTTTCGTTTGGTCTGGTTGACAACGGCGTGCCGGTTGTTGGTGATGGCGACCAGTTACCCGTGCGGATAATGAAAGACAACGAGCTTGTCGAGGAGCTAACGGTGACTGGTCGGGTGGTCGCCCACGAGCACACCGGCGATCAAGCAGACACCGAGCATGAGCACGCCAGCATTCTTCGCTACTACGCGCTGAGAACTGTGTTTCCCGAGGCCGGTGTGTATGACATCGAAGTGAGCTTCGGTGACACCTCTGCCTCCTTGCCAGTGCAGATCTTCTCCCCCGACGAAGTCACAATTAGAAGCGTAGGCGACCCTTTCCCGCTGATTGACACACCCACAATTGGCAACGAGATGAACGTGGACCCGCTTTGTTCACGACTTCCGGCCTGTGACTTACATCAAGTTAGCGCTGGCGATGTGATTGGATCTAGGCCCACGGCCGTTCTGATCGCTACTCCAGCGTTTTGTGCAACGCAATATTGCGGACCGGTGCTTGACGTGGTTCTAGAAGAGATGGCCGATTTTGGCCACATTCAGTTCATTCACGTTGAAGTGTTTGAAAACCCAAGAGAAGTTGACGGCAACTACAACGATCCAAGAATCAAACCAGCCGCCACCCTGGCAGCGCTAGATCTGGAGTTCGAACCCAGCCTCTATCTGGTAGGGGCCGACGGGATCATCGTGGATCGGATCGACAACGTGTTTGACGCCGAAGAACTCCGACAAGCGCTAGCCGCTCTCTAAAAACCGCTTCTGGCTCGCACCCTAAAACCGGTTCTGGCTGCGCCCAGGACCGGAAACGGTCGGGGGCGCAGCCAGAAGCGAAAATTTCGGTTGTGTCGGGCTGTTAGCTGAAGGACTGTCCACAGCCGCAGCTTCGCTGGGCGTTGGGGTTGTCGATGCTGAAGCCGGTCTGGTTAAGGCCGTCCTTGTAGTCAAGGGTGGCGCCCTGAAGCAGCTGTGCGCTTGAGGTATCGATAACCACGTTTACGTCACCGAACTCATGAATGGTGTCGGTGTCGTCGCGATCTGAGTCGAAGAACATCTCATAACTGAAGCCTGAGCAGCCGCCCGGACGCACTGCAACGCGCAGCGCCAGAAGTTCATCGTCTTCCTGGTTTAGAAGTTCACGGACCTTGGAGGTTGCGGTATCGGTAAGCGTGATCATTTTTGAGTGCCTTCTTTCAAGCTTTCAATGTGCGGCCCAACAAGGAACCGCTGCAGGTTCTAATTGTACCAAACCCCTAGCTCCGAACGCTATACAGCACCGATTCAGCACCGATTCCGAAGGCTCAGCGCCCGCTGGCTAGGCTGAGCGGCCTATGAACGAAACTCCTGCCGTGCCTACTGAGACTGAGATTATGGGCCTGCTGAGAGGCGTAATGGACCCAGAACTTGGTTCAAATATTGTTGAACTTGGAATGGCCAAGGGGGCCTCAATCAGCCCTGAGGGAGCAGTTCAGCTAGACATCGCTCTCACGACTGCGGGTTGCCCGCTTCGCGCCCAAATCCAAAGTGATGCCAAAGCTCGGGTGGCTTCGTTACCGGGTGTGACCTCGGTGAAGATCAACTGGGGCGTACTTACTGACACCGAAAAGGCCGAGACGATGGCAAGGGCTCGCAAGAATATTGTTGACCAAGCCGGAGAGACCGCGATCGCTGCGACAACCAAAGTTCTTGCGATTGCCTCAGGCAAGGGCGGAGTCGGCAAAAGCTCGGTGACGGTCAATTTGGCCGTGGCATTGGCTAACCGAGGAATGGCCGTGGGCATCATCGACGCCGACATTTGGGGCTTTTCGGTTCCCCGCATGCTTAACATCGAAGGTCGCCTGGACGCCGAAATTGACGGCGACAAGACCTCAATCACACCTCACTCAATCCCAATGGGCACCAATGGGGGCCGGCTCGACGTCGTGAGCATGGGCTTCCTCGTGGAAGATGAAGAATCGGCACTGTTATGGCGCGGCCTCATGCTGAACCGGGCAGTACAACACTTCCTTGAAGACGTCTCCTGGGCGGAGGATCTGGACTATCTGGTCATCGACATGCCCCCGGGCACTGGTGATGTAGCACTAGGACTCGCCAGGATGCTGCCAAGAGCCGAGCTGATAGTTGTTACCACTCCTGCACTCGGTGCGCAGAAGGTAGCGGCTAGGGCCGTCTCGATGGCCCGTAAGAGCTACATGAGGGTGGCCGGTGTCATTGAGAACATGACGGCCTTTGTGGCCCCCGACGGATCTCGCCACGAACTCTTTGGCGCCGGTGGTGGCCAGGAATTGGCCGAGATGGCCGGAGTTCCCCTTATCGGCCAGGTGCCCATTGAGCCTCAGGTGTCAGTTGGCGGTGACACCGGCAGTCCTGCTGCCGCATCGGACCATCCGGTGGCCAAGGTATTTGATCAGATCGCAGAGCGAATTGTCACTGACATCGCTCCACCGGTTGACCTCGCCGGCTGCACTGCTCGACTTCTAGAAGCGGCCACCAAAGCCCTAGACGAAGCCGGACTCTAAACCAAACCCCGGTTCTGGCTGTCCCCAGAACCGAATCCGGGCCCCAGCCCAGCCAGAACCGAAAAACGAGCCGGGCGGCCTCCGTGGCCGGGGAACGGCAAAGCGGGCGGCTTCCCGACGGCACCACCCCAGGTCGGGCGGCCTCCGTGGCCGGGGAACGGCAAAGCGGGCGGCCTCCCGCCGGCACCACCCCAGGTCGGGCGGCCTCCGTGGCCGGGGAACGGCAAAAGGGGCCGGATAGATCTCCGGCCCCAATTCATTTGCGTAAAGCGGGACGGGGTTGGGTCGCCCGACCAAGCCCCGTCCCAATCTCGGATAGATGAGGGACCTATCCGAGATGATCTTTCAGCTGACTAGCTCTTAGCGAGCTTCGTCCATGCTGCCAAACTTGTTGTAAACAGCTGGCCAGAAGCGGTCACGTGCTGACCAGATTCCACCAACGCCGTACTTGATGATCATGATGGCGCTCAATGATGCGGCTACGGCCTGGAACAATGTGTCGACGATGTCCTGAGCGAACTCAGCCTGGTCAAGTGCAGCGAATACTCCAACTACCCAGACGCCGGCTACGGCGATGTTGGTTAGCAGTGGACCGTTCGGGTTCGCACCAAGAACACCACCAAGGACGTTGCGAACCATGTTTGCGACTAGGCCAGTGACGATTACCAGGATGATGGCGACTAGCAGCTTGGGGATCCAAGCGATGAAGTCGTTCAGCAGAGCACTGATTGGGTTGTCACCGAATACGTCAAGAGCCATCTGCAGAACCGCTAGAGCGATCATGTAGTAGATGAGCTGGGCAAGAAGCTTGCCTGAGTCAGCGAATCCAGCGGACTCGAGCGGGCCACCGATACCGGCCTTGTCTAGGTAGTGATCGAACCTGATCTTGGTCAGCAGTACTGTGACTGCCTTGCGGATCATGCGGGCAATGAAAAGCCCGACCACAAGGATGACTAGGAACCACAGCAAGTTTGGAACGAATTCCGTGAACTTGCTGATCATGTTCTCTATAGGTTCTTTAAAATCAATATCCGGCATTAGTAGCTCCCTTTAATTGCATGTGGCGATCTTCGCCTCAGGGATAATGACGAGGTAACTCGCGCTTTTGTCGCGAACTTTTGTTTCAAGTTTCGCGACGCTGGTTTAATGGCTCCATTAGTGGCTGGCTAGAGATTAGGACTTTGAGATCAGCGCTAGGTCGAATTGCTGACCCTGGACTGACTTCGCGACTTGTGCCTAGGGTTCTGCGTCAGTTGCACATAATGATCTGGAGACCACAACTATTGATCCCGACCCTGTGGGCGGTCAAACCTGGCGGCGGCGAGCCTCTAGTTGTGGTGGACGAAGACGGCACTGACAGTGCCAAAAGTGGGCCCAAGGCCGAGCCTCAAGCCGCCAACCCGCAGCAGCTTCATGACCTAATGGTCGAACATGCTGATGCGGTTTACCGACTTGCTTTGGGTGTTGTTCGAGATCCAGCACTTGCCGAAGATGTGGCCCAAGACACAATGGTGAAGGCCTGGCTAGCTCTTCCAACATTCAGGGGTGACGGATCGCTTCGGGGTTGGTTACTTAGGATTGCCCACAACACCGCAATATCTACTCTGCGGACACGACGAGCAATTGTGATTGACCCCTTTGACATGCCCGAAGAGACCGGGCCCCCAGAACGCACCGTGGAACGCAGGGTCGAAGGCGCCCATACCATCGAAGCATTCGAAGGCGCTTTGGACCTTCTCGATGATCTTTCGCGGTCAATTGTTGTTCTGAGGGAGTTGGAGGGACTTTCCTATGACGAGATCTCAGATTTGTTGAAGGTGCCGCTGCCGACAGTCAAAACCAGACTGCTGCGCGCCCGCCGGAGACTAAGCACAGCGTTGGAGGAATGGGCATGAAGCGACCTCCTTTCCTTCATCCGTCCAAAAAAGCGCTTAGAGAGTGGCTTTGGGACGCCGAAGGTGATCCCGATCTTGATGACCACTTGGCCACATGCGAAAGATGTTCGAACACTCTTGAGGCCTTAGAACTGAACGACGAGGCTGGCGATATCGCTAGCGCCCTCGCACTTGTTCTGTCCTCGCCAACCGGTCTTACCGAGAGGCTCGAAGAGAAGGTCGCAGCGCGACTATCATCCAAAGAGGTGTTCGAAGTATTGGGTGACCTATTCGGGGCCGGCCTTGAAACAACAGTATTGTTGTTTGGTGAGGACAATCAACAACAGGACTAAACGCTCATGACGATGGCTAGCTGGATTTTTGTGGGTGCCTCGATCGGTATTTCACTGGTTCTGGGGCTAATTGCTTCCCGACTCGTCAACAAGGCCATGAGCGGGCCCACCAGGCCCAAGCCCGTTCAAGACGCTGCTGGCCCGCTTGCATCCCTTGCACTGTGGGTCTTTGTGATAATCGGTTTGCTCACCGCACTTGGTCGAGTGTCCCCCGAATCACGCAAGCAGATGACTATCGATTTCATCGCTTTCATTCCAAACGTCATCACAGCAGCGATCATCGTCATCGCAGCATCAGTGGCAGCGTCCTTTGCGACCGCAGCCCTCGGCCCAATGTTGGGACGGGCTTCACTTTCGGTTCAAAGGCAAACCGTTCTGGGCGTCAGAACCTTCATCGTTGGCATTGCGGCAATCGTCGCCACAACCCAACTAGGAATCGACGCAACTGTTATCAACATCGTCGTGGCAGCTTTCTTCTTTGCTGTCGCCGGTGGCATTGCCTTGCTTGTAGGGCTCGGCGGCCGTGGAGTTGCAGCCGAAGTTGCCGCATCACGAGCTGTTCGCCGCCTCATCGACATTGGCGACCAGATCGAGTCTGACTTGGTCACAGGCAAGGTCATGGAACTGCATCCGACCACAGTGGAGCTTCGCGACGCAACAGGAGCCACCGTGATGGTTCCATCGTCGAAGTTGGTGGCCGGGTCGATCAAGATCGTCCGAGCCTAAGAACCAAGTCTTACTTCTTCATCCCGAGATGCTCTTTGGCGTCTTCGATGTATTGACCATGCCCAGGAGCAACAGCCTTTAGACGCATGCTCTTAACTCGAGCCGGCAGATCCTCTGGGATGCCGCCGTCCAAGAGATCGCCCACAACTAACGTGCGTTCTTGTTCTAGGAAGAAGATGTGGTCGTCGCCACCCATCTCCATGGCGATGATCCGGAACTCTGTAGCGTCGATTTTGTAGCCATCACCAAGCACCTCGTCAGCTCCATCGAAGCCAGGAGGAGCCACAAGAAGTGCTCCCGTCATCTGCTTAAGCTTCTTCGCCCCGGCCGCGTACTCAGGGTCAGTCTGGGTCATGACGATCCAACGGATTCTGTCTCCACCGCAACCACAGACCACGTCGAGATGGTCAACCGAACCTGGTCCGGGATCGATAATAACGATCTCGTCAATGCCAACTAGATAGGTGTTAAGCCCTGGCTCGTCACCTTCGCCTGGGTTGGCGATCCTCCTCAATAGAGGACTCAAAGCACGTGCAACGCCAGGGATGATTGGCGGCGGCGGTAGTGGTTCTTCGACGGTCATTCTTGCTCCTGTGAGACTTTGCGCTGTGGGACTTACTCAGCGAAGTTCAGATTGTGTTGTTGAATTTGAGGGTCCGCGCTCGGAGCCATCTACATCGATGACATCGCCACGGCGAAAGACTTGGCCAAATCCGCTTGCGGTGCTGAAACTGGGCAGGCGATGGGCGAGGTGGGGTGAGATGAGGCGCCGCAGCGGGCGGACCTGAAGAACGAGCCCGACGGCTCCACTGACAAAACCTGGCAGAAACAACAACAATGCAGCCAAGAGTTCGATGCCTTTGTCGGCCACTTCATCTTCGTTGACCTTGCGGCCAGCCGACACTGAACTCAGAGCAGAATTGATAGCCAGGGCACCGCGAGATCTAAGAAGATTCAGTCCAAGTGCTGATAGGCCAAGGAGAACAAGAATTGTAAGGCCAGCGCCGTAAGCGGCACCAACCTTGATGGCCACCCACAACTCCACGATTGGAGCGATTAGATAGAAAATGGCTCCCCGAGACAACATGGACTTCACAGTCTACCGGAGCACTGTTCCCCTTCCCCAGCGACCTATCCTCCTTTAGGTGGCCCACCCTCCGTCGGTAGACAAATTGGCACGCTCGCTCGCCGTGACTGGCCTCCCTCACCCCCTTCTGGTGGCTGCGGCTCGAGCCGCCATCGCTAGCGCAGGCCCTGGTGACGATGGGGACGCGATAGAAGCAGCAGCACACAAACACGCCTACCGGCGACAAAGAACAATGCTTCAACCCGTAATCAACGCAACTGGCGTGTTGTTACACACAAACCTGGGCCGCGCACCGCTTGCTGTTGAGACCAGCGCTGATTTCTTGAACCTCGAGCATGACTTGATCAGTGGAAAGAGAGGCTCACGTCAGGCCGCGGTAGGCGAGTTGGTTGCTGCCGCCGCAGGAGCCGAGGCGGCCATCGTCGTCAACAACTGTGCCGGTGCGGTGCTTTTGACTTTGGCGGCTCTGGCTGCGGGGAAAGGCGTCACGGTCGGCCGAGGAGACCTAGTTGAGATTGGTGGAGGGTTCCGAATCCCCGACGTCATGAACCAATCCGGCGCTCGACTGATCGAAGTAGGCACAACCAACCGAACAAGGCTGGCCGACTATGCGAACGGTGCCGAAGCTGATGGCGATGTTGCGCTATCGATGAGCGTCCACCGCTCCAACTATCGCATCACTGGCTTCACCGAGGACACCTCTGTTGCCGAGCTAGCAACTCTGGATGCGCCGGTTGTTGCCGACATTGGTTCGGGCTTGTTGGACGCCAGCTGCCCTTGGCTAGACGGCCCACCGCCTTCATGGCTTGAAGGGGAACCAGCGGCGCGCCAAACGCTTGCTGAGGGTGCAGCACTTGTGTTGTTCAGTGGCGACAAACTCATGGGTGGACCCCAAGCCGGAATTATTGCTGGCCGGGCGGACTTAGTGAGCCTGTGTGCAAAACATCCGCTGGCCCGAGCCCTGCGACCAGGTTCGCTGGTACTTAGCGCAATGCAAGACATCGCACTTTCTTATCTAGCGCGAGATGGCCAGTCCATACCGTTTTGGGCAATGGCGACCGCAAGCGTTGAGTCACTTAGAGGGCGTGCGGACCAGATCGTCGCAGCTATCGGCGATGACCGCCTAACCGGCACCGATGCTGAGGCAACCCCGGGTGGGGGAACATTGCCCGGGGTCGCGATAGCGAGCTACGGCCTGAAAGTGGACGGCGATCTCACGAAGTCCCTGCGCGACCAGTCGCTGCCGATCATTGCCCGCGTCGAAGACCAGCAGACGTTCCTTGATCTCCGGACCGTGCATCCCGACCGCGACGGTGAGATCGAAATGGGCCTTAGGACCGCGCTGGAGCCTGCTAAGTGACAGTTATTGCCACCAGCGGCCACGTTGATCACGGCAAGTCGACATTGGTCCGGGCACTCACCGGAACCGACCCGGACCGACTGGCTGAGGAAAAGGCCCGGGGCCTAACGATCGACCTCGGGTTTGCGGGAATGACGTTGCCCGACGGCACGAAGCTGTCCTTCATCGACGTTCCGGGCCACATCAAGTTTCTTCGCAACATGCTGGCCGGAGTAGGCGGAGTCGAAGCAACCCTGTTTGTAGTGTCAGCGGTTGAAGGCTGGAAGCCTCAAAGCGAGGAACATCTGCGGATATTGAACCTACTGGGAATCGAACGCGGTGTTGTCGCTCTGACGATGGCCGATCTTGTTGATGACGAACTGCTTGAACTTGCTGAGCTAGATGTTGCCGAGCACGTAGAGGGGACGTTTCTGGCCGATGCTCCAATTATTGGCGTGTCTTCGATAACCAAGCTTGGTTTAGACGATCTCACTAAAGCTCTCTCCGACTTGGTGTCAGAGATGGGGCCGCCGACTGACAACAACAAGCCGAGATTGTGGGTCGATAGGGCCTTCTCGGCCGCTGGTTCTGGAACGGTGGTAACCGGCACGCTCGTAGGCGGTTCGCTCTCGGCAGGCTCGGAGGTCAACGTCGGCGCCCGATCCCAGACCGTTCGAATACGGGCCTTGCAGAACCACAATCAGGAAATTCCCAAAGTCGGTCCTGGCAATCGAGTCGCGGTCAACCTGACAGGCATCAGCCATTCTGAAATTGGCAGAGGTGACGTCTTAGTCAATGCCTCTAGCTGGCACTACACCTCCATAATCGACGCCGAGCTTGAGGTGCTTGCATCACTGGACCACGACGTAACTAGGCGGGGTGCCTATGCCGCATACATTGGTTCGGCCGAATTCAACATCCGGTTGCGTGTCCTCGGCGACGGCAGGCTCGGACCCGGAGAGACCGGTGCAGTGCGTATGTATCTAGAGCGACCCTTGCCCGCCTCTGTTGGCGATCGCTTTGTTCTACGTGAACATGGACGCGATGAAACCGTTGGCGGTGGACGATTTCTCGATATCGACCCGACGGTCACTGCGTCCAAGGCAATGCCTGACTCAGATCCGTTGAGGATGGTGGCAGAGCGAGGTTGGATAACGGTCGATCACCTCGAAAAGATCAGCGGCCAGAGGCTCGAACCAACCGTTGGCAACTGGGTTGTCGACCCCGAAGCCTTGGCGCTTACTACTGCCGAAGTCACCGCAGCCCTTGACGCTGCAGGCGCCCTGGGACTTGACGTTGCTGGACTGGATAACAAACAGCGAGCGGTGCTGGAGTCTTTCGAAGGAATCAACATCGTCAATGGACTGGCCACGATGGGCGAAGTTGTTGACCCCTTCGCTGACCATCAGTACATCGCAGAACTAAACGCCTCGCCCTTCAGACCGCCCAATGCTGACAATCACAATCGTGCGGAGATTCGCGAACTTGTGCGACGCAAGCTGATTGTGGAGTCAGAAGGATTGTTCTTTTCCGCCAAGGCCATCGAAGACGCTGCCCAGGACATCGCAACACTGCTAAGGCAACAGCCCGAGGGATTCACGGTTTCTGACGCCCGCGACATTTTCGATACTTCCCGCAAGTTCGTTTTGCCGCTGCTGAACTACATGGATCGCAACGGCATAACTCGCAGGCGCGATGACCTCCGTATCGCTGGCCCCAGACTTCCCCAGCCTTAATTGGCGCGGTGCAGCCTAGTTAGAGCGGTGCAAGAGGTCTCGGCGTTCGTGTTCGTTGAGTCCGCCCCATATGCCATGCTGCTCTCCCACAGTCATGGCGTATTCCAAGCAAGTCTCCTGAACTGAGCACGATTGGCAGATCTCTCTCGCACGTGCCTCTCGCCCACGTTTCTCTGCTCTGCGCTCAAGTTGAGACGGGGGAAAGAAGATTGCCTGATGTGGCCCTCTGCATGCTGCACCCCGCTGCCAGATCTTTGGATCTAGTGATATTCCTGACATTGACTTGCCCCCTGGGAAGCCAATTTCTGGCCCCATTGCCGCAGCTCCCCAAGGGGACACTATTGCGGTGTGACTAATTTAACAAGAGGCAAAATGTCACTACTAAAACAGCGGCCTAAATCGGTTCGACAACCAGGGTCACTTGATCGACTCCCACGACGCGCGCAGCCTGACCGACTCCGACGCCAGTTTCGGACTTGGCGGGCCAGGCCGCACCCAGGATTTGTACAGATCCTTCGGCCCCGATTGCTGACAGTGCCTCGCCATCTTTGCCTACCAGCCATTTGCGACCAATCACCGGTGAAGAGAATCGGGTTCGAACCATCGTTGGCATCCCGATATAGGCATACAGAGCAGCGCCAACAATACCTGTGGCGCCTGTAACCCAACTCATAGTCACCCCATCCCAAATGAAGAAGGTTCCCAGAATGAATAGCGCTAGGCCCAAGATTGTGTACGCCCGCGGCAAATTCACCTGAATATCAACTGCCATTGCGATGACGCCCAGGACGATCAGCACAACGCCAAGTGTCCGGAAAGGCAATGTGTTCAGCCCATAACAGCCAAACGCCAGACAGAACGCTCCGATCAGGCCTGCGATACCGACACCGGCAGTAAAGAGCTCGAACACAAGTAGACCAAGACCGCCAATTAGCAGCAGGTAAGTAACTTCAGGAGAAGCCATTGTGTGGAAGAACTGTGACGTCAGCGGTAGCTGGATGAATCTGGCGGCCTCAGGGGCGCTGGCATCAAATCCCTCTAGCGAGGTCAGGAACAGCGGGATCGTTGCCACCTGTTCAATTGGGCTTATCGCGCTATCAGCCGCGGTAGCGGGGGTGATACCAGCCGCTATCGCTTCGTTGGCATCGATGCTGAAAGTCTCAAGACGGGTTGTTGCATCACCAAAAGCAGGCGGGAAAGAGTCGGGAAGACGGGCCGGACCGGTCTCGCCAATTCTCGAGCCGGGCGAGACTCCAACAACGTCGACTACGCCTAGCAGTTCACCTGCACCACCTAGCGCAAAGCCAGTGGGGCCAACCCAAATCGCAGTCTGAACGGGTGAGTCTTTAAGCCTGGTTGCGAGCTCGAGATACTTGTCGTCGTCGAGCACGGACCCCAGCGAGTCCATCTGCAAAACAAAGGCCAGTACGTTGTCTGCCTCGGCTCGGTCCAGTTCGGTAAGAATCAGGTCCGAAATGACTGGATCGATTAGGCCAGCGACTTCGATGATTCGGGTCTGCTGAGAGGGGTCGGCATTTTCTGTTTGAGCTGAATCGGTTTGGGCGGCGACGGGTCCGATTCCTGCAATCAGCAGGAAGACAAAGGCGAGCGCCAACGTGAGTGTGCGTGGAATTTTCTGACTACTTCGTTGCATCGAAGATCCTGATCATGGCTTGCAGGAGCGGGGTGGGCAAGACCACGGTAGGCGCATCTTTGGCTCTTGCGGCTGGTCGGGCGGGACTAGATGTTCTCCTAGTCGAACTTGACGGGCGAGCACAGCTGTGACAAACATCCTAGTCCTTGTGGAGACTCGGGTGCTCCTCTGTTGATGCCTACGCAGATACATGAATCATCCTATTTGCACTAGAATTTACCATTATGTACCGTCACCGACATCTTAGGTGCGGGCCTTCAAGATCTGAAATCACCGGCACCTTTGGCGGAAGAACAGATGATGAAAAATATTGTTATCAAATTGGTGGTAGTTGCGGGACTACTCGTAGGCACTATGGCTGTGTTTGAAGTTGTACAACCACCGGCGCCAGCCGAGGCGGCGACATCGTGCAACTGGTACTCATGGGGCGTCACGTGCACTGAAACCAAAGTCGTGTCCAGAAACTGTCCTAAAACCGTGTACGAACCGCTGATCGTTCCAGTGTCGACTGCGGTTTGGACCTGGGTGGCCAAGGTGTCGAAGTGGGTAGCTCCGTCGATTTCGGGTTGGGCGACAGTGATGCGAGCAGCGACGAAGTGGTACGCATGTAATTATGTGGTCACTCGTTCCTGCACAAATACCCAGAGAATCATGTGTACACCCTAGGTAGCGAATATTCGGCTGAAGCACCCAGGTTTATGACTTGTGCTTGGGTGCTTCAGCCGCCGGTAGCCGAGTCCGTCTGGGCGCATCCAATCCAACTCCTGCGATCAGCATGAAAACAAGGGCGAGCGCTAACGTGAGTGTGCGTGGAAATTTCTGACTACTTCGGTGCATCGAAGATACTGATCGTGGCTGGCAAAGGCGGAGTGGGCAAGACAACGGTAGGCGCATCTCTAGCTCTTGCGGCCGGGCGGGCGGGACTAGATGTTCTGCTAATCGAACTTGACGGTCGACCCCAGATCGCAAATGCATTCTCAGCTGAACCACTCGGCTACAACGACACCGTCCTTTGGTCAGACCCTGAGGGTGGAAATGGTCAGGTTCGAGGCCGCAGAATCACCCCAGATGAAGCCTTGCTCGACTACCTGAGAGACAAGGGACTCGACAAAATCGGGGCCCGACTCATTAAGACCGGAGCCCTTGAAGTGGTAGCCACCACTACTCCCGGCATTCAGGATTTGCTTCTGATTGGAAACATTGGCCATCTGGAACGGACTAACGCAGCGGATGTGATCATTGTGGACGCACCGGCGGCAGGTCATGCGCTGACGTTCCTCAAAAGCGCCCAAGGTGTCTCAGAATCCCTAAGTGGGGTTGGGCCTCTGCAGGATCAGTCTCAAGCAGTTCTGGAAATGCTGTCGGATGGAGCTCGGAGCCGGGTTCTGCTGACCACGCTGGCCGAAGAGACCCCAGTGAACGAGGCCATCGAAACTGCGTTCAGCCTTGAGGACGAAGTTGGCGTAACTCTTGCCCCTGTAGTGGTGAACGCGAGATGGCCTGAGGTCAAAGGACTTAAGCGAGGAACCAATGCCGCCAACTTCAGACTGGATAAAACCGATCGGCAGCGGGCCGAAGCAGTAAGGCTGGCCGAAGAATTACCACTTCCTCAGCTAACGCTCCCCTTCCTCTTCAGTACCGACCTAGGCCTCGCCGAGCTTGAGATACTGGCTGGAGAACTGGCAAAAGAGATCGAGAAATTGCCATGAGCGAAATCGACGACTTCATCAACGATCACGAGGTTGTCATCTGCCTTGGGGCCGGCGGAGTCGGAAAGACAACCACCGCTGCTGCACTGGCCATACGCGCCGCCCAAATCGGGCGCCGGGTTGTGGTGTTGACTATCGATCCGGCCCGTCGCCTGGCCGATGCCATGGGCCTGTCAGGCGAATTCGGCAACGAACCGGTGCTTGTGCCGGGACCTTGGAAAGGTCGACTTTGGGCGGCAATGCTGGACTCTAAGGAGACTCTCGATGATCTTGTGATCTCCAATGCCCCGGACCAGAAGCAAGCCGACTCAATTTTGGCTAACAAGCTCTATGTGAATATCAGCTCCACTTTGGGGGGCACGCAGGAATATATGGCGTCGGAGCGTCTGCTCCAGCTACACATCGACCCGCAGTTTGATCTTGTAGTTCTAGACACGCCGCCGTCCAAGCACGCATTCGACTTCCTTGACTCGCCGGGGCGGCTCAACCGGTTCTTTGACCATCCGCTTTATCGCAGCGTGTTGATGCCACGTAAGGGAGTCCTTCGAGCTGTCAATCTCGCAACCCAACAGGCGTTCAAAACTATCGGCCAAGTGGTTGGCGCCTCGTTAGTGACCGACGCCGTTGAGTTCTTCGCGGCTTTTGACGGGATGGATGAAGGGTTTGCCGAGCGAGCTTCTGAAACCGCTCAGCTGCTCCAAGCCGAAGTAACTGGTTATGCGGTAGTTACGTCCCCAAGGGTCGAGGCACTTAGCGAATCGAAATGGATCATTTCTAGGCTCGGCAAGCGCCGGATAAAACCCTCGGTCGTTCTCGTTAACCGACGACACTTGTTTAGCAACAACCCAGACCTCAAGCCCTCCTCACCCGAGGCACAGAACCTTGCCGATCTGGTGAAATTGTCTGACTCTGAAGCGGCCGGGATTGCCGAATTCAACAAGGACTTCAACTTTGAGCTAGTGGAGATACCTGAACAGGCAATACCCGTGGCGGACCTGTCTGGCCTCGACCTATTTAGCTAGCGACCAGGTGCGGCAAGAGAGCGTCGGGCAATAGCAGCGTCGGGCAATTTCAGTCGGCCGGATCGTCTAGGGCCTCTTCAGCCTCTTCGAGAGTCTCAGCTACCGGCACAATGCGATCAAACCCGGTTGTGTGAAGTAAACGAGTCAACTGGGGCTTGTTACAGACAACAGCAACTGCCCCATCTGCCTCTCGAGCCCGACGAATACCGCCAATAAGGGCACCGAGGCCGGCGGAGTCCATGAACGGGACCTCAGACAGGTCGATCAGCAACCTGGGCTTGCCAGCAAGAGAGGACAAAGCCTCTCTAAAAGCACCTACTGTGTATGCGTCTAGCTCGCCTGACGGCTTACACATTGTGTACGAATCAGTTTCTTCAATATGAACTTCCAGCATGGCTGAAACCTCCTACGCATGTTCGCGGTTGAACACGCAATTCATTGATGGTAGCCGGATAACGAATCGGCCCGCAGCCCAGTTCCCAGAACTGGTATTTAGGAGCCACAGAACTCTCTGCTTCAGGAGCTAACCTTGCCTGGTGTCCACTGTTCTGATTGCCACCGACTCTAATTCTGTATTTGAAGCGGTAGATTCCGCTCTCTCAGACGGCGATCGTACAGTTATGAGAGTTCGGGCCGGACAGGAAGTTCTGCCGGTATTGAAGGTTCGAGACGTCGATCTTGTGCTTCTGGATCTCCAAATTGGGAACATGGGTGGAATTGCGACCTGCATTGCAATCCGCCAAGAACAGGGCTTTGATCGGCTTTATGAAGTACCAGTTGCGCTACTGCTGGACCGCGATGCAGATCGTCACCTTGCTGAGGAGGTTGACGCCACCGACTGGCTTGTTAAGCCGCTGAATCCGATTCAGATTCGCAAATTGGCCGACGGGCTAATGAAGCAGACGTCTCCATAAGCCCTCAGCCGAGGCCTGTCCCTCACCCAGGGGCCTTGGTTCTACACCCTTAACTGCCGATATCTAAGGTGTGGACGTGATCAACAACGCCATCGAGAGCTTGAGAAGCCACGGTGGGACCCTATTTCGCAACACACTTGTGGGCGAAGAGGCAATGGACCCGGCCACCATGGCCAGTGCCGATGACCATGGCCTGTTTGGCCCCGACAGTGTCACATGGAAAATTAACGGCGACATTGCCATTTTGGTAGGTGGCCTTCGGTCATTGATTTACCAAACGCTGCACCCGCTGGCGATGGCAGGAGTCGCTGAACACTCTGACTACCTCAACGACCCGTTTGGGCGGCTGCAGCGAACTAGTCAGTTCGTTGGCGGAACTACCTTTGGCAACACCGCCCACGCTGAACGACTGATCGCCACAGTTCGCAGAGTTCACAACCGCGTGCAGGGAACGGCCCCCGACGGGCGGCCTTATTCTGCGAACGATCCCCGACTGCTCTTATGGGTGCACGCCGTCGAGGTCGACAGCTTCCTCGATAGCTATCGCCGATACAGCCTGGAACCGCTGGAGGACTGGGAGGCCGACGCGTACGTGGCGGAGATGTCGGTGGTTGCCCGGCGCCTGGGCGCTCAAGATCTGCCCCTATCGGTTGCCGAATTGGACAGCACGCTTCAGAGTTTCAGGCCAGAGATGGATGCCAGTCAACAAGCCCGTGACGCTTGGAAGTTCTTGTTCTCTCCGCCCTTACCCATTTTGGCCAGGGCGCCATATGGCGTGATTGTTGCCGCCGCGGTCACATCACTGCCCGATTGGATCCTGAAGGATTTGAACATCAAAATCCCACGTGGCATCGAACCGCTAGCCGTTCGGCCGGCGGCGATCGCGCTAACCAAGGGTCTCGGGTGGCTGCTTACCGGTGTTGGCTCAACCGAAACTCTTGAAGACCGAATGTCGTGACCGTCTAGAGACCAATCGACAAATCGCTTGATCTCAACAATGCTTGAGATTGTAAGTTCGGAGACATGAAGAGCGAACAACCAGGCGCAGCCGCCAACGATTTGGATCAAGTAAACCCATCGATGACAGCCAAAGTCGGCTCAATTTCGGACACCTCTGAGAACAGACTTGAAGTCAATTCGATGAAGATGGCCAAGGTCGGCGAGACGCCAATTGCCCTTATCCGCACATCAGAAGGCGTGTTTGCCCTCGACAACGCCTGTCCCCATCAGGGCTATGGATTGGTTACCGGAGATCTTGGTGTAGATGGTTCGGGGGATCCGGTTGTTACGTGTCAGTGGCACAACTGGAAGTTCCGCGTAAGTGACGGCGTCTGCACGGTCGGTCAAGAGAATGTCGCATGCCACCAGGTTCATGTCGACGACTCGGGCGAGATATCTGTGACCGTGGTTGAGCCAACTGATTCTGAACGATTGGAGAAGCTCTGGCCCAGCCTCAAGGCCGGGCTTGAGAATGCCTATGTAGGTCAAGTCAGTCGGGACAGCATCCGCCTCATGGACTCGGGAGCTACGCCAGCTGAAATCATGGCCGAAGCACTTGCTATTGGCGCCCCAAAGTCGGAGTACGGGGTTGGCCATGAGATGGCGCTCGCTGCGGACTGCCTACATCTTGCCGAACTTTGGGAAGGAGACGATAGGGCTCTTCCGCTGATCCAGGGTCTTGCCGGCATTGGTGAGGTCACCCGTGACCGCGCACCTCAAGTTGTACCCAAGGCTGACGCGCACATCTCAGTCAGCGAAGCCATCGAGTCTGAAGATGCAGACGCGGCGATGGCGGGGGTGATGGGGATGCTGAGTCGAGACGCCGAGGTGGCCGAAGTGCGCCACCACTTCTTGACGGCTGTCTCTTCGCATCATCTTTCTTATGGCCATGGAGCGATCTACACCCAGAAGGCCTTCGAATTGCTCGACCGAATCGGCTGGGACAAAGCCGGAACACTGTTACCTCATCTCGCCACATCAATTACCTACTCCACCCGCGAGGACAAGCTGCCGTACATGCGCAAGCCGATGCGGGTCATGCAGGGCCTCGACTTTGCCCAATTGTCCGCCTGCGCAGATCGTTCAGAGACTGGCTGGACGCCAGATGAGCTTGTCCAGACTCTGCTGACCTCCGATGCCGCACCGTTCGAACAGTGTGCAAATGCTGTTCGCGACGGTGCAGGGATTGAAGGATTGTTGGATGCAGTGTCGATTGCGGTTTCCCAGCGTCTGCTTCGGTTCGACCTCGGCGTCGAATTTGATCTGGACCGAGACTTTGGCTGGCTCGACATAACGCATGGGCTTACCTACGCACGAGCTGCGCGTTGGGCTTGGCAGCTCGACCCAGGGCCTCATACTGCAAGGCTGGCAATGTTCACCGCATGGCTCGCTTGGGACACCGGCCGCATCGAGCGCCGGCTTGGAGTTGGGCCAACGGCAGAACCAATTGGCCTGATGGGCAAAGCCCAGACCGACGACATTCACAGCGTGGCGACAGCCCTAGCAACCAAAGCAATGGATGACCGGGGTGGGAGCTTTATCGTGGTTGCTCATCTGGTTAAGACAACCCAAGCTGCGCTTGAGGAGGCCGAGTTCACGCGATCACGACTTCCACTTATGGCCGCAGCCAGATTCGTAGAGGCACCTCGCAAGGAGCGATTCGTAGCCAGCGCTGTTTCAGAGTCACTGGAGTTCATTAGAACCCAGAAGCCGCCAACTCGTTAGCTCGGCCCGATCAATATCAATTGAACAAGTTCAGCAGCGATTACAGAAGTTCAGCGATCTCAACTGTGTTCAGCGCAGCACCCTTGCGCAGATTGTCCCCAGCTACGAACATTGCTAACCCGTGATCGACTGTTTCGTCACGACGAATTCGCCCCACTAGCGACGGGTCGATTCCGGCTGCCTTCAGCGGAGTTGGAACGTCATCGGTGATGACACCGGGAGCGGCCGACAAGATTTCCATGGCCCGTTCTGGGCTGATGTCAGACGCGAAGCGAGCGTTAATTGCCAGAGCGTGACCAGTAAACACCGGGACACGCACGCAAATGCCAGAAACCGTGAGTTCTGGAATCTCAAGAATCTTGCGGCTTTCAAAGCGCAGCTTCTGCTCTTCGGAAGTTTCGTTCAAACCGTCGTCGACAATGTCGCCTGCCATCGGCAAAGCGTTGTAGGCGATGGTTTCGACAAACGCTGACGAGTCGCCCATGTCAACCGAGCGACCGTCATAAGTCAACGAGCGAGCGTCGCCACCCTTGGCCACCTGGTCGGCCAGTTCGCTGACTCCGGCGAGTCCTGCACCCGATACCGCTTGGTAGGTCGAGACAACTAGCGATACCAGTCCGGCTTCGGCATGAAGCGGCTTAAGCACTGGCATTGCCGCCATTGTTGTGCAGTTAGGGTTTGCGATGATCCCTTTGGGTCGCTGTGCGATGGCGTGGTCGTTCACGCCGGCCACAACGAGTGGCACGTCGGGGTCCATCCGGAAAGCAGACGAGTTGTCGATTACAACAACGCCCTGACCTGCCACCTTCGGTCCTAGAACCTTCGAGGTAGCGCCGCCAGCAGAAAACAGCGCTACGTCCAACCCGGTGTAGTCAGCCGCCGACGCGTCCTCAACCGTGATGTCAGATCCTTCAAAGCTGATCTTCTGCCCGGCCGAGCGGGCCGAGGCGAAGAGCCGAAGCTCATCGATTGGAAAGTTTCTTTCGGCAAGGATCGACCGCATGACGCCGCCAACCTGACCGGTTGCTCCTACTACACCTACGCGCATCTCTTAACCGTAGAGGGTGATTAGGCCGATATCGACCCAATTAACGCACCAACTGCCTAAGCAGCGTCCAAGCCAAAAGCGGTGTGCAGCACAACGACGGCGTCTTCGACCTTTTCGACATCGACAACACAACTAACCCGGATTGCCGAGGTCGAGATCATGTCGATGTTGATGCCGTTGTCGGCTAAAACCTCAAACATCTTGGCCGCAACACCCGGATTACTCTTCATTCCGGCACCAATCAGCGAAACACGACCAATCGTCTTGTCGGTAATCACATCGGTTGCATCAAGGCTCTCAAGCAAAGGTCCATCGAGAACGACAGCGACCTTGTCTACGTCCTCATTCGGAATTGTGAAAGAAATGTCGGTACAGCCCGCCGTGGACACGTTCTGCACGATCATGTCCACGTTGGCTCCGGCTTCAGCCAAATGGCGGAACAGCTGGGCTGACACACCAGGCCGGTCGGTTACACCGCGCACGGTCACCTTGGCTTCAGATGTCTCGTGTGTGACGGCTCGGATGATTGGCTGTTCCATATTGTCTTCATACTCCTGAACAACGTGGGTTCCGGGCTCCCAGGTAAAGGCCGACCGGACGTGAAGGGGGACTTGGTAGTTGTGGGCTACCTCAACTGAGCGCATCGCTGGCTTTGGGCAGCCGGTTGCGGTCATCTCGAGAAGCTCGTCGAAAGTTATTGTGGACATCTTTTGGGCCTTGAGCACAACCCGAGGATCTGCTGAGAACACGCCACTTACGTCGGTGTATAACTCACATAGATCTGCTTTTAGAACTTGAGCAAGAGCGACCGCGGTGGTGTCAGAGCCGCCACGACCCAAGAAAGTTACGTTTTTGTTGGCGCTAACACCTTGGGATCCAGCAACCACGGGAACGGCGCCTTGATCGATCGCCTCGACAACCCGAGACGGGTTGATCTCCAAGATCTTGGCGTTCTCATGGTTTGTGTCGGTAAGGAATCCGGCCTGGCTCCCGGTAAAGGAGTGAGCTTCCACCCCGATATCGGCCAAGGCCATACACATCAGTGCGCAGGCTTTTCGCTCTCCTGCGGTGATGAGCATGTCCATTTCTCGCCCTGGTTGAGTTTTTGAAACCAGATCTGCGAGACGCAACAATTCGTCGGTCTCCTTACCCATTGCTGAAACCACCAGCACGACCTTGTGACCTCGCCTTTGAGCTCTCGCCACGTGGTCCGCCACTGCCCTCATGCGCTCGGCATTGCCGACTGAGGTGCCTCCAAATTTCATAACGATGGTTGCCACCGCAAATACGGTAGCGGGGCGGTCAACAGAATGACTGTTAATCCACTACTCTGGCGGGCCGTGGGAACTGACAAACGTGAACGCCAAAAAGCCAACCGAGCTGCTCGCCTTGAAGCCGAGCAGAAAGCCATAGCGCGCCAGCGCCAAACACAGCGATTCGGCCTCTTTGCTGTAATCGGCCTATTCGTATTGGGTGTCCTGTGGCTTATCTCCCAATCGGGAGGCCAGAACGAGTTTGAGCCTGCATCCATCCCGACGACCATTGCCGATGCGGACGCCACGGTTCCTGAGACCTCCCCTCCACTGGACTTGCCAGAAATTGCAGCACCCGCAGCCGGAGCCGAGATCACCGGACCGACCGAATGCCCTGCCGTTGATGGATCCTCAGAGCGGACCACCGCCTTCGCTGAAGCACCGCCAATGTGCATCGACCCCACGAAGAGCTACACCGCGGCAGTAGAGACAACCAAGGGCACCTTCACAATTGACCTGAACGCCGAAGGTGCGCCTGAGACGGTTAACAACTTTGTGGTCCTGGCTCGCTACCACTACTACGACGACGTTCCCTTCCACCGAATCATTCCTGGTTTTGTGATTCAGGGCGGCGACGCCGTTGGTCAGCCCCAACTCGGTGCAGGCAACCCTGGCTACCAGATTGACGATGAGCTTCCCGAGACAGCCTATGAAATCGGCTCGGTGGCGATGGCCAACTCTGGGCCGAACACAAACGGATCACAGTTCTTTGTTGTCACAGGCAACGACGCTACCCAGCTTCCGCTTGCCTATTCGAACTTCGGATTCGTCAGTGACGGGCTTGATGTCGCAACAGCGATCGAAGCCATCGGAACTGCTCAAGGCAACCCGCAGGAAGATGTTCGCATTATCTCGGTGACTATCACCGAAAGTTAGTAACGGCGGGCCTCACCGGCAACAAATGTGAAGACCGGAGATCCACAGCGAAAGCGATCTGTGCTTGTTGGCGTAAGCCCGACCTTTCGCAGCGCCTCCGGGACATCTGTGCCAAAGTCCATGCCGAGTCTTGCCTTGATTACCTTGGCGCCTAAAGACTGCACGTTCCCTGCAAGTCCGAAACTGGCCGCTGGTTCCACAAAGAAGAGTCGACCGTCGGCCGCCAGAGAATCAGACACTCGCTGAAGATCCCGGACTTGCCACAGCTGAGCCACACAGATCAGGCTGTCCCAACGGCGCTCGTCTAGACCATCGAGAACTGTGATCGAGTCCGACTCATAAGAGAGCTCGGACGCAACGCTTGGGTCTTGGCAAAGCAGAGCAGTGTTCCCTTGGACGGTTCCCAACCGCCGATTCAGCCTTTCCAGCATGGCCGAACGGAACCGACTGTGAATAGCGACCATCACGCAGACCCTATAGCGTCAGAACATTCCGAAGCGACCTCAGTACCTAAGCCAGTGGAAGTTCCCACCAGTTGAAGATCTGCCACCGGGCGAAGATTTCATCGCCAACGGCGCAGACCTTGAAGTCGCCACGCTCCTAGAGGCTTACCGCTCGGGATACTTCCCTATGCCTATGGGTGGCCGCAACCTCGGATGGTTCTCCCCCGATCCTCGTGGGGTGCTGCTACCGGGCAAACTCAAGGTTTCCAGGTCGCTTAGGCGCTCGCTCAAAAACTACGATGTCACGTTCGACCAGGCCTTCGCCCAAGTCATCAAGGCATGCGCCGATCCGAAGCGTCCCCACGGCTGGATCAACCGTCGAATCACAAATGCATACACCAGGCTGTTCGAAGCGGGCTTCGCACACAGTGTTGAAGCCTGGCAACACGGTGTGCTTGTAGGAGGCCTCTATGGCGTCAACATCAACGGACTCTTCGCTGGCGAATCGATGTTTCATCACAGCACCGACGCATCAAAGGTTGCTCTAGTTCAACTGGCTGCCCAACTTGGGAGCTATCCATCCGCTGGACCGGGTAGCTGTCTAATTGATGTCCAGTGGGCCACCCCACACTTGACCAGTCTTGGAGTTGAGGCGGTGCCCCGAGATGACTATGCGCAACTCCTTAAAGCTGCCTTGGAACTGCCACCACCGGCATGGGACCCACCCAGCCCACTAAAACAGCTATGATTTGGCTCTCACGGGGAGCGTTAGGGACCATGGTTTTCTACCCAACATCGAAGGTTAACTTCGCTCGGTTATGCGCCGATGGAGTTACCAATGAATAGTCGTTCCGCAACACCAGGGCTCATTATCGGGTTCCTTTCGCTCATCACTGGCGTGGTGTCATTTGTGGCGCCCAACGCCGACTTGTTCGCACCTGTTGCCGGACTTCTAGGCCTCGCCGCTGGTGTGAGCGGACTGCGATTGGCCCAGCACCTGAACGAACAGGCCGCTGTACAACGTCTCGTTGAAGAGGAACTCAAGGCAGTTCGTTCTGAGTCTCAAGAAACCGAAGAGCGTCTCCGTAACGAAATTTCGTCGATTCCCTATGAAGAGGTTTCATTCGAAGAGGGTCCAGACACCCTTACCGACGGCTCAACCGGCTTGTTCTCCGAGAGCTTCTTCAACGTCGCTATCGAGAGCCGGATCGCTGCCGCTCGGCGACATCTTCGCCCTGTCGCAGTTGTGTTGCTTGAAGTTGTTGAAGGCTTGCCAGAGGGCGAACCTTCGGAAGCGAACGCAAACATCGTTGCGGATGCCGTGAAGGTAACCCTGCGAGAAGCAGACACCGCGTGTCGACTACGCAACGGCTACTTCGCCTTGTTATTGGAAGACACTCCCGAAAACGGTGCGATCTGGACCGTTGAACGCATCCGCCGCCAGCTCCTCGGAGCCAAGGCCGGAATGACTTTGTGGGCCGGAGTGGCCTGCTACCCAGCGCACGCCTTCAGCACCGATGAGATCATGGCAGCTGCGGACAACGCGCTTGAGATGGCTCGAGAGTGGCGTCAGGATCGCATCGAAGTTGCTATCGCAGCCGCCGACTAGCGGCTGTTAGACACCCAGCTACTTCTGGGGTTCTGTTACAAAGACCGGGATCTCTCGATCTCCGGCTTTTTCTTTGTACTCGGCATAGGGAGCAAAGACTTCCACTGCTCGCTCCCACCAAACCTCGCGCTCTTCACCAGTTACTAGCCGAGCCACTGTCGGATATGGCTCGGGTCCGTCCTGCATCATGATGTTCGGGTCTGCTGTGACGTTGTAGAACCAACCGGGGTGAGAGGGTGCGCCTCCTTTGGAAGCTACGAGAGCGTAGGAGCCCTCATGTTCAACTCGCATTAGTGGGACCTTGCGCACCTTGCCGCTCTTGTGGCCCTTCGTGGTGAAAATGATGATTGGGATGCCAGTATCTCGAAGCGTGTTGGCCTCGGTTCCACCGGATGCTTCATAGGCCTCAACCTGGTCCGCAACCCAATCCCACGTGCTTGGTTCATATTCACCGTCGATCATGGCCAGAGCTTAACCACTGAGATGCTTTCAGGACAGCTGGAATCGGTCTTGAGATGGCATCATTGGGCAATGGCGCAGCTCTATTCATCTGTTCACGAACTGATTCACCGAATAACTATCGTGGCAAACCCCGAGCTGGCTGAAGCGGTCGGCGCCCTCGCGGAGCCTGCGATTGGCTTTGAATCTAAGCCCCGCCCCACAACCAGCTTTAGGGGCGGGGCAGCTCCGCTCCCCGAAGGCACAACTTGGCCAGAGCTAGACGGGGTGCCCCTTAGCTTCATGGCATCGTTTGATTTGGGGCGGGTGCCCTCAGTAACGACGTGGGCGACAAAGCCGACGGTCGGGAGCCTATTGTTCTTCACCTTCCCGGACGATCACCCCGACTACGTCGCACGCAACGGTGACACGGGGTATGGGCAAGTAATTCTGAGCGACGGTCTAAACGTAGAAGAACACGATCACCCCTCAGGAACCATGGTTGACCGGCGATACCTCAAGTCGACCGAGCCAATGTGGTCGCTTCCTTCGGCCCAGGCCGCAGCAGTAGCCACTGCATTTGCAGGAGACCCAGTCTTGATCGAGGAGTATCGCGCGTTGGGGGACAAGCTATGGGCTGGGCGTTTAGTCGGGGTTGATTCCCAACTGCTTGGATATCCCGAACCTTGGCAGGCGGACCCCGTCTCCGATGACGGGGTGTGCCTGCTAGCTGAAATCGATGATCTCGTCGGGACCTACTACTTCACAATCGAGGATCATCACTTGGCCACAAACGACTTCAGCGAAGTCCACTGCGAATGGCAATGCAGCTAAATCATCTTTCTGTCATAGGTTTATCGGGCTATAGCCCGATAAACCTCTGACAGAAGCGATAGGGCTTAGCGACCTTTGGCTCGGTCGGCGTTCCACCAACGCCCTCGGAAACGCCACTTCGGCGAAACCGGCACTCTGGGGGCCTGGGGCGCAACTGAGTTCATAGCCATGTCAACGGCCGCAGCGATAGCGGCTGCTTCCTCTTCGGTTGGATTCGGTCGAATCTGCACGCCTGCCTACTTGCCCTGACTTATAACGGCACGTTGCCGTGTTTGCGTTCGTGTTTGGTTTCGTGTTTTGACCCCAGCATGCGCAAACCTTGAACCAACTTCTGACGAGTCTCTGCTGGCTCGATGACCTCGTCTATGTAGCCACGTTCGGCCGCTAGCCAGGGGTTAGCAAAACGGTCTTTGTAGTCCTCGATTAGCTCCGTACGCCGGGCCGCAGGATCAGCCGCAGCTTGGATCTCACGCCGGTACACAATGTCTGTGGCGCCCTCAGGGCCCATTACTGCAAGCTCTGCTGTTGGCCAGGCCAAGCTCAGATCGCAGCCAACACCCTTGGAGTCCATCACCACATAAGCACCGCCGTAGGCCTTGCGGGTTATCACCTGGATTCGAGGCACCGTCGCCTCACAATAGGCATAAAGCAGCTTTGCCCCGTGGCGGATAATGCCACCGTACTCCTGGTCTACGCCCGGCAAGAATCCGGGTACATCGACAAAAGTAATGAGAGGAACGTTGAAAGCGTCACAGGTGCGAATGAATCGCGCGGCCTTCGACGAAGAGTTGATGTCCAGAACGCCAGCAAGAACCATTGGCTGGTTGGCAACGACGCCAACAACGGTGCCATCGATTCGGGCGAAGCCACAGACGATGGCCTTGGCCCAGTTGGCGTGGTATTCCATGAAGTCACCGTCGTCCACAACGGCGGTAACAATCTTTCGCATGTCATAGGGCAGGTTGGGACTGTCGGGGAGTACCTCACCCGCTTCAGGAGTAAGGCGCTCGGGATCGTCAGTGCACTCAACATCGGGAGCAGTGCCAAGGTTGTTTGAAGGCATGTAGCCCAAGATCTCCTTGACAGTGTCCAAAGCGTGATACTCGTCGTCGGCGACGTAGTGGGCAACGCCCGATTTCGAGCTGTGACTCCCCGCTCCACCGAGTTCTTCAAGCGTCACATCTTCGCCGGTCACGGTCTTCACAACATCTGGCCCGGTGATGAACATGTGTGAGGTTTCTTTGACCATCACGATGAAGTCAGTCATTGCTGGGCTGTACACGGCCCCTCCGGCACATGGGCCAAGAATCACGCTGATCTGGGGGATAACGCCAGATGCCTGAACATTTCGGTAGAAGATCCCGCCGTAGCCGTCCAGGCTTACAACACCTTCAGGGATCCGAGCACCCGCACCGTCGTTTAGGCCGATAAACGGGGCACCAACGCTAAGCGCCAGATCCATAACCTTCTTGATCTTTTCCGCCGAAACCTCGCCGAGAGAGCCACCCATGATGGTGAAATCCTGGCTGGAGACAAAAACCTTGCGGTTATTGACTGTTCCCCAACCAGTCACAACACCGTCGGTGTAGGGGCGATCTTTGGCCTCGGGATGGCGAGTTCTGGCAAGCATGTCCAATTCGTTAAACGAGCCCGGGTCAAGGAGGTAATCAATCCGCTCTCGGGCGAGAAGCTTGCCTTTGTCATGTTGGCGTTGAACGGCTCGTTCTGGTCCGGCTTGGAATGCCTCGCCTCTGCGTTGCTCGAGGTCCGCCAGACGCTCGGAAAGGGAATGCTCAGTCACGCTTTGACCTTACCGTTGGGCATAGCGACAAACCCAGCCTGACCGAGACAAACCCCGCTCGGGGTGCGAAGCTGGGGTGGTGAAGACAATCGGACTGCTCGGCGGTATGAGCTGGGAATCGTCAATCGAGTACGAGCGGATGATTAACCGCGCAGTCAGAGAACGCCTAGGAGGAACGGCCTCAGCCGACCTGATCGTCCGGTCCTACAACTTCGCACAAATTGAGGAGCTTCAAGCTAATAACGATTGGGACGCCGCCGGCAAACTGTTGGCCAAAGACGCTCAATTGCTGCAGGCTGGTGGAGCGCAGTTGATTTTGCTCTGCACTAACACGATGCACAAGGTGGCGCCCGAAATTGAGGCTTCGATTGACGTGCCGTTCCTGCATCTTGCCGATGCAACAGCGTCAGCAGTGGTAGCCACGAAAGTGTCCACTGTTGCGTTACTAGGAACCCGCTACACGATGGAACAAGCCTTTTACGCCGACCGCCTTAGGGCCCAAGGGCTCGAAGTCCTCATCCCGGACGAACCGGATCGAACGATGATCCACGACGTGATCTACACAGAGTTGGTACAAGGTCACGTCTTGGCTGAGTCAAAGGAGGCATACCTCGCGGCGGTGGTCCGACTAAAGGAACGTGGTGCTGGGGGCGTCATTGCTGGTTGCACCGAGATCGAGCTACTGATCGGCTCGGGCGATTTCGACATACCGTTCTTTCCGACTACCGCAATCCATGCACAAGCCGCTGTCGATTTCGCCCTTGGAGAATACTGATGCACCTTCCAGTCAATCCCCCTGTCAAGCCAATGTTGGCCAAGGCGGTGGCCGGGTTACCCGAACGTGACGACATCATCTTTGAACCTAAGTGGGACGGGTTTCGTTGCATCGTCTTTCGCGACGGGGACGAAGTTGAGTTGGGTTCTCGTAACGAGAAGCCCCTGACCAGGTACTTTCCAGAGATTGTGCCCGCGGTTCTAGCCAATCTCCCCCCGCGTTGCGTCATCGACGGTGAACTAATCGTGGCTACCGACAACCATCTCAACTTCCCTGCGTTGCAGCAACGAATCCATCCGGCTGAGTCTCGGGTGAACAAACTGGCCGAGGAGACACCAGCCGCCTTTGTCGCCTTTGACCTGATTGCTATCGACGACGAAGACCTTCGAGACCTGCCGTTCGGTCAGCGACGAGAAAGACTCGAACACGCCCTGGCCGACGTCGCTCCCCCGATATATCTCACTTCAACAACCAAGGACCGTGCCGTAGCAGCCCGGTGGTTCGAGGTTTTTGAAGGCGCCGGCCTGGATGGGCTGATCGCCAAGCCCGAGGGTGATGGCTACGTGGAGAACAAGCGCACCCAGCTGAAGGTTAAACATGTGCGCACGGCTGACGCCGTTGTGGCGGGCTACAGATGGCATAAGGACGGCAAGGGCGTGGGCTCTTTATTGCTCGGATTACATGATGAAGATGGCCAACTACACAGCGTTGGGGTTGCTGCCAGCTTCACGGCGAAACGAAGGGCCGAACTTGTGGAAGAGCTTGAGCCATTGACCAAAGACGCTTTGGAGAATCATCCGTGGCGAGACTGGGCCGAGGCTGCGGCACACAAAGACGGCCGAATGCCCGGGGCTCCTCACCGCTGGAGCGGCGGTAAGGATCACAGCTGGGTTCCGCTAAGAATCGAACAGGTTGTTGAGGTCAAATACGGCTCCACCCTTGACGGCAGGTTCCGCGAGGTGACGAAGGTTTTACGCTGGCGGCCCGACAAGACTCCGGCCGAGTGTGACTATGAACAACTAAGCGAGCCCGTTCCTGCCGGGCTCGATGCCGTTCTGTATCCCGAGGATAGGGATCTTCATCCCAGAGATAGGGATCGTCCAAATGGCTGAGAGCATCACGTTAGAAATGGCTGGGCGAGAGCTGAAAGTCTCAAACCCAGACAAGATCTTCTTTACCAAGCGGGGCGAGACGAAGCTGGATCTCATCCGCTACTACGAGGCGGTGGCCGAACCCCTTTTGGCCGCTACCGGGGGTCGCCCCACGCTCATGCAGCGTTTCCCCGACGGTGCCTCGGGAAAGAACTTCTTTCAGAAGCGAGTTCCCAAAGGTGCGCCCGAGTGGCTCGAAACCACCATTGTGTCCACCCCGAACGGTACCGACAGCAACGCCATGGTCATTGCCGACATCGCCCACGTGGGCTGGGCAGCGCAGATGGGTTGTCTCGGCTTTCACGTGTGGCCCTACTTGGCTGCCGCTCCAGATGTCACCGATGAACTTCGAATCGATCTTGACCCGGTTCCGGGCATCAGCTTTGACGATGTCCGGGCGGGCGCGCTCAACGTTAAGGCCTTGTTGGATGAGCTCGGAATCAGAAGCTTCGTAAAGACCACTGGATCCAAGGGACTTCACATCTATTGCCGACTCAGCCCCAATTGGGATTCGTATGAGGTCCGAGCAGCCGCGGTAGCGCTTGCCCGCGAGCTCGAACGCAGACACCCCGAGACTATGACTGCTGCTTGGTGGAAGGAAGAAAGAGGCAAGCGGGTCTTTGTGGACTTCAACCAGAATGCGCCGCACAAAACTGTGTTTGGCACATGGAGTGTGCGAGCCAGAGTTGGCGCTCAGGTTTCTACGCCGATCAATTGGGACGAGGTGGATAGTGTCGACCCGAACGCTTTGACGATGGCCACAGTGCCGGACCGCCTAAAGACGAACGGCAACCCCTGGGAAGAGATGAACGAGGATCCCCAAGATCTGGGCCCGCTACTGGAAATGTCCGCCCACGACATGGCCGGCGGACTCATGGACGCCCCGTGGCCGCCCGTGTATCCCAAGCAACCGAACGAGCCGCCGAGAGTTGCCCCCAGTAGGGCGAAAAAGACTGAACCGTGAAGTTCTTACTTGAGGATGACTCTGACGCAGCGCGTTTCATATCGATTGCGTTCGGCACCGAGCCCCTATTGTCCACAGTAAAAGACCTGCTCAGAACCGCCTCGGGGGCAACCACAACTACCTCACCACATCGGCACTTGTCCGCCACGTCCATAGATTTACTGACCCAGCACAGGGTTATTTCACTGATTCCGTCGCATTGGACCACAGATCTTTCTGACCCCGAGTACAGCGGAAAACTGACCACCCTTGGAATCGACCGACTGAGGCTTGAGGCGGTGATGCGCTCGGTTGTCGAGCAGCTAGCTACCGAATCAGTTGAGTGTCGAGTACTCAAAGGTCTCGCCACGGCCAGGTTGGACTACAGCGAACCTGGCCTGCGGGACACCGGAGACGTCGACCTGCTGGTCAGACCGACAGATATCCATCGCGCAATAAGTCTGCTCGAAGAGATCGGATGTGTTGTCGAGGCAGGAATGGATTACGACCCCGACCTTGCAAAAGGAACGGTTCTGAAGCACCCCGAGAACATCCAAATCGACATGCACACGAGACTGTTCATATTCAAACCGCAAGACATCGAGCTGTTGCTGGCCAAACCCGACTCTCTCGGATTTGCTAATGCTTGTGCGCTCAACAGAGAACTACGACTACTTCATGCTTCAAGTCATCTGGCATACACGCCGCCAGGAGCGCGACGGCTATCTGGTGTTGCCGACATTACAGCGATTGTTGACAAGGGAGCACTCGACTGGGACTCCATACGCCACACAGCCCGAGAGCTGGACATAGAGTCGATGTCGGGTGTGGGACTTAGGGTCGAAGCGTTGTTGATGGGACGCGACCACGCTCACCTTGAGAGCTGGGCACGACCGACCCAGCTAGAAACGCTGGCGTTTGTTAGGCACAAACGCTCCCTCGCTCTAGAGAAACTGCTATTGCTGGCCACGCTAAAGGGGACGCGAGCAAAGGCGCGATATGTCCGCAATGCCGTGCTTCCTTCAAGCGAGGCGGCAGCAGTCCGGGGAGGTTACGCGGCCTACTACTCAAAGGTCCTTCCTAGAAGTCTTGGAGGCCAAGGAGGCAAGGAGAACTGGCGATAAATGATCTCTTTGACATTGGCTAGCGATAAGCGTCTGTGGAGTTTTCGCTTCTACTTCGGCGTGGCACTCGCAGTTGCAGTCTCGGTGGGGGCCCAATCAGGAGCGCTAGCTCAAGATGACGACGGACCCTTCCTTCCTGAGGTGCCTTTCAACTATTCCGACGTTGAGCTACCCGAGCACTATCTAGTGAACGGATTCGGTGAAGGGGTTCGGTTCCAAAACGCCCCTATAGAAAACGACAACAGCCCAAGTTCAAACCCAACCACCGATCACGGAGCGACGCTCGGCCGTGTCTTGTTCTATGACACCAAACTGTCTGCAAACGAGACCACATCGTGTGCCTCGTGCCATCGCCAGGCCAATGGTTTTGCTTCCCCGGTGACAATCGGGTTCGCCGGCGAATCCACCCGCAGGCACACGATGTCTCTCACCAACGCGCGCTTCTATCAGCGGGGTCGGTACTTCTGGGACGAACGAGCTGAGACTCTCGAAGATCAGGTCACCCAGCCATTCTTCGACCCAATCGAACTGGGCCTCAGCCCCGATGAGTTGATTAGCGTGATTAAGTCGCAGCGTTACTACGGGAGACTTTTTTCCAACGCTTTCGGGGATCCTGAACCCACGGTTGACCGCGTCGGGGATTCGCTGGCCCAATTCGTTCGCAGCATCGTCAGTGTTGATTCCCGCTATGACCAGGGCCGCGAAGAAGTAACAAGCCCGTTCTCCACATTCGCGAACTTCAGCGGGCTTGAGAACGATGGCAAATCACTCTTTTTCACGACCGGGTGCAGCAGTTGCCACGTAAGCGAAGCATTCGTCGGAGCAGCAGAAGGACCTACGAACAACGGACTCGATTCCGAAACAGCGGATGACTTGGGCGCGTTTGAAACCTTCGCAGAACCAGATTTTGTTGGCAGCTTTAAAGTGCCGTCGCTCAAGAACGTTGAGGTGACAGACCCATACATGCACGACGGCCGATTCGAGACTCTTGAAGAGGTCGTCGAGCACTACAGCTCCGGTGTGAACCAGGAGCATCCGAACTTGGGCACAGCCCTCGTCGAACCTGAGGGACGGCGGGTGGCCAACAAGTTCAGCAGCTACCAAAAGGACGCGTTGGTGGCATTCTTGAAGACCCTTACTGACCAAGAGGTCTTGACATCAACGAAGTTCAGTGACCCTTTCGACGCCCGCAACGGCGGGGTCCAAGTGGCTGGACAAGCAAACGCTGCCGAGGCGCGGGACGCTAGCGACTCAACCGAGAGTGGCCTTAGTCCGGGTATCTACCTTGGGATATTGGCCGGACTGATCTTGGTGTTCGGAGCCGTCGGCGCCGTAACCAAGGAATCAGCCGAGTAAGGATTTCTCCAACATCACAACCTCTTCGTCGGGCCCGTAAGGCCTCCGTCGCTCAATTTCAGAGAACCCGTAAGTCTCGTGAAACTTAAGCGATCGAGGGTTGTTCGGAATGGTGTTCACCTCACAAGCAAAGTGACTCTTGCCGTTTTGTCGACCCCACTGTTCAGCGTTGGCATAAAGCTGCTGGGCCCAACCTCCACCTCTTGCAGCTGGTGCCAGCGCGATTCGATCGACGTACGCGAAACGCTCGAACCTGTCGCAGAAGTAAATGTAGTTCGGACTCAGATAGCGCCCGCCCTCCTCGAGGATGATCATCACACCTTCAAGTGAGCCCTCAAGCTCTACAACTTGGACTAGACCGGCTTCGGATAACAAGAGCTTGAGCTTGGCCCCGTCCATAGACCCGACCTCAGGTACGTGAGCAGCGTTTATTGCAATTACCGAATCGAAGTCGCTTGGTTTGTAGTCTCTGATCATCTGGTGTCGATTCTAACGTGATGCCCAAAGCGAGAAACCTGCGCCGGCTGCTTGATAGACATCGGCGACTGAGTCCGCATCCACATCAGGGGGGATAACCCCCACCACTGCCCCGCCGGAACCGGCAAACGAGACGCCCGCCCCCACAGACTCACCAGCCTCAACAAGCTGGAGATCTCGGGCTGAGATCGCCCATACCCTGCTGCGTATAGCAAAGGACTGACGCATTAGCTGTGGCCACAACTCTCCAGCACTTCCCGCATCCAACGCTTTACGCCCATCAGTAGCAAGTTGAGCGAAGTCTTTCATCGCCTTCAAGACCTCGGGATCGCCAGCTTCCCACCGCTCACGTACGTCAGAGTGAGCCACATCGGACGGTTCACCCGCCGATCGGTCCCAAGCCACAAACAGTTGAGGCAACAGGCCCAGATCGATCCGGTGGTATCTGCTTGCTTGCCAAGACTGAGCGAAGTCCATGTCTAATAGACCTTCCATGGCCTGAACGACTCGGTCCTGGGGGCCAGCGGACCACCCAAGGACTTCGGTCTCGACCTCTAACGCAGTTCGAGCCAAATCGACGTTGTCCCAAACCGCAGCCGACCTGAGCGCAAGCGCTCGAAGCGCAGCAATGACTATTGCACTCGAGCCCGAGAGGCCGACCTGTCGAGGAATCGACGTCTCGAATCGCATCGCTGCGGGCCTAGCCACAAGTTTGGGCCACCTGGTCCTTAGGGCCCTGACAGTCGCTTCCAATAGAACGTTTTCATCAAAGTCCCATTGGCTTGCACCCGTGATCTCTACTGCGGCGCTGAACTGAGGCAAGGTAACGGCAATGACCCGCCCGCCGTAGCCGTCAGATGGATTGCCTAGTAAACCGGCGCGCCCAAAACACGAAGCCTGAAAGACATCATCTTCATCCATGACGATTGGACTAACCGCGGGCTTGGTGCAGCTTTGCCGTCCGCTCTATCAGGTCAGGGGCGTCCAATCGTTCTGCCCACTCAGCTAGG
Source organism: uncultured Acidimicrobiales bacterium (assembly GCA_937922785.1). Classification (GTDB taxonomy): domain Bacteria; phylum Actinomycetota; class Acidimicrobiia; order Acidimicrobiales; family SZUA-35; genus CALAJQ01. Next base: position 68,811 of record CALAJQ010000021.1, read on the forward strand.
CCGTCGCCTGGCCCGTTCCACAACATCTCATCGACGTTGTCCACAGTAGGGGCGTCTAGGGCCAAGATGGCCAGAGTCTTAAACAGCAACGCGTCGTCCAAGTTGTTGGCCAAAGTGTCTGCCAGTTTCGCGGCAGACCGAACTGTGATTTCCCACTGTCCAGCAGCAAGGGGAATGTTCTCGATATGTCCGTAGTGAGCCAGGACTGTGGCCGCTGACTTTGCCCCCCAGCCTTTAAGTCCTGGAAACCCATCGGCAGAGTCGCCCATGAGCCCGAGCCAGTCCGGGATGGATTCAGGTGGCACGCCATACTTCTCGATGACGTCTTCGACGTCGAGAATCTTGTTGTTTCTACGGTCGAACTGAAGCACTCGACCAGCCCGTACGCACTGAGCCAAGTCCTTGTCTGGGGTGCATAGAAGAACCTTGTCAACCCGCGGGTCGGCGTCAGCAATTGCCGCAGCAGCCGCCATTGCGTCATCAGCCTCGTACTCGACCATCGGGAACACTTTGAACCCAACTGCCCTTAGGCCTTCTTCCAACGGTCCGAACTGACTAGCGATGTCGGGGTCGATTTCAGAGCCGTCCTTGTATCCGTCATACATCTCATTGCGGAAACTGGTGATCACGTGATCGGTCGCAATGCCGACGTGAGTGGCCCCTTCCTCCAGCAACGAAACCATGCCTCGGACGACGGCTCTTACTGCTCCAACCTCTTCTCCGGCAGAGTTCTGGCGTGACGGCCGGGCGAAGAATTGCCGAAAGAGCTCATATGTTCCATCGATGAGGTGCACCGTCAGTTGTTTAGTCACATTTCCATTGTGCCAAGACAATGGCTGCCTAGTCTTGTGTACCCTGAAAGACGGATAGGCGGAACCAGGAAATCGGCGGATAATGGCAGCTCAGGACAACATGGAAGTTCACTCAAAACCATGAATCGAGTCATAGCTCGCAGCCCGGGTCGAGTAAATCTGATTGGTGAACACACCGACTACAACGATGGCTTTGTTCTCCCCATGGGGCTTCCCTTTGAGACTGTAATAACCGCTGTTCCAAGGCTAGACAACAAGGTCTGTCTTCGCTCCGAGGGGTACGGCGAGATCAACTTCACGCTGGCTGATGACCCAAAAACCATCAAGTTCTGGGGTCGATTCATCGCTGGCATGGCTAAGGCTCTCGACTACGACGGCACCACGGTTCCTGGGTTTGAGGCCGACATTCGTACAAACATCCCAGTTGGAGCAAGTCTCTCATCTTCGGCCGCTCTTGAGGTAGCGGCTGGCTTCGCCATGTGCGCGATGGCCGGTGTAAAGCCAGATCCGGTTCGTATTGCCAAGCTCGGACAGTGGGTCGAAAACGAAATAATCGGCATCCAGAGCGGCATTATGGATCAGCTCATCTCTGCAGTTGCCAACAAAGGCTCGGCCACTCTGATTGACTGCCGAAGTCTCGAGACTGAGCCCGTCACACTTCCGCCCAACGCAACAGTTGCAATCATGGACACCATGACGAGGCGCCGGCTTGCCGACAGCGAGTATGACCTCAGACGGGCCTCTTGCGAGAGGGCTGCTGAAGAACTTGGCGTAGACAAGCTACGTGACGCCACGATCGATCAGGTAGAAGCAATGGCTGACGGTATTGACCGTCAGCGAGCCCGCCACATCGTCACTGAAAACACTCGGGTTCTGGCCGCTGTGGAGGCAATGAGGGCCGGAGACGCACCAGCTTTAGGTCAATTGATGAACCAGAGCCACGAAAGCCTGCGGGTAGATTTCGAAGTTTCGGCTCCGGCTCTAGATGAAATAGCGGCTACCGCCCGCGAACATGAGGGCTGCTTCGGCGCACGCATGACCGGTGGTGGATTTGCCGGGTGCGCCGTTGCTCTTGTTGACCGCAACCACGCAGACCAATTCAAGGCTCATATCGAAAGTGGCTACACAGCTCCGGACGGAGAGGTTCCCAACGTGTGGATCGTGGAGCCTTCGGCAGGCGCCTCAGTTACTACCGAGTAGAACCGCCGGCCACCTTGGGTGGATGGGCTGCGCTGTTGGCCCGCACCGGGTTGGGTTGAACGGAATCTCTCAACGTCAGCTCGACCTCAAGTTGATCGTGCACAACTGGCGCCCCTGGATTCTTGATCCGGTTGACCAACAGCTCAAATGATCGCTCTCCAAGTCGGCGAGGCGACAGTCCAACGGTTGTCAGCTTCGGGCTAACAAGCGACGCCAAGTCAATGTCGTCAAATCCAATCACTGAAATGTCTTCCGGAATCGAAAATCCCGAACTCTGGAACAGGCTCATTATTCGGATCGCCTGAATGTCATTGGCTGTAGCCACACAAGTGACGTCTCGAGATGCTGTGACTGCCTCTGCTGTTTCTGTCGACAAGTCATCGACGTATTCCATCTCGAACTCCCACACAAGCTCTGCGCTGTTCCCAAGGCGTTCTATAAAGCCCTCACGCCTTAGCCGGGCTGTGTCTGACGTCAGCGGGCCAGTGAGGAGGCCCACGCGAGTGTGGCCGTGGTCAATAATCGCTTGAGCTTGCAGAGCGCCTCCGTGACGGATGTCGGCGCACACGCTGTCAAAACCATCGATCACCCGGTCATAGACAACAATCGGAAAGCGGAAACGGCGACCGGTCAGGATGTCCTCTGGGCTAACTGGGCACCAGATCAGACCTTCGGGGACCCGGTCAGCTAGACGCTGAACACCCTCTATCTCAACCTCAACTGAGCTTTGGCCGTCAAGCAGGAAGATCGAGAAACCATGGGCCGAAGCCGCCGCGTGCACACCTTGTGAGAACTCCGGGAAAAACGGGTTAGTGAGATCCGGGACAGCCAAACCGATTGTGCGGGACCTTCCGGTCCGATGGGCCACGGCAACCGAGTTAGGCCTGTAGCCGAGCTGCTCGACGCAGCCTCTCACTCGATCAGCCGTGTCAGCCGAAACAGAACCGCTGTCGTTCAAGACATAGGAAACAGTTGCGGTGGAAACCCCCGCCAACTTGGCGACGTCCCGAATCGTCGGGCGAGGCACGCCCGCCTACTTATTGGCGCCGACGGACAGGCCAGCTATGAACTGCTTGCGTAGCAAGATGTAGATAAGCACGGTGGGTGCGACCACAATTAGCGAACCGGCCGCAACCAGGTTGTCATCGGTAAAGAACTCGCCACTAAGGTTTCGCAGCGAAGAAGTGATTGGAAGGTCGTTGCCGTTTTGGATCAGCGCTACTGCCCAGAAATAGTCGTTGTAGATCCACGCAAACTCCAGAGTTGCGAGCGCCGCAAGAGCCGGGCGGGTCAGCGGCAAGATGATCTGCCAGTACTGGCGCCACAGCGAAGCGCCGTCAACCATGGAAGCCTCGTTCAATTCCTTAGGCAGAGTCTTCATGTAGTTGCTCAACACAAACGTGCAGAAACCTGACTGGAACGCAACGTGAATAAGAATCAGACCAATCAAGCTGCCTCGCAGCTCGCCGCTGTTAACCAGGAACGGTATCTCTGGCAGCGGAACTCGGTTGTAGATCTCAAACAGGGGAATGATGATCGACTGCTGCGGTAACAGGTTTCCCGCGGTGAACAGCATCAGAAGCGCGATGTTGAACTTCCAGGAGTATCGACTGACAGCAAAGGCCACCATCGAAGAGAAGAACAGAACCAGAAACAGCGCTGGCACCAAGACAGCAAAAGTGACCAGCCAGTGCCGGAGCATGTCGCCCCGCTCCCAGGCTCCGCTGAAGTTGGACAGGGTCAGCGTGTCAGGCCAGGAGAAAAACCCGTCCGAAGACGTCTCTGAATAAGGCCGGAATGACGAGATGATCATTCCGATAATAGGAATCATCCACAGGAACACGATGGTGATCAGAAAGATCTGAGCGAAGACTCTAGATCGGACAGAAGTAATCATGCGTCGTCCTCCTTAAATGTGGATCTCAGGTACCAGATCACAAAGCCGAAACAAAGCGCCAACAAGATTGCGGCATAGGCCGAACCACGTCCCACGTTGGAGGACTCGCCAGAGGTGCTTTCGGTTACCAACAGCGAAAGAACGTTGGTTCCGATCGGGTTGTTTAGGACGTCAATAATGTCATAGACCCGAAGGCCGGTGATCACGGTGATGACCATGATGACGACATTCACTGGACGCAGTGATGGAGCAATAATGCGGCGGAATGTTTGCCACTCACCAGCGCCGTCGATGGCGGCAGCTTCACGTAGAGAAGGGTCGACACTCTTTAGACCAGCCAGGTACAGGACCATGATGTAACCCACGTGTTGCCACATCATCGGTGCGATGAGCGCCAAGAAGTTCCGACTGAGCCCGTAGTTCTCGGTGAGGCCGATCACAAAGTCTGAGTTACCGAGCCAGTCGATCTGGTTGCCTGGATCGGTACGCCCAAGCAGCGTGTTCAGAACTCCCTGACGGGGAGAATAAATGACGCTCTTCCAGATGAAGCCCACGACCGCAAGCGAGAGCACAACTGGGAAGTACAACAGGCTCTGGTAGATCGCAGTGCCCTTGAGGTTCTTGTCTAAGAGATAGGCAATGAACATTCCCATCGGAGTAGCGAACAAGAACAGGAAAACCAGCACCCACAAGTTGTTGAGTAGTGCTTCGTAAAAGTCTTTTTCAAAGACTGTGACTATCTGTTTGTAGTTGCCTATCCCCCGCCAACTGATCTTGCTTAGCTTGAAGCCGTTCCAGTTGGTGAAAGATAAGCCGATGCTCAAGATCGCAGGGACCCAGATGAGCATGACGTGCAAGAAGGTCGGAATACCGACCATCGCAATAAGGACCTTGCGGTCCCTATCAGTAAGCAGCGAATAGCGCCGCCGACCAGATTTGGCCGACGACGCCTCGCCTAATTCTTCAGCTTGATCGGTATCAGCTGTTGAAGTCTGCAAAGATTGCTACTTTTTTCTCTTCCAAATCAGCGAGCTTGCCAGGAATGTCACTTGGATCTTCGATGAACGCAGCGAACATGTCGCCACAGGCACCAGCCATGTCTGGGATGGTGTCGCGATCAAGGAACTGTGAGATGCCAGTAGCTGCGTTTGCGAGCTGAGCTGACTTCTTCTGCAAGTCGTTGTAGCCACTGGTGTCTGCTTCAGAGCTTGAAGCAACAACTGATGGATCCTCGCCGAGGTATGCGTCCTGCGATGCCTTGGTTGACATGAACAGGAGAAGTTCCTTGGCGGCAGCCTCGTTGGATGGCTCAGCGATCATCTGGAAACCGTCGATCGGTGCATCAAGTGAGGACGCGCCGATTGCTGGATCGATCTCTGGGAAGTTGAAGAAGTCCATCTTCGCTGCCAACTCTTCTGAGTGACTTGCGGCAAAGGTACCGAGTAGGTACATGCCGGCTTCGCCGTCCTGAAGTGCCTGAGCGCCTTCCTGCCATGTTCGGCCGTTTGCGCCGGTCATGTGGTAGGGAAGCAGCGATTCCCAAGTTTCGAATACCTTCACAACCTTGGGATCGGCCCAGCTCTCGTTGCCGCCCATGAGGTCGATGTGGAAGTCGTACCCGTTGATTCGCATGTTCAGAATGTCGAACGTGCCCTGGATTGGCCACTTGCCGTCGTTCGCAAATGCGAATGGCGTGATGCCGTCACTTTGCATGTTCTCGGCCAGTGCGGTGAGCTCGGCAACGTTCTGCGGCTCGGCGTATCCCATTTCTGAGAAGACGTCCTTGTTGTAGTTAACAGCCCAGGTGTAGTAGCTAGTCGGCATGAAGTACTGCTTGCCGTCTGAGGCAGTAGATGCAGCCTTAAAGCCTTCACCGAGTCCGGAAACGTTTTCCCAAACATCGCTGATGTCGCCAAGCTGACCTTGGTCAGCGAAGAACTTGTTACGGAATCCTGCGAACCAGCTGAGGACGTCGTCTTCGCCAGCCTTCAAGATGTTGGTGATGTTTTCCTGGAAGGTGTTGTGGTCCAGGAAGTTCAGAGTCACATTGACGTCTGGGTTCTGCGCCATGTAGGCAGCAACGATTGCGTTGGTTCCTGCCTGAGGTGCTGGATCAGATGCGTTCGAACCGAATGTGAGTTCGCCAGATGCACTGCCGATCTCGCCGGTGAAACCTGAGTCGCCGCCGCAAGCAGCAAGCAGGCCGCCACCGAGAACTACTGCTCCCGTTGCGGCTCCGCCCTTAAGGACTGTCCGGCGCTGAACGTGGTCGCTCCACTCGCTCGGGCTTGGATAACTGTTTGACATAAACTTTCCCCTTATTCGGACGGGACACCAATTATTGGATGACCCATTCATTCTTCTCCCCAAGCGAAACCATCTGGGTGACACTTGACACTAGGTGAACTTAACCGTTTAACTGGTCAAGTTCAAGACCAACACAAAAGCTTTCATGTTTGGGCTTTACCGTCAAGTATTGACACAACTATCCTACGACAGACTGACCGGGAGAGAATATGGCTGCTGTAACACTCGACAAGATGACAAAAGTTTATGACGGTGCCACCGAGCCCGCCGTAGACGGTCTCGACCTTCAGATTGCCGACGGCGAGTTCATTGTCTTTGTTGGCCCGTCAGGCTGCGGGAAGTCGACAGCGTTGCGCATGATTGCCGGTCTCGAGCAAATCACAGGCGGCGATGTGAAGATCGGTGAACGTGTTGTGAACATGGTTCCGCCTAAGGACCGTGACATTGCCATGGTGTTCCAGAACTACGCGCTCTACCCGCACATGACGGTTGGGCGAAACCTCGATTTCCCGCTGCGAATAGCAGGAGTCGAAAAGGCCGAACTTGAGAGTCGAGTAGACAACATCGCTCGCACGCTTCAGCTCACCGAACTTCTCAACCGCAAACCAGGCCAACTCTCCGGTGGTCAACGTCAGCGGGTTGCGATGGGTAGAGCCCTGATCCGTAAGCCTGCGGTTTTCTTGATGGATGAGCCGCTGTCGAACCTTGATGCAAAGCTTCGCGTTTCCATGCGTTCAGAGATCGCCCGCATTCAAAGTGAGCTTGGTGTAACAACGGTCTATGTAACCCACGATCAGGTCGAGGCCATGACTATGGGTGACCGTGTTGTGGTGCTTAACGGTGGCGAGCTTCAACAAGTCGCTGCTCCCGAAATTCTTTACAACCGTCCTGGAAATGTCTTTGTTGCCGGATTCATCGGCTCTCCTGCGATGAACCTGTGGAACTCGCGTTTGGTCGACGCGGACGACGGTGCTCTCGGCGTGGCGTTGGGCTCACAGGTTTTGCCGGTGTCGGCAGAACTTGCGGCCCGAACCGGCCTTGCAGCACATAAGAACAAAGATCTTGTTGTTGGCATCCGCCCTGATGACATGTTTGACGATGGCGCCGTTGGAAGCACGATCGTTGGCAGCATGAAGGCTCGTGAAGCCCTGGGTTCTGAAGTAATCGCCCACCTCGACGTTGGTGTGAGCCGGGTAATCATTGACGATCCAGATCTCGAAGAGATGATCGCCGAGGGCGTCACCCCAGAGCTCGACTTCGTTGGCCGATTCGCTCCAACCAGTACCGCAGCGATTGGCGAAGATATCCAGATCCGTTTCGACGTAGACAAGCTGCACTTCTTCGATGCTGCGTCGGGCTTGCGAATTGATTCCGACGCTTGACGATTAGAGAAGTCGACTCCTACCTAGTTGTAGATCTAGAAGAGTCTCAATTCATACTGGACACCAAATTCGGCGTGCCCTTAGTGGTTCACCACGGCGCTGCCCTTAAAGACACCGATATCGGCAACCTCCCAAGCTTGGGGTCACGCGGTATTGCGCGCGCCGTTCTTGATGTTGAGGCTCCGGCATCGTTGTGCCCTGAACATGGAAGCGGATGGCAGGGTCGACCTGGCTTGTCAGGCCATCGGCCCGACGGCTCCGGATGGGCTCCCCGATGTGAGTTGCGCAACGTTTCAATTGGAGACTCGGTTGCGCGAATCATCGCCGTTGACGATTTGGCCCAAGTTGAAATATCCACCGAGATCGAACAGATGCCTAACTCGGTCCGGGTCCGATTGTTGGTTCGGAACTTGGGCGACACCGACTATCACCTTGATGAAGTAGTGATGACCGTTCCGGTGCCTGAACGCGCAGGCGAGGTGCTACACCTCACGGGTTACTGGTCGCATGAGTTTCAGGTTGAAAGATTGCCTTGGCCCAAGGGAGCGTTGTCGTTTGATAACCGCCGAGGCCGCACGTCCCATGACCGGGTCCCCGCCGTTTGGGTTGGAGTTCCAGGCTTTGGAGAAAACCATGGCGATGTATGGGGGTTCACGCTCGGCTGGAGCGGCAACGCCATCAACCATCTCGAACGTCTAACCGACGGGCGCCGCGTCGTACAACTCGGCGAGGCCTTAGCTCCTAACGACGTAGTCCTTGGCCCGCATGAAACCTATGAGACGCCCTGGCTTGAGGTTGCGGCTTCAAGTCGGGGACTCAACGGAATTAGCCAGGCGTTTCACCAGTCGATCCGAACCCAAGAAGTGACGCCCAGGGTGGACAAGCCCCGTCCTGTCATCTTGAACACGTGGGAAGCCGTCTATTTCAATCACGACCTCCAGACCTTGAAGAAGTTGGCCGACCGCGCAGCTGAGGTTGGAGGCGAACGGTTCGTACTGGATGACGGCTGGTTCCAGGGGCGCAGATCCGACAACGCTGGCCTAGGCGACTGGTGGGTTGATGCTGACATCTGGCCCAACGGGCTTGACCCTCTCATTAACCACGTCACCAGCCTCGGCATGGAATTCGGTATCTGGTTTGAACCCGAGATGGTAAATCCAGACTCAGACCTTTATCGGGCCCATCCGGAATGGGTTCTAAGCGCCGAGGGCTATGAACCAATCCAGGGTCGTCAACAACTGGTTCTTAATCTCGGCAATCCTGACGTATTTCATTACCTTCTAGACAAACTCGATCGAGTCTTGGCAGATCACGACATTTCCTACGTCAAGTGGGACATGAACCGTGACTTGATCCACCCTTCTGACGGTCCTCGCGCCGCAACCCACAACCATACGTTGGCTGTCTACGCGCTAATCGATCAGCTTCGCGAGCGCCACCCGGGTGTTGAAATCGAAAGCTGTGCCTCCGGTGGTGGCCGGGCTGACTTCGAGATTCTGAAACGCACTGAACGGATATGGACTAGCGACAGCAACGACGCTTTTGAGCGGCAGCGAATTCAGCGCGGCTTCTCAATGTTGATGCCGCCAGAGGTTATGGGGGCCCACATCGGTCCACCCACATCACACACTTCCCACAGAACCCATGCTCTCAGCTTCCGAGCGTCCACTGCGTTCTTTGGCCACCTTGGCATCGAGTGGAATGTGATGACCGTTAGCGATCAAGACCGCAAGCTCATTTCTCAGATTGTGGCCAAGCACAAGCGACACAGAGAGCTCCTACACGGCGGCACCGTTTGGCGACTCGATGTTGCCGACCCCGCAGTACTGTCACACATGGTCGTCGCTCCCGATCGGTCCGAAGCGCTGGTTTCGTTCGCCCAGATGGACCTGCCCGCTGGCACCTCTCCCCTGCCTTTGCGCCTTGCCGGACTGAACCCCGATCAGGTCTACAAACTCAACGTCATTGAGATCGGGGGCCTCGGTCCCGCATCGAATACTCAGACCGAGTGGATGGAACATGGGCTTTCTGCCTCCGGGCATCTTCTCGAGACTGTCGGCCTACAAGCTCCAAACATGAACCCCGAATCAGCCGTCATTTTTCACCTGACCAGCTAAGCGCCGCGGATTTCTAAAGAGGTTCTGGAACAGTTTCCTCATCGCGAATTAGGCGATGGTAGAGGTCTGAATAGAGCGAGCCGTTTTGCAACAGCTCTTCGTGAGATCCTTGCTCCACTAACTTGCCGTCATCCAGCACGAGGATCAGATCGGCCTCTGTGATAGTGGATAGGCGGTGGGCGATGACAAGTGACGTCCTACCTTCGAGCGCCTTTGCCAATCCCTGCTGAACTAGCGCTTCGTTCTCCGAGTCGAGGTGGCTGGTGGCCTCGTCGAGGATCACAATCGCTGGATCCTTCAACAGCATTCTCGCAATGCTCAAGCGCTGCTTTTCCCCGCCAGAGAATCGGTAGCCACGCTCTCCAACTACTGTCTCGAGCCCGCCTGGGAGACGATTGATTGTGTCCCAGATCTGTGCGGCGCGACACGCCGTTTCAATCTCTAAATCGCTGGCATCAGGGTTGGCGTAACGCAGGTTGTCAGCAATGGTCTCGTGGAACAGGTGCGGGTCTTGAACAACCACTCCGATTGCCGAACGCAGACTCTCTTGAGTTAGCGAGCGAACATCGACGCCGTCAACCTTGACGGCGCCTTCTTGGACGTCATAAAGACGAGGCACCAAGTTAGTGATGGTTGTTTTACCTGCGCCCGATGGCCCGACAAGAGCCACTAGCTGGCCAGGCCTTATCTTCAGGTTTAGATCCTTGATGATGGGCGCTTCGTCTTCATCGGAAACGCTCGAGCTAGCGGTTTCTAGCGAGGGGATTATGGTTTCGGTGGAAAGTGGATAACGGAATTCGACGTTGTCGAATTCGATTTCGCCCCGAGGGTTCGTCAGAACCTTGGCGTCAGGATCATCGGTTAGCGGACTGGTTGCGTCCAGTACTTCAAACACCCGATCGAAGCTGACAAGCGCGGTGAGAACGTCAATCCGGGCGTTGGTGAGACCAGTCAGCGGCGCATAGATTCGCCCGACGAGCAGACCCATCGTTGCGAGCTCGCCCGGGTTGATTGATCCTTGGATTGCGAACAATCCTCCAAGGCCATACACCAGCGCAGTGCCGATGGCCCCAAGCAAAGTGAGCATGGTCATGAAGCTGCGGGTAAACAGCGCCGACTTGATACCGATATCGCGAACCTCAGCTGCCCTGGAACTGAAGAGCTTCGTCTCGTCGTCTTGGCGTCCGAAGAGCTTTACCAGCAAAGCGCCTGACACGTTAAAGCGCTCGGTCATGGTCGAGTTCATGGCCGCGTTGTGATCCATCGCGTTACGGGTCAACCCCTGCTGGATGGTGCCAACGATGCGGTACGGGAGAACAAACAGCGGCGTCAACAACAGCGCCAAAATGGTAAGCCGCCACTCGAGAATGAACATTGCTACCAACGTGGTTGCCAGCACAATTGTGTTCGAGACAACGGTTCCAAGCGTCGCGGTCAGAGCCCGTTGTGCTCCGATCACGTCTGAATTGAGACGGTTTGTCAACGTTCCAGTTTGGGTTCGGGTAAAGAATGCCAGTGGAAGCCGCTGCACGTGGTCAAAAAGTTGGGTCCGCAGATCGTAGATAACGCCTTCGCCAATCTGTGAAGACCAAAAACGTTCCGCCATCCCAACAATGCCCGACAGAATTGCGGCGCCAACAATCAAAGCTGCGAACAGTGTCAACTGTCCGCGATCTTCATTGGGTATTACCTGGTCGATGATGCGACCAAACAGAATCGGCGGAAGCAAGCCCAGCAAAGCCTGCACAATCACGGTGCCAAGGAATCCAATAACCATTGTTCGGTATGGAGACGCGAACCGCCACACCCGAGCTGCGGACTCGCGAGTGATCTTTGCGTCCTTCATTGACTCCCGGTCACGGGGCCATATTGAGTGCATTGCCATCATCAGGGTTCAGGTTACTGTCCCAAATCGATGTTCATCGATTTGTGT
>CALAJQ010000022.1 GCA_937922785.1 uncultured Acidimicrobiales bacterium
ACCCATGTAGAGGGCTAGGAAGTATTCGAAGGTTTCTTGTGTCCAAACGAGGTTGTGGACGAACTGGACTGGGACGGCGCTATGGGGGTTGGCGGCTGCGTCTTGGTAGATCTGGAACAGGGCGTCAGCTGAACGTTGCTGCGGCGTCCGCTCCAGGTGACATAGGGCGGTGTCATCACCGTGAATGGCTTTGGCTTGTTCCCAATCAGCCTTGAACTCGGCGTCTATGTAGTGGTCAAGGATTTCCCGCATCGAAGCGCCCTGCATCGATCCGTGGTTGTGTTCACCATTGAAGGATTTGTTGAAGTTTTGGGTTAACCGGTAGTTCCGGTTCTTATGTAACCGGTCTGCTTCTGGTTCGGGGCCGTCTTGGTCATGAAGCTCAACCCAGTCACGCAGTTTGTCTCTGAACGCGGCCGGCCGTAGTTCGCAGGCTTCACCAACAAGCCAGGTTTCCTGGTCCATTACTTGGTGTTTGATACGAGGGTTCGCGTAGGCCCGGCCGAGTTGGTTGACGTTATCTACTGGGATCTCGCCGGCCTTAGAGGCTGCGTCGATTTCGGGCAGGTCGACACATAGTTTCGCTCGACGCTGCCGGTCCATAGTCTCAGCATTAGACAAGCGGGCGTGGTGGCGGACCATTGCTTTAGGTGACCCGTAGCCGTCACCAGTGTGAAAGTCATAGATTTCGATTTGGTTCAACACACCAGCCGCGGCATGTTCGGAGCGGCGCCGGATCTGTTCCAGATCTTTAATCAACACAACAGCATCAGCTTCATCAACCGGACGGAGGCCGACTGTGTCCAACATGTCGAACCCGGCCGCGATAGTTGCCAGCGCTTCTGTTCTCTGTGTTTGTTCCGCCGAACTCTTCACACCACCATTATCGCGGCGGCCTATGACAACATCAGCCCAAAACACGCCCCAAACACCCCAAACCAAAAAGAAATCCCAAAAACCTCACTAAACAAAATCCTCCGATCAAACCGGGCAAGCGCTACGCCAGACCAACCGCACCCACCCGCGTTCTAGCTACGGCGGAGCGATCGCCAAAGCTTTTGTAGTCGGCCCTCGGGCACGCGTGAAAGCGAGTAAATCTTGGTGTCGCCGAACATGCCGAAGCGAACCACGCTAATTGTCGGAGCGCCTGCCACCGGGGGCGACAGGCTTTCTTTCTCATCTCCCAGTAGCGACACGGCCGAACGTCGCACTCTGATGCCGTCGGGCAAGATCACAGTCGCATCACCGAACGCCGAATAGACAGAGACCTTCGAACCATCGGCGATCCGGGCAGTGGCCAGATCCAGAACCACATCACCAAAGAGACTTACGAATACAAGCTCGCCTTCAATTGCCAAATCGCCGCTCTTGCGAATATCACCAAAGAGCGAAACGCTGGTGGACGCCATCGGATGACCGGCGGCGGCGGCTACTGGTGGCGGTGGCAAAGGCAGGTCCGCACTAACCGCTTCAAGCTCGCCTCGGGTTTGAGCCTGATAGATCGCACCAAAGCGATCGTCCAAGTCGTCGAAGTCAACCTGCCCTTCAGCAAGCGCTCGCTGAATCTGACGAACAGCGATCTCGCGATCTTGGTCGGTTATCGGTTCAGACGGTACGGGCATCGCAGCTGCGGAGTCATCACTCATAGATTCGACATTAGTAAGCGGCAATCCCCTAGCCAAAGGCGGCTCGTGCTTTTGGGCCGCCTCAACCCCGACGGGCCTTTAGGTGCGCCTCGATGGTTGACGTCTTGGCCTGGTAGAAGCCCCACTCGTGCAGCGGCTTGAACCCCATCGCCACGTTGATAGCAAGCATGCCCTCATTGCTGGCGGCATTGTCGGTGTGAAGCGCCTCCACCGCAGGCGCCTCGGAACGAAGTCGGAGCCACATGTCTGCCTTCAACCACCGCCCAATTCCTTTGTTGCGATGCGCTGCATCCACTGCGGTATTTCCTTGGAAGCTGAACTTTGGGTTCTCCAGCACTATCGAAAGAGCGGTCTGGCCCGCGGGCTCATCGTTGGGCCCAAACGCAACGGTCACCCATCGCTCACGGCCGCGCTGGGAAATGATCTTCTCTAAATCGATCACGTCAGACTCAGTCCAAATGTCATCCTCAAGTTCGGCATCATCGATGGGTGCATCGTTCATTGCATTGTTGAGATACGCGATTGCGGGCAGAAGATGAGCGGGTGCGTGGCCCTTGTAGTGCTCTAACCGATAGTCACTTGCTCGGTCGAACCGATCGGCTACCCACTTGTGCATCAGCTCCTCGTCGGTGTCTTTCAGCCACATCCGGCTCTCACGTTCCACCAGTTTGAGATCGGCCCCAAACGCGTTCCAGAACGCCGTCGACTGTTCCGACAGGCTGTTGTACGCGCCAAGCGATGTGCGCCCGTGAGAATCGGCGATCTCTAGGACGCCGGCTAGCAGAGCTGTCCCGACGCCGTGTCGGCGATAGTCCGGATGCACTTCCAGTTCAACCTCGCACTTGTCCTGATTTGTGTCCATGTGACCGGTACTAACGATGGCTTGGCCAATCGCTTTGCCGGCAGACACCGCCAGAAGTGTCTCCTGTTGGAAAGTGTCGGTGCCGCTAAGGCCAGCCAGATATCTTGCCTGGCTGATCGGGTCAAACTCGGGGTCTCGTTCGAAGGCGAGGGAGCGGTGAAGCTCTGTTGCCGATGTTGCCAGCGGACCGGTGGCGCTTGGCCCAAAGGGCACGATCTGAAACTCCATCTCCCCATTCTTGTGCCGCGAGTGACCAAGTGCGTGCGATTTTCCAGTGATCACCCGGTGCGCTAGAACGAAACTATGACTAGCAACGTTGGTGAGTCCGCGGCCGAGCAACCTGTACGCATTGAAGGAGCCCCTACCGACTGGGCTTCGGTATTGCCCCGACTCCAGGCGCTGTTAAGAATTCGGACTACACCGATTGGCATGAAGATGTTTGCCACAAAGGCCGAGATGGAGGCCGTCACCAAGATCCGTCGGCCGAAAGACATTCACACAACCGATCAGATCGTTGGCATGGCAAGCCGTCTGAACTGGACTGTTGGAATCACCATGGATGACTTGGTCGGCGCGCAGTGCGGCGCTGTCATCGGACTTCACCCTCAAGATGACAAGTGGCTTTCGGGCGAGCACATGGCTGGCGTCTGGTTCGAGACCGTCGAAGACTCTTCAGCTCATCAGCACGCAATGCACACGGTGCCCTTTGGTCAGTTTGAAGCAATGGCGGTCTCGCCGTTAAGTACCGGTCGGTTAGATCCACCCGATATCTGCATGATCTACGCCACTCCCGCCCAGATGATCCTTCTCATCAACGGCCTTCAGTGGGCGGGCTATAAGAATTTGGACTGGGGCTGCGTCGGCGAATCTGCGTGTGCTGACTCTTGGGGTCGAGCTCTGACAACTGGTCAGCCAAGTCTTTCCATTCCATGTTTTGCCGAGCGTCGCTACGGGGGCGTGATGGAAGACGAGCTGTTGATGGCGCTATCGGCGTCGGATCTGGAAAAGGCAATCGAGGGCATGGAGGCGCTTTCCAAGAACGGG
Organism: uncultured Acidimicrobiales bacterium; assembly: GCA_937922785.1. Lineage (GTDB taxonomy): Bacteria > Actinomycetota > Acidimicrobiia > Acidimicrobiales > SZUA-35 > CALAJQ01. The sequence goes on from CALAJQ010000022.1 coordinate 3,553, forward strand.
CTTCGCTACCCCATTGCGCCATATGGGATTCAAAGCGACGCCCGGGCCGGACTTGGGGCAAGCTATTGACCTGTGAAAGTTTCTAGCCCGGACAAGCTGCTTTACCCCGACGACGGGGTTACTAAGGCTCAGGTGGTTGAACACTATGAGCTTGTGGCCGAGCGCATGACTGGTTTTCTGGCCGGTCGACCGCTCACAATCCAACGCTTTCCCAGAGGCATCAAGGCCAAGGGTTTTATGCAGAAGAATGCTGCAAAGCACTTCCCAGAATCGATTCAGAGGCTGTCTGTTCCTAAACGGGGCGGCGGCGAAACCCTTTATTCGGTGGTTCACGAGGCAGCCGACATTCCGTACCTGGCCAACCAGAACACAATCACCTTTCACATGTGGACCTCTAATGCTGAGCGACCCGGTCATCCTGATTGGCTGGTGATGGACCTTGACCCTGAAGACGGCGATCTCGGCGGAGTTCGTAACGCAACTTCGGTAATACAGGATCTACTGGCCCAGTTTGGACTGGCGGGATTTCCGGTGGCCACTGGTTCCAAGGGGTTTCACGTCTGGGTGCCGCTTGATGGAACGTCGGACTTTGGTGCGGTGTCGAATGCGTCCCGGGCTTTGGCTGGCCTCGCGGTCTTACACGAGCCTGACGCTCTAACAACAGAGTTCTTAAAGAAGAACCGCAAGGGTCGTGTCTTTGTGGACTGGTTGCGAAACGGCCCAACAGCGACGGTGGTAGTCCCGTTCTCGCTAAGGCCCCGAGCTGGCGCGCCAGTTGCTGTACCGCTGAGGTGGGAAGAGTTGGACACAGCAGTTCCCGATGGGCACCGCATTGGCAACATCGAAGATCGCTTGTCTCTAAACACCAACATCGAACCCCAGGATTTGCCGGTTGAAGACATAGTCGCTGCCGCCAGAAACGCCGGTGTAGACCTAGACACACCACACGATCGGTTCGGTAGAACCTAACCACCCTGGTTCTGCCTGTGTCCGCAACCGAATGCGGGCCTGGCGACAGCCAGAACCGATGTTTCGTAGTGTTGTGATCGGTCGCTGCCGTCACGGTCGCTATCGTCACGGTCGCTGTCGTCACGGTCGCTGTAAGACGCTGCTGCTAATAGAGTCGGATAGGTGAAGCGTGATCCAGCGGATGTGCCGCTCAGGTTCATAGACAGCCCGGACAAATTGGCTTACCTTGCTGACGCTCTTGACTACTCGGTCCGAGTTGCGATTGACACCGAGACGCCGATCTCGGGGCCACACGCCCGTGAAATGCGAGTTATGTCGGTTGCGACCCGGGCGCCTGACGGCGAAGAGCTTGCGTTTGTTATTGATGCCCGAGATGTGGACCCAACGCTATTGGGCCCGCTACTGCAAGGCGTGACCGCAGACGCTTGGAACGCCAACTTCGACGCCCGCGTTGTGGACGATGCCGTTTGGAACTCTAAAGACACCACGTTCGGGCTTAGCTGGTGGGATGCACAAATTGCCGACGCCCTAATTCATCAAGGTCGCAGCGGGGTGAACTGGTTTCACGGCTTGGCCTGGGCTACCGAGCACTATCTAGGCTTCAAGGCCGAAGGCAAAGGCACGGTTCAGCTTTCCTACACCGCCTTTGATGACCTCACCGAGTCACAGATTGCCTACGCCGGGGCCGACGCCGTGGAGACCCTGTGGGTCAGCGACGCCATCCGGGTCGAGATCGAAGCCGCCGGTTTGGTAACTATCTGCGATATCGAAATGAAGGCTCGTCCTTTTCTTGATCGCATGGAACGAACAGGTCTTCCGTTCGATTGGGACCAGTGGCAAGTTGAGTTGGACAAAATCACCAAGCAGAACAGACAAGTCATTGGCCAGCTTGCCGATTTGACCGGTGGCGGGCAAGGCAACCTCTTTGATGACGTAATTGAGCCCAGCTGGAATCCGGGTTCGGAACGCCAGGTTAAGGAGGCGTTGAACAAATGGTCAGAGCCCCAAGTCCGCATCTGGACGTCGATTCGATTTGGCGAGGAAAGACTTCTAACTGAGGCCGACCCGGTAACTGCGACGGTTCTTACCGAGGTTGGTGGCCCGCTGGCCGAAGCGCTGCTTGAGTTCCGCAACCAGACCAAGATCTTAAGCACCTACGGCGACTCAATTCACGAACACCTCCACCCCGACGGTCGACTCCGGCCTCAGTATCTGCAGGTAGTTGGCACCAACACGGGGCGGCTCGCCAGCCGGAACCCGAACGCCCAGAACTTCACGCCAAGGATGAAGCCCTACTTCAAACCGGCGAACCCAGATCGCGTCTTTGTTTATGCCGACCTAAGCCAGGCTGAGCTTCGATTCCTGGCCCAGGTGGCAGATGACAAGCCCCTCCGCGAAGCCTTCGCCCAGGGCATCGATGTGCACGTTGCTACTGCCGCCAGCATGTTCGGTTTCGACCCCGACGAGCTTGGCAAAGAGGACCCCGAACGACTGAAGCACTTGCGCCAAATCGCCAAGGCTTTGAACTTCGGAATTGTGTATGGGTCTGGGGCAGCTGCCTTGGCTCGGTCGTTGAGCCGCGAAGGCTCTATGACCACCACCGAAGAAGCAGGTGAGCTTCTTAACCAGTATCGACAGACCTATCCCGGTGTGGCCGCCTGGGCCGAGGAGCGCATTGCCGAAATTGCGGCGCTAAGAGATCAGGCAGGCAGCATCGACTGGACTCCGACCATGCGGTTGGCGTTCGGGTTTAACGACATGTCGTTGATCAGGCGGGAGTTGCGCAAGACCGAAGGCCGTTGGCCCACTGCTGAGGAAATCGCAGATCGCCATCCCCGTCGTGACCTTCAAGACCGGGCGAAGTTGATTGACAACATCAGCTGGCTGTTGAAGTATTCGGCTCCGGTTGCGTTGGATGCCGAGGAGCAACCGTTCACGTTCTCAAGCAGAACTGTTGCGGGCCGCCGCCAGCAGTTCAACCTTCACCTGGACCGACTTTTCCTGCACGCAGTAATCGAGGCGGTTCAATCAACTTCGCCCGAACTGGTTGCGGTGCGTAATCGCTTTGCTGCAGCTAACGATCTCAACCTGGTGGTTGCGGGCGAGCTAGTCAGCGAGGCCGAGATCACCCGATGTTTCGAAGAGCGAGCGTTACGCCGTCGCTACATCGAAGCAATTAGGGGCGAGGCGGGGCGAGACGCCGCAGTCAAACTGTTAACCGCCGCTGCTCGAGAGCGGACCTCTGCAATGGTAAACGCTTGGCGTAATGCACCGATCCAGGGCGGCGTCGCCGACATCATGTTGGTGGCCTATGCCGATCTGCATCACCGACTCAAAGACTTTCCCGGAGCAGCCCCAGTACAAACAGTGCACGACTCGGTTGCCATCGAGTGCGCCAAAGACGACGCGTCACAGATTGCAGACCAGGTGAGAGAGGCTCTTGAACAGGCCTCTCTTCGGTTCTGCCCTGACGTCGTGCCTAAGGCCGACGTCGACATTCGCACCACCTTGGCTGATGCAGACGTCCTGTAGTTAGCGGTTAGATCAGTTAGCGGCGATCGGCAACAGCTAGATCGATACGAGGGTCACCACTTGGCCGTCGGCCCGCGGTCTCTGCGTTGATATCGATCGATGCGCTGGCGGTCCGTCGGTTGTTGATTCGGGAGAGTGTGTTGAATAGTGAAGCCATGTACTAGAGATTACGGATCAACCCATAGCTTGTCACTGAGATTGCGCTGTTTCTAGGCGCAATATTTACCCAATAGCTTTACTTTATTTAGCAATCTTGACACATTGCCAATTAAAGTAAAGTCATCATGATTTACCTCGACGATATCAACCGCGACATCCTGGATGAGCTCCAAGTGAACGGCCGCGCCTCATACAAAGAACTTGGCCAACGCATCGGCCTAACTGCACCTGCAGTCGCTGAACGAGTGCGCAAACTCGAAGAGGCTGGCGTCATAAAGGGCTACCGGGCCGTAGTTGACTATGAGGCAATTGGATTTCCAATTTTGTGCATCGTAAGAATGAAGGCGCCGATGAGCACGATTGGAATCGATCCCAAGATCGCCAAGATCCCTCAGGTCATCGAGGCGGCAAGAGTCACTGGTTCAGACTCCCACGTGCTCCGGGCCCGGGTGCGCAGCACCACCGATATCGAGAACTTGCTAGGCGGCGTATGGGAAGACGGCGACACGATCACCAACATCGTGACTAGCTCGCCAGTCCCCTATCGGCCAATGAACCTCAAGGCCACAAACGCCGGCCGCGATTAGCCCGGCCGCTGCGAGATTGGCCGCCATTAGGCCAGCACCCGTTATCCGACGGCTCCCGAACCAAGCAACTCTTCAACCTCGGCCGCACTGAATCCGGCGGCGGCCAGCACCTCGCTGGTGTGCTCACCGATAGCAGGCGAGGGTCCTTTCGGACCAACATCATGGCCGGCGAATTTCATCGGAATCGCCACTGTCGGATAGGGACCGAACTCTGGGTGGTCGATAGTGGGGAACAAGCCCAGCGCTTCGGCTTGGGAATCCTTCACAACCTCGTCAAGCCCTAACACCGGACCCCAAATGAATCCGTTCTCGTCGAAGGTCTTGCCCCATTCGTCACGGCTCTTCACACTTAGAGCCTCGTCGAAGTGGCCAATTAGCTCGGCCATGTTGTCAAACCGCCCTTTGATGGTTTGCAGGCGTTCGTCATCCAACAGGTGTTCCAGGCCAATGGTGCTGCAGACTTTCTGCCAGGCCGACTCTGCAGGCATATTGAACACAACCCACCTACCGTCCCCACACGGGAATCGATTTGCAGTGATCGAGATCAGTTGGTGGCGCGCCCGTTGACGGACCGGGGCCTGGTCTGCGGCGGTGATGGCCAAATCCGAGGCAAGGGTCCACACGGCGGCAGAAAACAACGATGTCTCAACCGCCTGACCCTCGCCGGTTTTTTCGGCAACCCGCAATGCGGCCAGAATCGCTGTCACCAAAGCCAACCCAGTCGTGTGGTCGCCCTGAGCTGGTCTAGCCATGGGCACAACTCCGTCGGACCCTTCACGCATTGAGTCATACAAGCCTGATCGCCCAAAGAACGCAGTGACGTCGTATCCGGGCCGCCAGGCGTCCGGGCCCTCGGTTCCGTAGCCGGTAAGCGTGGCGTGGACTAGCGCCGGGTTGACCTCATGCAGCGAGTCCGGATCAAGCCCGAACTTTGCCTGACGCTTGGGCAAAAGGTTGCACATAAATATGTCAGCGCCTTTGCATAGGCGCTTGACGACCTCGGTCCCCGCCTCGGTGTCCAGCGCTACGGCGATCGAACGCTTGCCCCGGTTATCCACGTCAAACTGAAAGTCATACCCCTTGAAGTCGCCATCGATCTTGGCAGGTCGGCCCATACCCCTCATCGGGTCACCCGTGAGAGGCTCGATTTTGATCACTTCAGCGCCCAGGTCAGCCAGGATCGCCGCAGCACTTGGCGAGGCCATCCAGTTGTCAATCTCTATGACTCGAACGTCAGCAAGTGGTCCCATTTCCACATGGTAGGAGTCACACCACTTACCAACCGCATTGGATCGCTACAGGGCGAACCGCTGCTTGATCCAGTCACCAAGAAGCGGATCGGTCACGGTCAATTCTTTGCTGATTGTTCCAGCGTCTATCAGCCGGTCACGAGCTGCTGATATTCCTCCTGAGGAAGTGCCGAATAGCTCCAGCGAGGCGCCGAACAGGTTGCGCCCGCCGGCGATGGCACGCAATACAGCTTGGGTGTTGGAGCTGAACGAACTGAAAAGTGTCTCTAGGCCAGGCCCTGTGGACTGTCTGACTTGAGCCAAGGCTGCGGCCCAGGTTGCAGCCGTTGCTGCCTCGCCCGGCTCGGTCAGTCGCCATGTTGCATCGGCTAGCTGCATCGCTCGATACGGGTGCCCTTCGGTGAACTGATGAACTAGCGATGCCAACTCCCCTGGGTCACGATCTGTGTTTGCGAAGCCTTCAGCCACAATCTCGTTTAGGTCAGCCGGGCTGAAACCTTCGATCTCGACAATGTCAGCTTGAGCGTAGAAGGGCTGAGAAACGTCGGTGAACATCGCAGCCATTGCGGTTGGCTCCGATCCTGCAAACAGCAAGCCAACCTCTTGAACGTGATGTTGGATCTTGGTGCGCAGCAAAGCCGCTGCGCCGTTCACGCCGTTGATCCCGGTGAACTCATCGATGATGATCACGGTCGGATGTGAAGTCGCCGCCTTCACAAGCAAGTCCAACATGAGATGAAGCGCGGCCTCTGCGTTTGGACGTTTCGACGCTGGTCGGGCGAACTCGAGCTTAAACATGCCCAGGTTCACCGACATCGACGATGCTATCGCGGTGGCCTTTTCCCGAATTGACCCTCTCGTGTTGTTAAGGGCGTCATCTAAACGGACAACAAGGTCTGCCGTTGACCGAGTCTCATACAGATCGATCCAGATGACACTGGTGCCCGCTTCGGCCAGAATCGACTCGACCTTGCGCAGAACGCTGGTCTTACCGAAGCGACGAGGGCCCAGCAGCGCCGTTACGCGACGCATCGTGGCCCGCTCTACCAGGTCAGCGATTAGGGCCTCCCGACCTCGAACCTGATCGGCCGATAGCGGACCCTGGTGCGGGAAAGGCGAAACAAAAAGCTCTCTATTACCTGAACTATTTCTTGAACTATTTCTAGAGCTACTGCCTGAACTGGTGCCTGATTGATTGCCGGGGTGCATGTCCAAACAGTAGCACTTTTTAGCACAATAATGTGCTAAAAGTTAACCTCTGCTGTTGTCTGGACCTCAGCCTGGCGGCCGGGAGCGGTCTGCTGGCGCCAGTAGAAGTTGGTATGGGCAATCACATCACCGGCACTGGGCATGCCATATTCAGAATAATCGTCGGTGGTGTGAGCATCGCTAACCAACACGGTGTCATACCCACGGGTGAACGCTCCGTGAAGGGTTGAGCGCACACAAGCATCCGTTTGGGCGCCCACGACAACCAGTTTGCCAACCGACAAGCGCTCGAGCTGATCCTCCAGATCGGTGGCCTCAAAGGAGTCGCCATACTCTTTGTGCACCACTGGCTCAGAGTCGGTTCGTTGAAGCTCTGGCACATAAGCCCAAGCTTGTGAATCGACAGGCAACTCCTCGCTGTTGTGCTGAACCCAAATGACAGGGACGTCTTCCTGACGGGCCTTAACAACCAACGTGTTCATGTTGGCAATCACTTCGTCACGTTGGTAAGCGTTAACAACAACATCGTTCTGCACGTCAACAACAACCAGCGCAGTGTTTGGACGGTCCTTCATTTCTGCCATGACCCGACGCTACCTCACCATTGGGGGTCAAGTCTCAGAGTTGGCTAACTCAGATTTCTGTGGATAACTGGTAGCAGTCTCATTTACCGCAGGGGGTACTTATGGTTGCCGAGCGAGTCCCGGTTGAAGCCACTCACATCATGATGTTCGCAAGGTCAATTGGCGACCCGAACCCGATCTATTACGACGCTGACTATGCCGCTTCAACGGAGCCGGGGCGAATCATCGCGCCGCCAACGTACATCCAGGCCAGCGCTCAGTTCGACGAGGACTATCCCCTTCGACCCAAGATTGGCGAACCTTGGTTTGGCTCGGGCGCAACACCAACAGGCACACCACCAAGGACCGACGGCGCCAAAGACTCCGAAGATGACGGAGACAAGAAGAGCGGTGGTGGCAATGGTGGCACCCTCCACGCCGAGCAACACTTCACCTATCACCGACACATCGGCCCTGGCGACGTACTAACGCCAACGGTCAAACCGGGTGAAACCTGGGAGAAGCAAAGTCGCCGTGGCGGCAAGCTATTGTTCAGCGAAAGCGTCACTGAGTTCCACAACCAGGACGGCGAGCTGATGATTACTTCCCGTGGTGTGGGCGTCAGAACCGAGAAGCCCGTAGAGCAGGATCCATCATGAGTCTGTCCGCATCAGAGTTGAACGTCGGCGATAGCCGCACCGAAGTTGTGGTCGACAACTTGACCCGGACTCAACTGGTCCAATATGCAGGAGCATCGGGTGACTACAACCCGCTCCACACCGATGACCTTTTCACGCGTGAGGTCGCTGGCTATCCCGGGGTCTTCGCACACGGCATGTTAACTATGGGTCTGACCGGTCGAGTCATTACCGACTGGGTTGGCGACGGGCGCCTACAGAACTTTGGCGTGCGTTTTGTGAATCAGGTTTGGCCCGGTGACACGCTGACAACCACCGCCGAGGTGACTGAGATAAGAGACACCGACGACGGGCCAGTGGCCGACTTCTCGATTACTACTGTCAACCAAAGTGACAAGCCAGTAGTGACCGGCACAGCGAGCGCACTGTTAACTCCGTAGCCGCAGTTGTAGCTAACGTGGCGGTCATGACTCCAGATCTTTCCGTCTCTCGAACCATTAGCGCCTCTCCGGCTGCGGTCTACGCTGCAGTTACCGACATCACGCGGATGGGCGAATGGTCACCCGAGTGCTACAAGGCGGAATGGAACGAGGGTTTCGACAAGGCCGAGCTCGGAGCGATATTCACTGGCCACAACCGCAACGGTGACAACGAATGGTCGATTGAAGCGACCATCGTCGAACTGGTTAACAACGAGCGCTTCTTCTTCGACTGTATGGTTCGAGACTTTGTGTTCGCCAAGTGGGGCTACGTAATTGAGTCGACCGACGACGGTTGTGTGGTTACCGAACATTGGCAAGATCTGCGCCCCGAGTCTTCACTGGAACGAAGCGCTCAGATTTCAGGCGTAGCCGATCGAAAGTCACATAACCGAGCTGGCATGGAAAAGACCCTCGAAAGAATCGCCAGCGCTGTCGAGTAACGCCCCAGCCTGTCTCCCAAATGCCTGTGCCCAAATGCCTGTCTCCCCAATGCACATAGAACCGGGTCCTCTGAGACTTGGCCCCCGGATGCGCCTAGGTTGGGCAGGTGAAATCTAGCTCGACATGGTGGCGGCACGGCGTGGTGTACCAGGTGTACATCCGGTCCTTTGCCGATGGAAACGGTGGTGGCGTTGGCGACATCGCCGGGATGAAGTCTCGGCTCGGCTACCTGCGTGACCTGGGAGTTGATGCGGTTTGGATCAACCCTTGGTATGAATCACCCATGCTCGACGGCGGATATGACGTTTCGAATTTTCGCGAAATTGATCCGCTGTTCGGTTCAACCGCTGAAGCCACCGAGTTCATCGAAGCGGCTCACGAACACGGCATCAGAGTTATTGCTGACCTTGTACCCAACCACACTTCCGCGCAGCATGTCTGGTTCCAAGAGGCGCTCGCCGCAAAACCTGGCGACCCAGCTCGGGATCGCTACGTCTTCCATCCGGGCAAAGGCGCTGACGGGGCGGAACCTCCGAGCGACTGGGAGTCAGTGTTTGGTGGCCCGGCTTGGACCCGACTGTCTGATGGCGATTGGTACCTGCACATCTTTGACGGGTCCCAACCCGACCTGAATTGGGAGCACCCCGAAGTGCGTGCCGATTTCGAAGAGATCTTGCGGTTTTGGTTGGACCGAGGCATCGACGGATTCCGCATCGACGTCGCTCATGGTCTCGTGAAGGATCTCACCTTCCCCGACACCGGTGGCCGGACTGAACTGCTTGGAACCAAACACCCGGTCGATCATCCGTTTTGGGATCGTGATGGTGTGCACGAGATCATCCGCACTTGGCGAGCAATCCTTGACCAATACGACGACCGGATGATGGTGGCCGAAGCTTGGGTCCACCGAGAACGCCTGCCTTTGTATCTAAGACCTGACGAGTACCACCAGTCGTTCAACTTCGACCTCGTCGAGGCCAAGTGGAACGCTGAATCGTTCGCAGAAATCATCTCAACCTCCTACAAGGCTTCGTCAGCCATTGACGCAGCGTCCACGTGGGTCCTGTCGAACCACGATGTTGTCCGTCACTCAACTCGGTACGGGTTGCCAGCCGAGACTGACGTCAGGCGGTGGCTATTGGAGGGGCCCCATGAAGATCTTGAGGCCGAACTTGGCAACGTCCGGGCCAGAGCGGCCGGGCTAATTTCGCTCTCACTACCCGGTTCCAGCTACCTCTACCAAGGCGATGAGCTTGGATTGCCTGAGGTTTGGGACCTCCCGACCGACGTTCTCCAAGACCCGGTTTGGGAACGCTCCGAACACAAGGCGAAGGGACGCGACGGCTGCCGGGTTCCTCTTCCCTGGGAGCCGACGGGCCCGTCGCTGGGTTACGGACCAGGCGAGCCATGGTTGCCTCAACCAGCGCAGTTTGCCCAGCTTGCTGCTTCGGTTCAGGCCGCCGACCCGACCTCGATGCTGTTGCTATACCGCCAAGCCATCGCCCTACGGCGAGAGCACCTGATTCACACCGAGCAGCTTGAGATGATCGATCTTGGCCCAAACGTATTGGCCTATCAGCGCGGGTCGATCACCGTGATTGTAAACATGAGCGACAAACCAGTGCCGGTGCCCAGGGGCAACCTGCTGATATCCAGTGACCCAGGTCAGACTGGCTCTCAACTAGCTCCTGATACCGCCGCGTGGATAGGGACACAATGAGCGACTCGCGAATTAAACCGCCTCAGGACCAAGGTGAAATCGAAACGCTTCGGGGCTTCCTGGACTATCAGCGCGCCACCCTCAAGTGGAAGACCGACGGTGTTAACGACCCCAACCTGAACCGCACGAGCGCCCCCACCACAATGACCCTCGGCGGGCTGCTGAAGCACCTCAGCTACGTCGAGGACTACTGGTTCACACAGGTCGTGGGCGAGTCGCCAATGCCTGAGCCCTGGCAAAGCGTCGACTGGGAGGCCGACCAAGACTGGGATTGGAACAGCGCCGCGGCCGACTCGGGCGCTGACCTGCGAGCCGGGTGGGAAGACTCGGTGAATCGTTCCCGGGCGCTAGTTAGCAGCAAGCTCACTGAAGAAGGCCCGAGCGCAATGGACAAGACCTATTCGGCGTGGGGAGGCCGAGGTGAGGCAAGCCTGAGATGGGTCCTGGTGCATATGATCGAGGAATACGCCCGTCACAACGGCCACGCCGACATTCTCCGTCAATCGGTAGACGGCGAAACCGGCGAGTAGAGGCTTACCAAGCCGTTGCAAGATCGCCTGACAAACGGCCTTTTGGCCACAGCAGTAACCGTGTTTGTTTGGTGGCGGACTTCGGTTATTGATGGTCCCTTTTTGTTTCACGACGAGTTTGGTTACGTGGCTGTTAGTCGGTGGCTGGCCGGGCCCCAAACACCTGAACTACTGGGGCCGCTCTATCACCCCGGCTACGGATTGCTGCTGACGCCGTTAGCTGCAGCGGTGAAAGATCCGGCAACGTTTCACGCTTGGGCTACGTTTCTGAACGCCGTCACGGTTGGTTTCATCTTCGCTGCTTCAACCGCCCTGGGAGGCCGCCTCCATCTCAATCCGGCGCCTCGAATGGCGGCCGCCGTGGTGGCGTGCACCAGCTCAGCAATGGTGCTTTTTTCTGGAATGCTGCTGGCCGAAGTGCTTCTGGCCTTGACGTGTTCGGTTGCGGTTCTGGCCGTTTGGAGACTGGGCGAAGCAGCTTCAAACAGCTGGGGCGTTGTTGCCGGTTTTGCCGTGGCCGCGGCCTACCTCGTTCACCCGCGAGCGATCGTGTTGCTGTTGGCATTGGTGCTGGTTGGTGTTTTCACCGCCATAGCGGGGGGTCATAACCGCGCTTACTTGGTTGCCATAGGGACAGCGTTAGTTGGCTGCGCTGTCACCTACTTGCTTAATGCGATGGTCAGAACTGAGATCTACGCCCAGGTCAACGAAACCGACACCGGGTTCCTAGTCGAGAACGCAGTTACCAACCCCGTGCTATGGCTGAAGGCCACGGTTGGAACTGTCTGGTATCTCACAGTATCTACTTTCGGATTGGCGATCTGGGGCGTTGTCGGGGCCAGCCGGCTTGCCTTTCACCGATCTGCCGCCGCTAGCAAAGCCGCATTGTTTGTAACCGTGGCAGTTGCGGGCAGCGTTGCGTTAAGCGGCGCATTCACTGCCGGGATCCTGGCGAACCCTCAGATATCGAGGCCCGACATCATCACCTACGGTCGTTATGTAGAGCAGTGGCTGCCGGTCCTGATTGTCTTTGGCGTGGCCGAGCTGGTCCGACAGGTGTCAAGCAATCGGCAACGTATCAATGTCTGGTTCACAACCGCGATAGCGATGGCTGGCGTCATTCTTGTGGCTGGGCCGTTGGTGTTTGCCAGCTTCGGGCCCGAGACTCGCTCGGGTCCAGCTGCCATCAGCAACAGTTCTGCATTGGGCTGGTTCTGGTTTCAAACCGGAAACCTTGATCTGACCAGGTGGGCGTGGGTGGCCGCGGCAGTAGTGCTCGTGGCAGTGATTGGCGGGCGCTTCCGCTACTGGCTGCCTCTGGTGGCCATGTTTGCGTGGTCCCAATTGGCCACTGAATCCACAGTGAACGATTGGGCAGTGCCGGCGGCGCAAAGCTGGGAACAACGGGGGCGAGTCGAAGGCGCGGACTTGCGGTCGCCATATGTGTATGTGCCCGACGCCAACCCGCTGTCTATCTACGGATTGCAATATTGGCAGCCCGAGCTTGACGTTGACGTAGTTATTGCTTTGGACGACTGACCAACCCGAACTATCGTTCGCCAAGTGACTACCGCTCTCTCTGCCGTCGATCTCCGTAAGTCCTTCGGAGACTTTGAGGCCGTGAAAGGCATTTCCTTCGAGGTTCCGACCGGCCAGACCTTCTCGATTCTTGGCCCTAACGGCGCTGGAAAAAGCTCCACCATGAAGATGGTCACCACGGTTAGCCCGGTTACCAGCGGTTCTCTGACCGTTTTGGGCATGGACCCAACCACTAACGGCCGCGCCATCAGGGCCCGCCTTGGGGTTGTGCCCCAGGAAGACATTCTCGACAGCGAAATGACAGTCCGAGAAAACCTGGTGATGTACAGCCGCTATTTCGGTATCTCCTGGGCCGACGCCCGGACTAAGGCCGATGAGCTGTTGAAGTTCGTCCAGCTGGCCGATCGTGCAGGCGACAAAGTTGAACCCCTTTCGGGCGGCATGAAAAGACGCCTCACCATCGCGCGAGCGCTTGTGAACGACCCTAGCCTTGTGCTTCTTGACGAGCCGACCACCGGCCTTGACCCTCAAGCGAGGCACCTTCTTTGGGATCGGCTTTATCAACTTAAGGAACAAGGCGTCAGCCTTCTGCTTACCACCCACTACATGGACGAAGCCGAACAGTTGGCTGACCGGTTGATCATTATGGACAACGGCACGATCTCGGCCGAAGGTTCACCCACCCAGCTGATCGCTGAACACTGCTCTAAAGAAGTTGTTGAACTGCGCTTCGACAACAGGACTTCGCCGGAGCTGCAGTCGGTCGCTGAACAGTCTGGACTTAGGATCGAAAATCTCCCTGACCGCACGTTGGTGTACGCCGACGACGGAGACGCGGCTCTCAGCCATCTGGCCGAACAAGGCGTTCACCCCACCGGAACATTGATCCGCCGAGCAACCCTGGAAGACGTCTTTCTGGCGCTGACTGGAAGGTCACTAAACGAATGACCGCCGTCGAACGAATAGCGGCCCAGTCAGCCGAGACCAGCTTCAGTCGCTCGGGCTTGTTGCATTTCTTTGAATACCAGTTCGTGCGTTTGCGCACAGGCTGGCGCGGAATCGTGGTGACAGGAGTGTTCACACCGGTTCTGTTCCTTCTAGTCATGGGGCTAGGGCTCGGCGAACTTGTTGACCGTGACGCCAACGAACTGGGCACCAGCTACCTCAACTACATCGGGCCCGGACTTCTGGCCACGACGGCTATGCAGTGGGGCTCCCAGCAAGCCCTTTGGCCCACCATGGCTGAGATCAGATGGGAGGGCGGATACAAAGCGGCGTTAGTCACTCCCCTAACCGTCGCCGAGCTTGCCGCAGGCCACATCGGTTGGATAAGCGCACGATTCTTTATGGCTGGAGTCTTGTTCTCGGGCGTGTTGGCCGGCTTCGGAATAGCGCAAAGCTGGTGGTTCCTCCTTACCCCCTTGGCCGCAACACTCACCTGTGCCGCCTTCGCAGCGCCTATTGCTGCGTTCACTTCACTACAGGGGAACGATCATTTGTTCCCACTAATTATGCGCTTCGTTGTGATCCCACTACTGCTGTTCTCCGGAGCGTTCTTTCCTATCACGAACCTCCCAGCGGTGCTGGAGTGGATTGCCCGGCTGACCCCGTCCTGGCACGGCGTTGAACTGTGCCGCGACCTTTCCAGCGGCGACTTGGCCCTTGGCTCTACGGCCCTTCACATTCTGTACCCGTTGGCATTTGTGCTTGTTGGCTACATCGGCACCAAGGCCGGTATCAAGAAAACGTTGGGCACATGACCGCTCTCTCTAATGACAGCAGCGGCCGAAGCAGTCAGTCGACTGCGCCGTTTCGCATGGTTGAGCGCAACGCACTGGCCTGGCGTCACAACTGGTGGGTCATAGCGTCGGGCGCGTTCGAGCCGCTGTTTTACCTACTAGGACTGGGCTTTGGCATGGGTGCCCTCGTTGGCGCAATCGATGTGAACGGCGTGGAGATGCCCTACAAGAACTTTGTTGCGCCTGGGCTTATGGCTTCGGCAGCAATGAACGGAGCCGTGTTCGACACCACTATGAACTTCTGGTTCAAGCTGAAACAGGAGCGCACCTTTGACGCAATCCTAAACACGCCACTGACCCTGACCGACATCGTCGTGGGCGAGCTGGGTTGGTCGGTCGCTCGAGGTGCGATCTATGCGTTGTTCTTCCTAATCGCCATGGCCGCTCTGGGCCTAACAACATCCTGGTGGGTTTTACTGACCCTGCCAGCAGCAATTCTTATTGCGTGGATGTTCGGGTCGTTGGGAATCTATTTCACCACCTACATGCGCACCTGGACTGACTTCGACTTCCTTCCTTTGATCTTGATGCCGCTGTTCTTGGCGTCCACAACGTTCTTTACTCTCCAGACCTACCCCACATGGGCTCGGCCGATTGTGCAGGCAACTCCGCTTTATCAAGGCGCTGCCCTCTTGCGAAATCTCAGCTTCGGCACGCCGGGCTGGAACGATGTTGGCCACGTTGTGTACATGGTGGTGCTAAGCGCGTTGTGCACGAGGGCAGCATCGAAACGGTTAGGGCCTTTGCTTCAAAGTTAGTTTGGCTGTGTAGTTTTCCGGGCTAGTTCCTCCGGGTTAGTTGCAGTTCTCGGTCCGACTGCTGCAGACTTTGCCCGTGAGCGAACACAACCACGACCATTCACACGATCACGACCATCACGGGCACAGCCACGGGAACGAGCATGATCAGGGACTCAAGGGCATGTTGCGTTACGCCCGCTTTGCTCGTGAGATGTGGCATTCAGAAGTCAACGAGGCCGTAGTGAATCGGCTGGCCCCTCGCCCGGGCGAAACCGTTATGGACATCGGGGCCGGAGCCGGAGCTGGTTCAATGGTGGCCGCCAAGACTGGCTGCAACGTCGTGGCCGTCGAGCCCACCCCCTACATGCGCAAAGTCCTTGAGGCGCGGCGGGCAACATCAAGCGCACGCAAGCGCATCACGGTTGTGGATGGGACAGCCGAAGCCACTGGTGTTGACGCCGGCTCGATCGATGTTGCGTGGGCGGTCAATACCATGCACCACTGGGGCAGTATCGAAGCGGGCATTGCCGAGTTAGATCGAGTCTTGGGCCCTAACAGTCGCCTGTTGTTGGTAGATGAAGACTTTGATGACCCGACCCATCCCGAGTACGACAAGTTCAAGTCCAAGAAGGAAGAACATAGCCACCACTTTGCGTCGGTAGATCCCGGAGCCGTGAGGGCCCAGCTGATCGAGGCCGGGTTAGACGTGGCCTTCGGCGGTTATGACCGAATCGCCCAGCGACCCGCCATCATCATCGAAGCAACCCGGCCGTAATTGCGCATCTGTCTGGGCGTAACGCTCGGTGAGTGAGCGCTACGCCCCGACAGAACGAGGGGTTTTGTCCGCCAGCCAGTTGGTGACGTGAGCCAAGCGCTGATCATCAACTAGGTCAAGCTTGGAAAGATGAATCGAGTCAGCGGCAGCGATTTGGCGCATCACGAGACCACCCACAAACTTGTCCGAAGCGAGTTGGGTGATGGTCTCGACGTCCACTACAACAATCGTTTTGGCCAGCTCTAGCCCATTCCATGCTCCGCCATAAGTTGCCACCCGGTCTGGCTCGGCCACGCCGCTCGCTTCGATGACAACTGCATCAGGCGGGTTCGCGCTGCCAGTTATGCCTCGCAGCGTCTCGTCCAAGTCATCACCGATTGCGCAACAGATGCATCCGTTGGTTAGTTCATAGGTTTCGCCGTCATGATCGGCGATCAGATCCACATCAATGTTTAGATCACCAAAGTCGTTAACCAACACCGCTATTCGTTGGCCGCTGGTTTCGGTCAACATCTTGTTGATGAAAGTGGTCTTGCCTGCACCCAAGTAGCCACCAATAACAGTGAGAGGAATCATCGGGTGGCCAGCGGGAACTTATGGCCCTCGAACACGGTGCCCCAAATATTGATGTCCTTTAAGCGCATCGGGTCGACCTCATACGGGTCTTCATCCAACACGGTGAAATCGGCCTTCTTCCCCGAACTTATGCTGCCGATCTCGCTCTCCATGCCAAGAACATACGCGGCATCAATCGTGATGGCCCGCATTGCGGCGTCGATGCTGGCCCGTTCTTCGGCGCCCATCACTGCCCCGCTTTCGCCCACTCGGTTCACTGCAACCCAGGCGCTGACCAGCGGTTGACACGGAGCCATGGTGAAGTCGGAGTGATAGGCCGTTGTTACGCCGTGTCGCTCGAGCGAGCCGACCCGAGCCATCTGCGATGCACGCTCATAACCAACCGATCCGGCCCAGTAGGCCTCACCCAATTCGTGCACGTAGTAGATGTTGGCCGACACGATTGCGCCGAGATCGGCGATGCGCCGCACCTGTTCCGGAGTGGATAGGCCGAAGTGTTCAATGGTGAACCGGTGATCAAACCGAGGTCGTTCCCATTGCAGTTTGGCCAACGTGTCCAAGGCCAGTTCGACACCAAGATCGCCGGTGCAGTGAACGTGGATTTGATAGCCAGCGTTCCAGTACATACGCGCTAACTGCTCGAACAATTCCGGCGGCATAAGCCATTCGCCGTGATGGCCGTCGATGAAACCGACCCCGCCCACCTGCATCAGCTGGGCATAAAATCCGCCGTCTGTGAATAGCTTCACGTTGTTGCGATAGAACAGGCGCTGGGTTCCCCGCTCGGCTCGGTGCTTCACAAGCGCCAAGCCGCCTTCAATTCCGGATGCTCCAGTTGTGCCGCGGATGCCCGCAGGAATCATCTGCACCCTGAAAGGAACCTCGGGTCGGTCCAAGGCAGCACACATTGCATCCCATTCGTTGTCGGTATCCAACAGGCCACCGGTTAGATCACCAATGGTGGTCTGGCCACCTTGATGAACAGCGGCCGCAGTCAGGTCAAGGCCAAGCCGAAAGCGGTCTTCGGCTAAGAGGTAAGCGTTCATCTGAGCCATGGCGATGTTCTTGCCGGTTTCGCTGAAGCGTCCCTCTTCCAGGTCAACCTGGGGGTGACTAGCGATTCGGTCAAGATCTAACCCCGACCAATCAAGGCCGGGGGTATTCACATAGATCTCATGAAATGAACGCTGCCAAACGATGATGGGCCGGGTTGTAGAAATGGCATCCAGCATCTGCCGGTTCACCTCACCGTGCCAAAGGTTGTGATAGCCCCAGGTGTGTAGCGGCTCGTCAGCTGTCGCCATCTCAGACTCGATCCGTTGCAGCTCGGCCAGGTAGTCCTCGGGCGTGGTGGTTGGCGGGACGGTTCGGTCTGGAAGCTTCCACTCCATCGCGGTGATGAAGTGCATCGGCAACAACATGGCGCTTAACGAAGGGTGCAGGTGCGGGTCAATGAAGCCCGGCATTAGCACCTTGTCTGCGAAGGTCTCGTCGATCTCGTGGGTATGGGCATCGAGCCACGGCTGCATCGATTCCAACGTGCCCACCTCAACTATCTGGCCGTCAGCAACCGCCACAGCATTAGCGGTTGGGAACGACGGGTTCATCGTTCTGACTAACTTGGCCGTGTAGATCCTCAGGTGCATGGAGGCCAACATTAGCTGGCTTGCTGGCAGGCACGAAGTTGTGAATTTCAGGCATTCGTCTCTGTAGGCGTAGTGTTAGCGGCCATGGATTCTCTTCAAGGCAAGACTGCAGTTATCACTGGAGGCGCAAGCGGAATCGGGCTTGAGCTAGCCCGCACGTTCGGCGCCCAGGGAATGAAATTGGTCTTGGGTGACATTGAGCAACCAGCTCTGGATAACGCGGCCGCCAGCCTTCGAGAGCTCGGTTATGAAGTGGTGGCGGAGGAAGTTGACGTCAGAAGCATTGATGATTTGAAGCGGCTTGAGGCGAGTGCTCGGGAGCACTTCGGCAACGTGCACGTCCTGTGTAATAACGCCGGTGTTGGCGGCGGAGGACCCGTTGCCGATCCAGACGATATCGAAGCTTGGCGGTGGACAATTGACATCAATCTGTGGGGCGTCATCTACGGCTGCAAGGTCTTCCTGCCGGCGATGATCGAACACGGCGAACCTTGTCACGTAGTGAACACAGCATCAATGGCGGGGCTTCATGCCCCGGCGGGGATGGGGTCATACAACGTCTCTAAGTTTGGTGTCGTTGCTTTGTCCGAGACCCTCACCAGAGAGATGCAACAAGCCGAAACTTCAGTTGGCGTGTCCGTGCTTTGCCCGGCGTTCGTGAAGACTCAGATTGCCCAAAGCCAGCGCAACATGCCAGCAGAGGTAGCCGCCTCGCTTCCACTACCGGACCCCAACAGAACAAGCATCGCCACCGAACTGGTAAACAACGGCATCAGCCCAACCATCGTTGCCGATGCGGTTCTAGACGCAGTAAAGACAAACAAGTTCTGGATCCTCACCCACGACGAGACCAAACCCGGTGTAATCATGAAAGCCCAAGAAATCGCGGACGGCGTTAACCCCAAGCCTTACTCAGCTCTATTGGAGTAACTTCATCCGGAACGGGTCAACCGGATTTCCGAACGGCTGAAGTCCCACCCAGCGAGACTTCAGCCGTATTTTCTTTGTTGGTTCGGTGCGCCGACCCCGTCGCCAACGATTTCGATAACAACGATCTTGGTTGCTGGTTCACCGGACCACGAGCCTGTTGCTCGCAAAGTCCATCGCTTGCCGACCCGCTGCAGAACACCGGGCTTCTCCGAATCCTCTAGCCACACGAACCCCTTGGCTCTTGCTACCGAATCGGACATTCCTTCCATCATCACCGCAACGTCGGAGCGAGAGATCGGTTCGTTGCGTTCAATCGTCCAGGTACGAAAGAGGTCGTTAGCGTCAGCGTGGCTGTGCTCGTGCTCGTGTCCGGCGTCGGGGCTACCACGCTGCCCAGCCTCGGCGGCTCCAAACAAAATTTCACCAGGAATCTGGGAGTTCTGAGTGACCGAGACGACGGCGTCGGGGTATTGGTCGCTCAGCCACCGTTCAGTCTCAGCTAGAGCCGAAGCATCTACCAAGTCGGCCTTGTTCAACACGATCACATTGGCTGCCTCAAGCTGTTGACCGACTATTTGGCCAACATATTCATCGGTGATTCGATGACGAATTGTTTCCGCATCAACCAACACGACTACGGCGTCCATCATCAACCCAGGGCCGTGACCATACGCAGCCACCTTGCCAGGGTCCGACACACCGCTGGCCTCGATCACTAGACGGTCGGGCTTTGGATCAAGCTCGGTAACGGTCTTCAGTGCAACTGCAAATCCTTCCGCCAAGCTGCAGCAAATGCAGCCGTTCGCCAGCGAAAGTGTGTTCTCCCCCCTGCTTTCAATCAGGTCGGCGTCGATGTTGATGTCGCCAAAATCGTTAATCAGCAACGCAATCCGCTCTGTTGCGTCACGCAGGATGTTGTTTAACAAAGTGGTCTTGCCTGACCCCAGGTAGCCGCCGATGACGGTGACAGCTATTCGATCAATCACGCCGGTGATTCAGCCGGGAACGGGACGCCTCCGAGCACTGTGCCCCACACTCCAATATCGTCAATGGCAACAGGGTCGACGGTCAACGGGTCATCATCCAAGACGGCAAAGTCGGCAAGCTTGCCAGCCTCAATTGAGCCAATGTCATGGTCCAACTTGAGCTGCCAAGCAGCGCCCAAAGTGACAGCGTGCAGCGCAGCCTCGGCTGAGATCTTCTCGTGCTCACCCAGTGTCTTGCCTGTGGCGGTCAAACGGTTTACCGCACACCACATCGTGCGTAAATGACCCATCGGAGTGACCGGAGCGTCGCAGTGAATAGAGAACGAGACGCCTTCGCGTAAGGCAGTGGCGCAAGCGTCCATGCCTTCAGCCCGTTCGGGGCCAACAGTTAGGTCTCGGTGCTGATCGCCCCAGTAGAACATGTGGTTACTGAAGATGTTGGCACACATACCCAATGCGGCCATGCGCTGATACTGGGCCTTGGTGGTCAGCTGAGAGTGCTGAACCGTGTGGCGATGATCAAACCGGGGATGCTTTTCAAGCACTTCTTCCACGGCACTAATGAACACCTCGGCGGCTTCGTCGCCGTTGCAGTGCGCGTGCACGGTTAGTCCGGCAACGTGGAACGCTTCAACGATCGAGGCCACCTGCTCTGGAGGCAACAGCCAAAGACCATTGCCGGGATGCCCGGGAGGAGCGTTGTAATAGTGAGGCCAAGTGATACGGGCGGTGAATCCCTGGATGGACCCGTCCAACACGATCTTTACCATTCCGAACTTCAACTTCTCCGAAGCAGAGGGCAGCAGGTCCACGCCTATCTGGGCCAGATCAGCCGGACTTTGCAGGCCGCCCATCATTGTGCTTAAAGCCACCATCACGCGGCACGGATACTCGGGGTCATCAGCCGCGTCTCGCCAGCGTTGCACCTGCTCAGGGTCAGCCAATTGGCTGGTCCCAAGGTCGGTAATCAAGGTCGCTCCGGCGTTACGAGCCTCTTTGGCGTAGTTCCACATCGAGTCAGGTGTTCGGAAGACTTCGGTGAGTTTGTCGAACGCGTCACCAGCCAGCCGCATCGCTGCAGGTTCCTGCAGTTCGCCGTCAGGCTTGCCGTCAGCATCAAGTGGGATGCCGGGCGTCGGGTCATCGGCGGTGATCTCGGCCTTATTCAGTAGTGCCGTATTGACCGTCGCCAGGTGACCGCTGGCGTGGTACACGAAAATAGGTCGAGTCTCGCTCACTTGATCCAAGTGCTTGGCCAACATCCGGTCGCCTTCGAAATAGATGGGGTCAAGGCCCCAAGCAAGCAACAGCTCGTTGGGGTCCTCCATGGATGCGTCGAGTTCCCGCAACTTGTCGATGACTTCATCCAGTGATTTCAGTCCCTTCCACAAAGCACCGTCGGCCCCCTTGCGGTCAAAGAAGCCGACGTAGGGAAGCATCCACAGTCCTCCAGCCATCACGTGGCTGTGGGCCTCGATGAAGCCAGGGGTCAGTACCTTGTCTTTGAACTGTTCGTCGATTGTGACCTCGGCCGACTGCACCTCACCCCAGGACTTCATCTCATCCAGCGAGCCCGCGCCAACGATCCGGTCGCCTCGGACCGCCACAGCTTCGGCAGTTGGCCGAGCCGGGTTCATCGTGATCACCTTCTTGGCGGTGAAGATGGTTATCGGAGCCGGGGTGTTGTGATCTGACATAAGTGAGTTCTGTTCGTCTTTCTGAAGTCTTGTAGTAATTCAGTCGTGTTTGTTATTCGATTGCGACCCAGTGGCCAGGCTCAACTTCGGTGTGTTCAAGCTTGGCTGGTCCGTTGCCAATTGGGTACCGCGGGTTTGGAATTTCATCAGTAAGCAGCGGCCGTTTCTGCCGCTTGCGAGGGTCGGCGATCGGCACTGCAGACATCAGCTTTCGGGTGTAGCTGTGCTGAGGGTTTTCAAAAATTGCCGCCCGAGAACCAAGCTCAACAATCTGACCGAGGTACATAACAGCAACTCTGTGACTGATCCGTTCGACAACGGCTAGGTCATGGCTGATGAACAGGTAGCTCAAACCCATCTCGTCTTGAAGGTCCATCATGAGGTTGATCACCTGCGCCTGAATCGACACGTCAAGCGCACTCACCGACTCATCTGCAACCACCAGCTCGGGCTCCAAAGTGAGAGCACGCGCTATGCATATTCGTTGGCGTTGGCCGCCCGAGAACTGGTGCGGGTACTGATCCATGTGGCTTTTCTCGAGGCCAACTTTTTCGAACAGCTCGCCCACAGTCCGCTGCAACTCCTCACCAGAGGAAGTCTTGTGCACCTGCATAGGCTCGCCCACCGCGTCACCAACTCGGCGCCTCGGGTCCAAGCTGGCGAACGGATCCTGGAAGATAATCTGCATCCTGCGGCGATGGGGCCGTAGCTCTCGATTGCTAAGCGTTGTGATGTCTTCGCCACCAAGAAGGATCTGCCCCGCCGATGGCTTCAGCAGGCGCATGATCAGATAGGCCAAAGTCGACTTGCCACAGCCACTCTCGCCAACAACAGCCAGCGTCTCAGCTCGCCCGATTTGAAGACTTACTTGTTCAACCGCATGAACCTGGTGATTGTTCGGTGCGCTGAAGTGTTTCGACAGATCGCGCACCTCGACAAGAGGGGTCGAGCCTTTTTCATCTACAGGAATCACAAGCTGTCCCCTGGCAGAACAAAGCGGGCGGGTGCGTCTAGTCCCGTCATGGATCCAAGCCTCGGAACTGCGGCCAACAACTCCTGGGTATAGGCCTCTTGCGGATTCTCAAAGATGTCGAACACGTTTCCGGTCTCGACGTAGCGGCCGCTGTTCATCACAACCACATCGTCGGCAACTTCGGCCACCACGCCCATGTCATGGGTGATCATCACAACAGACGCTCCAGTGTCTTCTTGGAGGGTCCTCATCAGCCCAAGAATCTGGGCCTGGATGGTGACGTCAAGCGCGGTTGTTGGCTCATCGGCGATGAGAACCCGCGGATCACAACTCAAAGCCATGGCAATCATCACCCGCTGACGCATGCCGCCTGACATCTCGTGCGGGTACTGCTTCAACCGGGCCTTGGCGTTCGGAATCCGAACCAATTCGAACATCTCCAACGCACGGCTCATGGCCTCGGCCTGCTCCACGTTCTGATGCAGCATGACGGCTTCTGCCACCTGATTGCCGACGGTAAACACCGGGTTCAGGCTGGTGAGAGGCTCTTGGAAAATCATTGAGATGTCGTTGCCCCGGATCTCTCGCATCTCAGGTTCGGACGCCTTCGCCAGATCGATCGTGGTGCCGTCTTGTCTTCTGTAGACAATTTGGCCCCCGTCGATGTTTCCCCGCGTGCCCAAGTCGACAAGCCGCATGATCGACAACGCGGTCACCGATTTACCGGATCCAGATTCCCCCACGATGCACAGCGACTTGCCGGCGTGCAGATCGAAGGACACTCCCTTGACCGCTTCAAAAGAACCGAAGCTCACCCGCAGATCTCTGACGCTCAAAACTGGCTCACCCAGCACCGGCTCGCTCATCGGCCACGCAACTTCGGGTTAAACGCATCCTGGAGGCCGTCGCCGATGAGGCTGAAGCTAAGAACGGTGAAGAAGATGGCCATGCCAGGGAAGGTCACTGTCCACCACGCGGTTAAGAAGTTCTGCCGGTTGAGACCAACCATCAAGCCCCAAGTCACATTGTTCGGGTCACCCAAACCTAGGAAGGCCAGTCCCGCTTCGAACAAGATGGCGGCGCCCATCACCAAGGTCGTGGCCACGATCAACGGCGGCAGCGCGTTCGGGAACATAACTCTGAACATGATTCGGAAGTCGCTTGAACCGATGGCTCTGGCGGCCTTGACGAACTCCAGGTTCTTCAACCGCAGAAACTCGGCCCTAGTAAGCCGGGCAATTTGGGGCCACAAGACCAGCCCGATTGCAATGGCAATCTTGAACGGCGAAGGGCCAAACAAAGTCACTACAACCATTGCAAACAACAGTGCTGGTAACACTTGGAAGAACTCGGTAAAGCGCATCAGGGCGCTGTCTACCCAGCCGCCATAGAAACCGGCCAGTGATCCAATCGTCACTCCAATTAGCACGATCATCGAGGCAGCAATGACGGCGACCCAAAGGCTTGTTCCGCCCCCGTTGACGATGCCGGCAAGAACATCTCTTCCTAGATAGTCCGTACCTAAGACGGGGGCATTTTCGGCCCCCGGACCTTGGAATGGGCGGGCAATGATGTCGGAAGGATCTTCTGTGTAAATCAGCGGGCCAAACAACGTCATCAGGATTATGAAGGTCAGCATGATGAGACCAGCGACTGCTGGTTTGTTGGCAAAGAACATCTTCGATGCGCCACGGCCGCCCGCCCCAAGTTCGGGGCCATCGGGGAGAATTACATCAGTCACTGGTTTTACTCCCTACCCGGATTCGCGGATCGATCATGCGGTAGACAACGTCGGTAAGCAAGTTCACAATCACCACAAGTACCGAGGAGATCAACAAGACGCCAAGCAAAACCGTGGTGTCTCGCCTGAGAATTGAATCGAAGGCAAGGCGACCGAGGCCCGGCCAGTTGAACACCGTCTCAACCAACAACGCGCCAGACAGCAACGAGCCGAACTGAAGCCCAGCCACGGTCACCACTGGGATCACCGCGTTGCGCAAAGCGTGCTTATAAACAACGGCTCGCTCAGCCAAACCTTTGGCTCGAGCCGTTCGAACAAAGTCAGATTGCAGAACTTCCAGCATCGAAGCTCGGCTGAGGCGGCTGTACTGGGCCAGATAAAGGAAGCCCAACGTCAGCCCAGGCAAGACCAAGTGTTTGAGCACGTCAAAGACAGCAGCCAGCCAATTGCCCTCAAACTGGATGTCTCGCATCCCAGACACCGGCAGGATCTTGAAAACCGACGCCAGCAAGATAATCAGCAACAAGCCAGTCCAGAAGACGGGCATCGAGTAGCCGATCAAGGCAAACACTGTCACCGCGTTGCTGGCACCGCTTTCGGGGCGGCGAGCAGTGAAGATGCCAGCTAGCACACCGAAGACGATGGCAAAGATCAAGGCCGAGCCGACCAACAGCATTGTTGGCCAAAGCCGGGCCCAGATAAGCGAGGTGACAGACTGGTTAAAGAAGAACGACTCGCCCAAATCGCCTTGCACCACTTGCTTTAGATAGGTCCAAAGTTGAGTTAGGAACGGTTTGTCTAAGCCGTAGTCAATCCGGATTTGCTCAAGGGCTTCGGGGCTGGAGGCCCCGCTCTCCCCGGCGATCACCACTGCTGGGTCGCCGGGGGTGAGCTTAATGAGGCTGAAGTTCAACACGATCACTGCCACGATCACCGCTAGGGCTTGGGCAATCTTGGATGCAACCGTCCTCAAAGTTTCTTCCTGCTAATTGGTGCTACTGCTACTTGGGCTGTTGCCTGTTACTCAGACAGCCAGGTCTCGTGCATTGGGTTCATGTGACCCCAAATACCGATCGGTGGGTTCTGCACCGAAGGCTGGAATGCCTGCCAGAACGGAGGCGTGGTGAGGAAGTAGATTGGCACTTCGTCGGCCACGATGTCCTGGAACTCGGCGTACAGCTTGATGCGTGCATCCCGGTCAAGCTCCTGGCCAGCGTCAGCCAGGATCGAGTCAACAGCGTCGTTGGCGTACCAAGTGTTGTTACTCCAGATGACACCTGGTGCTGGCTGGCGGTTCGAGCTTAAGTAGCTGCGGTGAACTCCAATTACGGGGTCACCCCAGTTCCAGACGTTGTTGATAGTCATCTGGAAGTCACCACTGGCAACTCGACCGGCCCAAGTTGGGAAGTCAGGCGAGACGCTGAGTTCGGTGTTGATACCAATCTCCTCCAAAGCCTGAACTACATACTCTGCGTAGCTGTTCTGAGTTCCACCCGATGGCGGAATGAAGTCGATGGTGAGGTTGATCTCACCCTCGGCATACCCAGCTGAAGTGAGTAGTTCCTTGGCCTTTTCGATGTTGATGTCGTACTTCTCAGCGTTGGAGTTGTGGAATGGGCTAGCTTCCACGATTCCGGTTGACACTGGGAAGCTCAGGCCCTGGTCGATTACGTCAGCGATAAACTCACGGTCGATCGCATAGGCGATGGCCTGGCGCACTTCCTTGTTCTCAAGGATTGGGTCCTTCAAGTTGAACTCGAGCCACTGGACCTGGCCAATGGCTTCGTGACCATCGGCGGTGACGATCACATCGTCGTTGTCTTGGAGGCGAAGGGTGTTAGCCGAGCCGCCAAGAGTCGCCGACAAGTGAGTCGTGCCGTTTTCGAGACCGAGAACGATAGTGGAAGGATCCGGTGTGATCTCCATGACGATCTCGTCCAGGTAAGGCCGGCCGTCAATGAAGAAGTCATCAAACCTCTGCATTCGGATAACCGAACCCGCCTCATACTCAACCAGCTGGAACGGACCAGAACCTACGAAGTCCTCGGTGTTGCGAGGGTGAGTTTTGATGTCTTGTCCGTCATCGAAGATGTGCTTCGGGATAATTGGCAGCAGGCCCGGCGACATTGCCAGCAGAATCGCTGGGTGAGGCTGACTCAGGTTGATTACCGCGGTCTGTGGGTCTGGTGTGTCCACCGAAGTGACAGGCTCGAACATTGTCTTAAAGGGGTGGTTCGCCTGAGCAGTAAGCACCGAGAACGCAACGTCTTCAGAGGTGATCGGCACACCGTCGTGGAAGACGGCGCCTTCGACGAGGTTCAATGTCACGCTGAGGCCGTCGTCGGCAATTGACCAGCTCTCGGCCAGGTAAGGCTGTGGCTCAAAGTTCTCGTCAAACAACAACGGACTGGCGTTGAGCTGAGTACCTGGCACTGCAGTTGCATAGCCAGACTGCACAGTTCCATTGAGGTGCCTTGGTGTCTGGGTTGATCCGATTACCAGCGTGCCGCCAGCTTGGGGCTCGCCGTCAGTGGCTCCGGAGTCTCCGTCGTCACTACCCGGAGCTTCGGTTGTTGCAGGCTCGTCACCTGAATCGCCCGAATCGCTGGCCTCGGTAGTTGCGGTGGTTTCCGCACTTCCTTCATCGCTGTCTCCGTCGCTGCCGCAGGCCGCTACGACCAGCATGAACGCAAACAGAATGGCGAATAATGATCGAACCTTCATCTGTCTCCCCTTTGTGTCTTGTCCCTGGGAGCAATCGTCACCAGGGCTTCCCCTTGTTGTACGAGACACTTTCACGTAACGATCACCTTTGGCAAGACCTATGTCCAATAGGGGTCACGCAAGATCCGCTTTTTCAGCTTGCCACTGGCCTCTCTCGGCAATGTGTCAATTTCATCAAACGACTGGGGAAGCTTGAAAGAGGCAAGCTTTTGGCTGGCGAAATCACGCAACGACTTGGCGTCCACCGACCTGCCTTCAACCGGCTGAACCACCGCCTTTATTGCTTGGCCCAGGTCCGAATCGGGAATACCGAACACCGCGACGTCGGCAACATCGCGATGTTGGGACAAGACGGCTTCTATCTCCGCTGGATAGATATTGGTTCCGCCTCGGAGGATCAAATCCGTGCGCCGGTCCGCCAGGAACAGGAAACCATCTTCATCTAAATGGCCAATGTCGCCCACCGTGAACCGCCCATCAGGCAGTTGGATCGAACTGGTCTTGTCGGGGTCACCGTGATACTCGGGCGTACCATCGTGTCGCTTCACATAGACCGTGCCAATTTCCCCTGGCGGCAAGTCGTTGCCATCATCATCGACGATTGAGAGCGTAAGCACCTTGGATGCCTTACCAACAGTGCCTGGCCGCTCCAACCATTCTTGGCTGGTGCAGGTGACAGGTCCGGTACCTTCTGAAGATCCGTACAGCTCCACTATTACGGGGCCGAACCATTCGATCATCTCTTCCTTGGCCCAACGGGGGCACGGAGCCGCGGTGTGAAGCACCCACTGCAAGCTGGAAAGGTCGAACGATCGAGAGACTTCGTTGTCAAGCTTCAACAGTCGGATGAATTGAGTTGGGACCATTGCAGTTGCGTTAATCTGGCGATCTTGGATAGTGCGCAAGGTTTCGACCGGGTCGAAACGAGGAAGCATGGTTAGCGAGTAGCCCTGGCCGAGCGCGCTTTGCATCATGGCGAACCCAAGTGCGTGATAGGCCGGGGTGCACAGCATTGCATTGCCGGTCTTCGGCATATGCAAGTTCTCGCCGAAGCGTTCAGCCAGCTTTGTGTAAGAGGCAACTGGTACGTCCTGGTCGCTCCGAACCACGCCTTTGGATCTCCCGGTTGTGCCGCCGGTGTAGAGCAATGGAGTACCGATCGAACCTTCTTCTAAAATGTCATCTGACTGCCCGGCAATCCAGGTTTCATACTCCTCACCCAAAACAATCACTTCGGCGACCCCGGCGATCTCCGCAGCTTGCCTTCCAGTCGACTCGAGGTCATCGTCGACCACTATCAACGTGGCTCCAGAGTCCACCAGCAGCTCAGCGACTTCGCCCGCGGTCAAATGCCAGTTCAGCGGGACGTACTTACTTCGAGCCCGAACGTTGCCCATCACAAGCTCGGGCCACTCGATGCGGTTACGGGACAGAATGCCAAACCCAGACCCAGGGCCGATGCCTTTGGATCGCAAGCCGTTCGCTACCCGACGAGTCCGATCTTCGAGCTGGGCGAAGGTTAGCGACGCTGTTGGAGTCCAGACCGCCTCCTCGTTGAGACGGCCAGCGGATTGAGGCAATAAGTACTCAGGTTGCACCCCGCCGAACTTACTTTCGAGTGCCCCCTGCCGCCATTCGGAACCCAGTCACGGTCCCCCGTTCTGGCGGTGTAGCCAGTCACGCTCCCCCGTTCTGGCGGTGTAGCCAGTCAAACCCGGCTGGTTCCCAGGTCAGTTCGGAATTGGTGACTGGTAGCCAGGTCAGTTGGGAGGTGGTGGGTGGTGTCTAGGCGTGGGGCCTTACGGCGTCGGCCGGGTTTAGTCGAGCTGCCTTTGCCGCGGGATACAGGCCAGCGACGGCGCCAATCACCAACGCCGCCCCAATGCCGAAAGCGAGAGCCTCGGTTGGTACGTCTACCGTCCAACCTTGGCTTCGGGCATAGGCCACCGTGGCCCCGATACCCAGAGCGACCCCGATGGCCCCGCCCAGTGCGGACAGCGCGGAGGCCTCGATCACAAACTGACTTCGGATATGACCTTTCGTGGCGCCAAGAGCCCTTCGAAGGCCAATTTCGGTGCGCCGCTCGATTACTGAAATCACCATGATGTTTGCGATTCCGACACCTCCTACTAACAGTGCCACCCCGCCCAGCGCAAGCAACAGATTCTGAAGATTCTGGTCAACCTTTGTCTGGGCCTCCAAAGCATCAGAGGGCCGGGAAACACTCACTTCATTCGGTGCTGCCGGGTTGGCGGTTCTGGCCAACACCGGACGGGTCAACTCGACTGCTCCGGGGTTAACTCGTAGATATACCGCCGAATGATTCGGGTCGATGCCCAGTTCGTCAACGGCGTACTCGTGCCCGATCAACACGGCCCGGTCAAGATCTGGATGCAGAGGGTGTGGCTTCATAATGCCAACCACCTGAAGTACTCGTCCGCCAATGGCGACCGTCGGCCCGCCTTCAAGACTGCTGATCGCCAGCCGCTCAGCCGCTACCGATCCCAACACGACAACGGGGAGTTGCTGAGTATTGGAATCGATTGGCCGCCCTTGGGAAGTCTCAAGATTGAGGGTGCCGTGGAGCTGTCCGTTTGTTGTAACGACCGAAAGACCGTTCGGAGAATCATCGTGAACGCTTCGGTTAACGGTTGCGCCCACGCTGGTTACTCCGGCTGTCTGATTCACAGTTGTTACGTGCCCCAACATGGTTTCGGCATCGATCGGCAGCTTGGCGGCATCTCCAAACACGCTTTGCCCAGGCCGAACCTGAAGGAGGTTTGTGCCGAGGTCATCCAGCTCGGCCAACAGATCTGCTTTTGAAGATGACGAGATGCCAACCACCGCCACCATCGACGCGATGCCAATGGCTATACCCAGAGCAGTCAAAAGGGTTCGAGCGGGTCTTGACCAAAGGCCTCCGAAGCCAACACCGACGCGGTCCAAGAAACGCAACCTCGAGCGTCCGACAGAAGCAGTCATTGCGAACCGCCAATCAACGCTGTCCCTACTTCATACCGTTCGGGTTCTTCGATCTTGCCGTCTCGCACTCTGATTCGTCGAGGCATCATGTCGGCAACTTCGTTGTCATGAGTGATGATGGCGATCGTTGCGCCTCGCCTCTGGTTGAGGTCAGTGAGCAGGGCCAAGACATCCTCACTGGTCTGAGTGTCGAGGTTGCCGGTTGGCTCGTCGGCCAGGATTAGCGACGGCTCAGACACGATCGCCCGTGCAATCGCAACTCTTTGTCGTTGACCGCCACTGAGCTTGGGCGGCTTGGTGCCAGCTCGGTCGCCGAGGCCCACCAGCTTCAAAGCCGCCAGGGCCCTCGCTTGGCGCTCGCTCCGCTCGACACCTTGGTAGATAAGGCCGTTTGCAACGTTGTCAACGACCCGGGCGTTCTCGATCAGGTGAAAGCTCTGAAACACAAAACCCAACCTGGTTGCTCGCAAGCCACAGAGCTGCCGCTCGGAAAGGTCACGGGTGTTAATGCCGTCAATCAGAACTGCCCCTGAAGTAGGGCGGTCAAGAGTTCCCATGACATTGATCAGAGTTGACTTGCCCGAGCCCGAAGGTCCGATAATTGCAGTCAGCTCGCCCGGATCGATCTTCAGGTCAACGCCGTCCAAGGCGTTGATTGGCCCTGGATAAGACCGCACAACATCGACTAGCTCAATTGCTGGATGACTCATGCTGGAACCACCACTTCAGTTCCTTCGTCGACGCCTTCAATTGCGGCGAAGCCGTCGACCACTTGATTCAAGGTAACGGCAGTGAGCTTTGGACCTGAACCGTCGTCAACCTGGACTGCCCAGCCACCTTCAGCCAGTGCAATCAAAGCGCTCACCGGAACGCTGAGGACCTCGCCTGCAACAATCTTGGTTGAGATGACCTTGACCGACTCGGCGTCGCCTAGCTCGTCGCCAGAGATTTCAATCTCGACCTCGTAGCTCGGCGACCCGTCCTGGCCAACTGTGCGTTTAAGCGAGGTTACGGTTCCTTTCGTTGATGCGGACCCGGACTCCACAGCCACTTCAGTGCCAGCTTCGAAGAACGAACGCGTCTTGGACGTGACGGAGATGGTCACAGTGGGAGCGGTCGAGGTAACCGTTATCTCGCTGAACGGTTGACCCACTTCGGGTGCCGACTCAACGCGGACGCTGCCGTCGACGAACACGATTTGGGTCCGATCGACAACTCCGGTGGCGGTATGACCGACATCGCGTTGCCACGCCTTGACAGCACGCTCGGTAGAAAGCCCGAAAGTTCCATCTGCGCTAAGCCGACCCTTGTCGTCAAAGCCTTGGTCAATCAGAAACTGTTGAAGCTGAGTGACATCATCACCCTTCAGATAACCAATCTTGTCGCCGGCGGCGTCGGTTTCTCCGTTGCCAACTCGACGCAAGTCTCGGTAAAGCGGCTGCTCACCATCGGCAACAAACACTGGCTTGTTTGCGATCCGCACTAACACGTCGCCGGAGGTGAGAATCGTGTTGCGTTCGACGGCCTTGGTTACAAGCCCCGATGCCTCGATAGGCAAGGTGGAGATTTTGCCAAAGCCGACCGAACCGTTAGCCGACCTCTCCTCGGTTAGGTCTCGCTTGACTACAGAGTCCAGGTCATAGGAGGGGGCAGCAGTCTCTGTCGGTTGATCATCGGCCAGAGCTCGGTCGGAGCTAAGCAGCTTCGGACCTCCAATGGCGAGAGCGGCGACTCCGCCGATCGCGCAGGCCGCTATCGCGGTTTGGCGCTTCATTATTCTGAGCCCGCCTCAACTGGTCCACCGAAGCTATCGGGCTGACATTCGTTCATGGCCTCTTCGAACGCATCGAAGTCAACATCTTCCGGCAGCCCAAACACTTCGCCGTCCAGTTCGATCTCAAACCCGCGGGCGCTAAGGCACTTGCTCATTTCCAACATCTGGTCAGCAAACTCAGCCTCTTGTTCGGGAGTCAGTTCGAACTCACCGAACGCTTCGTCAAGAATCGGATCACACTTTTTGGTTGCTTCTTCCAAAACGCCTTCGTCGATCTCAGCAGTCGAGATGCCTTCCTCGGAGCTATCGGGCTGAATGGCTTCAATTTCGGCTCCGTCGCTGGCCCCGGCGATGCCTATATCAACGCCGAATTCGGCCATGCAGGCTTCGAACTCGGCCATTACCTGTTCCGGGTCGACGTCTTCAGCTTTGTCGTTGCCTTCACCATCTTCTGTGTTGGCTGTGTCTGTGTTAGCTGTGTTGTTGTCTTCTTGACCTGAGCCAGTGTCGGTCTCTAGCGTTGGAAGCTCTTGTTCTGGTTCAGTGGCCGACGACTCGGCCCCGCAAGCAGCCAACGCCAGAGTGAAAGCGATGAGGCCCGTCTTTAGGCGAATAGTTGTGTTCATTTGGGTGTCTCCGTGGTTCGCTCGAAAATGGTCGAGAGTTCTTCCCAACACGAGGGTCGTGCTTGGGTTCCACACCAGCTTGAGATGCAAACCTGAGGCGAACCTGAGGCCCGCTGAGACGCTTCTCAGGTTCTCTCAGGTTGTTCTCAGAAATTGCCGTTATCAATAGAGTCATGCGGATTCTGATTGTTGAAGACGACGAGGTTGTGGCAGCCGCACTGAAACGCGGGCTCTCAGCTGAAGGCTTCGATGTTGACGTCGCAAACGATGGCGACACGGGAGTATGGATGGGCACCGAGCACGCCTACGGCGTGATAGTTCTGGACGTCATGCTTCCTGGGCGCAACGGCTACCGAGTTTGCGCCGATCTTCGGGGGGCTGGCATCGAGACTCCGATTCTGATGCTCACTGCGAAATCTGGCGAGTACGACGAAGCCGAAGGTCTTGACGCCGGCGCAGACGACTACATGACCAAACCGTTTTCGTTTGTGGTGCTAGCCGCTCGTATTCGGGCACTGTTGCGCCGATCCGGACCTCGCCAAGCAGTCGTGCAAGTAGTTGGCGACCTTGAAATCGACTTCGATCGCAAAAGCGCGCAACGCAACGGCGAAACAATTGAGCTGACCAATCGCGAGTTCAACCTGCTTGAAGTGCTCTCTCGTGATCCAGGCAGTGTCTGCTCTAAGGACTTCTTGCTGGAACAGGTCTGGGGCCCTGACTTCGAAGGTGGCCACAATGTTGTTGAGGTCTACATCGGTTATCTGCGCCGAAAAGTAGACGCGAGCGCTGACCACAAGATGATTCAGACCGCCCGCGGCCATGGCTACCGGTTAATGGCATGAAACGGCTTTCAATTCGCCTTCGGCTCACCCTCTTAATCACGTCCGTCTTTGTTGGTGCCTTAGTGATAACCGGACTCATTGCTCGTGGCCGCTTGGCTGACAACCTGGAAGATGCCGCTCTTGCCAACGCTGAACAAGTGCTGATTGATTCTCTCCTGCCAACAGTTGTTTCAACCGATGACCCGTCTGCATTTGGGGCAGGCGGGATTACATCGCTGGCCTTTCTAGATGCCGACGGTAACCCGCTGAGTCAGCAAGAATTCGCACAAGTGTTTGGAGCGCCAACGGCAACCCATCTGGCTGACACGGGGTTCTTTGTATTTGAGACAGGACCCTTCGGACCTCTTTTTGATCAGCCAATCTCGGCCGAGGCGATGGACCTGATCGTGGGTTCGGTCGCCGTGGGTCCCGAGTTCGAGCTAGTCGGCAACACCAGCCGAACCGATACATCCGAAGCCATCGTGGTTTCCCAAACCGTTGTGCTAGGCGAGGCCGAGCTGCAGGCGGCAGTCAGCACTCCCCGCCAACCGATCGACGACAGCCTTAGCGCTGTAACCAATGTTGGGTTTGTGCTTATCCCGCTGCTAGGTCTGCTGGTGGCCGCTGCAACTTGGCTAACAACTTCGCGAGTCTTGCAACCAGTGGAGGACATCCGCCGCCAGGTCGAGCTAACCGATCCACAAAGTCTCAAGCAACACGTTCCTCGCTCGGGCAACGGTGACGAGATCGACCGTTTGGCAGCCACCATGAACGACATGTTGGACCGCTTGCATAGCGCCTCAGCCAAGCAACGGCGGTTTGTCTCTGACGCATCACATGAGCTCCGAAGCCCAATCACCGCAACCTTAGCCACCTTGGAGACAACCTCGTCCGACGAGATCGCAACACGTTGGCCCGAAGTCTCTGAGACCGTCTTGGCAGAACAAAACCGCCTGGCTCGGCTGGTTGATGACCTGTTGCTACTAGCGAGGTCGGACGAGGGCGCAAACAACACCTCCAGTTGGGCCGATGTTGACTTGGACGAGCTAGTCCTAGTGGAGTCGGCGCGGCCTCACTCAACCAAGGTTGACGCTTTGATCGAGGCACCCGCCCGGGTTCGCGGCAGTCAGCGACTGTTAGAACGTTGCCTGGGCAACATCGTCGAGAACGCCTGTCGGCATGCTGAATCGCTGGTTGAGATCACCGTCACTGATTCTCCGCCAACGATCCGTATCGACGATGACGGCCCTGGCATCCCGGAAGATCAGCTAGAAGAAGTATTCGAGCGATTTACTCGACTGGATGATGCCCGCAACCGTCGCGAGGGGGGCGCCGGACTAGGTCTGGCCATTGCCCAAGACATCGCTGGCAAACACGGGGCACTTGTTACTGCAAGCAACCGCCCAGGCGGTGGCGCTCGCTTTGAGATTGTCTTTGCAAGTCCAGGCGGCCTCTAGACCCGTCTGCCCCGGCTGGCCGCCATCAGCGTTAGGAAATAGGCGATCGACGTTGCTGCTGCCGCTACGTATGTGAAGGCTGCTGCCCTCAGCACTCGCTCGACGCCTTTGCGCTGCTCGGGATCGCTTAGACCCAGGTCTTCTAAGTTCTTGCGGGCTCGCCGGCTTGCGTTGAACTCAACCGGCAACGTGACCAACTGAAACAGCATGGTGCCGGCCAGTAAGAACGCTCCTGCCCGCAAGATGAAACCACTATCTGTAAAGAAGCCAGCCATCACAACAGTCGGGCCGAGGCGACCACCTAGGGCTGCGGCTGGGACCAGGAAGCGGCGAGCGCGCATGCGAATATCGTTGCGGGCGTCCTGAATGGCATGCCCGGCTTCATGCGCCGACACCGCCATTGCCGCAATGCTGCGTTCTTGGTAGTTGGCGACCGATAGACGCAAAATGTCTTTGACCGGATCGAAATGGTCGGTCAGCTTTCCTTGGACCGGCTCGATCCGAACGTTGTTGATTCCTTGGGCGTTCAGAATTGCCGCCGCCGTTTCGGCGCCCGTGATGCCGTATTGGTTTGGTACCTGGCGATACTTGCGATAAGTGCTCATCAGCCATCGCTTGACTAGCCACGAACTTCCAAATGAGATCACTGCAATTAGGTACACCAAATTCGTGGACATAAATCAACACTAGGCACCAGCCAAGCCAACCCCTCTCTCCGACGCTCCCGCTCCC
The DNA here is from genome assembly GCA_937922785.1 of uncultured Acidimicrobiales bacterium. Taxonomy (GTDB): domain Bacteria; phylum Actinomycetota; class Acidimicrobiia; order Acidimicrobiales; family SZUA-35; genus CALAJQ01. The sequence goes on from CALAJQ010000022.1 coordinate 39,151, forward strand.
CTTGCCTCGGGCCCCTCCCCCAAATTTCTGCCCCCGGTGACAATTAGTGTCGCCTCCAGCAGGAATTTGGCCGAATTGTCACCTACAGCTGACTTTTGGGAACCCGCTGACTGGCAGCCTTCTAAACTGAGGTGCATGGAAGAACTTCCGCTAAGCGGCTCGTTCACGATTGCGTTTGCGTTGCTTGCCGCTGGCTACATCACTTGGAGCGTGGCAAAGAAAACCGAGTCTGGAACCCTTCGCCGCAACGGAATGGCCGGTATCAGGACCAAAGCGACGTTAGCTTCGGACGAAGCTTGGGAAGCGGCACACACTGCAGCCGCCCCGGCGATGCGAGCAGCCGCAGCGTTCTGTGTCTTGACCGGGCTTGGGGTACTCGCCACTTCAAGCAAGGGTGGGTTAGCAGTGTTGGTAGTAATCGTCGGCCTCGCCTTATTGGGTGGGGCCATGACCAAGGCGATGATGGCGGCCAACAAAGCGGCTCGAGCAACTATCGCAGCCGATATCGCTGGCTAACGCGAGCGAGCAGATCTCCGGCCCAAATGTCAGCTGTAGGTGACAATTCCCGCTTCTGTCAGCTGGAGGTGACACTAATTGTCACCTGGGGCAGAAATTTGGGAGGGCAAAGCGGTAGTTCTGCAGGATCAGGCGTTAGCAACTTGTAGTTCGTGGCTGTTAAACCAATCTTTAGCGCTGCCGGTAAGTGCCGTGTGTTGACTATGGAACAGCTCCACCGCCTTTGTGCCGGCCCAATTCGCGGGAAGCAGCTTGGTTGGCAGCTCTGGATCGGTGAACGGGAACCGGCGCCAATCATGAACTAGGTAGACAATCTCACGGAAGGCTGCTCGCTCGCCGCTCACTTTCGGGTTCCGGTGATTGCGGCTGAACTCGACGTAGGAACGGCCCAGCTTGTCCAAATCCCAAGCCTTGGCCACCAACTGCTCGTCCTCAAAACCACTTACCGAGTTAGCCCACAACACCGTGCTCTCGGCCAGCAAGTCCAGCCGCTCAAGCACCGCCCGCAGCTGCGGGTCCACATCCACATGGGGCGAGACCAAAAGGCTGGGCGACAGTTCGCCGAAACCAAGGAAGCTCAGCTCAGTTCGCAGTTGATTACGCGTCGAGCGTTGTGACTCGGCCACCGGGCAATGAGCTACCAGCCATTGGCCGTCCCAATCGACCTCCCTGGTGCCGAAGTCATAAATCCTGCGGGTGCCAGTCTCAAGTAGCTCCCGGCCCGACCCAGTTAGTGACCATCGCACAGTGCGACCGTGCCGGGAGCCCTCGATCAGTCCCTGGTCGCTGATTCTCGACAGGGCTTGTCGGGCGTTCTTCTCACCCAAACCCAGAGCACCAGCCGCGGCAACCAATGTTGATGTCCAGGCCTGGCCGCCAGCCGGCAACACGAACTCCCCAAGCACCGTTAACAGCAACGCCTTAGCGCCACCTCGTTCAGTGGGCATCACCATTACGAAGGATCGAGGGTCTTGCGCAGCTCGAATCGCTTGATCTTGCCAGTAGCAGTTCTAGGTAGGTCGGCAACCACCAGAATCTGTCTTGGGCGTTTGAATGAAGCCATCCGGTCTCGGCAGTGAGCCTCAAGTACGGCTGGGTCTGGCGCCGCACCAGCGGCAGGCACCACAAAGGCAACTACTTCTTCCAGACCCGTCTCGTTGCGAGACCCAACCACGGCCACTTCGAGAACGTCGGCGTGTTCAATCAAGGCGCTCTCGACTTCAGCAGGCGAAACCCAGATGCCACCAGCCTTGATCATGTCGTTGTTACGGCCAAGGAAGGTGTACTCGCCGCTAGCCGAAGCCGTGTAGACATCGCCAGTGCGAACCCAGCCGTCCGCGAAGGCAGCGGACGAGGCTTCGGGACGCTCGTGGTAGCCCACCGACGCCGACGGGCCCTTCACGTAAAGGTATCCGGGAGTGTCAGGCTCGGTCACAACTTCGCCTTCGTCGTTGCGCAGCTCCACCCTGTAGCCCGGCACAGGTTGGCCGCTTGCGCCAGGAGTTTGGCGAGTCAGAGAGTTTGAGATGAAGATGTGAAGTAGCTCGGTTGAACCAATGCCGTCCAAAACAGGTTTGCCCGTTAAAGCAGTGAAACGCTCACAAACGTTTGCTGGCAGCGACTCGCCCGCGGTTACCGACGCTCGAATCGAAGCAAAGGCTTCCGCCGGAGCACCAGAATCCAGCAGCGCTGCGCAAAAGCCCGGGCTGGCAAAGAACAGAGTGGGCTTCTCGGTTGCTATCAACTCGGTGAACGCAGCGGGGGCCGGAGCGTGGGGGTAGAGGATTGCGGTTCCGCCGACCGAAAGCGGGAACGTTAGGGAGTTGCCCAATCCGTACGCAAAGAACAGTTTGGCTATGGAGAGGAATCGGTCGTCTTCGGTGACTTCAAGAACGCCGTCGGCATAAGTTTCCGCAGTTGCCCGCATACTGGTGTGAACATGCATGACGCCCTTGGGCACTCCCGTGGTTCCACTGCTGTACAGCCAGAATGCTGGAGAGTCTCCCATGGTCTCAGCTACCGGCTGAGCTTGCCGTTCGGTAAACGACGACCACTCGCTTAGCTCGACGTCGTCACGGCCAGTGGTCGCGCCGTCTGCACTACCGCTGACGATCACGTCTTTGACCGCAGGTGCCGCTTGGACCGCCTCGGCAATGACGCCAGCGTAAGTGTCGGAGACAAACAAAGCGACGGCTCCCGAGTCGGCGATGATTGGGCCTAGTTCGGCACCGCTTAGCATTGTCGAAAGGGGCACCGGGACAACGCCTGAACGCATCGCTCCAAGGAAGATTGCCATGAACGACAGGTCGTCATTGACCACCATCGCCACCCGGTCACCTGGCGACACACCCAGCTGAACTAGCGCGTTCTGAGCCCGGTAAAGCTCGGTTTGGAGCTGTGCGTAAGAGGTCTCAACGCCCTCACACTTAACTGCAATCCTCTCACCACGGCCTTCGCTTACGTGCCGGTCAACTAGCCATTGTGCGGCGTTGTGTAGTTCCCCCATGTTGTGAGTCCCCGATCCCCTTCTAGAGCTTGATGTAGTTGTAGTCGACGGGTTTTTGGTTGATGCCACTTGTGGGCGGTGCAATCCACCCGGCCATCTTGCCCGGTTCGGTTACACCAACCATCAGCGACTTGATGTGAGCTTTGTCAGCGTCAGTTGGAAGCCAATTATCCACCTGAGCCGCCCACTCATCAGTTGACAGCATCTGACCCTCAGGGCTGACGTTGTAGCCGGTGAAAGTTCCGACCTGGCGATGGAAACCGATGTGAGGCAACCTCAGCTGGAAGTCTGAACCGGCCTCGGTCAGAGATCGGTTCCAACGGTCGATGCCCTTCTGACAATCAACCGTGTAATCCTCACGCAAGGTCTCATTAAGTGAAGCCAGCTGAGTTACTTCTCGTTGACCTATGCCGGCATCGGTTGCTTCGGGCACGTATCGGTAAAGGGTGGTCAGTACGTGATCATCGGTGCGGCGCTCCTCGTGGAAGCGACCTTTCAGACCTCCCGAGTAGTAGTTCGCAGCGTTGGTCGAGGTCTCGGCGCCGAAAAGATCCAGACTGACCGAGTAGTGGAAGTTCAAATACTTCTGAAGGACTTCAAGGTTGATTCCGCCAAAGGGATGCACATCAGAAGTGTTGTGCTCTCTCATCAACTCCAAAGTCCGGGCCACCACTCGGCCGATGCCGGTGGCGCCAACAAACATGTGATGGGCCTCTTCTTTCAGCATGAAATCACATGTTCGGCTGAGCGGATCGAAGGCTGATTCACGCATCGAGGCCAGCTGGAATTTGCCGTCGCGATCGGTGAAATAGGTAAAGAAGAAGAACGAGAGCCAATCGGGAGTTTCTTCGTTGAACGCACCGAGGATTCGCGGGTTGTCGCTATCTCCCGAATGGCGCTCCAACATGGCGTCGGCTTCGCCTCGGCCGTCTTTGCCAAAGTAGCGGTGAAGCAAGTACACCATCGCCCAAAGGTGGCGGCCCTCTTCCACGTTCACCTGGAACAGATTGCGCATGTCATAAAGCGACGGCGCTGTGAGGCTTAGCTGGCGTTGCTGTTCAACCGAAGCGGGTTCGGTGTCTCCCTGAACAACGATCAGACGGCGCAGAGCAGAGCGATACTCGCCTGGCACGTCCTGCCAAACGTCTTGGCCCTTGTGCTCACCGAAGGCTATTTTGCGGTCTTTCTCGGGCTCAGCGAGGAAGACACCCCATCGATAGTCAGGCATCGAAACGTGGCCGAAGTTGGCCCAACCCTTTTGCCCAACGTCTATTGCGGTTCGAAGGAAGACGGGGTTGTCCTTGAAGGCGGCCGGGCCAAGCTCTTCCCACCATCGGATGAACTTTGGCTGCCACGATTCGAGCGCTCGTTGAAGTCGTCGATCACCCTTTAGATCTACATTGTTCGGGATTTTTGCGTCTATATCTACTGTTATCGACATGGGTTTTCAGACTCGGTTTCTGTCATAAGTTGGGCGGGAGCCGGTGCCGAAGCGGCGCAGCGCGCCTTCGGGACCAACGGCATTAGGGCGTTGAAAGATCCAGTTCTGCCAGGCCGTAAGCCGGGAGAAGATCTTGGTTTCCATGGTTTCGGGGCCAACAAATCTGTAATTGGCCTCCATGCCAGTTAAGGCATCGGGGGAAAAACTGTTGCGCTCTTCGAGCATCAAGCGAACTTCATCTTCCCAATCCAGATCATCTGGAGTGAAGGTGACCAGCTCTGCCGCCAGTGCCTGTTCTGCATCAAGCTCTTCCCCGATCAGACTTAGCGCTTTATCAAGCGCTTCGGGCCGGCCCCAAAACCGGGTCTCTAGCCGGGTGATGCCATTAGACATTGGGAATCGGCCTGTTCCCGACGTTGACCCATTTGCTTCAGTCAGCACGATTGTTGCTGGCGGAGGAGGGTGCTCTTCGTCTTCCCAGGTCCCTTCCAGCATGTAGGCCCTGTCTGCAGCCAAGGCAATTTCGGCCATCATCCCAACAAACGCACTACCGGGTTCGATCGTTGCAATCAACGTTCGGGCCGAGACGTCCAGACGCTTTAGCACTCGGGTCCATAGCAGGCTCACTTCTCGAACCAGCCAGTTGTCAGGCTCTGCCAGCAGCACTTGTTCTGCTGCCACGATGGCCTCGGCAGATCCGGTGACGATAAAGACCCAAGTGCCGATCTCGGGCTCGTTGAAACGCAGATGCAGGATCGCATCGTCGAATTGGCGGGCAGTAGCTAACAGCCAGCTCTGGTCTCCAGCGGCCGCTAGTTCTGCGCCGGTTGCCGGCTGGATTTCGGTGGGTCCTGTGATTTCGAATGTCGCAGTTCCAACCGATCGATCAAGTCTGACATTTACGTTTGAGTAACTGAAGGAGTCACCGTCGACCTTGCGATCGAGGGGTGTCAGTTGCACGCCGTCCGCGTCGTCTGGCCGATCAGAAGCGTCGACCCGTTTGGCTACGTGGCTGGCGACCAAGTCATCGAAGGAGCTGGCTGGTGAGATTGCGTCGACGAGCCCCCAGTCGAGCGCTGTTTTGCCCTGTACACCCTCGTTTCTAGTTGAAAAGGCGTCGGCCAAATCGCGGCGTACGTGACGCTTGTCAACCACTCGGGTCAGTCCCCCAGTACCTGGCAGCACAGCCAAGAGGGGCACCTCCGGAAGCGAAACTGCCGATGCACGATCATCAACTAGCAAGATCTCATCACACGCCAGTGCAAGCTCATAACCCCCGCCAGCGGCGGTGCCGTTTACTGCCGCAATCCAAACCTGGTTGCTGTTGTCGGTGGCGTCCTCAATTGAGTTGCGTGTCTCGTTGGTGAACTTACAAAAGTTGACCTTGTGAGCATGGGATGATCCGGCCAGCATTCCGATGTTTGCACCAGCGCAGAACATCTTCTCCATCCCGCCTGTAACAACAACTGCTTTAACCGTTGGATGTTCAAAGCGAAGTCGCTGGATGACGTCGTTCAGTTCGATGTCTACTCCAAGGTCATAGGAGTTCATCTTCAGCTCATAGTCATCACGAAGGCCGCCGTCAGGATCAACCGCAAGTGCCAAGGTGGCGACCGCTCCGTCAACGCCAATTGTCCAGTGGCGGTACTTGTCCGGGTGTGTGTCAAACGACACATACGGCTCTGAATCCAACGAGGATGCCGAAGCGTGGTCCGATTGAGCAGCTGTATCAGTGGACATGTCCTTCATTATCTACAAAGTCAGTGCGTGGCGTCAAGCGGTTGTAGAACATTATTTGAAAATTCTGCATCCGGGATTCGGGGTGCCTCCGTAACCCAAACATCAATCCCCTCCCACCAACTTCTAAGGAAATGATGAACAAGAACCCCCGATCAATGGCAGCGCTACTACTGGCCCTAGGCCTAGCTGCTTCTGCTTGTGCAGCAGACGATCCAGAACCAGCACAGGAAGCAACTACGACCAGCGCAGTCGAAGCGATGGAAGACGATGCGATGGAAGATGGCGCCATGGAAGATGTTGGCAACATCGCTGAGGTCGCAACCGAAGCTGGCAGCTTCACCACCTTGCTGGCCGCAGCCGAGGCTGCTGACCTCGTCGGCCCACTAACTGGCACCGACGAGCTAACCGTATTCGCACCAACCGATGAGGCATTTGCAGCTGCGCTCGACGCCCTAGGCCTAACAGCCGAAGAGCTTCTAGCTAGCCCAGCACTCGCTGACATCCTCACCTATCACATCGTGGCCGGCGAAGTTAAGAGCGACGTGGTCGTAACTCTTGACGGCCAAGAGGTAGAGACATTGAATGGCCAGAGCGTCACGGTGAAGGTGGACGGATCTTCAGTAATGGTCGACGGCGCCAACGTGACCGCAGTTGACGTGGATGCCAGCAACGGCGTAATCCACGTGATCGACGCAGTACTACTTCCACCAGATGTTGCCGAGGCCTTGGCTGGTGCGATGGAAGAAGACGCCATGGAAGACGAAGCAATGGAAGATGAACTTCCAGCAACCGTTGTTGACATTGCACTGAGATCGGACGACTTCAGCATCTTGGTAGCTGCCCTCACCGAGGCTGATCTCGTCGAGACCTTGCAAGGCGACGGACCATTCACTGTGTTCGCACCAACCAACGCCGCATTCGAGCAGGCACTAGCAGACCTTGGCCTCACAGCTGAAGAGCTTCTGGCGTCTGAAGATCTCGCAGGCATCCTGACTTACCACGTAGTACCGGGCAAGATCCTTGCTGCTGACGCAATCGCTGCCGACGGCACCGCAGTTGCCACAGTAAATGGAGACACCTTCGACGTAACCGTCGTTGACGGAATGGTCATGGTCGACGGAGCAACTGTTACCACTGTTGACCTTGAGGCAGGCAACGGAGTCGTGCACATCATCGACGCCGTAATACTGCCTCACTAAGAACGTCAAACATAGAGACCTCCTAGTCCCCTCCCAGGGTGGTCTCACCAATGCGCCGATCGGGTAAATCCCGATCGGCGTATTGGGCTTTTCAGTACAAATCAAGCCTTCACTAAGTTCCACCAACCAAAGCTTGCCGATACAGGAGCAACCAATGGCACTAGCCACCGACTACCCGTTCGACTTCGAATCTGAAGTTGTTGACGTCCCGCAGACCAGACTCAAGAAACTTAGAAATTTCAACATTGTGATGGGAGTACTGCACTTCATCTCGGGCGCCGCCATGGTTGTGCTCGGCAATGATTTTGAGCTTCAGGTAAGCACGTTCAACCTGAACGGCCCGCCCGGTACACCTCTAAGCGACGGGTCCATCAACGAGTTCATGGGAGTGCCTTTAGCACTGGCAACAGCTTCGTTCCTGTTCCTGTCCGCACTGTTCCACTTCATTATTGCCACCGTCGGTTTCAACGCTTACGGCAACGAACTACGCCGAGGGAGAAACCGGTTCCGCTGGGTTGAATATGCAATCTCATCAACTTTGATGATGCTGCTTATCTCGCTTGTGACCGGACTAACAGATCTCGCAGCATTGGTCGGTATTGCGTTCGCGAACATATCAATGATTCTGTTCGGGTGGATCATGGAAATGGTCAACCGCCCGGACCGCAAGACCTGGTGGACGCCGTTCTGGTTCGGCTGCGTGGCCGGAATCGGACCTTGGCTGGCCATCGTTGCTTACATCCTCGTAGGTCTTTCCCAAGAGGGGGCCGAAGGTCCCCCAACCTTTGTGTACGGAATCATCTTCAGCTTGTTCTTCTTCTTCAACACGTTCGCAATCAACCAGTGGCTGCAGTACAAGCGTGTTGGCAAGTGGCGTGACTACCTGGTTGGCGAGAAGACCTACATCATTCTTAGCCTTGTGGCTAAGTCGATTCTGGCCTGGCAGATCTTCGCCAACACTCTTATCGAATAGTCCTACTCATCATCGGGCACTGAAGACTTGCCGTTACAAAGCAAGCCTTCTGGCCGGTAGAGAGCGTCGAAGTAGTCAACAACTTGTTCCCGATCGTCAACAAAGGTTCGGGTTCGCTCGGTAATGACCTTCGTGCAAGAACTACCCACCTGAGACGATGTCTGGCCAGTCTGTTCACCCGTTGCGAACTTGGTGCCAAACAGTTGCACCGTGATACCGGTTGAGTCTGTAGTTGGCCAAAGCAGGATGGCGTGATCGGTGTTGTTGGTTAGCTGCAGATCGATCGCGCCATAAGCGAGTGTTGCCTCACGCCCGTAGGGATAGCGGCTGAAGTAGATCGAATGAGCGCGATACTCAGGAATTTCCAAGCCGGCGAAGAAAGCAGCGTTCATAACTGTCGTGGCGTACTGGGAAATCCCGCCACCTACATCGGCAACCAGGACTCCGTTCTGGATTGCTCCAGCGGCAACAAATCCCTTTTCTTCAGTTCGCCGACCGACATAGTCATTTACCGACCATGTGTCGCCAGGCAATATCAACACGCCTCGAGTGAGTTCAGAGATTCGTTTGATGTTTGTGACCCTTGCCTGCCCGTCGGTGTAGAATGTCTTGAACTCGCCCACCAACTCAACGATCCCAAGATTCTCGGCCCACGCGGTGTCGCGTTCCCGACCAACGCTTTCAAACTCCAGCCGGACTCGTCGGTCACCAGCAACGATCGCATCTCGGATCTGCTGGGCGCTCTCAACTGCACAGCACGCAGTACCTGGGGTCGATTCAATGACAACTGGCTTGTTGTCGACCACATCAAAAGATGCGTCGGTCCCGCCCGTCCCGACGCCTGCGAACGTCTCGCGAATAACCTCAAGCACGGCAGCTTCGTTAACCGAGAACGACAAGGCACCGGCCTGACTATCCACCTCGATCCAACTTCTTACCACGGCGCTTTCAATCGTTTCAGACTCGGTTCCAATGCTTAGCAACATGTCTCGCTCGGTCCGCTTGTTGATGTCATCGACGAACTCTTGCATTTGCTCATCGGAGATCTGCGGCTCGATGGCGACGGTGTTGATCTCAATTTCAGGATTGCGATTTCCAAGGTCAACCACCAACGAATCAAGAGCGCCAGAGGTGTCGAACCGATAGCCAGACTCGCCCGGTTTCAGCTCAAATTCTCCGTCGGTCAGCAACACAAGCGGTTCGATCGGCTCAGCAGCTTCTGGAGTAGCTTCGGACAGAGTCTGGGCGGCGATCTCTTCACTGAAGCTGAAGCGCAGCGGGACCAACTTTGACCCGAACAGGCTTCTGGTCCAAGCAATTGGTCCGCCCCGTCTGGTTTCGTTGACGCTTTCCAGGGTGAGTTCGCTATCCAAGGTGACACCAACGGCCGGGAAGCCAATTTCAAGCACTTCGTCTTGAACCATGACCGCCACAGTTTCTGCGTCATAGCTTCGAGAAACGTCGGCCAATCTCATCCGAATCTCATCAGTTGTCAGATTTCCGACGTAGGGGTCAATTTCCAGAGCCGACGGGAGTTCAAGCTCAACTCCCCTCGCACTACGATCTCTGCCTAGCAAAACGCCGTCGATGGTCCAAGCCCCCAACCAAAGCACCAATAGCCAGATCACCGCGATTGCCGCTAAGAAAGCCGGTTTCGGCAGAGTTCTTATCCGGTTGATCATGCCGTTGTCCACAATTACGCCCTGGTCTGGTGGACACTTTCGCACCCACTCTTGCCCCCTTTAGACGTCTGACATCGTCAGAAAGGTTCCACTGCTGCAGAATTTGTTTGCAGACTCGCCTTAAACAGCAGCCTCAAGCAGCAATCTTAAGCAGCAAACAGACGGTCTAGGTGATGGTCAATCGTGGCGCATGCCACCTCTGCGGTCATGGTGCCATCAAGCACGTACTGACCTAGCCCCGGCATCAACGCGGTGAGAAGCGTCGCTTCTACTTCAGGATCAACACCAGCAGCTAGCGGACCCCGCCTTAGCTGTTCAAGCACAGTTTGACGCATCATATCGACCTCGTTTTTGCGGGTGGGGTTGGCTTCAGGCTGGCCCATCGCCACGACGACACCTTCGGTGTAGAGCGCGATGTACATCAACGCAGCCATCTTGCTCTCGGAATCGACAGGAGTGAAAGATTTGAGGAACGCCCCCAAAACAGCTCGGGCCGAACCGTCGGTTTTCTCAACCCAGTTCATGAGACGCTCGATCGAGCGCTCGCCAACGTGTTCTTGGGTGGCGTCAAGCATTCCTTGCTTGGAACCGAAGTAGTACTGCACCAATCGAACCGAAACACCAGCCTCGGCTGCTACCTGACGAAACGTTGCTGAGCCGAGGCCACCTCTCAAGGTCAGACGACAAACGGCGTCTGTCAACTGCCTTCGTCGGGCATCGTGGTCAACTTTTTTCGGCATCGCTCGTCACTGTATCAATCCGTTGTGGTACACATGTATCATGAAAACAAAAACCTACAAAGGCAAGTGGCGTAACGCCAAGGCTGAACAGAAGTTTCGGGTCGCCGATGAAGCCCGCTGGAATCGTGCCACGTCGAATCTTCCAGAAATCCTTGAAGTACCCACCAGGTTCGGGCCCACGAGAGTTCACCGCTGGCAGGCTGCCAACGATGGCGGCGCAAATGTTGTGATGCTGCACGGTATGGGGGACACATCAATCCGTTGGGTCCCGTTCGCAACCCAGCTCACCGACCAAAACGTCTACGCCATAGACACTATGGGCGACCCAGGAGGAAGCGTGCACGAGGTCGGTTTCCAATCGGCCGACGACTACGGGACGTGGTTATGCGACACCATCAAATCCTTGGACCTCGACGAGCCTCATCTAGTGGGCCATTCGATGGGTGGCTACATTGCCCTGTCTTACGCTACCCAAGGCGGCCTCGCCAGCTCGCTGGTGCTGTTCGAGCCTGTCGGAGTTGTGAAACTTAAGGTGATGCGATTCATGGGCTGGAATGCAATGGCGGTCCTGGGAAGCCTTTCACCTGGCCCAATTAGGGCTTGGATTTCAAGGACACTGCGCCACCCAGTCATGAACGACAAAGCCGACGCTCGTGTTCTCCTTCAATCTCAACTCGGACATCCGCCGTCGCCACCCCCGCTGCCAATTTTCACCGACGCTCAACTTGGGTCCATCAACGCTCCGGTTCATGTCATCACCGGATCGAAGAACTCAACCTTTAACGTCAAGAACCTGATACGACGAATCACCGAAGTTGTTCCAAACAGTCATGGTGAACAAATCGACGACGCCAGCCACCCGCTGGTCTCGTCCCACCCGCAAGAGTGTCTAGCTGCGATTCGCAGCGCTCTTCGGTCGAGTCCCAGACTGGACAGCTGACTATCGATTGAAATACCTAGAACGCAACAGCCAACACGTCGCTGACGGTTTCGGCGAAGTGAAGTTCGATGCCTTCCCTTACGTTCTCGGGGATGTCGTCGGAGTCTTCCTTGTTGCCGATCGGCAAGATGACGTGCTTCACGCCAGCTCGGTGAGCGGCAAGGACCTTCTCCTTAACGCCGCCAATTGGCAATACACGGCCATGCAATGTGACCTCGCCCGTCATCGCAACATCGTTGCGCATTGGCACCCCTCGAAGGAGGCTGACAAAGGCGGTAGTCATCGTTACACCCGCTGACGGCCCATCCTTGGGGATGGCTCCGGCCGGGAAGTGAATATGGAATCGCCGGTCCAACTTGCCCTTCAGACCAAGCTCTTCGGCATGGGCCTGGAGGTAAGACAATACGATCTGTCCCGACTCTTTCATGACATCGCCAAGCTGCCCAGTAAGCAACAAGGCCGGCTCGCCTTCGCTAGACGACACCTCAACAAACAAGACATCTCCCCCGGCACCGGTAACCGCCAGGCCTGTTCCGACGCCGGGCACAGTTGCCCGATCCGCAGGGTCTTCACGCATCGCAGTTCGGCCTAGCGCTGGGCGAAGGTCGTCCTCGGTGATCGTCACAGAGGCTTCGTCGGGGTTTCGAACGAGTTGACTAACAGCTCTGCGGACCAAACGATCCAAACGCTGCTCAAGTCGACGGACCCCAGACTCTCTGGTGTAGTCACCAACAATTGTGCGAATGATGTGTTCGCCAACCACAACTTCGTCGCTAGAGACGCCGTTGCGCTCCATCAGACGAGGCAGCAGATGATCGGTGGCGATAGAGACCTTCTCGTTCTCGGTGTAACCCTCAATCGAGATGATCTCCATTCGATCCAACAACGGCGCAGGAATAGTATCCAAGACGTTCGCAGTGGCGATGAATACAACCTCGCTTAGGTCAAGCTCGGTCTCCAAGTAGTTGTCTCGGAATGTGGAGTTCTGAGCGGGGTCAAGAACCTCAAGCAACGCAGCCGACGGGTCACCCTGCATGCCAGAACTGACTTTGTCGATCTCGTCCAACAAGATGACCGGGTTCATTGTTCCGGCGTCGATGAGTGCCCTGACGATGCGACCTGGCCTAGCGCCAACATAGGTGCGGCGGTGACCGCGGATCTCCGCTTCGTCTCGAAGACCACCCAAAGACATACGAACAAACTCTCTGCCCATGGTCGCCGCAACCGATTCACCCAAGCTGGTCTTGCCAACTCCGGGCGGGCCAACGAGCGCAAGAATGGTTCCTCCGCCTCGACGCTTACTGGCCTGATCTTTGCTGCCAGAGACTGCTTTTTCAGAATCGGCATCAGTGTCGAGTCCTCGGTCCTGGCGCAACTTGCGCACAGCCAGGAACTCAATGATCCGCTCTTTAACCTTGTCTAGGCCGGTGTGATCTGCGTTAAGTCGAGCTTCGGCCGCCTCGAGGTCTAGCGCATCGGCGCTTCGTTCACCCCAGGGCAATTCGAACATCGTGTCTAGCCAGGTTCTGATCCAGCTTGACTCCATGCTTTGTTCACCGACCTTTTCAAGCCGGTCCAGCTCCTTCTCCACAGCCGAAATGATCTTTTCAGGCATTGCGCCTTCGGCGAGGCGAGCCCTGTAGTCGGAAATGTCGTCGTCTTCAGACTCCCCGAGTTCCTTGCGAATCGAGGCAAGCTGGCGACGCAGGATGACTTCGCGCTGATCCTTCTCGAGCCCCTCGTTAACGTTGGAGCTGATGTCGGAATTGACTTGTGCCTCAGCCAGAGCCTCTCGAGCCCAGGCCAACGCCTTGGTCAAGCGTTCGGTCACGTCGACGGTCTCAAAAAGCTCTAGACGGCGAGGCTCGGTCAGCTCGGGCCACCAGCCCAAGCTGTCAGCCAAGGCGCCCGGATCGGTGAGGCCGTCCAGCAGTCCGACCATGCGACCTCCGCCCATGAGGCGGAGCAGTTCTTGAGCAACGTGACGGTAGTCCTCGGCCAGCGCTTTGGCCTCGGCGGTCGGCGCAGCGTTTTCTAACTCAGCTATTGAGACAAGCAGGACGCCGTCTGCGCCCAGTTCTCCTTGACCAATACGGACCCTGCGAAGGCCTCGAAGTACAACCCCATTGCCCCCTCCAGGTAGCTGACCCTGCTGCTCGATACGAACTACGAGACCTACAGAGCTGTAGTCACCACCGGTTTGAGGGACGGCTACCAGCTCGGCTGCCTGATCACCAGCGCGGGCAAGGGCAGCGTCAAAGGCGGCACGGGCGCCCGAGCTCTCGGCAGCAATTGTGACCACCATCTCGGGGAAGAAAATGCCCTGAGGCAGTGGAAGAAGTGGAAGTGTTGCGGTGTTAATACTTGACACGGGCGGGACCATATCCTTACTAGGTGTAATTGTTATTACAAGCTTACAACCAGATAGGCTGTCGACTTATTCCGGCCCCCTGTGAGATCTGACACGATTCGATTAATCCGTTCTGTCTGCTGGGGGTGACAAAACCCCGAAAAGTCAGCTGTGGGTGACAACTATTGTCACCTGGGGCAGAAATTTGAGAGAATTGTCACCTGGGGCAGACAGAACGAACCCGAGCTACGGCCAATCGAAAGGCTCGATACCGTGACCCGGTGACCATTGGGCGAGCCGACATAACGAAGCTCACCTACGGCAAAGCAACCGTCAACACCGCCATTCGCTGGCTTCCGTTTTTTCTGCCGATACTGGCCGTTGCCTATGGCACGACCACGGCAACTCTCGCACTACTTCTCGGCTTGGCCGAGGCCGCTGGCTTAAGCACATTGTTTGTTGGCCGTTGGCTTGACGCCGGTCGCGAACGGCTTGTGATCGTTCTGGCTCTGGTGACCGTTGCTGTTTCTTCGGCGCTGGCACTGGTCGGCTCGATTTGGCTTTTCGCCGCAGCCCTGCTTTTGCTTGGCGCAGCCTCGGGCTTTGTCACGGTGGGAGGTCACGCCTGGATATCGGCCCGGGTTCGGTTCGAACGGAGGGCTCGCTTCATTGGAATCTTCGAGATGTCTTGGGCGACAGCCCTGGTAGTTGGCGTACCCGTGGTTGCTTTACTGATTGACCGATTCAACTGGCGTGCCCCTTTCATCGCGGTTGCCATCGCTGCGCTTGGCGGCGCAGCCCTAATTGGCGCCATGACCGATGGCGAAGGTAACCAGCGGCGACCTCTGGCCAAGGCAGACAAGACACCGATCACAACCGACGCCTGGATGATAATCGCGCTGGCAGCGATGATCGCTTTGGCCGGGCTTACCACAGTTGCGGTTGTGGGCACCTGGCTAGACCTAACCCTTGGAGTATCCACTGGCGGCGTTGGCCTGGTAGCAATCTCATTCGGTCTGGCTGAACTGACCGCCACTTCTTCTTCATCGGTCTTTGCCGACAGGCTGGGCAAGCGTCGAACGATTCAGGCCTCGGTCCTAGTTACGTTGGCCGGTTTGGCCATTATTGCAACGGCTGGAAACTCGCTGTTTGTAGGGGTGGTCGGGCTGATCATCTTCTTCTTGGGTTTTGAATACTCAATCGTCACGTCGTTCTCGCTAGTCAGCGAAGCGATGCCGAAGTCGCGTGGTCGAGTTATGGGCGTCAGCAATGCGGTCAGCACGGGCGGTCGAGGCATCGGGGTTGGGTCGTCGGGATATCTTTATGACCGGTTCGACATAGGCGGGCCAGTCACCGTCTCGGTAGTCGCGGCCGTTATTGCGCTGGTGCTGCTGGCCCTAATTGGTAAGCGACGCAGCGATCTCTAACTGACTTGTTGGGCAATCGCGATCTCGTCGATCGCGCCTGGTATCGGCAGTTGCCAAAATGTCTGCGCGCCGGGTGACCAGAACATCAACGAGTCAGATTCGGCATCGGCCATCACCCAGCTTCCTGACACCGAGTCAAACGCCGCAGCGGTGAACGGTTCGCCGCTGAACTGATGGGCAACATTCCATTCGCCGGTTGAGACATCTACCAATGTCTGTGTTTCGCTGCCGTCATCAAGCACCAAAAGCGAGAATCCATCGTCACTCATCACAATTGAAGAGCTTGAAAACGAAAGCGGAACATCAAGCGCAACTTCGGGCCTGGACAAGTCTTGAAGATTTATTCGGAAGTAAGAACAATTCTCAAACAGAGCCACGCAGCGCTCTACGATTGCTGCGCTTTGACTTGCGGCGAACACCCGTCTTGAACCAAGACTTACCAGGCCGTCATCAGTCTTTCGATGAATCTCACCGTTCAACCTGACGAAGATCTTGTCGTCCACAACTGTCACTTCGGACCCGGCGGGCAATAGGTCAAGATCGGGTTCGCCAAAGACTTCGACCACCTGGTCTCGAGCGCTAGGAAAATGAACGCCTTGGGGAACCAAGCGGATCTCTGGCACCGGTGTTGAAGAGCTGATCACCTCGGTGGCGGCCACAATCGCTGTTGGCGTGGCAACTTCAAACCCGAGGCTCGAGTTCGACAGCAGCAGGTCTACCCCACCGGTGGTCGAGATTGATCGGAGAAACCGCTCCTCATGGACGATCAGCTTTCCTGCGACTAGCGCCATAGATCTCCCGTCTCGCCCGGCTTCGGCTCGCGCTTGGGACGACGCTGTTACTGGCAGCTCGATGCGGTGGGACGTATCGTTTTCCGGATCTATCACCAAGACCGAAGAACCTTGGCGAATTGCTACTGCCCGGCCTATGCCTCCAAATTCCTCCAGAGGCCAAACCATGTCTTGGTGAGTCAGCTGGTTCGGCTGGCTAGTGACAAGAGGCTGGTTAGCATCTTCAGCAGCCGAGGTCGTGGGCGCACTGGGCGTTGTCGTCGTAGCAAATCCCAAGCTCGGTGATGTTGTGGGCGCTGGTGCTGCGTCTTCAGAGGGCAGATTCCCTCGAGCGATCACAAACAGAACAGCTGCGGCCAGTCCTAGTATCGCCATCATCCAGCGGGGAACTCCGCCTCTGGTCAGCTCAGCCGAAGTCTCTACCGAGCCACCGTCGCCGAGCCCGCCCATTGAACTCTGTTGGGTGCTGTCTTCGAACTCATAGGCCATCGGAGAGACGATGGTAACCCAGAGCTTTGCACATCCTCAGATCGCTCAACTAGGTTCTGATTACAGCCTAGCTCTGGGGGCAAAGTGGCATACGAAACCGATCACATCGACTCTGACCTGGTTACGGACTGGATTAACGACTGGGACTGGCTTGACCCAAACTGGGGTCCGAATGCCATTGAAATATGGAACTCCGTTCGTGAGGAGTGCCCAATGGCCTCTACTGAACGCTATGGACGCGCCTTCATGCCGGTCACCATGGAGGCCGTTTCCCAGGTTGCCAATGACACCGAGAACTTCTCCTCAGTTTGGGTTGGACTGGCACGGCCCGATGCCCCTCGCCAGCCCGCTCCCCCAATAACCTCAGATCCACCTGACCATAAGGACCATCGACGCCTTCTGTTGCCAGCGTTTAACCCGCGCCGGGTCGCCGCTATGGAACAAGAGTTACGCGAGTACTGCCGTGGCCTGATTGCTCAGCTAGAGGGACTTGAATTTGCCGACGCCGCAGAGCAGTACACGCAACACATCCCGGTGCACGGCATCTGCCAACTAACTGGCATCCCCGAAGAAGACGCTGACCTCTTCAGAGACTGGATCTACCGTAACTTCCAGCTAGGTCCGAAGGACAACGCGGTTCGGACCCAGGTCTACACCGAGATGACCGCCTACATCGACGCACTGTTGCAGGACCGCTTGGACAACCCGACCGATGACATGCTCACAGGCATTGCAAATGCCGAGATCGATGGCAAAGAGGTCGAATGGCAACTCAAAGTGGGCTACGTCCGCCTACTAATTGTCGCTGGGATCGACACAACTTGGAGTGCCCTGGGCTCGGGGCTTTGGCACTTCGCTCAGAACAATGACGAGGTGGCCCGCCTGGTGGCGGTTCCCGACGACGACTTGTTGTGGCAAACCGCCAGCGAAGAAGTGCTTCGCTATTACGCGCCGGTCACGATGGCCCGCAAAGTCGTGGCCGCAACCGAGGTTGCCGGCTGTCCTGTGTACCCCGGTGACCAGATGCTGGCCACCCTTCCCGCCGCCAACCATGACCCGGCGGCGTTCGACTCACCTGAGGTGTTTGACATCACCCGAACAAAGAACCGTCACCTCGCTTTCGGTCTTGGCATCCACCGGTGCGTCGGCTCAAACCTCGCCCGTATGGAGCTTCTAGTTGGCATTCAGGAATGGCTACGAGCGTTCCCCAACTACAGCCTTGATCCAAACAATGAAACCACGTGGGCTCCCGGACAAATCCGAGGACCTCGCGGCATTCCGGTTAAGTTGAACCGCTGAACTCGACTAACTCTGACTCGAACAAGGCCGGCCGCGTCTGGCTCGTAATAGCGCTGGTTATGGCCACAACCGCTGTGGCCCAAGCCTTCGGCCGCTTCACTTGGGGAGTGGTTCTTCCCGACGCTCGGGATGACATTCTTGGCGGCTCGAACACGTTGGCCGGATTCTTCGCAACTCTGAATGTGGCCGCCTACTTACTCGGAACCCTTGCCGTCTCGTGGATGGCGTCGCGGCTCACTTTGATACGACTGATGCGGTTGGGCCTGATCCTTTCGACCGCGGCATTAGGGCTGGCGTCGTTTACTTCGTCGGCACCAGTGCTGGCCTTTTCTCTGTTTGTGATGGGACTCGGCGGGGCTTGCATCTGGATACCGTCACCGGCGCTTGCCGCCCGAGTGCTGCCACCAAATCGGGCCGGGTTGGCTGTTGGCTTCATGGGCTCCGGTATCGGGATCGGTATTGTCTTCGCAGGCCAGCTCGCCCGATACCTCGATAAACAAGCTAGTGGGGACCAGATTTGGCAAACCATGTACCGGATCGAGTTTGCAATAGCGCTTGTCGTACTGGCGGCGACTTTCATATTTCTCCGCGCTACCGATGACAAGCCATCTGCTGCGGGCGGTTTCGGAGGATTCACTGCTCTCAAGACCGTGCCCGGCTGGTTACCGGCGATCCTGGCGTACGCCTCCTTTGGCTTTGCCTACATCTTGGTGATCGGCTTTCTAGTTGCCCGCTTGGAGGGCGATTCGGGATTCTCCGCAGGTCAGGCCGCCACGATGTTCTCGGTGGTCGGGGTCGCAACGATTGTTGGTGGTCTCTCACTAGGGTCGCTGTCAGACCGGATCGGCAGACGGATCACTCTGACCACCTCATTCTTGATCTTCGCCATCTGCACGTTGGGAATTCTCACAGGTCGCCAGCCGCTGGTAACAATCGCCTGCTTCGGCGTCGGAGCGATGTTCTCGGGAATGCCCGGGCTGATCATCGCTCACATAGTGGCCAACACCAACGCGACCACCTACGGCCCTGCGTTCAGCGCAGCAACTTTGGCCTTTGGAGGCGCGCAAGTGGTCTCACCCCAGATTGGCGGGGCGCTGGCCGACTCACTCGACTCATTCACTTGGGTGTTTGCATTAGCCTCAGCGGTGGCAATCGGAGGGGCGATCGCCGCCTCACGGATGCCAGCGGACAGTATCTCTCGGTCTACTACTCAGCCCAGGCCTTGACCTTTTCGATGAGGTCAAGCGTGTTCTCACCAATCGGCGTGATGGACAGACGAGTTACACCAGCCTCGCGGTAGGCCTCAATTCGCTCACGCACAAAACCTTCGTCACCGGCCATGGTAGTGGCTTCGAGGTAGTCCTCTGGGATGAGCGCTTCGGCTTCGCCGCGGTGGCCGCTCAAGTAAAGGTCCTGGATCTTTTCCGCCGCATCGCCGTAGCCGTACTTCTGGAACAAAGTGTTGTAGAAGTTCTTGCCCTTGGCTCCCATGCCCCCGACATACAACGCAGTCATGCCGCGGCTGCCATCTCGGATCTGCTTGGCAGTGGCCTTGTCGCAAATTGAAACTACGCCTCCGGCAACCATTTCAAGCTCGCCAAGTGACTCGTCACGGGCGGCCTTGCCGATGGCGAGATCCTCGGCCCAAACGTCGTTGGCCTTTTCAGGGTGGAAGAAGATTGGCAGCCACCCTTCGGCCTTTTCCGCAGTCATCTGCACGTTCTTGGGCCCCAGTGATGCCACATAGATTGGAATAGATTCCCGCACCGGGCGATTGATCAGTTTCAGACTCTTGCCAAGCCCGGTTCCCTGATCAGCCGGGAGAGGAAGCTGGTAGTAACGGCCGTCGTATTCAACCTTTTCGCGCTTCCAAACCTGGCGACAAATGTCAATGATTTCCTTTGTGCGACCGATTGGGGCGTCGTACTTCACACCATGCCAACCCTCGATTACCTGCGGGCCCGAGGCACCGAGACCCAGCACACATCGACCGCCCGATAGGGCATCGATGCCGGCAGCTGTCATGCCGATAAGGGTTGGCGTGCGGGAGTAAAGGGGCAGAATGCCAGCACAAATTTCCATGCGTTCGGTAACAGCGGCCAAGTAGCCCATAAGGCTGACAGCGTCGAAGCTATACAACTCAGCCACCCAAACCATGTCGACACCAGCCGACTCATAGTCACGGGCTGTTTGAGCAGTGGCCTGGGGGTCGCCACCATAGTTAAGAGTCATGCTGAGCTTCATCCCGAAAGCATGGCCGAAACCCACCCGAGGGGCAAAACGACGCGTCCGTCCAGTGTTTTGTCCATACTTTTGTTAATACTGTGGCCACTTTTGTTAATACTGTGGCCCATGATCATCGTTCAGGGAACATTCACGGTTGAGCCGGACCAGCGAGAGGCCTATCTCGCTCAGACGTTTGAGATGCAGCAGATCAGTCGGGCTGAAAAGGGCTGCATCGAGTACGTGTTTGCTGCAGATCCACTAGAAGCCAACCGCGTGTTGTTGTCCGAACGCTGGGAGACCAGGGCTGACCTTGATGACCACATCACGGCGCTAAACATCCGACGCGACGCAGCACGCGAAGCGGGCGAAACCCAGATTCAGCCGATCGAGCGCAGCGTTGTGTTCTTCGAAGGCACTCAGTTCCAGCTCTGAGCAAAACGCCAAACCCTCTCGTGGTCAGCCCAGGCGGTCCAGGATGTTGGCTGTTATCTGTTCAATCTGGCTGTCGCGTCCGGCCAAACCGTGTGCCCAATCGGTTGAACCAGAGGTAATGACGGTTCCCCCACCCGGAGTCGTGTAACTGCCCAACATGGCCTGACCGGCGGCAATCCGCTGAACTGCCGCTTCATCCCTGGTGCCAAACAGGCGGTTGGCAAGGAACTCAATTTCGGAAGGTTCGCTCGGTTTCGGGGGCCTGGCGGCGGTAGTTCGGGTGAAGTGGGCGGCTGGGGCCATGGCCAGGATCTCAAAAGTTTCGGGTGTGCCGTCGCTGTGAGTCGGGTGCGGAAGACCGTCGATTGTTGTGTAGTCACAGCCATCACACTCATACCCCACGGCTGTTGCTTTGGCGCCCAGAACATCGCCATAGTCGACACCTGTGCCTTCGAACATCCAGTGGTCGGGCCGGTAGACGGTGTAGCCGCCAGCCCCATTGGTTACCCGCTTGCCAATTCGGTGATAGCCGCCGCGCGTGAAGCTGACACCAGTCATCGAATTCTCCGAGCGGCCGACCAGATGATCTGACCAAATGGTCGTCAGCTCTCCTACGCGGTCGGTGCCATAGACCGGATCGTCCTTAAAACGACCCTTGTAGCCAACCATGACCGAGGCAGAGCCTTGGTCTTCTTCCTCGAGCCGTACCTGCCACAAGGCCGTGTTGCCCGAGAAGAACGCCACGTTGCCTCCCTTGGCTGCAAACGCTTCGACGGTGTCACGCATCGGACCTGACCAGTACTCGTCATGGCCCACCGACAGAACCAAGTTATAGCGGTCAATGATGCTGGGGTGCTCCTGTAAGTCTGAATTGGTGATGACGTCAATGCCGTAGCCGTTTTGTTCAGCCCACGCCAGGAATGGCCATTCCCAGTCTGGCCATCCAGCCGACCCGGCCCACGGAGACAGGCGATTCATGCGGATGTATCCAACGTGGGTGTTCATGTCACGGTCTGGCGGATTGGTAGTGGTCACCCGTCGGCCTGCGCCCTCAGGCTTGAACAAATAGCCGCGCGCCATCGGACGCTGCAACGACGAGTGAGTGCCTCCGTTGTAGAGGTTGCGGCCGCCAAAGTCGTTGTAAGCGTGCCAGGTATTGGTTGCTAGCTGGAGCAAAATCTTGTTCGTCGACCCGGCCTCGGGACGGACCACAAAGAAGGCGTGGCTTTGGCGATTCTTGCCATCCACATCGATGGCAAGCAATACCTCGTAGTAGCCCGAGACCCAGTCTTCACCAGCCGTGATTGTGTTCGCTGCGGGCCATCCACAACCGATGGCTGAGGCTTCAAGGGGTGTCGGATGATCCTGCGCCTCAACGGTTTCAGACCAGACAACGGTTCTCTCGGCGCCGACTCTGGCAACTTCTACCTTGACCGGACGCCCCTTCGCCGACGAAAGATGCAATCCGATACTGGCTCCCGGGGCAACAGATTGAGGCCAGCAGTATCCGTAGACAGTTTCGAACGCCATGCCCGAATCCTAGGTCTGTCTTGGTCCGAGCCCCGCTTAAAGGGCCTTTGAGCCAGACCGAGGTAGGAGTTGATGTACTGTTCGGGCATGAGCAGACGAGCAGGTGGTAGAGCAGCACGGGTAGCAAAGCGGGCTGCTCCCCCGGCTTTCAATCCGGTCGTGCCCGGCCTGCCCGGCGGCGCGTACAAACCGCTCACAGATTCAGACATGCAGTCGATTTATGAGACTGCGCTCTACCTACTTGAAGACCTAGGCATGGGGCTGGCAATAACTGAGTTCACCGACGTCGTTACAGCAGCCGGCGGCTGGCTTGATGACGATGGCCGGCTGCACTACCCCAGAGGAATCGTTGAGGCTGCGGTCGATACCGCCGCCAAAGAATTCATTTGGCACGCGCTGGACGAGAGCAAAAGCATTGAGGTGTCCGCCAACAAGGTTCACTTCGGCACCGGCGGTGCCGCGGTATCGATGCTGGACCACGAGACCAACCGCTTCCGCCACAGCACCTTGCAAGACCTGCACGACATCACGCGCCTTTATGACAACTTGGAACACATCCACTTCTTCATGCGACCAGTCGTCGCAAGAGAACTAGAAGACCCCTACCAACTAGACATCAACACGGCCTACGCGCTGATCACAGGCACAACCAAACCGGTGGGCTCGGCCTTCTTTGACGCCGACGCCGTAGGCGATGTAGTCGAGATGTGTGACCTGATTCTGGGAGGGCCGGGCGAGTTCAAGAAGCGACCCTTCATGTTGGCCAACAACACCTTCGTTGTGCCGCCGCTGAGATTTGCCGAAGAATCAGTTGAAGTGATGGTGGCTCAAGTGCGAGCGGGGATGCCCGTCTGTCTTTTGTCTGCAGGCCAGGCCGGAGCTACTTCGCCCGCAGCCCTTGCCGGGTCTTTGGCCCAGGCTTTAGCCGAGTGTTTAGCTGCGCTAACTAGCATCAACTTGATCGCACCAGGCCACCCGTGCGTAATGGGGCTTTGGCCCTTTGTCTCGGATCTGCGCACGGGAGCGATGAGCGGGGGAAGTGGCGAAGAGGCCGTGATGAACGCTGCTGCGGCGCAGCTAGCGAACTGGCTGGGTCTGCCATCTGGCGTTGCCGCCGGCATGAGCGACTCGAAACTTCCCGACATGCAGGCCGGACACGAGAAGGCTCTAACCGTCGCCCTCGCCGCTCACTCTGGAGCCAACTTGATCTATGAGTCGGCTGGGATGCTGGCGTCGATATTGGCATTCTCGTTGGAAGCAATGGTCATCGACAATGACATGCTCGGATCGATCAACCGGACGATCCGCGGCATCGAGGTGACGGCAGAAACGTTGTCCGCCGATGTTGTGAAGCAAGTTGTTGAAGGCGCCGGACATTTCCTTGGCTCGGACCAAACCTTGGAAATGATGCAGACCGAGTACATCTATCCTGAAATTGGTGACCGTCTAAGTCCTGACGACTGGGTAGATGCCGGAGCGCTGTCGGCACGAGACCGTGCGCATGAGTATGTGAAAGACGTGCTCAACACCCCAAGGGCGCCGCACATCGACCCAAGCGTGGACCAAGCGATCAGGGATCGTTTCCCAATTCAGCTAGCAACCTAAGCAGCTAGCTGGCTCGTCTCAATTTCGGACGCTAGTGTTCGATATAGCGACCGCCCCGAGAGGACCACAGCAATGGATGTTGGACTGCAGCTAATCTTCGCCTCATATGGCTGGGAAGACGTTTCCGATGCCGAGGTCTACGAGCAGGAGACGTACCTGGCCGTACTGGCCGAGGAGCTGGGGTTCGACTGTGTCTGGCCTACTGAGCATCATTTCTACGACTACTCGTTCTGCCCTGACAACCTCGAGTTCCTTGCCTACATAGCCGGGCGAACCAAAACCATTGACCTCGGCACCGCTGCAGTCATACTGCCTTGGAACGATCCGCTACGTGTGGCTGAGAAGGTCGTCATGCTTGACCACCTCTCGAAGGGCCGGGCTCGTTTTGGTATGGGCCGTGGGCTTTCGCGACGTGAGTTCGAAGCCTTCAGTGGCATCCAGATGGAAGAGTCACGAGAGCGCTTCGACGAGGCATCACTAATGATCGTCGAAGCACTAGAGACCGGATTCATCGAAGGCGAGGGCCCCCTTTATCCCCAGCCTCGCCGAGAGATTCGACCACGACCTTACGCCAGCTTCAAAGACCGCACCTACGCCGTCGCAAACTCGGCAGATTCAATCGAAGCGTGTGCGGCAGCCGGTGCACGTCTCATCATGTTCGCCGAGTCTGACTGGAACAAGCGGCTTAAGTCGATTGATCTGTACCGCGAGCGCTTTCTAGAACACCAGGGCACCCCTGCTCACGCACCGATGACAGCCGACTTCACCTACTGCCACCAAGACCCCGCGGTTGCTAAAGAGGTTGGCGAAGAAGGTCTTGCAAACTACCTAGCCAGTTTGCTGGAGCACTATGAACTCACCGGCGAACACCTTGATGACATGAAGGGTTACAGGGGTTACGGAAAGCAGGCCGCATTGCTCCGAGAGCACGGGTTCGACAAGTTCATCGAAGGATTCCTGGCCGCGAACGCCTATGGCACACCCGAACAACTTCTTACCCGCTTCCGAGATCGCTACGAAATCATTGGTCCGTTCGAGCTGGCTACCTGTTTCCGTTTCGGTGGGATTGACTTTGATGCAGCTGAAGCCAGCATGAGGCTATTCGCGGAAGAAGTGCTGCCTGAAGTGAAGAGCTGGTCCTAGCTCGGCAAGACGCTTGGGGTTTCGCCAACTCGATTGGGGTCAACCGCCAAATCGAATATTGCTTTGGCCACAAACTCTGGAGTCATAACCGGGGCATGCTTGAGCGCGTCGATCAAGTCATCACTCCCTTCAACGCTGAACGCAAGCATCGGTGTATCCACAAGTGCCGGGCACACCGCGTTCAGCCGTACTCCCCTGGTGGCAAAGTCGGCCGCAGAAGACCTTGTCAACATCACAACAGCTGCTTTCGATGCAGAATAGAGCGGGTCTGACGGCAACGGAATCTTGCCTGCGCCTGATGCGGTAGAAACGATCGACCCGCCGCCATTTGCTGCCATGTGATCATGCGCCAGCTTGGTACCGATTAGGACACCGCCCACGTTGACGCCAATGACTCGATCGATTTGACCAAACGAAACTTCGGGAAAAGCGGGTTGGCCGGTCATCGTGGCAGCGTTGTTGATCATGTAGTGAAGCCCGCCAAGTCGACCGATCACATTGGACACAGCTGCTGCCATCGCTTCTGCATCGGACACATCAACAACGACCGGCATCGCCTCACAACCCGCTGCCACTACCAAGTCGGCCGTGTCGTCAAGGCCGGCTTTGTGCACATCAAACAGACCCACGGCGGCTGCCCCGTTGCTGGCAAAGAGCTGGGCGGTGGCGCGCCCGATACCCGAACCGGCACCGGTGACTATGGCAACTCTGCCTTGTGGTTCGGGTCCCACTAGTGGCTCTCAGATTGCCGGGTTTCTAGCTGATAGGCAGCGGCGATCTCTGCCCCGTGTTCGCCAATTTGAGGGCTAGCGCGCCTGGGCAAGGGACGCTGGCCGTTGAAGTCGACCGGCGATGAAACTGACGTAATCGACTCAAGATGGCCTGAAGCAGGTATCTCCACAAAGCCGTGTGCCGCCTGCACCTGCGGGTCTTCCAAAACATCGGCAGCGGTGTTCATCGGAGTCCAGAAAACCCCATTTTCGTTCAACCGTGTGGCCCAGTCATCCCTGGTGCGGGCAGCAAAAGCCAGATCCAGATGCGCAATCAGCTCGCGGCGATTCTTGTAGCGAACAACGGCGGTCGAATAGCGTTCATCGTGCTCAAGCTCGGGCTGGTCTATTGCGACGCAAACATCAGGCCAGTGGCGGTCCGAGTCGAGGCAAAGTAGCCACAGGTAACGGCCTTCGGAGTCGGCGTAGGAGTTCATCAACGCCGAAGGCGCCTCGCTACGGTCGAGCATTCGACCTGATCGGCCGTTCAAGAGCTGAGTAGACAGATCGGCGGCCATGCAATACATGCCCGACCGCAACAGCGAAGTTTCTACCAATGCTCCTTCGCCAGACTTCGAGCGAGCGGCCAGAGCGGCACAGATGCCAGACACTAATGTCATGCCAGTTACGTGATCGCCAAACGAGGGCGCAAGTCCAGGAGGCGACTCGCCCTTGGGCATCATCCCAGCTGCTGCGCCCGAGCGTGCCCAAAAGGCACCCACGTCATATCCTGCTTGGCCGGCGTCGGGCCCGACTGATCCGTAGCCAGTCACAAGGCCATACACCAACGAAGGAAACTGCGAGCGAAGCTCGTCGGGCAGAAGGCCCAAATCGTGCAACGCTTTCAGCCGCAGATTGGTGACAAACACATCGGCCTCGGCCAAGAGCCTCATCATGTCGGCCCTACCCTCGTCTGACTTCAGATCGAGCACGACACTCCTCTTACCTCGGTTGTCCACCTCGAACGCTGGCAGTCGGGCGTCGCCAAGGCCAACCATTCGCAATACGTGGCGTTGCGGGTCACCTACTGCAGTTTCCACCTTGATGACGTCCGCGCCCCAGTCGGCCAGGACTCCAGCCGCTGCGGGTCCAGCTATCCAAACGCCAAGCTCAACAACAGTGAAGCCCTCGAGGATGCTCATTAGGCCGAAGGAGCTGACGTGTGATGAGCCCGCAAAAACCGCAGCGCTCTTTCCTGAAGCTCCTGGGGAACCGGAGGCAAGATGCTCACGCCAAGTTCGGACGACGGCAGCGAAATAGTCACATCTGCAAAAGCGGTTTCTTCGCCCTTTTGGTTTCTCGCCGTAATTCGAGCGTCGACCAAGTTCATTCCTTCTTCCTGGCGCTTGCCGGTTACCTCGCCCGAGATCACCTGGAGATCACCCATGTAATTGAACTTGCGAATCTCATCGTGCTGACTAACTACGAAACCGTCGTCGCCCATCCAATCCGTGACGAAGTGATGCAGCCAAAACTCACGGATGACGCCGTAGTCATAGGCGGCCGGGTTGCCAACAGACTTCGCCAACGCGTCATCCCAGTGAACACGTAGCGCTGTGTCTGGAACCCCCCGTTCGTCCTTCACATATGCGGCAGGCACTCGCTGACGATCCTTCGCTGCAACCCTCGATGCGGCTGGTCTTACCGGGTGGAAGCAATATCCGGCAACATGGCCCAGCATCACTTCGGTAACTGTCAAAGGACCCTTCTGTATTGAACCCATTTGGTCACCAACTGATACGTCCTCCCAGAAGCGAGGCTCAGCGCCCCTGTGCTGTTCTTCCAAATACGCTGCGTCAACTGCAGCCATCTGCTCTTCATTCCAGGTGGCGGCCTCTATCTCCATGTTCTTAGCTCGCTTGGCCGAGGTCTTGCGTTCGCTCATGATCCGCAACGCGCGGTACACGCCTACCACTTCGCCTCGCTGATTGAACTTCACGTAGCGCTTCACGAGGATCAGTGTTTGCCCGCCGAACTCTGACTCCTTCAGCTCGGCAGTTTCCTCGCCTTCAAAACTGTAGAGACGATCACCCGGTTGGATCGGCCGATACCAATTCCAAGTTCCGCCCGACATAAACACGTGAAGTCCCTTGAAGATGCCCTTGGCTTGGTTGTACAGCTCTTTGGGGATACGGTCGCCGCGCATCGGGGCTTGAATGATCGCCGCCATTATCTGAGGAGCGACTTGACTACCCCAGCGCGTCGACTTTCCGTAGTCAGGATCGGTATAGAGAGGGTTATCGTCTCCGACGCTCAGCGCAAAGTTCCTGATGGTGTCGCTGCTTACCTCAGTATGGAATTCCTGGCCCCTACTGACTGCGTCTACGCCTAGGAGGAGCCGATGTTTTTCAAGATCGGACCGAAGGATGGTTCCCTCCTGTGCCTCAGCAATCGTGTTGATCTTCTTGGTGCCTGAAGATGCCATGGAGCGCTCCCGTTACTTGGTCGTGCCGCCACTATACGCAACACTACTGTTGCGGTCGACTGCTCCAGCCAGCTGCGGTCAACGCGCTCTCGACAAGGTGTTCGATCATCCCGCGTTCATTCAAACTGTGACCGCTCATCAGAGCTCTGTAGTAGAGCACACCGGTCACTGAGTCCAGCAGCCAGTCAACCTTGGTGCCTGATGGAAGTTCACCTCGCTCGATGGATCGCGAAATGACAGTCCGGCCGCCTGCTCGACGCTCATCAATTGCCTGGGCCAGCACCCGTCCAAACATTTCTTCGGCCAGGGCGGCACCAACGATCACCTTTACGGTAGTGCCCCACTCGCTCCTGGCTAGGGCGCGGGCCAACTGGCGGTAAAGGGCGATCAGATCATCTCGAACGTTGCCCTTGTCAGGGGGCTTGGCAACCGGACCGAGCATGCTTTGAATGGCGTCCAGAACGATCTCGTCAAGGGCGTCCCAATGTCGATAGATAGTGGACCGGGCTACTCCACTGGTCGCAGCGATCTTTTCAATCGTCACCGATGAGTAACCCTCGTCGGCAAGTAGTTGCGCGGTTGCGTCCAACACCGACGAGCGGGTCCGGTTGATTTGGCTTGTTTTTGGAGCCCGCGTGCTCACTCGTGAATTCCAAAAAGGCTTCGAACGGCTGCATAATCGGCCTTGCCATTGGCCTTGCGGGGCATCGTCTTGGCGAACTCGATTTGCTTGGGGATCTTGTAACTGGCCAGGCGACCGTCTCTCAAGTAGGTGCGAATGGTTTCGGTACCCACTCCATCATCCGTTGGCAACAACTCGACGCAAGCCACAACCGCCTGACCCCATTTCTCATCGGGTATTCCAAGTACCAGAGCGTCAGCAACATCTTGGTGGGTCTTGATTGCCTCTTCAACCTCTTCTGGAAACACTTTCTCCCCGCCTGTGTTGATGCAGTTGCTACCCCGACCCAGTAGGTGGATAGTGCCATCTGCGGCAACCGTGCACATGTCTCCGGCGAACGAGTAGCGCACCCCATCGATGATCCGAAAAGTTCGGGCGGTCTTTTCGGGATCGTTGTGGTAGCGAAGTGGTTGCGGACCACCGACCGCCAAGAACCCTTGTGTGTCACTGCCGGGGGCAACGATCTGATCGTTCTCGTCAAAAACCTGGCAGTTGGGACCAAGCATGAACTTGGCAGTTTCACTGCCCCCAGCTGCAGTCGTTGCCGAAGAAGCAATCGATGCGGCTTCAGAGGAAGCAAGCAGATCCAACAAGACAACGTTTGGAACCAGCTCTAACAGCTCTTGCTTCACCGGAGCGCTCCAGATCGCACCGGTGGAACCAATGATCTTCAGCGACCGGGCCGAGGATGGGCGCAACTTCATAGCATCGATCAGCGGGCGGGCGAACGAGTCGCCAACCACGATGATGCCCTCAACTTTGTGCTGTTCTATCAGATCGAGATGTCGCTCGGCATCGAACCCGTCGGCGTTGTCGCACACCACTGCCGTGTCACCGTTGCACATCATCGTTATGGCCATCCAAAGCGCTGCGCCATGCATCAACGGAGATGCTGTCATGCCGATTGAATAGGGTTTGGCTCGACCTTCGGTTCTCACCAAATTGACTACAGCATCGGTGGTTGCTGCCTGGCCTGCTAACTCGGCACCGAAAATTACTTCTGCCATGGCACCGGTTTGCCACACGACGCCTTTGGGGTAGCCGGTCGTGCCGCCCGTGTAGATGAAGATGGGGTCGTCGTAGGTTCGTTCAATGTTTAGAGGTTCACTTAGCGGCGAGCCAATTGCAGTCTCGCTTGTGAGGTCAGCGGCCAAAGTGGCGCCCTCTACAGCCGGAGAGACTCCGCCAACCTGAACCAGCGAACAGTCCTTGATAATCCCACCATCCAACCCGTCAACGACCGGGGCCAATCGGTGGTCATACACCAAGATCTTGGCGCCTGAATCAGCTACAAGTTGTGCGACCTCGCTAGCCACGTATCGATAGTTGATGTTCGCATGGGCCATCCGGGCCTTAAAGCTCGCCGCTAGCCATTCGAAGTAGTCGGGGCCATTGAAGAGAAAGAACGCAATGCGATCTCCGGGCTTCAATCCGACATTGACACAATGGTGGGCCAGCGCGTTGGTTCGCTTGTCGAAGTCTGACCAAGTGATCACGCCGTTGTCGTGAACGACGGCAGGTTTGTGCCCAAGCTCGGGCCCGATTCGGTCGAGGATGTCTCCGAAGTTGAGCGTCACTTAAATGGCCCGTGATACCGCGACCTGAGCGGTCATGATGGAGCCGGAAGCCTTCCCAGCGATCTCATGTTCGTTAGATGATGGCGCCGCCAAAATGTAGAGGGTCTTGCCATCGGCTCCACCCAGCGCACAAGCAAAGGCTCCGGTTCCAACAGCGATCTCATCGGTGACTTCGCCACCTTCAACTACCCGCATGACCCGGCTGCCAAGTGCATCGGCAAACCAGATGCCACCCTCGGCGTCGATATCGCAGCCATCGGGTGCAGTACCGGGCATGGCCGCCCAGACTCGACTGTTGCTCAAAGTGCCATCAGCGGAGACGTCAAAAGCCTTGAAATCAGATCCGAACGATTCGGCTACAACCAGAGTTTTTCCGTTGTCGGTGAAGACCATCCCATTTGGGAAGCCAAGCTCGGTGGCAGCAACAGAAGGGGTCCCGTCTGGGTCAATCATGGCAAGGTCTGCGGGCGTGAAGCCTTCGAGGCCCTCATTCATTAGGTCAAACCCGAAGTTGCCTACATATGCTCTGCCTTTCGGGTCCACGATCATGTCGTTGCAGTGAAACGTGGCGATGCTCGACAGGTCGGCGTGCTCGGTCAGGTTCTGGCCGTCGTAGCGCATCACCTTCCGGTCAAGCATGGACACCAGAAGTAGATCGCCGTTGGGCATCCATCCCAAGCCACTGGGCTGCCCGTCCATTGAAAGCATCACTTCACGATTACCAGCGTCGTCGATCCTGCTTACGGTGCCCTGGTAGAAGTCAGAGAACCAAAGGTGACCGTCGTGCCAACGCGGTCCTTCCGCGAAATCGATGCCCTCAAGGATGACTTCTAGCTCAGCTCCACTCATGGAGCGAAGCTAGTCGACCGCCCTGGCAGAGCCAAATGTCAGAAGCAGGCGACTTTCGGACCCGAACTGTGATCTGCAGATATTCGATGTGCCTTCGTTACATGGATGCGACACTGGGAACGTGACCAGTAAACATGTGATGCGGTGGGAACTTGATGGTGTGACCGGGCCGGTGGTCGTGATCGACGTCCTGAGAGCCTTCACCACTGCCGCCTATGCGTTCGGCTCCGGGGCCGAAGCAATCTACCTAGTTGCCTCAGTTGAGGAAGCGTTGGCCTTCAAGAGCCGGAATTCAGGCTCACTAGCTATGGGCGAAGACCGAGGTAGACGCCCCGACGGGTTCGACTTCGCCAACTCCCCTGTCGCTGTTAGCCGTGCGGATCTAGGCGGACGAACCCTCATACAGCGCACCTCCGCCGGCACCCAGGGGGTCGTCGCTGCAACCCATGCCGACCGCCTGTGGGCGGCAAGCCTGGTCTGCGCTTCGGCCACCGCCGCTGCGGTCTCAGAGGCTGACATTGGCGTTCCGTCATATGTCATCACCGGCAATTTCGATGGCCGCGATGATGTCAACGGCGAGGACGACATCCTTACTGCGGACCTAATCGAACGGGTGCGTCTTGGAATGGACAAGCGAGCTGCCGAGACCGCGGTTGCATTAGTTGAAACTGCCGAAGCGAGTAAGACGCTCGCCCTCGGCCCCGAGCACGTGGATCCTCTCGACATTGAGTTCGCCGCCAGGGTAGATGAGTTCGACTTCGCGATGGAAGTAATCCGAGACGACCGCGGGCTTCGGCTTGAGCGCCGATAGCTAGGTCAAAACTGCGAACTGCCAGCCGATCCGCAGACCAGCTGGCAGTTCTATTTGCTCTACTACTAACTACTACTGACTATCTAGCTACTTACCCCTTGGCTTCGATAAAGGCGTCGCTGTAGTTGATCTCGAAGTCTCCGGTGTCTCGAATCAACTCCAGGATCGAGGTGTCTGGTGGGTAGACGATTGGGTCATCCAGAACCTCTTGGTCAATGAACTCTGTTGACGCAGAATTGGGGCTGGCGTAGTAGTTCCAGTTCGTTAGCTGGGCACCTCGCTCGGCATCAAGCAAGAAGTTGATGAACGTGTGAGCGGTACAAGGGTGCGGCGCATCCTTCGGAATGGCCATGTTGTCAACCCAGCGGCTGCCGCCCTCTTCAGGGACGAAGTAGGCGTAACGGTCTGGGTCTTCGGCTTCCCCGAACTGCACAATGAAGTTGCCGCTGTAACCGTGGGTGACTGCGGCTTCACCGGTTACAAGAAGCTCGTCGTACTGGTCTGAGTCAAACGCTTTCACTCGATCTCGAGCACCGGCAACAATTGCCTTCGCTTCGGCCAACTCTTCATCGCTTGTGGTGTTGGATGAGTAACCCAGGTACTTAAGGGCGGCAGCCATTACTTCACGAGGATCGTTAAGCAGTGTGGCGTAGGCACCCTCCAGGTTGTACTCAGCGGCAACGGCCGGATCGAAGATCAAGCCCCAAGTCTCTGGCACGTCTGGGCCTGTGATTGAAAGGTCAACACCAAGGCCAGTGGTGCCCCACTGGTAGGGCACGGTGTACTTGGCTTCAGGGTCAAACGGAAGGTCCTTCGCAAACTCCGGAAGCAGATTCCCCAAGTTAGGAATTGCGTCCTTGTTGAGCTCTTGGATATCGCCCGACTCAATCATGATCGAAACCATGTAGTCAGAAGGCACGATGAAGTCGAAGCCGGAACCACCAGCGGAAATGATTGGCTGCATCGCTTCGTTTGAGTCGTAGTTGGACTCGGTGATCTCAACGCCAAACTCCGCAGCAAACGCTTCCTTGAGCTCGGGGTCCATGTATTCGGACCAGTTAAAGATTGCGAGATCACCGTCGGTTTCACCCGCTGCACATTCCGACATTGCCGATTCGCCGCCAGATTCGCCACCGGATTCGCCACCACCTGCATCGTCTGTGCTGTCGCCACCGCAGGCGGCGGCAACCATTGCCAGCGCTGCGAGTACGGCAAGCAGCCGCATCAAACTATTCGTTTTCACAATTTTCTCCCATTGGTTTTGTTACTTCTTGGCAAACGTTGATTTGCCCTTTTCACGCTGTAGTCCCCCCACGAGCCCGTTGGGCTAGCAGTGACAACAGTACGAGAAGGATTGATGCCGCGAGCATCACAACCGAAACTGCGTTGATCAGCGGCGAGACGCCACGGCGAATTAGACCGAACACATAGACCGGCAAAGTGGTCGATCCTGGTCCGGCTACGAACTGGGTGATGACCACGTCGTCCAAAGAAATGGTCAATGCCAGCAGCGCGCCGCCGACTACGCCCGGCGTGATTAAGGGCAGGGTGACGTATCGGAAAGCCTTCCACCTGCTGGCATACAAATCGCGGGCCGCCTCTTCAAGTGTTTCGTTCATTCCTGCAAGCCGGGCCCGAACAACAATTGAAACGAAGCTGATGCTGAAGGCGATGTGGCTAAGCGTGACGGTGGCCAAGCCCTTCGCAAACCGGATTCCAAACACTGCGTCAAGAAAGTTGAACAGCTGAGTGAAGAACAGCAGCATCATCACAGCCATGGTGACGTCGGGGATGATCACCGGCAGATACAACAAGGCGTCAAAGAAACGGTTCCCCCGGAACCGATAGCGCTCGAGGGCCAACGCCGCTGTTGTTCCAAGAATCACCGAGATCAGGGTTGAGAAAAGCGCCACCTTCAGCGAGACCGAAAGTGCGTTCTGCACTTCTTGGTTTTCGCCAAAAGCGCGATACCAATCCAGAGTGAACCCACCCCAGCGGCCGACGAGGTTGTCATTACTGAACGAGTACATGACCAACAGAGCGATTGGTGCGTAGAAGAACACATACACCAACACGGCATTCACACTGAGTGCCCACTTAGCACCGCCCCGAAGTTGCTTGGTGGTGCTCACAGCGTCTTACCTCCCGAGCGGAAGTACATAAGCGTCGCCCCCAACATGACCACCATCAGCACGGTCGAAACCGAAGCACCAACTGGCCAGTTCCGGGCGGTCAAGAACTGAGTCACTATGTAGCTACCTAGCAAGGTCGTCTTGGCCCCACCCAGAATCTGCGGGGTCACGTAGGCCCCAAGGCTTGGAATAAACACCAGAATCGAACCGGCAATTACACCCGGCCTAGACAGCGGGAGTGTGATGTTGCGGAACGTCTGAACTCCAGTTGCACCAAGATCTCTGCTGGCCTCAATAAGGCTCCAGTCCATGCGTTCAAGCGCTGCGTACATAGGCAAGATCATGAACGGCAAGAACCCATAAACGAGGCCAAGCACAACTGCGGTTGGCGTGAACAGAATGCTTGACTCTTCCCATCCGACACCTTCAGTAAGCCTGGTGATCGGGCCGTTGTTTCCCAGCAGAACACGCCAGGCGTAGTTGCGAACTAGAAAGTTCGACCAGAAGGGAATCATCACGAAAACCAACATGATGTTGCGTACCATCGGGCTTCGAGTCGAGAGGTAATAGGAGAACGGGTAGGCAATCACCAGACAAATGAAGGTGGTAATGAGCGCCAAAAGAAGCGAGCGAAACAGGATGTCGCGAACGATTGGTTCGCCTAGCTTCTGGTACGAGTCGAGGTTCCAGCCCGACAACGCAGTTCCACCCGAGCGAGTTCGTGTGGCGAAGGAATAGACCACAACGATGATTAGCGGCAGCGCAAAGAACAGAACCAAGTAGACATAGGCCGGCAGCGCCATAAGCAGGCCGCTGCGGCGTTTGTTGCGCTCGTTTGAGCGTTCGAACTCCGGCGTTGCAACCAAGCTTTGTTCGTCAGGGGCGACGGCGGTCATCCTCGGTATCCCTCGTCTGGAACGATCCAGTCAGACAGGCGATCCCACCAGATTGCAATTTCTGCCCCGGCTTCATACCGCGAGACTCCCGCAACTGCAGGCACCCGAACTTCTAGCGGCATCCAGTCAACGTTGACCGTGTAAACCACCGAGTGTCCGAGATAGACAACCGAGCTAATAACGCCACTGAGACTGGTCGACTGAGACTCCGAAGGCACAGCTTCGCGGTCACCAATCATGATGGATTCGGGGCGCAGGCTCATGGCCACTTTGGTGCCTGGCGGGTGCGGGTTAGGTGCCCGCACCTTCGTTCCGTTTGCCAAGACAATCATCTCGTCGTCAGCGACGGTGGCATCGATCAGATTCGTTTGGCCGATGAAGTCAGCCACGAACCGGTTTACCGGCTGCGAGTAGAGCTGTTCTGGATTACCTACCTGAAGTAGTTGACCGTCGTGCATCACAGCGATGCGGTCGCTCATGGTTAGAGCTTCCTCCTGGTCGTGAGTTACAAACACAAAGCTGACTCCCAACTCTCGCTGGAGACTCTTCAACTCGGTCTGCATGTCTTGGCGCAGCTTGAGGTCCAACGCTCCAAGCGGCTCGTCCAACAACAGCACCTTGGGTTTGTTAACTAGAGCCCGGGCCAACGCAACACGCTGTTGCTGACCACCCGAAAGTTGATTGGGGCGACGCTTCTCCATGCCGCCAAGGCGAACCAAGTCGATCATCTCGTTGGCCTGGGCACTGGCCGTCTTCTTGTCAACGCCTTTCATCCGAAGGCCAAAGCTGACATTGTCCAAAATGTTCATGTGCGGGAACAGGGCATAGTTCTGGAACACGGTGTTAACCGGCCGCTTGTTAGGAGGCAGCGTTCCAACCTCTTCTCCAAAGATCTGAAGGCTTCCCTCGGTTGGGAACTCGAGGCCAGCGATCATGCGCAGTGTCGTGGTCTTTCCACAGCCCGATGGACCCAACATCGCAAAGAACTCGCCGTCGGCGATTTCCAGATTCACGTTGTCAACAGCAACGACGTCGCCAAAGCGTTTAGTCACTCCGTTGATCGATACTGCTGAAGTCGATTGCTCGGTCATTTGTTCCCCATTGCTTACTTACTCTCGCTTACTCTCGACCGTAAGGTTGTTTGACGGCTCCGGCCTTGACTGCTTGAACGCAGATGAAATCGTGAGCGATTGTGGCTGCGGCCAACGCTGTGATCTCACTAACGTCATATGAAGGTGCGACCTCCACAACGTCCATTCCCACGATGTCGAACTCGCCGAGGCCACGAATTGCCTCAAGCGCTTGGGCGGTGGTGAGCCCTCCCGAAACCGGTGTTCCGGTTCCTGGGGCAAACGCCGGATCAATGCAGTCGATGTCGAACGTCAGATACGCCTTGTTGGTGCCCACTACTTCGCGGACTACGTCCAAGACTGCCGGGATGCCTTCACGGTGAACCCACGGGGCGCCCAGAATAGTGAAGCCATGGGTATCACTGTTGTGGGTACGGATGCCGATTTGAACCGACGTTGCGGGGTCGATCAAACCTTCCCGCAGTGCCCGCAGAAACATCGAGCCGTGGTCAATGCGGTCTTCGTCGTCATCCCAAGTGTCACAGTGGGCGTCAAAGTGAATTAGCGAAAGCTTGCCAAACTTCTTGAAGTGAGCCTTTAGCAACGGGTAGGTGATGTAGTGGTCGCCACCAAGGGACATCATCATCGTGTTGCTGGCGATGATCTCATCGGCATGGGCTTCGATGCGCGCCGGCATCTCATCTACTCGGCCAAAGTCCAGGTAGCAGTCGCCGTAGTCAGCCACCCGCAAAGTGTCGAACGGATCGAAACCAAACGGGTAGGCATCCAGTTCAGCCAAGCCGGTTGACGCTGCTCGAATTCCTCTCGGTCCGAAGCGCGCGCCTGGCCGGTTCGAAGTGGCCATGTCGAACGGAATGCCCGTTACCACGATGTCCGCCTCGTCCAAGTTGCGGGTGTAGTTGCGACGCAGGAAGGAGTTAGCGCCGCCCCACGTCATCTCGCGATCGCGTCCAGCAAGCTGTGTGCTTCGAAACGCCTGATCGCCATCTAGGTTCTCGCCCATTTAGCCCACTCCCCAGTCATAGGTTTGTTTGGTGATGCCGAGGTAGGGCATTGCTTCTGCGCCATTCACCCCGTCGATCGCTCTAATCGCATTACTGACTTCAATAAACGCGTCGCTGTCTTGGCACACAACTTCCACGATTAGATCAAACCGTCCTGCGGTCATGACCACGTACACAGCGTCCTTCATGGAGCCAAGCTCTATGGCGACTTTGCGGGTGTCACCATCAACGGTGACTCCGAGAAGCGCCTGGTAGCCAAGCCCTAGCTTTACTGGATCAGTCACTGCGACTACGTCGATCACACCCTCGTCGAGAAGGCGCATGACCCGTTGACGACACGCCGCATCGGACAAGCCCACAACCCTACTGAGCTGGGAGTATGAGGTTCGGCCGTCTGCCTGGAGCACCCGGATCAGTTCACGATCGGTGTCATCAATTCCTGTAATGCTCATGCTGCACCCGGCGTGGTCATGCGGCTGCGGTTGCTTCGGCCATTGCTTCGCCCAGTACCGCAAGAGCCTCATCGATTTGGGAGTCGGTGATGGTTAGCGGAGGAAGGAAGCGGACGCAGTTGCTGTAAAGCCCGGCACGAATTGTGATGAGTCCACGAGCCAACGTCGCCTTAGTCACAGCAAGGGTGAGATCCGGATTGGGGGTCAGATGTTCATCGGTTACCAGCTCCATCGCCAGCATCGGCCCAAGGCCTCTAACGTCTGCGATTTCGCTGTGGCGAGACTGAAGCTCTATTAGGCCCGCCCGTAGACGTTCCCCGATGGCGGTGGCTCGCTCAAGAAACTCCGGCGTATTGATCATCTGAATTGTTTCCAGCGCGGCGACACAAGCAATTGGGTTTCCACTGTAAGTGCCGCCCATACCTCCGGGGTGCGGAGCGTCAAGTAACTCGGCTCGGCCGGTTACCGCGGAAATGGGCATGCCCGAACCAAGCGACTTGGCCATGGTTATGAGATCTGGAACCACGCCGCTGTGTTCGATCGAGAACAACTTGCCGGTGCGGCCAATGCCAGACTGGATTTCATCGGCGATCATGATTATCCCGTGATCGTCACAGATGGAACGGATCGCTTCCAAGTAAGGCTTCGGTGCAGCAATGAAGCCACCCTCGCCTTGGACGGGTTCGATCACAATTGCGGCAAGCGCCGATGGGTCAACCTGGCTAACCAAAGCGTCGTGCAGCCGATCGATCATCCAGCCCAAGTACTGCTCGGGATCGGTGCGAGGTGGCCGACGCAAAACGTTAGGGAACGGGATGCGGTAGATCTCTGACGCAAACGGACCGAATCCCTTTTTGAACAAGCCGTACTTGCTTGTCATCGACATCGTCATGTTGGTGCGGCCGTGATAGCCGCCTTCGAACACAAGCACGCCCGCTCGGCCGGTTGCGACACGCGCGATCTTCACCGCCGACTCAACAGCTTCAGCTCCGGAGTTCATCAGCAAAGTCTTCTTGGCAAAGTCGCCAGGAGCGGCCTCGTTCAGGGCTTCGGACAGACTGACCATGGAGTCATGGGTGGCAACGATTCCGCAAATGTGCAGTAGGTCATCGGCTTGAGACTTGATGGCTTCCACAACTTCGGGCGGGCAGTGCCCGGCGGCCAAAACTCCGATGCCGCCAGCGAAATCGAGCAGTCGGTTTCCGTCTACATCGGTCACCACAGCACCCTCGGCTGAAGCGACTCCAAGCTCGGTTAGAAACGCTGCGCCTTGGGACATCGCTGCCCGTCGTCGTTCGACGATCTCGACGCTTTTAGGTCCGGGGATTGCTGTCTCTAGATGTATTGAAGGCACGGGGTCAGACAGTAGTGATTCCGAAGCGGGGGCGCCAATAGTCGACCAAATCCATTCCTAGAACTATGAATTGTTCGGTATTTCTTTCCTGATCGGGTGCTGTTGGATTACTTTACGAACTGATGCACAACCCCTTGCACGACTCATCGGCCGCTTTCATAAACAACGCCTCGACCACTGCGTTGTGGCTAGATCAGATTGGCCCGATCACCAAGCGAGAGGCCTTAGCCAACAACAGCGAAACCGACATCGCCATTGTGGGCGGCGGGTTCAGCGGGTTGTGGACTGCCTACTATTTGATCCGGGCCGACCCGTCGCTTCGGGTCATGGTGATAGAGAAGGACTTCTGTGGGTTCGGAGCTTCCGGGCGAAACGGAGGTTGGGCCGAAGGTGGACTTTCTGTGGGTCCGGAAACCTACGCCAAGTGGTCTTCGATGGATGACGCAATGCGGTTGGTTCATGCAATGCATGATTCGGTTGACGAGATTGGCCGCGTCGCTTTGAGCGAAGGCATCGCCTGCGGATACGCCAAAGGCGGCTGGATTCGGTTGGCCCGAAACGCAGCCCAAGCCAAACGGATGCGAGCCGAAATGGCTGAACCGAACGCGCACGGCCAACTTCTAACCGCCGAAGAAGCTCGCCAACATGCGAACGCCACAGACGTGCACTGCGGCGTCTACTCGCCCGATTGCGCGGCAATTGACCCGGCCCGACTTGTGCGAGGACTGGCTGACGTTGTGGAGGCCTCCGGAGTTCAGATCGTGGAGGGCACAGCAGTAAGCGCAATCGAAGACGGTGTTGTTAAGACTGACCACGGCACGGTTCGGGCCGACGTCATAATTCGTGCAACCGAGGCTTACACCCGAGACCTGGAGGGTGAACGACGCACCCTACTTCCTGCGTACTCGCTGATGGTTGCCACCGAACAGCTCCCCGATTCAGTCTTCGAAGAGATCGGCCTGGCTGGCAGGCCCACTTTCTCCGACGATCGCTTCATGGTCATTTACGGGCAACGAACTGAGGACAACCGGCTGGCCTTTGGCGGCCGGGGCGTTCCGTACCTGTTGGGGTCAAGAATCAGTCCGAGCGCTGAGACCCACGAAGGTTCCCACGCCCTAATTCGAGAAACACTGATCGAACTGTTTCCAGTACTCAAAGACGCCGAGTTCACCCATCGTTGGGGCGGCGTACTTGGCATCGGCCGCGACTGGGTGCCCGGCTTGCGTTTCGATCGTGTAACCGGACTTGGTGTTCTGGGTTCTTATGTTGGCGAAGGAGTAGCCGCGGCGAACCTGGCGGGCCGAACAATGGCTGACCTCGTAACAGGGGCCAAGACCGACCGCTCAACCTTGCCTTGGGTTGGCCATGAAACACGACGCTGGGAACCAGAACCTCTGCGCTGGCTGGGAGTAAGAACGAGCCGGAGAATTCTGGTGACCGCCGATGATCGCGAGTTCGCTACCGGCAAAGAATCGAAGCTGACCTACAAGCTGGCACAATTCCTGAAGGGTGCCTAGTCAAGCCCAGCGTTAGTTGGCACAGCTCAACCCGTGGCGGCTCTCGCCAAATCCATCGCTCGGGTCCGGATCGGTGACGGGGCATATGATCTCAGGCCACACATCTTCGGCCCCTTCGGGAACGGCGGCAAGGCTTCGGTTGATCTCATAACCCTGACCTTGCTCACAGCCGATCTGGCACAAGAATTCATACTGTTCTGTAGTTTCAATGCCTTCGGCTACTGCGGTGAGCCCGAGGACCGAACTGAGCCCGACGATCGCTTCAATGTTGCGACGGTTGGTTTCTAGCAGCGGACTCTCCGTATCTGCTCCAGCCACAATTGACCCGTCGATCTTCACAAAATCCAAAGGCAAGTGTGTGAGGTCGGTAACCGACGAACTGCCAGTTCCGTAGTCGTCGATTGAGCACCGAACGCCCATATCTCTGACCGACTGAAGCTTGGACCGGCTTGCCTCTAGGTCCGACACCAGGGCCTGCTCGGATAGCTCAAGTTCCAGAAGCTCGGGCTGCAAATCGTGACGCTCAAGCGCATCAGCGACTTGAGCGGCAATGTCAGCTTCCTGCAAACGCTTCACCGACATGTTCACGCTGACCGGTACGGGGTGTCCGGCGTCAGACCAGCGCTTGGCCTCTTTGCAGGCCCTGTCCAGAGACACCGAATCGAGTGCTGCTATCAGACCGTTGCGCTCGGCAACAACGATGAACCGATCAGGTTTCCGGTCTTCTTCTGCGACTTCAACACTTGGGTTCCAACGAAGGAACGCCTCGAAGGCTTGCACTTCGCCTGTTGCCAGACACACCCGAGGCTGGAACTCTAGATAGAACTCGTCGTTTTCGATGCCAATGCGAAGCGCCTCACGCAACTCAACTTCGGTGCCTTGTTGGCCGGTGATCCCGTCTGAGTAACGAGCGAACCGGTTCTTCCCGGACGCCTTTGCGTCATACATTGCGGCATCAGCGTTTCGGATTAGTTCATCGGTTGAGACCCCGTCGCCAGGGAACACCGACATTCCCATACTGGCGGAGATACTGACTTTCTCACCACTGATGATGCATGTCTCAGATACCTTGGCCAAAACTGCTTCGGCAACTTCGGCTGGTCTAGTAGAACCGCGATCGTTCCGCAGAATCATTATGAATTCGTCGCCGCCGAGACGGGCAAGGGTGTCGTTCTCAGAGATCACGTCGCCAGCGCGATTGGCCACAATACGCAGAAGATGATCACCAGCTTCGTGACCGAGTGTGTCGTTGATGACCTTGAAACCGTCGAGGTCAAAGAACAGAACTGCGACCTCGGAGTCCTCGTCTACAGAGTCCATCTCGTTTTCGAGAACGTCCAGAAACATTTTGCGGTTAGCCAAGCCGGTCAGCGAGTCTCGCCGGGCGAGGTGGTCAAGGGCTTCGTTGGCAACGCGCAGGCGAGACGCCTGATGCTCTAGGTCGTTGACCTGATCAACGTGACGCAACACTTGGGCAACGCCCGACGCTATCGCCTCGAGTTCAAGCAGGTATTCGCCGCGTGGCTCAATGACCATGTAGCCAATGTCGCTGTCGCCGACGCGAAGTGGCACCAACACGTGAACATCCTGTTCAAGTTCATGGCGGAATCGATCGGGAAGCACACTTTCTCTGGCAAAGCGTTCGGCTGTCGGGAGAATTTCGTCTCCCAAGCTGAAGACAAGCCGCATTGCCAATTCATCGGCCAAGGATTCGTCGGGTTCGGCATAGTCGCTGACCACAACCCATGCGTTCTTCATTCCAAGAGACCCGAGCCCCCGACGTAGAGCATCCCACAACGATTCGGGATCTGAACACGACGCCAACAACATGACTAGTCGTTCTTGCCGATGACGGTGAGCCAACCGCTCAGTTTCAAGCTGGCGTTCCAGCGGGATGCGCCACTCATCGACCTCAACCAACTGTTTCAGAATTGCGCTTAGGCCGACTTGTGGAATTACTCCGTGAGGCAGCGCTGTGATTACGGCGCGAAGTTCTCTAACCGCGTGCCGCACCCACAGAAGCTCGGCTCTATTGGTGATTGCGGGCACCTTGCTGAGGGCGGAGTTGCAAAAGCGTCTGAACGTTTCGTCACCACTAACCATCGTCTGAGCCACTGCTACCGCCAGCGGTTGAGGTGGCAAATAGCTTGGAGCTCTGCCTTCGTCCCATCTCCCGCTGACCTCTTCAATCAAGTAACTCACGATGTCGAAATCGGAGTTGTCGATTTGGGGAAGTTGAGTCGGCTCCAAGTTTGTGGACGCTCTGATCACGAGCCCACTGGGAATCTCGACCTCTAGATCCGGGTGGAGAGCGACGTTGCTAGTGATCGCGTTAACCAACACTTCTGCGGTTGCGGATGTGAGATGGGCTGTGTCGAGCACGACAGAGGTGAGGGGTGGCTCACAAGTGAACGAAGCCAGTGAATCGTCGAAACCGGCAACCAACACATCTTTGGGCACCCGCAACTGCGCTGCGGAAAGTGCGGCGATCGCGCCGGTTGCCATATCGTCGTTGGCGGCCACAATTGCGTCAAACTCATGGCCAGCGTCTAAAAGCTCGGATACTGCGCTCAAGGCGTCAGCAACCGTGTAGCTGCCGCTAACTATTAGTTCCTCGTGAACCTCGAGACCGGCACGCTTTAGGCCTGCTCGGAATCCTGCCTCTCGCAGTTGCGAGTGGGGGTCGCCAGCAAATCCTCTGATGAAGACGAACCGTCTCCGGCTCGGATCTGTGACGATGTGGTCCATGAGTTGAACGATGGCGCCATCCCAAGCAATGGTGATGCTCGGGACCCCGACCAACCTAATGCCAAGGCTCACAACCGGCCCGTCGGTGAGCCGCTCGGTGTAGGCCGCAATGGCTTCGTTTGACATCTGGGGTGGTGTAGCCCCAGCGACCACAACAGCGCCGCGGACATCCAGGTGAGTTCCGAGCGAACCGGAGAACGCGTCGGAGTATTCTGCTGCTTGGATGAGACGGTCGGCCCGGACATCACGGCCGGCAACCACAAGGGTTCCGAATCCTGCAGCGGTGAAGTGGGGACGCAAACCGGCCACAACTTCTTGGTGGAATGGCGCAAACGAGTCGGTGACCACAGCAATGACCTGTCTGGTTGCTGTGTCTGCCATTACTTGGAGCACCTCCGTCAATACGACCTTCGGATCGACCCTGTTACCATCGGACAAACCATCAACATGGTTAAACAATTAGTTTATGTTGTGGGCAGATGTAGTAGCTTCAGCAAAATTTCACGACCCAAATACCGGCTGTCGCTAGCCTAAGTTTCGTGGCTGTTCACAAGTTTTCGGAATTGATTTGGCCACCAACTAGGTTCTTTACTGCATGACTAATTCTCAGAACACGACATCCAGGAAGCCACTACTTATTGGCGGCGGAGTGGTACTTGCTGCTGTTGTTGCTTGGCTCGCATTTGGATTCTTCGGTATTCAATCTGCTTTCACAAACAACGAAGTCTCCGAGGCTGGACCGCTCTTTGATTCCGGAGCCGAACTGGCGACCGACACAGAATCCGACACAGAAACCGACACAGACACAGAAACCGACAGCACAGACGCAAGCGACGCTGACAACAGCACCGATTCAGATGCCGCTGAAGACACACCGGCCACAACTGAGCCAGCTAGCGCAATTGTAGA
Source organism: uncultured Acidimicrobiales bacterium (assembly GCA_937922785.1). Lineage (GTDB taxonomy): Bacteria > Actinomycetota > Acidimicrobiia > Acidimicrobiales > SZUA-35 > CALAJQ01. The sequence goes on from CALAJQ010000022.1 coordinate 83,397, forward strand.
AATTGCGAGCGGCAACTTCTCAGCCGACAAAGATCGCTATGACGTAAACGGCCAAGCCGTGGTATTAAACGACGGAAGCGAGCAGAGATTCCTTCGCTTCGAAGACTTCAACTCCACTAACGGGCCAGATCTAAAGGTCTACCTTCGAGCCGAAAACGGCGACTTCGTGAGCCTCGGCGAACTGAAGGGCAACATCGGCGAGCAGAACTACGAGATCCCAACCGATGTCGACCTATCGGTGTTCAACACCGTAGAGATTTGGTGTGAGCGTTTCAGCGTTGGCTTCGGCAGTGCGGTTCTCGGCTAAGCCTAAGCTTGGGCCATAGACCCAAACCCGGAGGCCCCCGTGACAACAGTTGCACTCAGCGAAGCTGAGATTTATGACCTTGCCCAAACGTGCCTGCTAGCAAACGGGTGCGACGAGACCAACGCCAGCGCATCGGCCCGAACGATTAGTTCCGCCGAACGCGCCGGTGCGGTCTCCCACGGTTTGTTCCGCTTGCCTGGCTACCTGAAGTCACTAAAGAGCGGCAAAGTCAACGGCCACGCTCGTCCCAAAGAGACGCATTTGACCCAATCAGCTATCCGCTTAGACGGCGACCGCGGCTTCGCCCCCCTAGCCATTGAATACGGAACCCCTCTTCTAGCCGCCGCTGCGGAACAAAGTGGCGTGGCCGTCCTGCTGATCCGCAACAGCTTCCACTTCGCTGCCCTTTGGCCCGAGGTTGAAGCTCTGGCCAGACACAACTTGGTGGGCCTGGCCTGCACCGTTCACACGCCGATGATGGCCCCGTTCGGCGCCAAGACTGCCTTCTTCAGCACCAACCCCATCTCCTTCGCCTACCCGCGACCCGGCAAAGATCCGTACGTTTTCGACATGGCAACCTCTGCCAAGGCCCGGGGAGACATCGGAGTTGCAGCGCGCGACGGTCATGAGCTGCCGCCTGGCACCGGGTTGGACTCGGCCGGCAACCCGACAACGGATGCCAAGAAGGTTCATGACGGTGGCGTGATCCTGCCTTTCGGTGGCTACAAGGGCTCGATGATCGCAACAATGATCGAACTGTTGGCGGCCGGACTTGTCGGAGACTATTTCAGCTACGAGGCAGTTAAGGCAGACAACCGCGACGGCGGCCCGGCTATAGGCGGCGAGTTCATCTTGGCGATGTCTCCTGAAGTCTTGGCCGGGCCCGGGTGGGCCGAACATAGCGATGGTTTTCTCACCGAACTCGAAAACATGGAAGGTGTCCGCCTACCTGGCCAGCGCCGGTTCGAGGCCAGTCGAGAGGACGGGCCAATCGAGGTAAACAAAGACCTCGTCAATTCGCTTCGCTCAGCCACGTAGCCGCAGGTCAGCTGCTTCAGCCTGCTTGCTAAAGCTTTAGCACTCAGCCGCCGACCAGTATGAAGTGGAACCTCTGATGAATCCGCTGTCGGAGCAGGCCCGGTTACTGAAACAGGTGATTGGGTCTTCACCCGACCTGATCTTCGTGAAGGATCGCGCCGGTAAGTATGTCGAGGTGAACGACGTTTATGCAGCGGGGTTCGGCATGAGTGCTGATGAGATGATCGGCCACGGCATCGAACTCCATGGAGACCCCGAAGTCATCCGAACTGTTAGGGCGATCGATAACCAACTCTTTGAGACTGGCGAAGGCACACACGAGGTTGGCCCCCGGGTCTGGGCTGATGGCAATGAACGCTGGTACGACGTACTGAAGTCACCGCTTTATGACCAAAATGGGGAGGTAGCTGGCCTCATCGGGATTGCACGTGACATAACTACCCAACAAGAGATGGAGCAGCGACTACTCAGCCAGATGATCTGGCTTGAGCACCTCAACGACGAGACCATCAAAATGATCAGCCAGCCTGATCGACCCACCGACATCGACCGCCTGGTCAATGCGATAGCCCGGCTAACCAACGCGACCTACGTATCGCTGTATCTCGAGCCGGCCCCCGAAAGCGACCCACTGAACGCTTCAGAAACTCCAGAACTCGTACTACGGGGAGAATCCGGCGAAAGCCGAATATCAGCCTCGGAGCGGCGCGCTCTTGCTGCTGAAGCTCAGCGGACGAAGTCGACCCTGGCCCTAGACGATCTACACGTGCACGCAATCCCGCTGAGCGCCGATGATGTTCGCAACGGAATCGTGCTGTCGGAGTGGCACGCCGAGCCGACCACTGAAGTGTTGACACAGTCCTGGACAGTGGCGCGACAACTGGGCGTGATGCTGCTTAACAAGTCATTGATTGACCAGACCAAGCACCGGGCAACTCATGACGACCTGACTGGTTTGGCCAACCGCCGCCATCTCACCTCAGAGCTAGACATAGCCATGACCGACAGAACCGCTGAAGATCCGCCGGTGGCAGTGATCTTTGGCGACCTAGACGGATTCAAACAGATCAACGACACATGGGGTCACCACCACGGTGATCTACTCCTACAGCTAGTCGCCAAGCGCCTGAAGGAGACAATGCGTGCGTCGGATACTTTAGCCAGGCTTGGCGGTGACGAGTTTGCCTTTGTAATCCCTAACGGCGACGAGGCCACCTGCGCAAGATTCCTGGAACGCATCACGGCCGCAGTAGCCGAACCTTTCGACATCGGCGTTGGCGAGCCCGTGAAGGTTGGCCTGAGCATTGGGCTGGCGAAGACCCCTGGCGGCGGAATGACCCCTTCTGACCTGATGATTTCGGCTGACAACGCCATGTACGCCAACAAATTGAGGCGGCGCAAGCAGCTGTACATCTGAGCGCGCCAAGAGCCGCTTCAACCTGCTTGCTAAAGCTTCTTCAGTTTGGCGTCGAGAACTAAACGGTGAGCGCATTTCTCGATCCGCTGTCCCAGCAGGCAGCCTTACTGAACCAGGTCATTGGATCATCGACCGATCTAATCTATTTGAAGGACTGCGACGGTACCTACATAGCCTGCAACACCGCATATGGCGATTTGTACAACCAAACCCCAGCGGAGATCATCGGCAATGACGTCAGCTGCCATGGAGATCCCGAACTAAGCAAGGGTGTTCGAAACAGAGATAGCCAGGTTTTCGAAACCGGCACTGGAACTCATCACCTATCTCGCAGAATTGACGCCAACGGCAACTTGCGATGGATCGACGTGGTTAAAACGCCCCTGTTCGACGTTGACGGCACAGTCAGTGGTCTGGTGTGTATCGCCCGGGACATCACACGCCAGCACAACGCAGAGATGCGGCTAAAGAATCAGAACGCTTGGCTAGACCACCTCAACGCGGCAACCATCGCAATGATTCGAGCGCCTGAGATTCCAACCGACGTCGAGAGCCTAATCGGCTCCATCGCCAAGCTCACTGAAACCACATCCACCGTCCTTTTCATGGAGCCCCCGCTCGGCGGAGATCCAGACAACAACCAGCTTCGATTCCGGGCCGACTCTGGCAAGAGCGCTCACCCGCAATCGAAGCTGCTAGAGCTTGCCCAACAAGCACAGCGCACCCAGTCCACTATCACTGTCGCAGAGCTGGGCATCCACTTGGTGCCAGTCAGCGCAGAAGGGGCTCGCAACGGAGTCTTAGTGTCGGAGTGGGAAACTATTCCATCTGATGACACTCTTGCCTTAGTCTGGACCGTCGCCCGTCAGCTGGCAGTTCTGTTACTTAACAAGACTCTGGTTGACGATTCGAAATACCGAGCCAACCATGACGACCTAACCGGCCTTGCCAACCGTCGCCATCTGATCCACAAGCTTGACGTGGCAATGACTCAGCGGGATCTAGATGGCAACCCGGTGGCAGTGATCTTTGGCGACCTAGACGGGTTCAAGCAGGTCAACGACAAGTGGGGCCACCATCGTGGTGACCTACTACTTCAGCTTGTCGCGAAGCGTTTGAAGAACACGATCCGCAAGTCGGACACACTGGCGAGGCTGGGCGGGGATGAGTTTGCTTTCGTCGTGCCTAACGGCGACCGCGCCATCTGCGCCGGTTTCCTAGAACGCATAACCAAGGCCGTGGCTGATCCGTTCGATATTGGCGTCGGCGAGCCTGTAAGTGTGGGGCTAAGCATTGGGTTTGCTCAGACACCCGAAGACGGGATGACCGCAACCGAGCTGATGATCGCTGCGGACAAAGCAATGTATGAGAACAAATCGGACCGCCGCGAACTGGCCCTCTGAATCAACCGCTAGACCGAGATCTGGTTGTGGCGGTGTTCACCGTCACCAACGTGCAAATCGTGCATTGCCTGACGCTCTCGCAGGTGCAAGCCCAGAAAGATGCCTGGCAAGGCGACCAGGCCCAGAACGGCGCCTGATGAGACCATCACTAGCGCCGGAGCAGGACAAGTGCCGGCGATGGCCCAGCCAACTCCGAACAAGGCTCCACCCTTAAGGTGGTGAGCTTCGGGCATGGAGCGAGACAACTTCAGCTGACCACCAAAGGGCGTGTTCATTCCGCGCCGTTCAAGCAGCCAAAGCAGCGGTGCCGACACTGCGATGGCCGATGCCATAAACAAGAAGACGTCTATTTCGTCAAGCCGAAGCATTGCGTGAATGGTGTCGTATTCGTGCAGGTTCGACGCTGCCAGAACTCCGCCAAACATAACGCCGAACGCCAATCCGATGAGGTTCAGTTTCATAGGTCGCCTCCGGTGAGGATGCGCAGAACAAAGGTGGTGATTATGGCGGTTGTCATGAATGTTGCGGTTACGGCCAAGCTGGCCGGGCTGCGTTGAGCTGTGCCGCACATTCCGTGACCGGAAGTGCAGCCACCAGCAAGAGCGGCGCCATAGCCAAGCAAAGTGGCCCCACCAAAGACCATTGGCACCACAACCGCCAGCGGGAAGACGTTTGTGAGTGCGTCATAACCGGTCCGGATTTCACTGCCACTGCGAAGCACCTGTGTAACAAGAAGGCCACCCAAGAACATGCCAACGAAATACCAGACCCGCCAGATCACAACGCCGTCTCGGCGCCGCAAGAAGCCCGTGGTTTGTACGTAAGCGCCGCTGGCTCCAAGCGGTTGATTGGCTAAGACGAACAGTCCAACAATTAGGAGACCAAGAATCGGCCCCCCGACGAACCAAGGCAGCCTGTCAGGCAGAAGGTCAAACATGAGCCGCACTCTACTTCTGTCTGGGCGTAACGCTTCTGTCTGGGCGTAACGCTCGGTGGCTGAGCGCTTCGAGCAGACAGATAGTGGCTTCGGAGCAGACAGACAATGAACGGACAAGCAATGAAGGTCCGGGCTCGGCTCGGTAGCATTCGAGAAATGGGCCACAGCCATTCGCATTCACACGATCATGAGATCGACGGCGGATGGCAACAATGGCTCGAGCACTCAACTCTGCGAATTGTTTTGCTTGGAGTGCTGCTCGCTGCGGTGGCAACAGTTGCTGGCGTTGTGGCCATGTGGCCTTCGGACCAAGGCCGCCAAGATGCTGTCGACAGCGCAGATGAAATCGGTCTTGTGTCGGATCGACTTAGCGCAACCATCCAGGTGGTCAATGACGGCGAATGCAGCTATTCAGAACCAGACAACCCACAGCGGTGCCGAGTGGTGGAGCTAATTGTTCACGAGGGCCCCGATGCCGGGTCGGTCGTTGCACTGCCAGAGATTGACCTGCGTTTCGATCTGTCAATTCCCGATTTGGCCGTTGGCGACCGAGTCATTCTTGGTTATGAGGAAAGCACAAACTTCTATTTCTTCGCAGATAAGGAACGTCGAGCAACCCTGGTTTGGCTAACCGTTTTGTTTGTTGGCGTGGTGTTGATTCTGGGGCGGGTCCGAGGCGTTTTGGCATTGCTGGCGATGGCCTTAACCCTGGTGGTTCTGGTTGGCTTCCTTGCGCCATCAGTGCTTGACGGCAACGACCCTCTTGTGGTTGCGGTCATCTCCGCGTCGGCCATTGCCTTCGTGAGCCTCTATCTGACCCACGGATTCTCCCCCACCACCACTGTGGCCCTTGCTGGCACTCTTGCCGCGCTTGCTCTGACGCTTGGCCTGTCGTGGGTGTTTTTCGAGCTTGCTTCCTTCACTGGACTAGCTACCGAGGAGGCGCTGATTCTGCCCTTCATTTCAGAGAATCTAAACGTCAGCTCGCTGCTCTTGGGCGGCGCGGTGATCGGGGCGCTTGGAGCGTTGGATGACGTAACCGTCACCCAAGTTGCCACGGTGGCCGAGCTGAAGCGACGCAGGCCAGACCTTGGTGTCACCGAGCTTGTGACTTCTGGAATCAGAGTTGGTCGTGAGCACATTGCGTCGACGGTTAACACGTTGTTGCTGGCCTACGTTGGTGCGAGCATGCCGCTGCTGTTGTTGTTCACGGCTTCTGAACAATCACTTCAAATGGCTGCCAACTCAGAGCTAATCGCGATTGAGATCGTTAGGACGCTTTGCGGCTCGATCGGCTTGGTGGCCGCGATGCCAATTACTACCGTCTTGGCTGCCATCGTGGTTACATCTGCAACGCCAGCCGCCCTCGAAGTCGAATCCGACGGCCACCCGCACCTGCCTCACGTGCCGCCGACAGAAGTTGAAGAGAGGACGAACGAAGCCTTAACCGAGTTGGACGCCCAAGAACCACCTCCAACGCCAGCCCCAAGCTGGGACGACTTCACCCCGCTCGACGACTTCGAGACTGACTAGACCTGCTTCTGTCTGGGCGTAACGCTCGGAGGCTGAGCGCTTCGGGCAGACAGATGTGATGGGCAGACAGATGTGGTGGGCAGAGTCAGGCGACGTCGTAGCCGGCCTCGTCGATTGCGGCGACGATGGCCTCAGACTGGCCGCCAGTTACTGACACGGTTTTGGTCTCTAGGTCGACGTTAACCGCCGTGACGCCTTCAACCTTTGTTACTTCTTTGGTGATGGCCGACACGCAGTGTTCACAGCTGATGTCGGGCACCGAGTACAGAGTTGGTTCAGTCATTGTTGTCGCCTTTGGTATGTACGAGTGTTGTTGGTCATGAGGTGTGCCGGTAGCCGGCGAAGCTTCGAAGTCGGAGGCTGTTGCTGACGACAAACACCGACGACATCCCCATGGCACCGGCCGCAATCATCGGGTTCAACACGCCGAACGCTGCCAGCGGGATGGCCGCGGTGTTGTAAGCAAATGCCCAAAACAGGTTGCCCTTGATAGTGGACAGGGTGCGTCGAGATAGCGCGATTGCGTCAGCCACGGCCCTCAAGTCACCAGACACAATTGTTAGGTCCGATGCCTCAATGGCGACGTCTGTTCCGGTTCCAACCGCAATGCCCAGGTCAGCTTGAGCCAAAGCGGGGGCGTCGTTGATTCCGTCCCCCACCATTGCAACCCGCTTGCCGGCTGCCTGCAGACGGCTGATCACTGCGGCCTTATCGTCGGGGTAGACCTCGGCGATTACCTCGTCGCCAGGTCTAGTACCGATGCCAACTTCGGCGGCTACCGCCTGAGCTGTCAGTTTGTTGTCACCAGTGAGGAGCGTGACCGAAAGGCCTTGGTCGTGAAGAGCAGAGATGGCGGCTTTGGAGGTGGGCTTGATGCGGTCGGCCACCACAAACACAAGCTCGGCCAGTCCGTTCCGACCGGCGAACACAACGGTTGCACCTTTGGCCTCGGCCTGGGCGGCCATCGCCTCGACCTCGGCAGGCACGGCGTCGAACAGGCTACGACGCCCGACCCCAATTGCTGTGCCGTCAACAGTTCCCCGTACCCCTGAGCCCGGGATGTTTTGGAAGTCGGCAACGTCTAGCTTGGGTTCGACTGAGACTGCAACGGCCTGAGCGATCGGGTGCTCCGATAACGATTCGACCGACGCAGCTAGAACGTGAACGCGGCTGCGGTCATCGGCTGGCAGTCCAGCGTCGAGAACATCAGTTAACGTCATGGCGCCTTCGGTGATGGTGCCGGTTTTGTCAACCACGACAGCATCTATCGAGCGGGTGTCTTCAAGTATTTCCCCACCCTTGATGATGACGCCCAGTTGGGCCGCGCGTCCGGTACCCACCATGATTCCCAGCGGCGTCGCCAGGCCTAGCGCGCATGGGCAAGCGATTATCAGAACTGCCACAGCAGCCGTAAACGCAGACCCAGCCGGGTTGCCGAGTAACAGCCAGACCGAGAGGGTAATAACAGCTATGAGAATTGCTACCGGCACAAAAACCGACGCCACTCGATCAGCCAGACGTTGAACCTCGGCTCGACTCCCCTGCGCTTGGTCAACCAGTCGGATGATTTGAGCCAGCGCCGTGTCGGACCCAACCTTCGTGGCCTCAACTACGAGCGAGCCGTTTGCATTGATCGTTGCGCCGATGACTTCATCGCCGGGAGACACTTCTACAGGGACTGGTTCGCCGGTGACCATCGAGGCGTCCACTGCAGAACGACCTTCAACGATTACACCATCGGTTGCTATCTTCTCGCCGGGCCTCACAACAAAGTGCATGCTGACTGCCAGGTCATCCAGTTCGATTTCGGTACCGTCGGTTAGTCGGGCCGTCCTGGCGCCGAGGTCGGCAAGGGCTCGGATAGCGTCTCCCGAGCGACGCTTGGCCCGAAGCTCGAACCACTTACCCAAAAGGATGAGCGTCACGATTACTGCGCCGGTCTCAAAGTAGATGTGCCCGTCGCCTATGTCACCGAGCAAAACCACTGCGGACCAAACAAGCGCCGATAAAGATCCCATCGAGACCAACGTGTCCATCGTGGTGGAGCCGTGACGCAGATTCATCCAAGCGGCTCGATGGAACGGCCAACCGGACCACAAGATTACGGGCGATGCCAACGCTGCAACCAGCCATTCCCAACCGTCGAACCGGAGAGCTGGGACCATCGAAATAGCCATGGCGGGAATAGTCAAAACCAGCCCGACAACAAGGCGCTTCAATAGGTCGGCCTCGCGCCGATCTTCGGCCTCATCGGTCTGGGTCTCTTCAATAACCGCGTAACCGAGGGCCTCCACCTCAGCCGTTAGCAAAGCGTCGTTGACCGTCCCGTCATGGGTCACGGTTGCTCGGCCGGTAGCAAAATTGACCTGGGCCTCTGCCACCGAATCGAGCTTTCCGAGACGACGCTGAATCCGGTTAGCACACGCGGCACAAGTCATTCCGTCGATCGCAAGATCAGACCGCGAAGTCGTGTCGAGTGCCATACCCCTACTGTAAACCTTCTACCCAACTAGAAGGTCAAGCGGTTCTCTATCTATTCGCCAGCTATTCACCAGACCTTCTCACCGAGCTTCGCTGATTACCTGACACCGGTTTGGATCCGTACACGAAGAGGGATCTAAGGCCTTAGCCCGATTGGCCATCGACGCAAGTTCTCGCCGGGCTGCAGTGAGTTGTTCAATTTGTGCATCTATAGCGGTTAAGTGGCCCTCAATCAGTGCCATTGTGTGAGCACAAGACGTCTTGCCCGAGCTCTTCAGCTCAACCACCGAGGCAATCTCAGCCAAGGTCAGGCCAGTGGCCTGGGCATCACGAATGAATCGCAGACGCTCGACCGCCTGGTCGCCGTAATCCCTGTACCCACTGCTGGTTCGGCCGGGCTCGGCCAGTAATCCGATTGATTCGTAGTAGCGGATGGTCTTCGCAGTGACCCCGCATAAATCACCAAGTTCGCCAATCTTCATGACATCGAACCTAGATGACCCTCCAGCCAGATGGAAGTCGCCAGACGCACGATATGGACTTGAGTGTTCTGGGGTACGCGGTGTCCGGTTTGCATGGAATAGTGAAGGCATGAATCTGGATCGAGGCTCCGGCCGCCAATGCACAGCCCTCCCAAATTGCACAGCCTTAGTAATATGATCTCGCTTCTCGGGATAGGCATTGACGCCAACTCCTCGCACATGATGGGCACCGCCGAGGGACCGGCCGCCATTCGTCGAGCATTGCATTCGGGATCGGGCAACAGCTCGGCCGAGTCCTCCGTGGAAGTTATCTCCCATATCGAAGACCTCGGCGACTTACCTGTAGCTAACGAGAAGGGCTCGGTTGTTGATGCCGACCTGATCACCTCTGCTGTAGCCGTCCAACTGGCCGCTGGCCGCCAAGTCATCTCGCTCGGCGGTGACCACTCGGTGACGTATCCAATCTTGCGGGCATTTGGCGCAGTTCATGACCAGCTCACCGTTGTACATATCGACGCGCATCCCGATCTTTACGACGACCTTGACGGGAATCCGTTAAGCCACGCCTCTCCGTTTGCCCGGGCGTTGGAAGACGGCTGCATGACTCGGTTGGTTCAGCTTGGCATTCGAACCGCCACCCCTCACCAACGCACTCAGGGTGAACGATGGAACGTGACGATGGTGGCACCTCGTGAGTTGGCCAGCTTCGACATGTCAGGACTCGAGGGCCCGATCTACCTAAGTATCGATCTTGACGGGCTTGACCCTTCAGTCGCTCCAGGCGTATCCCATCATGAGCCCGGAGGGTTGACCTTCCGTGAGGCGCTCGACATCATCGACGCTTTGCCTGGACCACTGGTTGGGGCCGACGTAGTCGAGCTGAATCCGGCCCAAGATCTGGTGGGCATGACAGCCATGGTCGGGGCAAAACTGGTGAAAGAGATCGCCGCCGCAATGCTGGTTCGCCGCTAACCAGTCTGGCTAAAACGGCACCGGCTGGAATCTGAATCGACCAACAAATTCCGAGCTTACATAGGACCCGGTTGCCTATGGTGGCGTGATGCCCTCTGCCACAATTCGGCCCGCAACTTCGGACGAACTCGAACCAATCAAGACAATTGCAGTCGATGCTGAGATGTTCACAATCGACGAAGTCCCCTTCTTGGACGAGATGATTGGCGGTGCGTTCGACGGAAGTTTGGAAGGTCACGAGTGGATTGTGGCAACCGACAAAACAGGCGCTGTGGTCGCAGCCGCCAACTATGCGCCAGAGCCCTATTCGGACCGCATGTGGAACCTGTATTTCTTGGCCGTGTCGCCTTCTTTCCAAGGCGAAGGGCTGGGTGGTCAGCTTGTATCCCATGTGGAACAGACGTTGGCTGCCTTGGGTGACGACGTTGCCCGAGTTCTTGTAGTGGAGACCTCTTCAACCGATCAATACGCCCGCACTCGCGATTTCTATGCGAATCAGGGGTACGACAAAGAGGCCACGATCCGCCAGTTCTACGGGCCTGAGGACAACAAGGTCATCTTCTGGAAATCGTTAGTTGAGCCAAAGCCTGACTAGGTTCTGAGCTATGGCTTCGGAATACACAATCACTTACGAGTGGCGAGGCGACTTCACCAACGAAGAGATCCACGAGCTTCACGCCGAAGCGTTCGAGACTCGCCTGTTCGATGAGTCCGAGTGGGACTGGGTTAAGCAAACTGCCGATCACAGCCTCGGTTGGGTCGTTGCCCGCGCCGGCGGCCAGTTTGTCGGCTTTGTGAATGTGCTTTGGGACGGTTTCGTTCACGCGTTCATCGAGGATGTGATGGTTCATAAGCTTGTTCGCCACAGCAGGGTGGGCGTGGGTGTCGTTCACGCAGCCCGAGACGGAGCCACCGCCGCCGGTTGTGAATTCCTGCACGTCCAATTCGGTGAACACCTAACCCCGTTCTACATAGACGCTTGCGAGTTCAAGCCCATGCCGGGCGGCCTAATGGAATTGGGCTGATTTTGGCTACAGGCGTTGTTGCACCAGTAGCGCTAGTCACTGGCGTCAGTCGTGAGGTAGGTATCGGCTTTGCCGTTGCCGAACGCCTAGCCGCAGACGGCTTCCGCGTAGCGTGCGCCGGTTGGCGAGCTTATGACCACCGCATGACTTGGGGCGCCGACGCCGCTCCCCCGACGATGCCAGGCCAGTTCTTCGAGATTGACTTTGAAGACGCGGCGGCGACGGCGTCACTACTTTTCGATGTCGGTGAGCAGTTCGGCCTGATTTCGGCTTTGGTGATGTGCCACGCAGAATCGGTCGACAGCGACATTCACACCACAACGGTTGAAAGTTTCGACCGGCACATGGCCGTCAACGCCCGAGCCACCTGGCAGCTCATTAAGGGCTTCTCTTCGCAATTTGTCGGTGCTTCCGGTTCGGGCCCCGGTTCCAGTTCCGGCCGAATTCTCAGCATCACCAGCGACCACACAGCCCACAACCTGCCATACGGCGCCAGCAAGGGGGCGATGGATCGCATCGTGTTGGCCGCCGCCGTCGAGCTGGCCGAGCAGGGCATCACCGCGAACGTGGTCAATCCCGGCGCCACCGACACCGGCTGGATGTCACCCGAAATCGAAGCCCAAGTTCTGGCTGGCAACCTCCAACCGCGCCTCGGTCAACCAGCAGACGTGGCCAACCTAGTCAGCTTCCTATGCTCCCCCGAAGGCCAATGGGTCAACGCACAACTGCTCTACAGCAACGGCGGGATCCGGTAACTCACAGCGCCGGGCGCCCGGTGCCCGAACGCGAAACAATACGGCCGAAGTCCCACCCAGCGAGAACAACTCCGTATCTTCTCCCGGCCCCGCGGAACATACTCGCTGCTGATTCTCAGCCAGCCGTTCGACCGGGGCAACGCCGGTAAACACGAACGTCAGCGCCCCAACAGTGAGGATCGCCAGCATGTTCGTGCCAAACAACAAGAGCGCACCGTTGCCTGCGTCCCATTCGCCTTGGGAGAAGGAAATGCCCACTGCCGTTAGCGGCGGAACCAACGAGATGGCGATGGCAACGCCGGGTAGCGAGTCTGAAACGTCAGGCCTCGAAAGTCCGTACGCACCGGCCGCTCCGGCAGCCACCGCTGTTATCAAATCGAGAACGGTGGGTGTCGCCCGGCTGAGAATCTGAGAGTTGGTGCTGACATCGATGACGGTGGGCACGGTTAGCCCAAGCACAAGCCCGATTCCGATCGCAACGGCGATTCCCCCGAACGCAACCAGCGCGCTGCGAGCAAGCCGTCTAGGCCAGCCCATCACTAGCGATAGGGCCATGCCCATAAGCGGAGTCATCAGTGGAGCGATCAGCATTGCGCCGATTACCACGGCGGTTGAATCGGTGATGACTCCCATGGAAGCAATGACCGAGGCAAAGGTCATCAGAGTAAAGAATCGGACTATCCGCTTGCCGGTTTGGGACCCATCAAAGATGATCTTGCGATACAGCGCTTGGCGGTCTTCCAGGGTTTTAGGACGTTCCAGAAGCCAGGCCACCAGAAGCGTTCCCGCTTGGTGATATTCAGCTGAAACCTGACGTTCGCGATCTAACAAGATCGTCAGAACCAGCGCCGAGACAGCTATGGAAGCAATGGCTACAACGGTCACCAAGGCCGAGAAAACTTGCGATGGGAACACCAATAGAAGACCGCCTGCACAGATTCCGGCAAAGGTTCTCGCAGCCGACCAATTCCGATCCCAGGTCTCGCTTTCTTTGTTCCAATCCGTGTAGAGGTCGCGGGCGGCCAGAATGACCAACGCCGCTCCAAGGATGCGGGCCAGCACAACCTCGGACTGGTCTGACACCAGCACCAGGAACAGCCCGGTGGCGATGCCCAACCCAGCGGTGCCGAACAGACCCCAATGTCGTGGTCGAGCCTTAACCGCAGCCAACCCCGACGTCGCGAAGCCCGCGATCAAGCCAAGCCCGACCAAGACGCTGAGCACACGATTCGAACGCTCCGGCCAGAAGATCACAAGCACGGATAGCGCAACCATCGCTGCGGCCCGAAGCACAAGTGGATTGCCAAGCATTGCTAGGTCAATGCGGTTGAAGTCAAAGCCTGGGTTGAAATCGCCATCATCGAGATCCTCGCCGCTAGGCGCGCTGCCTGGCAGATCACTCTCGGTATAGAGCGACTCGGTCACTGGAGCGAACAGTCCTCGATCATCGATTTCTGGCCCCTGCTTTTCCCATACTCGGACCCTATGGGCTGCCCAGTATCTGGTGCAAATAGTCAGCACCCACCCAAGATTGTTAGCCTCGCTGGATGACTACGCTCGCTGACTTCAAGAAGGAACAGTTGTCGTTCGCAGGCAAAGCCAAAGAGGTTTTCTCGATGGGTGCTGGGCCGGGAGTAGTCATAATGCCCGAGATGCCTGGCATCACGCCCGAGGTTGCAGCGTTCGGTGTGCGGGTGGCTGAGGCTGGTTTTACTGTCTTCATTCCTGACCTGTTTGGAGTTGCCGGCAAAGAGTTTTCGAACGGATATGTCATGCAGTCGATGGCGAAGGCGTGTGTATCCAAAGAGTTTGCGGCGTTGGCCACAAACAAGAAGGCTCCGGTGACTGACTGGTTACGGGGACTAGTTGGCGAGGCGCACACCCGTTGCGGCGGTCAAGTCGGAGTGGTCGGGATGTGTTTCACCGGCGGGTTCGCCTTGGCACTCGCGGTCGACCCGGCGGTCGAGGTCGCAACGATGAGTCAGCCCGCTCTCCCGTTTCCAATAGGGGCAAAGGCTCGACGATCGTCTGGAGTCAGCGATGCGGAGCTGAAGATCGTTAAAGAACGGGCTGCAAAGGGCCAGGTTTGTGTAATCGGGCTTCGTTTTACGGGCGACACTTTTGTTCCTGCCGAACGGTTCGAGAACCTTCGCGCCGAACTCGGCGACGCATTCATCGGTGTTGAGATCGACAGCTCCAAGGGCAATGCTCACGGGTTCACGAAGCAGTCACATTCGGTTCTCACAATGGAATACCGAGATGAGCCCGGCTTCCCTACCAACGAAGCTCACGACTTAGTGATCAAACACTTTAAGGAACGCCTGGGCAATTAGCTGCGTGACCGCATCGTCTCGACGCCATCCCCGGTGCATCGATCGAGCGCTTCAGCCCGACCAGCCATTGCCATGATGAGATCCATGCCGGGTCCCGCAATTTCAGGACCATCGCCCCACGCAAAATCTCCGTCGGTTGCCCTTAGCGACAAGCCGGCGACTCGTTTCTTGCATTCCAACGGTGCCCCTTGCTTCACATACTTTGGGCCCAGTTCTGAAACGTGAGCAGCCGGGTGGTCGCCCTGGGTGCCGAACGCACGACGGATATCTTCGCCGTGAACCATAAACTCGCCAAGCGCTACGTGCTTGAGCATGCCCGGTGTAGTCGGGTTGGCGACCGACGATGCGAGCTTGTCAATCATCGGCCCTTGTTCGCCGAGGTAAGGCTGTAGAGCACCGTTGACTACTTTTTCAAAATTGAAGCCGTTGGTGATCATGTCTTTCATGAAGGTGGGCAGCTTCTGGTTGCTCAATGCGGTGAGGTGAGCCACAAGATGCTGGACACTCCAAGGATCACACACCGTCGATGCAGTCCACGACTCACTTGGAATGGTGCGCAAGTACTCAACAAGCATTTCGCCCTCGAGCTTGGTCATTGCCTGTACATCTGCCATGGGTTCCCCTCAATTGATCCAGTGAAAATCGTAGACGGTTACCGTCGGTCCGTCGAGAACTGATGCGATTACTGATGTAACCAGAAAGTCCTGCACCCGACCGATCCTAGCTCCGGGCGCCACTAGCCCTTATCAGTACGGCCGAAGGCTCACTCAGCGGGAACTACTCCGTATCTTCTCCCGGCGCCGTGGAACAATACGGGCGGAGTCTCACCCAGCGAGAACTACTCCGTATCTTCTCTGGGAACTTTTCTTGGGAGATAGTTGGCGAGCTGCGCTGTGACGTAGTCGGGCCGATCGGCGACGTCCCAGTAGGTGAACCGAACCAGCCTCCAACCCAAGCTAATCAGATCATTCTGACGCTTCAGGTCGGCCTGCAACTGCTCGGGAGTCGAATGGGCCAGCATCGAATCACACTCGACTAACAACTGATGCTCGGGCCACGCAAAGTCGACAAAGTACGAGCGGCCGCCAACCGAAACGTGATGCTGGCTAACACACTCGGGAAAGCCAGCGGCTCCGAACAACCGCTCCGCCATTTGCTCGTAGCTGTTCAGCTCGCGGCCACCATCTTCGATACGAAGTGCCAAGACCTTTCGCAGAATCGACACTCCCTTCTTGCCCGGCCGCGACAACTCAGCAATACGCTGCGCCACTTCTTCGTAAGTGAACAGCTGGCGCCTAACGCCATCGCTAAGTTGCAAGCCAATTGTCTCGGCCGAACAGTGCTGGCAGCTGTCCAATACCGACCGGCTCGGCGTAGTCACGCGGATGCCCGAGAGCAGGGTGACATCAACATCGCGAAGGTCTGCGAGTTCTTTCGTAGTCACATATTGCGACGTCGAACGAAAGCCCTTTGGCCCAACCACTTGAACTTTGGACCGTGACCCGCCAGGCAAACCCCACATCTCCAAGGCCGATCGACCGCCGATGGCTTGTTGTTCCGACATGAGCTTTGCCGCCAATTGCACGGCTTCGTCGAATCCGAAACTCTGCCCGCCAACCCGGTAGACGCCTCGATGAAAGCGAACGAGCAGCTCGTTGGCACACCAGCGAGCCGCGGTCTTGTTGGGGACGCCCAAGTCTTTGAGCTCGGCGCTTGTGATGAACCCACCGTTGCGTTCTGCAGTTGAGCGCACTCGGTCGAACCGAGCCAGGACCGTTTTTGCCATTGAAACCACCAAGGGTTCGTAGGTTCCGGAGCCAAAGGTCGCTCGATAGCTCCAAGGTAGCGGCGCCGAACAGATCTTCGGCCGGACACGGGCACCACCTGCTATCACTGCCACCTGCAATCAGTACGGCCGAAGTCTCACCCAGCGGGAACTACTCCGTATCTTCTCCGATAGCCACGACCCCAGCGCACATCAGTACAGCCGAAGTCTCACCCAGCGGGCACTACTCCGTATCTTTTAACCGATCTCTTAGCCGGGCGAACACTTCGTCTTCGCTCGGACTTGTGTTTTTGAAAGCGGCTAGCCGTTCGTAGAGTTCGGCTGCCCCGAGGTGGAAGCCTTCCGGAAGAGCAACGGCTCCAAGAGTTGCGGCGATCTCTTCCATCTCGCCCGCAAATCGCCAGGCCTTGGGAGCCACACCGGTTGCAGTTCGTTCGAGACGAGCGCCAAGGGCCGGCTGACTCAAGTCCCACTCGGCCCGTAACGAATCCATCACACCTTCACTCTCAGCTAGCGCAGCGACGGCCAACAACAAGGCCGCTGACCCCTTGGTCCAACCGGCATAAGCCATCTTCAAGGCCGACGCCTCCCCCGGCCGGGTCCCGATGGCGCGCACGTCCAGGTTTGAGCCGTCCCAACAAGAAGCGACTGTCGACGTCAACTCAACAGGACCGCTCAAGTACAGCCGGGTTAGGCCAGGAGCGGTCGGTGGCGGACCGACCACCGATCCGTCCACAAAGCGCTCGAACAGCACGCCGATCGACCGGGTCCGTTCCGGAGAGATCGCGTTTGCGTCGACGTAGATCCCATCGAAACCTATGGCCGCAACATCTCGGGCCACATCGACTGCCGCGGCTGGCGGGCAAATCGACACCACAACCTCAACCGCGCTTAGGAGCTCTGCAAGCGATCCCACCGACTCAAGCCCCGCTGTGGCGGCACGATCAGCCGTCTCAGCGGAGCGGCCAGCATCCACCCACAAGCGCCGGTCAGCCACGCAACAGGCGCCAAGTTCGGAGCCCATCGCTCCGGGGTGCAAGAAACCAATAGCCAAAGTTGAGTTCATAGTGCAGTCTTTCACGGGGCCGCACCGCTGGCCTCATCTCTTACAGGTCGCCCCGAACTCGGCCGATGAGATCACTAATGTTGAAGTTTCGCCATGACTGACCAATCCCCCAAGCCCAGATTAACCAGCGCGCCAATTTCTGGTATCGAACGATTCGACACTGGTGTGAACCTTGGCGGCCTGATGAGCGTGCTTAGCGAGCACCTGTACTCCACCCCCGACGTTGCTGTCCGTGAGCTGGTGCAAAACGCCCACGACTCGATCCTTCGTCGCCGCTGGATGGAAAACAACGGTCAATCGACGTTGAGCAACGAAGACCCACAGATCCGGGTGACCACCGACACTGTGGCCCAAACTTTGGAAGTCGCGGACAACGGCTCGGGCCTCACTCAAGACGAAATCCATCAAATGCTCGCGACCATCGGCGTGGGAGCTACTGGCCAACTGCGCCAGGAAACCGAAAACCCTGACCTGATCGGCTTGTTCGGTCTTGGCTTCCTGTCAACCTTTGTTGTTGCCGACGAGGTCGTGGTCACCACCACGAGCGCCAAGACGCCAACGGAGACCTTTCAATACCGAAGCGCAGACGGATATTCATACTCGGTGCTTCCAGCCCAAACCGCTGCAGTCGGCACCACTGTGACACTCCAGTTGAAGGCGGGCTACAGCGACCTCAGCAACGACCGAATGATTCTGAGCATCCTTGACCGTTACTGCCGCTTGCTGAACATCCCGATCTCGTTGAACAACGGCCCTGCCATCAACCTCGACGCCCCTTGGCGTTGGGAGTCAAGCACTCGTGAGGATCGTCTGAAGTTCGCCGCGGCGTTCGATCAGCGATTCGAACCGCTGGCCGCTGTGCCCATCGAAGCTGAAGGCCAATCGGTGCGAGGCCAGATGTGGGTGCACGGCGGGTCAACCTATGGGAACGCCGACAACCGCTCAATGTCGGTATTCGTGCGAGGCATGTTGCTGGCCGAGAATGACATAGACCTACTCCCCCGCTGGGCCGGTTTTGTAAGCGGTGTGATCGAGTCGCCCGATCTCACGCCTACTGCCAGCCGTGAGACGTTACAGAACGACGCGGCCTACACCGAAGCTCAGATGGTCATCGCCGAGGCGTTGATCGTTGGCCTCTCCGACACAGCGCTGCACGACCCGCCAGCTTGGCGCCGAATTCTTCAGCGTCACAGTCAGGCGTTGCTCGGTGCTGCGGTAACTGACGACCGACTCTTCCAACTAGTGGCGGATCAGGTTGTACTGCCCAGTACACAGGGCGAACGAACTGTTGCGGCGCTTCGCCACGGCCGACGGCTGTATGTGTCGCTCGGTGCCGATGGTGGATTTGAAGAGTTGCTCTTCCTGGCTCGTGGCATTCCCGTGATCAACGGCAGCCGCTACG
The DNA here is from genome assembly GCA_937922785.1 of uncultured Acidimicrobiales bacterium. GTDB lineage: Bacteria > Actinomycetota > Acidimicrobiia > Acidimicrobiales > SZUA-35 > CALAJQ01. The sequence continues at coordinate 102,334 of CALAJQ010000022.1, forward strand.
GCGTGGTTCCTTTCCTACGCATGTATGCCAACAAGCATGGGCTCGACGTTGTAGAAATTGGCACCGATGGCGGCAACGCCGATGTGTTTGAACCCGTCACGCTTGCCGACAATGACTTGCAGTGGCTTCAGGCAGAGTTAGCCAGCGAAGGCGAAGCGATCTATCCGGCCCGCTTCGACCCCGAGGAAGTTCCGCTAGTGGTAGTTCCCGACAGGGAAGCCGAGCTGAAGCAACGTCTAGAAAGCGACGAACTCGATGCCAGCGCAGGTTCGGGCGCCGCCGGCTTGGCGAGGCTGCACACGGCGGGCATCGAAGAACGTTCGCTCGTTCGTGTCTATGTGAACATGGGGTGTCCAACAGTGCAGCGCGTGTTGGAGCTGCGGGAACAGAGCCCGGTCGGAGCGATGCGTGCCGCAACGCTGTTGCGCACACTCAAGACAATGATGGCCGCCAGCGACCGAGGTCGGGGCGGGTCAGTCGGCGTCACCCAAGCTCTTAGCGACGCCCTAATGGTGATTGATGGCCTACTAATCGAAGGAATGGTTGCCGATGAGTAACACGGTTGACATGTGGAGTTGGCTAGACGATGCCGACAGGCAGGTCGGTGACGATGGGCCTGGCGTGAATCGGCTCTTTAACCAGCTCAGGAAGGCCATGACCAGCGGCAACCTTGAGGGAATCCAGACTTGTCGCCGGGAGTACGAGCGTCTGGCGGCGGCCCATGAGCTTCCGTGGCTTGGAGTGTTTGGACGGCATTGGGAAGCGCAGTATCGGTTGAACTTTCTGTTTGAAGGAGCCTCAGCTGTTGGCGATGTCGTGGCAGCTTTCGAGAAGGCTCACAGACCCGAAACTGCAGATTGTCCTCAGTCGATCTGCTCGGTGCAAGACCTGGCAATCGTGTATGGAAATGTCGATGGACCCGGCTACGCCGAGGCTACGTTGGCTGCCACCAAAGACGCCATGGCCCGGATCGACTCGTCGTGGCCATGCTGGGATTGCCTCTCGCTGGAGACAATCGACGGGTTGGAGCACGCCGGTCGCCATGACGAAGCGCTCGAGCTGTTGACCGAGACTGAGGTGGAGCTTCGATCCACCGGCGCGAATCCAAGCACGGCCTATGCAAGGCATCATCTGGAGCAATTGTTGAATGTGGGTCGAGACGAAGACGCATTGGCCTTCGATGAGGCTTTAGTTCGAAGTCGCTATGACTCCCACGATGAGGACGACTGGCCCCTTTATGAGATGCATCGAGGACGCGCGTTGTTGCGTAACGGCAGGACCGATGAGGCAGTCGCGATTCTGGAGGGGTCTGCAAACCCGGTCGAGTGGCCCCGCTATGCCCTGGCTTGGATGTCCTTGACAACCGAACTGATGACGGCGGGAGCGATTGAGAACGACGATTACTACTCGGCCATGACTGTCCGCATTGCCCAGCACTTCAAATCGGGAGGCGCTTGGCGCCGAGCTTTCGACACCGGTATTCGCGCTGCACTAGCCGCGGCCCAACGAGGTGCTGTGGGGTCGGCCAAGCGCTCACGAGACTTTTGTGCAGAGGTGATGGAGAACCTAGTTAAGCCTCTGGACGCTCCGGAAAAGTTGGCATCCGTTGATACCGCCATCGCAAACGCACCCGAATCGATTAGCGGCACCGCTCCAATCGATCAGCAGGTAGCCCAGTTCGAGCGCATGTTGGCGGCCGAGTTCAACCCCGAAACATTCGCCCACTACGCCGAGCTTCTGCGCACTCAGGGTTGGACCGAGCTGGCCGGAAAGAAGCTGTGGGACTACCTCGTTGAGCACCCTGACAATGTGGAATGCTGCATCACTCTGATGACTCACCTACTAGGTCCCGACGGTGACGCGTCAGGTGACCGCCTACTTGAGCTGGCGAATCTCGTCGAGGAAACGCAGTCGTCCAACGCACTGTGGATACGCGCTAACCGTCACGCCCGGCTAGAGGAATGGGACGATTGTGGACAAGCGTGCGCGGAAATCGTCGCACAAGATCCGAGCGTGGTGAACACTCGCCGCCTCTGGGCCCACGCCATGAGGTCGGTTGGAAACTATCCCTACGCTGCCGAATTGTCGGCGAAGATTCTCGAGCTAGGCGAGCGCCTTGCAGACGAGCCACCGCAGTTGTCAGCCAAGCCAACCAAAGTTGAAGCCGAACAAGCTCAGGCCTACCGGCAGCGCAGCTCCGATCTTTGGGCGGCGATGCTTAACGGAACTCTGGGTGAGTCCTGGGCAGTAGTTCGCTCTGCTGCAGCAGAGCTAGAGATGGAACTGTCGAGCGATAGTGGACCTATCGAGGAGCAATGGGAGCACTGCCTAGTCTCGTTCACCGATGATGACGGAGTGCGACGAAGCCAACAGGCCCAGCGCACCGGACCGGTCACTGCAAGAGTTGCTCAGGTGGCATTCCCTAGGCAGGTGCAAAGGTTTGGCGCCCGCATCGTATTCGAGCCGACGCCGCTTAACGCACTCCCACCAGACGCAACCGAGGACGAGCGTTCGCGCTGGATGCCTGACTACCCGGTGGTCGCAACTGTGGAGCCGTCGAACATGATCAGCTACGCAGTTGAAGGCGTTTTTCCAGATGACGACGACCCAGCCGCATGGCTCGAATTCAGAACTGCGTTGTTCGATGCGGGCTATCCGGTGTGGATCTACGGAGCGGGCACCGACACCTTGCGGGCCACCGGCGAGGAACGATCAGTGTTGCTGCTAGCAGTTGCGGTCGATGCCAACGCCGAGCCCGCAGCCTTGAGCGAGCTGATTGCAGAACTGACCGCCAACTGGCCTCATCCGTTGGCGTGGCCAGCGTTAGTAGAGGCCGCTGGTGGCGACCGCGCCGAACACGACGAACGGCTAAGCAGTATGTGGGGCTCGGAGGACTAGCAGTTCGACGAGACGGCAGGTCACGCCGGAGAGGCGACCTGCTCCGAAGCTTGAGTTGCTACCCAGGCTTGGGCTTCTTCGTGAATCTCGGGGAGCGTCGATGTCTCTAGAGGGCTCTCGTCGTTGAGACCGACGAGGGCACGAAGGTGCCGATAGAGGCCGATGACAACGCCAGTCCCAGGGCGAACTTTGGAGTGGCGAACAGCGGTGATCCAACGCCGACTTCGTTCGGCATCGCCTTGCAGATGGGCAAGGGTGATGTAGGGCAATAGCAAGTCCGGCAAGCCGTCGGCACCCGACTGTTGTAACAACACGTTGGCGTCATCAAGGTGCAGGGTCATGTCGCCGACCTCGCCAGCGGCGGCCGCACCCATTGCTTGGTACAGATGCATCCACCAGTCATGATCAAGCCCTAGTGCCACCGCAGTTGCAAAACAATCCCTGGCCGCGGTTCGGGCAACTTCAGGGTCACTGGTGAGGTTGGCAACCATCTTGGCTTGCAGAGTCATAATGGTTGTGTTGTCAACCTGGTCTCCATCCAGCCGAGGTTCAAGCTCGGCCAACACTTCTTTCACGTCATCGACGGATCCGATCATCGCCGCGTAGTGAGCCCGGTAGGCCAGCGTTGCGTCAACGAGCGTTTCGGCGCCGAGGTCACTGGCAATCGACTGAGCCTCGTCGAGGTTGGCGAATGCTTGGGGAGGGTTTCGAAGAACTTCGGTGAAGCTGGCCACGATAAGGGCAACTACAAGCTCGGTAGACGGGCCATGCATTCGATACAGCCTGACCGCTTCGTCAGCGCCGTGAGCTAACCACCGCCTGTCACGAGCCGCTCGAGCAGCCCCGGCCGCCGCAAGGTTCAAAGACGCGGACTGAAGCGTCGAGAGATCTTGTGTTTCGTGATAACGCTCGACCCGCTCGATCAACGCCGTCGCACGCTGGCCAGTCTCACGGCTGTAGGCCCACCGCATGCCACCAATCATCTCCGCCAGATCGTCCAGCCGTTCTGATGTAGCCAACCGCTCCTCGACCGCACGATGATCGTCGTAATGTCGAATCACCCAACCTGCAAGCGAGACCGACTGGTAGTTGTTGTCGACGCCATGAGTCTTCAGGTAGTCGAGCAACCAGTTTGTGTGGGCGTCGAAGTAACGCGCTGGGTCTTCGTCGAGCTCCCATTGCTTGCGAACAAACAGCTTCACAGTTTCAAGCAAACGACTTGAGCCGTGCCCGTCACCAGAAACAAGCCCACGATCGGTTAATCCGCCGAGGTTGAACGCGACGCTGAAACTGTCTTCAACTATTCCCTCGGCGTCGGCCAGTTCGAACGATGACGGGAACGCGGCCAAGAACTTCAGTAGATCCTGCTCGGCAGCATCAAGCATTGACCATGAGTCATTGAGAACTTCTAACAGGCTGGCGTGGCGACGCTTGCGTCTGTTGGTTCGACTACGAGTGAGCAGTTCGAAACGACGGTCAAGCCGTTCGGCAAGCTCGCTCAGGGTTAGCTGACGAAGTTGCGCAGCCGCCAGTTCGATTGAAAGAGGCAGACCGTCAAGCTGGCGACAGATGTGAGCCACAATCTCGGTGTCATCGCCGGTTATCTTTGCGCCGACGCGGGCGGCGCTTGAGCTGAAGAGCTGCACGGCCGGAGCATCAATTGACGATTCAACGAGCAGCGGCGAAACCCGAACTTGGTTTTCACCGGGAAGGTCAAGCGGCTCGCGGCTTGTAGCTAGAAGGCTGACCGTCGCCGTGCTTTCCAGCAGAACGTCGGCGACGTCTGCCACGTCGTCGGTGACGTGCTCGCAGTTGTCGAGGATGATCAACATCTCTTTGCCCGAGGCTTGGGAGGCAAGGGCGCCAACAATGTCGCCACCGGCCAGACGAAGGCCAGCGGCACTGGCGATTGCTTCGGCCACACTTTCTGCGTCAACGGTTGGCACAAGATCTACGAACCAAACGCCGTCGGCAAAACGTTCCTCAACTTCTGCCGCAACCGCAGTGCCTAGGCGGGTCTTGCCGGAGCCGCCCATGCCCAGCAAAGTGACTAGACGGTTATCGCTGACCAGCTTGGAGAGGTTGTTGATGTCTTCCTCACGCCCAACAAGCGGCGTGCGTTCTACCGGCAAGTTGTGGTGATCTTGGCGCAGCGTTTTCAGCGGCGGGAACGACTGGGTGCCCACTTGCCACAGATGGGCCGGCGCGGCGAGGTCCTTCATGCGGTGTTCGCCAAGATCGCATAGTTGAGTGGTGTCAATGGTCTGGGCTGCGTCGTCGGACAGCACGATTTGGCCGCCGTGAATTGCCGACACGATGCGTGCTGTGCGGTTCAAGACCTGCCCGAAGTAGTCATTGTCACGCTCTTCAGCTTCACCCAAATGAATCCCAACCCGAACCCTGATTGGGGTGGTGTCGGGCCACGGTTCGTCGGCGATTTTCTGCTGGATTTGCCGAGCAGACTGCAGAGCGTCTGTGACGGTGTGGAAGGCGGCCACGTACTGGTCGCCGGCAAGCGAGAAGACATACCCGTCACTAGCTTCGATTGACTGGGCAACGATTTGGTCGTGACGGCGCAGCGACTTTTTCATTACATCGGGGTGATTGTCCCACATCTGGGTGGAGCCTTGAACGTCGGTAAACATGAAGGCGACTCGGCCCGAAGGAATGCCCGAAATCGGTTCAACCGTTTGTGCTGCGCCCCCGACTCTTCCCATAGAGCGAGTATTGCACGCAATCGTTCCAGGTCACACAGGCCGTCGGTCACACGCAGTACGTGTGCTTAGCCACCGACATTTGACTGTTCTAGCCAAGTGCTGCGATTTCGCTTGCCCAGCGGGTGAAGGTCGCAACTGAAGGCGTCGGCACTTCGCTTCCGTCCTCGGAGGCAAAGACAAGTCCGATCAATCGATCGTCATAACGAGCGACCAGCAGAAACATAGTATTGCCGTCGAAAGTCATATCGAGGAATACGGCGTCGTCGGCATCGGTCTTTGGGTCGATCGATTTGATGGTGTCGATGGCCAATGATTCGGTATCGCACTTCGCAACGGAGCGCATGGAATCAACCGTGTCTTGGGCCCACTGGGCGTTGTCAATACCAATGACCACACCAATCTCAGCTGTACCAGACTCGTGTTCATAGGTTGGAGATAAGCCGTCCATAGTTGGCGGCGCAACCGCCGGGCACCCATCGATTAGGTCTTCAGGGTCTGACGGTTCAGCTTCTTCAACTCTCACATAACCCATCTCGAAGCCGGAGCCGAAGAACTCTGGGTCGACGATGTAACTGGCCGCAGGGTGGTCTTTCCACTCGGGTCGGTATTCAGTTGTGGGTGGAGGATCGACGGGAAGTGGCAGCGGGTCTTGGGGCAGGGTGATTGTGGGGCGCGTCCCTGGGTCGGATGGTTCGGTGCCGTTGCCAGGTTCAGTCGTCGTGGTGGCTGCTGGTTCCATCAACGTTGGGTCGGGTTGACCGTTGATGCGTGCCGCAACGGCTTGTTGCACCCGACCAACTTCATCCCAGGGGTTCTCAGAATCCAGATCGATGTAGATAACAGTTGTGCCCTTTTGAATCCACGTGATGGACCAGATCAGACCGTCGCTCTCACCGAGGGCGAGACCAGCGGTTCGCCAGCCGTCAATCTCGATTGTTTCAATCGGTTCGACCCACCATTCGGTGCCCGATGCAGTTGCCAGAGGATTGCATTCTTTCCACACCTCCGAAGCCGCGTCGATGATCGCTACCGCCGACTCTTCGTCTGGCATCTCAACAACAGTTTGACGGAACGAGACCTCTCCATGACTTGCTCGAATTCTGCTCCCAGCTGCAGCGTGAGCACCCCACGCCGTCTGCATCGACCCACATTCGGGAGTATCGAAGGTTGGCTCAGCCCCAAAATCCATGCGCCGGACGTATGTCCAGCCGGGTAGATCTTCAGCCTGAAGTAGATAGTCATCGGGATCGACCCACAGCTCTTCAACAGAGGTTGTAGTTGTGGTGTCGCCGGCGCTCGCGGCGTCGTCAACCGTGGCGTCGGTGGTGTCATCGGTGACGCTGACTGCCGGCAGCGAGTCAGGCACCTCGCCTCCTAACTCAACAGACGTGCTAGAGCTACAGGCCGACGCCAATACGGCAACGCTCAATGAGATGGGAACAACAAGACGCATGTCCGAGCATCGGCATTATGGCCGACCAGCTTGAGTCCGAATGAGATCGGCTACTTGGCTGAAATTGCGCGGTAACCGTGCCGCCAAGGAGGTACTAGCCGACGGCTAAACCCGGTTTGGAACCAGGCGAATGGTCGACGTTGCCTTGGCCAGCACCTTGCCTTCGTTGTCGGCTAGTTCGCCTTCGGTGAACACGGTCTGCTTGCCAGCTCGTTCAATCCAGCCGGTAGCCACAACAAGCCCGGGTGACGCTGGCCGATAGAAACTGATCTTCAGTTCGAGCGTCGCTATCCAGAAGTCAGTCGTGTAGCGAGCGACACAAGCATGAGCCATTGCCGCGTCGACCCAACCCGTCACAAACCCGCCTTGGGCCACCCCGCCTGAGTGACACATCTCCTCAGTGCACGTGAACTCAAGAACCGCTTTACCTGCTTCACCATCTAGAGAAACCACGCGGCCATTGCCAAGGGTCTTCAGCAACACATTGACCCCGTCGTCGGCCATTGGATCGTCATTACTGCTGGTCACTGAATACCTCATCGTCGTATTGTCTTCACAGGAAGTTAACCCCAATTCAGTGTTCGGCCGTACTTCTGACGATCGCGTCTGGGTGGGCTTTAACTTATGAGGGGTCGGCGTCTCGAAGAGACCCGACGTCCCGAATGAGGGATCGGCGTTACTCAGTTTCTTTGGCGAGATGCTTGGTGGCCCAGGCCTTCCAAGCATCAGACACCATCGGCACTTCAAGCATCCGTTCCATCCCGGTGCGAGCCACGTAGATGCCGTGAATGCCGCCCACGGTTAGTCCGTGGTCGGGAACGTCAGTTACCTCAATTGAGTCGCCTACTTCGATGACGCCCTCTTTGATGATTCGTAAGTATGCGCCCGGACGGCCAGCAGTGTTGAACTGCTGGATGAAGCGTCGATCGTCCATCCGGGCGTTGAGCTTCCAGCAGGGGATGCGGGGCTCGCTAACTTCGAACACCACCGAGCCAACGTGCCAGCGTTCGCCGATGACGGCGTTGGTCACATCTACGCCGGTTGTGGTGAGATTCTCACCGAACCCTCCCATCTCGATCGGGCGGCCGACTTCGCTCTCCCACCAGAGCCGATCTTCATTGGCGTAGGCGTATACGGCCTTGTCGTAGCCGCCATGGTTAACACGGTCCGACTGGTCATCGCCTTCGAGGTTTATTCCGCGTGCTGTCACCGGGCCGGTGACGGGAGACTTCCAGATTGCGGTTTCGGCGGGACTGCCATTGTGGTCGACCGGTGCTGGCTGGCCGACACAAACTGCAAGGAGAGATCCGAGATTAGGCATAGTCGAGTCTAAGGCAACGATCGCGTTGAGCGCCCGTCCAAGAACGGCGCGCCGACAGCGGAGTTTTGGCGGATCTAAAGGTCGACCCCCAGTTTGACGTTGAAGTCACATGCTTCAACTAGTTAACGCAAGTCTCCACGTGCGACGACTGCTACTTACATTGGCGATCATCGTCGGACTTGCTGCCGGGTTGCCCACACCCGCATCTGCGCTTGACGGAAGTGTGATAGCCGGCACCGTTCTTGACGAGGCCTCAGAACGACCGCTGAGTGTGGAAGTCCAACTGGAACTGAGCCAGAACGGCGTTGTCTTGGAAACAGTCTCACCTGACCCAGCCGACGGTTCCTTCAGTCTCGACTTCTTGGCGGCAGGCAGCTACCAGCTAGAGCTGCTGGTGCCCGAACCAGACGATCTTGTTGTCGGAGGCGCCGTGAAAACTGTCGCTGTGTCCGAGTTTCAGACCACTCATGTCGACTTCCGAACCGTGGGCATCGAGACAATGGTTCTGGTTTCTGGCCGCATCTTTGATGACGTCGATGACAGTGGCGACTGGAGCCCGGGTGACAAAGGAATCGAGAATTCGCTGTCAATCACCGGCGGCGGATCGCCATGGCCGCGGAGCGATGAGAACGGTTACTTTGAGGTGCTGATTGCACCTGGCCCCGGCATCCGGATTAGTTCGACCCCGCACTACCGCTATGAGTTTCCTTTCATCTTGAACCAATCACATCCCCTCGGCGGCACGACGGACACGTTCAACTACATCGTCGATCTATCCGGCGTTAGCGACGCGCCCAACTTCGACTTCATCACCAAGGCAAAGCCGGCGGTTGACCTAAGCGTGGTTCCTGTGTCCGACACCACTGGCTTCCCCATCGCCGGGGCCGCCACTGTCGATCTCTATCTCGATGGCGCAATGGTCAATTCAGTTGACAAGCCCGCGACCACTGACAGAGTCCGGTTCGGGCTGACTGATCCTGGATCTTACGAAGTGCGAGTGACAGTGGAGGGCGTCACTGAAATCTCAGCGATTGAAGTTCTCACCGATCCTTACAACCCAGTCATTGACGCCCCTGTCGACTTTCTGTCGAAAGCCAAAGTTAGCGGTGTCGTCTTCGAGGACTTGAACGACAACGGCGTGAAAGACGACGGCGAACCCAGCTTCGACACCAGCAACGTGCTGCGAGCAAGCTATGACGAGTCTGGAGAAACCAGAAGTGACGCGTTCGCCAAGGCAGACGGCATCCACTACAAGTTCTTGATCCCTGGGGTCACTTACGAACTCACTGCTGGCCCTCCCTACGGCTATGAGTTGCACGCCTTGAACTCAGACGCACCGGCGGGCGTGGCCGGCGAGACTTCATATACCGGCGTCACTGTCGACTACGGAGAAGACCTTTCCGGCTTCGATGTTGCCATCAAGCCAGAGGCTGGCGAGCCGCCAGAATTCACCGGTTCCATCTCGCTACAGATACTGGACGCCGACACTGAAATTCCGATTAAGTACATTGCTTTTAGGCTCTTCCAAGAAGGCGTGACAACTCACTATTCCACCTGGGTCGGCCAAGGCCAGTTCGAGTTCAAGAACCTCGCGCCCGGCACCTATGACATCAGCGCCGCTTATGCCCCTGCTCCATTCGAGCACTCCATAACCGTTGGCGAGAACGAGGCAGTTGTAGAGACTATCTACGTCTCTGGAAACCCACGCTTAGGAGTTGTCCAGGGTTCGGTCTACAACGACGAGAATCTAAATGGAACACGAGAGGCAGGAGAGGCCGGCATCGCTGGTGTTGACCTGACCTCGGTGTCAAGCATCCATCCCGATCGTCCTGTTGTGGTAACGACGGATGAGAACGGTTACTACCGCGTGCCTGTTGAGAGCGGCGGAGAAACCACAATTACCCAGACCCAACCCGACGGCTGGAGCGATGGGGCCGAGGCCGAATCAGTTCCGATCGGTGAAGTCCAACAAGATGCCTACGCCAACCTGGCAGTGCCAGCGGGTCAAATTCTCAATGGCTACAACTTCGCGGAATTCATCGACGAGACACCGCCAACCATCGAGCACTCCCCCACTGACGGAACGCTTCTAGCCTTTGGCGACCCAGCCGCGGTTGCTTTTACTTGTGCTGACACCGGCGGCTCGCTGGTGGCCTCTTGCTTGGCAACACTGGACGGTGCCGAAATTGAGGACGGGCACGCCATAGACACCGAAGCAACTGGCGAACACGTGCTAGTCGTCACCGCAATTGACGGGTCTGGCAATACAACAGTCGAGACTTCCACCTTCACGGTTGACGACGCTCCCGACACTGATGCCCCAATCATCACTCTTGAGCCAGCCGATGACAGCGTGGTTCGCTTCGGCTCCGACGCGGCCGTCACGTTCACATGCTCGGACTCGGGAGGTTCGCAGATCCACTCTTGCACTGCAACACTTAACGGCGCCAGCGTCGTGTCCGGCACCATCATCGATTCGAAAACGCCGGGTAGCCACAGCGTGGTAGTGACCGCCACTGACGGCGCCGGCAACGTCTCGGTCAAGTCCAGCACGTTCACTGTGGCCGAACGCCCCATCATCGACGAGGCCGAATCGGTGGTGGAGATTGTGGAGGCAACTGACTTCAACAATGGCTCGCACTCCGAAGTTCTACGGCTGTACCAAGCAATCTTTGGGCGTTACCCAGACTTAGGCGGTGCCAAGTATTGGATTGACATCAACGACGACGGCCACAGCATCCTGGACATCGCCGGATACATGACCGGAACCAAAGAGTGGGGCAACCACTACGCCGGCACCACCGACGCTGACTTTGTGGCCAAGGTCTACGCCAACGTTCTAGGCCGAGCCTATGACCAAGAAGGCTACGACTACTGGCTTGGCCTGGTAACCAGCGGCCAACTAACTCGACACGAGATGGTGTTCTACGTAACCGCAAACGCCGAGTTCACCCGGCAATACCCATTCACTCAGGAGTAGCGGGTTAACAAGCAAGCGATTCAGCCAAATCCCACACAACGTACGGAGTTGTTCCCACCCAACGGGAACGACTCCGTATCTTTTTGAGCCAGACTGTTGAACCCAGGCCGACCAATTGATCACCCCCAGTGGCGACCGTATCCTGTCCACCTATGCCCGGGGGAATCTCATATGGCCTGCTCGGCCCGCTGAAGATCGCCCGTGATGGCGAGGAACTGTCCATCTCCCGACCCCAAGAGCGATCGGTACTGGCCATGCTGTTAATGCACGCCAACACCGTTGTCTCTAATGACGAGTTGATCGACGCGCTGTGGGGTGAACGGCTACCGGCCAAGCCGCTTACCAGCCTGCGCGCTACCGTTTCCAACGTTCGCAAGATCCTGACTGACCCTCAAGATCCGCAGCCACCAATCGTCGCCGAACTTGGTGGATACCGACTGACTGTTGACACCGCATTAGTTGACACCTACCAATTCGATGACCTCGTCTGCCAAGCTCGCAACGCGCTCGAGAAAAACGACCACACCACCGCAGCCCAACTGCTTGATATGGCCATCGAGCTGATCAGAGGCGAACCACTTAGCGACATGACCTACGCCGACTTTGCCCAAGCCGAAGTCTCGGGGCTGAGCGAAACGGTTTTGGCGGCTCGTGAACTGAGGGCCCAGATTGCCCTGGCGACAGGCGAGGCCGACCTGTGGTTACCGACCATCACAAAGTTGGTTAAGACCTACCCGCTGCGTGAAGGCTTGCGCGCCGCTCATATGAAGGCTCTTTACCAAACGGGCCGACAGGCCGAAGCGTTGGCCAGCTATTCGGACCACCGGCAACGCATGGTTGAAGACCTCGGAATCGACCCAGCGCCTGAACTTCAGAGGCTCGAAGCACGAATCCTGGCTCAAGAACTGGAACTAGCACCAACCTCACGACCAACGACCAATCTCGCCCAGCCAGCCCCCCAACAGCCAGTCCCACATGCGCCAGTCCTTCCAGCCCAGGTCTCACTAGCAATCCCTGGTCGAGACCGTGAACTCCAATTGCTACAAGACCTGGCCAACCGCGGTTCAGGACTCGCATTTGTTGTTGGCGAAGCCGGCTGTGGCAAATCGACCGTGCTTGACCGCTTTCTGGCCGACCTAGAGGG
>CALAJQ010000023.1 GCA_937922785.1 uncultured Acidimicrobiales bacterium
GTTTGAGATCTCAGCCCAGTTAACAAATTCGCCTGGAGCAACCGAGTCGGCTGTCAAGGTGATGTCGACTGTGGTCGACGCTCCCGCAGCTAGTGGGCCACCGGTGAAGGTTGCCGTGTTGCCAGCACCCGGAGTCCATGCTGCGTCGTTCAGTGAGAAACCGGCAGGGATGTAGTCGGTCACTTCAAAGGTTCCCGCATCAACGCTGCCCTGATTGAACACAGTGATAGTGAACGTGACGTCGGAACCCTCTTCGATGATCCCATCAGCTGGATCACCAAAAGTGTCTGAGGTGTAAACCTTGGTCAAGGCCAAGTCATACAGCTCAACTGTTACCCCAGCCGGGTCGTGGTCATCCTCGTCACCACCAGAGTTGTCAGTAACGTTGTCGCCCGCAGCACCAGGGCCAGTTGGCTGAACATCGTTGGCTTGGTCGGTGTCGGGAGTCGAATCAGTGTCATCGCCATCGTCGGCCGAGATCTCGGCCCAGTTAACAAAGTCACCGGGGGCAACCGAATCCGCGGTCATGGTGATATCGATTGTGGTTGACGTACCCGCAACCAGCGGACCACCGGTAAAGGTCGCTGTGTTCCCGGCACCAGGAGTCCAAGCCGCATCGTTCAGGGCGAAGCCGGCGGGTAAGTAATCGGTCACCGTAAAGGTGTTTGCATCGATGCTCCCCTGGTTCTCAACCGTGATTGTGAACGTCACGTCAGCGCCCTGCTGGATGACTCCATCAGCTGGGCCACCGTAGGTATCTGAGGTGTAGACCTTGGTTAATGCCAGGTCGTAGTTGGAAACCGATACACCGGCCGGGTCGTGGTCGTCTTCGTCGCCACCACTGTTGTCAGTAACGTCGTCGCCAGTGGCACCAGGACCAGTTGGCTGAGCGTCGTTGGCTTGATCAGCATCGGGGGCCGAGTCAATATCATCGCCGTCATCAGAGCTGATTTCGGCCCAGTTGACAAAGTCGCCGGAGGCAGCGCCCGCGGTCATTGTGATATCGATCGTCGTTGACGCTCCAGCGGCTAGTGGGCCGCCAGTAAAGGTTGCCGCATTACCGGCACCCGGTGTCCAAGCTCCATCGTTCAAAGTGAACCCAGAGGGGAGGTAGTCAGTCACTTCGAATGTGGTGGCGTCAATCGTGCCTTGGTTGAACACTGTGATGGTGAAGGTCACGTCAGCGCCAGGAACAATCACTCCGTCGGTGGCATCACCCGAAGTATCAGAGGTATAGACCTTCGTTAACGCCAGGTCGTAGTTGGCTACCGACACACCGGCCGGGTCATGATCGTCTTCGTCGCCACCACTGTTGTCGGTAACGTCATCACCAGCAGCACCAGGACCAATCGGCTGAACATCGTTGGCCTGGTCAGAGTCCGGAGTCGAGTCAATATCGTCGCCCGAGTCGTTGGAAATCTCAGCCCAGTTAACAAAGTCACCAGCGGTCGCGCTGTCAGCTGTCAAAGTGATGTCGACTGTCGTAGAGGCTCCAGCCGCCAACGGCCCGCCAGTGAAGGTTGCCGTGTTGCCAGCGCCCGGGGTCCATGCCCCATCGTTCAGCGAGAAACCGGCCGGAATGTAGTCGGTCACTTCGAAGGTCGCAGCGTCGATACTTCCCTGGTTGAACACAGTGATAGTGAACGTGACGTCAGCACCGGTGGTGATTACGCCGTCAGCTGGCGCCCCAGAGGTGTCTGATGTGTAGACCTTGGTCAACGCAAGGTCATATGACGAAGTGACGCCAATGTCCATGGTGTGGTCGGTGTTAGAGGCGGTGAAGTTGATCGTCGGGAGACCGTTCACGTCAACCGCATCAGAGTCATTTCCGTCATCGCTACCAGCGTTATCGACCGTTGTGATTGGGGTGTCTTCGTAAGCCCCGCCAGCAGCGAAGATGCCACCAGCGTCGTAGTTAACCTGAGCCAGCCGGATCTGATAGTCAAGATCGTTGCGGTCAAAGCCAGCAATGGCGTCGCTGTGGAAGTAGTACAGACCGTTCGCATCGGTGGTTGTTGTTGCAATCACGGTGCCTGAGTTGTCCAGAAGTTCGACTACAGCGCCAACGACCGAAACTTCGGCGGGATCGGCTATGCCGTCGCGGTCAGCGTCAACCCACACTCGGTTTCCAACCTCGATCGGGGCTTCGCCGCACAGGACCTGCACGTCGCCAATGCCTGCTGCCTTTTCAAACGAACCGACGTCTACCGGGCTGCCAGGACCGCCGTCATAAAGACGGTACCCACGCACATGTTCACCGGCGTTATGGGTCGGCGTTGTTTCGTTCGCGAACCATTCGAGGCCACCGGACTGCCACGTGTTAGACGGGTTAATCGGATCGAAAGCGTTGGTTACAGAATACGGACGTCCCGGTATCTGGACCGGCGAGCCGAGGGCCGTCTCAGTGTGAGAGGTGCCGTAGTTGTCACCGGTGTAGAAGTAGTCCGCTCCGCTAGTCGGGAACGTGTAACTTGCGCCGGCAGCCTCGGCTCGGATTAGGTCACCAGAGCTCAGCGGCTGGGCCACTTGGTAGATCGTGCCGCCGCGCTGATAGAAGGCGTTCGAGCCCATCTGGTGGCCCCAGATGTCCATGATGCCGATGATCAGGTCATCACCGTCCTGAGTGATATCAGAAACCAGCGGCTGCGGGTAGGCGACACCGCCACCAGGCCAGCCGGTAAAGTTCCGCGCGTAAGGGGCTTCACTAACCCACGGGTGCCAAGTAGCTAGCGCCTGGAAGTCGTTGGTGCCGTTTTGTGTGCCCCGTGATGTTGTTGGAATCGGTACATCCACAACCCATGCGAAGCCGGTGCCTGAGAAGCTGTAGATTGCGGCTGAAAGTTGCGCCGGATCACCCAGAACTGGGCCGGTTGCTGCGTTCGCTGGGCCCTGGCCAACCGTTGTTGATTCGGCTGTACAGGTTGCTGAGACCAGCAGTGTTCCGTCATCGAGGAAACCAAGACCAAAGGGGCGCAGGTCAGGATCAGCACAAGGCGCTCCGAGAGCGGCGCTCGTGATATCGGTTCGTACCACGCCGGCACCATTGGCCGAACCATCGGCGTTGATTGGGATAGTGACCAGTTGCTTTTGTCCAAGGTCGACCACATGCATCGTGTTTCCGTCATCAGAGACTGCGACGTCGCCAAGACCGGACTTACCAACATCATCGAAGGCGGCGAAGTCGTTCAGCCAGCCGTCTGTGTCTCCCGAATGTGGGTTAACCGCAGTTGGATCGGTTGTGTAGAACTCTGAAACTGTTCCTGCGGGGTCGATCCAATAGATCGTGGTCGGGTTGTCAGTCGGGCCAAGCTGGGTATGGCGCTTCACAAAGGAAGCTCCATAAATACTGCCGTCGTAGTTGGTAGCGATGCCATAAACCGAGCCAACTTCGCCGAGGGTTGCTTGAACAACATAAGGGTCGTCCTGGAAGCCACTACCTGCAGTTGATTGATTGTCGACAGCACCGTCGGGCAGCGTCACAATTGCAGCCATGTTGTCATGGTCGGCGACGTTGCCAAAGAGGAAACAAGTGGTTGCCAGGTCGGGCTGGTTTTCACAGAACGAACCCGGCGCCCCAACGCCAGCGTTGCCCACCGAACCGGTGCCACACTCTGAGGCATCGTTCACGAACTGGGTTAGTGGACCAGAATCGGGGCCGATCGGACGTGACTCCCACCCGGCGTCAAGCCCGCTGAAGTCGATACGAATCGGGAAGTCGTTCGTGTCGAGCCCTATCGTCCACGCTCCGTTCGCATCAGTCACTGCGCTCAGCTCTGTGCCATCTTCGGTTGTGATGGTCACATCGATACCGGGAACCGGGTCGTCCAGCCAGTTGGCGTAGTCATCGGAAACGTGGCTGTAGTCCTCAGCCCGTTCGCCGTCTGCGTCATAGTCGTGGAAGACGAACCCGCCACAAGTCGTTGGAGCCGCTGCGGCTTGCTGGGTCTGAATGGTCAGTCCAGTGGCAGCAACAGCTACCACGAGAAGACTCATTGCCACGTTGGCGAACGCCCGGTTGATCATCTTAAGAAACCCACTGTCTAAATTTCTGGAGTGCTAAATACATCAATTCACATGCTCATTGACTATTCGCACTTCGGAATCGACAGACGATTTGTTAGCTCTAGGCTGCGAAAATGGGTCCACTAGCCCTGTTCGCTACCCCCTATCGCAAGACGTCACGACCAGACGTCGCGTCCGCGCCGTGAACGCGACGGACCAAATCACCTAAGACGGCCGAAGTCTCGCTGGGTGAGACTTCGGCCGTATTTTCTCAAGAATTGCGGGCGGCACCACCGGCAATCAATTGGTTGCCTGTGCCAATGGGAGTCAGATTCTCGATCCGTGGCCCTCTGTAGTGATCGTAAAATCGGAGGTCATACTCGGTACTAGACAAGATTCTGCTAACTAGCTCGCTGGGAGCTTGGCCGTTCCGAAATTTCTCTTCCTCGACCGCTAGAACATCCGGCGATGGGATTCTTTCAAGCAGGGCGATGTAGGTACCAACAACTTGAACTCGGGCCGCCCATTGCGTTGCGTACTCTTTGGACTCACTGAAGTAGATCATCAACTGACCTCTACTGATCTGACCGCTTTCAAGCAAGCTGCGCCAATACGCGTAACCATCTGCGTCTGGAGTCCGGCCAAGGACGTTGGCGTAAACCAAGGTTATGAACTCGGTATCGCTTGTATCTCCATATGTGTTGATGAACTCCTTAGAAAGCGTGAATTGGTCCGACACGCTGTCCATTGGATACCCACCCTGGCGCACACCCATCCAATACCTCAGGCCTTGGGCATCGGGGAGCCGTCCGAAGTAGGCCTGGTAGAGCCGTATGTTCGGATCGGCGATATTGCGATACTCAGCTGAGGTCAACAACCCGGTGACGAAGCTGGTCTTAGTGCGCTTGCCAGAGTCCAGATCTGAGGACCAGTTCGATAGTTCCTGACCACTCGGTGAGCGACCTAAGAAGTCGTCATATTGCTGAATCACGAACTGCCTGGTGTCGTCGTTCGGGTGAACGATGAGTTCACCGATCTCGAACCAAACCGGGCGTTCCGGTACCTCGATGAACTCTCGGTAGGCCGAAGCTGGATCGCCGAAATCGTGGTACCGCCAGATCGCAGTCAGGTCAGAGTTCTCATCCTCTAGTGCTTCTAGGGAGCATCGGTCCCAATCGGCGTGACGAATCGAAAGCCGTGTCGGCTGGTCATAGACAACGGTGTGATCCATCCTGAATACCTCACCATGACGCCAGCAAATCAAGGTGATCTGTCTACTGTCGGTGAGCCCGCCGCCTGACCGGAACGGGTAGATCCATACTGGCAGTCCTTCGTTGTCAAAGGGCCGAAGTCCAAACGTCGCATCTCCGTTGAGTTCAACGCTGAAGTCACCACCTAGAAAGTCACGAACGACGCCGTCTACGACCGGGCCCCACGAACCGATGTATGTGCCTTGAATCGAGTGCCGAGCCCTGAGCCAACACGTTGAGCCCTTAACAACCCTAAACGTCTCATTTAACGCGGCTGTCCCTTCGAAGCTCTGGGTGGCAAAGGGGAAGTATTGAATGGGTGCGCTGCAATCAACTGTTACTCGGCGGCTCTGAGCCGTGGTTTGCAGGTCAATCTCCAAGTTCACGAATTCTGGAGCGCCAACCACTTCGAACTCGAGCAGCTGCTTTGCGTTGATCTCCAGCGAGTAAGTGCCTGGCTCCATGTATGGCGGTCGAAACGACAGGCCACTCCCCTCGATCAGGACTTCCTTCATTTCGATACCGCTGAGCCCATTGCCGCTGGCTCCGACGAAGCCGACTGGTTCCATGCTCCAGAACTCAACGGCAAAGCGCTGATCGTCAAGAATGTGAAACTGCTCGTGAGACCTCGATTTCAGAACGGGACCGTCGCTGATCAGATAAATAGTGTCACCTGAATCGAGGTAGACGCCGTGGTTGTAGTCGCGAGCGTGACTTAACACTCGGTCTGGCATGAAAGGCAGGTCCAGGGTCCGTCGACCTTCGTCGCGACTGCCGTCACCGAAGAACACCGTGAGCGTCGACTCGCCCGCTGCCAACGGCACGACGTATAGCCGGGTGAACGCATGTCCAGCGGTCAGGTGAACTGAGTTCGCAGGTACTTCGTAAGTCTGGGACAAGTAATCGAACCGGGTATTCCATTCCTCCACGGTGTTGCCGGATCTTCTTAGGTATCCCGATGCAATGAACTCATCGGTGCCGGTGTGCAACTTGGGAATCTCGTTGGCAAAGCCCAGCACTTTGTATTGAGCTCCCTCGGAATTGGTGACTAGCCCAATATGGGGCCCGGCAGCGCTTAGGTCGACGGGGTCGCCTACCTCCAACGGCCACTCATTCCCGGGTGTAATCCCAACGGGAATCCAGTACATGACTGCGACCCGTTCGCCGTTGCGATTGCCAATCAGGAGCAAATGGCTCTGCAGGATGTGGCAGTCGACAATTGACTCGAACCCGAATTCGATAGGTGCTGAGTCAAAGACAACACCCTTCTCCCAGGAATCAAAGATGATCAGTCGCTGAGGCTCACAGAAAACGCTCTTTGAGGTTGAGTCTGCATGGGTAACTGACGGCATTCCCATGTCGGTGAAGGAAAAATCATCCCTCGAAACAAATCGCGCGCCAAAGTCAGTTTGAACGACAATGCCTTGGTCTTGAGTGGCAATGAGCTCCAAACCCGGACGAGAGACGCTCCAAACCGTTGCTGCATCCAGCACCGATTGCTGTTCGTCATCCAAAGCTGAGGCTGGCGCTAGTAACCCAACCCAGGCCACGAGTGCGAGGAACATTCCAACGCCTAGTTTCCGCCACATGAGCCAGAAGGTACCAGGTTGCTCAAACGATCGATAGAGCCCTGGATGTAGCTAGCCGTCCAACTGGATAATTCAACATCGCCTTGGTCCGACGTTCCTGACGACTTCTGGTGCTGGCCGGACATACACCTAACAAGCGATAATGATCTTGCCCTTCCTCAGACGGCCAACCAACGAATGACACTGACTCCCCCAACCGACTCGACACCTAAGACGCCACCTCCGCAAGGACCGGTGCAATCAGTCGAGCGAATGACCTCGCTAGATGCCCTCCGCGGGTTCGCGATCCTGGCGATCTTGCCGATGAACGCCCTCAGCTTCGGTCTTCACGATGCGGCCTACCGCAATGTCTCAGCCGACGGCATCGCTCAACCTTTGGACTGGGTCTTCGGCTTGTTGTCGATGATTTTTGTTGACCAGAAGGCCATGGCACTTTTCTCGCTGCTGTTCGGTGTCGGAGTCGAAGTGTTTGCCAGCCGGGCTGCGGTAAAGGGCCGTCGAGTTGTGTGGCTCAGCCTTTGGCGGTTCTTTCTTCTGGCAATCATCGGCGTGGCCCACATGTTTACCTGGGAAGGCGACGTCCTACTGCTCTACGCGCTGTGTGCCCCGATAGTTCTACTGTTTCGCATGGCTCCGCCCAAGCTCT
Source organism: uncultured Acidimicrobiales bacterium (assembly GCA_937922785.1). Taxonomy (GTDB): domain Bacteria; phylum Actinomycetota; class Acidimicrobiia; order Acidimicrobiales; family SZUA-35; genus CALAJQ01. The sequence goes on from CALAJQ010000023.1 coordinate 7,488, forward strand.
TGGTCGGCCTGGGAGTATCGCTAAGCCTGGCGGGGGCCGTAACTGCGCCGTTTGCCCAGAACGCAATTTCTTCTGGGTCGGGCGGCCTTGACGACTACTGGACCACCGGCACCGGGACTACATCGGATGTCCTTGACCTGTGGTTTGTGGCCGATGGTTTCGGCCGAGCGTTAGGGCTGATGCTCATTGGCGTCGGCCTGTATCGGTTAGGCGTGGTCCAGGGAGCACGAGACAAGGACTACTACTCACGCCTGGCGGTGTGGGGCCTGGGAATTGGCACCACCATTACCGCCGCTGGAATTGCCTTTCGTCTTATCACCGACTGGTCCTCTGACTACGCTCTCACCGGCCACATCCCAACAACGATCGGCACTGTCCCGATGGCGCTGGGATACATGGGATTGATCATCAACTGGAACCGAGGTTCGAGTCCGCTAGTTGAACGATTCCGCAACCTCGGCCGAATGGCTCTAACCAACTACCTGACCCAGACGGCTCTAGGGCTCACCACGCTCGGATATCTAGCTGACCGCGTCGACGTAACTAGAACCATGATCGTCGCCTGGTTCTTGGCCGTATGGGCGCTACAACTTTGGTGGTCAACCTGGTGGCTGGCTCGGTTCCGCTACGGGCCTTTCGAGTGGGCCTGGCGCTGCGCTACCTATCGCTCGCTACAACCGATGCTGCGTTAGTACTGTCGCCAGCAAAGGAGCGAGGCCCCCATGAAAGACATCCCTGGAATTGATGAAGATGGCAATCCGAAGAATGGCCCGTTTGAAGTGTTCTTCAAGAACGGTGAACCCCGGGCAACAGGCGGCTTCGACGACGAAGGGCTAAGGCACGGCCTGTGGAAGCGATACCACGCCAACGGCCAACTTTGGGACGAAGGCCGCTTCGAACACGGCAAGAAAAAGGGCATCTGGAAGGTCTATGACGAATCGGGCGAGATCCTAAAGACTCAACGCTTCTAGCTGTCGAGTGCTGCTGAACGCCAGGGTTAGCTGGTTAGACCTGCCGTCCTGATAGCGCGATTTAGCGGGCTACAGAATCAGCGTCAGCCGGGGCTTCAACAGCTGGTCCGAGAATGCCCGGCCCACGTACTGCGTCTCCGGCGGCGCTGATCATCTCGAAGGCGGTCTCAGCGAGGTCTGCCGGGATAGCGGGTGACTGGCCAGCGGGTCCGGGCCGGCGACGTCAGCCTCGGCTTGTTCTGCTGGTGCTTCTCCACCAGTACACGTCGCCGCGACTCGTTTCATTTGCCAGATCACATGGCCAAGGACCTCGATTGCCTAGCGGTGCTGATCGATCATGATTGTGTTGCCATCAGGGTCAGCGATGATCAGATGAGCGGGACCTTCAGACGCATCGTCGGTGTTGGCTGAAGCGATGCCAACGCCAGCTTGTTCAAGACTGGCCCGAAGCTGACGAACATCTGTGAAGCCGTCAACTTCTTGGCCTACCCCGACCCAACCAGGGTTGAATGTCAGAATGTTGTTCTCGAACATGCCTTGGAACAACCCAATTACGGTCGATCCGTTCGCCAAGATCGTCCAGGCTTCACCGTCACCGCCGACGGCCTCAAACCCAAGCTTGGAGTAGAACGCCAATGACGCTTGCAGATCTTTCACCGCGAGGCTTACCGAGAATGCTCCAAGATCCATGAACCGAACCCTAGCTCCAACTTGTAAGGCGTCAGCTTGTGAGGACGTCGCCTCTTTGGCCGAGCCCCAAAGCCGCCTCGAACAGTTTCTCATATCTTCCGAATATCTTCAGCTCAGATAAGGCCTGGGCATGCGCTGCCGGCCCAGCATCAGGCCGGTTGTTCCACGGCTGCATTGGTTCGCTCTCGGCCCATTGGTCGGCAAACGCTCGCAAGTTCGTGCCAACCACATCCTCAACGTCCTTACCGTCTGCCTCAGCACTAGCCAAATGATCCGAGAGTTCAGGCGAGGGTGCTTTGAAGCTGCTTAGCTGCCCCGCCTTTTCCATCCGAGTTAGCAACGGATAGATAATGCGGCTATTGGGGGAAAGGGCAGCCCGCTGAAGCTGGACAGGCCTAGCAGATTGCGTCGACCGGTTGCCCGGCAACCCAGTGGCGAACTAGATAGCCGGCGTCGTTACCGGACACATCAAAGGTCAAGCCAGCGGTCTGACCCAGGTAGCTCGAGTTACCGGCCCCATCTAGGGCTCGGATGAAGTAGTTGTTTGCGTCTTGGTCGTTCCAAGACAACACTCCCCCATCAAGTGAGCAGGCAAAGTCGGGAACGCCGCCTGGGTCACCCGGGCATTCTGCGTCGAATGGCTGCCCCAAAGACCAGTACCGGACCACATAAGTCGCGTGTGTTCCAGAAACCGAGAAAGACAGCCCAGAGGTTGAACCTAGGTATGTGGAGTTACCCGCGGCATCCAGACCTCGGATGTAATAGGTGCCCACTCCCTGGTCATTCCAAGTGAGCTCGCCTTGATTCAACGAACAAGTGAACCCAGCGCCGACCGAAGTGCGGAACGGCCCGGTGATTTCATAAGTTGTGCCGGGACGTTGCGAACTGAGGTACATCCGTGTGCCGGAAGGGTCGAAGGCAACACCAGTGATTTCGGATCCGTCTTGTCCGATAACCCGCATGAACGCGTTGGCTCCACCTTCGGGCGGGATCATTACCAGTTCCATGTTTCCGCCGTCTTCACACACGAACACATCGCCGGCTGTGGTCGCGGTGAGATTGTCAGCACCACTCAACACTGGTTGAGAAGAATTTGATCGCTTGTAGACCTGGTCCAGCTCGTTCGTTGCTGGCTGGTAGGTCCAAACGGTGTTGTCACCAGTAGTAGCGAAGTACAGCACTCCTTCGACGAAGAAGGCGCCCTCGCCCCGGTTGAAGACCTTCATTGTTGGAACCTGCGTGCGGGTCGGGTTGGCTTCGCCGCCGCCGGGTGTTGGCACTGTGGCCCAACCAAGCGCACCGTTGCTTTCAGTCATCACTTCAAGCACACCAGCCGACAGATCTGGGTAAGCCGTTGGCACGAACCGATAAAGACCACCGTCGGACCGGTCCTCAGTTAAATAGACGGCCTGACCTACTGGATCCACCACCGCAGCTTCGTGGTTGAACCGTCCCATCCCAGGATGCACAACCGCTGGACTCTGACCAGTCGGATCACACTCCCAAACTTCGCCGCCACCCTGCTCTTCACAACTCAGCCAAGTTCCCCATGGAGTGGGGCCGCCGCTGCAGTTACGTGAGGTGCCAGACAGAACGGTTTTGGCCTCGACGATTGTGCCGTCAGCTGCGAAGCGCACCATTGATGCACCGCCAGCGCCTCCGCCGATTTCAGCGTTGGAGACATAAATCCAGCCGCCGTCTCCGGCTGGGAAACACGCTCCGCCGTCAGGGGCCGCATGCCATACAAAGTTGGTGTTTTCTACGGTCTGGCCTGTAGTGGCAACGACCCGCGCCGAGAACCCTTTTGGCAGTCGGAGGCCTAACTCGTTCGGTGGTTCGAGCCACCCGTAGACTCCACCGGCAGGAGCCGCGCCCACTTTTCCAGCAAGCACGAGGGGCGAAAAGACTGCCGCGCCTCCAAGGGCTGCAAGTTGCTTTAATACTGCGCGCCGGTTTATCGATGATTCCGCCATACCCAATTCTATCGCCATGTCTCCGGCAGGTCCCAGGGTCCGCAGACCTAGCGCAGTGGAGAAACTGCCCAGAGCCTCCGCAGTTACCTTCCAGTAGTACCAATTGTGATTTCGGACTAGTTCTTGACTAGCCGAAACACTGGAATAACTCAGCCCGCCGCGGTGGCAGTCTTTTCGTACTCAACGAAGTTGTCCATTACAGCGGCCTGAGCTCGCCTGGTCCGTCGACCAAAAGGACCCGAGCACGAAAGGTTCTATCAACCGCCTGGTCGCTACCTTCGCCGGAGCAATCAGCCCGCTGGTCATAGCCCTCATCCTCGGACTGAGGAACATCTGAAGCAGCTTGGGATCTCGCCACACGCTAGTGAATCCTACGGGGCAATCAGAGTCCAGTAATCGCAACGGTGATTCCAGGGTCTTGGATATTGGCAAACAAGACCTGGCCATCAGGTGAGAAACACAGCCCCGCTATCTCATGTCCGTCGTACGCGCTGCGAGCAAGCGGCTCGATTATGCCATCAGCGCTAATCCGCTGAATGAGACATTCACCGTCATGATCTTCGGCGAAGTAGACACTTCCGTCGGGCGCAATTGTGATGTTGTCGGGATTCACCATATCGAGGCTCTCTGTGGCCTCGGCCAACACCGTCATGATGCCCGTTTCAGGACCGTCGCGAAGCTCAAAGATTTGGCCATTGCCGGCTACCCCTCCCTCGGTTGCGGCGAACACCAACCGATCTTCGTCGAACCAACAGCCCTCCCCACGCACAAAGATCGCCGCTCCGAGTTCCTGGCATTGAGGCGCAACGTCCATGCCGGCCAAAGGATCCGGCACGTCTATCCATTTCACCTGAACGCTGTCGCCAAGTCTCATTGTTGTGGTCGCAAAGACTCCCTGACCTGAAACTGCGAGGGCCTGGAGTCGCCCGTCAAATGGTCGATCCGCGCGGACCGGAAGGAAGCGGTACAAGCAGCTGCGGTCGTGATCCTCAGTTAGATAGCAGATGCCAGTTGCCCCATCGAAGCCGGCGGCTTCATGCAAGAACCGCCCGTACTGTTCTATACGCCGAGCAGGTTGTATGCCAGTCGCCTCTGCGTCGCAGAGATAAACAAATCCGTGGCCGCCGTCATCGTCCAGGGTCTCCTCACATGACAGCCAGCCCATCGGGGTTAGCCCACCGGCACAGTTCTTTCGCGTTCCCGACAGCACAAGATTGCTTTCAACCACGGTCAGCGTGGCCGGGTCCACCACCAACCTGGTGACTGCTCCAAGTGAGTCGGTTGAATAGGCTTCAGGAGGAACCGACGCCAGGTCATAAGCGCCGATTCCGTCGTCGTCGCCAATGTGCTTCTGATCGATTTCGTGATTGCGCATTAGGATCCAGCGCCCATCTTTGCCTACGAAGCAACCCATGCCATCAGGGCGGGACGGGCTGACGAATCCGTCGCTCAGTAAGCTCTCGGCGGTGTCGAGGACCGTGGCACTGAGCCCGGCAGCCAACCCAAATGGGCTGCCCGGTTCAGGCACCAGCGCTGCCGCTTGGTCACGAGGCGCTCTGCCGCAGCCGAGCAAACTTACAAAGGGAGCGGCGGCGAGGCCATAGGCGACATGGCGAAGAACTGTTCGTCGATCAATCGGTCTTGTCACGAATGCAATTGTTCCAAACTAGGACGCGGCGTAAGGGCGGGCTCCATTGTGCACGCTAATTATGAGGCAGGCAGCAATGATATTTCACCCGTGCTGGCCAGGGCGTCGTACCTATAGATTCGCCTTGGCGAAATGCACTAGTGTGAAAAGTGAGTGCATGTCGGAGCACAGACAGAAAGCTATGAAATGATCGCGCGGACCACATTAGCGAGGACCCTTCTTGCCGTCGCATTGACGGTAGGAATCGTCTCTTCAATTGACCAACCTGTTGACGCTGACTTTGAGGCCTCAGGCCAATGGTCAGACATCGTCACTTGGCCGTTGATTCCTTTACATATGGCGTTAACCCCCGATGGCAACGTGCAAAGTTTCGGTACTGACGGTGCTGGTGTTCAAGGTGGCAGCACTATTTTCGACGTTTGGGTTCCGTCTTTGGGCACAGGGGCGGCTTCGCACTCTGTGATGCCTAATAACATCCAGGACTCTGATCTCTTGTGTGCGATTCAAGTAATTGATCCTCTAAGGGATGTGATCTTGACCGCAGGCGGCGACGTTCCGGGGGCCTACCCTCAGATTGGTTCGGCCAAGGTCACCAGCTACTCCACTGAAACCGGATACGAAGAATTGGAGTCGATGGAGTTCGCCCGCTGGTACGCCTCCGGGACCACACTTCCTGACGGTCGAATTCTGGTTGAAGCAGGGTCGATTGACGGTGTTGGCAACTTTGAACCCGGCGAGACAGGCACGGGAGTATTTGTGCCTGAGGTCTACACCTCTGGAGTTGGCTGGACCACTCTTACTGGCATCAACTCCGAGTACGCATACGGCACAGAGCAAAACCGCTGGTGGTACCCGCGCTCATGGGTTGCCCCAGACGGACGGGTTTTCGGCGTTTCCGGATCGGCGATGTACTACCTCGACCCAAGTGGAACGGGCACGCTAACGCCCGCCGGCACATTTCCGGGAGACAACATCGGAGCCACCTCCACCGCTGTCATGTATCGGCCAGGCAAGATTCTCCAGACTGGCGGAGGGGCCTTTGACAGTGGAACGATCGATCAAGACGGATCAAAGTCGGCCACGCTGATCGACATCAACTCTGGTGCTCCAGTTATAAGCCACGCATCGCCACTAACCCACGGTCGCCACTGGTCTACAGCCACTGTCTTGCCCGATGGCGACGTTCTTGTCACTGGCGGCTCGAAGGTAAACAACACTCTTAACGGCGTGGCCAAGCAACCTGAAATTTGGGATCCTGAAACTGATACTTGGACGGTGCTGGCAGCCGAGCAGAATGCTCGCTTGTATCACTCAGCAGCCATCCTTCTACCGGACGCCACAGTGCTGGTAGCTGGCGGCGGCGCACCTGGCCCCGAAACAAACTTGAATGGGCAAATCCTGTCCCCTCCGTATCTGTTTGACGGCGACCAGCTGGCTGCCCGTCCAGAGATTTCATCAGCTCCAGATCAAGTCCGCTACAACCAACAATTTGATATTCAAGTAAGCGCCGATGTCGAGAAGGTAACTTTCATCCGGGCGGGTGCGGTCACTCACTCGTTCAACTCAGGCCAACGGTTCATGGAACTTGAGGTAACTGGCGAAGGGTCAACCCGGACAGTAACGGCACCAGCAAACGGCAACGTTGCACCTCCGGGGACCTACCTAATGTTTGCTATCGACGGAGACGGAACACCGTCAGTTGCCGCCCTGGTCGATATCGATCCAGGTGAGCCAGACCCTGATACACCAACCCCAACCGACGACCGCAGTGATGCAGTATTTGTAGCCGACGCATTCCAAGATGTGCTCGGCCGATCCGCAACTCCTAGCGAAGCCGCCGAGGCAATGAACACCCTTGCCACCGACGGACGAAGCCAAGTGCTGGCTGACCTTTTGTTGGACCCGTCAGCTGAGGGCCAGTCCCGAGCGGCAATTGCTCGGCTCTATAGGGCATTCTTCCTTCGGGAGCCTGACCTAGGTGGCTTCGACTATTGGTATCAGCAGTCAGTGCTTTTGGGTTATGACCCAAACCCGATCTCCTATTCGTTCTCCATTCAACCTGAGTTCGCCAACCGCTATGGCGACGTCTCCAATTCCCAGTTCATAGATCTCGTCTACCTGAATTTGTTTGACAGGACCCCTGACCCCGATGGAAAGGCGTATTGGCTGGACTTACTGGATCGGAATGAACTGAACCGTGGTCAAGTGATGATCTGGTTCTCCGAAGGTAAGGAGAACAAGCACAATGTCGACGGTCGTGTATTAACTGTCAACACCTACAGGGCGCTTCTTGGTCGAATGCCTTCCGACACCGAGGTAGCGGCTTGGCAGCATAAACTCAATCCACGCACTGGCACTCCAGCAGGGAATCCTGAGCGGGTTGTTGAGTTGATTGATGCCATAACGGCGACCCCGGAATACACACAGCGGTACGCCAGCTAGGCGTGTGACGTTTCCGGGCCGGTAACACTCCATCGGTGACCAGACGGGTCAACGAACCATCCGATTCTAAACCCGTGTTGGTTTGCTGGCGCACGCTCGGCAGCGGCGCCTGCTGCAAGCGCGTGTTCATAGACGGCGTCACAATCATCAACGTGAATTACTAGCGCCATCGAAGTCGGTCCGCCATGGCCTGCAGGATGCACAAGGTTCATCTCCGGGAAGTCATCGGCCAGGTACAAGGTCTGACCTCGCACCGACAGTTCGGCGTGGCCAATGCGGCCGTCGTCCATTTCGAACACTTCGCCTTGAGGTTCGGCCCCAAACACCTCCTGGTAGAACAGTAACGCCGACTTTGCATCGGCCACTGTTAGATATGGGATCAGTACGGGTTGTGATGATTCTGCTTCTGATGACACTGAGTCTGATGACACGGTTTCTCCTAAATGGTTGGTTGGTGCTGGTCTCGGTTGGGTTAGTGGCCAACCCTCATCTGAAGGGCCGTTGACACGCAGATTGTCGAGCCTTTGTAGGGCGTCTTCGAGAGTCGGGATCGTGCCAGCTGGAACCCACCACGCCACTGTCATTGCCTCGTCATGGTGCTGAAACCATTCGCTCCGACGACGCAGATATGAGACGTGGTCGGTCTTATACATATAGTCCCGCAATGCCTCATAGCTAGTCCACACTGACAAGTTCGATGCCAAGAGCGGATCGTCGGCACCTGGCACAGGTACGTTGCTAGACGGCCCGCCATCGTCTGTGGTCAGTCGCCAAACGAATCCTGGTGCCTCATCTGCGATTGCGTTGATTCGGTCTAGCGAATTTGCGAACTCGGTCATTGGCGCAGATTCCAACGGCGCTTTGAACGTTCCCAAATTGAGTTCAGCCAAGTGGAAGACACGCTTGGGTGTTCTGGCCTCAATCGCTTCAATCCTGGTGCGCAGCCGGTCTACAAATTCTCGCCGTGGCTGATCTACCGATGGTGCGGCGAGGTTGTTTAGTGGATCAGTCATCCCGCTCTCCCGTCTCTTCGTAACTTTTTCTAAAGGCCGCACGGGCCCTTGCAAGCAAACTCTCGGTGCTACGGATTCCCCGGCCGAGCTGTTCGGCACATTCGGCAACTCCCAAGTCATCCAGATACCGCAGAACTAGAACACTTCGATAATGAGGTTTCAGACCCTGAAGAACTTGATGCGCACGAGCCTGATCAAGCACAACCTCCCATGGGTCAACCGGCTGAATCCGATCTGCCGCTTCGATTAGAGCCAGGGAACGCTCCTTCATGGCTTCCCGGCGCCAGTGATCGGTGAGCTTGTTCCGGGCAACAGTAACTAGCCACCCCACTGACAGCTCTTGTGGTTCTGGTTTCGCCAACACCAAGGCGGCTTGAACAAACGTTGCCGAAGTCAGCTCTTCGGCCAGCTGGGTAGAGCCACACCTAGAACGTAAGTACTGGTAGACCTCGGGAACCGCCAAGCCATACAGATCTGAAAGACGGCCATTGGCGCCCGAAGACTCAAGGTTGTTTGCCTGCATACATAGTTTCCAACGAACGAGACAGGGCATCTCCGTCGATTTGATTGTAAATGGTTCCTAAGACGGTGCCAGACTCTAGGGGCCGTGTCATTCTTCGAATCCTTAACAAAGCCGTCTTGGATCCCACCTGATTGGGTCTTCCCGGCTGCATGGTTCTCGCTCTGGACACTTCAAGCGATCGCGCTAGTTGTCCTGCTGAGTTCGGACCGAAACGGCAGGAACCTCGCCCTTGGTCTACTTGGGGCTCAATTTGTCACCGCCGTGCTCTGGCAAGCGGTCATATTCGGACCTGGGCGGTTGACCCTTGCGGCCTGGTGGCTTGTACTTGTTCTGGTGCTAGTGGTCGCGGCAACTGTGGCAGCGTGGCAGGTGTCCAAACTTGCCGGAGCACTAATTGCCCCGACGATCGTCTGGGTGTCAGTTGCCACAGTGCTTGGGTTCGCTTTGCTCAAGCTAAACCCCAACGCCTAGCTGTACCGTTCCACTTACGTCTTCTCGACGGCCCACCGCCGAAGCAGAGATCGCTGAAGTGCGTTCTCGCTACCATCCGCGATTCGTTCCAACAGAGTTCGCGCTTAGACGACGAGCAAAAAGACCGGAATAATCAGAAATGCGCCAACTGCAAGCGAGATCATCTCCCACGACGTCGCCCGGTCCCGGTCGCTGGCCGCCTGATCGAGATTCCCAGCTTCGAGGGCTACGCGAGATCGAGCAGCAAGTAGACATGCAACAATGCCAGCCGGGGCAAAGAAGAGAGTGGTGATCACAATCGCGAGAGTGATTGAAGGTCGCCCCGATGGCATTGTCGGTGAAGTCGTTTCTATCTGAGTCGCGACCAGAAGCGCAAACAACACGATGTAAATCGTCCAGTCCGAAGCCAACAGAACTGCGTCACCGGCTACCCGGAAGTTCCCAGATGCCATTAGAAGGCATAGCCCAAGGCCCGACATCGAAGCGCAAACGACAATCAACTTTCGCATTACAAGGTTCGCTATTGGATACTGATGCCGAAAGATTATGGCCAGCCCTGACCCGGCGATAAGAGGTGCTTGGGAGGTTCCCCTCACTAGCACCAATCCAAACCTCTCCCAGGACCCAAGACCCCGACCAAGAGCGTCGCTGTACGCGAAAGCCACCGCCATGCCGAGCCCTGCTAGCGGGATCATCGGCGAACGGCCAACGCTTTCGCTCCGGAGAGCAAACAGAGCGAATAGAGCGGTGACCGCTGCGCGCCCTAGACCGCCCAGGAAGGCTGATCTCACCTGTTCGATGTAGTCGGCGCCGATCGGTATTCGCTGAGCCAATTCAAGACTCGCCATCAGGCTTGTCACCAGGACGAACAAGGCGGCCCAACGAAGGTTGCGGCGCAGGATTGTGCCCGGTGTGTGTGTCCCGATGACGATTGCGACCGCCACCAAGATGGCATATCCGGGCCATCCTCGATTCGCGTTGCCACCTGACAATATCGATTGCTCGAACGAACCGTCGCCCACGACGACCGTGGCGATGATGCTAATTAGGTAGTGACCGACCAACCCAACGAGCAACAGCATTGACGCCTGCTCGTATCTGTAGTGATCGCTTGACTCGACCAAGGGGGTATCCGGCTGCCCAAGAAATGACATGCTTGTATTGTCGGCGGTTGGGCCCACATGCTGAGGATGCCGATTCTGGCGAGTGGTCGCCAGCGGGAGACCCCGGCTAGCTGTGGCCTCGCCGGTGGCGGTACCGTTCCGCTTATGTCTTCTCGACGGCCCGCCTTCTTACTACTTCTTGTTCTTGCTCTAGTCGCTGCGTCCTGCGGCGACAGCGAGACAAGCACCGAGTCGACAAGCGAGACATCAGCGCCCACAACTAGCGCTGCCTCAGCCGAAGATCCCACGACCTCGGCCGAACCTGAGTCAACTACCACCACCGCAGCCTCAACAACCGAGGCTGAACCAGCGGCCGACGTATATGACGCCCCTGGCGATCTGGAGTTGCCGCTCGATCTTCCAGAAGCTGCTCCGGGCACGATTATCGATACCGAAGATCTAGACATCAGCTGGGCAGTAGGGCAGCGAATTGCCTATCACTCAACTTCAACCAGCGGCGAGAACATTGCTGTGACCGGCTTCGTCGCCTACCCAACTCGTGAGGCTCCGGTTGGCGGCTGGCCGCTAATTGCTTGGGCTCACGGAACGACCGGACTTGGCGACAGTTGTGCTCCGTCACATCAAGCCGAACGTGATGCGCTGGCCCAAGCACTGGTAACTCTCGGTTTTGCGGTTGTTGCAACTGACTACGAAGGTTTGGGTACTCCGGGCACACATCCTTATGTTGTCGGCCCTAGCGAGGCCCATTCAGTGCTCGATAGCGTACGGGCCGTGTTCGAATTGGGCCTGCCAGTTACCGATGAGTGGGTAGCATTCGGACACAGCCAAGGTGGCCACGCTGCCATGTTTACCGGCCAGCTTCAGCCAACCTATGCCCCCGAACTGAACATGATCGGTGTAGTAGCTGGCGCTCCCCCATCACAGCAAGAGACCCTTGGTGACGCACTAGTCGGTGGGGACTTCCAGGGCTACCTGCCTATGACCGCTGCCGGGCTTGTTGCCGCCTATGACCAGCTTCAGCTAACTGACATCCTGTCGGCTGAAGCGATCGAACTAATCGACGTGATCGAAACCGGTTGTACAGCTGACATCTTTGAGGTCTACAACCCTCTCGACTACGACGACGTTGCTATCGCCGAAGCGTGGGACTTGCCCGAGTGGCGATCAGTGTTAATCGAAAACGACACGAACCAGCTGCCCGTTGAAGCGCCGCTGTTTATTCTTCATGGCGGTGAAGACGAGCAGATACCGGTCGGGACGTCGGCAACTTTGCTGTCTCAGCTGTGCGAGTTCGACGCCCAGGGCCCAACCATCCGAAAGGTCTACGAAGGTCAGTCTCACGCTGGGGTTCTAACCTCAGGCGCCGCGTTGCCCGATTTTCTAGCCTGGGTTAACGCCCGCTTCGCAGGTGAGCCCGCGCCAACTGACTGCTAACTAACGTTGGCCTCGCAGAAGGTCACGGAATGTCACGGAAGTGATCATCGAAGAAGGCCAGATAGTCCGCTGATCCGATCAGCTGATTTGCGGTTGCTGTCAGTCCGCCGGTTTGTTCTAGGTCGAGCAACGCAGCCTCGGCCTCAGTTGCCGTTGGCACCCTGCCGACCAACGTTCTATAGACCCCTTGGACTCGGTGCAACGATCTTGTGGCGTTTCTGTATTCTTCGCTCTCGGCAAAGTAGAGAATGAGTTCTGGGCCAGTCAGTCCCTCTTCCATCAGACCGCCCCAGTAAGTGAATCCCTCGGCGTCAGGCTCACGCTTAAGAATGTTGCGGTAGGCAAGGGTGATGAACTGATTGTTCGACGTGGCGCCATAGCGAAGCTCGAACTCGCGGCTGGCAGCAAAGTTGACCGAGACTTCAAGCAGCGGCACGTCTTGGCTTCGCAGGTAGCGCCAGTATTCAAGGCCGCTCAAGTCTGGCGACCTGTCGAAGTAGGCCTCGTACAGTCGACTCATCTGGTTGGTTAGTCCAGAGATCTGCTCGTCGGCGGCTAAGGAATCTATGAGAACTCCTTTCTGGGCCGGGTCTGAAGTGATGGTTGGAAGCCAGTAGTTGACTTCGGCCGGTGTGGCCTCCCGGCCTGTTGCGCTCCGGATTGTGGCCTTTACGAAAGCTGTCGGATTTTCATCGGGATGCTCGAACCCGTCAATGAAAGAGGTGACGGTCGATCGCCAGTTCCTTTGTGAGTTTGGCTGCAATGATTCCTGCGCCGGGCCCTGCTCGAACGACACGTCGAATCGTGGGAGATGTTCGATGTCCCAAGAGCACTCTTCACCGTCGGGGGCAGTGAATTTGTGGGCCCCGTATGCAACTTCGCGCTCGAATCGAACCGTCTCGCACTGAAGGTTGGCTGGCCTAGTCCCAGTCTGGGCACCCGATCTGGTCACCACAAGCCAATGCACCGGAAGCGACAAGTCTTCGCCGACTTGGCCGCCGATGACTGTGTCTTCAGTGATCGGGAGTACCGGATATGACTGAGCGAAGGCGATCGGAGTTGCGCCAAACATCGGCCCAAACCGTGCTTGAGTGCCGTTCACCCAACAAAGGGCGCCCATGGGAACTTGAAACGAAACAGTTGATGGCACCTGCACAACATCTACATACTGTGGGTCAACCGTCTCCTCGCACGCCACGCTCATTCGGCTAAGCAGCTGCCCGTTCTGGTCTTCACCGACCATATTCACAGTTATGGTCACCGACGCCTCTGCTTTGCTGTCAGCCTGGGCACCAGCATTCGGGACGTCGACTAGCACCACTGCGGGGACCAAGAGGACAAACGCCACCAGTTCGATCGCTACTAATCGCCAGCGGCCAAGTCGGGTTGCTTGTCGAATCATAAACGACGAGTGTAGGTCAGAGGATGAAGGCCGCGGTCACGCCTACTTGACGGCCCACGGTGGTCACCTGCATTCGATCGGCAAGCTTGCCAGACGCCAAAGCTTCCGTGGTTCCGGCGGCGATCTCCTGGCCAGCCTGACTCAGGACCCGGAGAAAAATCTCGGACCCATCTTGGCCGTAGCTGTATCTGATTTCTTGACCGACCGCTGATGCCCTAATCGCGCTAGTCAACAGGTCACCGAAAACCAGAACTACGTCGCTGGCCGTGAGGCTGTTAACACCTGGTCGTCGGTTAACCCAATCTCTTAGGTGCCCTACCGCCGGGTCGACCTCTGCCGGGTCGGTTGAGATCCACCCCGTCGTCCGCAGCGGTACTCGCGCTGAAACGCCTCTATCTATGGTTGCCAATTTCAAAGTCTTGCCGCCTGGTGTTTGACCCTTGCTTACTTACTGACGAATGAATAGCAACTAAGTCGCGACTCCATAGGCATTGGAGAACATCTGCCCAGAGGCGCCGGGTAAATGTGCCAGCTCGACCTGCGGCCGCCGGGTTCTCACACCGATCGGTGGAGCCGAGATGGATTTCTTTCGCGGGTTTCTCTGCAAGTTAGCTTTTTGCGCATGACTGTCGTACCCCCTGACTATTGTGGTCTTTATGGCAGGTGGGTCCCAGGCGGGGTTTCAACCAGAGGTTGCTGATGCAATGTTCTCCGACTTGGAGGACTGCCTACAACACGCGCCCGCCGCTACTACAACGGTTGGTTTGGTGGCGAAATACCGTCGCCGGCTCAACGCCATCGAAGCCCGGGTTCTGGCCGACATGAAGGCTGCTGGCAACACTGATCGCAACAACGAATCAGCCGCCCGAGCAACCGGCTCGTCCAAGAAAGTCGCAGCGGCAGCTGCCAAACGAGCATCAGCTGTAGCTAACAATCGGTCACTTCTAAATGCCTTGGCCGAGGGTGACATTGGCGAGAGCGAACTCGATGCTATCGCTCACGCGGCTAGCGAGACTGACGGTGCCGGCGCGATGTCTGAAGAATTGTTCGACCAAGTAAAGGCAGCCGGACCTGACAAAGCAAATGCCGTCGCCCGCCAGTGGGTTGATGAACAAAAAGCCCAAGACGAACACGATGCTCGTTATGAACGCCAACGTCGAATGCGTAAAGTCAGCCGGTTCACTACACGCCGCGGAACCGCAGCCCTCATGGCCGAAGGCGACGATGAAATGATCAACCAGATCGAAGGCTGGCTGGCAGACAAAGCCGACGAACTGTTCAAAGCTGATGGTGGACGAGACCTACCCACCCACAAACACCCCCGCACATATGACCAGCGACGGTTTGACGCCTTCGCCGAACTTATGGCCGGGGGCTCTACTTCCTCTGGCAGTTCCGACAGTTCGGGGTCAGCGACGTTTCATGTAGTCACCTACGCCGCCGACTGGAATGACGATGGGCCAGCGAAGGGTTTCAATCTTGACGGCCGCCGGCTACCAACCGCTGTGCTGGAACGGATGTATTGCAAAGCGGCGTTTGTTGGCACTGTGTTTGACTGCGAAGGCGAGGTGTTGTTCCACGGCCGAAAGAAACGACTAGCCACCTCAGCCCAAACCCGGGCCCTGATCGCCCGAGACCAAGGCTGTGTGCAATGCGGAGCCAACCCGAACCGGTGCCAAGCCCACCACCTGACACCCTTCAACTCCCCCAAGGCCGGCCAAACCGATATCGATGCGATGGCGTTACTGTGCACCAGCTGTCACACCCAACTGCACGACAACAAACAAACCCTCTACTGGACCCACGGACCGCCCCGACGCGGCCCCACCCCACCCACCGGTGACAATCCAGACAGACACCTGCATGAGGTAACGAACACCCCAACGCGGGTCTGGAAAACAAGACCCGCAGCACCTAACGAAATCGCAGCCAATCGGCGGCAGGCCGGATAGCAAATTTTACATTTCATGATTCTTGACAAGGTCCAGTATTCATGATGTAGTCCAAGTCATGAGCAGCGGGTTCACTGAGGCAACCACCCAGTTGTTGAGAGACAACGGCGTGCAGGTGACGGCTCAACGAATCGCAATTCTTGAGGCCGTCAAAGACTCCCCGCACGCAACCGCAGATGAGTTGGCAGACGAAGTTCGCAATCAGATCGGCACCATCTCGAGGCAGGCCGTTTATGACTCGCTAAGTGTCCTCGTTGACAAGAACCTACTGCGCCGAATCCAGCCCGCTGGCTCGGCCGCTCGCTATGAAGATCGAGTCGGTGACAATCATCACCACATGATCTGCAGAGACTGCCGAACCATGCACGACGTTGACTGCGCAGTCGATGAAGTGCCGTGTCTGTCACCGAGCGCAAGTCATGGCTTCGAGATAGACGAGGCAGAAGTCATCTACTGGGGACGCTGCCCTGCATGTCAGTCCCAGTAGTCCCGATCCGAAAAACCTGCAAGAAACAACAAAAAAAAACCCGTGAAAGAAACTAAACGCATGAAAAAAATAAGGAGCAATACATGACCGACGACAACAAATGCCCCGTGCTGCATAGCCCGCACACTGCAACGGGCAGCTCGGCCAACCAGCACTGGTGGCCAAACCAGCTGAACCTAAACGTTCTACACCAAGGCTCTGCCAAGTCAGACCCGATGGGCGACGACTTCAACTACGCCGAAGAGTTTGCAAAGCTAGACCTTGCTGCGGTCAAGGCTGACCTAAACGCCCTAATGACAGACTCCAAGGACTGGTGGCCAGCAGATTACGGACACTACGGACCTCTGTTTATCCGCATGACCTGGCACGCAGCCGGTACCTACCGAACTCATGACGGTCGTGGCGGCGGGTCCAACGGCACCCAGCGTTTCGCTCCCCTGAACAGCTGGCCCGACAACGTCAACCTCGACAAGGCTCGCGCTCTACTAGAACCAATCAAGAAGAAGTACGGCCGCAAGCTTTCATGGTCAGACCTCTTGATCCTTACCGGCAACGTTGCTTTGGAGTCAATGGGCTTCAAAACATTCGGCTTCGCCGGCGGACGACCAGATGTATGGCAACCAGAGGAAGACATCTACTGGGGTCCGGAAACAACTTGGCTCGACGACGAGCGCTACAGCGGTGACCGTGACCTCATGGAACCACTAGGCGCTGTTCAGATGGGCCTTATCTATGTAAACCCAGAGGGTCCAAACGCCAACCCAGATCCTGTAGCTTCAGGCCGCGACATCCGCGAGACGTTCGGCCGCATGGCAATGAACGATGAAGAGACAGTTGCTCTTGTTGTTGGCGGTCACGCATTCGGCAAGGCGCACGGCGCCGGCCCCGAAGACATGGTGAACGCCGAGCCTGAAGGCGCCCCAATGGAGCAGCAGCTTCTTGGCTGGAAGAATGACTTTGAGTCTGGGGTTGCCGAGCACACAACCGGTTCTGGCTTTGAAGGTGCTTGGAACTCCACACCCACCAAGTGGGACAACAACTACCTCGAGACCTTGATGGACAACGAGTGGGAGCTCACCGAGAGCCCATCTGGTCACAAGCAGTGGCACGCTCCAGCACTTGCTGGCACAGTGCCTGACGCTCACCGTGCGGATGTATTCCACGCTCCGATGATGACCACAGCTGACATGGCGATGAAGATGGACCCAATCTATGGTCCGATCTCACAGCGCTTCCGTGACAACCCAGAGCAACTCGACGATGCTTTTGCACGGGCTTGGTACAAGCTGACTCACCGAGACATGGGCCCCGTTGCCCGTTACCTCGGCCCAGAGGTCCCAACCGAAGAGCTGCTTTGGCAAGACCCAGTTCCCGCCGGCACCGCGCTAAGCGATGCCGACACCGCAACTGTTAAGGCCGCCATCATGGATGCTGGCCTCAGCATCACCGACCTGGTCAGTGTTGCATGGGCTTCGGCTTCAACATTCCGTGATTCTGACAAGCGAGGCGGCGCAAACGGTGGACGCATCCGCTTGTCACCACAAAACAGCTGGGAAGCCAACAGCCCTGACGATCTAGCCCGAGTGCTTTCCGCACTTGAAGGTGTGCAGTCAAGTGTTGGTGTGTCAGTTTCAATGGCAGACCTCATCGTGCTTGGTGGCGCAGCCGCAGTAGAAGCAGCAGCAGCCGCCGGTGGCAACACAGTTAGCGTTTCGGTTTCAACCGGACGCGGCGACGCCACACAGGAACAAACCGATGAAGAGTCATTCGCTTGGCTCGAGCCGAAGCAAGACGGTTTCCGTAACTACCTAGGCAAGGGCACAAGCCACGTTGCCGAGCACCTGCTCGTCGACCGAGCGCAGCAGCTCAACCTGGGCGCTCCAGAAATGGCTGTGCTGGTGGCTGGCTTGCGTGTTCTTGGTGTAAGCAACGGAGGCCATGGCGTGCTTACCGACAACGTTGGAACACTCTCGAATGACTTCTTCGTGAACCTGATGGACCTGAACACAGTGTGGTCAGGCAAAGACGGATCCGAAGACATCTTCGAGGGCAAGGACAGAGCCACTGGCGCAGCCAAGTGGACTGGCACTCGCAACGACCTCGTGTTTGGTTCGAACTCAATCCTGCGAGCAATCGCTGATGTTTATGCAGCCGATGACGCTGGCGAGAAGTTCGCCAACGACTTCGCGGCTGCGTTTGCAAAGGTGATGGACGCAGATCGCTTCGATCTAGCTTAAGCAAACAGCAATACCCAGCTTTCTGTCATAGGTTTATCGGGCTATGGGCCGATAAACCTATGACAGAAGCAGTTTTTGGACTCGGTTGAACCGCCATATGACCAGTGCAGCCAAGAACGCTGCCGTAGACAATGTGACCCAAAAGGCTTAAGGCAATAGTTGCCGGAGTCAGCGCGAACAACTGAGACTGACCATCAGGAGCCACAATCAGTGTAATCACTAGGCCAGTCCATATCGCCAAGCCAAATGCGACTCCGGCAACACGCTGTCGGACCCAATGGCCAGCGAGCGGGGCCACCATTTTGAACGCCATGCCCATTCCTGCGCCGTTGCCGAGATAGCGCCATAGATAGCCGACTGTCCAATTGGTGTCGGGGTTATCGAACAGCCATATCCCAATCTTAGGAATGAAGTCAGGCCAACCGCCAAAGACCACAAACGGAATCCGGGTCATGTCATAGATCGTGACTGCAACGAGCCCATAACCGAGACCGCTAACCACCAACCGCCTGTATTGGGGATGGTTGCACGCAATGGCACAACCGGCCGTTATGGCCGCAGCCACCAAGATTGGCCCGCCGAAATTCAGTGGTACAAGACCCAGTATCGACAAAGCCAGCGACCCTATAGGAGCAAAGCCGAGCAAGAAATAGCTCAGCCGAATGCGAGTGTCAGTAGCACGAAGCGATGGACGATCCGACTGGGTACTAGATCCTTCATATGGCGAGATGACCGCCACTTGTCCTCCTCTACGAGAAACTCAGCGGCACAACGGTGTGCCTATCTCTGGTTCGTCGCCGGGAGCCCCGTCGGTTCGCGACTCTGTCTGATTTTGCAGGCTGTTTTAGCGGGCTGGTTTTGCATGATGTTTCTGCGGTCGCTAACACTGGCCACTGTGTTCGTGGCCAAATTACTTTTCCGAGCTGTCGGAACGATGGTTGTGACCACACTGCTGCTGTTCGTGGGAATCGAGATTTCGATTCCAGGCGGATACCGCACCGTTGTGCTGCCGAACGGCTTTAACCCACAAAGCGCACGTCACAATGCAATCGTCGAAGAGTTCCACTTGGATGACCCGGTAATTGTTCGCTATCTACACTGGGTCAGCGACGCGGTCAGGGGTGACTTCGGCAAGTCAAACCGAGGGGCTGAAGGGGTTTTTGAAGCCATAATCCACCGCCTGCCAATCTCGCTAGAGATCGCCCTGGCCTCAATCACCTTGGCCGCCACCGCCGGAATACTGATCGGCGTCCTGGCCGCCTCCAGCAGAAACCCCCGCCGCAGCCGAGTACTGGCAGTCGTCATGGCAAGCGCCCAAGCAGTCCCTGTCTATCTATCTGCCACCATCCTCATTTCGGTGTTCGCAGTCACGTTGCAGTGGTCGCGGGCTTCGGGTTGGGTAAGACTGACCGATTCTGTAAGCGGCAACCTCGGGGCGTTGGTCTTGCCAACGGTTGCCCTCGCCTTTGCCGAGATTGGCTATATCGCCCGAACTGTCAAGGCCGATGTCACTGCAGTACTACACGAAGACTATGTCACTTCGGCCATGAGTAAGGGCATGAGCAGCCGCTACGTCCTGTTCCGACACGCTCTCAGACCTGCGTCACTTGGTGCCCTCAACGCGATTGGCGTAAATGTCGGCGCAATGCTTTCGGGCGCTGTCTTGATCGAAATCGTGTTCGGACTGGGCGGCCTAGGACAACTGCTGTTCGAAGCAAGCTTTGCCCGTGATCTGTATCTGCTCCTCGGCCTGACCGTCTATTCGGTGGGAGTGTTTATCGTGATCAACACCATTGTTGACCTCGTCGTCTTTTGGGCTGACCCGCGCATCCGCCGATCGAGCCGATAGCGACCCGAATTGTTAGCTCGATTGAACATCAGCCAAAGGACGACCGAGGATCATCGCCACGCGATAGCGGCCAAGGGTTGCTAACTCCTGGTTTACTTCGTTGTGAACATCTGAAGCTGCCTTGACCGAATCCCAGAGCCGCTTTGACCAATCGTGTGCTGGCTGGTTCTCCGCCAGGCCAAGCGCCTGGTGCGCCTCTGTGAGAGCTGTCGAGTAGCCGCCGCGGCTCGTTGCCCGGCATCCAACGCCAAAGCAACGGCAAGCTTCATCTGCTGCGTGCTCTCCATTCAACAAGCATATGATTCAGACCCTGATCCGACAAGTTCGACCCTCGCCGGGAGTGGGCCACACATCTCAAGTAGCGACTACTTCAAGCCCTTGATCTCTACATGGTGGCAACGGTCCAGGAACTGCAGCCAACCAACTCTCCTACCCGTCTTCATTGGCGCTTGATGCCGACGGGTCGCTGTACATAACCGACCTTTCCAACAACCGCATCCAGAAGCTAACCAGCGACGGAATCGTCACCACGGTCGCTGGAGGGAACGGCGAAGGGTCCGCTAACGATCAGCTAGATAGCCCCGAGGGTTTAGCTATCGACGATAATGGTTTGCTGTACATCGGCGACACCTCCAACCATCGCGTTCAGAGGCTGGGTTCAAACTATCTCGAAGCCACAACACTCGAAGAGCTAACGCTAGCAACCAATTTCGAGCCCACTGATGCCGATCTCTTACGCCTTTACATTACGTTTTTCAACCGGCAGCCTGATCTTGGCGGCGCTAAGTATTGGCTGGGAATCCGCCGAGACGGATACAACCTACTCGAGATCTCGGGCTTCATGTCCGACAGCAACGAGTTCTCCAACAATTACAGCGGAACAACTGACGAACAATACGTAGCGCGAAGCCAACCCCTTCCCAAAGGCCAGCTAGCTAACTAACAGAGCTCATCGAGGGTAGTCCAACTGGGCTAGCGGATCATCGTGCCGTAGCAGAAGACCTCAGCAACTGGAGACTTGCCACCTACGTCAGAGGTTTCAAACCTGACGTTGATGATGGAGGTCCCCCCTTGCTGGATCGCACTTTCGATCATCCGCAGTTGTGCCTGACGACGGCCATTTGTCATGACGCGCTGAAATCCCTTCACCTCGCCACCGAACAGCTGCCGGAAGCTAGCAAGAAATTGCTTTAAGTAGCCAGTGCCCATTACCACGTTGCCGGTTACAAGCACACCGCTGGCTGCTGTCGTGCCGCCGACTGGCTTGGAAAGGTCCATCACGGGAAAGGCGCCGATGGCGGCTTCGCGTTTGGAGAGGTCGGCCTCGAGTCGATTTTCCATCACAAGGCCCACAAGGCTGAGGACGCCGTAAAGGACGAACATGATTAAGAAGGGCGACAGACCAAGCAGAATCTCCATCAGTTCGGAGCCACCACAACCGCAGTGCCATAGGCATAAAGCTCAGCTGCGCCACCGGCGATGGCTGACGTCGTAAAGCGAACGTTGACAATAGCGTTCGCTTGCACAGCCACCGCCGCCGCAATCATGCGATTTGTTGCTTCGTTTCGCGACTCGTTCAGCAGCTCGGTGTAGCCAGTCAATTCGCCACCGACCAGATTCTTTAGACCTGCTCCAATGTCACGACCCAGGTGCTTTGCGCGAATCGTGTTGCCGCTTACAAGGCCCCTAGCCTCAACGATGTTGTAGCCGGGGATCGTTTCAGTGTTTACAAGAAGCATTTCAAAACACTAGTCGCCGAGTTCGCGGGGCTAACTGACCTCGGCGGAAACAGTGACCTGGCGTGGCTTGGTGACATCTGATGGCCAGTCCGATGTTGGGATCTCGCGAGTTTCATCCAAAGGAGATTCACGCAACGGAGATTCCTGCAACGGGGTTTCAAGAAGCTGACCGGTGTCAGCGTCAAACACTACGCCCGATCCATCCGACTCCGCCCCGATCAGCAGTGCAACGCGCCGCTGCGCCTGGTCGTTGGCCTCCGTGAGCGCAAGCGAGGACTTGGTCGCTAGAAGTCCGTCGTGTGCCCTGCGACCGCCCAACATCTTCACCAGCACGGCAACTGAATCCAGCAGAACTAGCACCAGAGCTAGCGACCAGCGCCAGACGGGATCCACAATCGAATTGGCCCGCTCAATTCGGTCCCACAAGCCCAAAGCCACAGGCTCGGGACCAGAAGGCAGGCTGGCCAAGGCGACTTCAGCCTCAGTAGTGGCGTCGGAGATGGGCTGAGTGATCACGTCAAGGTCGGCGATGAGCGACGCAACCAATGGGCTGTTCTCTGCCCGGATCAATTCCCACGACTCCTTCAGAACCGGTACCGGATCACAAAGTCGGGTTGCTACGGGTCCGAAGCCTCCGCCTCGCTCATCACCGTTGCCATCTACTTGCTCTTGCTGACACAGAGCTACCTGCGCCAAGTACTGGCTGTTCGCCGATTCGACCTCATTACGCAAAGTCTGAATCTGCTGGTCGATGTCGGCTCGCCTTGCGTCGACCTGAGGTTGAACCAGTGCAAGCTTGGCATCAAGGGAGTCATTGATTCGCGCCGTTTCAGACTCGGTGAAGGACTCAAATTCTGCTTGTGCTTCGGACTCTGCCTGATCGATCGCTTCAGAAGAGAACATCAGAGCTACCAAAGGCTCAGAAACCGTAAAGGCAATCCCTACGGCCAGCACAACCCGAAGTGTTCCGAGCGCAAGCGTAGATATCCACCCATATTTGGATTCCGGCGCTGGGTTTCTGAGGTCGACGGCGTTGTATCGGGGGCTGATAATCAGACGATCGACTACCACCACAAGTGCGCCCCAGATGACACCCAGCAGGAGGAACCAACTATTGAAGCTCTGTGCCTGAGTCACGACGTGCAAGATGACCGTGACCCCGGCAGTGCCCAACACGAATGGCACAAGCAGCGCAGCGCCCATCTTCGAGTACCAGCCACGCTCACTTGGGACCTCTGCCAGTACGTCTGCACTAGCGCCCGCCAACCAAGGGAAAAAGCGGGCGGACTTGGATCTAGCTTCGCCAAACTGATTCATCAAAAGACCCTAGTTGTCAGGTTCGGGTGGTTTATCGCGCCCAACTTGGCCAGCCGATTGACTTTCGGTTGTCGGTTGCGTAGATTCCCGGGAATCGCTCTTAGAGCGGAAAACACCTACTCGCGAGACCCTAGGTCTATGCTTGCGGGGGATGAAAACAGTTCGAGTCCGGTCTGACAAGACATTGTCGACCTCAAACACAAATGGAGGGGTTATGCGAAAGCGTTCCCTAGGAATATTCGGCGTCTTGCTCGCATTCAGTTTGTTTGCTGCTGCCTGCAGCGACGACGGTGCAACAGACACAACAGAGGCAACGGATGCACCCGCTGCCACCGACGCTCCGGACACCACCGAAGCGATGGAAGATGACACAGATACCCCAGATGACACCGAGGCCATGGAAGACGCCACCGGCGTCAAAGCCTGCCTAGCGACTAGCTCAACCGGTGTTGATGACCAAAGCTTCAACGCCAGCGCCTGGGAAGGCGTCGAGGCCGCCATGGCTTCGGGCGTCGCGACCAGCGAGTCAATCTTCTTGGAGCCTGGCGAAGTTTCTCAGTATCAAGCTGTGATCGATCAGTTCGTAGACCAAGGTTGCGAGCACATCGTGACCGTTGGCTTCGACTGGGGCGAGACAACCGCTACCAACGCTCTTGCCCAAGAAGGCATCACCTGGACCATGATCGACAACATCTTGAGCGACCCAGATACCTTCGCTCCACTCCAGTTGCCGAACGTGCGTGAGCTCGTCTACCAAACCGACGAAGCAGCCTTCGCTGCCGGTTACCTAGCTGCAGGCATGTCACAAA
The DNA here is from genome assembly GCA_937922785.1 of uncultured Acidimicrobiales bacterium. GTDB lineage: Bacteria > Actinomycetota > Acidimicrobiia > Acidimicrobiales > SZUA-35 > CALAJQ01. The sequence goes on from CALAJQ010000023.1 coordinate 31,569, forward strand.
CCGGCGTGCTTTGCACCTACGGCGGCGGCAACTTCCCCACCGTGTCAATCTTCATGGACGGCTTCACTCGTGGTGCAGCCCACTACAACGAAGTTAAGGGCACTGATGTAACCGTGCTTGGCTGGGACTCAGACGCTGGCGACGGCATCTTCACCGGTAGCTTCAGCGACATGGGCCTAGCCCGCAGCACTGCCGATGGCCTGTTCCAGGAAGGCTGCGACATGATCATTCCAGTTGGCGGCGCAATCAACTTGCCAGCTGGTGACGCGATCAACGATCTAGGAATCGACGCAGCACTTATCGGCGTTGACTCCGACGCCTTCTTCGCAATGGATCAGCAGTACGCATCGCTGTGGCTCACCACGGTAGAGAAGAAGATCGCTGACTTTGTAACAGATTCAATTTCCGAGCACGCTGCTGGATCTTGGGCAGCTGGCTCAGTTGTCGGCACCTTGGCCAACGGCGGCGTTGGTCTTGCCCCTTATCACGACTGGGACGACCGAGTGTCTGACGAGCTCCGCGGTGAAGTTGAGCAACTGCTTGCCGACATCACTGACGGAACCGTTAAAGCGGCTTTCACTCCAGTCGGTTACTAACTAGCTAGTTGCGCTGGCCGCCTATCGGGTAATTCCGATAGGCGGCCAGCCATTTGATATCCGGTCTTTGATATCGGTCTGAAAGGGTCGTTTTGGAACTTGCACTCTCGGGCATCACCAAGCAGTTTCCCGGTGTGCTAGCCAATGACGACGTAAACCTTGAAGTCTCTGGTGGGGAGATTCTTGCCCTTCTTGGCGAGAACGGTGCTGGAAAAAGCACCTTAATGAACATCCTTTACGGGTTGTACACACCAACTGCTGGCGAGATCCGGATCGACGGTACGGCGAGGCAGTTTGACGGGCCGGGCGACGCGATCGAAGCGGGCATAGGCATGGTTCACCAGCACTTCATGCTGGTTCCTGTGTTTACAGTTGCCGAGAACGTCATGTTGGGCAATGAGCCCACAAAGCGTTTCGGATGGCTGGATCTGCAACGGGCTCGTAAGACCGTTCGCGAGATCTCGAGCCGCTACAACTTAGACGTAGACCCCGACGCAATCATTGAAGACCTACCAGTCGGGCTGCAGCAACGCGTAGAGATAATCAAAGTTCTCGCCCGTCAAGCAAACGTTCTGGTGTTCGACGAACCAACGTCTGTTCTAACCCCCACCGAAGTTGTGGGCTTCGTCGAAATCATGAACGGTCTGAAGGCCGATGGGAAGGCCATCATCTTCATCAGCCACAAGCTGACAGAATCTCTCGAGCTCGCGGACAGGATTGTCATCATGCGGCGGGGCCGGACCGTGGCCGAGGTGACGCCCGCCAACATGGACGAGGAGAAGCTGGCCGAGCTGATGGTCGGGCGACCAGTTGACCTTGTTGTCAACAAGACGCCGGCCAAACCAGGCGAGGTGGTCCTGTCCGTTGAGAATCTTGTTGTCCTTGACGATCGCGACAAACGCATGGTTGACGGTGTGTCTTTCGAAGTCGCTGCGGGCGAGATCGTTGGCATCGCCGGAGTGCAGGGCAACGGCCAGACAGAAATTGTCGAAGCCATTACGGGCCTACGCCCATCACTAGGTGGTTACGTCAAGCTGAAGGGTGAAGACATCACAACTGCTTCTGCCCGCTCGATTCATAAGCGCAATGTTGCCCATGTTCCCGAAGACCGCCAGCGAAGCGGCCTCGTCTTGCCATTTTCGGTTACCGAGAACATCGTGCTCGACTCTTATTACGAAGAGCCGATTTCTAACGGGGTCCGAATGGATTGGCCCGCCGCCCAAGAGCAGGCGACGCGTCTTGTAGAACAGTACGACGTGCGCACTCCCGGCATTGACGTCGCTGTGTCCACTTTGTCTGGAGGGAACCAGCAAAAGGTGATCGTAGCCAGGGAGTTCGATCGCGACGTCACGTTTGTGGTGGCGTCTCAGCCCACCCGGGGCATCGACGTTGGCTCGATCGAATACATCCACTCGCAAATCGTTGGAGAGCGAGATCAGGGTGCTGCAGTCCTTATCGTCTCTTCTGAACTAGAGGAGATCATGGCTCTGTCGGACCGAATCATCGTGATGTTCGAAGGACGGATAGCCGGAGAGTTCGATAGCTCCGCAACACGGACCGAGATTGGTCTAGCAATGCTTGGAAGCCGACCAGAGGAGATCACGTCATGACCGAATCTGGCAGCACCCCGAAGCCCGACAACGCCGATAAATCGAGTCAGCCCGACCCAGACCAGCCGAATTCGGAAGACTTTCTGAAGAACGCCACAGGCGTAGGTTCCTCGCTCAGGCAAGCATTGCTGATTCCCGCCCTCGCCCTGCTTTCGGCTCTTGTTATTGGCGCACTCATCATCGCAGTCACCGATGTTGACAGTTTGAAGCTGTGGAGTTCTGATCCAGGTGAAGCGTTCAGCTCTACTCTTCGGGGAATCGGCAATGCCTACAAGGCGCTCTTTGTTGGTTCGCTAGGTTCGCGGCGAGCCATCACAGAGACCCTGTTCGCTGCAACGCCTTTGATCCTTGCGGGTCTTGCAGTTGCGGTTGGCTTTCAGGCTGGCCTGTTTAACATTGGGGCCAACGGCCAGATGCACATTGGTGGTCTGGTTGGCTTGTGGGTTGGGTTCAGCGTCTCAGCACCAACGATCATTCATATCCCGCTTGCCATCTTGGGCGCCATCGTTGGCGGAGCGCTTTGGGGCGGACTCGCCGGCTTGTTGAAAGCGCGCACCGGAGCGCACGAGGTCATCACGACCATCATGTTGAACTTCATAGCGCTGTTCATGGTCGACTACTTGCTAACTGGAACACTGTTCCAGGCCCAAGGCAGGAACGACCCAATCTCCAAGCGCGCCGACACGACTGCACAGTTCCCAACGCTTTTTGACAACTATCGGGTTCATATCGGTTTCCTAGTGGCCCTTGCAGCAGTCTGGTTTGTCTGGTGGCTGATGTATCGGTCCACGATCGGTTTCGAGTTCCGCGCTGTCGGGGCAAACCCGGACGGAGGCAAATATGCAGGCATGAACGTTGCCTGGGTCTATGTCGCTGTAATGGCGGTATCAGGAAGCCTGGCTGGTTTGGCCGGTGCTAACCAGGTACTTGGGCTTGAGCCATACCGAGCATTCTCTGGATTTGCCGGCGACACAGGATTTGATGCAATCGCACTGGCGCTCTTGGGCCGGTCCCACCCAGTAGGCGTCCTTTTCGCTGGCTTGTTGTTTGGCGGGCTTCGTGCCGGTGGTCTTCAGATGCAAGGCACGGCGGGAATCCCGGTGGATCTCGTCCTGGTATTGCAAGCACTCATTATTGTGTTCATCGCAGCGCCTGAGTTAGTCAAGGCGATATTCCGAATCAAATCCGTTGATGACGGAGCCAAGAGCACTGTGTCAACCGGGTGGGGCTCATGACCGCCCAGATCGCCGCTGGCGCAACCGAAGAATCACTTCACCGTGCAACTCCTGAACAGCGCAGAGCACGGACGGTTGGCATTCTTCTGCTACTTCTGGCCGCTTTTGTGCTTTGGATCTTTGGGCTCGGCGTTGAGAGCACCGACACATCAACGTTTAACCTGTCACTTCCAGGAGCCAAGTACGAGAACATCAAGTGGGAGGTCGACTCTCGCATGCTGTCGGCAATCTTGGCTGCTGTTATTGCGTTTCTGGGCGGGCTTGTACTCAGACGCACATACCTTCGGTGGACCAACGTTGCGCTCGCTATCAGTCTTGCCTTAACTGCATTGTCGTTCCTTACTTGGGCCGCCGCTGGCAAGTCATTCAGCCTTGTGGGCATGCTGGTTTCAACGGTTGTTCTGTCCATTCCGGTAACCCTTGGTGCACTTTCTGGACTCATGTGTGAACGAGTGGCCGTGATCAACATCTCGATCGAAGGGCAGTTATTGACCTCTGCCTTTGTGGGAACAATCGTGGGTTCGGCCGCCAACATCTGGATCGGATTTATCGCCGCAGTCTTGGTAGGCGCTTTGCTGGGGGCGGTTCTTGCTGTGTTGGCAATCCGCTATCACATCGACCAGATCATTGCCGGAGTGGTCATCAACATCTTCGCGCTCGGGCTGACATCCTTCCTTGCTCGCAGAGTCCTAACTGCCGCGCCAGAATTGAACTCGCCTGGCCGTTTCGCTTCAGCCAAGATTCCATTCTTCGGCGACATCCCGGTTATCGGCCCAATGTTCTTTGACCAAAACATGTTTGTTTACGCCACGTTTATTCTGGTCATCGTGATCCACTTTGGTCTGTTCTATACCCGTTGGGGTCTCCGATCGCGATCAGTTGGTGAGCATCCAAAGGCCGCAGACACCGTTGGCATAGACGTACACAAGACTCGCTATCGGAATGTGATTCTTGGCGGCTGTATCGCCGGTCTCGGCGGCGCCTTTCTCACGTTGTCCCAGGTTTCACGCTTCGAGGAAAACCTTACGGCTGGCATCGGCTTCATTGGTCTAGCGGCCATGATCTTCGGCCGCTGGATGCCCTTCGGAGCCCTGGCGGCCGGCTTAGTGTTCGGGTTTGCCCGAGCATTACAACAGAAGCTTGGAATCCTCGGAACCCCAATTCCTTCTGAGTTCCTTTCGATGCTTCCCTACATCGTGACGATCATCGTGGTGGCTGGAGTGGTTGGCAAGAGTCGACCACCAGCAGCCGACGGCCAGCCCTATATCAAGCAGTAGCTGCGGGAAAGATTCCAGGCATCACCACAAACCCGGGAATTCTTTTGACCCTATCGGTCCAGCGGCGAATGGCTGGGTAAGGCTGACTAGAGACGCCGCCTTCTTCCGACAGCATCACGTCGGGGAAGATCGCTATGTCTGCAATTGTCGGGTGGTCACCGGAGCAAATCCAATCCAAGCCCTCTTGCTCGCGAAACCAAAGGTGTTCTTCAAGTACGCGAAACAGCTTGTGGGCACCTGACCTGCACTCATCAATGTCAAACGGGTATCCCAGCGAATCATGAAGCCTTGCGGCAGAGGCAGTATTTGTTGTGCCTTCTGCAAACAGCAACCATTGTGCTGTCTCGCCGATCAGTTCGGGATCACTGGTCCGATACCAGTTGCCCGTCGGGTCATATTTGGCGGCGAGGTAGATAAGGATTGCGTGAGCGTCGCGCAGTACAAATCCCCCATCATCAATCACCGGGATATGGCCAAGTGGGTTGACCTTCTTGAACTCTTCGCCTTTGTGCTCACTGCCGGGAAAGAAATCGACCAGCACCGATTCAAACTCAACACCCAGAATGCTCATCAGGAGGCGTTGCTTATAGCAGTTGACCGAAAGCTCAAAGTCATAAAGTTTGATCATCAGAGATCCAAAACCAGACGACTCGATTTGGCTCTGGACACACACGTCATCAATCGCTTGCCAGTTCGTTTCTCGGTGTCGTTCAGATAGACATCTTGATGATCAGGCTCCCCTTCGATCAAGTCGACCCCACATGTTCCACAGACGCCCTGTTCACACGATGAGGCCATCGAGATACCGGCGTTTTTCAGGACCTCCAGAATACTCTCACCGGGGCGAACCGGCAAGGTCACCGCAGAGCGGGCCAATGCGATTTCAAACTCCGAGCTTTGATCTTGTTGGGTCGGGTTGGCAAAGTATTCAAAGTGCACTGCATGGTCGGGCCACTCATTAGCACTGGCCGTAGCCCGCGCTGCGGTGAGCATGGGAGCAGGCCCGCACACGTAAAGATGTTTAGCGTCCGTATAGCTTGAAATCAGCCTTTGCAGTTGAGTGACTGTTTCGTCGGGATCAAGCGCTAGATGGTGAGTAACATTCGTGCCGAGTGCTTCCAATCGGTCGGCAAAAGCGATGTGATTCTGGGACCGGACGAAGTGATGCAACTCATATGGGAGCCCCTGATGATCGAGCGCCTGAGCCATGGCCAAGATTGGCGTGAGCCCAATTCCGCCGGCGATCAAAAGGGTGTGAACCGCATCTCGCCGCAATGGGAATCCGTTCCGAGGCTGAGATACCAACAGCTCATCACCCACGACTACTTCTCCGTGCAGTGTGCTTGACCCGCCCGTCGACGTCGGATCCAGCTTGACGCCAATTGTGTATGCGTCAAGCTCTCCGGGAGCGTTCACAACCGAGTACTGCCGCACCAGTGCATTCGGAAGGTGGAGGTCTATGTGCGAGCCCGGTTTGACAGTGGATAGTTGGCCTGACACTGCCTCAAGCTCAAAGCCAACCACATCGGTGGCCGTGTTCCACCTGCGACGGACGCGAACTGGCACAGCCGCTTGTCGATTTGTTGCCGAGCTGAGACCGATTGACACCTCGACGGCGGGGTGAACTTTGAATGCGGCTGGTTCGGGTGCAGCCTGAACGCCTGCCGACTTTTCGATGCCGTCGCGAACGGCGCCTAACTCTGCGGAGTAGAAGCGAAGTACATCGATCTTCGCTTCGTCATCGGGCCGCTCGCTCAAGACTCCACGAACTACACAACGACGTTCGTCCACTGGCTGCACAAACAGCACAAGGTCAGAGTGCTTCGTGCTGTCTGCCAATGTTGGACACCCAATTTCAATGCGTTCCAAGTGTGAGATCGTCGTCTCGCTAGTGACCCACAAGTCAATTGGCCGAAGCGGGAAGGCTTGGCCGTCGTCCAGCACGTCGAGAACTTCCAGGTCAGCAAGAGAAGTCTCACTGTCTAGGGTGGTCCATATGAGACCGTAGCGTTCGACAGCAACGTAGCTTCGAGCGCATGAAGAATGAGTGTTTGCATCTGCGGGGTGAGCGGGAATGTAAGTCACGCCACCGGTGCGATTGGCGTAACGCCACCCGTGGTACTGGCACACCAACTCCGCACCATCGTTTGTGCCAACCGAAAGCCTGACTCCGCGATGGAGGCACCGATTCTCCCAGATGTTTACAAAGCCATCGTCAGAACGCCAGACAGCAAATTCATATCCAAACAGTTGCCCCTGGTAGACGTGTCGGTCAACCAGATCACTGCTGCTGGCGATCGGATGCCAACCTGACTTTGTGCCTGACAGAACCGTAACGCTCATCGCCCATCACTAACAGCAGGCAACACGCCGTAGCGAAGACCCAACCCGCTTAGCCACCGACGATAGGCAATGGAAGTTTTGTCGGAGCGGATCGGCGTTTCAACGGCGGGGTCAAGCGGCAGCCGTTTTGGGTGCTGGTTCTCCAGAATGGGTTTGTCTTGGCTGAAGATCAATTGTTGAAAGGCCTGAATCTGGCGATCATTACTTTCATCGTCGAGAAGGGACAGAACTAAGTGCGCCCTAGTGTTCTCCTCATCGACGGCCTGGCCGAAAATCACTATGGCGTCCCGCCTTGATTCGTCGATCGGACTCGACTTGTACAGAATCGAGCAGTACGGATGCGGTACCCGATAGGTGTATTCCATCAACATTCCGCCCAGAGCGTTCAAAGCGCCCATCGGCTGGAAGAACTCACAACCGGTAGCTAACACCTCCTTGCCATCGTTCACAATCTCTACGGTGTAGTCCTTAACTTCAGTGTGGGGTTCGATTCCGAGATAGCCGGTGTGCACATACGGAAAGTGACCCATGTCTAGAAAGTTCTCTACCGCTCGTGGAGCCGACGTGTGTACGCCAACGCTCCCGGCCCAAACGTTGTGGCGGTCCGGCTCGTGAAACTCGTCGAACTCGAACAGCTCATCGGGTGGCGATCCCAACGAGGTCCACAGAACCCCATATGCGTGCATCACCGGCAACTGATGTTGGGTTCCTCGCCACGCTTGAGGCAAACCCTGCGGACTCATTGCGTAAGACAACGGCTCGCCAAGCAGGCGGGTCTGGTACTCAACGCCGGCGGCTAGTTCGACAGTAGCGGCAACGGGATGCCACATGTCCAGGACGACTGGATCCGAGCATCTTTGCATCATCCACGTACCCCTCAGCGTCCCGACTCTGGATTCTATTCAGACTAATAGGCCAACGTTCGTCTCCGATATTCGCAGCCAGCACTATGGTTGCAGCACGTGATCCGAGCCCTTTGCAAGGTGCTGATGCACCTCTTCTTCTCCTCGATAAGAGTGCACAACCCCGACCGGTTTCCAAAGTCTGGCCCAGTACTGGTTGTAGCCAACCACCACTCCAGCCTTGTAGATCCGGTTGCTCTGATTGCTCGACTTCCCCGCATGCCTCGTTTCCTGGCCAAGTCGGCGCTGTGGGACACCAAGTTTGCACCGCTGCGGCCCTTCCTCTGGCTTGCAGGCGCTATACCGGTTCATCGAACGACCGATGGCGGCGGTGACAACTCCAAGATGTTCGCTGCATCTCAGGCCGTGCTGGCCAACGATGGAGTCATTGCGGTATTTGCCGAAGGAGCGTCTCATGACATGGCAGGTCTGCTGGCTTTGAAAACGGGGTCTGCTCGACTAGCCCTAGGCACAGTTGCCACTGTTCAGATTGTTCCAGTGGGCCTGATCTATGACAGCCGCGCCAAGTATCGGTCCCGAGCCATGGTGTATGTGGGCAAGCCAATCCTAGTTGAAGGCAGTACCGACGGAGACCAAGATCGGGCTACTGTTTCGGAACTCACAGCAGAAATTGGTGAAGCTCTTAGCGCCGTTGCTCCATCTTGGGACAGTTGGGAGGCCCACGACAATGCCCGGATCGCTGCAAGGGTTCTTTCCTATAGCGAACCCTCTCTCGACTACGCCCAAGTGCTGACCGCACTAAACGAAGCTGTTGACCAAGGCGGACCTGGGCCAGAGTCCATGGGACAAGCAGTCAGAGCGCTGAAGTCCGAGACCCAAAACCTTGGGCTGGATATCGAAACGGTCATCGACCAGCCTGCCGGCTCGGCCAAAGACCTCAGTATGGGATGGATAGAGACAGCGGTCTGGACCTTGCCGGTAAATGCAGGGCGCTTCCTAAATCGCCCACCATTCTTATTGATCCGCCTTTTGGCCAATACTCAAGATCTCAACTTTCAAGCCACCTTCAAGATTCTCGCAGGCGTCTTTCTGTACCCAGTGTGGTGGGCTGCTCTAGCCGCAGCGGCCTTCTATTGGTATGGCTCGGTCTTCGCCTTAGCAACATTCGTGCTAGTCCCACTGGCTGGCTATATAGCGGCCCGGAAAGCGGGGCGCCTTCGCCGACTTCGCAATCGCGAAACGTTAGGCGATGCCAAGGGCCTAGAACCAGCGAGAGACTGGGTAATCTCAACGGCCCGAAGCATTGTAACCAAACCGCTCAGCGGCTGACATGACATCGGCTCTGCGGCTAACATGACACTGAGGCTGGCACAACTCTGTGGGTGCCAAGCGTTTGAGCTCCTAGGCCCAGTCGAGCCGGTATTCCAGGTTATGGCCGACCTGCTCGGAGTACTCCTGGATCGACTTGCGGGCCAGCTTTAGAGTTACTGACGCTGGCAGCAGCCCGATGATGCGACCAAACGGCGTTCGCTCTTCAGCGACAGCCGCCTTCTTTGCTTCGGGGAATGCGACCTCCACCTGAGCCTGGCGTTGGCTGGCGTGGTCCAGCAGATCAGACAGCGTTTGGAACATTTGCATCAAGGGGTCGGCTTGATGCGTTGACCAGTTCGCCGCGGGCATGAAATCGACGAAGTGCATCAGGTGATAGTTCAAGTCAATCCACAAGTCTTCTGCGTTGATCGTGAGCGGCTCATTGTCAATGACCCGGTAGCAGTGCAAGGCTTGAAGGTCGCCAATTCGATGCATGTTGTCTTGAAGTTCTTGCACCAGATCGTTGTTGTAAAGCAGCCGAAGGATCGACGGAAACGCCTCAACGTGGACCGCTTCGAAATCAGTTAGCAGCGCCTTTAGCTTGGGTATTTTGCTGGCTTCCATGGCGAACGTGTTGGTGGCGGTACCCAATATCGAATGCAGTAAGGCGACGTTCGGCGAGTGCTGGGGGTAGTAACGAGCTGCGTAGTCGTGACAGAACACAAGGTGCTCCAGGAATGTGCCGTCAGCGTGTTCCATACTGAAGTCGCATTCCTGCACCATGAAGTCGATGAGTCGCTGATCAATCTTTGGTGCGGGCTGGGCTAGCTCGCCCTCAATATATGCCGCCTCAATTTGAGCTGCGACGGCCTTGTCCCACACGGGCTCCTTTGCCAGCTTCTCATCCATGAACTTGCGGGCGACTCCGGCAAGGCCACCAAAGATCGTGCGGCCCATGTCGAAGTTCTTCATGCGCTCAACACTTACGCGGCCGGCGTGATCAAACGCCCCGCCCTGTGAGATTGCAGCCTTGCGTTGCAGGTTGAGTGTTGCCTTTAGCTCGGCACTGTCAGTGCTCGTGTTCATATCCCCCACTTTTCTATACGTTCACGTTTGTATCCGTTGTCGCCCAGTCTAGGGCCTCTTGACCTATCAGATGTTCAGGAAGCATCGGTCATGGCTGCTTTGGCGATGGTCCGCCGTACTCGGTAACGCTCCGCAGGTGCGACCGCAGTGTCGTCCAACTAGAGAAGCCGCAACACAGTTCCCGGCCATCGGTAGTCTGGGTCAGCGGCCGCTGGCGGCTGGCACTAGTTTTAGTTGATGGGTTCAGATACAGAGTCAAAGGCAGATGAGATCGGTTCGGTCGTGGCCGTTCACAGGGCAGCCGATTATCAATTCTCAAAAGACACCGCACCATCAATCAACCTCATCGCTGGTCTCGGTGTTGAAGGCGACGCACACCTTGGCGCAACCGTGCAGCACCGGTCGCGGGTCGCCAGAGACCCCAGCCAGCCGAATCTTCGACAGGTACACCTCGTCATGTCAGAGCTTCTTGATGAGGTTCGAGCAGCGGGACATGAAATCAGCGAAGGTCAACTTGGTGAGAACATCACGACGGCCGGCATCGACTTGATCGGCTTGCCGGTCGGCTCGCTACTTCGCCTTGGCGATGACGCCCTCGTAGCACTCACTGGGTTGCGGAACCCGTGTCCGCAGATTCGCGATGTTGGCGATGGCGTGTTGGACATGATGTTTGTTGACGGAGCCCGATACGGCCGCCCCAACAAGAAAGTCGGACGAACCGGCGTGATGGGTGTCGTACTGACTCCAGGCCCAGTGAGTGCTGGCGATCCAATCGCCGTGCGATACCCGGCCGGGCAGCACACCCCGATGGAGCGCGTCTGAACCATAGAGATCCACATGTGCCTTTGCGTGGCGTTCATCACCGAGTGTTACGAGCCGACAGCAGTCGGTTCACGGAACTACTCTCTGGCTAATGATCGAGATTCTGGCAGTGGCTGGCAACGGCGGCAACTCTGCACGTTGGGCCGAGCTCCCGACACCTCTGGAAGAAGGCGTTCTGCTCACGCCCATTAACTTGCCCGGATTCGATGGACGACCCCTCCCAATAGCGAATCCCACTGTGCACGACTTTGGCCAATGGCTATGCGACGAAGCCACATCTCGCAATCGTGATCATTCGATCATCGTTCTCGGTACAGGCATCGGCGCTTCTATCGCCTTGCAGACTGCCCAGCATTGCGAAGGCGTAGACGGTTACATCTTCCATGCTCCGGTCGGGCCAAATCTCGACACACGACTGCTTCCCAAGTTGATGAGGCCTTCTCTGATGCGCACGGCGGTTAAGAAGGCGATCGGTGGGCCAATTGGTCGGGCAATTCTTCGGCGACGGTTCTCTGAAACATTAACTAGTGAGGCGGTCGACAACTTCGGGCAGGGCTACCTCGACTGTGACGCCTTCGAAGTCATGTGGGACATCTTGACCGCCGAATGGTTTGATCACCTGCAACCCATCGCTAAACCTTCAATTCTCATTTGGGGAGCTGACGATGGCGTCCTAGGGGCCAACTTGGCTCATGGGTTTGAGTCAGTCCTGCCGAACGCTGAGGCGATAATCGAACAAGATTGGGCCCACTATCCGATGCTTGAAAATCCCGAGCACTTTGCTTCCACAATGGCTGGCCTTGCTCGTTCTCTTGTGGCTGAAGGCGGGACACCTTGATTATCCAATTGCTCGGATCGGGCACCTTGACTACGGCTGGCATCTCCTCCAAGGCGGCGCGCCTTGATGATGCAATTGTTGGAGGCCTCGCCGTGCCAACCGCTTCGGTCGTTCCTGACGGAGCCGACGCTTCCGAGGCATCTCTAGAACTATCAGCACGCCACACTCGCAACGTCGCCGTTCGTTCTGCGTTTGGAGCCGAAGACCGTGACGACCAATCGTTAGCCGGGCACTTCGACTCCATTCTTAATGTAAAGCCAGCTGTGGAATCACTTCGGGCTGCCATCGACAGAGTGAGGGCATCCGGCGGTTCGCAATATCGACGCGACGTCCTCGTAATGGACATGGTGAATCCGAACCAGGCTGGCGTTGCGTTTAGCGAACCCGGCTGGTTAGACGATTTGGTCAACTACACCGACGGCCTTGGCGACGACTTGTTGTCTGGTGAAGAGGCCGGCAAGCGACTCGAACTTGACCGGCGACGCCGCGCCGAGGACACCGACGCCTGGCAAGGACGCCTGGCAGGCTTGCTAGACCAGTGCCGCAACTGCTTTGGAGATTCTGGTTGGGACATTGAATTTGCCGACGACGGAACCACCTGTTGGCTGCTACAGATTCGCCCAATCACTAGCTCTCCGCTGCGCAACGAGTGGTTTACACTCGCCAACCATCGAGAGATCCTTCCTGACCCGCCTTCGGTATTCATGACCAGCCTCATCGCCGAGGCCTCGCCTCAGCTAAGCGGGCCTCTCGGCATTCTTGACGGTGCCGCCGAAGGTCGCCGGTTCATAGAAGTCTTCGATCGGCGCCCCTACCTGAACCTCTCATTGCTTACTGACTTCCTCCGCAAGATAGGCCTCCCAACCTCCCTAGTAGCTGATTCGCTAGGTGGTTCTGACGGCCGAAGCGTCCCTGCGGACCCGATGCATCTTGTGCGCCAAACACCAACGCTGGGGCGCATGGGGTTGCGGCAATTAGCTGCTGCTCGCACCGCCCGCCGAGTTGCCGAAACAATGGCTGCAGTCGAGCCATCGCCAGGAGACCGGTTCGGTCCGGTGGTGGAGGCGGCGTGCGCTAGCTACGTTGCGCTTGTTGACCAAATGGCATCGCTAGCAACCGCAATGGCGGTTCCTATATCGATCGTCGGCAAAGTAGGCAGCCTCGATTATCACCTTCGTAAGCAGCGCACTGCCGCCACGCAGATGCTTGATGACATTCACAGCCTCGCCAACCTTGTTCGCTCCAAGCCTGACGTGCTGGCTCAGCTGGAACTCGGCCAGATTCCTGATGACGCCGGATTCAAAACAGGCTGGAACCAATGGCTATCAAAGCATGGTCAAAGAGGCCAGTTTGAAAGCGACCTTTCCAAGCCCCGCTACAGCGAAGACCCAACCCCAATCCTCAAGACCGTCGGCCGAATCGCAGCGACTAGCCGAACCGCTCCACCCGCGAGCTCGTCGTGGAAAGCTCTCCTGACCACTCCCCTATGGATTTTCGCTCGTGGCCCAATGTCGGCCCGCGAATCACTTCGGGCCGATGCGATGCATGCCTTCGCTCAGCATCGCAGCGACCTTGTTAGATGTGCGCTGGCAGCACAAGAAAGAGGAGCACTTCCGGCTGCTGAAGACATCTGGATGCTGACCACCGATGAACTCCGTTCGCTCGACGAAGGTCACCAGATAACTGAGGCCCATCTGGCTGAAAGAACCGCAGACTTCGAAAGATGCGCTGCCATCGACGCCCCCGATATCCGGCAACGCTTTCATACCAGCGACTTAGCCGAGCTCAATGACAGCAACTTGACGGGTCTACCTTTGACCAGTGGACTGGTCGAAGGGGTGGCTTGGGTCCTGCGCGAACCAACTGCTGAACGTCCAACTGAACTTGGCGAAGCTGCCGCTGACCAGGTCATACTTATTGCGAGGTCTGTGGACGCGGGTTGGGTGCCACTCTTCGGCCAGGTCGGTGGTGTCGCTGTTGACATCGGCGGCGACCTCTCACACGGATCGATAATTTTGCGCGAACTCGGATTGCCCGCCATCACAAATACTCGTCGTGGCACATCAGCGTTCGCAACCGGCGACAGGGTCCGCTTAGACGCCCGAAGCGGAACACTGACCCGCATCTAGTCCGCCGTTAGCCTGGTCAGGTGCCGACAGCTTCGATCAATGACATAGAGATCTACTTTGAACGTTATGGACAGGGAACTCCGGTTCTGAACATCAGCGGTTCCGGTGGCGACCTTCGCAATACCAGGGCCGACCTCTCGCCGCTCAATGAGCACTTCGACGTCTTGCATTACGATCAGCGGGGCGGAGGCCAAACTTCGAAGCCTGACGTTGCCTACAGCATGGCCGACTACGCCCAAGATGCGGCTGAGATGATCGTCCACGCAGGCTGGACCAAGGCACACGTGGTCGGCACCAGCTTCGGTGGCATGGTTGCACAACACCTCGCCATCACCCGCCCAGAGCTTGTAGATCGCCTCGTTTTGAAATGCACGTCTCCTGGCGGACTGCTCCCGTCGTTTCCACTACAGATCCTTGAAGACCTCGACGTTGAAGCTGCGCTTGAGTTGCGACTAGGCCTGTATGACAACCGCTGGGACCCAGGAGCCGACGATCCGATCCCGGGACTGGGCCGCATCTATGACTGGATCGTTAAACAAGCCAGGCAAGAAAGATCAGCAGAGCTTGTGATTGGCTCTAGGCGTCAGATCGCAGCTCGAGCCGAGCACGACGTGTCTCGAAAGCTGGGTCGAATCAGAGCCGAGACTCTAGTGTGCGCCGGAGAGTACGACGACATGGCCCCACTGAAAAACAGCGTTGCCTTAGTTGAGAGTATTCCGAACGCTCGGCTTCAAGTCTTTCAAGGTGGTCATTTCTTTTGGCTTCAGGATCTTGACGCGATGCCGGCCATCATTGAGTTTCTGGCTGCTTAGCCGGGACAGCGTTCGCATTGAAGTGTGCAATAAGCGCTTCGATCGCTTCGCTGGTTGCTGGGTCAGAGCTTGAGGCCATGGTCTGCTGACACCGCTCCAACATTTTGTAAAGCTTGCCGCTGCTAAGCGACCCCGGACGCGACAAGCCGGAGGTCTCCGCTAGGGCAATGCAGGTGCGGATCAGTTCCGGATTAACTACCGCTGTTCGGGGCGAAAGTAGCTTTTGCACCGCAATATGAGCTGAAGTAGGCAAGACGCCTTGGTTCTCTGGGCCGATCCGTTCGGTCAATATTGCGTCCAGCCGAGAGATGACAATCGGGCCGGCCAGGTCTCTGATGGCCGGCACAAAGTCAATCGAGCGGTTGGCCAGGTGAGGAAGAACCTGATCGTTACCTAAACCGTCCGCAGTATGGACAAATGCTTCGCGAATTCGCCCCGACGGATGCGCACTCAGAGCCCACAGCAGATTGATAGGACCCGTGCCAGAGACGGCGGCAACCACTGCCGGGTCAAGGCCGTCCCAAGTTTCAAACTTGCCTTGGACCTTCCTAATTGCGTTGTCCAACTCAATTGAAAGGCTATGGAGCCGCATCTCATCGGTGTTTGATCTGATTGAGTCCGTCCAAACCTGTTCAGCCGTCTCGAGGTCAGCGAGGGCCGCGTCGGCTCGCTTTACGTAACCGGCTGCGCGATCCTCAACTGCCATTAACTGTCTCCTGAGCAACAACGCTTGCTATTGCTATGGGTTCAGCCGACCCGGGCCAAGTGCCAGCTAGGCAACTAAGAGATGTTGCCGCACTCGAATCGACGATGTGATGAACAGCCACCGTCATGGTGCCAACCGTGATGATCGTGTCAGCTCCAGAGCGAACAGCACCACCGAATGTGAGCTCTGGGACGATTGCGTCTGAGTCGCCGCTACCCAGCACGTGCACCGTGTTCTCTCGCTCGACAAGACCGTCACTTGTGAGAACCTCCAGCTTCACTTCGGACCCACCAGTGAGGATCGTCCGCATTAGCTCTGGCCCATAAACAGGATCGCCGCACGCGCTGTAAACCCACCTAGTGCCAAGTGCGGAGTGCTCGAGAGTACCTACCAACCATTCCTCGGCCCCTGCCAACGGTGCTGCCCGGTAGGTAACCGGAATGTGGATCGTCCGGCCGTCACCAGTCGCCAACAGATGGGCTTCAATCCCAACCTCACCGGCAGGATCGTCAAATCGATAGGCACCCAAGACAGCTAGTTCGGACCCCTCAGCAATATCTAACCCCGAGACTGTTGGAAGAAAGGCCGACAAAAGTTCCAGCTTGGAAGGGTTCAGTTGAGCCTGGTGAAGAATCGCCATTGGCGAAACCTAGCAGGGACTCCACTTCCTATGGCCTAGTTTTCCTATGGCCCAGTTGCTAGTTGAGCCGCACGTTGAGGTAGGTCTTCAGGTGAGCTAGCAATATGCCGATACCTAATCGTGGTTCACAACGCAACAGCACAAAGACAGGGCAATGACCGAGCTTTTGACGGACTAGACGAGCGCATCGACCGGCTCGCCCTTCTCTGTGAAGCAATGTGGGAACTGCTCTGCGATGCGGGCGCTACGCCAGATCAACTGGCCAACAAGTTGAACGAACTGGATTCTGCCGATGGCCGTAAAGACCTGAAGCGAAGCAAGATGCCAACGCGCTGCGATTGCGGAGCCATGGTGCCCGCATCCGCCAAGATGTGCCAGTTCTGTTCGGGCCCGCCTCCAAGCAGATCTTTCTTTGATCCCGTCTAGAAGCACAGCTATTCGGTATGGACACCGTCGGTATAGACCCACCGGCCCTCAAACCGTCTAAAACTGCTGCGTTCCCTCAAGACCTGCAGACCTGTCTCGTCTGAAAATCGGGCGACGAACTCGACCATTCCCGTCTGGTGTTTCGGCCCACCCATCTCACAGCCAAGCACTTCCAGTCCAAGCCACTTGCGATCAGGCGAGAAACCAATTCGAGATGGTCTCGTTTTGGGGTCCCAGGACTGAAGCAAATATTCGTGAGCGGCTGTGCAGTATGCGGAGTAGCGAGACCTCATGAGATCTTCTGCCGTGGCCGCAGGAACTCCATTTTCCACAATTGGCTGACAACACAGCGGATAGCTTCGTTCTCGTCCACAAAAGCACGGACGGCCGAAAGTAGTCATAGTCCCATTGAACCATGCCGAGACCCACACAAATACATTCGATTCAGCGTCTTGATTTGAAATAGATCTTCGAATTGCTTGTTGAAGAAGGTTAAAGGTGGCTTAAGCAGAATCCGTACTTATTAGGTATGACTACCCGTCCAACAAAGCAAGCCCCAAAGAAACATCCCCTGAATCGTGGGCTCTACAGCTTGATTGCCCTGACCTTAGCTGCCGCACTATGCCTGGGCGTTTCTCCAGCTTCAGCCGAACCCGGCGATCCGGTGATCACGACCAGCACATCGGTGTCTGGTGACCCCGGAGTCATCATCAAGCCTTTCGCCGATGCAGAAATCGATGGCGTCGGCACCATGACCGGCATCACCCTTCGTATCACTAAGAACCTCGATCCAGCAGTCGACCGTATGGCCCTCGACGGCAGCCACGCAGGGATCACAGCTACCTATAACACCACAACCGGGTTGTATCGCCTCCGGGGAACCGCGTCCATTGCTGCATACCAAGCAGCGCTGCGCGACGTTACCTACACCCAGACTGTTCCAACCGAAGGAACCCGGGACTTCACCTTGGTGGCTGGCACTGCGATCTATTTGCCGTTGACCAACAACCTTTACGAATACGTGCCTCATGGTTCCAACATCACATGGACCGAGGCTCGAGCAGCAGCCCTTAGCCGCACAATTGGCCCATTTACTGGCCACTTGGCAAACCTGACCCAACAAGCTGAGAACGATGTCGCTGTCATCGAACTTCAAGGCAACACCTGGATTGGTGCGTGGGACCAGGGAACAGAAGATCGGTGGGAGTGGGCCGATGGCCCTGAAGCCGGCCTTCACTTCTACCAAGGACGAGGCAACTCAGGCGGCGCAGCCGTTGACGACAACTACAACAATTGGGCATCTGGCGAACCCAATGACTACGGGTCCGGCGAAGACTACGCCCACATGTTCCAAGGCAGCGGAACCTGGAACGACTATCCAGACTCACTTAACGTCTTGGGTTATCTGGTTGAGTACGAGGTTGACGACATTGGCCGAGTCGCCAACCTCGTGCGCCTACTAATTGCGGTCGACTCCGATGATGATGGAGTATCCGACGACGATGAAGGCGAACAGAACACCGACCCCAACGATCCCGACGACGTTCTAGACACCGATGACGACGGCGTCCCTGACTCGGTCGAAGAACAGGATGGAACCGATCCGGAGGACCCCGACGACTTCCAGGACACCGATGGTGATGGCCTTCCGGACTACACCGAGTCAAGGGAAGGTTCGAACCCACTTACTGGCGACACTGACGATGACGGTGTTGGCGACGGCACTGAAGTGGAGGACGGCACCGATCCTTCCGACGACAACAGCTACACCGATACCGATACCGATGGTGTTCCAGACGAAGTAGAGACCGAGCAAGGTACTGATCCCACCAATCCCGATGACGCTCTCGATACCGATAACGACGGAGTACCCGACTACTTCGAAGAGCGCTATGGCACCGACCCTGACGTCTCAGACACTCCGCCCGATACTGACGACGACGGACTGAATGACTACGCAGAAGATCAGGCCGGTACTGACCCAAACAACCCTGACTCAGATGGCGACGGAGTTTCAGACGGTCAGGAAACGGTTGACGGCACTGATCCGCTAGATGACACCGACTTTGTCGACACCGACAACGACGGCGTCAGCGACGCTCAGGAAAACACCGACGGAACCAATCCAGCAATCGCCGACTCTGACGGCGACGGTACAAACGACGGCGACGAAAAGTCCGACGGAACAGACCCTCTCGACGTAACTGACTTTGTTGACACCGATAACGACGGCGTAAGCGACGGCCAAGAAGAAACCGACGGCACCAACCCAGCAGAGGCGGACTCCGACGGAGACGGCACCTCTGACGGCGACGAAAAGTCCGACGGAACAGACCCTCTCGATGACACCGACTTTATTGACTCCGACGAAGACGGCGTCAGCGATGGCCAAGAAGAAACCGACGGCACCAACCCAGCAGAGGCGGACTCCGACGGAGACGGCACCTCTGACGGCGATGAAAAGGCTGACGGGACCGACCCGCTAAACGACACTGACTTTGTCGACACCGATAACGACGGCGTAAGCGACGGTCAAGAAGAAACCGACGGGACAGATCCAACCCTTGCTGATACAGACGGTGACGGCACCAACGATGGCGACGAGAAGGCCGATGGTACTGACCCGCTGGACGACATCGACTTTGTTGACTCCGACGAAGACGGCGTCAGCGATGGCCAAGAAGAAACCGACGGAACCAACCCAGCTGAGGCCGATACTGACGACGATGGAGTGGACGATGGTGTCGAAAAGGCGGATGGAACCGACCCCACTGACCCAGACTCCGACGGCGACGGCGCTACCGACGGCGACGAAAAAGCCGACGGGACCAACCCGTTTGATCCGGACTCCGACGACGATGGAACGTCTGACGGTGACGAAAGGGAAGACGGGACCAATCCATTGGACGACACCGACTTTGTCGACACCGACAACGATGGCGTAGGCGATGATCAAGAGGAAAGCGACGGGACCGATCCCAATAATCCAGACTCCGATGGAGACGGCACGTCTGACGGAGATGAAAAAAGCGACGGCACTA
The DNA here is from genome assembly GCA_937922785.1 of uncultured Acidimicrobiales bacterium. Taxonomy (GTDB): domain Bacteria; phylum Actinomycetota; class Acidimicrobiia; order Acidimicrobiales; family SZUA-35; genus CALAJQ01. The sequence goes on from CALAJQ010000023.1 coordinate 51,304, forward strand.
ACCCAACTGACGATACTGACTTTGTCGACACCGACAACGATGGTCTTGGCGACGGCAAAGAAGCCGCAGAAGGTACTGACCCCAACGACGCCGACAGCGATGACGACGGCGTGAGTGACGGCGACGAGGTTACCCAGGAGACCGATCCAAGCCGAGCCGACGACTACAAAGACACCGACAATGACGGAGTTCCTGACACCGTTGAGGTTGCAGAAGGATCTGATCCGTCAGATCCAGACTCGTTTGCCGATGAGGATAACGATGGCGTATCGGACTACGCCGTCCAGCGAGGCGCAACACCTAACAACTGCCTTCCTTGGTTAGAGGGAGCTCGGGTCCGGGGCGACGATGTCGCTCAGCTGTACATCGCCTATTTCAACCGACTTCCTGACTCTGCAGGTCTTACCTACTGGCACAACTTGGTCGAGAGCGGAACAACCGTTGAAGAGGTCGCGGCCTACTTTGCCTCGACGGATGAGTACAAGAACCTCTACGGAGCAGTTAGCACCGAGAGCTATGTCTCAAGCGTCTACGCAAACGCTCTTTGCCGCATCCCCGACGAAGTAGGGCTTCCCTACTGGTCTGGCCTGATCGATCAGAACGAACTCACTCGGCACGGAATGGCTATATGGCTAGTTCAAAACCTTGAGTTCGAGCGGCTCGTCGAGGCACGCTGACTTGCAGTTAGGGTCCGACCCTGGTTGCTGACTAAGGTTTCTCGGTGAGCGTTTCCGGGTGCTAGGCCAGTACAAGTATCGGGTCATGGCGGTGTACATCGTCGGCCTGATGATGACAATCATCGACGGAACAGCCGTCAACGTTGCCCTGCCAACCCTGGCCGAGGAGTTCGGGGTTCCGAGCACCGAGATCGAATGGGTCGCATTGTCCTACCTTCTCACCCTGGCAGCAGTCATACCTGCTGCCGGGTGGTTGGGCGACCGGTTCGGAACCAAACGAATGTTTGTGCTGGCCCTCGCAACCTTTGTGCTGGGCTCGGCACTGTGTGGTGCTTCTCAGTCACTGAACCAACTGATTGCCTCCCGCGTGGTGCAGGGTTTGGGGGCCGGGCTGATCACTCCAATCGGCAGCGCGATGCTGTACCGAGCGTTCCCACTTGCCGAGCGAGCAACGGCCACTGTCGGAGTGCTAAGCGTTGCAGTCGTCGCCCCTGCGGTGGGGCCAGTCATCGGTGGCCTACTGGTGGACAATGCATCGTGGCAATGGATCTTTCTGATCAACCTCCCAATCGGTGTGATCGCATTGGCCCTCGGTTGGCTCTGGTTAAGAGAAGAGAAACTTGAGGCTGCCGGTTCCTTTGACCTGGGAGGCCTCGTCCTGTCTGCGACTGGTGTCTCAGCGCTCATCTTTGCCCTGAGCACCGGACCGGACTTTGGCTGGAGTTCAACCATCATCCTTAGCGCTGCGATCGTCGGCACCTTCGCCCTAGCTGTTCTCATAGTGCTGGAGCTACGCCTCGATCAGCCAATGCTTGCGCTGCGCTTGCTGGCCAATCGCATGTTCCGCACGATCAACATTACGGCGTCGATGGTCTATGCCGGCTTCTTCGGGTTCATCTTCGTGCTCCCGCTGTACCTTCAAGACCTTCGAGGGTTCTCGGCTACTGAGTCCGGAATCAGCCAAGCCCCACAAGCGGTTGGCATTTTCTTGATCTCCAACCTTATTGGAAAGCGAATGTACAAAGCCATAGGTCCGCGGCGACTACTGATGGTTGGCTCAGCCCTCACTGCTGCGGTAACGGGCGGATTCGCCTTCTTCGACTTGGACACCCCGCTTCGCCTAATCATGATTGGTTCCTTGGCCCGGGGCATGTGCATCGGAATGGTGTTTGTGTCAATCCAAACCGCTGTCTATGCAACAATTTCAAACGCAGACACCGGACGCGCAGCGTCGGTCTTCAACACTCAACGCCAGTTCTCATTTGCTGCAGGAGTTGCCTTGGGCGCAACGGTCATCGCCAGTCGAATTGATGCGCTTGGCGGTGAGTCTGCGCCTGCCGCGGACTTACTAGGCGCATATCGATGGGCGTTTGTTGTCCTTGGCTTAGTGATGGCTCCGGCAGTTCTGGCTGCGTTTTTTGTGCATGATTCAGACGCAGCCGCTACCCGAGGCTTGGCTTAGTCTGACCCGTTAGCTCACAACAAAGCTGACTTGATGCCCCATTGAGTCTGCAAGCGCATAGGTGTGTTGTGGCATAACATCGAACGGCGCGGTCAGTCCGCCAGTGAAGACGATCTCACCTCGGTCTAAGGCCAAGCCTTCTTCGGACAATTGCCGAACCAACCAGGCAACAGCTTCTGCAGGAGACCCCATGGCCTGTGATGCTTCCCCGCTCCGTGATTCGCCCCCATCGTCGAAGCTCACTTCAATCGCAGCCAAATCAACCCCTTCCGGCAGCTCCCAAAACTCACCCAGGCAGACAGCAGCGCACGACGAGTTGTCTGCGGTGTTGTCCAAGGCATCAAAGTTGAAGCTTGGAAATCTCGGATCCACTACCTCAAGACCGAGCGCCCATTCACCACCCGCTTCGATTACTTCACTTGCCGACATCGTGGGGCTTGTGAGTTTCTCTGGGCAACGCCAAAGGAGTTCGGGTTCCACCTTGGGATGAATGTACTTAGCTAAGTTCAGTTCTGTTCTGAGCACTTGGGAGTTCCAAAGCGTGCCCCAGTTCGGCCTGTTTACACCGAGAGCAAGCCGCATTGCTTCCGACGTCCAGCCAAGCTTCCAGCCAATTTGGCTCTCGCCCGCTGATCTGCGCAGCTCGTCAGTTGACCGAGCAATGGCACGAGCAAAGTCCCAATCGAAGCCATGCACTCGTTCACTCAGGAGCTCGACTGGCACGCCGGTCTGCACTGCGTTATACAACTCGACGGCGAACTCTTCAGCGGAACCCATTGCCGACAAATCTACCAGTGCCGCAGAAGCCGTTTTGCGGTGTTAAGTGGCACCTAAACAAACGAACCCGACCATGGGTGAAGGGGTGAGTCCTGTAAACGCGTTTATTCTCAGAGGATCGTGGCCATTTTGAATAGAGCACAAACAAACTCAACAGTACGTATTGCTGTTCTCGCGCTTTTGTTCGCCTTATGCACAGCTTGCACCTCGGGCGAAGACCCTGCAGACGCAGTCTCCAGTTCGATCGCGGTCACCACCACAGCCTCAGAGGTTGAGATTGCGCCAGCCGACCCCGTCGAACCTGGCAGCGACGGCGAGTCCGTCGACGAGAGCGAAGGCTCCACGCCCACTACATGGGCGGAAAGACCAGAACTGACTCCGAGCAATCTCCGCGCTACAACTCTGAACCCAAGACTAATCGTGCTCGAATGGGATGAAATCGCCGGAGCTGAGAGTTACGCCGTCTATCGAGACGACCTCTTCGTTGAGAGAACAACCGACGGCCGCCTTGAAGATCGTGTCAGTCCCGATAACAGCTACACCTATGTGGTTATTGCCGAATACTCTGATGATCTGACGGGTGTGGCCCAGATCTCGCTAAGCACACCACCTGAAGATGAAACTGACAGCTCGATAGAAACAGTTATCCAAGATGCTCAGTCTGATATCCGCTCACTTGGTCTGGGCCCTATTGCGTACTGGACCGCTACGCCGATTTGTCAGAGCTGTAGCTACGCGCAGAAGACCATCACCGCAGTGCGGCTTCAATTGCCCGGTGATTTCTGGGGCTTGCCTGCAGAGCATCCAGGTGTCATGAATCCTGAATCGGTCCACGAGTTCCTGCTTGAGGCGCTCGCGAACGGCAAGACGGTCGAAGCAGAGTTTGCCGATAACGGGGTCGCAACCTATTGGACAGTTGACGATTACGGCATGGAGTCGGACTGCTTCATGTATGACACGGCGCCACCCGACCAGGTGGTTGAAACCAAGCAAGCCGATCCAGCGAGAATAGACAGCCATTGTGGTTTCGTTGGGCTTGAGGAGCCGTAGGTTGAGGGCAGCCCGGCTACCGATCAGGAATCGCTGACGAGCAGGCGCTGGCGTTCGGGCATTGCCAACGAGCTGAGTTGTTGGGCGGTCTCGTCGAAGTTTGCCGGATCTAACCATCGTTCAAACTCATCTCTGATGGCAGGCCATTCCGTGTCAATGATGGAGAACCAAGCAGTGTCTCGATTTCGACCCTTGTAGAAAAGGTGCTGCCGAAACAGTCCTTCGAACTGAAATCCGAATCGAAGAGCGGCAGAACGAGAAGGTCCGTTCAGCGAATCACACTTCCACTCATAACGGCGGTATCCGTTCTCAAACGCCCACTTCATCATCAAGTACATGGCTTCGGTTGCAACACGAGTTCGCTGCATAGCGGGACCAAAGTGAATGTGCCCCACCTCGATTACACCAAACATCGCGGTAATCCGCAGAAAGCTGGCCAGCCCTACGGGATCAGCTCCTGCGAAAATTGTAAAGAAGGCGGGATCTTCACTGGAGGTCTGGCGAGTCAACCACTTGGTGAACCCTTGCTCGGACTCGAAAGGCCCGTAGGGCAAGTAGGTCCATGTCGTGGCTGGTGCGTTCACAAACTGCTTATAGAGCGACGCAGCGTCGCGGGCCGAGTCCATTCGACGCAGCGAGCAATAGCTTCCCAATAGCTCGATTTGTCCAGGCAGCGGAACGTCAATTGGATCTAGTGGCGAACCAACAGGCTGACCGAACTCATTAGTCCCAGGCATGCAGACAGTATGGTCGCAGCTGAGAGGACACAGAAAGTTCACTTAGGGATTGGGCTTCGTCTGGCGATAACCCATCTATGGCAGAAAAACCCTCCGCTGCGCTGACCGCGTCTTCCCTTATTGCCCTTATTGCAATCGCCCTGATTGCAAGCGCATGCACAACTTCTTCTGATGACTCAGCCTCCCCTGATGGCTCGGCGTCTACCAGCGTTGCGGCCAACGAAACTACTTCTACCGAGCCTGCCCCAACATCCACCACCGCCGTTGCCGTCTCGACAGAGTCTTCGGCATCTGAATTTTCCACGACGGACACCACAACTGAAGAAGCTGTCGCACCAACCGGAATTCCATGCCCCGACGGAACTCGAGAGGCCGGATTCGTAACGGGAGTCTTCGAGTTCGTGAACCTGAGGGACAGACCAAGCAGCTCCTCCGACGCCATCACCGAATTGCCTGCCGACTCCCTGCTGGAGACCGTCAAAGACACCGACACGTGGGGCGACGATCGGCAGTGGATCGCCGTTGTTAACGAATACGACAACTGCGGATGGGTAGCTAACGAATATATAGGGGGCAGCGACGGCAAGCTTCTCGCCTTCATTAGCGCCGACGAATACGTTCGCCGAGCGCTCTTTGGCCTGGGAGCAGAGGCGTCCCACGCCACATTTAGCCAAGACGGCGCCGAGGCACCCGAGGTTCCTCTCGATGACTCTGGGTTATCGGCTGCTGTCGCAGAGCTTCGCCAGATTGGAACCGATAACCCAATGGCCACCGTGCGGCCAGACGCATCGGTTGAAGTGGACGAAGGCGCTCCTGACGGTGTCGGTTGCATCTTTGGCGACGGGTTGTTTTGCCAAGTAGAGGTGCTGAACGAAAGCGGCGAAGTGATCGCAGTGGTAGGCGTTGGCTGGTACGGCGATGGCATCACAGGCGCGGACGTCACGCGCGTTCGGTAGATCAACGCATTCTCTGAGCCCTCAAACTACATCCACACCTGTACACCTAGCTGGATCGCGTCTATTGTTGAGGCGATGGCCGCACCCGCTGCAGTAGAAGCCCTGAGGGCACAGGGATCTGGCCTTGGTCTTGCCAATGGCGCTGTTCACCTGGTGAACCACGATCCACGCTGGAGTTCCTACTTTGCTGAGCTAGCAAGTGAGATATTGGTTGCGATTGACCACAGCCGAGCTCAAGTTGAACACGTTGGATCCACTTCGGTACCCGGTCTCAGCGCCAAGCCGTTGTTGGACATCGCCGTCGGAATACCCCAGCCAATCGACAATGAGGCAGCTATCACTGCGCTCGAACCGATCGGCTTTGAGTTTCAGCAAGATCTTGGCATCTACGGCGGCCTCTTCTTCACCGTCTCGGCATCACCGACTTCAAGAGTTGCCCACCTCCACGTCGTTGATATCGACGATTTCCAATGGCGTTGGTACCTGGCTTTCCGCGACGGCCTGCGATCGGACCCTAGGCTGGCAAGCGAGTACGAAACAGTCAAACAAGCGGCCGCCCAAGCAAATCCCGGAGACCGAGATGCCTACACCAAGGCGAAGTTCGATTGGGTCTTGGCAACAGTGAATCGACTCGACAGATCGGTCACTCAAACAGATTGATAGATCAGCGGCCACTTTCGGCTTTGCATTGGGGCGCCGACAGTGAACGCTTCATCTTCATCTGGAAGCAGCGCCGGATCCTGGAAGACACCCTGCCTTAGGGTCATCCGGGCATCGGTGCCGATGTAGCGAGCTGAGTAGGCGACCCGCCGCTTGTTAGGAGAATTGTTGCCTCCTGAAGAGTGAACCGCGCGTGAGTGAAACATCACTGCGTCACCAGGTTCGTAACTGAACTCAAGCACGCCGTGAGCCTCTGGGTCTTCATGAAATGGCGGTGGAGGATGATCAACAAACTGATCGCTGGCGTCGACGGCCAACGCGCCTCGTTCCCCTACATCTTGGCTCAACGACTTGCCGTCGAAGCCGTTCGGTCGGTAGAACTTGTCCGCCCGATGGCTGCCCGGCACAAATTTCAGAGCGGCAGTTTCGGGTGTGCAGTGCACAAGGCTTAACCAGAATGAAACGATGTGTTCGCCTTCTACCGGCCAGTACGGAACGTCCTGATGCCAATAGTGATCATCAACTGGAGTCGCAGGGTCGAACACGAAGACATGATCGAAGAAGAACCGGGCCGACTCTGACTCCATAGCCCGAGCAGCATTCGGACGGCCTGCTCTGGTCCAATCAGGCCCGGCAGCTTGACCACGCCCTGGCGGCGATAGGTCGCAAGCTCTTCATCAGTTACGGGCCTAACCACCTAACTCAAAGTAGCTGACATTAGAGGCGCCGCGAAATCTCGACCCGTGCCCCACGCCCGACATGTCAGAATGGTTCATGAGCCTGCATCTCTCTTCGCTGTGTTTTAACACGAACAATCCGTTGAAGGTGGCCCGGTTCTGGGCCGAAGCATTGGGCTGGGAGATTGACAATCCAGACGACGAAGTTATAGGCCTCATCCCGAACGACGGCACCCGATTCATGCTTGACTTCTGCCCCGTTCCTGAAACGAAGACCGGCCAGAACAGCATCCACCTAGACCTGACAACAACATCACTCGCAAACCAAGCCGAGATGGTAGACCGACTGATCAATGCAGGCGGCAAGCACATTGATATCGGCCAGACACCCGAAGAAGGTCACTTCGTCTTGGCCGACCCCGAAGGCAATGAGCTGTGCATCGTGGAACCTGGTAACAACTTCCTTGCTGGAACCCAGACCCTCGGCGCAATCAACTGTGACGGCTCGCCCGAGGTTGGCTACTTCTGGAGTGAAGCGCTCGGTTGGCCTTTGGTTTGGGATCAAGATCAAGAAACCGCAATACGCGCCCCTGACGGCACGGGGCCATTGATTACCTGGAGCGGTCCGCCGTACATGCCCAAGCGCGGACTCGACCGCCTTCATATCGACGTCGCTCCCGGTGCAGATGGAAACCAAGAAAAGGAAGCTGAGCGGCTTATAGCCCTAGGAGCCAAGCGGCTAGACATCGGTCAGGGCGAGGTCAGCTGGATCGTCATGGCCGACCCCGACGGGCACGAATTCTGCATCCTCACACCCCGAACACCAATCGACAGCTAAGGACTCGTGAGTTTCTGGCGGTGTAGCCAGTCAAACACTTCGATTCTGGCGGTGTAGCCAGTCAAACCCGGCTGTTTCTCAGGTCAGTTGCGAAGTGGTGGCTGGTAGCCAGGTCGGTTCGGAAGTGGTGGCTGGTAGCCAGGTCAGTTGCGGAGTGGTGACCGGCAACTACCAATGCCGAAGATCCACTGGCCACTGGTCTACAAGTGTTCCTTCGTTTGCAAGATCACCGTTTATAAGCCACATGTTCTCGTGCTTGGCAACGGTCGGGTCAACGTGACCTGGATGCAGCACGACGCGATCTCCAACCGCAAAGTCCGAAAGATTGTCGGGTCGGAGGGTGACGTGTTCGTCCGAACAGAACAACACTTTGCCGGGACCATCCCAGGTCGGTGAGCCGTGGTCCATACCAAACGCCTTAAGACCAGCGTTTCCGATGATCCAACCCTTAGGGCTAACCGAGACGATTGTCGCCACAACAGCAAGAGCTTGTTCAAACGGCAGATCGAGCTCTGAGTAGTGCGTATCCATTAGGCAGTAGCTCCCGGCTTGAAGTTCGGTGCACCAGGTGTTTGTATCGAACGTCCCGGTTCCTCCTGCCGACACAATGTCGCCGCCGATTTCAGCATGTGCTGCCGCCAGAATTTCCATGGCCTGGCCGACTTTGTCAATTCGTTCGGCGCGATCGACAGTCATCATGAGATGGCCTTCGTACCCCATGACTCCCCTGACCTCAAGACCGGCCTTGCGCGCCCTTTCAGCCAAACGGGCGCCTTGAACCTTGTCGCAACCGCATCGGGGCAGGCCGACGTCAATGTCGATTAGAACCGACCGGACCCCGCCCGCTACAGCAGCATCCAAAATGGCGTCCGAATCCACAGCCACGGTCACGTTGGCATCGAGCTTTCCTAGACGGGCGAGGTCCAGCGACTCGTTCGCCAAAAGTAAGTCATGGCCGAGCCCTGCTTTTGCCATGCCCTCAATCTCAGCCGGGGTGGCGGCGCAGAAGCCGCGGTGGCCTTGATCGGCCAACCTGCGGGCCACCGAGGTTGACTTAAAGGCCTTCACATGAGGCCGCAGCTGGGCGTCGGGCCTAATTGCATCCATGGCCGCACAGTTTTTGTTGAAGGCGTCGACGTCAACTACAAGCGCTGGTGTAGGCAGGTCTGAGGCAATCGAATATTCCATAATTTGCTGCTGGCGGGAGTTTGCTACTGGCGGGCCGGGTCGAAGATGATCTCCATGACGTGGCCGTCGGGATCTTTGTACGCCAACAGGTCAGCACCGCGAAAGTCTTGGACATCGCCAGTTGTCGCGCCCAGCTTTATCAACCGCTCCCGAATCGAAGCAAACGCGGCCGCCGACTCTGCGTGCATAGTCACGTGGTCTAGGCGGAGGTCACGCTGGAGGAGTACCGCTGGCGTATCGGCCAAGGCTTCGCCGATGTTGCCTGACTCAACTATCTGAACTTGGACCTCACCGATTTGGTAGAACGCAATGCGCCCGACGGGAGTCTCCATCGGGTGACCAGGTGCCGGCTCTAGCTCGAATGCGTCCCGGTAGAACGAGACCATGCGATCAAGATCGTTTGTTGCGGTTGCGATGTGATGGACTGATGAAAGAAGGCTCATGGCCACTTGTCCCCTGTCTAGACGGCACGGGTAAACCTACAACGTGCCCGCCCGTTACGGCGAATGCCTTTGATTCAGGAGATGGTCGAGGTCGACGCCGCAGGCTTGACTGCTACTTGACGCAATCGCCGAGCTTTGTCCTGGTAGGCGGCAAGGTCCGAGGAATGCAGAAGGTCTGACAACTCACAAGGTCCGACCGCCGTGGCCGTTCCGTAACTGAAGCTTGCCTCAACCAGAGTTCCATCACTTGAGCTAAGTAAAGACGTCCGCAATCGATTTAGCGCTTCATCAAGTTCAGCAAGATCGATTGGAGTGTCAGACTGAATGGCCAACATGAACTCGTCACCACCCAGCCGGATCACAGTTGTGCGATCCACGTGCTTTGGCTGAAGCTCTGCCAACCCGGTTGCGACCAACTGCAAAAGGCGGTCACCAAAGGAATGCCCGTAGCTATCGTTGACAAGCTTGAACCGATCCATGTCGGTGGAGACCACCGCGGAATGACTCCGCGGTCCCAGCTGCTGCATTTCAACCGCCAGGGTCTCCAAGACTTTGCGGTTACCAACTCCGGTGAGCGGATCTGTCTTGGACAAGACTCGCAGATCCCTGAATCGGCTCAAAGCCACTTGCACGGTCTTGGTTGCCAGAAGAAGTGCCGCCATAATCGTGCCAATAATTGCCACCCGAATAACAAGACCCACCCGTCGATGGTGCGCTCGTAGGCTTTGGGTTTCAGCTACGAAGTCAGCGAGCCGGGCATCTGACACTTCTCGCATCTGCGACACAACCGAACGCTCAACACTAAGCAGATCATCAGCACTCTCGATGGGTGCGGCCTCGTCCGATGGCCACTGCCGAATCCACTGGTCCTGGTCCCACAATTGACTCTCAGCCAGAATCGAGTTCAGATCGTCCAGAGTCTTCTGCTCGTGAGCTGACGCCAAGTCGGTGTCGATTACGCCATCGACCAACGGATGATCCTGGTCAGGACCCAGCCATCCCCCGTCAAGTTCAACAACCGATTGGGCGTCAAGGGCCCATTCGCAGACTGATGCGGCTCGGGTAAGTTCTCCAGAATCCTTAGCATCAGTGTCATAGCGAGTGATCAGTGACTCGAATACAACAAACGTTGCGGCCTGATCTAGCCAAAGAACCTCAGAGACGCTCTCAAGCACCGTCGTCGGCTGCTGAGGGGCCGCTATCCCGTCAAACTGAATGTCGGCGGAGAGGCCATACAAAACCTGAGCGTCACGAGGCTCGGCCAGATCATCACTTGCGCTTGCTAACAGGCTAAGCAATAGCCGGGCTTCGTTGGCTGACTGGTCATCTCCGTCCGCCAGCTGCTCAAGCCTCGGCTGAACCGATTGCAATAACTCGGTGCCTGCGATTTCGGCTTCGACCAACGCAGGACTAAGCGCAGCATCAAAGGGGACGGCCAAAGCCAGTGTCAGTTCGTCTAGCAGAGCCCGGACGATAAGAACCCGTTCTCGAATAACCTGCGATTGGCGCGCTTGATCTTGAGAGTCGTTCAAGGCCGTGTTCGCTCTACCCAGGCCTACAGAAAGCCCGTAGCAGAGCACCAAACTGCAGATCGTTGCGGCTAGCCACCAAAACGGAGCGAAACCCGAGGCATGCACCCGAGAACTAGGCAAGGGTGCTGTGTCAGCTCCGAAGGTTGGATCAGACCGTCCAGACTTGAATAGCGGCCTCAGCGGGCCAATCGTGGCTATTGCTTTTATGGGCCGGGCAATCGAGGTTTTTGCTTCTTCGATGTCTTCCGATGCGCTTTCAGCGGCAGAGGTGCGGAGCTCGGCGGAAACCGTGGTGCCTACTCCGACCTTCGACTGGATTGACAGAGTTCCGCCGGCCTTTGTTGCGCGCGACTTCATGATGGACAACCCGTAGTGCCCTAGGTTCTCGCCCGACTCCCTCCCCATGCCGACTCCGTCGTCGGCTATCACGATGGTTGGCGTTGGATTCTGCCTAACAGTTACCGTGACGTTCTTTGCCTTGGCATGGCGGTAGATGTTGTTAAGTGCCTCTTCCACAATCCGGTGAACCGCCAGAGTCTCTTCGGGATTGAGGTCAACTGCTTCCAGTCTCGCCACAACTGGGATGGAGCTTCGAATCGAAAACTTCGAGATTGCGGACTCGACCAAGCTTGAAACTGGCGTCGCTTCGATTTGCTCTGCGTTGGGTTCACTTACAAGCGAACGCATCGCCCCTTGGGAAGTGTCTACTGCAGCTTGGATTTTTTCCAGAATGCCAAGCAACGGATCTTGAAATTCTACCTTTCTCCGGGCCGCACTAGTTAGTAGCGACGCACTGCTAAGAGCCTGAATTGCGGTGTCGTGCAGCTCCTGCTCAAGCCGTGCGCGTTCAGACACAACAGCGGCTCTTTGAGCATCCGTAGTGCGCTGCAATGCCGAATACGAAGAGGCGGCTAACGATGAAATGGCTCCCAGCCGGCTTGAAACCTCAGGGGCCAACAGGTTGTCAGACCGACTCTCAACCAAAAGCACACCGACGGTGCGGCCGTCGACAACCATTGCGCCCGCGCTTGCAGACATTGCCGGGCCGATATGACTTCCGGGCCCACAGGAACTGGTCGCTCCGTTCAACGTGCCAGGCGCAAGCAGGCTTGAAAGCCAGGAGAAGTCAAGGGTGGCCTCAGCTGCCGGGCCAGTTACGAACCCTCGTGCCCGATCAAGCTGACGAAGCTCATAATGCCCGTCTGGGCCGAACAGCAATACAGCCGCCAGGTCTACCGACAGAATTTCTCTGGTTGTAATGCAGACCTCATGCATGAGGCTGTCGACATCGGGGGTCGTCGCAAACGAGACCGCCATATCCATCATCGCTTCTTGAAGTTTCCGGCGATCAGTTATGTCCCAGAAGCTCCCAATCAACCCAATAACCGTGCCGTCGGCCGATCGTAAAGGAACCTTGTTCGTTTCGAGCCACCGGGTCGCTCCACTGGCTGTAACAATGGGCTCTTCGATCAGAGTGGCAGCGCGCCCAGTCGACATTACGCGCTGATCCCAGTTAACGAAAGAGGCGGCGGTCGCAGGACCCCAAGGCATGTCTTCGTCAGTTAGTCCGATTATCGAGTCAATGTCGGCGCCAACGTAGTTTGCAAAGGCCTGATTGCAGGCCACGAATCGCGAAGAGGTGTCCTTGATGAATATCGGCGTCGGGATCGAACCTATGACGCTGCGAGCCACGTCAGTCTCGAGGCTGACGGTTGGGCTGACGCGGCTACCCAGCAATGTTCGCAAAGCTAGAAAATCTTCGTCGTCACCCATGCATTGACCGTGAATCTATAAGCAGGAGTCAGATACTACAAATTACACCTACGCTGATTGTGCCTCCTTGGACAGCCTCAGCGCAACTCATAGTAACAAGTTGGAAGCTGTATTGATAATTGCTTGACGAAGACGGCTGACGATCTCGTCAACGTCGTCGCGAGTGATAATCAACGACGGTGACATGATGTTTAGATTCTCAAACGGTCGCACCACAAGACCAAGTTTCTCCGCCTCGATCGACACAAGCTTTCCGATGCTTACGTCGTCGGCAAATGGCTCTGTGGTCTTCTTGTTGGCCACAAACTCCACACACGCCATCAGATGAGAGCCGCGAACATCACCCACGATTGACAGATCACCTAACGTTTCGAGTTGGGAAATGAAATAGGGGCCAACATCAGCCACGTTGTCAAATATCTGCTCTCTTTCCATGATCTCGATGTTCTTTAGAGCAGCGGCGCAAGACACTGGATGACCCGAGTAGGTGAAGCCCATCGCAAAATAGCGGCCATGATCCGGAGCCGAGATTGTGTCGAAAATCTCATCGGAGAACACAAGCGCCCCCAGTGGCAAGTAGCCCGACGTCAACCCCTTTTGCAGTGGTCATGAGATCAGGCTGAATGCCAAAGATCGACTCAGACACAAACCATTCGCCAAGCCGACCAAACCCGGTCACGACTTCGTCCGACACATACAGAATGTCGTTTTCCTTACAGATCTTCCACATTCGCTGCAGGTAATCGGCTGGCGGCAGTATCACTCCGCCCGAACCCATAATGGGTTCGGCAAAGAACGCAGCAACTTGAGACGGTCCTCCTAGCGAGGCGATCATTTGCTCGAACTCGGCTACAAGATCATCGGCAAATTCTTGCTCCGAACGGCCGGCTTCGCAGCGAAAGTACTTTGGCGAAGTCAGATGGTGAATGCCGTCTTCGATGAACTGGTATCCAGGCGGACGATCACCTTCCTTGCCCCCGATCGAAACCGACGCATAGGTCGAGCCGTGGTAGGCACCGTTTCGGCTGATGACATGCCTCTTGTCATCCAGCCCTCGGCAATGCTGGTAAAAGTGAATAAGTCGGAAAGCGGCATCTATCGCAGTCGACCCGCCGGTTGTGAAAAAGACATGGTTCAGATCTCCAGGAGCAAGTTCGGCTAGCTTTTTTGCTAGCTGAACGGCAGGAACGTTAGTGACATCGACAAATGGGTTTGCATAGGCAAGTTCTCGCACCTGCGCCGCGATTGCATCTGCCATTTCGTCTCGACCTAGGCCGATGTTTGTGCACCACATGCCTCCAACAGCGTCAATGTATGCGTTGCCGTCGTTGTCGATAAGGCGAGCGTCAGCGCCCTTCACGATTGGCAGAACAGGGTCGACCAAGTACGAGTCAAAGATCTGATACGGGTGCAACAGATGCCTTCGATCATCCGAAACTAACAAATCTGTGGTTACTTGCTCTGCCATTGATGCCCCGTCGCTGATAGCTAGATAATCTTCATACTATTGCGAGCAAGTCAGCTGGTCGGCCTGAAGCTGTGAGTCTATGCAGCCGTCTGTTTGTTGTTTATGGTCGGTGGCCTGTTATGTTCGTTGCACAACGGTTTATCAGTTCTGGGCGTCGCAAGCATTTGACCAGGGGAAGTCCAAATTAATGTCCGAGAGCGGCTCGAAAGAATCCATACCGCTAACACAGCGCCTTCATGGCCCTGCGATGGCTCGCGCCATCCTCCTGATTGCCGTTTGCCTGACTGCAGCGGCCTGGTTCGCTTCTCGCCAGGCGACTCGCAACACCGCCGAGCAAAGGTTCGAATTTCGGACCCAGGAACTTGAAGGCGCAATTCAAGATCGGATGCTGGTCTATGAGCAAGTCCTATGGGGCGGAGTTGGGCTGTTTAATGCCTCAGAGAACGTGTCTCGCGAGGAATGGGCAGAGTATGTTGCGGCCATCAACTTGGAAGAACGGTGGCCTGGAATGCAAGGTATGGGCTACGCGATCCCGATCGAACCAGAAGACTTGGAAGATCACATCTCTCAGATTCGCGACGAAGGCTTTCCCGACTACAACGTCAATCCGCCCGAACCAAGAGATTCCTACACGTCGATCATCTATCTTGAGCCCTTTGACGAACGCAACCAAAATGCATTCGGTTTCGACATGTGGAGCAATTCTGAACGCCGGGTCACGATGGCCAGGGCAAGAGACGACGCCGAAGCTGCCACGTCGGGGGCAGTCACTTTGGTTCAGGAGATCGACGAAGACGTACAACGCGGCTTCCTGACCTATCTACCGGTCTATGACACATTACAACCGCCTACTACTACGACCGCTCGCCAAGACGCATTCGTAGGTTGGGTCTATGCCCCGTTCCGTATGGGCGAC
This sequence comes from uncultured Acidimicrobiales bacterium, assembly GCA_937922785.1. Taxonomy (GTDB): domain Bacteria; phylum Actinomycetota; class Acidimicrobiia; order Acidimicrobiales; family SZUA-35; genus CALAJQ01. The sequence continues at coordinate 66,458 of CALAJQ010000023.1, forward strand.
CTCATGGCCGACATTCACGGTGCCGATCTCGCCGCTCTTGACGACGTCACTTTTGAAATCTTCGACGGGCTCGATCCATCTGACGAAGCACTCCTATATGACAGTAACGACACCTACACAGGCGTAGCTGGTCCTGCTGACGCTGACTTTGTCACTTCTCGGACAGTTGAGTTTCAAGGCCATCAGTGGACGATTACCTATGCGACCGGTCCGAATTTTGTTGCTCCGTCGGAGTCTCGCCAGCCTCTACTAATTGCGCTTGCCGGCCTGCTGTTCAATGGTGCCCTGTTCTACGTGATTAGCTCGCTTGAACGGTCAAACCGGAGGGTCAAGCTCGCCCAAGTCGAGCTTCAAGAACAATCCGACGAACTTGAGGCCTACACACGACAGCTGGAAGAATCCAACGCCGATCTGGCACAGTTTGCCTACGTAGCGTCACACGACCTCCAAGAGCCTCTCCGTAACTTGGGCAGCTATTCAAATCTCTTAGCCACAAAGTATTCAGGTGAGCTGGGAGAAGAAGGCGACCGCTGGCTGGGCTATATATCCAATAGTTCTGGGCGTATGAGCAAGCTCTTAAGCGATCTGTTGAGCTACGCCAGCGTCGGTGCAAATCCTGACACGACTGAACCTGTCGACCTCGAGGCGGTTTTGGACGTCGTACTGTTCGACCTGAACCATGCGATCGAAGAAGCCAACGTCGAGATTCTTCGAGACCGACTGCCAACCGTCACCGGTGAAGAAGCACGTCTTCGCCAGCTGCTCCAGAATCTGATAGGCAACGCCATTAAGTACCGCTCTGAAGATCGTGACCACAAAGTGTGGATCAGCTTGTCTGAAACCGAAGAGGACTGGCGGATTACGATTAGAGACAATGGAATTGGCATCAAGCCTGAGTACCACGAACGGGTGTTCGAAGTATTTCGAAGAGTTGGCCCGCGATCCAAATACAACGGAACCGGCATCGGATTGGCGATTTGCCGCAAGGTAGTGGCCAGCCATGGCGGAACGATCGGTGTCAACTCCACCCCAGGTCAAGGCACAGCGTTCTGGTTCACCCTTCCTCGAACCCATGTGCCCCTGCGGTTAGCACAAGAGAGAAGCGCAGAGCTAGCCAAGGCACAGCAACCCCCTCCTTTAGAACCAGCGACACTAAGCCAGAAATGAGATGGAAATGACTGTAACAACTGGTCCAAGACAAGTTGAGATTCTCCTAGTCGAAGATAATCCTGCCGACGCCGAGTTGGCTGTCATCGGGTTGAAGAGCGGCAAGATCTTGAACGACATTCACGTTGTTGAAGACGGCGAGTCCGCAATGGATTTTCTGCGCAACCAAGGAGAATACGCGGAAGCACCCAAGCCTGATCTAGTTCTGTTGGACCTCAACCTGCCAGGAATGGACGGTCGCGAGGTGCTTCGCGAAATTAAACAAGATGACAGCCTCAAGACAATTCCAGTGGTCGTGCTGACAACTTCGAGCGCTCCACCTGACATTGCCGAGGCCTACGGAAACTACGCAAATAGCTTCATGACAAAACCGGTTGACTTTGACCAGTTCAGCAAGCTGCTCGAAGGCCTGGCTGACTACTGGTTTACGCTGGTCCATCTTCCCAGCGAGGCCGAGAGCTAGCCAAGTCCCCAACCGACCCCTACACATCATCTGCCCTAACACCATTGATACAGGGCTCCGACCATTGATGCAGGGCTCCGATCTACTTGCCCAGAGCAAGAGCCGTAACTAGGTTCAAGACAGGCCACATCGAACAGGGGAACAATGGATATCGCAGGCAAACACGTCGTAATAACTGGGGGCTCCCAGGGCATTGGTGAGAAAATGGCGGACGCGTTTGCTGCAGCCGGAGCCAAAGTTCTGGTGGTAGCGCGTTCTGCAGACAAGCTGCAGACAGTCAGCCAGCGAATCGGCGGGCACTCCATCACTGCTGATCTAACGGTGGCCGAAGATGTCGACAACCTGGTGGCCCGCTGTGTTGGCACACTCGGGCACATCGACATTTGGATCAACAATGCTGGCATGGAAACTACCGACGCGTTTCTCCATATGGACCAGTCAGTGCTTAGAAAACTTGCTCGCCTTAACTTTGAGGCACCACTGTTACTCACCCGCGATGTAGCCGGCCACATGTTCAAACGGGGCGGCGGACACATTGTTCAGGTGAGCTCGGTTGCCGGAGCAATTCCATTCCCGGGCCTAACTGCCTATGCAGGTTCTAAGGCCGGTATTACCAACTTCACGGAGTCGCTGCGACTCGAGCTAAAGGGCACGGGCATCGACCTCACAGTGGTAGCTCCAGGCCCGGTCGACACCGACATGTGGGATCGCCTCGACATCGAAGGCGCGTATCAAACTCCTGCGCTGAGGCGGTTCCGGAGGCTGCAATTCTTACCAAAGATTGATCCCGAAAATGTTGCCTCCGCCACGCTTGCCGCAGTGGAGAAGGGCAAGCGAAGCGTTCGGGTTCCAGCCCGATTCAACATGTACCACATGCTGAATAATGCACCTAGACGCCTAGTCGAGGTGGCTTTGGCCGGAGTCAAAATGCCCAAGCTAAGTCTCGATGCCAAGGAAATCTCAGGCCGAGGCAACCGAGCGATTGACCTAAGTGGTGACCAAGCATCCGAACCGGCCACTGCCGCCAAGCACTAGCTGGTCAAAAACCTGGTCAAAAACTACGAATAGGCCACTTCATCGATAACGGAGTGAATGGTGTCGGTAAACACGTCTATGTCGGGATCCTTGTATACGAAGGCTCCGGCTCCTAGGGCGTGCGCCCGGGCCCGATCATCGTCAGAGGTTGAAGATGTCACGACCGTGACGTTTAAGCCGTCCACGTCAAACTCTTCCCCCAGGATCTCAAGAAAGTCATGGCCGTCAATCTTGGGCATTCTCAGATCCAGCAGAACAAGGTCAATGTCGTCTTGACCCCTAGTGCGTAGCAGCTCCACAGCCTCTGATCCGCTGTTAACTACCGACAGGTCAACCCGGCGGTCGGTTTCGGCCAAAGCGTGTTTGACAAGCTGCGCCTCCTCCTCCGAGTCGTCGATCAGGAGGACGCGAATCGGTCCTTGAACTGGCCGCGGTTTTCGATTCCAATCGCTGTCAAAGACTGGCTTTCCCAGTAGATCCTCCACTGGAATCCCAAATCGGCGTCGCAGGCGGTGTGGCAAGTCCATTCCGATCCATCGGCTAAGGCCGGCAGGAAACGTCGACACAATAATGAGGTCCGGCTTCACTTCGGGCAAAACAGCACGGGTGGCCTCTAAGGGATCGTTGCCACCAACTTTGCCAGCTACTGAAACCCCAATCTGGCGGAATCTCTCCATTGCGTCAGCCAGTTGCTCGTGAGCACGAGCAGAACCATCTATCTGACCACCGCTGATCGAAGCCACAACTTTGGCCGCTGGAACCAACACAAATACCTTCAGATCCGGATAGGCGGCGTTTAGCTCGTGTACCCGGGTGGTGACATGGGCGCCTACCTCGGTCTCATCGGTCAGAACTAAGACTGTCTTCATCGGTTCGTCCTCCAGCTTTCGCGGATGGACACAATACTTGTACTTATGACCAAAGCGTCGATGTGGTCTCCATAGGTGGTTTACAAGCGCGCTCTGTGGACACACCATGGGTGGCATTGTTTGATAGTTGACTAGACGTTCACAAACTCTTCGTCGATTACGCCCACGAACTTGTCAATACCAGATTGCTTCGCCAGATAGCCATGAGCGCCTAGCTGCGTGGCCTTCTCCATGTCTGCGCCGGCCTCGGAGCTAGTCAGCATGACGATAATCGGGAGATCGATTAGGCCCAGAACAGAGCGGATATGCTCGAGGGCCTCCAAACCGCTCATGCCAGGCATATTGACGTCCATAAGTACAAGGGACAGACCAATGTGGCCAGACTCATTTCGTGTCGCCAGGTCATCGATAAATGATTCCGCTGATGGATAATCGATGACCGTATTCTCGAGATTAGAAATGCCTAGCACGCGTGACATGATCATCCGATCGAGGTCGTCGTCATCGACCAATGCAATCTCACCATCACGTGGAATCTGAATCACCTAAATGCCTCTCTTCGGAAGGCTGAGCTGAACCGCAAACGTTTTATCTGAGCAGCTAGCAGAAGCTGAACCTCCGTGAAGCTGGGCGACGCGTTCAACAATTGCGAGGCCCAGTCCAGTTCCACGGTCATCTGACACCAATCGCTTGAAAGGGGCAAAGATCGTGTTGTCGACCTCGAATGACTGCTCGACTTCGTTACTTACAGCGATACCAACCTGTTCGTTGTCATCAGTCAGGTCGATGACAACGCTGTCTCCAGAACCGTACTTATGGGCGTTTTCGAGAAGGTTGACCAATGCTTGGGTCACTAGGAAGGAGTCGCAAACTACTGAGGCGTCTCCTGTGACTCTCACGTCGATTATCTGTCCGCTTGCCTCATATGCCTCCTTGACCATGGCCGACGCAAGCTGTTCAGAAGCCTCACCCTGCGACAGGCCAGCCAACCTTCCGTAGCCTGAGACCAACTCCTCCATCTCAACTGCTGATTCACGCATCGGACCGACCAGTCCACTTGCGGCGCCATCGCTGTCCAGAACAGCCAAATCGGCCAGATTGATCAGTCGTTTAAGCGGTGCGCGAAGATCGTGTGAGGCCATATAGACATATTGTTCAAGAGCCTGATTCGAGTGTTGAAGCTCGACTGTTTGTTCGCGAAGTTCTTGGCTGATCCTCGCCTCGACTTCAACGCTCTTGCGAAGATCCAACTCATCTACCGCAACCGATGCCAGATCACGAAGAGCCCCTATTTGCTCGTCGCTGAGGACTCTTGGTTGCATATCGAACGCACACAAAGTGCCTAAGCGGATGCCGTCACTCAGTATTAGCGGAGCGCCAGCATAGAACCGAACGTTAGGCATCTCGGCCACTAGCGGATTATCAGCGAAGCGTTCATCCTCCTGTGCGTCGGGGACCATCATCACTTCGTCGTTGTGAATTGCATGACCACAGAATGAAATGTTGCGCGGGCTATCGGCGAAATCGACGCCGATCTTGGACTTAAACCAGTTCCGATCTTCGTCTAAGAACGTCATCAGCACAACCGGTGCGTCGATAATGTGAGCCGCAAGCCGAGTTATGCGGTCAAACACTTCTTCCGGTGCTGTGTCGAGAATCTTGAGATCAAGCAGAGCAGCCATTCTCTCGTTCTCGTTGGCTGGCAGATCGGGTTCTTTCATAGCACTAGCACCTCTTTCAAACCATGGGGTTTTTATGCCGCGTGGAGTGTTTACTTGGGGACCGCTCAGAACTTCCGATGCTACGGTAGCCCGACATCTTGTCGCGACACGCGATATCACCTGCATGGTTGTCTAACCAGATTATTTCAGCTCTCACGGTGGGTCCAGTTCGGGATAGTTTAGGCTGACGCAGTTCGGGTAATACCGAAGGTAATGGAGACGCATAATCGTGACTGAACCTACGCAGACAAACCTAACTGAGAAGAAGGACTACGCCCAACAGATTGTCAACGCGGTATCTCACGACCTTAAGAACCCAACTCGCCAGATCAAGTCGTTCCTTCAAATACTCCAAAGCCACTCCGGTAGCGATATAGACGAGAAAGGCAAGCACTACTTGGATCTTGTTCTGCAGGCGGCGGACACTATGCAAGTCAAACTCGATGCGTTGACTTTGTTATCGCGTGCGTCCACCGCTGATCTTCAGATCGAGCCATGTGACGCTTCGGCTGTTGTCGATGACGCCGTCAGCAGACTTACTCGTCAGATTGCAGATGCCAAGGCTGTGGTAGGTCTCGACGTAACTGGCAAGGTCTCAGCCGATCACAACCACCTGGTCTCAGTCTTTATGGAGCTAATTGGCAACTCGCTGAAATTCTGCGAGCAGCCTGCCACCATCACAGTTCGTGGCGAAGTGGTGAATTCAGAATGCGTTTTCAGTCTTTCTGACAGCGGGCCCGGGTTTGGAGCCCGCGATTTCACTGCCCCATTTGATCTCTTTCGCAGATTCCACCTTGATGACTATGAAGGCACCGGGACTGGCCTCACCGTGGTGCGCACTCTGTTAGACCGGCATGAGTCCTATCCCACGATCGAATCAAGCCCAGATGCGGGAACCACCGTCCGGTTCGCGCTTCCGCTCGCCTAGCTAGCGACTGCCGTAGTAGCGGTCTCCGAAGTCCCCAATTCCCGGCTGAAGGTACCCGTTCGGACCTACTGAGTCTGAGTCTGAAACTGTGTAGATGTGGACGTCGGGAAACTCACTTACTACCGATTCCAGCCCATCGGCTGAAGCAATCAGAGTCAAGAACCGGATATCGCTGACACCAAATTCAATCAACCGGCCAATCGTTGCTACCGCTGTCTTGCCAGTACCAATTGCCGGGTCGAGCAACAGCACACGGCTGTCTGCAACCTGATCAGGGAGCTTCAGATAATACTCAACAGTGGCCGAGACTCGCTTGTCGTGATAGACCCCGAAGTGGCCCGCCTGGCAACCAGGCAACGTCTCGATCGCAGTTTCTAGCATCGCCCCACCAGATCTAAGGATCGCAATTGGCGACACGGACTGTGTCAGGCGTTCAATCGACGCCGGCGCAAAGGGAGTGTCGACAACCACTTCTGTTGTGCCCAAGTCGGTGGTTGCTGCGTACACAAGTTGGCGTGTGATCTCAGCCACGGCGAGACGGAACATCGGACTTGGCGTATCGGTGTCCCGAAGGATTCCCAGACCGTGAAGCGCAAGTGGATGACTGAGGACCTGTACTCGGTTGCTACTCATTGGTGACGCCCTTCGTGGATTGCTGTTGCATCTCTGGCTGTGTTGTCAACTGCTGTGTGGTCAAACTGCTGTGTGGTCAAACTGCTGTGTGGTCAACTGCTGTGTGGTCAACTGCTGTGTGGTCAACTGCTGTGTGGTCAACTGCTGTGTGGTCAACTGCTGTGTGGTCAACTGCTGTGTGGTCAACTGCTGTGTGGTCAAAAGACGGTCCCGTCGCTCGCAAGCTTTAAGGGGGGCCGCCCCACGGGGTCTCTTTCAAACGCCAGTCGTCGGCCGGTAGCCCAGGTTCCTCCCTCGAGGATTTCAACCAGAAGCATCTCTGGTCGATTCAGGATTGATCGGACAAGCTCGGCGACAACATCGAGTTGAGTGATTGTCAACGCTCTCCATTCAACAATTACCGGGCTTGCAGGCTCGTGGGCAATCGTTGTCATCGACTTATCACTCAGGCCGATTACTCCGGTCTCTAGGAGCAATCCACCATTGCGGTATTCAGGCAGCCCTGTGAGCTGATCGACGGCTGAGACCTTATGGCCGCTTCGCTCGAACGTTTCAACAAGGGAGTATGAAAGCCACTGGCTGAGCTTGTGGAACGGAACAATCGACCCTGGGCCATCGCCTAACTGCTCATAGTGCCAAGCGTCGCCAAGTTTTAAACCGTCGCGCTCCAGGCGTGATGGCCAGATCGGGGCCAACACATCAAGCAACGTCTCAAGGATCGCTCCACCAGTCAGCTCTCCGCCAGCCAGCAAGTAGTCAGCGAGATCTCCCACGCGACCGTTGGGAAAGATGTCAGTCCTTGCTTGGATCGCCGAACCAAGCGCATTCAAGACAGCCAGCCGGCCGGGCAGTGCCAGTAACTGATTCTCGTCGGTCGCCTGGAACCCGCTTGCAAGGTCCGTAGCAGAAAGTCTGACCAGGCCCTGTGCGTCTGTGACCAGTTCACTCTCGGCGGAAAACTTGCCGTCAAGAAACATGCTTAAGCTGGCCAATCCAAGACCTTCGGACCGACCAACAGGTCTGGCAGATCCGCCTGGGTGGAAGCTCCAGTCTGAGCCAGCACCCGCATCAAGAAGGACAGAGGGAATCACAAGGTCAAACCCGATCCGAACCTGTTCTAAACCGTTATGGCTACTCAGATGTGCATCGAGCCGTTCGAGCAGATCCGATCCCTCAACGTGGAAATGCCGCCATCTGGAATGGTAAGGGATATCGAGCGTGGGATATCGCTCAAGCGTTGTGTCAGCGACCAGCTGAGCGCAGGCAGCGAGCTTGTCTTCATTCAACCAGAACAAGCCGTTGCCGGACCTGACGATGTTGGTGACCGCCTCAGATTGAGCTCTAACCGCCCCTGCAGTTAGTAGGTCTCGATAGGTATTGATCCCAGTCACTATGGAACCCTCACTTGCTGGCCAACAGCCACACTCATTTGCTCAGATCTCGACCGATGACAGTGTCAAGATCAGTTCCTGAGATGTCGTCTTCGGTGAAATAGCCTGCGGCTTTCTTGGCCGCTATCTCGACCTGAGCATCTGCTGGCACAAGATCTGCGGGAAGGCTCAGCCGGTTTACAACCTCGATGCCACTACCGGCGATGGCGTCATACTTCATGTTGCTCATCGAGTGGAGATTGTGGATCTTTGTGATTCCGAAATAGTGAAGGACATCGGGCATGAGTTCTTGAAATCTTGCGTCTTGAACTCCGGCGACGCATTCGGTTCTTTCGAAGTAGGTGGCTGCGCTGTCACCACCCTCTTGGCGCTTACGGGCGTTGTACACCATAAACTTGGTGACCTCACCCAAGGCCCTACCTTCCTTTCGGTAGTACACCACTAGGCCTACTCCCCCGCGCTGAGCGGTCCGGGCAGCGTCTTCGATCGCCCACGTCAGATATGGGCGACAAGTGCAAATGTCTGAACCAAAGACGTCGGAGCCGTTGCATTCGTCATGTACTCGAAGCGTTAACTCGACCTCGGGGTTCGACAGGTCCGAGGGATTGCCAAATACGTAGGCTGTGGTGCTACCAATAGGGGGCAGCAAGACCTCAAGATCGGGGCGTGTGACCAACTCTGGGTACATTCCGCCGGTCTCCATGTACAGAACTCGTCTGAGGTCTGGCTCAGCGATGCCAAAGCGGGCGGCCATTGACCGAAGGTGCCAGACCGGATCAAGCGCAACTTTGGTTACTGCGACGTTGGCGTCGGAACCGACGAATCGACCATCGACCTCTAGGCGGTTCTTGTCGATCGCATCCGCGATCTCGGGCAGTTGAAGATGGGCCTGAGTAACTGCGATCGTTGGTTGAATGTTGTATCCGGCTTCGAGGTAGTCGGAGAAATATCTTCCAATGCTGGCGCCCAAAGGATCAAGAGACACGATGGCTCCGGGCGTGCCCCAGCTCGGCTGAGGCTCAATGACCGTGGTCGGCTCGGTATCGGTAAGGTCTGGGCGATGATCAGGCGGAAAGGCGCCCTGAGCTATGGAAAGAGCGCGATAGATGGAATAGCTACCGCCATGGCTGCCAATGGCGTTTCGATCGGCTTTGTCTGAAATGGTGCCTACCACTGGACCGCGTTCGCTCGGTTCCGACGCCCCCCAATTGAGCTCAATAAATCGGCTCGACTTGTGAGCAGTATGCGAAGTCAGAACAATATGCGGATCCATATGCTTTCCCATCGGCGGACAATAGTGGCTTCCTGAGCGCCGCGCTGAATTGAATCATGAACGACTAAGCCAGGCTCAGACGCTGCTAGTGCTGGGTTACATTGGGAAAATATGACGCGAGTCCGTTTCTCAGTACCAGTGGCCTCCGAGCCTGAAGCTGTTAGACGCCGTATCACTGAGGCCGCTCACACACCTGAGGAGTTTGTGAGAATGTTCACAAACGATCGCTCGATACGAGCAGCTGTAGCTACGCGAGACAGTGGCTGGGACCTGAAGGTCACCGGCCCACAGTTCCAAGCTCGGGGCTCAGCTGAGCTTTTTCAGGATGAACCCGGAACGATCATCTCGATTGACCTCGACATCAATCCGCGGGGCATATTCGTGCTTGCCGGGCCAGCGATTTCGCTTGCTTCGAATAGGATTAAAGCTGAGGCTACCCAAACGCTTCAGGCCGAGTTCGGGGTACCTGACAGTACCTAGCAGCTGGCGTTTAGCGACCGGTGTTCAGCTGGTGGTCTAATCGGTATCGTCGGTGTTGAAGCTGAACTTAGGCAAGGAGTAGAAAGCCGTCTTTAGGGCTTGGCCCCATCCGTTTGAGATTCTTTCGTAGTACGGATCCCCAGGATGAATCCGGAGCCGATCCTGGCTCTTGAAGGAGTCTGTTTCATACACCTGAATATCTAGAGGCAGCCCAACTGACAGGTTCGCTCGCCTCGTGGAGTCAAACGAGACCAGTAAAAGTTTCACGGCGTCCTCGAAGCTCATGTCAGCGTCATAGGCGCGAACAAGAATTGGGCGACCGTACTTGGTTTCACCAATTTGGAGAAACGGCGAATCCTCTGGCGCCTCAATGAAGTTGCCCTCCGGGTAGATCAAGAACAAGCGCGGAGGCATGCCCTTAATCTGACCTCCGAGAATCAACGTCGAATTAAACGTTGAATCTGCTTCTTGCCCAGTCTGAGAATTGGCCGCAATGACTTCACGCAACGAATCGCCTACTAAGCGAGCAACTTGAAACATCGTGGGCGCTTCAAGAATGGATGGCTTCCTTTCCTCCGGAACCTTAGTCCGCTCGTCCAAGAGGCTTACGACCGTCTGCGTGGTGGCTAAGTTCCCAGCAGACAACAGGGTAATCACCCTGTCGCCTTCGATCGCCCATTGGGACATTTTGCGATAGACCGAGATGTTGTCCACGCCGGAGTTAGTGCGCGTGTCGGACATGAACACGATGCCCTTATTCAACATTAAGCCGACGCAATAAGTCACAAGACACCCTCAGAGATCAAGGTGCTGAGTGTATTCATTGCTGAACTTGAAGCGATACCTGCAGCTGTTCGTCGGCATCACCGAATCGGATGCCCGAAATCGGTGCCGCTTCGCTGTAATCAAGACCTGAAGCGATGCGGACATACCGCTCATCTGGCGAGATCCCGTTCGAAACGTCGAACCCGACCCAGCCAAGGTCGGGAATGAATGCCTCGGCCCACGCGTGACTTGCCTCTTGATTTACTTGATCATCAAGAACCAGGTAACCACTGACATAGCGGGCGGGATAGCCCAGAAGCCGGGCGCTCGCGATGAAGGCGTGCGCATGATCTTGGCAAACTCCAGAACCGATACGAAGAGCATCTTCGGCGGTCGAGCCACTGTGAGTTCCACCCGATCGATACTCAATCGCTGCTGAGACTAAACCTGAGAGCTCATGAAGTTGCCCAAGTGAATTCGGGCTCTCCGTGACACTAGCTGTGAGCTTTTTGATCCCTTTGCCAGCCATCGTGAGATCGGTGGTTCGATGGAAGAGCCAGATCGGACAGTGCTCTCGGGCATCGGCGAAAACACCTGAGCTGTCGCTTGTTTCCACCGTTCCTGCATTGGTGACCTTAATTGTCGATCCACCACTGATGAAAGAAATCAGCTGAACCTGATTCAGATGGTGGTCGAGGTATTCAACCTCGGTCTTTGCACCTTCAATCGTGGTGGACCAATGCCTAACTTCCTGGCCAGCGATTGACCTTGGGGTCAATCGCAGCTGCTGCAATCCAAATGGGACTGGAGCGTCATAGTCATACTGGGATTCATGTGAAATGTTGATGAGCATGGATTAGCCGTGGAACCTGTAGTCAGTTTCGATTTGGCTTGCGAGCTGGTTCGCAAGCTCAATCCGGGACTGCAGGAATTCGTGCAGACCTTGATCGAATATGTCGCCGATGGAGCTGGCGGTCGTCGATTGCAGGAGATCCTGTGCCATTGCTTTCGATGGAACGCTGGAGCCATAGGTTGATTCCAAGTACGACAAGTTGTCGTTCAGCTTGGAATAACAAAACGCTAGCGATCGCGGCATTCGGGGGTCCAAAATCAGGAAGCTCGCTATAGCCCTAGCGTTCATCTCGCCGGGGTTGGCCCACCGAAAGGCCCGCTGAGCGGAAACGGATCTGAGAATCGTCTCCCACTGAATGCTGTCGAGACGAGAACCGACTTGAGCTTCAGGTGGGAGCAACAGGTAGTACTTAACGTCAAGAATCCGGGCTGTGTTGTCCGATCGTTCCAGGAACATTCCTAGATGAGCGAAGTCATATTGATCGTTTCGCATCATTGTTCCCGCCAGCGAGCCTCGAACTAGCGTTGTCTCACGGCGGATAAGCGAGAGAAGCTGGGGTAGGTCGCGATCCTGGATCGGTTTGGTGAGCGCGGCAGTTAACCGCATCCAACTTTCGTTGGTAGCTTCCCAAACCTCTCTAGTTAGAGCAGTCCGAACCATTCGAGCATTATTCCGGGCAGCCTCCATTGCCGACAGCACGCTTGATGGATTACTCGGATCCCTCAACAGATAGTCAACAACGCTTGCCCCGTCGAAGGTCTGGTGGGTTGACAAATAGTCAGCGGCGGCACCTGCAGTGTTAACTACCGACTCCCACTCATCATGGCCACCGCCGGGTCTCGTCAACGCTATTCGCAGACCGGCTTCAACCAATCGTGCTGTGTTCTCGCTGCGTTCCAGGTTCCGAAACATCCAGAACAGGCCACCCGCAGTTGTTCCCAACATGACCTATCCCTCCATTACCCAGGTGTCTTTAGTCCCGCCACCCTGGCTGGAGTTAACCACTAGCGAGCCTTCTTCAAGCGCAACTCGAGTGAGTCCGCCTGGGGTAATGTGGACCTTTTTGGGAGACATCAACACAAACGGCCTCAGGTCCACGTGGCGAGGAGCCAATCCGTTTTCGGTGAGAATCGGAACCGATGACAGGGCAAGGGTGGGCTGGGCGATGTAGTTGTGGGGGTTTGCCTTCAGCTTCTTGGTGAACTTCTTCAATTCGGCCTTGCTGGCGGCCGGGCCGATCAACATGCCGTATCCGCCCGAACCGTGGACCTCTTTAACAACCAGCTCGTCCAAGTTGTCCAATACGTAGGCCAGCGAGTCCGGCTCTAAGCATCGCCAAGTCGGCACATTTTGCAATAGGGCCTGTTCGCCAGTGTAGAACTCAATGATCTCTGGCATGTAGGAGTAGATCGCTTTGTCATCCGATATTCCGGTTCCAGGGGCGTTAGCCAACGTCAGTCTGCCTGCCCGGTACACGTCGAATATTCCAGGTACGCCGAGCCTTGATAGAGGGTTGAAATTCAGTGGATCCAAGAAGTCGTCATCAACCCTCCGATAAAGCACGTCGATTGGTCGGTAGCCCTGAGTTGTGCGCATCGCCAGCTTGCCCTCACAAACCCGCAGGTCCCGACCTTCCACAAGCTCTGCACCCATCTGGTCAGCAATGAACGAATGCTCGAAGTAGGCGGAGTTGTACATTCCCGGCGTCAGTACTGCCAATACTGGATCCTCAGCACTGCCTTCGGGGGCACACTCGGTTAGTGACTGCCGCAGCTGCAACGCGTAGTCATTAACGCGCGCAACCTTGATTTGGGAGAACAGCTCAGGGAACATGTGCAGCATCGTTTCGCGATTCTCCAACATGTAAGAAACCCCTGATGGGGTTCGGGCATTGTCCTCGAGGACATAGAACTCGCTCTTGGCGGTACGGACAATGTCGATACCAACTATGTGCGTGTAAATGTCACCCGGCGGACTAAGACCAACCATCTCGGGCATGAATGCTTCGTTCTCAGAGATCAAACGGGTCGGCACACGGCCGGCCTTTAGAATCTCCTGCCGGTGGTAAATGTCGTGTACGAAGGCATTCAACGCTCTCACTCGCTGCTCGATGCCCTTTGCCAGCTTCGCCCACTCCTTGGCCGAAATTATGCGAGGAACGATGTCGAACGGAATGAGGCGCTCATCAGCTTCGGAATCGCCGTACACGTTAAAGGTGATCCCGGTCCGACGAAACAGAGCTTCGGCTTCAACCGACTTACGTAAGAGCCGGGTCGAATCCTGTCCATCAAACCACTCGTTGTAGGACTGGTACGGGCCTCGCGGTTTTTCATCGCCGCTGAACATCTCATTGAAGTGACTGGTACTCGAACCCATGTGCAGACCAACTTTAGCCAACGATGGCCACGTCTAGCCAAAAGCCGTGTTAACGCTGCGTTTCGTCCACCCCGGAGATAGAGGTTCGGTCGCGCTGATTGTTCAGTCAGTCCGCTGACTAGGGCTTACTTAGGCCGGAAGAATTACCTCTCAAGTTCGAACGGCCCAGGTGCCGAAAGACTGGCTATGCCTACAGCATTCTCTGACGTCGCCCACCTCCTAAGGCGCAGTGGGTTCGGCGGTCTTCGCAGCGAAATTGAGCCTCTCACAGCGATGGACTGGCCTGACCTTGTTGATCATGTTCTCGACGTTTCGGTGAACCCGCCGGTAACCAATTCTGTGCCAAATCTCAACAAAAACCAGACGTCCTGGTCGGATCGGTACATAGGTATGACGCACTACTGGTTTGAGCGAGCCAGAACCGTGCCTCGACCGGTGCAAGAAAAGATGGCCCTGTTCTGGCACGGCCTACTGTGCAGCGGCCTGGACAAGGTCAACGAGCACTATCTCATGTTTGACCAGATTCAGCTGTTCCGCACCAAAGGTATGGGCAACCTTGTTGAGCTCTATCAGGAGATGGCGGTGCAGCCAGCAATGCTGCTGTACCTCGACAATGCTGACAATGAAAAAGGCAGTCCGAACGAGAACTTCGCTCGCGAACTTATGGAACTGTTCTTGCTAGGACAAGGCCACTACACCGAAGACGATGTGCAAGCTTCAGCGCGAGCTTGGACCGGCTACGGGCTTAACCGCTGGGATTCAGTTCCACGCTTGCATGTCTTTGACTCAAGCGAGCACGACAACGGTCAGAAGACCTTTATGGGTGTCACCCAAAACTGGAACGGCCCACAGATCATTGACCACATCTTGAGCGGTCCAAAACAACGGGACGCTGCTCGATTTATTGGCGCCAAGATGTGGTCCTTCTTTGCTTACCCGAATCCCGAACCAGCCGTAGTGGAGGCGCTCGCCGATGCGTTGATCGGTGGCGGCATGAGAGCTGATGCCCTGTTGAGGGCCATATTCATGCATCCAAATTTCCTGGCCCCTCAAGCACGCAACGCTCTTGTACGTACCCCCATCGAGTACGCAGTTGCGGCTATGCGCCACACCAGCCTCACTAGTAACGACGTCCATCCGCAGTGGTACATCGGGGAGATGGGTCAGGAGATGTATGACCCGCCCAACGTGTCAGGTTGGCGCCAGAACGGCTACTGGATTTCCAGCAGTGCCACGTGGTCCAAAGCTAGATACGCCAGCAACCTGCGGTGGCGGTCCCTTGACCGGGAGCCCGCTTTGCTAGGCGACTCCGACCAGTTAACAATTGCCGAAAGCGTGACGCGAGCACTCGACACATTCGGAATATTCGAACCATCTGCTCGTACCAGATCAGCACTTGAGAGCTTCGTAACAAATGAACGGGCTACGTCTCGCTGGGCCGAACCTTCCGGACTGATCTTCTTGTCCTTACTCACCCCCGAATTTCAGTTGGCTTGATATGGAACCCACCACCGAACAGATCATCTCTCACCTTTCGATTCCCGACACTGAACCCTCTGGGTTCGCTAGACGACAGTTTCTTCAAGCGGTAGCCGCAACGGGTGCGGTCGCCAGCATTCCTACGTGGATGCTGCTAGAGAATCCTGACTTGGTTCTCGGAGCAACTGGCGCTCCGGTTGGCCCGACCGATGGCATCCTGATCGCCGTAACGATGGGAGGTGGCAACGACGGGTTGAACACCTTCATTCCCATCAGCGATGGCAACTACTACGACAAACGCCCGCGACTAAGTATCCGGCCCGAGAACGCTCTAGTCGTGAACGACACACATGCGTTCAACCCAAATCTGCCCACGATGAAAGCGCGTTGGGATGCCGGCCAAGTTGCTGTGATCGAAGGCGTAGGCCAACCGGTTGACGACCTCTCCCACTTCACCTCGATGGCTCGTCTAATGAGCAGCAAAATTAGTGGCATCCCGACCTCAGGATGGCTCGGAAGGTACACAGACGGACTGTCGAACGACCTGATGATTCCCGCTATTACGGTGTCGTCTTCGATTCCGCTAGACATGGTTGGCCAGAAGCGACGCACCACGGCTCTTCCTGACGACAAGTCTGGTCTCTTCAACGTCAGTGGCCGCGCCGAAGACGTCCGTCAATACGACACACTCCGTGCATTCGCTGGCAGCACCGAACTAGGAACATGGGGTTCGTCTTTGGCAGATTCAGGGGCTTCAGGAGTTGCCCTGGCCGCCCAGCTACGGCCGCTGTATCCGGCTGATCCGGTGGACGGCCGACTAGCCGTTCGGATGGAAGTGGTGGCGCGGCTGATCAACGCAGGTCTAGGTACCCGGGTGTTCTCGATGATCTGGGGATCTTTTGACACCCACAGCGACCAACCCGAGGATCACACCCAGAGATTGATCGAGTTCGACGCCGCGTTGCAGATTCTGTTCGCGACACTTAACCCTGAATGGCTAGACCGAGTCTTGGTGTTGGTCCAATCCGAATTCGGCCGCCGAGTAGCCGACAATGACTCGCAGGGAACCGATCACGGAGCAGCCGGGCATGCTTTTGCGATCGGGACCAACGTCATTGGTGGAACCTATGGTGGTCGACCCTCACTTACCGACCTAACCCGACAGGGCAACATGAAACCATCGGTTGATTTTAGGCAGGTCCAGGCAACCGTCCTTGAAGACTGGCTTAAGGCCGATAGCGCCGACATTCTAGGCGCCACCATGGAGAAACTTCCGTTTCTTAGGGCTCCTGGCAGCGCAGTTCCTGGCGAAGGGGACGGCGGGGGCGGCACTCCGACCCTTATCGATCCGGCAGCTCGTCGTAATCAGTTCATCAGACTCTATTTGGCATACTTCTTACGCTTGCCAGACCGCGACGGGCTGGCCTATTGGCTGACCGTGGGCAATGGAGAGCTGCCGTTGGCTGAAGCATCCTATTACTTCACTAAGTCAGACGAGTTCCGCCTTATGTATGGCGACGCCAACGACGATCGCTTCCTAGAGCTGATCTACAGCAACGTTTTGCGCCGTACGCCAGACGTTGACGGGTTCAACTATTGGAAGGGCGTGCTCGCCGACGGCTATGACCGCGGACTGCTGATGATCTGGTTCTCAGAATCGGATGAAAACATCAACGTGACGGCTCCAATGGTTGCCGAGTACAACCAAACCAATCCCTAAGAGTCAGGCAAGAATTAGTCAGCCAACTGCTAAGCCGAAGCTAGCTGTGGTTGCGGATTAGTCGGCCAGGACGCTCGCCCGTGTCCTGGCCGTCTGCTCGGGTTTGCACCCCGTTCACAAGAGTTGCCACATAGCCAGTTACTGGCTGCAGGAACCGTGTGCCTCCGGCCGGCAGGTCGGTGTGAGTCACGGGCCGCCGCACAACGAGGTTGTCGAGATCGATAACGTTCAGGTCAGCTCGCATACCAACCTCTATGGTGCCCCGATCGGACAATCCGTACAGACGTGCGTTTCGTCGAGACTGCTTTTCAACCAGGAATTCGAGCGGGATCTTTGGCCCGCGGCTGCGATCGCGAGCCCAGTGCGTCAGCTGAGTGGTCGGCATAGACCCGTCGCAGATCAGCTTTACGTGAGCTCCGGCATCTCCCAAACCAGTCACCGTTTCTGGGTGAGTCAACATCTCATGTACTGCGTCGAGGTTGCCCTCTACGAAACCCGCTCCAAGCATGGTGGCCACATTGGTTCCGTCCCCCTCGCAGATGTGGTCATAGGCCGCTTCGTGCGCAGACACACCTCGGGCTTTAGCAATCTCGGCAAAGGACTGCTCGAGCGAAGGCTCGTAGTCAACAATCGGGTCAAGTCGATACATAGTCGGGATCCGCTCAAGCAAAGCCTCATAGAGTGCTTCCATCGAGCCGGGGTTGTCTGGCGGAACGTCAACATCAGCCAAAATGGCCGCCTTCCGTGCTGGCTCTCGCATCGCCTTGGCTCGTTCCGCAATCGGCAGGTGAGCAATCTCCAGGTAGATCTTGCGGCGCATGAACGCGTGGTAGCCCTCAAGGCTCGAAAGCAAGCCGATCGGACGAGATGAGACCTGCGGATATAGCTGGGTGCCCTTCTGGTTGTGCTCGGTGACGAAGTCAAGAACCTTGCGCCAGTTTTCAGGGAAGTCGCGGGTCTGAACTGTGGTGAACGTGATCTTCTGGCCGGTAGCTGCTGAAATGTCAGCCAACATTTCCAGCTCGCTTGCCTGGGTAAACCGTTCTCCTCCGAACGCTTCAAGAGCTCCGATTGACTCTGACGTTATGGCCTCAAATACACCCCCGCCGCCGTCGGCCATGCCGTGAACCAGCTCGGTCAGCTCTTGAGCAGTCGCAAACGTTCCCGGCACTGCAGTCCCGTCTAAGGAGCGGTGGAAGATAGTACGCGATGTGGAGAACCCAACTGCCCCGGCCGCGGTCGCCTCGGCGACCTGGCGACGCATCTCAGCGATGTCAGCCTCAGTGGCATCCTCATTACGCACGCCTCGCTCGCCCATCACCTGAAATCGCAAGGCGCCGTGCGCAATCTGGGCTCCGATATCAAGGGAGTAGGTTCGCTGACCTAGAAAATCGAGATACTCGCCAAACGTCTCCCAGGCACCCCATGGGACTCCTTCGTGAAGCGCTGCCCCCGGAATGTCCTCGACGCCTTCCATCAGTTCAATCAGTGTCTGTTCTTTGCCTGGAGGACACGGCGCAAACCCAACTCCGCAGTTGCCCATCACTAGCGAGGTCACTCCGTTAGAGAAAGAGGGGTCGAGCGTGTCGTCCCAGGCGGCCTGACCGTCATAGTGGGTGTGCACGTCGACCCAACCGGGCGCCACGACTGCACCGTCGGCATCGATCACGTGCTTGCCTGAAAGCGAGCCGCCGACTGCGGTGATCTTGCCATCGTCGATGCCTACGTCGGCGCCCACGCCCGGAGTGCCGTTCCCATCTACCACGGTCCCACCGCTGATTACGATCTCATGAGCAGCCATATCAATCCTGTTCTCTCCCCCAGCGTTTACGAAGGGGCTCGTCAACAAAGACAGTACTTGGAGACGACGGTGCTGGACCAGCCTGACCGCTGCGCCGAAGCGGACAGACGCCCGGCTTTGAGCCACACTGTTGACGTGAGCATTTTCAGCGTCAAAAGTCGGGCATGACCCAGAGCCAACGAGTCGCGGTAATCGGTGGAGGAATAGCCGGAGCTAGCGCAGCCTATTACCTGGCAATTTCAGAGGCCTTCGACGAGGTGATCCTGTTAGAGGCCGAGAAACAGCTGGCCCAGCACACAACCGGGCGTTCAGCTGCGGTGCTCACCGAAAACTATGGGGCGGGACCAATCCGGCCCCTCACATCAGCCAGCTTGGACTTCCTACATAACCCACCGGCTGAGTTGGTCGAGGGGCCGTTGTTAGATCGACGGGGCATGATGACGATTGCCACCGAACCGGACAGTTACGAGTTGTTCGAACGCCAGCTTGAGGCAGGCAAGTCCTCTCGGCACGAGATAGTCGAGATAGACATCGATACGGCCGCCGAGCGGGCCCCTCACATCAAGCTTTCTCCAGCGCACCGAGCAATCTGGGAAGAACATTCTCATGATATTGACGTTGCCGGTCTGCACCAGGCCTTCGTACGAGGACTCCGTTCTAGCGGCGGCCGTATCGCAACTTCGACCAGGGTTGATGCAGCAATGGCCTCGGGAGATCAGTGGACGCTCGAGACCACAGCCGGAGTCCACCAAGTTGACGTTGTCGTAAACGCCGCTGGCGCTTGGGGTGACGTTGTAGCGGCGAGAGCGGGAATAGCACCGGTCGGGCTGGAACCGAAACGGCGGACCGCGTTTATGGTGAACAGCCCGTTCCCTAACTCAGGACGATTTCCATTTGTAGCCGAGGTGCATCACCACTGGTACACACGGCCCGACGGCACGCAGTTCATGTGCAGCCCTGCAGACGAAGTTCCTAGTGACCCATGTGACGCAAAGCCCGAAGAGATTGACATCGCTCTTGCTATCGAACTGATTAATACCGACACCAAGCTGGAAATTCGATCGGTCCAGTCGAGCTGGGCCGGTCTGAGAACTTTCACAGCAGATCGAGCAATGGTGATAGGGCCAGAACCCGACCAGCCGAACTTCATTTGGTGTGTGGGCCAAGGAGGTACTGGCATTCAGACTTCACCGGGAGCAGGTCAACTGGTAGCGGATCTGACAACCAGCGGCGCGCCCGGCTCGGCGTTCGACGACACCGGGTTGGATCTTCAGGCTTTACTACCTGACAGGCTGCGCAACTAGGTTAGAAACATGGCAACTAGGTTAGAAACATGATTGTTCGCTCGCTCAATGACCTGAAAGCCCAAGGCCGATACGCCGAAAATCCTGGAGCCTGGACCAGTTCGAGGTACCTACTTCGCGATGACGACGTTGGATTTACTTTGACCCAAACGACGGTGGCCGCAGGCACGGTCCAACATATGGAGTACAAGAACCATATCGAGGCCAATCTGATCATTGAAGGCACTGGAGCAGTGGAGGACCTCGCAACGGGAGAATCCCATCGCCTCGGGCCAGGCACGATGTACACGCTCGATTCCCACGACAAACATCGGCTAACTGCAGAGACCGATATGAGAATTGTGTGTGTATTCACACCAGCCCTGGTTGGCACGGAGACACATGACGCCGACGGCTCCTATCCAGTCCTTTAGCAACCGCCCCAAGACTGGAGAGTCAACAACATGGACGTAACCACTGCAGTTGAGGCCAGAAAGTCGGTCCGGGCCTTCACCGAGACTCCCATTGAGAATGAGGTTCTGCGCCGACTGTTGGCGACTGCAGCCCGGGCACCTTCAGGTGGCAACGTTCAGCCTTGGCGAATCTATGTGGTGAACGGACCGGCGATGCGGAACTTCGGTGAGTTCATGAAGGAACGCAACTTCGATGAGCCCGAATATGAGGTCTACCCGCCGAAGCTGTGGGAGCCCTACCGCACGAACCGTTTCGCGCTCGGCGAAGAGATGTACAAACTTCTCCGAATCGAAAGAGAAGACCGAGCCGGTCGGCTTGCCCGTATGGCCGAGAACTACAACTTCTTCGGGGCACCAGCAGCGATCTTCTGCTTCATAGACCGAAAGATGGGACCGCCGCAATGGAGCGACCTTGGAATGTTCCTTCAGACTTTCATGCTGCTCGCCCAAGAAGCAGGGCTGGCAACGTGTGCTCAAGAGGCTTGGGCGGCTTTCGGGAAATCAGTGCACGAGTTTGTTGACGCCCCAGATAACGAAATGCTCTTTTGTGCGGTCGCCATTGGGCACGAAGACCCTGAGGCTGACGTGAACAAGCTTGAAAGCTCCCGCATGCCACTGGATGAGTGGGCGACCTTTCTTTGATTGACGAGCTTTCTTTGGTTACCAAGTATCTGAATCGATTGGGATTTACCGGCGAGGAAAGTCGGACTCCTGACCTTGGCTGGCTTAGCGAACTTCAGGCAGCACATATGATTCATGTTCCCTTTGAGAACTTGGACGTGTTCCACCGACGAGGCGTTACCACTGATCTTGAACACTCTCTGGACAAGGTCATCAATCGTCGGCGGGGCGGCTGGTGCTTTGAGCTAAACGGAGCCTTCGGATGGCTTCTGTCCGAGCTTGGTTTTGAAACAAGCTATGTGTCATGTCGAGTCTTTGGTGATGGTGCTTGGGGCCCTGAGCTGGACCACTGTGGACTTGTTGTTCAAATCGATGACGTACCGACTTACGTTGACGTGGGCTTCGGCGACAATTGCATGGTTCCCATACCTCTGACCGAGGGCCTACACAACGGTGTCCCGCGGCAGATCGAGTGCAAGATAGATGAAGACTCGTTTGTATTGTCCGAACTTCAGCTTGACGGCACTTGGACTGAATCACTGTGGGGCTCTTACGCTCCATTGCCGCTGTCGGCCTTCACCCCGCGCAGCCACTTCCTTCAGACTGAACCGGGGTTGTCCTGGACCGAGAAGCCGTTTGCGACACGGGCCACAGCCGCAGACGGGTCACGAGTGACGTTGCGCCGCAAAGTCCTAAAGCAGCGCCGCCAAACTGGAGAGTTCACCGACGCTGAGGTCACCGAAGACGAGTGGACGCCACTGTTAGGGGCTCACTTTGACATGATCGACACGGCTGCCAGCTAAATCCCCCAGGCTCAGATGAGGGATTCCCCCGATTCCCGCTTGGCCGCCAAAAGCCCATTCTTGGTCTATGGACATTTGGTTTTGGTTCGCAGGCGTAGCACCCACAGTCTTCGCGATTTGTGCAACGATCACTGTTATTGGCGAGGTCATCTGCCGGCTCGTCACGGGCCGCTCGTTACCACTACGCCAATGGTGGCTTTCGACGGTGGCTGGCGTTTCCTTCATGGCAACCAAATACCTCTTTGGTTACGCGGTGATACTTCCCTTGCATCTGTTCGTCTATCAGTTTCGACTGGTCGAGCTTGACCTGTGGAACCCGTGGTCTTGGCTACTGATCTTTGTGATCCGGGATTTTGTGTCGTATTGGAATCACCGCGGCGAGCATCGCTTTGAGTTCTTCTGGGCATCACACTCGATTCACCACTCGTTTGAGGAAATGTCGCCATCGTGTGCGATGCGAGTCCCTTGGATGGAGACCCTCTACAAGGCCCCGACTACCTTGTGGCTGCCATTGTTGGGCGTAGATATTCGGGTAGTCGTCGGGCTTGACGTCATAGCTGCACTGGTTTCGATTCTTCAACACAACGAGCGGTTTACCTCCAAGCCTTCCGGGTTCCTTCAACGCTTCCTGATCGTGCCCAGCCACCATCGGGTCCACCACGGAACTAACAACATCTATCTAGACAAGAACTTTGGAGCAGTGTTGTGCATCTGGGATCGTATGTTTGGCACCTTCCAGGCCGAAACCGAAGCTGCAACGTATGGCGTGCTTGGCCGATCGCTAGACAGCCCACGCGACATGGTCCTTGGAAAGTACCCCGATCTTGCCAAAGCCCTCACCTAGATCACTCCTATCTAGATCGGGCAGTCAGTTTGAAATACGCGAGGCCCTTGCGCCAGGCTGAGTCTGTGGAACTTGGTGTATGCGTAGCCTCGAAGATTGACGATGTCGACTACATAGTCAGAGCTGAGGAGCTGGGATTCACCCACGCGTGGATGGCCGATTCCCAGATGATCTGGAGTGATCCATACGCCGTCTTGGCGCTGGCAGCGACGCGCACCGATCGCATCAAACTCGGAACGGGAGTGGCCGTCGCAGCCACACGGCCGGCCCCGGTTACTGCTGCATCCATAGCAACCATCAACCAACTGGCCCCCGGCCGCACCTTCTGCGGAATCGGAACTGGGAACACGGCAATGCGGATCATGGGCCACAAGCCAATGAGGATTCACGAGTTCGAGACATACATCCAAACACTCGGGCCGCTGCTGAAGGGCGACGAGACTTTCTTCCACTGGAGAGGCAACGCCTCTGAAATCCGGCATCTGATGCCCAACCAAGGCTTTGTCAATTTCGAAGACCCCATCCCGATGTACGTAAGTGGCTTCGGCCCTAAGAGTGTGGGCCTAGCCGCAAGCTATGGCGACGGAGCAGTGCTGTCACTTCCTCCCGACGCCGAACGGGTAGAACGGGTTTGGAGTGCCTTAGTTAAAGGTGCCGAACACGTGGGTCGGAAGATCTCCCGCGAGAGCTTCTACACCACCACTCTGAATACGATTGTTGTGTTGGATGAAGGAGAAGCAATCGACTCGCCTCGATCGAAACGACTATGCGGAGCGTTCGCAGCGGCTTCACTTCACTACGCATATGAGCAGTGGCAGCAATTCGGAAGAGAGCCAAGTGGGCCAATTCGTGACATGTGGCCCGAATACAAGGCGTTGCTTGACGAGGTCGCAGTCGACCGTCGACACCTGCGGATCCACGAGGGTCACAACTGCTGGGTGGTCCCCGAGGAAGAGCAGTTCATCACCGCCGATCTGATCAAGGCCACCTGTCTGGTTGGCACTGCGAATGAAGTTGTCAGCCGACTGACCGACTTAGGTGAGGCTGGGCTTGATCAGATGATGATCTTGCCGCCTCTTGAGCCGAGATATGAAGTGTTGGAGTCGGTAGGGAACGAAATCATCCCGAATCTCACGCAATGAGTCAAACAGGAACCATCCAAGAACTACTTCGGGCATCTACCTCACAGATCCACTTCGATGATGGGACGTCGACCTCGGCCTCAGAGCTAGCTAACCGAGGAGCGAAAACTGCAGAAAAGCTAGCCAGCCACTTGGCGCCGGGCGACCGTCTTGCCCTCTGGCTCGACCCCGGCTTGGCGTACTTGGAGCTGCTAGCCGCTGCGGCCGCCGGCGGATTTGTGGCGGTGAACGTCAACACTCGATATTCCGACGCAGAGGTGGCCGACTTAGTCAAGCGTTCGGGCGCAAAGATCCTGGTTACGAACTTCAACTTCGAGCCCATCCCAAGCTGCCTGATGCTAAATCCAAGCGACCTTCAAAACCTGCCCGTTGCAGAGCATCCGCACGAGGCGTCGGCTAATTCGGCGTTCACGGTATTCACAACCAGCGGAACCACCTCAAAGCCCAAGATGGTGCTTCACAACCAGGGACCAATTGTTCGCCACAGCGAAGAAGTCGCCTCAAAGTTCAAACTCTCGCCACTAACTCCTGTGCTTGTGGCGCTTCCTCTTTGTGGGGTGTTTGGCCTTAACAGCCTTTTTGGTGGCATCGCAGCTGATGCGCCAGTTTGGGTATCCAGCCGTTTCCAGGCAGACACTACGGCCGGCCTCATCGAGGCGCAGCAGATTGTTGCGATGAATGGCTCTGACGACATGTTCAGTCGACTACTTGACACCGGCCACGACATCTCATCGTTGAAGATTGCTGGCTTCGGAGCGTTCAACACCAGCTTGGAAGACGTTGCCGTTTGGGCAGAGGCTCGCGGCGCAAAGCTAAGTGGCCTTTACGGAATGAGCGAAGTCCAGGCGCTGTTTGCATTCACCGATCAAATGCTGCCGCTTCCTGCCCGTGCTGGAGCCGGAGGTCTGCTGACCTCGCCAAACGCCAAAGTCCGTGTCATCGACACTGAGTCTGGGGTGGAGTGTGAGATTGGGGAAGTCGGAGAGATTCAAGCGAAGGGCCCATCGCTCTTTGTCGGCTACCTCTCAGAGGGCGGCAATGAGGTTGACATCTCCTTGACTGAATCCAGCCACACCGATGGATGGTTCAAGACCGGAGACCTCGGCAAGATCAACCCAGACGGTAGCTTCACGTTTATTGCTCGCATGGGTGATGTGTTGCGTCTTGGCGGGTTCTTGGTTGCTCCGGTTGAGATAGAGGAAGTGATTCTTCAACTTTCTGAGATTGAAGAGGCCCAGGTGGTCTCGATAAACACCAAAGACGGCACCCGTCCGGTGGCCTTTGTGATCGAGCAAGCGGGTCTGTCGGCAGCAACACAGGACCAGCTCGAAGCAACAGTCATCGAGCACTGCAATAATCAATTGGCGAAGTTCAAGTGCCCGGTCCGCGTTATCAGTCTCGACGAATTCCCGGCCACCGACGGCCCTAACGGAGTAAAGATCCAACGGGGCAAACTTCGCGAGATGGCCGAGGCGTCGGTCACGATCTAAACATGATGCAAAGCCGGGAGCCGGCGTTAGAAACCTTCGGCACAGCGTGTTGCCAATACTTCTGGGTTGCGCCGCCCATAACCAATAGGTCTCCGTCGCCCAGCTTGAATCGTTTGGTCTGCCTGCCGTCGTCGGGCTTTAAAAGGAACGTCCGCCTTTCACCAACAGAAACGATGGCAATTACCGAGTCAGACTTGTTCTCTATTCGGTCCCGATGCATTGCGACCGAGTCATCGCCGTCTCGGTACCAGTTGCAGCCAACAGATGAAAAGTAACGTCGGTAGTGTTCGTCAAACTGAAGCGCCAACTCCTTTAGACACTGAGGAAGCGAATCACTTGATCGCTTCATCGAGGTGATCAAGCGGGGCACCGCAACTACCCGGTCATACATCGGCCGACTTGCTGCAGACCACTGCAGGACTCTGGTTAATTCTTCAAGCCAAGCGTCTGCGCCTGGAAGCCAATGAGGAGCAAAGTCAATCCAAGCGTCTTGACCTAGATCTGTGCGGTCCAACCGCTCAAAGTCAACGGGTTGGGACAAGGAACCAGAAGCCAACAAACTCATCTGCCGAGGAGCCATCGCTACCTCTCTGGCGCCAACTGCAGTCCTTTTCATCCGCATGACCATAGCCGAATTTATCGAACATATGTTCTACTTAGGTCGACCGAGACAAAGCTTGACTAAGAATCTGTGGGTCCACATTGCCGCCAGAGACGACGCAGATGACGGTGTCAGTGGCAATAGATGAATCAGTCCTGACACCGGCGGCTAGCGCCACCGCACCTCCAGGTTCGGCCACCAACTTCAGGTGCTGAGCCGCAGCAGCTATGGCCCCTATGGCTTCGTCATCGGTCACAGTTATCCCTGCACCACAAAGCCGTTTGAGGATCGGGAATGTCAGTTCTCCGGGGCTTGGCGTCACGATTGCATCACAAATTGATTGCGGCACTCCAAGGTTGGATTCGCGTTTGCCCGAGACGAGCGATCGAGCCACGTCGTCACCTGCTTCTGGCTCCACCGGCCGCACGAGAAATCCGGGAGCATCTGCCTCTAAGGCAATTGCGATTCCCGACGTTAAACCGCCACCGCCGCAACAAACCAATACCTCTGCATCGGTCACTCCCCGGGTCTTGGCTTGCTCGGCGATCTCAAGCCCAACCGTTCCTTGACCCGCAATCACATCCGCGTTGTCGTAGGGCTTAATCAGAGTGAGGTCGCCGTCGGATGCAAGCTCTCTCCCGAGATCTTCTCGACTCTCTCCCCCGGCTCGGTCATACAAGACCACCTTCGCCCCAAGATCACGGGTGTTAGACAGCTTCAGCGCTGGAGCGTCAGCGGGCATCACGATGGTGGCTTGTAGCCCAAGCATCTTCGCTGCCATCGCGACGCCTTGGGCATGGTTGCCGGAAGAGTAGGCAATCACTCCCCGACTGGCGGCGGCAGGATCGAGCTGGGACAGAGCAGACCACGCCCCTCGGAACTTGAACGAACCTGTCACTTGAAGGCATTCGGCCTTAACCAAGACTCGGCGACCAGCAAGCTTGTTAAGCGCCTGACTCTCTAGCATCGGAGTCCTCACTGCCTTGCCGCTTAGCAGCTCGGCCGATCGCAGGACGTCGGAATAGTCAATTGCCTCTTGAGTCACCTGGCCACCTTAAAGGCTGCAATATCGGGGTGGGTTCACATTCGCATTAGACCCGTGCCAACCTGGAGCATGCGTATTTCAGCGACGCCAGTTGTCTTCATCGGCATGTTCGTGGCCTTTGCCCTAGGAATCGCCGCGTGTTCAGATAGCGGCTTAACCTCCAGCGACACTTCAGCAACCGAACAATCCGCCACCTCTTCGACGGACGCTCCCAACGTCGCCACCACTACCTCTTCTGGTGGCTCTTCTGGTGGCGAGGCGCCCACTCCCGTTGTTTTTGATGATGACTTCGGAACTTCGATTGCTCCGATACTGACCAACCGATGTGCGTCTTGCCATAACCCCGGCGGGCCCGGAACCGCGCACTGGCAACTTGAAAGTGCCAGCGATGCGGCTCAGGCCGCCAATGCGATCATGTCGCTAGTCGGCAGCGAGGTTATGCCCCCATGGCCGGCAGGGGATCTCAGTGTTCCGTTCCACAACGATCGGAGTTTGAGCCAGGACGAACTGGATGCAATATTGCAATGGGGATCAGAAGGCGCCGAGCTAGACATCGACCCCGAGACACCAATGATTGCCGATCAAAGTCTCCTGGAATTGGACGAGGTCACAGCTGTCTTAACCCCAGAATCGCCTTATCAGGGGTCGGTGGATAACACCGACGACTACCGGTGCTTGGTATATGACCCCGAACTAGACAGTGACGCCTGGCTGCTCGGTTACAACTTTGTGGCCGATCAAACCGAGGTAGTACATCACGCGATCGGGTACTTACTTCCGAACGAAGCCCGTGAGCGTGCGGCCGCTGCAGATGCCAACGACGAAGGCGCAGGCTGGGAGTGTTATGGCGCGTCGGGACTTGGACAAGATGACATCTTTATCGGTTGGGCCCCTGGGCAAGGGCCTTCGAGCTATCCCGACGGTGCGGCACTCCGGATTCCAGCAGGTGCTTTCTTTGTTATCCAGATCCACTATCACTTTGAGGACTCCGCACCCGCAGACCTTTCCATGTTGGAGGTCCACTTAGACGCCTCCGATACTGACTATGACGAGGTTGTGGTTGCCGAGTACGTGGCTCCGGCCGAGATACCTTGCATGGCATCACAGACCGGACCACTTTGTGACCGAGCTGCAGCCTATGCCCGAGCGCTCGAACGATTCGGTCCTGAAGGTGTCAGATCCGACGCATTCAACGCAATATGTGGGGTAACGCCCTCTGACTTTGCCGGTATGACCGATGGGTTGGCCAGTTCGTCTTGCGACCTTCCCATTTACGGGTTCGGAAAGATCATCTCGATTCTTGGCCATCAGCATGAGCTTGGGGCCTCGTTCAGGATGACCCTTAACCCGGGCAAGCCGAACGAGAAGATTTTGCTGGACATTCCCAGGTGGGATTTTGATTGGCAGTACAACTACGAGCCAACTGACGTCATCGTGTTGAACTTTGGCGACACCGTCCGAATTGAGTGCACCTGGGACCGGTCGCTTCAGGCCCCAGGTATAGAGCCCAGCTACATCCTTTGGGCCAATGGCACAAACGACGAAATGTGTTTCTCCACAATCGTGACCCAGTCACTCAACTAACTAGCCGTTCAGCGGTCGATTGCGGCTGGAGTGGGATTCTCTCCCGCTCCCAAGCGGTCCTGGACGTTGCCGATTCGATCGCCGCTTGGAACTTTGATCTCGGCCAAGGAATCCAACAAGAAACAATCACTCAGGATCTTTTGAAATCGGTTCAGCGGTTCCTCGAAGCGAGGAGCAAGCGGCCCGGGAGGCACAGCACCAAAGGTCAAACCGCGCTGACCGCGTTCGACAATGTCGATGTCTTCTGCATTGACGTCCAGCCAAAACTTGAGCGTGGGCTCCACTGCAGCGTCTGCGACATAGTCCGATGATGGGGGCAACAAGAGGGTGCAGGTCTCTATTGTTTGCCCAGCACTACTCGGATCGAAGCGCATCACCCAAACATGATTGGGCAGCACCGACAACAACACGTTCGGGAAAATCGCCGCAAAGCGACCCGATACCGCATCCGATTCATCCAATCCCTCCGCCGCCGGTAGGGACAACCAATCGTCGCGATCGTCGCCCGAAACGGGCGTTGTTGTTTGCCCGCAGTACATACCCGCTCCCTGGTACCGGTAGTGATCCTTTACGCGTGAAACCTTCGATAACTCAGGGTGAACCCAGGAGAGGTGGTAGTACTCCTGAAAGTTCTCGCTTATGAGCTTCCAGTTTGCGTCTATCTGAAGGGATTGCTCGGTGTGGGTGACCCATCCCTCCAGGCCATAACCAGCCATTCGTTCGGGTAGATCTCCCAACCACTCAGCCAGGGCTGGCGTCTCATCATTGAGGCACGCAAATAACAACACACCCCAGGTGTCGACACGAACAGGCACTAGTCCGAAGTCGGCCTTGTCGAAATCGTCGCGTGGGACCTCATCAAACAGCGGTGTGCTAAGCAACTGACCGTCGAGGCTGTATCCCCATCGGTGATAGGGGCAGCGAATTGTGTTTGCCACTTCACAGTCAGTCTCGGCCAATTCGGTGCCACGGTGGCGGCACGAGTTGTAGAAGCCGCGAAGCTCCCCGTCAGATCCGCGCGTGATGATGATCGAGCGATTTCCGACCTTCCTAACGATCAGCGGACCCGCTTCACGCACGTCATCGGCGATGCCCACACACACCCATGCACGTTCAAAGACTCGGCTCTTCTCGTCGTCAAAAAAGCGAGGATCAGTGTACGCAGCCGGAGGCAGCCCGGTCGATTGCTTTATCGGGCGTTTAGTGCCATCCCACCATTCCTCATTGAGCCAACCAGCCATCGGTAGAAGGTTCCACAAATCGGGGTCCATATCAACTGATTGCCGCATTGTGGAAAGTCACGACCAACCACGCAATCGGAGTTGTTTGGTTCATCACGACGCCTCCTCAAGTGATCGCCGATTTTGGTCGAAACAGTGCACATGACCACAAATCAAGCCAGCAACCGGAAACCACGTTTCAGCTTCCTCGGCTTCATCAGTGGAGGAATGCTTGGCGGCGGCGGACTTCTAATGATGCAGCAGTCGGGGCGGATGGCTCTTGCCCCTGCGCAAGCGACAAACATCGTTATCAGCGCCCTTGTGTTCGGCGTCTTGATCCCCACACTGATTCATTGGACGATCGGCTCTAAATCACGCCCAGCAACTGCGACCGTCACTGCGGTGCTCTTAATAGGTGCCTTCGCAACAACTCTTACTCTGGCACAACCCGCCTCTGCCCAATCTTGCTCGCTTGTCGTGAATGGCCAAAGCATAAGTTCAGGATCGACTGTGGTTGTTGAAGAACAATCTGATCTGACGGTGGGGTTCACGGGAACCGAGGTGACTGGCGGGCAGGCATCAGTCAAGTTCGGGCCTCTGAATGTCTATAGCGATTCTTTCACTTTGACCGAAGCCAAGACTGGCAGCGAGGAGAGGACCTTCGATCGGTCAAAGATTGCTGACAAGGGCGTCGGACTTTACGCCATTGATGCTGTTGTCAACACAAACGGCGCCGATTGCGCGTTCGACTTCCTTATTGACGTTCAAGGCGATCCGTTGTCGGCTCCCGCAGGGAAGGGCGCAGCGGCTGCGCTTGGCCTTGGAGCGCTCGGTTCGGTTGCAGCGATTGGCAAAGAAATCGCA
This sequence comes from uncultured Acidimicrobiales bacterium, assembly GCA_937922785.1. Taxonomy (GTDB): domain Bacteria; phylum Actinomycetota; class Acidimicrobiia; order Acidimicrobiales; family SZUA-35; genus CALAJQ01. Next base: position 97,382 of record CALAJQ010000023.1, read on the forward strand.
AGCGCCCTAGCGCAGGTGAAGTCGGCTCTGGGCTAGTAGCTGACCCCGGCCTATTCTGACCAAATGACTCGAGAGCAAGACTCTTCTCAGGCAACGTTCGTCAAGGCGCCTTCAGATCCTCGGAGCTCGTTTCGAATGTTGGGTGTGTTTGTTGCGCTCTCCTCACCGGTCTCAGGCTTCTTGTCCTATGCGGTCCTTGCCACAATTTTCGGCGAGTCCAAGTTCGAGGACGCATCAGGCCCCACCCCGCTGGGCTATCTCACACTGGCGATACCGGCAATCATTGGGCTCGCAATAGTTGCTTGGAGCTTCACTTCGGGCCCTTTGCCAAACCGACGCTTCTGGCAGATCGGGCTAGCCATCGTCGGAATGCTGTTTGCGGCGACGGGAGCTGCGACTGTTGGAAACGACGATCCATCGATAGGTGGAGGTCTTCTAGTTATTGCGGCCTTCGGCATCCTTGGTGGGCTCGCCCTCGAGGCAATCGCGCACAGGAGAAACTAACCGCTTTCGAGGTTCTAGACCGGCCTCAAATTCGGGTTAGGCTCTGGACCGAGGAGCATGCATGAACACTCATCTTGGAATCGCCGGCCGGGTCGCACCGGAGTTTCGTGTCGAAACCTGGTTAGCGAACGTCGAGTCGGATTTGGCAATCGCCGATATCACCGAGCCCGCTATTGTCCTGTTCCTATTTCAGGCTGCCTGCCCGGGTTGTACCAAATACGGCTTCCCGACGTTTGGAAACATCCGCTCACACCTTGAGGCCGATGGCCGAATCGACCAAGTCCGATTCGCCGCAATCCAGACGGTGTTTGAAGATTTTGAAAACAACACAGCTGAAGCAGCTATTGATCTGATGCGCCAGTTTGGCCTGGACGATCTTGCGTTAGGTCACGATGTAGGTGAACCTCCAGTCACCATGGATGACTACCGATCCGGTGGCACCCCGTGGACGGTCATCATCGGGCCCCGGCCTGATCGCAGGGTGCTCTTTAACGGTTTCCAGCTTGACGTCGACTCGGCGCTTGAACTGATAGACCACGCCATCTCGCCCAGCACCTAAACGTGGCAGAACTTCTAATAGTTGCGCTGTCCATTTATGGATATGCCCTGTTCTCGGAACGTTTTTCGATGTCGGCCGTTACAGCACCCATGGTCTTCACCACAGTCGGTCTGTTGGTCGGCGGCGGCGGTCTGGAATGGTTCGATCTAGAACTCGAAGGTGAAGGAACGTCGCTATTGGTAGAAGCCACGCTGGTTCTGATCCTGTTCACAGATGCAATCAGGATCGACCTGAGGAAACTCCGACGCCAGGCAGCGTTGCCCGCTCGACTACTCATCGTGGGGTTACCACTAACGATCTTGGCCGGGACTGTTATGGGCGCAGCGATAATTCCCGGCGTAGGGCTTGTCGAGGCTGCTCTGCTAGCAGCCGTGCTAGCACCAACCGATGCAGCACTGGGTCAGGCGGTTGTGAGTGATCGCAGGCTCCCAGTCAGATTGAGACAAGGCCTGAACGTGGAAAGTGGTCTGAACGACGGCATAGCTGTGCCAGTGGTGACAGTACTAATCGCCGCGGTCGCGGCCGAAGTGGCAGGCGGAGCTAGCGACTGGACCGGACTAGCTGCAAGACAAGTTGGATTTGGGTTGTTGGCTGGCCTACTTGCGGGCGTAATTGGTGGACGAGTACTAGTCGCCCGTATAGGCAGCGATTCGGTAGAGGGGGTGTACCGACAACTCGGAACAATCTCAGTCGCAGTGGCAGCGTTTGCGTTGGCTGGAGTACTGGACGGCAACGGGTTTATCGCTGCCTTCACAGCAGGGTTGGCGTTTGGCCGTGTTGCTCCCGATCATTGCTCTGGAATTGGGGACTTCACCGAGGACGAGGGCGAACTGCTTTCTGCAATCACCTTTCTCCTGTTTGGGGCGATCCTGGCAGGACCATTACTCACTGAGCTCACCCTAACGACAGCCCTTTACGCAATGCTGTCTTTGACTGTCGTCCGCATGCTGCCCGCCCTGATCGCCATGATTGGGTCTCAGACATTCATCGAAACTCGGCTCTTTCTGGGATGGTTCGGCCCGCGCGGCCTTGCGTCCATCCTCTTTGCCCTGATCGTCCTGGACGAACTCCCGTCCGAGTCCGGCGAGACAATTTTCTCCGTTGCTATTTGGACCGTGCTGCTAAGCGTCTACGCCCACGGGCTGAGCGCTAATTGGTGGACCGGCCGGCTTGCTCAACGCTTAGAGAACGAGCCTGACCCAATGCCTGAAATGGAGCAGGTGGAGGAACTGCCAACAAGACGACGGATCCTCTAGGGTCGAGAAATGACTCAACTCACCCAGCTAAGCCGATCGGTTGAAAACAAGGTCGTCCTAATCACCGGAGCGGCTTCGGGGATCGGTCGGGCATGTGCCCGAGTCTTTGCAGCAGAAGGTGCACACGTTGGTCTCATCGACCTGAATCCATCCGTCACATCAGAGGTGTTGACGCAACTAAGCTCGGCCGGAGCAACTTCTAGTGCCCAAGTGGTCGACATCACAGACGCCGCCGCACTCGAAGCGGCGATCACAGCTATCCGGAGCGAGCTGGGCCCTATCGATATCCTGGTGAACGACGCCGGAGTGTCAGCGCCCGCAGCAATAGACAGCCCCGATTACTACGACGCGTGGGACCGGACCATGGCAGTAAACCTCATGGCCCAATCAATGACTGTTCGGGCTTGCCTGGAAGATCTTAAGCGGAACCGGTCGGGAAGGATTGTCAACGTCGCATCTACCGAGGGCCTCGGAGCAACTGCGTTTGGCGGCGCCTACACCGCCTCCAAACATGGCGTCATCGGCTTAACAAAAAGCCTCGCGGTAGAACTGGGGCGAAGCGGGGTCACAGCAAACTGCGTGTGTCCCGGTCCGATCGCAACAGGAATGACCGAAGCCATTCCTGATGAGCACAAAACGAAATTCGCTAGGCGCAGAGTTCCTGTTGGCCGCTATGGCAAGCCCGAAGAGGTTGCCCAAGCCATCTTGTCTTTAGCGCTGCCAGCGGCCTCCTATATCAACGGTGCGGTTCTCCCCGTTGACGGAGGCATGACATCGCAAAATACATGACCGCCTAGAACGGACAGGTTATCGAAGCCACTGTTGAGTCAGATCCGACGGCGTCCACCCGGTACACGTAAGTCCGGTTGTCCGAAATGGTGTCGGAGAATGACTCTGAACCGTTAGTGATTACGCCCCGCCAGTAGAACGGGCTGTTGTTGGCACTCCGACGGATGACATACTTCGCGGCATTTTGCGCACCGCTCCATGTGACCGTTACCGCTCCATTCCCGTCAACGACGGCACTGCATGATGTTGGCGCGGAAACCTGAGGCGCTTGCAGTGAAAGGGCCGGTGCACACTGAGTAGCATCGGCGCGTGTGCCGTCAGCTCCTACTGCAACAACGTCATATTGATATGTCTTGCCCGACTGAAGTGCTCCGGAGCTGATGTGGCTGGTTGACTGAGTCTTACCCTGCCAATAGCGGGGCCCACCGTTGACCGATCGGTAAATCACATAATCGGTGGCGTTCCCAGCGACACTCCAGCTGATCTCCGCCTTGTCGCCAGCGCCAATTACGGCACTGCAAGTCGGCACCGGACTGACCTCTACCGAGTTGGCCGAAACATCAGGGGTACATGTCGTCGATGGAGCTGATGCACCATTTACGTCCTTGGATACAACGCTATAGGTGTAGGTCGTGTTGAAAGGCATGACGGCATCGGTGAAGGTTAAGGCACCGTTACTGACCTTGCCCCGCCAATATGGGCCGTTTGCGCCAACGCTTCGATACACCACGTACTCGGTTGCATCGGTTGCCGCACTCCATGTGATCACAGGCCTGTTTGCCCCATCGGCCACTGCGGAACAGTCAGGAACTGAACCTAGAGAAGGCTCGAGGTTGATGGCAGGAGCACAAGTGAGTGGGGCCGACAATTGATCGGCTTCGAACTTGGCCCGGACTTGATACTCGGTGACTGATCCATCCGGAACAGTCTCGGTAAAGGAAGTGCCGGGAACGTCTACTGCGCCGCGCCAGGAGAAGCTGCCAGCATTAACGCTTCGATAGACGACCGCCCTGACCGCCCCTTCGGGAAGTGCAAAGTCCACAGTTGCCTCAAGGCCAACATTGGAAGCAGCACAGCTGAGAGGGATTGGTGGAGTCGAAGCAGGACCTGCCGGTGCGCCCGGACCGGTTTCGTCGCACAAGCGGACGACGTCCCAAGCCAGTGGTTGAACGCCGCCTGGAGGGCCATATGACTGGATTCCGCCTGCTACCCATAGGCATCCATCGCTCTCGTTGAGATGGACACCAAACCCGCCAGCGTCGCCCCCAAGAAGAGGTACAAAGCTTGGGATAACCGCACCGGTGTTGGGATCAAACGCCATAACTGCATTCACGGTGTGATGGAAGTAATCGACGCCTTCTACACCTTGCCACTGTGAACGGTTGGCGTGAACTAGAACTTGGTTCTGGCTGCTGTAAAGGTCGAACCAGCAATGGCATGTTGCGTAGATGCGGTCGCCGATGAGTTCGATTTCCTGGAACTCGCCTCCGTACCAATCTGCTGGCAAGCACTCTTCGTTCTTGGTCGGGTCACAGCCAGAGTAGTGGTGCCACTTCATGTCTAGATTCGAGGCCTCGTCGAGAACATAAAGTGAATGCTCGACACCACCAACCCAGACATCGCCCTGGGGAGTTGCGACTACGTCGTACATTTCGGTGCAATAGCCACCAAACCCGAAACAGCCGTTGAACGGAACCTTGTCTCGCTTGTCGACAACCGAACCGGTGTCGTCTACCGAAACAAATCCTGCCGTGCCTGCCTCGCCGTTAACGAAGTCAAAGTGGCCGGCCAGATATGTGAGGTTGGTGGTCTTTGAGCGAGAGATCCCCCATACCGAACCATCGGTCACCTGCGGCGTCCAGGTGGTATCAATTGCGCCAGTTGTCGGATTAATCCGGACAGCGCCGCTTTGGCTCATGATGACGCCGTTCTCCGAAACCGTGTCGAAGCCTCCAGCGACATATAGCCAGCCGTCAGCTTCGAGTTGAAGATCACGAACCGAACTGACGTTGCCATACACGCGAGTGTTAAAGCCGGGCCAAAGGTCGCCGGTTGCAGGATCGATCTTTACCAACGCGCCAACTGGCTGTCCGTTCCAGGTTCCCATTTCGCCTCCAACAAAGAGCCCTCCGTCGGGGGACTTCTCCATTGCAAAAACGGCGTTGCCTACGTCTGGCCGGAACCAGGACTCCCACTTTCCAGTGGTTGCGTCCATAGTGGACAGATACGGCTGACGGCCAACGATGCTTCCGCTCTCATCGACGATGTCGAGGTAGTTGCCGCCCACGAACATTCGGTTGCCGACCTGTTCGTACTCCCAAGTTAGAGCGTTCCAGTTTGCGATGGTGCCTGACGCGCCTTTGGTGGTTACGCCGTAGGTGCTTCGCTTTGTCGAGTCGTACTCTGCACTGACAGGAGTCGGCGCGCCAAACACGCCAACAATTCCAAACACCAATGCGACGGCCGCCGCCATCCTCTTAAATTCACTCATAGTGACCGAGGTTACTGCGCCGTGTGACCAAGAACAGAGCAGTTGTTCCACTTATTTTCTTGGTCCCTATGACCCACACCTTGTTTGACTTTGCCCGTGCTTTTACGTGGGGGTAGTAGGTTCTCCTCCTTGAGCAATCGCAAGACGTTGGTATTCATATTTATTGTCGCAGCGTTGATCGGCGCGAACTTCAGCGTTATCAAGATCGCTCTCGACCACACGACTCCGCTGTTACTTGCGGCGCTTAGGACGACGGTAGGGGGACTCGCGTTGCTTGCTTTTGTTCTTTCGCGCGGCGAACGCATTCCAACCGATCGTCGAGATCTCGCAAACATCTTTGTTGTAGCCCTCAGCATCACTTCGATCTCGTCGGGGCTTCTCGTTACCGGCATCAACCGTGTGCCCGCCGGAGTTGGCTCGCTGGTCGCAAGCACCATGCCTCTGTTTACTGCCTTTGGGAGTTACCTCATACTCAAGACCCGACTTCCCAAACTTGGTATCGCTGGACTGGCAGTGGGGTTCGCAGGCGCGTTGGTGTTGGCATCGCCCTCACTTGGAGGTTCTAGTCAAGCAATTGGGATCTTGGCCCTGGTGTTGTCAGCTATTGCTTGGGCGTTTGGCAATATCTACATGAAATGGGCCGATTTCAGCAGGGTCTCGCCCTTGATGCTCACAACAGTTCAGCTCTTCTTTTCCGCATTAACTCTCTGGCCGTTAGCACTTGCGGTTGAAGGGGTATCAGAGACTGACTGGTCGCTGGGCCTTTTGGCGCCATTGCTGTACGCCGGGATTCCAGCCTTAGCTGGCACCTTTGGCTTGCTGGCAATAGTTGTGAGGGAAGCCACTCCGACTCAAGCTGCGTCCACTGCCTATCTCATTCCTCTCTTTGGCGTTTTCTTCAGCTGGTTGATCAGGGGCGAAACCTTGGGATTGGTGGAGCTTGGCGGCGGAGTCCTAGTGGTTTGCGGGGTGTTCTTGGTTGTCAGGGCAACCACCCCCAAAGCCATGCACAGCGACGTAGCGAATTCCTAGGGTTTCGTGTTGTGGCTGGCCGCTTGAGGGGCGATGATTCACTGAGATGAGCCGCCCAACAAACAAGAGCCGTGTAACCAAGAAGGTCAAGCCAGTCGACGGAGAACAACGGCGCCGCAAACACGGCGACCACTACCACGACGAGCGCTGGTGTGAGGCTCATAAGCAATGGGAGCCGATGCGCTGAGGCTGCGATCAGGCTCGGACCCTGCTGACGCCTATCAAGTGTGCATGCTCGGTCGAGATCACTGCGAATATGGTGTTCTCTCAATAGGCGAAGTAGGCAGACACTCAGCTGCGGCCATCAGCGTCGGCGCAACTTCAATCTCGCCCAGCAACAGGTTCAAAACAGACGATGAAGTTCCAAATGAGGACGCTCTTTGTGTTGTGGAGTCGTCGCACCTGGGGTTTTACGCTGTGGCCGACGCCCATTACGGACCCGAATCAAGCCATACCCTTGTAAGCAGGCTGCATCAAGGAGCGATGACTGAGGGCACGCCCCGAAGCGTTTCCCAGCTTGCCGACCTTTTGGATTCGCTTCAGGACGGTATGCCACCGGAGACTGAGTCAGAAACCACTCTTCTGGTAGTTGTTCATGACCGCTCTTCTCACGCCGGATTCGGCATTTCATTCGGTGACTCGACGTTTATGGTGGTCGGTCAACAGAATCGGTTGGAACCAGTCAATCGCCGAAACAGCCGGTTCGTATCCACCTCGCCGGATCAACTTCCTCTAGAGGGTGCAGCGTTTCAGTTTCGTACCTCACCAGGTGACCTACTCCTCACCTTTACTGACGGAATCGATGAGTGCCACTACCGGTCACCTGAAACCTCTGTAAGACCCCACCACATTGCCCAAATTGTTGCTGAGACCGCAGGAAATCCTCTAGCAACCGTCACTGAGATGGCAGGACTTGCGCTGACTGGCGTGGGTGGCAACCCAGGCGGACAAGACAACATTGCGTTGATTGCCAGCTCGGCCTGAGGCTCTAGCCCCCCACAAATTGGCGGAACTCTTCCACCTGGTCGTCGGTTGTCGCAAACGATGCCACTAGGCGCACAAGGGTTTCCCCGTCGCCAAGTTCGGCGCCTGTTGGCAAAGCGTCAAGATACCAGTCATACATTGTGGCGCCAGCCGCAATTAGCCGTTCGAATAGCTCTGTAGGCATAACCACAAATGACTCGTTGGATTGAGTTTCAAACGCCAACCGCATTTCTGCATGCGACCCAACAATGGCCCGCAAACTCTGTGCCATGTCGTTAGCGTGCCTGGCGAGCTCCAACCAGTGACCGTCCTCAAGCCATGGAACGAACTGAGCGCCAAATAGCCGACCCTTCGACACCAAATGGCCGGTGCGCTTCACTTGATATTCGAAGTCGGTTACAAGGGTTTGGTTGAAGAACAAGATGGCCTCGGCCGCCATTGCCCCGTTCTTGGTTGCACCCAGTGTCAATACATCTACACCAGCGGCGGAACTAACTTCACTTGGCTTACAACCAAGGTGCGCAACCGCATTGGCAAATCGGGCTCCGTCCATGTGGACAGCGAGGTTGTTGGTCCGGGCAAATCCGCAAAGGTCGCTGACTTCGTCTGGGGCATACACCTGGCCACACTCGCTCGCTTGTGAAAGCGACAACGCCGACGGTCGGACATTGTGCGGCGGGTCGTTGGGAATTCGCTCGAGCATTGATTCAAGTGCACCCACTGTCAACTTCAAGTCGCGGCTTGGCACAGGCAACAAGCCTGCTCCCCCGCTAAGAAGTGACGGCCCCGTTGACTCATCAAGAAGGATATGGGCCTGGTTATGACAGATCGTTCCCTCCCAGGGTTTAGTCATGGTGGACAGCGCAAGCGTGTTAGCCGCCGTACCGCTAACCACAAAGTAAGCCCTCAAATCCGAGTCAAATACTTCTCGCAATGCTTCTTGTGCGTCGGCGCTGAACCGGTCGTTGCCGTAGGCATCGGCGCTAGAGCCAAATGCCTTGGCCACTGCCGATAACACTGCAGGCGAGGCTCCAGCTTCATTGTCACTACCAAAGATCATCTAGCCGAAAGGATAGGAGATCCTTTAGCTTTGCTTACAGATGACTCTTCCAGGATCCGACTACGGGCACAACCCGCTTACCGAAGCACAGGTACTTTCGGACCTAGTGTGGGCCATCTCTTCTCCCAGCCTTGTGTCGGATCCCCTGGCCATCAACGCCATCGGTGTTGAGGTCAACTCAATAGACCCTGTGCATCTTCTGGCATTCCTCACAGACCAACCGTCACCTCGCGTCGGAAGGTATTTTGAGAGTCTGGTCTTGTACTGGCTGACTTACGTAGAGCAGTTTGAAATCGTTGGGCACGGCGTCCAATTGCGCCAAGGCAAGCGCACGATTGGCGAGATCGATTTCCTCTTCCGAGACCACGACGGCGAGCTCAACCATTGGGAAGCTGCGGTCAAATTCTTTCTTCACTTCCCCCGACCCGGACAAAGTCACTACCCGGGCCCAAATGCAGTGGACAGCTTCGAGCAAAAGACTGAGAAACTGTTCGAACAGCAGCTACCAATCAGTGACCTCTACTACCCAGAGGTGAAGATTCGCCGAGCCTTCTTCCGCGGTTCAATTTTTTATCATGGCCTCGACGTGTCTCTCCAAAGCCATAGCCCAGCCAGCGTGCCTGACCGGTTGGCCACTAACCACAATCGCTGCCAATGGCTTCGCTGCACTGAGGTGGACCAGCTTGAGGATCTTGATTCCAACGCCGGATTCATATGCCCAAAACCCTTCTGGCTGAGCGCTCCCACAGCCGCAAGCCCGGCACCGACCCAAGCCCTTGCCCATGAAATTACACGGCGGTTCGAAAGGCAGGACCAACCCGTGATGATCTGCATAGTGGATACTGAAACCGGACTTGAAACCAATCGAATATTTGTAGTTTCCGATGATTGGCCGCTCAGAATTACCCAGTCGATACATTCCCAATCGAAGTGAGTTAGAGATATTCGCTGGCATGCTTGCGCCATGATCTCACCTGCAGAATCGGGCTCACAAGGTCGCGGAGCAGTGATCGGTCTTGACGGATCAGAAGGATCAAGACATGCGCTGAACTGGCTTCTGACTCAAAAAGCGTTCGGCCTCAAGCCAATCGTGCCGGTGATGGCCTATGACCTGCCGGTCACTGCAAACCGATTGTCGCCCTTAGGGATGTTGGAGGACGAAAATGCCTTCGCAGACAACGCCGAACTCCAGCTCAGGGCCGAGATTGACGCGTCGGGACTTGCCGGCAGGCACAGACCCAGCGCTAGCGAATCTGCGTCGGGGGAAATAGATGCGGTCTTAAGCCAAGGGCGGCCCGGAGCAGTTCTTGTGGAGGAAGGTTCAAAGCGCGAACTTCTGGTTGTTGGCTGCCGGGGCCGCAGCACGGTTGCAGAGATAGTCCTGGGGTCGGTTGGGAGTCACTGCGTAATGCACGCCGACGTTCCGGTTGCCATAGTTCCGAAAAGGGCGGACGCCGACAAACCGATCGACCGGGTCGTTGTAGGCATAGATGGCTCCGAAAATTCCCAAGCCGCCCTCCAGTGGGCGGTGGATCACTCGCACTCGACTTGTTCGATTTTGGCAGTTTCGGTCTATTCGATGGCCCCGTTTGCTGCTTTGGGTGTTAACGCTTCAGACAGCCAATTGGCCAGCCACTCCCAACGACTAGTCGACACCGCTATCGGCAGCTTGACCCCCACGGAGAACATGGCCCGGATCGTGGGGGTTGTGATGGAAGGCGATCCCCGTAACACGCTAAGAGCCGAAGGTGACAAGGCCGACCTGATAGTGCTGGGCGCACGGGGCCATAAGGGTGTCACCCACCTGCTGCTGGGATCAGTTGCGACCTCGCTAACCCATCACCCAACTGCGGCCACAGTCGTAGTGCCGGCCTAGCTGGCGTCAGACTCGGGCCACCTAGATCCCGATAACTACTAGAACCCAATAACCAGCTAGAAGACTGTGTAGCCACCGTCTACCACCACCTCCTGGCCTGTGTGGTAGCTAAGTTCCGGGTTTGCCAGAAATGGCCCGACGTGCTCAAAATCGCCGGGCGTGCCCCAACGTCGTACCGGAGTTCGGCGAGTCGTGGCCGTCATGAACTTCTCATTCTCCGATGCGCCAGCAGTCATGTCTGTTGTTACCCAACCAGGAATCAACGCGTTAACACGAATCTGATGACGGGCCAATCCGACCGCCAGTGCCCGGACCAGTCCCAGAACTGCGGTTTTGGATGTTCCGTAGGCCTCGTTGCCAGCCGCCCCATGGATGGCCGAAGTTGAAGAAACCCCCACGATTGATCCACCCGTACCTTGAGCAACCATCTGGCGTGCTGCTGCTTGCACGCAAAGAAAGAGCCCATCGAGATTCACCGACATCACTTGACGCCACTCGGCCAGGCCCAGCTCTAAGAACGGGGTTCCGTGGCCACCTCGTCCAGCGTTGGCAAAGAACGAGTCAATGTGACCCATCTGTTCTACGGTCGCCGCCATCGCTTGGTCAATCTGTTCTGGGTCAGAAACGTCGCAAATCACGGCTTGGGCGTTTACCCCAAGACCGCGAAGCTTCGATACGGCTGTGTTGTTCTTGTCGCCATTGCGGCCCCAAATCATGATGTCACCTCCAGCGGAGGCAATACCCGTGGCCAGCCCGAGGCCGATTCCACCGTTGCCTCCGGTTATGACCGCGACATGTCCATTCAAAGTTCCCATTAGCCAAACATAGGCCCACTATCGCAGCGCCAAAAAATTCGGCCCGGAAAGGGTTCCAACCGATCGCGGTGCACCGCAACCCCAACAAACCCACTGTTAATGCAGAAATAATTACCCGGTTGGTTAAGCAAGCATCTTGATCGTAGGATTGGCACTAAGTCAGGACCGCTAGAAGGGAACGTCAAAGATGAGACTGCTAGTAGTTGCAAACGAAACAATAATCGGGCCTCATATCGCTGAATACGTGCAGGACCTCAACAGTCAAGGCGAGGAGGTTGACGTTTACCTTCTTGTGCCGGCCACCCCACTTGCGTCTTCACCAGGGTCACCTAGCCCTACGCTGCTCGACGCTTCGGGCGCTCGACGAGCAGGTCGACAGCTGGCCTCGGCAATCAAATTGCTTGAGAAGAGCAACGTTCCCGTTGCTGGCGAAGTAGGTGTCAGAGACCCGATGGCCGCAGTCGATCTAGTCATGATGCGCCGTGAATTCGACCGCATCTTAGTTTCAACCGTGTCTGCTGGAACGAGCCGCTGGTTCAAGATGGACCTCCAGCATCGGCTTCAACGACGCTACGGCATCCCGGTGGACCACGTATTTAGTGACTGCATAGACAGCTGGGAACCAACCGTGGCGCCCGACGGGACCCGGCGGATGCTGATAATCGACGATAGTCCGGCCGATGTGGATCTTGTTACAGAAGCGCTGAACAGCAGCACCGAGTTCGACTTGGAGATGAAAATCGTCATGAACGGGGCAGCAGCTCTTGACTACATCCGCGAAATCGGGCCTGACGGCGTAGACCTAATTCTTCTGGACCTCAAGATGCCGCTGCTTGACGGCCACGGATTCATGGAAGGTGTGTCGGAGGAGTTTGACATCGACCAGCTAAACATCGTGGTGGTGACAACTTCTGACGCGCCAAATGATCGCGAGCGGGCCCATGCTCTAGGAGCTGGCGCATACCTTCTCAAGGATCCAGATTTTGACGTCTTCTCCGAAGGCCTGCTTTCTCTGGTCAACGAGTATGCGGGTCTCGACAAGCTACCTAACGCAGAGAACGAGCTAGTCCCTCACTAATTGAAGTGATTCGACCAGCCTGGCCTTTGAGCATGTAGCTCTGAAGCTCTATTACGAGCTTCGGTCGCTCTTCAAGAAGTTCCTCATACCGTGCCCGCGTTAGCGCGACCGCAACGACAGGCGTGTCAGCAGTGACTTGGGCTGTCCGTTCTCCACCAGTAATGAATCCGATCTCCCCAACAAGGGCGCCAATACCGAAACGCCTCAGCCGATGACCAACGCCGTCGCCGTCAAAGCGAGTAGCGGTCAAGTAGCCGCTGCGAACGATCAGGAGTTCATCACTAGATGCCCCTTGGGTCATCAAAACGTGTCCTTCTGAAAACTCCGCACTTGTGAACTCGGCCAGCAGATCCTCCGATAGCCCCAGTTGGTCCAGAGACAAGGGCTTGTCTTCAGCTGACCAGCGGGTCAGCTGGCTCCGCTCAGCGTGTTCAAGCGCTGCATCCAAATTCGGCGCCCAGGAGACTTTGGACATCTCGATGGGTTCAGATTCTTTAAGCGACTCTCGAAGCTCAGCACCCATGTGGGCTATGACGAAGTCGTTACCCCGTTCGGTGATCTGGTCAGTAACTCTGGCCAGAAGCTCATAGGCAGATGAGTCAATTCCAGTCACGTTTCTGAAGTCGAATATGACAGCGTCATGACCATCGCTGGCCGAGGTGCGGTCCAGGAAGCCTCTGACCCGATCGTCCAGTGACGTAAGCGAGCCGAAGAACAAGTACCCCTGCAGTTGAAACGCCTTAATGCGGTCAGCGTTGGCAAGCAAGTAAGCCGTTTGATCCGGAGAATAGTCAACCCGGCTTCGATAATCGGTGCCGCTTCCAGAACGCTTTACGGGATCGATGCGACTGTAGCGAACCACAAACACCGCACACGCTGCGATTATGCCCACGCCGATTCCCTGGAGGATTCCCACAAACGCAATAACCAGCACAATTGCGACGCTCATTGCGTTCTCTAATGGATGTATCGACTTAACAAGCGTCTGAACCCAGTCGACCAGCAAAGCCAATCCCACGCTTATTAGTAAGGCTCCCACAACTAGACGAGGCATGTACCCGGCAATAACTAACCCAAAGACTCCAAAACCCAAGGTTGCCACAGCAGCCAACACCGGCATTAAGCGAGTTCTCGCGCCAAGCCGGGAAGCCAGCACGCTGTCGCCCAAGGCATGAAAGGCAGGTAGAGCTCCGAGCGGCGATAGCACCACATTGACCAGTCCGGTTTCGCGAAGCTCGGTGTCAACCTCAATTCGTTCCTTGCCGACAAACTCCAAACCAGTGACGTTCAGCAACAGGGCAATCACGGCCACTGCCACGACTCCCCCAACGCTGGGAAGCGTTGGTAACAACTGTTCCCAGTTGGCGTTTACTACCGATGAAGGAGACACAACTGAGAATTCGTTCCCACCGGGGAAAGGCCCAATCAGCCATCCTCCGGCCTCAACCGCGTCAATCGATGACCAGATTCCGACAACAGCAAAAAAGCATGCGATCGAGCCAAGAATGGCAAGGCTCATAAGCAGCGGCGGGACGCTGTTCAGATGACCCAAGAGCCAAATAAGGATGCCCAAGCCCAACCCTGGGACCCAGAACTTCAAGATGTCAGCGTCGAACAATCGTGAGACGTCTCCTAGCTCAACTCCAAAGCCAACCATGACGTCAAGGCCGCCCTTCACCAGGAGCCAACCTGTTCCGGCGATAAACGCCGTCACTACTGTGTTGGGTATGTACCGCACCAAATGACCGAGACCGAATTGCCCCATGACCAACATGATGACGCCGGTAACGATGGTGGCTATCGCTATCAACACGAACACGTGGTCAACTGAGTCTTTGTTGGCGTCGCCAGCAACTCCCGCAGCGACCGCCACCATTACCACTGCGGGACCATCTTGCACGAGGGCGGCAAGCGGTACGATCTGGCTTCTTAGGCCCAAATATCCAATCGCAACTGCTCCGGCGATAACAAACGCTGTGACTGCTCGCGGTAGCCCCCCAGACAATGAGCCTGAGAAGACCAGCGCCGCCATCGAAATCGACATCGATATCGAACCGACGGCCATGGCAATCGCTGCAAGCGTCTCAACTAGAAGGCTCTTGTTATCGGACTGCCCGGACTGATCATTCAATAGCTTGGTCCAGTCAATAGCTCGGTCCTGTCACCCGTTTACCCCGATGTTCCCTCGTCGCGTGCAGGGTAACGCCAAAGCGATCCCGGCTCGCCTCAGGAATCAAACCCGACACCAAGAGAATCTAGAAGCTTCAGCCAGAGGCCCTGTTCGCCTTTGTTGTCGTCGGCCTTAGCGATCTGTGAACGCGTGAACTGAACAACCACGTTTCTGATTGGCTCCGGTGGAAATGGCATGGGCCGCTTCCGCACCATCTTCAGCTGAGTTCGATCCGATTGCACACCGTCGACGAGGTCCAAGGCAACCCTTGCTCCCCAGCGCGATGCCCCCACACCTAAACCTGTGTAGCCGGCCGCCCACGCTAGACGGTTGTCATGTTTGGTCCCGAACGCTGCGCTGAATTTGGACGTAGTGCCTATTGGACCGGCCCACCGATGACTGAAGCCGAGTCCCTCAAGCTGGGGAAACGTTTCGAAGAAGTGGCCGGCAATTTTCGTGTGCGAATCAGTCTGGGCTTCATACTGGTGGCCTATCCCGTTGCCTTTGTAGTAGTTGGCGTCGTAGCCGCCCCACAAGATTCGGTTGTCAGCGCTTAGTCGGTAGTAGTGGAACTGATTCGCCGAGTCAGCCAAGCCCTGCCTGTTCTCCCAGCCAAGCGAGCTCAGCTGCTGGGTGGACAAAGGCTCGGTCATCAGCACATGGTCATAAATGGGAATGACATAGCGCCGGATCTGTTTCTCCGGTTCCGCCCAAGCATTTGTGGCTACCACGACTCGCTGCGCTGCGATCTGACCATGCTCGGATCTGACGGTAAGCGACGAAGGGTTGGCTTCAATCGAGGTGACTCTAGTGCCGTCGTAGAATTCGATTCCCAGGTCGACACATGCCCGCCGCAAACCCCATGTCAACAGGCCAGGATCAACCATCGCAGCCCCGTCTAAATCCCACGCCCCCGCCAAGTAGGTGGGCGAGTTGACTTCTGCCTTGGCCGCATCTCGGTCCAGAAACACCACGTCCTCGCCATGGTCAACCGAAGTTTTTACATACTCATGAAGGTCATCAACCTGCCAAGGCTCAGTAGCAAACGAGATCTGACCAGTGCGTTCAACATTGGCATCGATATTAAGCCGGTCAAGCGTCTCGATAAGCTCCTCAAGGTTTTGCTCGCCCATCTCTAACAGCGTGTCGATCTCGTCGGGCCAGTGAGACAAACCATTGTCCAAGCCGTGGGTTAGTGACGCTTCGCAGAAGCCGCCGTTTCGGGTGGAGGCGCCAAATCCAGCCGTTTCGGCTTCCAGCACAACCACTTGTCGGCCTGGAGCTTCCTCCTTGGCCTGTAACGCAGCCCACAAACCGGTGAAACCAGATCCGATGATCACCAGGTCAGCAGCCGTTGAATGAGTCAAAGCAGGTTGAGCTTCAGGCGCCAACGAGTTGTCTCCGTCGCGTTCTGTCCAATAGACGGCCGGCTTAGCCGCCTTTACGAGTTCTAAAAGGTCCATCTAGCGACTTTCGTTTTCTGGTGCGCTGTGCAAGAACAGTCGGTAAGCGGGGTTCGAAGACTCATCCCAGTACCGATAGCCAAGTTTCTCGAGGAACTCGTTGAAGCTGGCCGAATCGCCAGCGGGTACCTGAATGCCAACCAGGACTCTGGCCGTGTCGGCCCCTTGGGAACGGTAGTGAAACAGCGAGATGTTCCACTGCGGGTTCATTGCGCTTAGAAAGTTCAGCAGCGCACCAGGTCTTTCGGGGAATTGGAATCGATAAAGCACTTCACCCTCGCCCAGCTCGGAGCGGCCACCCACTAGATGACGGATGTGAGACTTGGCCAGCTCGTCATTGGTGAGATCGGTAGTAACAAAACCGGCGCCTGAAAGCGCAGCAACTATCTCGGCCTTCTCATCTCCGCCGTCGGTGACGACTCCCACAAACACATGAGCCTCGTTACTGTCACTCATTCTGTAGTTGAACTCAGAGATGGAGCGCTTGCCGATCAGTTGACAGAAGTGAAGGAAACTGCCGGGCCGCTCGGGAATGGTCACAGCAAATACTGCCTCCCGCTCTTCACCGATCTCGGCTCGTTCCGCCACGAACCGCAAGCGGTCGAAGTTGACATTCGCACCGCTAGCTACCGCAACTATGGTCAGACCAGCCAGTCGGTGTTCTGAGAGGTAGTTCTTTGCGCCTGCAATCGCCAGAGCTCCAGCTGGTTCTAGCAAGGCTCGGATGTCAGTGAAGGCATCCTTCATAGCTGCGCAAGTCTCATCAGTTGTGACGCTAATCATTTCGTCCACGTAGGCAGCAGTAAGTTTTAGTGTTTCGATACCAACCTTCTTCACCGCTGTGCCATCGGAGAACAATCCGACGTCGTCGAGCTCGACTTGATGACCTTGCCTGACTGACTGGGTCATGGCGGTGGATTCATTGTGTTGAACGCCAATCACCTTGACATCGGGACGGACACTCTTGACATACGCCGCGATTCCCGAGATCATCCCGCCGCCACCAACTGGAACAAAGATCGCATCTAGAGGTTGGCTGAGCTGCCGCAAGATCTCCATACCAACTGTACCTTGGCCCGCAATTACGTCAGGGTCGTCAAATGGGTGAACAAAAACAAGCTCACGATCGGCCATCAGTTGCTGGGCATGAACAAATGCATCGCTATAAGAGTCGCCCCACAAAACGACTTCTGCCCCAAGGCGCCTCACTGCGTCAATCTTCAAGCTGGGAGCGGTTTGGGGCATGACAATAAGCGCTTCGCACCCTAGACGGTTAGCGGCCAGTGCCACGCCCTGGGCGTGGTTACCCGCGGAGGAGGCAATGACCCCTTTGGCCAATTCTGCAGATGTCAGGTTGGCCATTTTGTTGTAGGCGCCTCGAATCTTGAACGAAAAGATCGGGTGTAGATCCTCCCGCTTCAGATAGATGTTGCTGCCAAGTCTGCTAGACAGCTCTTGGGCCAGATCTAAGGGGGTCTCTTTTGCAACGTCGTAGACGCGCGAGTTAAGTATCCGCCGAAGATAGTCGTTGGCCTGCATAGCTAACTTGGGACGATCGGCTTAGCCAGGTCCGTCACCACTTCGCTGTTCTCCAGAGCAGTGAGAAGGTCCGGCGGGCCTAGAACCTTGGTATCTCGACCTCCACCTCCCAAGATAATTTGCTCCCGATCCATGACTGCAGAATCGATCCAGATTGGCAGATCTGCAGGAAGACCGAACGGAGTAACTCCCCCAGGCTCCATTTGAGTCATAGCTACAGTTTCTTCCTGCGGCGCAAACGAGGCCTTGCGAGTTCCGAGCCGCTTTCTTGCTGCGCCGTTGACATCCAACCGAGTTGAAGCAAGAACCACGCAAGCGGCGTAAACCCGAGGGTCGGATTTGCCAACTACAACCAGCGTGTTCGCCGAGTCTTCAACCGAATAACCGTAGGCCTCGCAGAATTCGGCCGTATCGGCCAAATCGGGATCGCACTCTATGACTTCGAACTCAAGCCCTCGGGTTCTTAGATCGGCCAAGGCCTGTTCAACACGTTCCATCAAGCCATCGTAACGAAGGCTGATCAGCCCTCCAGTTGAGACACGATCTTCTTTGGAACCAAAAGACGGAAGCTCTCGGTAACCCAACGATGCAAGTCCTCAGAGTTTGGAGGGTTATCCGGGTCGAGCTTCAACATTGTCCAGCCCCCTTTGCCAACCTGCCAACGATCCGGGTCTGACTTTGCTTTCTCGCTGATCTCTGGAATTGAGTCGGCAAGCTTAAGGCGCATGTTGGTTTCGTCGTTCTTCTCACCGACAAAAGCAAAGTTTTTGCCACCAGCGCGGAAAGCCCGATTCACGCACGAGGTCCCCTCACTTGCTTCCGGGAGTGAAAGAGCGTGTGTGCGAATGATTTCGGAGAGCTGATACTGAAACTGTTCTGGTTCGGTTGACGCTGCCACGGGTGTTCCCTTCGCTTAAGTGATCCTGGTATTTGTTAGGTGAGACGCCTATCGATGAAGGGCCCCAACCCTCGAAACGGCTTCTTGTAGAACTTCATCTTTCTTGCAAAAGGCGAAGCGCACAAGTGACCGGCCAGCTGCCCTTGTTTCGTAGAACACCTCGCTAGGCACCGCTACTACGCCAGCTCGTTCTGGGAGGGCCATGCAGAACTCAATACTTGTGCTCGGCATATTTGCCGAAGCGGCCAGGTTCGTTATGTCTGCGGTGAGGAAGTACGTGCCTTCGGTTGGCAGCACGTCGAATCCACACTCGGCCAATCCCGCACCGAGGAAGTCCCGCTTTGCCTTCAGATCATCGCGCAGCGAGTTGTAGTAGTCGTCGCCCAGCCGAAGACCGACTGCAACAGCGGGCTGGAATGGCGCAGCATTTACAAAAGTCAGAAACTGCTTGGCCACCATTACTGCGTCCCGCAAAGGCTTGGGGGCTGTTAACCAACCAACCTTCCAGCCAGTGAAAGAGAAGCTCTTGCCGGCAGAACCAATCGTGATGGTCCTATCCCTCATGCCAGGAAGGCTTGCGATTGGAATGTGCTGGCTGTCGAACACCATGTGCTCATACACCTCGTCGCTTATGACTACCAGATCATGCTGGATCGCAACGTCGGCGATCTGCGTTAGCTCGTCAGCACTAAACACCTTTCCGGTTGGGTTGTGGGGCGTGTTGAGGATTATCGCCTGGGTGCGGGCGTTTACCTTCGATTTGAGATCTTCGATGTCCAGGTCATAGTTGGGGGCATCCAGCAGCACTACTCGCTTCGTCGCACCAGCCATTGCAATGTTTGCCCCATAGGAGTCGTAGGTGGGTTCAAACGTGATCACCTCGTCGCCATGATCACAGAGGCCAAACACTGCGGCGGCAATCGCCTCTGTCGCCCCAGCGGTTATCAACACTTCGGTGTCCGGGTCAAAGGCCATGTTGTAGAAACGTTGAGCGTGCTCCGCTACCGCTAACCGCAGATCCGGCTGGCCTGGAAGTGGCGGATACTGATTCGGACCGTTCAAAACCGCATCGGCGGCTGCCCGGGCTACTTCAGGTGGACCGTCGGTGTCAGGAAATCCCTGCCCGAGGTTGACCGATTTGGTTTTGACCGCCAGGGCCGACATCTCGGCAAACACAGTTGTTCCGAACGGCTTGAGACGGGGGTTTCTTAGACCTTTGGGCATTCTCCCAACCTAGTCAGCGATATGACCTCTACACTGGCTCGAAGCAAAGCGTCCATAGCTCAATTGGATAGAGTATCTGGCTTCGAACCAGACGGTTGGGGGTTCAAGTCCCTCTGGGCGCACGCAAAAATCCTCGTTCTGGCTGTGCCCAGAACCGGATTCGGTTCCGGGCGCCGCCAGAACCGATTAGGTTTGGGGTTGTGAGCGAAACTTCGCAGCCCGGGTCGCCTGTTGACAGCCCAGTTGAGCAACTAGGCATCCTGGCTCGCCAACAAGTGGAGCTAGCACCTGGTGTCGAGCATCACGAGATTTACACGATGGGCGGGCTCCTTTCCTTGCATTGGTATCGGGTGCCGGAAGTTGCGAATCAACCGACGGGCGCAGGGGTTGTTATGGGCGGCGGAGCAATGGGTGGCCTTCTCGGAGGCGGCGGTCTCTATCACCACCTTGGCCGCCAACTCGCTTCAATCGGTATTCCAGCCGTAAGCGTCGGGTGGAGACAGCCGAATAACCTAGATGCTTGCACCACTGACATGTTGGCCACCATGCAGTTGATGGCTACCGAGGGTGCAACCCGTTTCGTCACTGTCGGCCATTCGTTCGGCGGGGCAATCGCTATTCGGGCGGCGGCCTCAGTACCGAAAGCCCTGGTTCCCGGAATAGTTACTCTTGCCACCCAATCTGGCGGATGTGAACCGGCCGAAGAATTGGGTGATCGCGAACTCCTGCTATTCCACGGAGACAACGACCGCATACTCCCGCACATGACTTCAGAAATGGTCCGGATGATTGCCGGTACCGGCGAACTTGTAATCCTTCCGGGAGCTGACCACCTGTTGGCACCAGAGCGGGACGACATAGCGACCCGCCTCCTAACTTGGATTCCACAGCTGCTACTTGGCGCCGCGTAGGCCCTGGCCCCGGTGGAGTTAGCGCAGGTGATCATCGTTCGATCTGTCGCCCTGTTAAATTCGACTCGGTGGAAAAGTCAGTGAGAAAACCGGTCGCCCACTCTTTCAGATCAAGAACGAGGATCGCTCCAAAGCTGGCCCTGTGTTCAGCGATCTTGTTGATTTCGACCGTGCTTGCACCATCAGCGACTGGCAGGGCAGCAGCTCAAGAAACTGTCAGTGGACCGACCGCAGCCATCGAGGTCGTCGGCGGTCGATTCCCGACCCCCGAAACGTTTGTTTACCAGGCCTACCAGGATGTCCTCGGTCGGTCGCCGGACGCAGGGGGCCTAAAGTTCTGGTCTGACCTAATCAACAGTGGAACACCGCCCGACGTCTTGTTGTCAGAGTTAGTTGGCAGTGAAGAGTTCGGCGGGACAGTTGCACCAGTTGCCCGTCTCTACTACTCAGTCTTTGATCGAGCCCCAGACCTCGAAGGGCTGCGATTTTGGGTCTCACAACGACGTTCTGGGGCCACTCTGGACCAACTGGCTGAAGCCTTCATTGACAGTGACGAATTCGAAGCGCTTAGCAACGCAACGACTGACAGCGAAGTCATTGAAGCGGTGTATGCCCGGGTATTAGGACGCCAGCCCGACGCCGAAGGTCTTGCCTATTGGCTCGACCTGGTATCGACGGGCCAGCTATCGGTGCCTGGCTTCGTAGTAGCGGTGAGCGAATCAGCAGAACACCAGAACCGGCGCAACTCGCTAGTGACCACAACAACAGTCTATGTGGGCTTGCTCCAGCGGCTGCCTGATCCTGAGGGCGTGGCCTACTGGTCCGGTCTGATTGATCAAGGCTTGGCTTTAGATGTGTTCATCCAAGCGGTGATCTCCGGCCAGGAGTACCTAAACCGCTTTCCAGATCCATCCCCAACTCCCAACACTTCGGTTGTGGCGTCTGGCTTCACAATCCCATGGGACGCAGTTGCCGTGGGCGACGGTTCGATTTTGGTGACCGAACGCCCTGGGGCATTTGAACTCATCAGGCCAGACGGTTCGGTAACACCGGTTACTGCCGATCTTGATGACCTGTTCGCCAGCGGGGAGACCGGCTTGATGGGGCTAGCTCTAGATTCAGACTTTGCTACCAATCGTCGTTTCTATTCTTGCCAAGGCCACCTGGCCCCCCTAGAGATCCAAGTTGTTGCGTGGACTCTCGCTCTCGACGGAGCCTCAGCCACACGAGTTTCAGATCCACTCGTGGGGCAGTTGCCTTTGGCCTCGGGACGCCATGGTGGCTGCCAGTTGACTGTTGACTCCACCGGCGCCCTCCTGATCGGGACCGGCGACGCTGCTGTTGGGACAACTCCGCAAAGCCTCAATTCCTTAGGAGGCAAGGTGCTCCGGGTCGATTCTGCAACCGGCGCTGCCCTCGGCGACAACCCCTTTGCAGAGTCAGCCAACCCAAACACCCAGCTGATTTATAGCTTCGGCCATCGAAACGTCCAGGGTCTTGCGATCCACCCCGACACCGGTGCTATCTGGAATGTCGAGCACGGCCCCGACCGTGATGATGAAATCAACGAGATCATCGCTGGCGGAAACTACGGCTGGGACCCTGTGCCTGGATACACCGAAGCCGTTCCGATGACTGACTTGGCAAAGTTCCCTGGTGCGATCTCGGCTCGACTATCCACGGGAGCCCCGACCCTTGCCCTGAGCGGAGCCGACTTCTTGGCCCATCCATCTTGGGGATCCTGGCGCGGCGGCCTGGCGGTGGCTGCTCTAAAGAACCGCACGCTTAGGCTGTATTTCTTCGCACCCGATGGCCAGCCACTTGGCTCGAGAGTGCTGATCGACCAGATCTATGGTCGCCTGCGTGCAGTACACCACTCGCCAGACGGAACGCTGCTAGTAACAACAAGCAACGGCGCCGGTAGCGATCAGGTAATCCAGATAACTCCTTAACGTGGTTGACCGCCTTCTTTATGTGGGCAAGTTCTCACGCTAAGTAGGGCCAATGTGACTGTTGTGTTTCAGAACCAACAGTTTGAATCCATAGGTAGTAAAACTACGAATAGCTAGATGAACAAGCCACAACGGCTACACGATCATCAGCTCCGGGATTTGGCGACACCTACCTTTACGTCGCCAAATCACGGTTTAGGTGGATCAAGTTCTCAACAGGAGAAAAATGACGGCGACACATAGTTTGGTAGACGGTAAAAGAGATGGCTCAGCACAGGCTCAAGCTAAGGCATCGACAAAGTTGGCGAGCAGACGTATGGGTGCAGAGTTCGCCTTTGTCGTCTCGTCGGGGCTAGCGGCGTTCAGCTTTGGGGCATTGACGCTTTGGCAAATGCTGATTGGCTAGTGAACTAGCCGGAGTCGCTACAGCTCGTGCCACTCGCCGTTGACCCATTGGTCTCGCAGCACGAACTTCTGGATTTTGCCCGATCCTGTTAAAGGGTATTCCTTAACTTCAAACCACTGCTTTGGTGTCTTGTGGGCAGCCAAGTTCTCACGCATGTAGGCAAACAACTCGTCTTTGTTGACGGTCTCGCCCAGTGTTGGCCTTACGAATGCTGCAACTGTCTCGCCCCACTTTTCATCGGGCAGGCCGACTACCGCCACCTCGGCGACCTTGTCGTGAGCGAAGAGAATCTCTTCAAGCTCTTTCGGATAGATGTTTTCGCCTCCGCGAATGATCATGTCCTTCAGCCGGCCCTCAATGGTGCAGTAACCGCGATCGTCCATGGCGCCTAGGTCGCCGGTGTGAAGCCAGCCATCGCTGTCAATTGTTTCGGCCGTCTGTTCGGGCATCTTGTAGTAGCCGTGCATGACGTGGTAACCCCTAGTGCAAACCTCGCCGATCTCACCGATGGGTAGGGTCTCTCCGGTTTCAGGATGAGCGATCTTGATTTCGACCTGAGGCATCGGCGGGCCAATAGTGGTTGCCTTGTCGATTATCGAATCGCTCGGTGAAGTCATGTTGTCGATCGGTGAACTTTCGGTCTGGCCATAGACGATTGTGAAGGGCGCCCCTAACCGTTCTTCAAAGTCTCGAACCATCTGTTCAGGAACCAGTGAACCACCCGAGCAAAGTGCCCCAAGCGCCGATAGATCAGTCTCAGCGAAGTTCGGGTCCTCGACGAGACCGACCATCATGGTTGGCACGCCCATCAAGGCGTTAACCCCGTAGGTCTCGCAGAGCTTCAACACCAAAGCCGGCTCGAACATTGGAACCAACACTTGGGTGCATCTGAAAGCAACGGCCCCAAGGACTGACATCACGCTTCCAGCTGTGTGAAACAGCGGCATCATCGTGATGCTGACTGATCCGTCGCTCATACCGAGGCGATCAAAGTAGTGGTAAGAGTTGGTGACCAAACCGCGATGATGAAGCGCCGCTCCCTTTGGAAAGCCAGTAGTACCGGATGTGTACTGGAGCATTACTACGTCATCAGACTTCGGGGTCGGCAAATCGCCGGTGAATGACTCGCCGCCAGAAATGAAGTCATCCCATTCTGAGATGCGAATTATCTCGCGTAGGTCTTCACACTCGGGCTGGATGTCCCGCGCCGTTGCCAACATTGGATTGCCTCGGTGTTCGTCAACCAGGATGAGCCCTTTGGCGTTTGACTGACTGACCACATACTTCAGCTCTTTGGCTTGATACGCAGGGTTAACAGTGACAATGACCATGCCAGCTAAGGCGCAGCCGAACTCAACAAGGATCCACTCTGGAACGTTGTGCGCCCAGATTGCAATGTGATCACCCGGATTGAACCTCGCCAGCAGAGCGCGAGCTGTGCGTTCGGAATCGGCTAGCAGTTCGGCGTAAGTCCAAGTGCGTCTTTGAGTCGGGTCGTGGATGCCTTCAATAAGCGCAACTCGGTCTGGAGCGTCGGCCGCAGCCTCACGCAGAGCGTCTCCGATTGTCTTGTTACGAATCTCGGGCTTGTCTACCCCGGTTGCATGCGAAAGTGTCAAGGCCATTTGCCCATACTGGCTGAGGTCGGGCCGTAGATCAATATGCGCAGCCGACAACTTGGGCTTAGTCTCGGCATCATGACTGATCCTGTAGTGCTCTATGAAGAGCGTGATGACCTAGCGATCATCACGCTGAACCGGCCCGAGAAACTGAACACCCTGACCGACGCTGTTATTCAGGGCGTAGCCGATGGGATCGATACGGCCACTAAATCCCAAGACGTAGTTGCGATCGTTCTGCGAGGCGCAGGCGGGAACCTCACAGGCGGTTATGACCTAACGGCCACATCATTTAACGGTGACGACATACCCCCACAGTGGTCAACCCCGTACGGAGCAAGGGGCCCCAAGCCCCGCGCTGGCGCGTGGGATCCGGTTCGTGACTATCAGTTTATGAACAACAACGTCCGACGGTTCATGAAGATCTGGGAATGTCCGAAACCGGTCATTGGGGAAGTCACAGGTTGGGCCGTGGGTGGCGCCACTGACCTAGTGCTGTGCTGTGATCTTCTATATATGGCGTCAGATGCCCACATTGGATACGCGCCTAGCCGACTGTTCGGAACGCCAACAACCATGATGTGGGTCTATCGACTTGGGTTGGAACATGCAAAGCAATTCCTGTTGACTGGTCGAGCAATAGATGCCCAGACGGCCCTGCGCATCGGCCTGGTTTCCTACGTGTGTGCCCCTGACGAGCTGTCAGCCGAAGCCGAGGCGGAGGCTCAGCGCTTTAGGAACATTCCGGCCAACCAGTTGGCGCTCAACAAGATGTTAATCAATCAGGCCTTCGAAAACATGGGCTTGCGTACAACTCAAATGATGGGCACTTTCTTTGACGGGATCACTCGCCACACTGAAGAGGCATATCAGTGGACTGAATCCTTCGCTGAAAAAGGCTTCCGCGAAGTCATACGCGAGCGTGACGACCCGTGGGAGGACTACGGCTCTAGCAAACCGCCCGCCAGCTGATATCGATGTGTTATCTCTACTGAGTCTATAAAGGCCCGGTCGTGACATATCACAATAAGCGTGCCGCTGAACTGGGTGAGAGCCTGCTCAAGCTGTTCAATGGCTTCGAGGTCAAGATGATTGGTGGGCTCGTCAAGTATGAGGGTGTTGACACCTTTTGCTTGGAACACTGCCAGAACTACTCGGGTCTGCTCACCTGGGGAAAGCTCGACGCTAGGGCGAGTGACGTGGTCCGATGACAATCCGAACTTGGCCAACGCCGAGCGCGCATCTGGGTAGTCGTGGCCGGTTTGATCCATGAAGAACTCAACGGCGGTACCCGGCTTACGTAACCAGTCTCGCTCCTGATCAAGCCGACCCAAAACCACCGAACGCCCGATGCGACTTTCGCCATACACAAGCGGGAGTTCTCCAAAAAGTGCTTTCAACATGGTCGTTTTGCCCGATCCGTTGCACCCCTCGATCAGAACACGCTGCCCCACGTCAATCTCGATGGTCACCGGACCCAGCTGGAAATCACCTCGTTGCACAACACCGTCTGCCAGTTGGGCTACCAGGTCACCTGAGCGGTCAACCTCTCCAATAGAAAACTGAAGGCGCCACGGCTGCCATGGCTTGTCTACTTGTTCGAGTCGTTCGAGAGCTCGCTCGCTTTGTCGTGCCTTCGAAGCCAGCTGTTCGCTTGCTTCGATGCGAGCTCCGCGAGCGGCCCGGTCGTTGTCAGGGGGCCGACGCTCCGCAGCCACACCCTTGGCCGACCAGTCCCGGACGGTTTGAGCTCTGGCTCCGAGCCTGTCACGCTCGCTGGTGTAGGTTTCGTACTCTTGCTGAGCTCGTTGGCGCCGGACATCTCGTTCGTCTAGATAGGCGGACCATCCACCTCCGAAGAAACTGACGTTAGAAGCAACACTGTCACGAGGGTCAGGGCTGAATTCGACCACATCGGTCACTACGACGTCGAGGAAGCGTCGATCGTGAGAGACCAAGATTATCGGGCCGTCGTGTTCCAAGACCCGCTGCTCCAATAGCTCAATTCCGGCCGAGTCCAAGTCATTTGTCGGCTCGTCAAGCAACAGCACATCAAACTGACTTACCTGAAGCGCCGCCAACCAAACCTTGGCTCTCTGTCCCCCACTCAGACTGACCAGGTCGCGCCCGTGAAGTTCTGCAATATCCAACGCCTCGAGGGCTTGGGCTGAACGATCCTCAAGACCGGGCCCACCCAGGGCCAACCACCTGTTCAGCGCCAAGTCATACTCGTCTGCGGCTCCCGCAATGTCTTCTGCCAGGCCCTCTAGCGAGCGGTCCAAATCAGCCTGGGCCCTTGCAACACCCGTCTGTTGCTGGATCAGTTCCGCAACCGTGTTTGCAGCCTCGCCGTCGCGGCGCTGGTTCATTAACCCAACCGTTGCCGAAGTAGGTGTCAGCTCAATAGTCCCAGCCGTGGGGCTGATTTGCCCGGCAAGCAGACCCAACAAAGTCGACTTGCCACACCCGTTTGGGCCGACCAGTCCAATTCTGGCTCCGGGGGCAGCACGCATTGTCAGACGCTCGATGAGCCGCTCTGCGCCATAGGAAAATGAAAGTGAATTAGCAAACAACTGAACGGTCAAAGCCACGCCCTTTCGAAGGCAAGCAGGTTTCGAACACGAATAGCAGTTAGATCTTCACGTAGCGATCATAGCTCTAGCCAGCGCTTGCCTCGGCCAGCTTTCCCGGCTGAATGGCCGAAAACGGGGTTCTAGCAGGTGAAATACCCACAAACCCGACCTCAAGGTCAGCCATCTAGATGTCGAAATAACTTCTATGACGGCGGACCCCAATAGTGAGCTTTGGGCGCGCCGTTATCTAGATGAGATGAATGACATCATCGTGGTCACCGACATGGCCACTGGAATTGTCATGGAGGTTAATGAAAGAGGCTGTCGCGAGATGGGTTGGGACATCGACGATGTCGTTGGCCACCAGCTGCTCAGGCACGTCCACCCAGATGACATCGCAACTATCGGAACTGCAATCGACGAGCTGAGCAGTGGCATCACCGGGCGTTACGAACAACGTTGGCGCCACGCCCAAGACGGCTGGAGAATTTTCGACGTCTATGGTCGCCTAATTGACGATTCAAGGCTGCTCATTTGCGGCCGAGACATCACCCAGCTGAAGATGTCTCAGGAGCGCAATCAGCACCTAAATCGATTGGTCGAGCTAACCGATGATCTACTCATAGTCAGCAACCTCAACGGCGACGTTCTCTATCACAACAACGCTGCAGAACGACTGCTGGGCGGCGACGGCAACAAGCTAAACCGAGTAAAGGACTTCTTGTACGACGACGAGTCGTTAACTGAGGTTCGTCGGATGTCAGAGGAGATGCTGCACGGCGACCACCGGGCAAACGGCAAGATCCGCACGATCAAGGCTGACGGGTCACCGGTAACAATGTGGTGCACGTCGACGATGGACCCCGAGACCGGCTATTGCTACACGGTCGAGCGTGACATGACCGAAGCCGAAGACGTGGAGCACGAACTCAAGCGTCTGAACGAAGATCTCACCAAACTGGCAACCCGGGATCCCCTCACTGGGTTGGCAAACCGGACGGTACTCACCGAGGCCCTGAACCTAGCAATGAGCGACTCCCCAAAGCCGTTGTTCGCTGTGCTGCTTCTAGACATCGACAACTTCAAGATGGTCAACGACACGATGGGCCACACCCACGGCGACAGATTGCTAAAGCACATCGCAAACCGGCTTCGGAAATTGGCCAAGCCTGGCGACATTGTTGCCAGGTTCGGTGGAGATGAGTTCGTCGTTCTTGCACAGAACCTGGAGTCTGCAACCGACGCAACCGATCTTGCCAACGCAATCAGAGATCATCTAAGTACTCCCTATGAAATCGGCGGCCGCATGGTTCACAGTGGCTGCTCAGTTGGTATCTCGCTGTCACACTCGGCCGAGACTGCGGGCGATCTCATCCGTTTTGCCGATATCGCCACCTATCAGGCCAAGGCCAACGGTCGTAACCGCTACGAATTGTTCGACGCCACCTTGCGAGAGCAAGTTGATAGACGCTTCGTACTTGAGACCGGGCTGCGCTCTGGACTCAGCGAATCCCAGATCGGGGCATCTCTACAGGGGATCTTCAGCACGACAGATTCAGAGCTTCGAGGCTTTGAAGCACTTGTCCGGTGGCAACACCCGGAATTTGGGGTTGTGTCGCCAAGCGAGTTTGTTCAGATCGCCGACGACTGTCATCTCTTGAACGATATGACTGTTGCTGTCCTGACCTCTGCCCTTGAACAGACCGCAACCTGGCTTCTCGATAAGAGCGAGAGGTTCATTGCGATCAACATTGCAGCCAACCAACTTCAGGGTCCGGGACTCACGGCTCGACTGTTGGCTGTGCTCGAAGTGTTCTCAACGGATCCCTCTAAGGTCGTGGTAGAGATAACCGAGGTTGGACTTACCGGCTTGTTGGTTGATTCGCTCCCGGTTCTACATGGCCTTCGAGATGCTGGCTTCAGGCTGGCGATCGACGACTTTGGCAAGGGCGGTTCGGCGTTAGGTCACCTCCGTGATCTCCCTATCAGCATGGTCAAGATCGACGGCTCCTTTGTCCATCACCTTGCCGATGATGAGTACGCTGCCACGATCACCGAATCGGTGATCCAACTTGCGACCAAGCTCGGACTGGTGACCGTTGCAGAGTGCGTCGAGACTCCGGAGCAACTGGAGCTTCTAAAGGCGATGGGTTGTGAGCATGTGCAAGGTTTCATGTTGCAAGCGCCACAGGCAGAAGGTTCTGCCAGCCTGGTGTCACCAGAAGTAGCAAACTCCAAATAGCTGGTCCGTTTTTACCCCTCTTGGTTCCGAGGCGCTAGAACTGTTCCATGCAGCAGCTAACCGTTTCCAGTAGCAAAGGCGCCGTTTGCACGGTTGATACGAGAGCATCAGCAGCCGGTGTCGAAATGCTCGACCTTGGAGGCAACGCCGTCGATGCTGCGATCGCTGCGTCGGCTGTGCTAACCGTAACGTCCCAGCACATGTGTGGGATGGGAGGCGATCTCTTTGCCCTGGTTCATCAAGACCTTGGCGACCCGCTGTGTCTCAACGCTTCCGGCTGGGCCGGTTCTGGTGCTGACCCCGAGCGGCTGCGAGCTGAGGGCCACGACGCAATGCCCTTCAAGGGTGACATTCGCAGTGTTCCGGTGCCAGGATGTGTGGATGGCTGGGTTGCCCTAGCCGAGCGCTGCGCAAAGCTGCCATTGGCGACCCTGTTGGCGCCAGCGATCTCGACTGCGGCGAATGGCTTCGACGTTCCCGGTCATCTTGCCGCTTCTGCAAGACGAGTATCGGGTGTGCCGGGTGCAGACGACTACCAAGATCTTGCAGAGGGCGACACCCTGATCCGACCGGGTATTGCCAAAGCGCTCACAGCTGTCGCAGATTTGGGTCGCGACGGTTTCTACCTTGGCGAGTTCGGCGAAGCGTTGATTGAAATCGGAGCTGGTGAATTCACTAGGCAGGACCTAGAACATCACCACGCCGAATGGGTCGATCCGCTGTTTCTCGACGCCTGGGGTCATCGCCTTTGGACTGTTCCCCCAAACTCACAGGGCTATCTCTCACTGCTGGGGGCTGGCATTCTTGAAGGCTTAGACCTCCCCGCCGATCCAAACGACGGCTTGTGGGCCCATCTTGTGGTTGAGGCAGCTCGCCATGCTGGCTTCGACCGAATCGATTCGTTGTTTGATGGTGCGGATGGAATGGCGCTTCTCAGCCCTGAACGCATTGCTCAACGTCGGGCCAACATCAGCATAGATTCCGCTGCATCCCTCGGAGACACATATGGCGGCGGCGGAACAATATACCTCTGCGCTACAGACTCAAACGGCGGTGGGGTTTCGTTCATCCAGTCCAACGCGTCAGGCTTTGGAGTCCACTTGGTGGCTCCCGGGACTGGCATTTTCTTGCAAAACCGAGGAGCTGGCTTCAACCTGATTCCGGGCCACCCAGCTGAGTATCAACCCCAAAGGCGAGCCCCCCACACTTTGTCACCAGCGCTAATCACTACGCCCGAAGGCAAGCTCAGAACAGTACTTGGGACCATGGGCGGCGACGCTCAACCCCAGATCGTGTTGCAAATGTTGGCGCGACTGTTGTTCAACCAACAATCGGTCGGCGACATTATGGCGGCCCCCCGCTGGGTACTTGAACCACCAAAGTCCAACGGCTTCGACACATGGGAAAGCCCGGATCTACCCGAAGTGATCGTGGAACCGGGGGGTCCCGAATCATGGTTGATCGGGCTGATCAAACGAGGACACGTTGCCACTCAGCGTCGCGTAAACACTGGCCATGCCCACATGATCGACATTCAAGACGGCGTCTCCCATGCTGGGACCGAACCCCGCATAGATACCAGCGCAGCCCTGGCCCCTGACTAAGAATTCAGATCGACAAATTTAGGACCGCGGTCAGGTTCTCAGCAGCGGGAAGCGCTGAACGATCTCAGCCGCCGGCGGTATAGATGTGATGCTGTCGATGCCTTCGCCCGCCCAGACCACCCTGACGTCCAGATCGCCAGCTGCAGCGGCGTCCGCATGCAGCGCTGTGAGCCTTGCCTGTTCGGCCTCGTCGATTTCTGATTCTCGACCGGTCCACGTCTTGGTCAGTTCAGTTTGAATGCTCCGACCGCTGTATCCCTGTGGCCATTTCGGGCCACGGACGATGTCATAGATCGTGCTGTGAACCGTGTCATCGCCAGACGAATCGACAATTTTGCGTTTGGCGGCATCGATGTCTGAAGCCTCCTGGCTGGCATAAAAGGCGGTACCGATCGCAACGCCCGAGGCGCCTAACGCAACGGCAGCCTCATAGCCGGCCAGCGTCGAGATGCCACCGGCGGCAACGACCGGCACGGGCCCCACCGCATCGGCAATAGCTGGAACCAAGCCGAACAGGGCACGCCCTTGACGTCCGTGACCGCCTGCCTCGCTCCCCTGAGCCACGATAATGTCGGCCCCGGCATCACTGGCTGAAACAGCTTCGGCCACTGTGCCAACTTGGCAGATCGCTACAGCGCCCGATGACTTGATGGCATCAAGATGGGGAACGGGATTGCCAAAGGACATCCACACCACTGGCGGATTGTGAGTCTCCAGAATCGAGTCCAAGGCTCCGTCGGCCATGTTCCAAGTGATGATGCCTACACCAACCCGTGACGAGCCGACTTCGGTGAGTTCAGAAGCAATCCAGTCGAGGTCGCCATAACCGCCCCCGAGCACGCCCAGGCCGCCTGCATCTGAAACTGCTTTGGCCAATTTGCCCCCAGCGATTTTGGCCATCGGGGCCAGAATGACTGGTCGATCTATGCCAAGCACGGTGCACAGTTTGGCTGAGGCTTTTGTTGGGGATTTTGAGGAGACTGCGGTGCCCACAGGTGGCTACCAGCCCTGTTTGATGTAGTTCTCGAGGTGGCCCATCTCGGCTTCAAGTTCGGTAACTCGCCATTTGACAACGTCACCAATCGAAATCATGCCAGCTAGACCGTCACTCGTCTGAACTGGAAGGTGACGGATGCGGTGCTCGGTCATCATGCCCATTAGCCACTCGACACTGTCTTGGGATGAACAGGTTCTTACGTCGCTCGTCATTACAGATCCGACTGGCTGATCTAGTATCGACGAGCCTTCAACACCCAAGCGACGC
Organism: uncultured Acidimicrobiales bacterium; assembly: GCA_937922785.1. Classification (GTDB taxonomy): domain Bacteria; phylum Actinomycetota; class Acidimicrobiia; order Acidimicrobiales; family SZUA-35; genus CALAJQ01. The sequence goes on from CALAJQ010000023.1 coordinate 129,691, forward strand.
ACGATGTCACGTTCTGAGATGATGCCGTCAATCGAAGCTCCGTCGGCACTTACGACAAGTGCGCCAAATCCTTTTTCAGAAAGCAGGCCAGCTGCCTGTGAAACCGGATCCTCGGGTTTCACGGTTGCGACCTCTGATCCTTTGCGCTGGATTATCTCTGCGACGTTCATGAAAGTCCCCTATTTGCTGCTGCCACATGCATCTGTCAAAACCATCTTCGCGCGTCCTAGGCCACGTTGCACAAGAACACTTAAGCCGACGGCATGCGATCAGCTAGTCAATCGGTGTGAACATCCCAATACTGCGCACCAGCTTGACCGCCGACGCCATCGTGACAACGGTCAACCCTGATGTGACCGCCAACGCCCACACGTAGCCAGCTTGGAGAGCGTCCACGACTTCAGCGTTCAGATCGACGGCGTCTGCATCACCGCCCAAGAGATCTCGAATCGCCTCCACATCGCCAATCCTCTGCTGAACTACCAGAAAGATTACCGAGCTTGCGATTGCAGCTCCGTATGCAAATCCGAGCGATCGCAGGAACTGATGAGCCGAAGAGACTCGACCCATCTCGTTTTGTTGAGCTCTTCCTTGCAGTAGCGCAAGGCCCGCTGTTGTGATTGAGCCGATCCCGATACCGGCAAAGAAGAAGGCGCCAAGCAGGAATCCAATCCAAAGTTCCAGGCCGGTAACAACTACTGCGAACAAGCCCATCACAACCAACAGACCCGAACCTGCCTGCACTACGTAAGCCGAGTGCATTCGTGACTGCAGCTTGCTTGAGATGAACGCGCCCACGGTCCAGCCAAGAACCAGGAACAGAACTGAAAAGGCCGCTTGGGTCTCGGTAGCACCTCGGGCGCCCTTCAGGTACAGCGGCAAGAAGGCACTAGCTCCGGTGCCACCACCCACAGCCAAAGTTGAAGTGATGTGCAGATAGCGCCATCGGCGCCCTGTCAAATGGTCCAACTCAACTACAGGGTGGTAGGTCCGGCGAGCGTGACGGTAGTAGGCAACTCCAAACACCACCGCGATTAGTAGCCACCACAACAATCGCAAGGAATCTGCAGACGCCGCCATCAGCAATCCGATTGTCAAAACGGTCAGGATTACCAGCCCACGGACGTCGAACTTGTTGACAATGTTTTCTTCGCGCCTACCGGGCAGGCGGTTCCAACCAATAGCGGTTGCCACAATGCCCACAGGCAAGGTGACGGTGAAGATCGATCGCCAACCGAACAGTCCTATAAGGCCCGCTGCGATCGCGGGGCCCGCAATGCCCATCACCCCCCACACGGCTGATACGGCCGCATAAACCTTTGGCCTTATGTCTGCCCCATAGGCCAAACCCACTGTTGATATTGAAGCTCCGATCACTCCGCCGCTTGCAATCCCCTGCACAATTCGAGCCAAGATCAGGGTCTGCATATTTGGTGAGACCGCACAGAAAAGTGAGGACACGATGAACACAATCATGGAGGCTCTGAAGACTCGTCGAACTCCGTAAGAATCAACAGTCGGACCCAGGGCAAGTATCGCTACTGCTGCGGCCAGAAGCTCGGCCGTAATCACCCACGGCAAAAGCCCAACATTGCCAAGATCGTTGCCCATGCTGGGTAGGGCCGCGGCCACAGAAAGGTTGTTGTAGGAGACCAACGCAACCGCGACGAGCAGCGAAATGGTGAGTGGACGGTGCTCGCCCGACAGAAGTTTCGGCTGTGACGCCTGGATTGACAAGCTGCCAGTATGCCTCACGCAGCGACCTGGCGGCGCCTACAGCCTGTGAGTGTCTAAAGCCCGAGATTGTAGAAGCGGTTGGCGGTGCCAAAGAACAGGTCAGCTTGTTCGGAGTCGCTATATCCGGAGCCAACAATCTTCAAAGCGTTCCAAAGAGTCACGTAGTTGCAGGACGATCGATCCACCGGAAAGTTTGACTCAAACATGCAGCGACTCGGGCCAAAGGTGTCAATGCAGAAACGAAGTTCCTCACCCCAATACTCCGCGATCTCCGATGAGCTTGGCGGCACTGGTTCGGCTTCCCAGCCAGCCCCGTACCGAGACATGCCGATTCCTCCAACTTTCAAAAAGACATTGGGACATTTCGCTAGCTCACTCATGTGGGGTCGCCACTCGGCGATTACTTCTGACCTTCTCCCGGCGTAGGGCCCAATCCCCATAGGTGCTCCGATGTGGTCAAGCACAACTGGTGTTTCTGGGTGGGCCCGGCAAAGGTCGACCAGGTCAGGCAGCTGAGGGTGCATTAGCCATGCGTCGAACACATAACCCATCTCCCCTAGCTTCTGAAACCCTTTCCGGTACTCCCCGTCATACATCAAGTGCTCGGGAGCGTCGGTGTGACCGTTAGGTATCTGGTCGCTCTTATGCCAGGCCACAGCGTGACGTATTCCCCTGAACAAACCAGCCCCGGCCGCCTCGTGAGCTTCTAGGACTCCTTCGACCTTCTCCCCAAGAGTTAGGTCAGCAAAGCTAGAGATTCCCAAAATCGGCGGTCCGCCGAGCTGAGCGATCGCGGCTGCGCTTTGGGCCACATAGGCCGTCTCTCCAACCGGTGCTAGTTCTGGCGGACCATCTAGGTGGTAGCCAGACATACATTCAACAAAGACCGTGCCAACGATGTTGTGCCCCGCCGTGGTGTCAGCCATCAGATGCTCAACGGTGTAGGCGCCAAGTCTTCCGTGGTCATCCCAAAGATGGTGATGCGGATCAATAATGGGCTGCCCAGGATCAATCACTTCTTCGGTACGCTGGTTTGCCCAACGCATTTGTTCGTTCTCTATTGCCACCGGGGACCTCCATGAAGAGCCCGGCGAATGTCAGGTACGCAGGGACTTCAAGTAATCGTTCAGGAAGGTCCCGGTTGGGTCAAGTTGATCTCGAACTTCCCACCACTTCTCCCAGTCTGGGTAGTGTCTGGCCAAGTCTGATCCGGCCAGGGAATTGACCTTTGCCCAGTGAGGGCGACCATCGTGAGCTAGGAAGATTTCTTCACAGGCACCAAAGAGGCGACGGTCATCTTCGGCGATGTCGCAATGAACGCTGATAGCCACAGTCGGCCTGTTATTCGCTGGTGAAAGCCAGACATCATCAGCTGCAACGGTTCGGTACTCGACCGCCCACTCCACCTCAGGAAAGTGAGTCTGGTAAAGCTCTCTTATAGCCAGCATGCACGCTTCGCCCACGTCGGCGCCAACGCTGTATTCCATTTCCGTGTGTAGCCACTCTCGACGGCTCGGAAAGACTTCGTGGCTCCAACCCACTTTGGCGCCTTCCTTGCCGACGGGATACTCCGGTGGTGCGTCGGTTTGATTCACGATCTTTGCGTGAACCCTGTCAGTCTTGGGAAACCAGAAGAACTCAAAGTGTCGGTTGTCGGAGATATAGGCCGCCATCTTTGGCTGAATATCAACAAAAGGTTCGTACCAACCGTGCTCTGAAAGCCGATACGCAGGTACTAGTTGTAGGCGCAACCTTGTAACGAGTCCCAACGCACCTAAATGGAGTTGAGCCGCCCTAAATACTTCCGGTTCGGTTAAGGCATCACACTTAACCAGGTCACCAGTTGAGGTCGCAATCGTGGCCCCTGCCACCATTGCTGAGAGATTCGTGAGCGTTTCACCGGTGCCGTGGGTTCCGGTAGCGACAGCTCCAGAAATGGCCTGCCGGTCGATGTCGCCCTGATTCGCTAGGCCCAGCCCTGCTTCTTGGAGGGGCAATCCGAGGGCATAAATCGGAGTGCCCGCCCATACTTCGGCGGTCGCGGCCTCAACATCAGTTTCGATGACTCCAGTAAGACCGGAAACGTCAACTATCAATCCATCGTTAGGGATCAGTGGCATGTGGGAATGAGCCGCGCCAACCGCTCGGACAGTACGCCCTCCCGCTGCACTTGCAACGGCCAGCGCGACGGCGTCTGACTCCGAACGCAAGCTGTGCAGCCGCCAAGGTTCAGCAGTTAGTTTGCCGGACCAGTTGCGCCAATGAGCCATAGGCCGGTTAGCTTCGCGGAACCGAAGCGCCGATGCGAATCGGTAGTTCCTTTGGCCCGCGAATCTGACCGGGAGACCAGCGAACTGACTCGGGATCGACCAATTCGAATTCGTGTATCCGCTCAACCCAAACGTCCAGAGCCACCGACAGTTCCATGCGGGCCAGGTTGGAACCAAGGCAACGATGGATGCCCAGACCAAAGGCCGCATGCCGGTTCGACTGACGATCGATAATGAACTTATCCGCGTCTTCAAACATCTCAGGATCACGGTTGGCTGCGGGGAACGGCAGCAGCAACCAATCGCCTCGCTTGGCTGGACATCCACCTAGGTCGTGGTCTTCGGCAACGATTCGGGCCATTGTCACCGGTGCGTAAAAGCGCAAGAACTCCTCGATTGCAAACGGTCGGGTTTCAGGGTCATCACGCAGTCGAGCTAGGTCTTGCGGATTTTGAGCAAGGTGCCAAATGGCGGCCCCTATTGATGACCATGTTGTGTCGATGCCCGCAATAATCAACAGCGCAATAGAACCGAACACGTGCTCATCAGCTAGGGGCATGCCTTCGATATCTGCCTGGACCAGATAGTCGATGAGGTCACCCCCTTCTTCTTGACTTCGGGGGTTCTGCCTCCGATTGATGATGTGACCCGTGAGGTAGTACTCCATCGTTTCTTCTTCCGGAATCACACGGTCCGCTGAAGGTGCCTCGATCACGTTGTGAATGAATCGTCGGAACTTGTCACCGTCTGTCTCGGGCAAACCCAACATCTTCGCAATGATTCGAACCGGGATGTTCTGTGAATAGCCTTCGGCTGCGTCTACCGCGCCGTCTGCTGCAACGAGCTCATCGATTAACTCGTGGCAATACTCTCGGGTGTAGTGCTCCAACGCCTCGATGGCCTTAGGGGCAAACGGCGGAAGCAAGAGACGCCGTGCGATCTTATGGAAGGGAGGGTCAGAGGTAATCGGAGGGGCATATCCCATAGGTGCTCCCGCGATCTCGGCTCTGTTCTCGCCAATCACAACCCCGTTGCTTGTGTAATTCTCGGTATCACGAGCGATCGCAGCGATGTCTTCGTGTCGTGTCGGCAGCCAAGCGCCGCCAAAGCGTTCGGTGTGCGCCACAGGACAGCCTTCGCGAAGCTCATCCCAAATTGCCGGCGCATTCTGGCCCCAATCCGGATGAGTATGATCGAAATCGGTTGCCCAACTCTCGACGGGCTGCTTTTGGGCTTCCATCAAACTGCGCTCCTGGCTCTGTCTAACCGTGCAGAATCTAACCGTGCATTATCTAACACTGTAAGAATTACTATTCTCACCCTATTCAAGTCGGCGTGTCCAGCCAAGGATTCAGCTCTTGGACCCAAACATGTAGACATAGGAATGGCCGCGCTCGAAGCCCGCTTGCTCATATAGCGAGATCGCAGCGTGGTTGCTAGCGGCCACCTGTAGCCACACCCACTCCGCACCGTTTTTGACACCTGCGCTAATCAGGTGGTTTAGCACTTGGGTGGCAATTCCTCGGCGCCGTGCACTGGGAGCGGTCAGCATCGCGAATATTCCGAGGGAGTCCTCCAGCAAGACCGATTTGCCGCCGCCCAGAATCTCGCCGTTATCGCCCGATGCAGCAACAAAACTTGGTTCTGGGTCTTCCATCGTGATTTCCCGGACCCGGTCTGGATCGTCAACCAGTTGCGCTAATCGTGGATCAATTGTTGGTGTGGTAACCAAAGTGACACCAACAGTGGCGACCGGCCGTAGAGAAATCCTGTGGACCGGCGCCCACAGAACTAGCGCGCCGTCTACCTCTTCGTATGACTTGTCGCGCAGCGCTGAAATTAGGGCGTCGCCGGTCGGTTCGAACACCTGGAAACCGCACCGCAGGTTGCGCTCTTGATACCAGCGTTCGGCAGTTGCTATAGCAGTTGGCAGCGACACACCGGGTTCGCCGCCGGGCCAAACAGTGTTGGCCCGGCTGGTCGCTCCGATACTTGCCCGCAGTGCCCACTCACCTAACAACATCCGCTCGAACCCGGGCATCGCCTGATCGCTCACAACCTCGAGCCGGCGTCGAATCGCTTCGGGTGGTTTGCCAGCCTCTTGCTCCATAGGACCAAGCTAGGCGCTGCCATGACTGTCGATTAGATCTTTCGATTTGCTATCTATCGATCGAACACGTGTGTTGCGTGCCAGCCGCTGGCGTCTTTGTAGAAACCCATGCCGGCCAACGTGTAGTCCGGACTGGTCATGTTTGCGTAATGCCCTGGGCTGTTAATCCACATTTCGTGCATGGCCGCTGCGGCCTCAGCAGGACTTAGTGAGCTTTGACTATTCCAAGCGATGTTTTCGCCGTACGGACCATCACTGTGCTCAAACTCGCCAGTGCTAGCCATGGTCTGGCTCCAGTTACGGGCGAATGCGTCCATGTCTGAGGCGCGGGTCAGCTGAGCCAGTCCAAGTGACGCCCTTAACTCATTGAGCAGCCGGAACGACTCGGCCTCTGCTTGGGCCAGTTCGCCAGCGTCAGCAGGAACATCAGCAGTGGGGTCTGCTGGCGCATCAGGTGCGGCTGGCTCGCTCGGTGCTGGTGCGGCCGGTGCCGGGTTCTCTGGGTTGGGCGCCTCGGGGGCGCTCATTGGAACTGTGGTTGGAGCCTCAGATTCCGGAGCTGGTTTTGTGCTGTCTTCTGGCTGGTCCTCTGACTGGTCATCTGGGATGTCAGCGGGTGCTTCGGTTGTTTCAGATTCAGCGGTGGTCGAAGTCGCTTCGTCCAACATCGCAAGGGTGTCTGGCTCAAGGCTGTCTTCCGCGTTTCCGCATGCGCCAAGCGCCAGACTTAGCGCCAGGGCTGCACCCAAAGCGCGAGATCGATTGGACTTGGGGTTTGCTGTTCGGACAGTCGGTATTGTGAAAGTCATTGCACGTGACTCCTTCATTGGTTCGGCAGAGTCTTCGGCAATTGGGCAAAAATACTTGAGCCAAAAGGTCTAGGCCCGGCGACCTAGCAGCAACCGATTCCTGGGTCCCTGTGCAAGTAGCCTGGGGTTATGCGCCTTGAATCAAGATGGACAGCGATTCTCCTAGCGGTAGCTCTAACCGCTGCTGCCTGCACAAACAGTTCTGAAGAAGCCGACCCAACAACCACGGCACAAGAATCGGCTACAAGTTCAGGTTCTGGAGAGAACGGGGATCAAGCTGACTCACCCGACAGCGACCCAGGGGTTCGGGGTTCGGGGTTCAGCGCGCCGGTGATGGATGAAACATTCCTCGAGATTGGCTCTGACATTAGGGTGGGTGCGCTTGACAACGGGTTGACCTACTACGTAATGGAGAACGACTCCCCCGGCCAATCTGTCTCAATGCGGCTAGCGGTAAAGGCTGGCGGTTTCCATGAGAATCCGCAGGGGACGGGCATCGCTCACTTCCTTGAACACATGATGTTCAACGGCACCACCAAGTATCCGGGAAACACGATTGATACCGCTTTGCGATCAATTGGTGCCGAAATCGGTCCGGACTTCAACGCCTACACCAGTGCCACCGAGACTGTCTACCAGATCAAGGTTGAAGACAGTGGCAACAGAGTTGAAACTGCTGTAGACATCCTGGCGCAATGGGCGTCCGAAGCAACCCTCGACCCAGGCGAAGTGGCCGCCGAGGCGCCAATTGTTCGAGAGGAGTTGCGACTTAGAGAATCGGGTGAAGGCCTCGTCAACGCCCAATTCGACAAGCTTTACCACCAGGACACTCCGTTTGCTGATGTCGCCGTAGCCGGCACCGCGGAGACAATCAACGCCACCACTCCTGAAGTTCTGCGGGCCTACTACGACACCTGGTACCGGCCCGACAACATGGCCGTTGTCATCGTTGGAGATAGAGACGTTGATGATCTCGAAAGGCTTGTGGTGGACAGCTTCTCGGCGATGGAAGCTCGGGGTCTGTCGCCCGATTCGGCCATTGATGACTTCACGCTTCGCACCGAGCCCATCGTGGACGTCATCATTGAACCGACCTACGCCGATGCCTCAGTTAGCGTCGACGTCCCGTTGCGGGCCTGGAACCTTGGTACCAAGGGCGGTCAAAAGCTTTGGGTTACTGAGATCCTTCACGGGGTGATGATTAACTCCCGGATTGACGAAGGGATCCAGACCGGCCGCCTAGATCTAGAACGCGGCTTCGGGCAGTGGTTTGGGTGGGATCGCGGCCTCCAGTACATGGGGTTCAACGCGGCTTCGTCAGATCTTGAGGCTGCGGCTGAGGTGTTGCTTACCGAAATTGAATCAAGCATCAAGACTGGATTCACTCAGGCCGAGCTAGATCGCGCCGTCGACATATGGCGCAACATTCAGGAACAGCGCCTTCTAGGTGAGAACGACATCTCTGATGATGAATGGGCGAACAACATTCTCGAAGACTTCTTGGATGAAACCGACCTGCAATCGATTGAGGACTCGGTTGCGATGAACTTGGAAATTCTCGACAATCTAAACATTGATGAGGTGAACAACCACTGGGGTTGGGCGATGACTTCAGCCGAACCCATTGTTGCGACGATTGGCCCCGACGAAGCAACCGTGGGAGACGCAGCCAGCCTTGTGGCCGCCCTACAGCGAGCACGCGATGCCGAAGCAACCAGTTTCGACGACGACATCGAAGAGATCGCCGAGCTTATGGGCCAGCCTGAACCTGTCCGCGAAGTCGCACTAACCGACCTGGAAGAAAATCCTGGATTCTCAGCGGTCTTCGAGAACGGAATGCAAGTCATTTTCAGCCCGTCCACGATTGATGAAAACAACCTGACCGTCTTGACTGTGTCGCCGGGTGGCAAGTCTCAGTTGGCCGAAGCCGATGCTCGCCTGGCTGAGGCAGCTGTCAACGTAGTTAACTCCAGCGGAGTCGGACCCTATTCGGCAATTCAAAAGAACCGTTACTTAAGCTCGCGTGATGCAACCGCACGCGCTTATGTAGATGACTACGTCGAGGGTTTCTTCGGTGGGTCACCTGCTGACGAACTGGAGATCCTGCTTCAGCTGATGTACCTAGGCATCACCGAGCCCACGGCCGAATCGGTGAAACTCGACCAACAGATCGAGGCTCAGCGAGATCAAATCGACTTCATATCGCTCGATTCGGCCCAAGCTGCGACGGTAGCTTTGGTAGATGCCCGGTCTGGTGGCGCACAATTTGCCTTCAGCCCAACCTCGGCCGATTTGACTGGGTTCGATGAAACCCAGGTAATGGACATCTACAACGATCGCTTCCAGTCACTTGATGAGCACATCGTGTACATCGTCGGGGACGCCGATGAGCGAGATGTTCTTGAGCTCGCTCGGGCATACATTGGCTCGCTGCCAGATCCCAGGCCCGATACCACCCAAGGCGGGCTTGAGACGCCTGGCGACGTCTCAATTTCCACAGACGTGGGAAGCGGATCCGCAGCCGGTGCCTACCGTCTTCTGTATGCAGGTTCAGCGGATGAGACAGTAAGGCACCGGGTACTAGCCGAGGTTGCGGACAACCTTCTTAACGATCGAGTCTTCTCAGTGGTCAGAGAAGAGTTGGGCGCCACCTACGGCGGAAGTGCCTTCATCACCTTCAACGAGCCAGGTGACAGTGCTGACTTGACCGTCTCAATCAACGGAGATCCGGCCCGCATCGATGAGATTGGCAACACTGTAACTGCAGAACTTGAGGCCCTTGGCGCCGGCCAGATCGACCCCCAGGACTTTGAGGAAGCGGTCACGGTTGTTGGTGGTCGCTATAACTTCATTAACAACGGCTTCATCCTTGAGTCGCTGTTCGATGAAGCCGCCGGCGGCGAGATAATCACCCGCCAAGCTCAGCGCGACGCCTTAGAGCAAGTCACGATTGAGAGCTTGTCTCAATTCATTGCCTCGTTCCTTACTGGGACTGACCGCATTGAAGTCAAGAACGTACCCAGCTAGTACTACCCACTACCTACAAGCAATTACAGAGCAGGCCTGCGCAGCCCGACAGGATTGGCCTGTTCGAAGGCGTGTGCCAACTGCAACACACCAAAGTCATCGAGATGGCGACCAATCAGCTGGAGGCCAACTGGCAGACCACTTGGTGTGAAACCGGCAGGCACTGATAACGCCGGGCAACCAGTAACGGTGATGACGCAACAGGACATCATCCAGTCGATGTAGGTGTCCATCTGAACACCGTTGATCTCGGTGACCCATTCGGTCTCGTGGGAGAAGGGAACCACCTGGCTTACAGGAGCGACCAGGAAGTCGAAATCGGTCATGAAATCAGCGAAGCGCTCGAACAACTTTGTACGAGCCTTAGTTGCGGCTCCTATTTCTGGCCCGCTTAGGGATCTTCCAAGGTCAACATTCCAGATGACGGTGTCTTTTAGTTTGTCACGGTGGTTGGCGTACTCGTTAACAAGACCAAGCTCAAAATGCCAGGCTCGCAACTTCTGAAAGATGTCTTCAGCTCCCGAGAGGTCAGGGTCGGCGTCGACGATCTCGCAGCCGAGCGATTCAAAGACCTCACGGTTCGCTGCCATGACGTCCAGCACTTCTTGTTGCACTGGCATCTCGCCAAGGCGTGGGCTCCAAGCGATACGAGCACCGGACAAGTCTCTGCTGAGATCTCTTGCAAAGCTCGAAGGAGACCCCGGCAAAGAGTTCGGGACTCTGTGATCGGCTCCGGCAATTGCGGTGAGCATCAGCGCCACGTCGCCCACGGTTCGCGCCATCGGTCCATGGATACCAAAATCGGACCACCCAGCCGACGACGGCCAAACTGGCACTCGCCCGCCGGAAGTTCTGAAACCGACGATATTGCAAAAACTTGCCGGGTTGCGTAGTGATCCACCCATGTCGCTACCGTCGGCCAACGGAATCATCCCTGCGGCCAAGGCTGCCGCCGCTCCGCCGCTAGAGCCGCCACTTGTTTTTTCTAAGTCATAGGGGTTCTTTGTTGCCCCAAATATTGGGTTGAACGTCTGGCTGCCAGCTCCGAACTCAGGGGTGTTCGTTTTGCCAATCGTGATTGCTCCAGCATCAACCATCCTCTGAACGATCAGCGCGTTTTCGGTTGGCACCAAATCTGCAAGTATCGGAGACCCTGACGTTGTGCGCATGCCCTGGGTGTCGTGAAGGTCTTTGTGAGCTACCGGAAGCCCGTGCAGCGGACCAAGCTCGTCGTTGGAAGCCGTCTTGTTGTCGGCCTCTGCGGCGCCAGCCATCGCAAGCTCCGGATCTAAGGTCACAATCGCATTTACGGCCGGATTCACCCTGTCGATCTGCCCAAGATGAGCTTCCATCACCTCTCGGGCCGACAACTCCTTGCTGGCTATCTTGGCCGCCATGTCAGTTGCAGTTAGCCAGATAATCTCGTTGTCGCTCATCAGGACCAGACCATAAACGCGAAACGTGGGAGCAGCAACGAGCTACTCCCACGTTCCTAACTATCTTTTGCTGGGGACCTGATGATTCGTTTGCCGTTCCCCGGCCACGGAGGCCGCCCGACTTCCGCCGGTGACTCTCATTGTGGCCACGGAGGCCGCCCGACTTTCGCCGGTGACTCTCATTGTGGCCACGGAGGCCGCCCGACTTTCGCCGGTGGCTCGCTTAGGGTTTTGGCTTGCGAGCGGGACACGCTCGCTGCTCACATCAGGGGTGACCGGCTGGTATTCACCAGGGGTCCAGCTAGCCGCTAGCGACCAGCCACCTCCAAGGTCCCAGAAATTATGTAATTCAGTTTGACCACCTCCTTCCTCTTGGTGGAACCAGTGTTGCACAAACTTTGTTGGCTGTACCAACTATTAACGCCCTAACTTTGGAGAGGTGAACCACAACCTCTACGCAGCCCTTCGAGAAGCGTTTAGCCAAGACCTCAACAAGACGTTCCTGTCCCAGCCCGGTGACAGCGAAGTGTCTTATGGAGAGATCGACATAATCTCGGCGAAGTTGGCTAACACCTTGGTGGATCTCGGAGTGGGAATTGGTGACAGAGTCGTTGTACAGGTTCCGAAGTCAGCAGAAGCGGTGGCGCTGTATCTTGCTTGCCTACGCATGGGTGCGGTCTACATGCCGCTTAACACTAGCTACACCGCAAACGAGGTTCAGTACTTCATCGACGACGCGCGGCCGAGCCTGTATGTGCACGGCGGTTCTACTGATGTCACCGGCCCTCAGAACCTAAGTCTCATCGAACTCACACAGATTGGGTTCGGAAAGTCAGCGACTCATGCGGTAGTGCAAAGGTCCGCAGATGACCTGGCGGCGATGCTGTACACCTCAGGCACAACTGGGCGGTCAAAAGGGGCCATGCTGACCCATTCGAACTTAGTTTCCAATGCCCATGCACTTCATGACATCTGGGGATTTGTTGAGGGTGATGTGTTGTTGCACGTGCTGCCCATTTTCCACGTGCATGGCCTGTTCGTTGCGCTGCATACTGCAATGTTGAACGCCAGCACAGTCATCTTCCTTGACCGGTTCACCACCGAAGATGCGATCGCAAACATCCCAAGCGCAACAGTGATGATGGGAGTTCCCACCCACTACATCCGACTTCTCGAAGACAAGCGTTTCAACTCAGACCTGTGCAAGTCGATGCGGCTGTTCACATCAGGGTCAGCCCCGATGACTGAAGCCGTGCACGAAGAATTTGCCCAACGAACTGGCCAACGAATTCTCGAACGCTACGGAATGACTGAGGCCGGGATGATCACGTCCAATCCCTACAACGGCGACCGAGTCCCTGGGACGGTCGGTTTCGCTCTTCCAGGGGTGCAGCTTCGCGTATGCCGTGAAGATGGCCAATCGTGCGCTCCCGGCGAGGCCGGCGTTGTTGAGATGAAAGGCCCAAACCTCTTCGCTGGATATTGGGAGATGCCGGAAAAGACAAGCGCAGAGCATCGACCCGACGGTTTCTTTATCACCGGCGACGTCGGTTCCTTGGATGAAGCCGGACGTCTAACCCTTGAAGGCCGATCGGGCGACATGATCATTTCAGGTGGCTACAACATTTACCCAAAGGAGATCGAAGTAGTTCTTGACGCAGTAGAGGGCGTGTCGGAATCGGCGGTGATAGGGATACCCAGCCCTGACCTTGGTGAGGTGCCGTTCGCTGTGATTGTTGGGCTGAGCGACTCAGCGACGACCGAAGCCATCAGCTATGCCCTGGAAGCAAAGCTCGCTCGATTCAAGCGCCCTCGATCCATAGAGTTCGTTGAAGAACTCCCCCGCAACGCTATGGGCAAGGTGCAAAAGGCAGAGCTGCGGAAGCGTTTCGGCTGAAAGGACCCTGGCGCAAAAACTACTGAAGGCCGGACCCCTCTCCCAGGTCCGGCCTTCAGCACATTTTCAGCCTCAGAAAGGCCTAGAGATTACTTGCGCTTCTTGCCAGCGGTTAGTAGCCATGCCTTCATTGGGGCTGATGTTGAGAGCTTGATTGAACGGCTCTTCTTGATCTTGATGGTCTCGCCAGTCTGTGGGTTGCGGCCCTTACGTGCGCCGCGCTCTCCCATTGAGAATGTGCCAAATCCTGGCCAAGTTACCTTCTCGCCCGACTTAACCTGCTCGGCTGAGTAATCGAAGAATGCTCCGAGAACTGCTTCTGCTGACTTCTTGTCAGTGCCTGCGCGGTCTGCGACTGCGGTAATCATTTCTGCTTTAGTTGCCATGTAGCCCTACTCCTGTAAGTCCGTTAGGTGAAACAGGTAATGAACTCGCGTTTTGACCCCAAGTGGCGGATAGTCAGGTGGTCGCTTGTCACACTAGGTGCCGAAACTGCCCAGTTTCTGGATCAATTCGGCCAACATTGCAGACACCGAGCGATAGATCCTAGGGGCGCTTTGTGGTTCGAACTGGTAGCTAACGGGCTTGCTCGATCAGCCAAACGGCGGCCTCAGGATGAGGAGTGGGAATCTTCAACGCAACATCTGACCCTGCTGGATTCGCCCCAAATAGTGTCCAGCGATGGTCAATTGACCAATCTTCAAAACCCAACAATTGCGCTATGGCGTCCTGGGCGCCCCGGAGTGTGGGAAGTTGCGTCGCCGAGTCGGCTCCGCCGGAACTAAGAATCAGCACCTCAGAACTGGCCAACGTTGTTTCGCCTCGACAACCTGGACCGTCAATGCAAATCACTATCGAGCCTTCAGGATCTGCTTCAGCTCCAGCCTTCATTCCGGTCACAACAAACGACCGACCCATGCTTAGCGGCAGATCTGAGCGAGTGGGTTCCGAAGTCACGATCTGACCGAATTCCAACTCGAATCTGTCTTGGCTTCGCTCCTCGGCGATCAGCACTTCACGTTGGTCGCCCGTTGTTAGGTCAACAATCGTCGGGCGTCCAAACTCATTCACATAAAGAAGCGTCTTATCAACTAGATGGTTGCGAACCGGCTCGTCGTTACCTGGTCGGCCGACATAGCTCGGGTCTCGGTTGGTGGTTGAAAGCGGGCCTACATCAGTAACCGTTGCATCAAGACCAGTGGAGCTGGGCTGGTACCGACTAGTCCTGGGCTTATTACTTAGCTCGCCCGTTCCAACTGTGGAAGGCACGTTCGGTATTGCCTGTTCGACCGGGCGATCAACCCCTAACAACAGCAGTGCGGCGATAGCGGCTAGGACTAGGACCCCCACCATTTGAACTCTGCTTACCTCGAGCTCGACCGTCTCTGCATCAGCGCTAACCAGACTGTTGCTATCGGTTGCATCGATGATTTCGATAAGGCTTACTGGCTCAACGTTCGGTACCGCAGCATTCGGGATGCAATTGCTCTCTGGCGATCTATCGCCTAACGAAGCCATTCGCTTGAGCCTAGAACAGGACCACCACCTGAGTCTTTGGCAATCTGGATTGTCCGGCCCGCGGCCGCCAGACTGTCACTATGACGAACTCCAACACCGGCCTGACTGTCGAACTGCTCCAAACGCTGATTCGCAACCAATGCGTGAATGAAGGCACCGTGGATTCGGGACACGAAAGCCGAAACGCCGATGTGCTCCAGACCTATCTCGAGGGGGCCGGAATCGCCATCGAGCGATTCGAGGCGGCACCGGGTCGGGTCTCTTTGGTGGGCCGTATTGAAGGCACAGATCCTGACGCGCCGTCGCTTTTGCTGAACGGCCACACCGACGTCGTGCCTGCCAATCCGGCGGGCTGGACACATGACCCATTCGGCGGAGAACTGATCGACGGCGAAGTTTGGGGGCGAGGAGCAGTAGACATGTTGAACCTCACCTCGTCGATGGCGGTTGCAGCCAAAATTGTCGCTAGCCGAAAGAAACGACTTCGTGGCGATCTCATCTTCTTCGCCGTCGCCGACGAGGAGAACGGATCCAAATATGGGGCGCGTTTCATGGGCGAGAAACATCCGGAGGCAATCACCGCTGACTATGTCCTCACAGAGAACGGTGGACTTCATTCCGAAACTGGCGATGGCAGGACGGTCACTGTGAACATCGGCGAAAAGGGAATCGGTTGGAATCGACTTACCGTTCGCGGGACACCCGGCCACGGTTCACAGCCATACAAGTCCGACAACGCTCTCATGAAGGCCGCCGCTGTGGTGCAACGAATCGGCGAATTCCAGCCACCAGCAAAGATGCATGAACTCTGGCGGGGCCAAGTAGCAGCAATGCCCTATGACGACGAAACAAAGGCCGCACTGTTGGACCCTGACCGAATCAAAGAAACGCTTGCCGCTATGCCCCGAGCATCGGGCGCCGGCTTTTTGCATGCCTGCACCCACACCACGTTCTCACCCAATGTGATCGCGTCCCAACACAAGACAAACGTCATTCCAGACACCGTGCACATCGAGGTCGACACTCGGACGATGCCGGGCGATGGGCATGAAGAAGTCAAGACCTATTTGCGTGAGGCCATGGGAGACTTGGCCGACCACGTAGAGATCGAGCCACTATTGAACGAGCCTTCGAGTATGAGCCCGATGGGCAACCCACTTTGGGACTCACTGCAGAAAGCAGTCAATAATCCGTTCCCTGATGCCCGCATTGATCCCGGCTTTATTGTGGGGTTCACCGACGCCCGGGTTCATCGTGAACTCGGTGCGATTACCTACGGAGCAGGGCTCTTTGCGGATTCGCTTACTAAGGCCGAATACGGAAGCCGTTTCCACGGAAATAACGAACGGATCGATGTTGAATCACTTGGTCTCACCACCCAGCTTTGGCTAGATGTCATCGACGATTTACTCGGCTAAGGTCGGCCTCGGCCCGACTAGACTCTGAGCGTTCGGTCAAGCTCGGAGAAGGAAACCCACCACACAAATGCAGCCGTTCGCTGAGTTATCCAAGACTGGGCAGTCGCTCCGACTAGCTCATCTTGCACGGCAAGTGGCTGAGCGAGACTATGGCCTCAAAGAGGTTCGGGTAAGAATTCTGGCCTCGGCGTTCAACTCGATTTTTCGTGTCGATTCAAACGAGGGCCGGTTCACGCTAAGAGTTAGCGGGCTCTGTCGAATACATCACCCCGCCACTGAACAAATCGAGGCTGATTGGCTTCGGCAATTAGAACGCTACGGAATCAAAGCTCCAGTTAACATCCCGTCGATTGACCATCAGCCTTCCGTCATTGCCAACATGCCCAGTGTCGAAGGCGATCGCATCTGTTCGATGTTTACATGGGTGCCTGGCCGGCCCATCGCAGACAAGATGTCACGTTCGATTATCAGCGAAAGTGGCGCACTGTTAGCGGCGCTACACGATCACGCTGCGGTGGCCAGTCCTCATATCAAAAACGCGCCTGAAGTAGCGGCGCGTCACGCGGTCTACATGCCAACCGAAAATCGGGTTCTGCACTATCAATCGCAATTTGGGTCACTACTTGTTGAGGCTTACGCGCGGTCACAAGGAACTATCGATTCCTTGTGGCAGGTGCCGCCGCATGAACCGCACCTCCTTCATGGCGATTTTGGCCCCCGAAATGTTGTGACGTGGATCAAACAGAACTACCCCGTCGACTTTCAGGATCTTCAATACGGATTCGACGTGCAGGATCTAGGAATTACTCTGGCCGACCTACGCAGGAATCATCCCGAATTCATAACGCCATTCATCCAGGGCTACTCCCAGGTTCGACCCTGGCCCGACATGGGCGCCGATCTGGAAAACAGCCTGGCAATTGCCCGCAGCCTCAACCTCATGAACCTCAGCATGCACCTAGAACGCCCCGGTCTTGGGAAATACCTCGAGTCCCATTGCCGCCGAATCCGACGCTTGATGGAAGCTAGCTAGAAACCACTATTCCGACCCCCGTGGTTCAGGGCCCACATAGATCGCGCTAGGCCGAATGATCTTGTTGTTGTCGGCTTGTTCACATACATGGGCCGACCACCCGATAACTCGACTGACAGTAAACGTCGAGGTGAACAAGTCAGCTGGAAGCCCCGCCAGGTACAGAACAATTCCGGCATAAAACTCTACGTTGGTGACAATTTTTGAGTCCGGTTTCCATTGCTCGAGGTAGCTAAGAATCCGAGACTCGATTTCTACTGCCCGCTCGACCAGGTCGCCACCGTGAGCCACGGCCACCTCACGCAGCATCGTCGACCGCGGGTCATCAGCCCGGTAAACGGCGTGGCCGAATCCCATGATCTTCTCACCACGGTCGAGACGTTGCTTAAGCCAAGTCTCGGTGTTCTGGGGGTCACCAATCTCTTCGATCATTGATAGCGCCAGTGCTGGTGCTCCGCCGTGCAGTGGTCCCGATAGCGCTCCGACTCCAGCGCAGATTGCGGAAACAAAATCGGCTCCGGTGCTAGTGACTACTCGGCTTGCGAACGTTGAAGCGTTAAAACCGTGGTCGATCGTTGAGGTCAGATACGCCTCGACCATTCGGGCTCTTTGCTCAGAGACAACTACCCCCGTCGCCATGCGGATCCAGTCAGCGGCGTGGCCCAGCGACGGATCTGGATGGATGACATCGAGGCCTTTACGTCGCCGATACGTGGCAGCTAGAAGTGTTGGCACGGCGGCAGCAATAGCGGTGGCCACCTGCTGCCGCTCGCTAGGTGATTGGTCAATCGAGGCCCCAACATTGCGAGCCACCAGCGGCAACAAAGCAATCAAACCCAGATGAGGCGCAGTCGTGGCAACTGCCACGGCGTCAACTACCTCGGCCGCCACCGTGACCTCGCGCTGGCGTCCAATTGAGCGAGCAAACTCGGCCGCAACTTCAGGCGACTCAGGCAGCTCACCGTTCAAAAGCAGATGCCACACTGCCTCCACTGACTCAGTCCGAGCCAAAGCCGACGCGTCATATTGCCGATAGTGATAGAAACCCTCGCTCCCTCGCACGGACCCAATCGAGGTCTGGGCTGCGGCCACTCCCTTAAGTCCGGCTGGCACTTGAATGAGTCCGCTGTCGGTTCGAGTAAGTTCGTATTCCATAGATTCAGCTTGACCAATCAAGCAGCATTGATCAATATTGATTCAGTCAACATTGACTTGGGCAACCTCAAGGTTCACACTGCGCGTATGGCTGATTCAAAGGACTTCTTGACCGCCCGCGAAGCTGCAGCTCGGCTCGGCGTTAAGCAGCAGACAATTTACGCGTACGTCAGCCGAGGCCTACTGACGCGCCAGCTGTCCCTCGATGGCCGGACGAGCCTTTATGACCCGCAAGAAATCACCGAGCTGCGAAGCGCCCGGCGCCGCACGACCTCTGGCGAGGTCACCACTGTGATCTCGTCCAGCATCACCAAAGTGGACGAAGCCGGCCACCTTTACAGAGGTGTGCCGGCTGCCTCACTACTGGGCGGTTCGTTTGAAGACGCAGTTACCCACCTTTGGGGACACAGCGGCTCCTGGGAGATTGATGCCGATCTACTAAGTCGGATTCGAACAATCCAAGACTTGATGCCGCAGGAGACTCCACTTATCGACCGGTTGAGAATGTCAGTGAACATCGTCTCTGCCCACGATGTCCTCCGGCATGATCCCAGCCCGTCAAACCATTGCCATGCTGGCCGGATGATGCTGACAGCGATGGTTGACGGGCTACCACAGCTGTCAGGCCACTCAAAACCAAGCCACAGCTCAGGACAGTTGTTGCCCGATCGCCTTTGGGGCGCCCTCACAGCAACACCGGCAACCAGCAGTCAACGCGACTGCCTGAAAGCAGCACTCATTCTCCTGGCCGACCATGGTCTGGCCGCTTCAACATTTGCTGCCCGCCTCGCCGCTTCAGTTCGGGCGGATCCGTACTCGGTCGTGTTGGCCGGCATGGGAGCAGTGGGAGGCCCACTTCACGGCGCTGCGTCAGCTCAGGTGCACCGTCTCTTAGATGAGGCGGCCGAGATTGGGGCCCAACGATGCATCGGCCAACGGCTTGCCAACAACGAGAAAATTCCCGGCATTGGCCATTTGGTCTACCGAACGGTTGACCCAAGAGAAGTAGCCCTGAGCGGCCTCATTTCTAACGCCTGGGCCGACGACCATCGACTCCAAGTGTTCCAGGACCTACGGTCGCTGCTGGCTGAACGCCTTGCCGTCCCCGCCAACGTCGACTTCGCCCTGGCCGGGCTGACTTGGTTGGCCAACATGACCCCTGAGGCCGGCCAGTGCATCTTTGTGGCCAGGACCGCTGGCTGGATCGCCCACGGCATCGAAGAATTTGGCGAGCAGCCAATACGCTTCCGGCCGGTTGCTCGCTGGGTGCCTGACCGTCCAGCCCTGCCCGAAGACAATCTCCGCCCTGACTAAGGCGAGCTCAGGCCAGTAACTCTTCCACCCATAAGTGACCACAGGCACTGCCCCAGAGGTTGCCGACCAGAACTAACTGAGGGAGGATTCTGTAAGCGGGCAACGAATGCCCAAGGCAACAAAAGGATGCGAAACGATGTCAATCAAACTGGGCGACGAAGCACCAAACTTCACAGCACCCACCACTGAAGGCGAAATCACATTCCACGATTGGAAGGCTGACTCTTGGGCTGTCTTCTTCTCACACCCCAAGGACTACACCCCCGTTTGCACAACCGAGCTTGGCTACACGGCAAAGTTAAAAGATGAGTTCGACAAGCGAAACGTCAAGGCCATTGCTCTAAGTGTTGACACCGTCGAAGACCACAACGGTTGGGTTGGCGACATCGAAGAGACTCAAGGCACTGCAGTCAACTTCCCAATCATCGGCGACCCTGACCAGACGGTTGCAAACCTGTACGGCATGATTCATCCCAACGCCACCGACACCATGACTGTGCGCAGCGTCTTCATCATTGACCCCAATAACAAGGTTCGCCTCACGCTCACATACCCGGCATCTACCGGCCGCAACTTCAACGAGATCATCCGGGTCATTGACTCAATGCAACTAACCGATGGCTACAAGGTTGCAACGCCGGTTAACTGGGAGCACGGCAATGACGTAATCGTCTCGCCCGCAATCAGTACCGAAGACGCCAACGAAATGTTCCCAGGCGGAGTCACAGTAGTGAAGCCCTACCTTCGAACCACCGCCCAGCCTGACCTCTAAGTTTTGAAGCTCGGGTGGTTTCCGAACGCAAGCTGTTCAACCACACCAATTCCTACTTTGTCACCCCAGGTCGCTCTTGAGAGGGCCTGGATGTGAATCATCGTTGGGTCTCGGGGGTCTACGTCGGCAAGCACGATCTCATCTCGGGTTGTGGCAAGCTCATCAATCCATCGACCGTGACGCCAAATCGGGTGACCATAACCAACACCGCTCATATAGAAATGCAAGATCGGCGCGTAGCTGATCTCGACGGGGTCAGTCCCGCCTTCGAGTTTGGTTGACAGAGCTTCTGCCCATCTGCTGCCCGGTTGCCAAGTGACATCTAGTTTGGCGCGATCTCCGCGGACGACTCGATCAGGATCAAGGGTTGCCTCGCCATCAACCAACCGGGGCACCACTGCGCCACTCTGATGCCAGGCGTCACCGTTGGAGTCGTGGTTCAACGCGAAGTGAGTGCATTCTTCATCGAACACAACAGGGCACCAGATCCAGAAGAACTGGTTCATCGCCGCCGGACCAGCGATCCGGTCCCCTACTGGCCGGACTCCCCACGAGCGGTCTCGACACCCAACCACGTCGGACCCAATCTCAATGCGTTCTCCGTCGATGTCGATCCAACCTTCCCAGCGGCCAAATTGGGTTAGCCGGGTGTAGTCAAACATGACTCGGTTCTTCAGCACCCATCGAAATCGGGGTTCCTCGATGGCCGGGCTGATCGCCCGGAACGTAAGGTCAGCCGAAATCCCATGTTCAGCGCCGACAACGATGCGGTGCAGCACCATGGGCTCGACGATCTCCACAGTTATAGGGCCCACTGAAGTGTCGGTTCGATCATCAGGAATGCGTCGAGACGCCCGCACGTTGTGCTGAACTCCGTTGCGAATAACCGAGAACGCACCGTCGGTCACCTGCCGGTTGGGATAGGTCCCGAACGCAAGAGCAAAAAACACATCGCCGTCTTGGCTGTAACCGTTGTAGAAAAAGCGGTCATACGCGTTGGGAGAGTCGGTGCCTGTGTGAAGGATGGGCTCGGGAGTCTGATGTATTGGATAGTCATCCAAGGGGTGCAACATGAGTTGTTCTTTCAGTTTCTAACTAGATGAGTGCTGCGACGTCGAGGGCAAGCATTTGAGCGCTATGGCGAGAAGCCATCGCAACAAACATCTCGTCACCACGGTCTGTCTGGCCAACAATCTGGGAGGCGATGACGGCCATGATGTACCCCGAGCACGAGCCCAGGCGGTAACTGTGCCAAAGCTCCTCTGGGTCTTCGACAACTCCGTGGGCGGTGAGTTTCTGCGCGTAAAGGTCAAAGAGCTCTCGTTCATGATCGTGACGGTCAGCCGCCAACAATCCGGCACCCACGAAGTAGGCAACATCTACTGGCCCGTATCCCGAGGTTCCCGTCTGCCAGTCAACAACTGTGACCAGCGGTGCAGCTATTCCGTCACCGAACAGCATGTTGTCGAGGCGGAAGTCTCCGTGAAGCAAACATCGTGGCAAGTTATGCCCGGTCAAGACCGCCTCAATGTTCTCTCCAAGCCATTGCCCGTTCTTGACAATTGGGCTGGAAAGCTTGGTTTGGTAGCGATCTAGGAATCCGGGGAGCGTTGCCCGATAAAGAGCAACCCGGCCAGCTAGTGCTTCGGGGGTTACTGGGTCGATCCAGGAGAGCTTTTCTAGCTCTGCACCCATTCCCCAAGTTGATCCGTGAAGGTCAGCGGCGGCCGCAACAACGATTCTGGCGGTTTCAACATCGCAACCAGCTATCTGGTCACCCACAGTCGAAGGGTTGATGTCTTGCATGATCAGGGTGAAGTCATTGTCGGCCAACCGTTCGGCCACGTAGTAAACCTCGGGAGTCTTGACCGCAACTTTTGACTGAAGGTCCCGGTAGAAGCCAACCTCGCGTATGTAGGTTCGAGTTGCTTCGGCTGCTGCTCGGCTTGTCGGATCGGGCGACGGAAACTTGCCAACGACTGTGTGGGGAAGAGCGTCATCGTCGATATCCCAAGTGAGGGTGAACCTTACGTTCTCACCAACCTGACCGGTACCGATGGATTGCTGGGCAACCGAGAGAATGCTGGCGTCAGGCACACCGTGGAATGAGGCAAGCACCCCGGTTAGCCAATCGGCGGTGATGTCGCCGTGGTGCAGGACTGGAAGGTCAGAACTCGGAGCCACACTGTGAGCTTAGGTCCGACTGCTTCCCCGGTTCCAAAGTGGATCTAGAGTTTGATTCATGAGCACCGATGCACAGATGTTGGAACTGGCGATCAAACAGGCCGAGATCGGGCTGGCCGAAGGCGGCATACCGATCGGAGCTGTCTTGGCAGTCGGCGACGAGGTTCTTGGCGTTGGCCACAATCGACGCGTGCAAATGGGTTCAGCGATCCGCCACGGCGAAACCGACGCACTAGAGGAAGCTGGCCGTCAATCGGCCAAGACTTATGCCAAGGCCACGATGTATACGACGCTGTCGCCGTGCCACATGTGCACTGGCGCGATCCTGCTGTATGGAATCAAGCGAGTCGTGATCGCCGAGAACACCACGTTTATGGGCGCCGAAGACCTCTTGCGGGACAACGGCGTCGAGTTAGTGCACATGGAGTCCGAACACTGCGTACAAATGATGACCGACTTCATTGCGGCCAACCCAGAGCTATGGAACGAAGACATCGGCGAGTAACACTCGCGCACTTCCCCCACTTGCACACGTCCCCCAAATCCCCCAAATTTCTGCCCCAGGTGACATTTTCCCCAAATTTCTGCCCCAGGTGACAATAGTTGTCACCCCCAGCAGGAATTTCGCAGGATTGTCACCTACAGCTGACATTTGGGCGAACGGTTCGCTTCAGCATCACTGCGGGTCGGGCAACATGGGGACGGTAAGCCCGCCTTTGTGATTGACCAACGTGGCTCGACCAATCGAACTGCCGCCGAACTTGCCTCTTACTCTGTCTATGGCCTCGTCGAGCTCAGGCGACGAGCGGGTCTCAAACGGGAGCGACTGCTGCACTGTGTCAGCGGAGGCAAGGTTGCCGATAGTCAACCCCAACAACGTCAACTGGCGTTCGGCGATCTCGCCCCGACGGGCAACCAACAACACTCGTGCGGCATCAAGAATTTCGGCAGTCGAACACGTGGCTTCGGAAAGCGTGTGAGACCGAGTGTCGCGAGTGAAGTCTCCAAAACGGAAGCGCAACGTGATCGTCCGGCCGACGCGGTGGCCGTCTCGTAAGCGAACAGTTACCCGATCAACGAGCTCTAACAGGATGGCCTCCAACTCAGCGAAGCTTCGTTGCTTTGAGCCAAGCGCACGTTGCGAACCGATCGACGAGCGGCGCTTGCCGGTTACAACCCGCCGGGGATCGTTATTGTGAGCCAGAGCATGGAGGTGATTGCCTGAGGCACGCCCCAGAATTCCAACTAACGATCGGTCACCTAAGGCAGCAACTTGCCCAACAGTCGTGATGCCGCGGCTTGCCAGCTTGTCAGCCGTTTTCGGACCCACACCCCACAGCGCCTGTACTGGCAGCGGATGAAGAAACGCCAACTCTTCATCGGGCTCTACAACCAACAATCCGTCAGGCTTGCAAACTCCACTTGCCACTTTGGCCAAGAATTTGGTGCGAGCTACGCCCACCGAAATGGCCAAGCCCACTTCAGCCAGAACCCGCGCCCGAAGGTTCACTGCAATTTCGGTTGGTGATCCAACCAGCCGCCCCAAACCAGACACGTCCAAGAACGCCTCGTCGATCGAAATTGGTTCGACCAAAGGCGTCGTGTCCTTGAAAATTTCGAACACTTCTTTGCTGGCTCGAGAGTAGGCATCCATCCTGGGGTCGACGGAAATGATGTTCGGACACAGCGAACGGGCGGTTCGCAAATTCATCGCCGTTCGGACTCCAAAAGCTCTGGCCTCATAACTTGCCGCCAGGATTACCCCGCCCCCAACCGCCATCGGTTTTCCCCGGAGATGAGGATGATCTCGCTGCTCGACCGAGGCATAGAACGCGTCCAGATCAGCATGGATAATGCTGGCCCGAGTCGAACACATGTTCGAATACTAGCGGCGATAGCCTCGTGCGAGTATGAAACCCGGAAACACTCCGTTAGTTGAGTTCCGCGAGATGGCCCCAGAGGGCACTCAGCTGTTCTGCAAACTCGAGTGGTACAACCCCACTGGCTCTATCAAAGACCGAGCGGCCTGGTTCATGTTCCACAATGCCGTTCGAGACAATCTGATACCGGGCAAGAAGCCACTGGTCGAAGCCACTTCGGGCAACACTGGCATCGGCTTGGCGAGGATCGCGCTGATCAACGGACATCCGATGGTCATCTGTTTGCCGAAGCGAGCCAGCGAGGAGCGCAAACAGCTACTCAAGGCCTATGGAGCAGAGC
The DNA here is from genome assembly GCA_937922785.1 of uncultured Acidimicrobiales bacterium. Lineage (GTDB taxonomy): Bacteria > Actinomycetota > Acidimicrobiia > Acidimicrobiales > SZUA-35 > CALAJQ01. Next base: position 154,591 of record CALAJQ010000023.1, read on the forward strand.
TGATCGAAGTTGATGGCGGGCCGAACGATGCCATTGCGAGAGCAAGAGAGATCGTGGCCGAAGGTGAAGCCCACATGCTTTACCAATACGGCAACCCATCAAACCCCGAGGCTCACGAACTAGGCACCGTGCCAGAAATAGTTCAAGACTGGCCAAACGCCACTCCCCCAGATCACGTATTTTGCGCCTACGGCACCGGTGGAACAATTACAGGCGTCAGCCGCGGGCTAAAGAAAAATTGGCCATCAGTTGCGGTGCATTCAGTAGAAGAAATCATGGATGACCCGATTAGCGGAATGCGCAGCCAAGACGATCCGTTTCAACCGCCAGTCGGTGATCTTTCTTTGGTCGACTATCGCTTCGAAGCAACCAACGCAACCGCAGTTGAAGCAGTCACCGAAATCATGAAGCTCGAAGGCCACTTTGTCGGCACTTCCTCGGGCGCAATCGTTCGCGCCGCCCAAACCGTGCTTTCCGAACGTGGCGGAACCGCCGTCGCCGTCTTGCCAGACGCCGGCTGGAAGTACCTCTCAAGCGCGCCCTGGAAATAATTCTCAACTCGGCTTGCGCTAATACTCGTGGTTACCTAGATTCGACGTTGAAGTCACGAAGGGACCTTTCGAGGTTCTGTAGAGAGGGATCAGTGACCGATATTGATGTGTTTGAGTGCCTGCTTCGCCGCGTGCGATCAAGCATTCACGCGATCAAGATGATTCACCTCTGAAGCAAATTGGCTAGTTCTAAATCAACCAACAACGGAGGGAATAGCAATGGCAGTTAAGTTCAAGAAATCCAGCAAGGAATACATTCTCCTGGCGGAGAAGACTAAGCACGGTAAGTTTCTCGCCCAGTTCTTGGCGTGGGTCGACCTAATCGATCGCTACCGAGATGGCAACAAGAAGCCATCAGGCGACGACCTTAAGAAACTGGAAGCGATGTTTGACGAGCTCGGAGATGAACTCCTCAAGAACATCAAAGACGTCACCGAAGGTGAACCCACCGCATACGGCGCTCCCGCTGTCCTCCTTGGGATGGTCCTGATGTACCTCGCGGCCGTAATCGTTTGGTTGTCGCTACCTGGCCTGGCACCCGAACTCTATGCAGAACTGATGCAACTAAAGCGGGACCTTGAGGACCTCGCTGAAAAGCTGAGGCGAGCACTAGAAGGCGGTTAGGAAGCTAGGCCACCGATGCCAATTGACGAAAGCCAATCGGTTGGCCCGTCTTGGAGCATGTACCCGGTCAAGCGCTACCTAGTGAGTGGCCGGGTACAGGGCGTTGGGTTTCGATGGTGGACATTGCAGCTTGCCAAAGAATGGAAGTTGGAAGGCCACGTCAGGAACCTCGAAGACGGAGACGTCGAGGTAGTCCTGGCTGGGGAATCAATGTTCATGGCCGAGGTGGAGAAGCATCTTCACCACGGTCCAGCCGGAGCCCACGTTGTGTCGGTGACGACCAAAGATGTACCGCCCGGAGACATCCCCGTTCCAACCGGTTTCCAGATTCTCTGGAGCTAGCTCAATTCTCTAACAGTTCCCGAAGAACTGGTCCCACTTATCCACAGAAATGGGAGTTAGCCAGTTTCGAGACTTGACCCCCGAAGGAATCGTTGCAATGAGGGTAGGAAGAGGTCGGGACGTTCGATCAAACCTAAGTGCTGTAACTCGGCAACAATTTCTAGCTCAGCGTCTTCAATCTCACTGGCAATGGCCGCCGCCATTGCTGGCGTGCTTCCCGTGTCGTTTTCACATGTCATGACCAATGTCCGGTGCGTGATTGGCGGCTGCGGCCGGACAAGCTCGACCACCCCATTCGCCAGAACGTAACGGCATTCGGCGTAAACCTTGGCTTCGTTTGCCGTTACCCACTGGGCAATCTTTTCAACAACTTCGGGGTTCGACTTCAAGAACGCTGGCGTAAACCAGCGACGCAAAGTCTCTTCCAGATTGGCTGATGGGCCAGCGGCCGCTGAATCTCTGGCGCGTTGTTCCACAGCGACTTGGGCCTCAGGCGAACGTTCGTGCGGTGAGTTCAAGATGACCAACGACGACACCTTGTTCCCATGATCCATGGCGAACCGCCGGTTGATCATTCCACCAAGTGAGAACCCGACTGCCGCCACCGGAGCCAGCTCAAGATGCTCAACGAGCCCGCAGAGTTGGTCTGAATAAGTTGCGAGACTTGGGCTGCCGACAGGCGGCACACTTTCGCCATGACCAGCTAGGTCATAGCTAAGCACTCGATGGTTCCTGGCCAAAGGCTCGACGTAGCTAGCCCAAGTTTCGCGAGTCAAACCGAGGCCGTGAATTAGAGCAACAGCGGGCGCCCCTTGTGGGCCTCGCAAGTCGAAGACTGTGCCTTCAAATTCTCCAGAGTGAACGTCCACTCGACAAGGATGCCTTACGCGTTGCTTTCTTCATACTCGGCCAGAAGGTCGCTACCTGTCTTTGGCTTCGGCTGCTCAACCACGGCCTCCACTTTTTCTACCACTGCAGCGCTCGCAGGCCGGTAGGTCTTCGGCGGAACGACGCTTTCAACTGCATCGTGCATTCGAGAGTGCAGCTCAGCAACTTCAGCCTCTGCGGTCTTATCCAGGATCGCACGAATGTGCCGCCCCATGAGGCTCAGCGTAAGGCGAGGAATCATCTTGGATCCAACGATCGTCGGTGACCAAATGGCAGTTGCGGAAACCATCGGGTTGCCGTTGATATTGGTCAGAATCAAGGATTGTTCGCCGCTAAGCGCGTGATGTCCCAGTGTTGAATACACAAACCCATAGACGTCTGGTTCGTTGATGATCTTGGTAATTCGACAGGCGATTGTGATAGACAGCGGACCGAATGGAATGCCGCTTACGAAGGTTTCGCCAACAGCGATGCGGGGCCGTTCCGGATAGAGAATCGTTCCGGATTCTCGGTGTCCAGCCCAGTTCCAAAGTGCTTCACAAGAGTTCTCAAAGTTTGCCACCGGCACGCTCCACTCATCCCAGCGATAGCCAGGAGGCAGATCCCGGTTCACAAGACCCGGATCGACGGTGGGCCGCATGTGGGCGACTCGACTGCGAAGCGAGCGCAAGTCTTCAGGAGTCCGACGGGCCAGGTGAACAACAACTGGGAACCAGACCGACTTGGAGCGGGCAAGCCTGTCGGCCACAAGTGGCAACAGCCAAACCAAGCTCATACCGCAGGCTGCAACGAACATCATGCGCCGCTCTGAAAGGTTCAGCGGGGTCAAGCCAACTCTGGCCAAAGTCAAGAGTGCAGCACCGGCGGCGAGAGCAATAAGAGATATGTCACGAGTGATCGAGTCCAATGTGACCGATGATCGAGAAAGGAAGCGAATGACGCCTACAGCTGCTGCCCAACCACACAACATGAGCCACGGCACGGTCAGCACTCCAGATGCGAATCCCGGTTCAGCGAGAAATGAGATCGTGGTGATTGCCGCTGTTGGGAGCACGAGAACACGAAGGAGACCTGCGGCATGGGTAGTCGGACCAGCCTGAATCTGGTCGGCGAGCCGAAGACCGAGCGGCACCGTCATCCAAATGACACCCACAACAAAAGCAGTAAGCCATTGCGGCCGACCTCCGCCATAAGAAACGGTAAGAAATATCCACGCGCTCCAAACCAATATGCCCAAGTAAGGAATCACGAACCCGGCCCGACCAGCGAAGAAGCTGGCGAGGTCAAGACTTGTTGCTTTGTCCTTAGATTTCGCTAACAGTTTTTTACCCACGCAATCGCATCGGTCAAAAAGACTAAGAACTGTTGCATGTATCTGCACATGCAACGGGTTTGTAATGTAGCGACATGGCGCTAATCAAGTGCCTTGCGACAATGCATGACCACAAAGTGATTACACCTATTTACGTGTAGTCCTTTTAACCCAGACCCCCAGTTAGCTTGCCCAGCACTAGCCTTAGCCCATGACCCAAACATGGACGCGTGCGCTCGTGACCGGAGCTTCCAGCGGAATTGGATTGTCCTTTGCGCACCTCTTGGCAGCGTCAGGCACCGACCTAGTACTCGTGGCCAGAAACAGTCAGAGACTCCAATCATTGAGCTCAGAACTTGTTGCCGCTCACGGAGTGAACGTCGAAGTAGTAGCTGCAGACCTGTCCACCACTGCTGGTGTCGAAACCACAATTGGCTGGGTTGAATCTGCACCGATGATCGATCTGATAGTGAACAACGCAGGTTTAGGTCACGTTGGCGACTTCGTCGATCAAGAGCTAGCGGCTCACCACGAACAAATCGCAGTGAACATTGATGCATTGGTAGCTCTCACCTATGCAGGCGCTCGCCACATGGAAGCAAACGGGGGTGGAACCGTGCTGAACGTCTCCTCTATCGCCGGTGATCTGCCTGGACCAAAGTCAGCGATCTACAACGCCACGAAGTCTTTCGTAACGAGCTTCAGCCAATCGATTCATTCGGAGATGAGCGAGCGAGGAGTCACCGTTAGCTGCCTGTGTCCCGGACTGACAAGAACTGAGTTCCAGGACCGAGCTGGATATGACGCTTCCGATATTCCGGCGCTGCTGTGGCAAGAGTCTGACGCTGTAGCTCAGGCAGGCTTGGATGCAGCGGCCAGCGGCAAAGCTGTCGTCGTATCAGGAGCGATCAACAAAACCTGGTCGAGACTAATTCGGAGCGCGCCACGGTCAGCGGGAAGACTTGCAGCCGACGCCCTGAACCGCAAGTAGCTAACGCCATGTCCCTATGGACTCAGCTTGAAGGACCCGAGTTGTGCGCAACACATTGTGTTGGCGCAATCGGCCGGACGGAGAGCGACCGACTACTTGTTTCGCTGCTTGATCAATTGAAATGGAATCAACACGAGATCACCATGTTCGGTAAGACGCACGCCTCTCCCCGACTAAGTGCTTGGCACGGCGATCCAGAAGCGGTCTACACCTATTCGCAAAACAGACTCGAACCCCAACCGTGGACCGACGAACTCGACTATGCGCGAAAGCTAATGCAGACGCTCACAGACACAAGATTCAACTCCGTTTTGGTCAACCGATACCGGGATGGCCAAGACAGCATGGGTTGGCACGCCGATGACGAGCCCGAACTTGGGCCAAACCCAATAATTGCGTCACTTAGCTTGGGCGCCTCACGGAAGTTTCACCTTCGCCGCAAGGACAATCACAAGGAAAAGGTAAGCCTCCCACTAGGCCATGGCGATGTGATTGTGATGTCGGGAGCAACACAGCGTTACTGGGCTCACCAAGTGCCGAAAACCGCCGCCGTGGTTGGCGAGCGAGTAAACCTGACATTCCGAATGGTGCGATCTAGCCCGACTTAAGTGGACCCATCACTTGTTCAACAAAGCGATGAATGTTCTCAGCTGTGGGTGGGTGCCCAAAGTCCATCACGAAATGCTGGACGCCAAGCGAGGCCTTGTGTCCCAATAGCTCAAGCAACTCTTGTGATTCAGAATCTGTTTCGGGGAGCGCCTTCTCAACCGTTTGGGAGACCTCAATATCAGCGGGATCTCTGCCCACTGACAACGCTGAGTCCTGCACGATTGAGAGCTTACGCCGCCAGTCATCGTCATCGCCACGAGCGAAGCCGTTCCAAATGTCGGCCTGCCGACCGACCAGTGGAAGGCCAACTTTCTCTCCCGAAGCGCCTATGCAGATCGGTGGAACAGTTTCGGGCAGCGGAGGAGCAGATGCCCCCTCAATTGTGAAGTTCTCGCCAGCAAAGCTGGGCTCTTCCTCGGTCCACATCAGCTTGCAGATTTGAATCATCTCTTCCAGCTCGCTGAACCGGACCGAAGGCTTCGGGAAGTCGTAGCCGTACGCGACGTACTCCTCGTCTCGCCAACCGGCGCCGACTCCCAGGATGAACCTGTTGCCCGACAGCACCTGAAGGGTGGCTGCCATCTTGGCAGTTAGCGCTGGCGGCCGGTATCCAACCCCGAGCACGTGATGACACAACAAGATGTCATCGAACTTTGCACCGAGCCATGTGAGAGTGGTCCAAGCCTCCATGAACGGATCGCTTTTGGCATCGAATCCGTAAAAGTGGTCCGCGATCCAAAGACTGTCGAAGTACTTAACAGCCGTGGGGAGAATATTCTCCTCTTGATACATCACGATGGGCTTGTGATCGCTCCAACGGTTCCCAATAACTGGCGAGAGCCATCCAAAACGTACGCTCTCGCTGGCTGACTTTGGGGTTGCGGCTTGGCTCATAATGGTTCTCTCACTTTGATAAGTCTGGCCTCTAGAACCTAGAGCAAAATCAGGCGAAAGCTTTCGCCCCATCGTGCCGAAGGATTTAGGTATGACTTCGGAAACCGCCGTCGAAGAAATCGCAACCCCGGCTTGGAAGCGAACCAGCACTGCAAGACAAGCAGTCACAGAGGAGCGTCGGGAGGATCGCCGGGGCCTTCCGATGTCACCCCAAACCATCCAGGAACTTGGCGTCCCTGCCGGACTAATTGAAGACCTGTTCATGCGACGGCTGTTCATGATCAAGCGGGGAACCACCAACCAGATGGCCTCAGAACTGGCACTATCGGCTGCGGTTGTTCAAGACGTCGCCGATGGTTTGCTAGCAAAGAAATTGCTGGACTATCACCGGGCTTATGGCGACAACTATGAGTTCACCCTGACAGCCCAAGGCGAATCCGAGACTTCAGCGAGGCTCGCTGTTTCCCGCTACGCAGGGTTCGCTCCTGTCTCTTTGGATCAATACCGAGAAATCGTTCAGCTCCAAGAACAGCTGCCCAGTGTCAGCCGCCAGGCGGTCCGCGAGGCAATGTCTGACCTTGTACTTCCGACCCGGGTGGTTGACCGCGTAGGTGCGGCGCTACTGAACGAAGGGGCAGTATTCATCTACGGACCCCCGGGCACAGGCAAGACCAGCCTGGCCAAACGCATGGCCCACATTGTCGACGATCCGGTCCTGATTCCTCATTGCATTGAAGTAGCCGGGAACATCATTGGTGTCTATGACCCCAGCATTCACACTGCGGTCGAACAACCGGAACACCTAGACCCGCGTTGGGTAGCTTGTGAGCGCCCGTTCGTTCTGGTTGGCGGCGAGCTGACTATGGACATGCTCGACCTCGGCGTTGACACGAAGTCTGGAGTTCAGATTGCTCCGGTGCAGCTGCTTGCCAACAACGGCATTCTTGTTGTCGACGACTTTGGTCGCCAACGGGCGATGCCCGAAGAAATCCTCAACCGTTGGATAGTTCCGTTGTCGAGAGGGATTGACTACCACCAGACGGCAAGCGGAACCAGCTTTCACCTGCCGTTTGCGGTGAAACTTGTAGTCTCTTCCAACATCGACCCCCATGAGCTGGGTGACGAAGGCTTCTTGCGGCGACTACGGATCAAGGTTGCTGTTGGCACTTGCGACAGTGAAGAATTCAACGAAATTCTGGCTCGAGCAGCGGCCGATTTCGGCGTAGCGCTTGATGAAGGAGCTTCTGATTACCTTCAAGAGGTCTGCCTGAAACACCTCGGAAAGCTCAGACCGTACGTGGCGTTTGACTTCTGCGACCTAATGCAAGGCATCTGCACATATGAAGACGTCCCGCTGACTATGGACCGGTTCATGATTGATCACATCGTCGAGATCTACTTCGTCGAGCACGGTGAATAAACCTAGACCGACGCAGGATTGTTTCGAAAACATTACCGAAAGTGGGCAATCTCGCCCATCGCGCTGTATTTTTGGTTCGGGCGAGACGATGCAGTTGACGTCCTTATCCGGCGGAACCGGGCCAAGCGCCCTGCGGAGTATTTGTGTCATCTCGTGTCTCATCTCGAATTCGAAGCTCGATAGCGCTAGCTGTCATCGCTTCAACCTGTGCCGTGATGGCCCCTGCAGCGGTATCTCCAGCAGGAGCGTCGATCGAGTGCAACATCTCCACTCCGTCGGCTGAATACGGCAGCGAGGTCGCTGCATCAGCACGACATGCGCAGATCTGGCGTCTATACCAGGCGTACTTCCTTCGCCAGCCCGATGCGGAAGGTCTCGACTACTGGCTTGACGTTTCCTCAGAACTCACCCACGTTGAGGTTTCACAGTACTTCGAGCTCTCTAGAGAGTTCACCAACCGATACGGCACGCTGTCAGATAGCGAGTTTCTAGAACTCATCTACGCCAATGTGCTTTGCCGCAATCCCGACGGCGAAGGCTTCGAATACTGGTTGAACTTCCTAACCACTGGTCAGCTCAGCCGGGCCTACATGCTTGTTTACTTCGCCGAGAGCGCTGAGTACATCGACTTCACCAAGACTTCATGGTCATACTTCGATGATCCAAATACAGCCAAGATGTCCTCTCACGGCTATGAACTGATGTCGATTCCGGGCGGTATCGCAGTACAAGTCAACTTGGACGAAGTGGAGTTCAAGGCAAGCGACTCACGATGTGCCGTGGCCTCTATCAACGGGAACTGGTTCATTAACCCTTCGACGCAGAACCCGAACCCAATTGGTCTTGCTGTCATTGACGGTGTCGAATTGGACTGGGTTGCACCTAACGGCGTCGAAGACCGAGGCGTTCTCGGTGTTCGACATCGACCATACGGGCCCTACCCGCAAGAGGTCTTCATCGGAACCCACCTCAACAGCAATCTGCACGACTTCCATAACGGCCAGGTGCTAGAGAATTGGTACGGGTTCTGGCCTGATCCAAACGCAGGCAAGGGTGAGTGGGACTCTGGCGAAGTTTGGGGGCCATCGCCTTCTCGGATCGCAAGCGAGTACGAATGGGCAGCAGCTGGAATCCCTCTGATCACCAACGGTCAGGTCTGGAGCGGGTTGTCAGCCGTCGCTGGCACTTACACCCACAAGACTGGTGGCCACAGCTTCGTTGCCCACGACAAGCAGGGCAACCTTTACTTCGGGTCTGTTGCCGGTAAGAGCAGCACTGATCTCGTCAACTGGGCTCAGTCGGCGGGCATGGAAGATCTGATCAAGTTTGACGGCGGCGGCTCTGTTGAGCTGAACGTCGGCGGCGGTGCGGTAATCGGTGGCACCAGCCGAGACGTACCACTTTGGCTGGGTATCGGCTGCTAACAGCTAGCTAGCTACCAAACTTGTAGGTGATGGAAGACCTTTCCGACTACACACCGTTTGACTTTAACCCTGACAAGCTCGTCGGGTGCTCGTACTGGCGATGTGGTGAGTTGTTCGAACCACGCTCCACCAACCATCGCTACTGTCGAAAAGCATGCCGAAGCCGCCAGAACAAGTGGCAGCGAGCCCAGGACCGAAAGCAACGGAGGGCAACTTCTTAGGTGGCCCCCGACAGTCGCCGCAACTGTCGGGCAGCCGGTCTCGTTATATCGGAATATTCCACGGACGCGTTCGGTGCAGTTAGTTTCCTTGGAACGGCGAAGCCTCCGCTAGCACGTTCAGGCGAATCGGCTCTGCGCCAATAATTCCGAGAATGATCAGATCGACTTCCCCCGAAGCTTGAACTGACACCAAGTCGGCAGTCACTTGCAGTTGAAAGTTGGCGCCGCTCACTTCAAGGTTAGAAGCGGCGATTGCTGCGGCGGCCCTGTCTCGCCCTAGCTCTGGGATCACAATCAATTCACCATTCGCTCGATAGGCGTCGGGATCGACAGCACTCGCTCCAGCTGAGGCTGCGGCATCGGCCACTGCGCTGAGCTGCCTTCTTTGGCTAAGCACGTTCCACAGTTCGATACTTATCCCGCCGACCGTAAGAAAAACTACGGCCATCAGAACGCCAAACAGGGCAAGCGAGCCGCGTTCGTTCTTGCGGTCCATAGCCAAAGCTTGGTTCACAGCTAGTCCCAACCCGAGGGCAATCTGACCCCGATACATAGGGTCGGTGGCCTAAGCAGCCCTATTTTTTAGGCCAGTCCTCGATACAGCGTTCAGAAATTGGCATCGGCTGGTTAGCTCGTTTGCGATCTCGCTCGGACACAAACAGGCTTGGTGGAACCCGTGGGTCGAACGATTGATTGTATTTCTTGGTGTGCTCGCTAGCCATATCCCAACTTCGGGAATGGGCATTGCCAACAGGACCTGTGACATCACGAACAGTCTTGTGCAAGCCAGAACTTTCCATGGCTGAGCGGCCCTTACGACGCGCACCCCACTCGGCGAAAAACTCTTTCAACTTACTTTTAGTTAACAAAGCCATCTGAGTGTCCTCTCGCTATAAACGCTACACCAGTTCTAGTCTTGGGTGCTATGCGCATAAACGTCACCCGCTCTGGCCAGGGCAAACCAATAATATTCCTCCATGGGATCGGCTCATCTGCCGCGACCTGGAACAAAGTGGTTTCGGAGCTAGGCGATGACTTCACATCAATTGCCATAGATCTGATGGGCCACGGCGATTCACCGGTTCCCGAGGATCCTGCGCAATATTCAAGAGACGCAGCGCTGGCCGATATCGACGCTGTCATCGAGACTTTGGATGAAGCACCAGTTCTTGTTGGTTGGTCGCTCGGTGGCTACTTGGCTCTTGCCCACGCCGCTACTCGAATTGGCGCAGCATCGGGAGTCATCGTGTTGAACACCGGCCCTGGCTTCCGTAACCCAGAAAAGCGGGAAGCCTGGAACGAGCGATCTCGTCGCAATGCTCATCGATTTGGCGTGGTACCTCAGGCTGCGGAGCTGAACCTTCAACACGATTCGGTCGTGATGGAGAAACTCTGCGAACTTGAGGTTCCGACACTGGTTCTAGCCGGCACCGACGATCGACCCGAATACGCGGGCGCAGGCCAGTACATGGAGTCAAAGATGATCAACTGCAAGTTCAAGGCCATCGAGGGCGGCGGACACGCCATGCACGAGGACTCTCACGCCAGCGAAGTGGCTCAAATCATCAAAACGTTCGCCGAGTCGCTTCAGGCGTAACCGTTACTGACCGCTTCTGACAGATTCTGACAGATTCTGACCGCTCAGCCAGTCACGCTCCCCCGTTCTGGCGGTGTACCCAGTCAAACCCGGCTGGTAGCCAGGTCGGTTGCGGATTTTTGGCTGGTAGCCAGGTCAGTTCGGGGTGTTGTTTGTCGGGGCGTTATGCGAGCGCGGCGATGATCGACTCGACTTCGGCCACGGTTGTTCGCGGGTTAACGAAGCAGAACCGAAAACATGGTTGCTTGTCGTGGCGGGACGGCACAACAAAGGACTCACCCGAAGCCATCTGAGCTTCGCTCCAAGCCTGATACTGGCCGGCGTCCCAGCCAATTCGTTCGAAGGCGCAGATGCTCAATTCTTGGGACCAAACCAACTTCAGATGTGGTGCTTTTTCGATTAGAGCCGCTGCGCTACGGGCCAGATCCAATGTGATTTCGACTGCTTCGGCATAGGCGTCTGTTCCGTAGGTAGCAATTGAATACCAGAACGGCAAGCCGCGGGCTCTTCGAGTCAGGTGAATGGCAAAGTCTGACGGATTCCAGTCACCGTGAGCATCGAGAAACTCGAGGTATCCAGCATGTTGGGCGTGAACTTCGCGCGCCTGGTCGGGGTCTCGCCATAACAATGCGCAACAGTCGAAGGGGGCAAACAGCCATTTGTGCGGATCGATGATTATTGAGTCAGCACGCTCGATGCCATCAAAATCAGCACGAACTGACGGCGCTGCTAGACCTGCGCCGCCATAGGCAGCGTCGACATGAAAGAAAACGTCGGCGTCTTGGCAAACTTTGCCGATTGAATCCAAGTCGTCGATGATTCCCAAGTTCGTGCTGCCTGCTGTTGCCACGACTCCAGCTATTCGCGTGCCGTGTTCAGCAATAGCAGCGGCAACTTCGGGGCCTTTCATACGGCGGTCTGAGCCGGTTGGCACCGGAATCACATCGGCGTCCATCACCATTGCCGCGGCGGGGACTGATGAGTGAGCGGTATCGGACACCACAAAAGCCCAACGGCTCGGAAGTGGTTTGCCAGCGGCCTCAAGCCTCTTCTTAGCCGCTCCCCTGGCACCGACCATGGCCGACAGGTTCCCTACCGTTCCCCCGGGTACAAAGACCCCTCCTGATTCGGTTGGCAGTCCGGCAAGGTCGGCCAGCCACCGCAACGCCTCGTTCTCCGCAAACACTGCGCCAGCGCCCTCGGTCCACGAGCCGCCATAAATCGAACTAGCGCCCACTACAAGGTCAAACAAGACTGCCGCTTCGCTGGGCGCGGCTGGCACAAAGGACAAATACTTGGTGTAGTCAGTCGAAAGACACGCTGGCTGCAGGGTCTCAGCGAAGATTTCCAACGCCTTGTAACCGCCAATTCCCTCGGGTGTGATTGTCTCCCCGCAAGCTTCACGAAGCTCTGCTTCAGTCTTGGCCTCTCCCAACGGAACAGGATCGAGCCGGGTTCGCCAGCGTGCGTACTTAACCACCTCGTCCGCTAACGCATCTGTTTCAGCGTCGTAGTGGTGCATAGAAGGAGTCATCGGGGTGGCCTCACAATCCAACTATTTCGGCGAAGTCGCCGTCTAGTTGGTTCTCCACATCGGCAGATAGGCCGCCCCATGTGAACAACCGGGCCTTAGTTTCTGCATCCGGGAAGATGAGCGGATCTCTGGCAATTGCGGCCGAATCGCCGCCTCGACTGGCAAGGACCTCCTGCACTCCGAGAACTGGCGATACATAACCGACGTAGGCGGTGATGTTTGCCGCAACCTCGGGGTCATACACGTAGTTCATGAACGCCCCGGCCGCCGCCAAGTTCACTGCACCACGCGGTATCACCATTGTGTCAAACCACTGAATAGCGCCTTCGTCGGGAATGCTGAATTGGATATCAGGTCGCTCGGCCTGAAGTAGTGCTGTGTCACCAGACCAACCCATGGCAACTGAAAGTTCTCCTGACGCCAACTTTGGGGCGAAGTCTTCAAACGTGACTGCACCCACGTGCCCAGATTCAACGGCCTCCTGGATTCTGGCCAGACCCGCGTATGCGGTGGCTTCGGTTGCTCGGGACGGATCGTCGCCGTTGGCCAGCATCGCAAGCCCCACCGCTTCACGCATCTCTCCGATTATTCCGACCTTTCCACTGAAGCTTCTGTCGAATAGATCAGCTACCGAATTCAGCTCACGCTCGGTCTGGGCTGGGTCATAGGCAATACCTGTCATCCCGGCTTGCCACGGCATCTGATATCGGGAACCTCGGTCCCAACCATTAGTCATGTATGCGGGGTCAAGGTTGCGATGGTTCGGGATGATCTCAATCGGTAGCGCCTGCCCATCACCCCGCCCTATCAACTCAGCCGCTCTCCAGTTGGTTGGAATTACGATGTCGTAGCGATTTCCGTCGCCACTGATCGACGCCTCGATCAAATCGAAGCCGGAGTAGTTGTCCTCATAGAACTCGTCATAGGAAATTTGAAGCCCGAGATCAAATGAGGCTCGTTCGATGGTTCCGGCGACAGAGCCGTCTGCGATGTCGATGTAGTCGGGCCAGGTCAGGATTGACAAAGACTGCCCAGTCCCGAGGTCGAAGGTTGGTGCTTGGCCCGCACTAGTTGAGCAACCGGCAAGGCCAACTGCACCAAGGCCCGCAATAAAGCTGCGCCGGCTCCAATTAGCTTTCACGAGTACTCCCTGAGTCGCAGTTGGAGACCATACAAACTTGCCATCAGCGCCAAGATTGATCCGATCAGCACATACAAACCGGTGTTGGCCACAGCGGTTGCCGCAGAGTCGACTCCTTCGTTGAACTGTGTCGTGTTGTCAGACAAAACACTTTCAATGCTGGTGTTGAGACCATTGAAGTTTGCAAACTTCTGATTCGGATCATTGGCCGGCGTGTTCAAGTACCTTTCCCAACGAGATTCCAGCTCACTAGCTGCGGCCTGTTCTCGCAAGGAGTCTGCGTTCTCTACCGCAGTAATAATTCCAAGATCTACTGCCGCCTCAAGGTCATCAATGTTCCCGGTGGAGGTTCCCAACAGTGCCAGGTTGGACTCAGACTGCAGGGCGTAAGCCGCTCGTTGAATCTCGGCGGTAGCGGTGATCGAGTTGTAGCCACCGTCCAAAGCGTTGTCGATTGCTGCCTGGCGAACCAGCGCTCCCCTGACCAACATCACAGTAGTGACCAGTATCAGAACTGTTCCGATTAACAACGGCAGGTTAAAGATGCGGTTCGTCGATTTAAAAAGGAATAGCTGCACGAGCGCCAACAGAATTAGACAAAGCACTCCCAGGGCGATGGCGATGATGGTTAGCGTTCGCCCTTCGCCTGATCTGGTATCGAGCTGATCCTGGAGTTGTGCCGAGATCAGCTGGACAGAGTTGTCGACTGTCGCTTGGGTCTCAACCAGGGTGTTCCTCAAGGTGTTTTCTGCACCCGGTTGCTCGAGCCGCACAGCCAAACGAGCCGACTCTATTTGCCCCGAATAAGAGTTCAGGCTTGCCGAAATCTCCTTCAGGGCACTGTGGGAGAGGCTGTCGTCACCGACCAAGGAAGATACATCCTCAGTGCGGTCAGACGCCCGGCGTAGCGCATCCTCATACAGGTTGCGCTGGATTCGGTTTTCCTCTCCACCATCGGTAGCCGACAGGAAAGCGGCCGTCGCCGCAGTGTTCGACTCAGCCACACTGGCAAACACGTCCTGGACGCCGACCAAAGAAGGAGCAGTGTTGGCCCTTGCGGCGGCAGTGGCGTTGCGAGAAACCAGACCGGCCACAGTACCGACAACTGCGAAAGCCACAATAAACAGGGTCAGCGCAGCGGCGCGAACCCGCAGAGCTCGGACCGTTGAACCAACGGGGGTCTCCGAGGATCCGGCTTCGGTTTTGGACGAAGGAGGCGGGGGAAGTCGAGTTGTTGGAATAGTTGGTGCGGAAGCTGTCATAGCCAACTTTCACCTTAGATTGCCCCAGACCCCAAGGGTGGCCGCTCACACTAAGATTGTGCGAGGTGACATCAATTCCTGGCAGCCCAAACTCTGGCGTTAATGGTCAGCCCATGCCCGGCCAGACCGCCCCGCCGCCAGGCAGCGATCCGCTTGCCCGGCTTACGCACTTTGAAAAGTCGGTGGCAGGGTTGCGCGCTGGACTGGTTGATCTGGAGGCAACGCCGTCATATCTCATGTTGTCTGGAGACGGATTGACAGGGGCAACAAAGGCAAAGCTTGCTGCAGCTGCAGGACGGGCAGAGGCGCTATGGCCGCTGCTTGTTGTGGTTGGTGCGCGACTCGACGAAGCAAGAACCATTGCGGGTCAGGGCGGAGGATTCCTAAACCGAATAGATAGCGAACTCGCCGAATGCTTGGCTAAGCCGCTAGACCCTGTCGCTGCGCCAGGATTGGAAACCAAGCGCCTCACCTTGGCTCAAGCTATCGGTGAGATTCGCGATAGATATCAGGCTGTCCGCGAGGGTGCTAGCGAGGTTGAAGCACTGTGGCTAGACGTGCTTCCCCGAATTGACGCTGCCCTCGCCACACTTGGTGGACTTAGCGAGGACGAGAAAGAACTTGGCGTCACCGAACCTCTGATCGGTAGGGCCCGTGCACTCGCCAGCGATCTAAACGAACGATTGGTCACCGACCCACTTAGTGTTCACGCAAACGACGGAGCCAACCTCGACAGCGTCGTCGCCGAAGCCTCGAGACAAATTGCGGGCCTGCAAACGGGCCGAGAAGACCTTGCTGATGACCTCATTGAAGCAAAGCAGCTTTTGGGAACTCTAAGGACCTTGCGATCACGTGCTGTCGCCAACCGGATTGAGTCCGAGACAAAGGTCAAGGCGGCAACCGGTCTTCGCCAAGTTCCTTCCGAAGCAATCTTTGACCACGCCGAAAAAGGCTTGGGCGCACAGCTTCGGCGAGTCACTGCAACCGACAGCTGGTCCTCCCAGCGGGCCCTGCTTGATCTCTGGTTGACGTCGGCCCACCGGCTAGAGCATCAACTCAGCTCGGTCGAGTCGGCCAACGGCGCCCCGTTGAAAGCTAGAGAAACTCTTCGGGGCCGGCTGCGGGCCTATCAAGCAAAGATGGCGGCCGTTGGCCAAGCCGAAGATCTGGAACTCACGGGAATTGTGGACGCGGCCACCGATGAACTCTTTACTGTCCCGACAGATCTCGATCGTGCGGATGACCTGATTGCCAGCCTGGCTGAGCGGCTACGCGGGAGAAGCTAGAGTTGGACCGAGGTGGCGATGACTAGTTGTAACGAGACAGGCTGCGGCGGGACAATTGCCGCCGACGGTTACTGCGACACATGCGGCACTAAGCCGAATTCGGCTGTTCCAGCGCCGGTCGCTGCAGGTCCAGCTCCAGCTCCGACATCGACTCCAACCGGACACACAACGGGTTCTGTCTGCAACCGCGACGGATGTCAGGGAACGATTTCGCCCGACTCCTATTGCGACACTTGCGGTCTCAAGGCCGCGGGAGGCCCGTCAACAACGCCAGCCCGACCTGCGGGTTCCACTTCCAAGCCGACGTCCGGCCATGCGACTATGGCCCCGGCGTCTGGTCTGGCCGCTCCAGCACCGATCGAAATGTCCTCCAGACTTCCTGGAGCAGGAACCGCAACCGCACGGAGCCGCCTCACAACTAGCTCATCGCGAACTGGATCAACCCGCTCTGCGATCGGTGCTGGCCTGATCAACGTCGCGCCAACACCAATTGGCGACCCCGCCATGGCTGTCATGTCTGATTCCAAGATTCAGAAAGTTCTGGGGGCCGTTCCCGAACCGGAGCGTTTTTGTTCCTCGTGTGGAAGGCCTGTCGGTCGAGCAGACGAAAACCGCGAAGGTCGACTGAAAGGGTTCTGCGGAACGTGCCGCACCCAGTTTGACTTTGTCACGAACGAGCCTGCTCTCGTTCCCGGAGAGCTAGTTGGCGGCCAATATGAAATTCTCGGCCCGATGGCACACGGCGGCATGGGCTGGATCTACTTGGCACAAGACAAACGCGTATCAGACCGCTGGGTTGTACTTAAAGGTCTACTGAATTCAGAGGACCCTGATGCGGCTTTGGCCGCAGTTGCCGAGCGTCGCTTTCTTGCCCAGATCGAGCACGCCAACATCGTAAACATCTATAACTTTGTGACCCACAAGAATGCTGGCTACATCGTTATGGAAATGGTGGGCGGCCAGTCGCTCAACTCCAAGCTCAAGGATCGCCGCAAAGCAAACGGAGGCGTCGCCGACCCGTTACCGCCCGCGGAGGCAATTGCTTACGTGCTTGGCATCTTGGGAGCGTTTGGGTACCTGCATGACCTCGGACTTGTCTATAACGACCTCAAGCCGGCCAACATCATGGCGCTTGGCGACCAGGTCAAGCTGATCGATGTTGGCGCCGTCATGCGCATCGACGACCCAAACGCAGCGATCTTTGGAACCCAAGGTTTCCAGGCTCCCGAAGTGGCCGAAATGGGCCCTTCAATTGCGTCGGATCTTTTTACTGTTGGCAGAACTCTGGCCGTGATGATGATTCGCTTCACATTCCACACAGGCGAATATCAGTACAAGCTGCCCGACCCCAGCGCAGAGCCGCTCTTTGCCAAGTATGAGTCGCTCTATCGATTCCTTCTGAGGGCGTGCGCCGATCACCCTGATGACCGCTTCCAGTCAGCGGCAGAGATGGCCGAGCAGCTCACGGGTGTATTGCGACAGGTAGTTTCGCTACAGACGGGCAAGGATCATCCCCGGCCATCCCAACACTTTGGCGGCGACAATCTCACCACGCTGCTGGTGCAGTCAGCTGACGCTTATGACGTCGACGTGCCTGACTGGCGGGTACTACCCAATCCAAAGGTTGACCCTGCCGACGCGGCTGCGTCATTCCTGCTTGATCTTCCAGAACTGGATCCCGTTAAGTCGCTTGAGTTACTCGAAGCCGGAGCCGCAAGCGCCATGGGGCCAACCCGTGAACTCAGGTTGAGAATCGCCCGAGAGACTTCCGAAACTGGTACTAACCCAGATGCCATTTTGCGAGAGCTGGAAGCTCTCGATCCGTGGGACTGGCGGCCAACCTGGCAACGCGGCGTCTTCTACCTGAGGCAAGGTACCGGAGAGCTAGCGGCATCTAGCTTCAACAGAGTTTGGACCGAGCTGCCTGGAGAGATGGCCCCGCAACTAGCAGTAGCGATGAGCGCAGAGGTCGCTGGCGACTACAACCGTGCCGCTCAGGTCTACACCAGAGTGATGACCACAGACTCAACGTTTGTTTCTGCAGCGTTCGGATTGGCGCGATGCCGAGCCAAGTTGAACCAACCCGCCGACGCCGTCGCAGCGCTTAACAGCGTTCCTACAACATCGGCCGCTCACTATGACGCCCAGGTTGCTGCGGCCCGGGCTTTGATATCTGGCGGCTCAGCGGCGACGCCGTCACTCGGAGATCTCTCCCAAGCCTCAGCAGTGATTGAACGGCTTCAGCTGGATGCGGCCGAACGAGCAGAACTGAGCGCAGATGTCTATCAGCAAGTGCTTGAAGGTATTGAGTCCGGGCAGATCCAGCCCGACGCTAACAAGGGTGTGCTTGGCTCGAAGCTGACTTTACGAGAGATAAAGAAGGGCCTTGAACAGACTTACCGGACCCGAGCACGTTTTGCCACCAATGCGACAGAACGTGCGATGTATGTGGATCGAGCCAACAAGGCTCGGCCGAGAACGCTGTTCTAGTGGTCTGCCTGTGATGATCGGCTTGCCATGATTTGTCCGAACTGTAGCGAAGTGGCGCCAGAGGGCGCAGCCTGGTGCGAAGCCTGCGGGTCCGACCTGAGCACAACCGGATCGGCCCGTTGTGAATCCTGCGGCGAACAAGAAGTCTCCGAGGACGACTACTGCATGGCATGTGGCCATAAACAGCCATCTGAGCGTGACCATCAGATCTTCAACGACGGCCCGGTGGCCGCCGTCAGCGACCGCGGCAAACGCCATCATCACAACGAAGACGCGGTCGCCATCGGCGCCTTGGCAAACGGTGGAGCAGTGGCTGTGATCTGCGACGGCGTCTCATCGACTCCCGGATCTGCGCTTGCGTCAATCAGCGCAGCAATCGCCGCGCGTAACCATCTAGTCACAGGCTTGACAAACACCCACACAAGCCAAGACCCGTTGACCAACTCTGAGGTTGAAGCTCTACTGGTAGGCGCGGCCGAGGCAGCTCAAGACAGCGCCGCCAAAACTCCTCCGGGGAAAAGACGGAGCAAGGCTGATACGGCCGGGCCGCCATCAGCCACTTTTGTTGCCACGGTTGCGTTGCCCACAGTCAACGGCTCAATCAATCTGCACACCGGCTGGCTGGGCGACTCGCGGGCTTATTGGGTCAACGGTGAGAAGTCACAGCTATTGACCACAGACCATGAAATCGGAGGATCGCTCAGTCGTTGGATTGGGGCCGACGCTCCGAACACCACCCCCGAAATTGTCCATCACTCGATGGAAGAAGGCGGCAGAGTAGTCGTGTGCAGCGACGGTCTTTGGCGCTACGCCGAAACACCAATAGAAATGGCTGAGGCAGTAAAGCGATTCGATACTGAAGATGGTGCCGACCTTGCTGAAAGTCTCGTCGGATTCGCCAACGACAACGGCGGGCACGACAATATTTCGGTAGCGCTTTGGCCTGTCAACCTTTCAACCGAAGCTGCCACAGTAGATACAACGAATGAGAAAGTTGAGATAGCGCTAGATGAGTAGCTTCACAGCAGACGTCTTTCAGAACGAGTACTTGCCAGCTGGCACTGAGGTAGTCGACGCAGTCGTAACAGTTAATGCGGGTGACGCGGTTGCTGGATCCTCTTCAAATAGTGGCTCGGTAGAGGTCATCGTCATTGACACATCAGGGTCCATGAGCGAAGACCGCGGCGCCAAGATCGCCGCAGCACGAACCGCCACGAAAGCAGCAGTAGATGTGATTCGTGACGGAGTCGAGTTTGCTGTGGTTGGCGGCAATGAAGGCGCCTACATGATCTACCCGAACGAGGGGCTTGCCATCTCAACCCCCGAGACCAGGGCCGACGCAAAAAAGTACGTAGGCCGAGTTCAGGCAAAAGGTGGAACCGCTATCGGTACCTGGCTCAGAGCTGCGGCATATTTGGTCAAGTCGACTCCGACCGAGCTGGCTCACTGCCTTCTCCTGACGGATGGAAAGAATCAGCACGAGTCAGACGAGGTGCTAAGTAGCGCCATTAATGCCTGCGTCGGTTTGTTTCAGTGTGACACGAGAGGCCTCGGCACCGACTGGCAGGTGGCCGAGCTACGTCGAGTTTCCGCTGCCCTTTTGGGAACATGTGACATCATCCCCGAGCCCCATGAAATGGAAGCCGAGTTCACCCGTCTCACCGAGGCCGCCATGGGCAAACAAGTAAGTTCGGTCGCACTGCGGATGTGGACACCCAAAGGCTCCACGGTTGATTTCGTAAAACAAGTCTCGCCTGATTTGCAAGACCTAACGGCTTCGGCCCAAAGCGTTAACCCTCTAACTAATGACTACCCCCTCGGAGCCTGGGCCGAAGGCGAGGAACGCGACTACCACGTGCAAATACGCATACCGGTTGGCGACGTCGGCGATGAACGCTTGGCGGCAAGAGTCATGTTGGCAATCGACGGTGTCGACGAACCTGCCGCTTTGGTGCGCGCCGTCTGGACCGATGATGAACGCCTAAGCACTCGTATCAATCGCGAAGTCGCTCACTACACCGGTCAGGCGGAACTGGCGGATGCGATAGCCGACGGACTCGCCGCTCGTGACACTGGCGACAGCCACGAAGCCACAATCAAACTTGGTCGCGCAGTTCAGCTGGCCCATGAAGCTGGACATTCCGACACAGTCAAGCTGCTTAAGAAAGTTGTGGACGTTGAAGATCCAGCAACTGGAACCGTCAGGCTGAAACGCCAGGTTGCCAAGACTGACGAGATGGCGTTAGACGTCAGATCGACGCGCACAATCCGGGTAAAGAAAGCCCAGTAGTGTCCACGCCCGGCCAGTGCCCCAATTGTCAAACAGCCCACGGCGAGAGCGACCTGTTCTGCGAGAACTGTGGTTATGACTTCATCACTGGGTCGTTACCTTCACTTGACGGCAACGATGCTCCCGTTCCAACAGAGGTTGAATCGTCCCAACCGGCTTCTCCGGTAGGCGGCCCACAAATCCTGGTGGACATAGAGGTCAGTTCGGACTACTTCGGCCATGCCGTGTCCGAAACAGAGCTTCAGATTCCAGACCCACCGCCTGAATCGGCTCAGCTGACTTTTAGCGCAATTGAAATCCACATCGGTCGGACGAGTGAGTCCAGAGGGATACATCCAGACATCGATGTGGCAGCGATAACCGCAGACCCTGCGGTCTCATCCCGACATGCTGTAATCCGGCTGGGGGCTACCGGGACGCTAGCGATAACCGATCTCGACTCTACCAATGGCACCGTCATTGGTGATCCTGCGGCCGAAGCAGTTGCCGCGAACGTTGCAGTCCCGCTCGAAGATGACACCTGGGTCTACCTCGGCGCTTGGTCCCGGATCAGGGCCCGAGTGAGCTGAAGCTCATTGCTGCTTGACTCGCTGAAGCTCATTGTTCAGCGACTCCGTTGCATCCAGCTGACCTAACGGCACAAGGCGTTCGCGGTGAAGTCGTCGAAGCTCCGTGCCCTTACCAATTCGCGCAGCAAGACCTTCGGCGAGACCGATAGTTAACGGAGTTCTCGGCGTGATGGCCTCTTGTAGCAGCTGCCATGCACGATCGGAATCCCGTTGATGAATCGCCAGTGCCGCCCAAGCCACCAAGGCGTCGTTTGCCATCCGACTCAGCCGACCTCGACCAGCGTCATAACTGAATTGGACTATCTCCTCCGCAGCGTCACCAGCTCGATCCAGATCAAGGAGGCAAACAGCCCGAATGACAGCTGAAGAATCCCACACCGAAGCAGACCAATCTTCGCTATCAAGAGTCTGAAGAGCGTCCGCTGGACGGTCTGTAAGAAACTGAGTTGCGGCATAGGACAAACTGGCAATGTAGAAATGGGTGTTCCTAACCGCAAGGTGCTGGGCGTTCGCAAACGTCTTTTCGAACAGCTGACACGCCGATTCATAGTCACCGTTGTAAAGCGAGTAGGAGCCTCGTGCCCAGTCGATGGTGATCTGCTCCTGGTGCCCCAGAGACTCAGCTTCCACCAATTCGTCGGCAACCGAAATCAGCCGGAGTGTTAGCTCATGATCTGATCGGTTCTTGGTGTAGGCCTGCATTGCCAATGCTTGCGCCCTTACTTCAACCGTAGAGGCCGTTAGCAAGGCTGAGAATGTCCGGTGGACCTCCACAAAGTCGTCTAGCTGAAGGCATAACTGGGCGTAGTTGTGGCTGAGCCACTCCCCCACACGCACATCAAGAGCAGTGACTGGCTCGATGATCGACTCGATCCAAGAGACACCGATTGATGGTGAAACTTCGTTGGTCCAAAGCCCGAAACACCCCAAAGCAATCTCGCCAGCCTCAGTCCACGATTCTGTTGCGTTGGCCCATTCCAGCGCAGAGCTGATGTTGGGCCAGTGCGGTGCGAGTTCAGTTGCTCGCTTGGCATCAGAGCCTTCCAACCAATCGGTTGTAGAAGCAAGGTCGTGATAGTAAGCGAGGTGCATGTCTCGCGAAAGGGCCAATTCTGAAGCTCGATCGAGCAAGTCAGTTGCGTAGTACCGCACAGTTTCAAGTAGACGAAAGCGGCTTCCTGAACCGTCGTCTTCAACCGATATCAGACTCTTTTGAACAAGGGATTGAAGAAGGTCGAGTGACTCGAACTCGTCACTGTCGCCGGCAACTTCGGTTGCAGCTTCTAACGAGAACGGACCTATGAACACTCCTACACGGCGGAAGAAAGCCTGTTCGGCCTCGTCCAGCAGGTCATAACTCCAGTCCAAGGTTGCCTGGATGGTTTGGCGCTTGCCTTTGGCCCCGCTACGAGTTCCGCTTAGCAGTAGAAGCCGATCTTCCATCCGGGCCGAAAGCTCCTTGGCGCTTAAGACCGCCATTCGGGCTGCTGCAAGTTCAAGCGCAAGAGGCATCCCGTCCAGCTTGGTGCACAAGTCGATGACGTCGGAGCGGTTGTGATCACCCACGTAGAAGTCTGGGGCAGCCGCTTGTGCTCGCTGCTCGAAGAACTCCAATGCCGGTCCACCACTGGCGAGGTCAATCTTTAGTGGAGTCACTTGAACGATTCGCTCGCCGCTGACGCTAAGCCGCTCACGGCTGGTGGCCAGAATTACGGTCTTTCCGACACGACCCATGAGGTCAGCCGCGAACTGAGCGCACGCGTCAATCAGGTGCTCACAGTTGTCAAGCACTAAAAGAGCGTCCCGCTGCGCGAGGTGGTCAACGATCTGACGCATTGGGTCGCCACCGCTAAGACTTAGGCGAACTGCCCTGGCCAGGAATGGGGCCAGGCCCTCGGCGTTGGTCACTGAAATAAGATCGGCGAAGTAACAACCGTCGCTTCGGTTAGGCAGCTCCTGATGTGCGGCTTCGATGGCCAATCTGGTTTTACCGCAGCCCCCAGAACCGGTGAGAGTGACCAGACTTTGAGTTTCGAGGTCTGCTCTTATCCGGTGCAGAAGCTCGTCGCGCCCAACTAGCTTGTCACCAAGGTTTGGCAAATTTGACAGCCGCGGGTTCACTACCCGAAGAGGTCGGTGGGCCGCCTGACCCAACTGGTAGATCCCGACGGGGTCTGCGATGTCCTTAAGCCTGTGCTCGCCTAGCCAAAGCAAGTCGAAACCGTCGGCCATCTCAATGGCTGAGACAACCTCTGGCGACATTAAAATCTGTCCACCGTTGCCAGCGTCTTCGATACGGGCGGCGGTGTTAATGACCGGTCCGTAATAGTCCGTGCCCTTTAGGGTGCTGTGCCCCCGATGCAACCCGATTCGTACCAAAAGGGGTGGATCGTCGCCCCAGTTTGCATTCTTCAGCCCATCAGTTATCGCCACCGCTGATGCCAAGGCGTCAGTAGCGTTAACAAACGACGCTCGAAAGCCGTCGCCCGCAAACCCAAACATAAAGCCGTTGTGTGTTTCCACAACCGATTCGATCAGCTGATTGTGGGTCTCAAATGACCTAGCAGTGCCTTCAGTATCTGCTGCCCAAAGCCGTGTAGATCCCTCAACATCGGTGAAGAGATAGGTCAACAGGCCCTCTGGTGGAGACGATATTGGGGTCATATTCCACCTTTCAGCACAGTCGACACCTAATCAGGTTACTTGCTAGCCATTCAGCCCGAAATTTTCCTTTGGTAGGCGGTAAAAACTGCCGAAGACTTGGACATGGAAGACGCAACCCTCGTGGGCGAACGAAGGACCTACCCCCGGGCTCCGGGCAAAATTGAACAACTCGGGATTCTGCCTTCAGTTGTTGAGGATCTCTTTGTAAGACGCCTGCTGCAAGAACGAATCTCCACTGTCAGCCATCTGTCCCAAGCGCTGGGCGTCCGGATGTCGATTGGTCAAGAGCTTGCCGAAAGCCTTCGAACTCGCCAGATGGTCGAGTACCACGGCATGGAAGGACGCGACTACCGAATCGGTTTAACCGAGGCAGGCACCCGATTTGCCAAAGAGCGTGCTCAACAGTCCAGCTACGCCAGCTTCGCACCTGTGTCGCTTGAGGCATACACCGAAATGATCTGGGCTCAGAAGGCCGAGATGCATATAAACCGTGAGTCAATCCGGGAAGCGTTCGGAGACCTCGTGGTTGCCGATGAGCTACTGGACCAACTCGGCCCTGCCTTCATGAACGACGGTGCCATCTTCCTGTACGGCCCCCCAGGCACCGGCAAAACTTCGCTGGCGGAACGAATGATCCGTATCCACAAGGACAAAGTCTTGGTCCCACGTGCACTTGAGGTCGATGGCCAGATTATTCAGGTCTTCGATCCTTCGATTCACAACCCGGTCGAAGAACAACCAGAAGCTCTTGATCCCCGCTGGATGCTTTGTGACCGACCGATTGTTTTGGTTGGTGGCGAAATGACCATGAGCATGTTGGAGCTTGACTACGACCCGAACTCTGGAACCTACACGGCCCCGATCCAGCTTCAGGCAAACAACGGCATCCTCGTTGTAGATGACTTCGGACGCCAGCAGATGACGCCCGGTGAGCTACTTAACCGATGGATCGTTCCGCTATCTCGAAGCATTGACTTCCTAAAGCTGGTCAGCGGTTCAAAATTCACTGTTCCTTTTGAGCTCAAGCTCGTGGCATCGACCAACCTCGATCCGCAGGAACTTGGCGATGATGCGTTCCTACGCCGTCTCAAGAACAAGGTCTTCATCGGGCCAATCTCAGACAATGCGTTCAACTGGATTCTGGTTCGAGCGGCCAAGGCTATGAAGATCGAAGTCACCGCAGATGCTGCTGAGCATCTTCGCCAAGTGGCAATTGACAACATCGACGAGCTACGACCCTACGTTGCCATTGACTTCCTCGAGATGATGAAGGGCATTGCTCTCTATGAGGGACGCCCCCGCGAACTCGATCGCTACATGATCGATCGAGTTGCATCGGTATATTTCTTCACCGACGAAGCCGAACCTCCTCCACTTCACGCTCAATCTGGTCCGGGCGGCGCCCAGCCAGTGCCAGCCAACGCCCCTATCTCATACCAGCAGAACATCCCGGGCGGTTATGTCGCTCCGGTCCCCACCCCGGGCGGAGTATCGGCCCGCGCAACGCACTAGCTAGAGATTTGAAAGCGCATCGCATGAGTCTTGTGCGTGGCCAACATTTCATCGACCTTGGCCGATACCAGAGCGTGGTCTTGCACTACTACCGAGCCTGCGACGATCGTGTCGCGGGCTGACATCGGCCCGCATCTGAGCCATCCTTCGATCGGGTCAACTACGACACCGGCCGATATGGGACCTTCGAAGTCCCAGATTGCAAGATCACCGACTGCACCCACTGAGAGTTCACCCAGCTCACCCTCTCGACCCAGGCATCCTGCTCCACCGCGGGTTGCAATCTCCAATGCGGTACGTGCATCCATTGCTGCAGCGCCTGAACTCAACTTGCCCTGAAGCATCGACAGCCGCGCCTCTTGCCAGAGCG
The DNA here is from genome assembly GCA_937922785.1 of uncultured Acidimicrobiales bacterium. GTDB lineage: Bacteria > Actinomycetota > Acidimicrobiia > Acidimicrobiales > SZUA-35 > CALAJQ01. Next base: position 180,582 of record CALAJQ010000023.1, read on the forward strand.
AGCCAGCATCGGCTGACGACGAACCATCACAGCCCAGCCCGACAGGGCAACCGGCGGCCCGCAGATCTACTACGGGTGCGATTCCTGAAGACAAAATCATGTTTGAACTTGGGCAGTGGGCGACGCCAACACCGGCCGCCCCGAGACGTTTGACTTCGGTGGGGTTGGGCATCACAACGTGAGCGCCCCAAGTCCGGTCTGACATCCAGCCCACCGATTCATATAAGTCGACAGGACGCATCCCAAACGTGGCCAAAGCAAAATCGTCATCTTCGGCGTTTTCTGCCAAGTGCGTGTGTAGGCGCACGTCGAGGCGCTCTGCCAGTTCTGCCGTCTGACGCATCAGCTCGGGAGTGACTGAGAAAGGTGAGCAAGGGGCCAATGCGACCTGGATCATCGAACCTCGAGCACTGTTGTGCCATTTCGCGACGTGCCGTTCGGATTCGGCCAAAATGTCTTCGGGTGTACGCACCGCGTCGTCAGGAGGCAGACCGCCATCTTTCTCAGACAGACTCATAGACCCATACGTGGGGTGGAACCTAACCCCCAAATCTATGGCAGCTTCAATCTCCGCGCCAAGCAGGTCACCCGCACGTACTGGATGTAGGTAGTGGTGATCGGAAGAGGTAGTGCACCCGCTAAGCGCTAGCTCGGCAAGACCAACCCAAGCCGCGGCGTTCACTGACTCTTCGTCGATGTGCTGGGTCCAGATAGGGTAAAGGCTCTGTAACCAGCCAAAAAGCGGCGCAGAGGTCATCGGCGGGTAGGCCCTCGTTAGGTTCTGGAACAGGTGGTGGTGAGTATTGATTAATCCGGGAGTGACCAAACAGCCTGCAGCAGAGATGGCCTTCTTAGCCTCGGGCAGGGGCTCGGTTGAAGAGCCAATCGCAGTGACAAACCCATCAGTAATCGCAACCCAACCACCGGGAATCTCGCGACGGTCAGCGTCGACAGTGGCAACAAGCCACGCATCAAACACCAGCAGATCAGCCGAACCAGTTTCGGTCATGAGTTAGTTGAAACTGCTAGCAGGCTCTGTGTGACTTCGCCGACGTGGCCAAATTCATCCGCTATGTGAGACACACACAGGCCAATACCATGACTAGCCACTCGGGTTGTGCTTGAAAGTCGTACCCAGTCTCCGGTTAGTGGGCGGGTGACTGCGAGGCTGAGATCGGCATTGATCATGCCAACATCAGCCCCAGCGCCATAGGCCGAACTGATACCTGAGCCAAGGTCGGCAACCGTCAGCACACGACAAAGCGGTGAAGTCACTTCGCCCCGGACCAACGGAAAGCGCATCTTGGCCCACATCACTGCCGGACCAGCATCCCCGAAAGCACCTTCCACCACGCGAAGTTCTAGTGAGTCGCGATGGTAAGCCAGCTGCTCCGGATCAGCCTGCCAGTTTGGAGCCACAATCGCAGCGGCTTCATCAACCAGCCTGTTCGATTCCGATGGCAACCAATCAGGCTGCAAACCTCGTTGCTCGCTAAGGGCCAAGGCAGTTGCGTCGGCAACTCGTCCAGCGTCACTGCTTAACTCAGCTTGGACTCGAACCAATCTCCGACTTAGCCGGGTCACCGAAACTGTGGTTTCAAGCGGCGTCAGAGGGACGGGCTTGAGAAGGTTCACCGTGATGCGACCCACAGCAAAGCCTTCAGGTAGCGCAGCTTCCACGGCACGGCCCAACAAACCTGAAGGAGGGCCACCGTGTTGGGCATCGTCTTGCCAAGGACCTCGGGTGTACTCAGACGGGACCAGCAAGTCCGATTCCAGTTCATAAAGTGCAGGCACCATCTCAACATTGTGCCTGCGAATCTCACCAAACGCTGACCCTGTCATAGGGCGCTGAGATAGTTATGGACATGACTACTCAAACCATGAACAGCAAATCCACAGCGTTGTCCCTCTTGCTCCCCACAGACCAATTGCCTCATGCTGAAGCTGTGATCGACACCACCGCCAGCCACCGCCAAGCCAGCCCAGTCGCAGTCTTCACTGTCACACTCACCAACGACCGCACCGAGACTGTGTCTGGAGCAACCGCCTATCAACCAGAGGGTCCGCTAACTACGTTCTTTGCTGCCAATTCGAGTCGGGGGGGGGTAATCGATTCTTGGGCTACTCGCGTCGCCTCGTTCCGAACTTCGGATTTGGTATCAGTTAGGCGGGAAGTGATCGCACCAAAGATTGGTGGTCAAGATCTAACCAACCCAGGGCTAGGGGCGGATCTCGTGGGTCAGGCCGCTTAGCTTTCTGACGGTATTGAGGTTTCTTGAGGTCATCGTGACTCCCAAGATCTTCTCCAGATAAGCCAACGTGAGCTTGGTCTTGTGGGCACCGTCGGGTACCGACAGAAACAATTCGCCGCCAACAACTGCTAGCTCTTCAGTTTTCGAGCGATTCATGTCGATTTTGGCGACAGCGGACTTGCTTGGGGTCTCAGAGCAGAAGTACACCAGGACTCGTTTCGGATCAGCGTCCACAAACGGGTTTGCCTCCAAAGCGCCGTCTAACCGAGCGGTCGAACATATGACTACTGGAATCTCGATGCCGTGAAGCCGCCGTATGTCCTTAGCCAGGTCTGACGCCAAACCTGCCATCGGCTTGTTCGAAAACAGCAAATTGCCACTGTTTATGTAGGTGGAAACGTCTCTTAGACCCAGACTTTCTCCAATCGCTTTCAGCGAAGCCATTGGCAGCTTGTTGCGACCACCCACGTTGATACCGCGCAACAGCGCGACCCAGCCAGACATGGCTATGCCGAAAAACTGGTTGAAACCGTACCTAGGGCAGCCATGTCTGCGGTGAAAGAGTCGCCTGGCTCCACGGGAACCATCGGGCCGAGCGCTCCAGTCAAAACGACATCACCGGCTCGAATCGGCGTCTGTATTTGCGACAAAGTGTCGGCCAGCCAGATTGCGGCGTTTAACGGGTTCCCGAGGCAAGCCGCACCGCTGCCTTCGGACACAACCTCGCCGTTCTTTTTCAAAGTCATCGCCAGATTTGCCACATCAACCCCCGATAGCGGAACCGGTTTGGATCCAAGCACAAAAAGAGCTGACGATCCGTTGTCGGCGATGGTGTCTGTGATCCCGATGTCCCAGTTGGCGATGCGGCTATCAACGATCTCTAGCGCCGGCAGCGCGAACTCCGTGGCGTCAATGATGTCTAGGACCGTGTGGTAATCACGCACAAGGTCTTTCTTGAGAACCAGTGCAACCTCCGCCTCGCAACGGGGAGCAATCAGTGAATCTGACGAGATCTCTACGCCGTCAGGGAAGCACATGTCAGCAAACAGAGTCCCAAAGTCCGGTTGGTCAACGCCGATCTGGGCCTGCACCGCCTTTGAGGTCAAACCGATCTTGCGACCCACAATTCGCCGTCCAGCATCAACTGCGTGACCGACGTTAATTTCTTGAATCGAGTAGGCCGAGACTAGGTCCAGAGGTTCAAACGCTCCCCGGATCGGACCGCAGGCCTGGCCGCTTTGTTGGGCCTCCCTCAATGCGAGAGCGGCTGCTTCAATATCTACTCGTGACTCGAACACGCGCCCAGCCTAGGTTAACGAGGCCAAGGTGGCCAGGGTCTCAGCGACAAGGCCCTCCATGACCTCGGCGACCGTTGTTGTCTCGTTGAAGTACGCAATTGACTGTCCGGCGGGCGAGTGCATCAGCGGCTCAACCTCGTGGCGATCGATTTGACCAAGGAGGTCGCCAATTAAAATGTCTTGGTAGGGCATTCCGAGGGGTTTCGGCGCGTCCGGGTGTTCCCATTCATCAGTCCAATTCGAACGGATCTGGCGCAGAGTCTTGCCACTGTCGGCACGAGAGATAACCGTGTCGGCAGACTCCGCTGCCGCGAGCTTTGCCATGACCTCAGGGGCGGTGTGTTCTTCGGCACATTGGAGCCAAGCCGTTCCGATCCACACCCCTTGTGCACCCATCGCCATCGACGCTGCGATGTGCCGGCCAGTCGCCACACCGCCGGCCGCCAAAACCGGCAAATCTCCGGCGATGTCAACTATTCGGGGTACCAACGAAAACGTGCCCACCGGGCCGGTATGGGCACCAGCGTCATAGCCCTGGGCCACTAGCATGTCCGCCCCAGCGGCAATTGCGCGTTCAGCGTGCTTGGGCTGCCCGACCAAGCTGACCAGAGTCATACCTCGCTCCTTCGCGGGCTCGATTGCCCAGACCGGCGATCCAATCCCGAGAGCCAAGACCTGGACTCCAGAATCCATCACAACATCAACTTGTTGCCGAGCCATTTCTTCGCTTCGCACGAACCGGGATCGCTTGCCTGACAAGCCGTCAGCGGGAACGTTGTACTTGGTCCGGATTTGTTCAACGAATGCCTTATGACCGTCAGGAATCGCAGCCTCGATTTCGTCTCGATTGTCTCGGTCAGGCATCCCGGGTGGAATCACCAGATCAACACCGTAGGGAAGTCCGGCTGTATTCGTATGTAAGAAGGTTAGGCCCTCTTCAATCTCAGCTGGCGTGTTCCGTGTTGCTCCCCAGATGCCCACCCCGCCAGCACGAGTTATGGCCACGGTGGTGTCGAGCGAATGACTGAATCCAAAGATTGGGTACTCAGACCCAACGCGACCAGACAATGAATTGGAAAGGCTCTTCATTGCCAAAGACTAGTTCTACAGCGGCTTTACGTCGGATTCGAGCCCTATCGCCAAACTAGGTGCAAAGAAAACTTTTGGATGTTGCATGTTGATGACAGTAGGGTCCTTGTTTATGACAGTCTCTTGATGTTCTTGCTTGAACTATCAAGGAATTCGGGGATTTCCCCGAGGTACTAAGCGAATCAACTTAGATCACCTGATCCAAGTGGCTGCAAAGGAGTAAGCATGGCTTCCCAACGTCTATTGCGACTAATTCTAACTTTGACGCTCTGCGCTGCTTCGGTGGCGGGTATCTCTTCTCCAGCTAGTGCTGCCTTAGACGATGTCTTTGGTCTAGACCTCACCATCACTGCCGAGGGAAGCCCGGTTGGAGTGTTCGATGCGCAATACCTGACCCTCCAGGGCGATGGCTCGTTAAACCTTGCGCTATTTGGCCATGACTTCACGCAGGGCTCTTCTCAGGAAATCACCCTACACAAGGGCAGCTGCGCCAGCCCTGGATCACTTGTTGACCGCTTCGAAGTTGACCCACTTCTGCGGTTGTTGCCAATTGACCCCAACCCTCGAGCAACCTCGATTCTCAACACACTCTTCGAGGGTACGCCTGGAGCGTTGCGCTATGAAACTGGCAGCGTCGGCACAGCAATTCCGCTAGGCGATGTGACGACTTTTGAAGCCGAGTACGTGATCGTCATCAACGAAATTGGGTCTGGCGCAGGCGACTACTTCTGCGCAACTCCCACCGACCGTTTGGCACTTGGAGCCAGCGCTGGCGCCGGCACTGTTTATCCGCTCTACTTCAAGGAACTGAACGGTTCAGGTGTAACTGCAACTGGCTCGGCCACATTGCTTGGCAACATCTTGCAGCTTGACCTGAGCTATGAAGGTCTAACTCAGCTAGTTGGGGCTCACTTCCAACTGTTGCGCCAAGGCGCTCTTTGCCCAACAGGCGATATCGCAACCGAGCTTGAGATCGGGGGAACCATAGAACTCGCACTGACTGAGGGCGCACGTTCTCTATTGCCGATCGACGTGCTGACTGGCAATAGCTTCGGCGTTCACCCAGTTGCCGGCCTCGGCGGCACGATTGACTACGTTGCCCAGATCGCCCTAACTGACGATCAGGTGGCCGTCTTCGCAAGCTCGGCCATTCTCATTCACGGATTCGATGCCAATGGCAACGGCCTGGTCGACGGAGGCATAAGCCCGATAGCCCCAGGACTCACCGGTGACGAGACTGCAGTGGCAGGCTGCGGCCAGTTTGTTCCAATGGCTCCCGATGCACCTTCAAATGTTGCTGCAAGTGTTGCCGGAGCTGACATCACAGTCACCTGGGAAGCCCCCGCCGACGATGGAGGATCAGCCATCACTGGATACACGGTCACGTTGTCAGACGGATCCGAAGAAACCGTCAACGGCACAACACTCTCAGCAACCTTCACCGGCGTTGATGACGGCAACTACACAGCAACCGTCATAGCCACTAGCGCCGGCGGCGACTCGCCTTCGTCAACACCGTCAGCCGAAGTGACCGTCGACACCACAACCGAACCAGACCCACCAACAAACGTCGCAGCAACCGTCGACGAAGCTGACATCACTATCACATGGGACGCCCCCGCCGACGACGGCGGCAAACCAATCACCGGCTACACCGTCACACTCTCAGACGGATCCGAAGAAACAGTCAACGGCACAACACTCACAGCAACCTTCACCGGAATAGACGACGGTGACTACACAGCAACCGTCACCGCAACCAACACCAACGGCAACTCCCCCACATCAACCCCATCAGCCCAAATCACCGTCGACACCACAACCGCACCAGACCCACCCACAAACGTCGCAGCAACCGTCGACGGAGCTGACATCACAGTCACCTGGGAAGCCCCGGGAGACGACGGCGGCAAACCAATCACCGGCTACACCGTCAGCATTTCAAACGGCACCGAATTGACAGTGGATGGAACAACCTTGACCGCAGAATTCGTTTGGTCGCCGAATGGCACCTACACAGCAACCGTTGTAGCCACCAACGCCAACGGCGACTCACCAGCATCGGTGGCCTCGGCAGCAGTTGTAATCGATACGACCACAGTTCCAATGAGCCCATCAGCAGTTGTAGCCGCCCTAACTGATGACGACATCACCATTACCTGGGAAGCACCAGCCGACGACGGCGGGCGAGAAGTCACCGACTACACGGTGACGCTCTCTGACGGGTCAACTCAAGCCGTGGACGGAACCACTCTGACCGCAGTATTCAATGATGTAGAAGACGGTGACTACTCGGCGACGGTCGTTGCCACGAACAGCCTCGGTGACTCACCGGCTTCGGAACCTTCGAATGAAGTATCTCTTGATACTTCAACTGCGCCCGGTAGCCCTACGGAAGTCTCTGCGGTCTTTAGCCGGCCCGATCTTGTTGTTAGCTGGGCAGCTCCAATTGACGACGGCGGCAAACCAATCACCGGCTACACCGTCACACTTTCTGACGGAAGTCAGATGACGGTTGATGGAGATGCAAGACAAGCTGTGTTCAGCGAACCCGACAACGGCACCTACACCGCAACCGTCATAGCAGTAAATGAGAATGGCCCGTCAACGTCTTCAGCGCCAAGCCAACCCGTTGTTGTGGCTGACGTCGAGACGCCGGGCGAACCTGAGGATCTGGCAGTAAGAGCTGTTGGAACCCGAGTGATAGTCACCTGGAACCCACCAGCCAACGCAGCAGAGGCCGAGGTAGAGGGCTATGACGTTGAACTCACCAACGGATCAACCATGACAGTGACAGGAACAGTTGCAGAGTTCGTCGACCAAGAGACTGGCCCGGTTAACGCAACAGTTCTTGCCTTCAATGCATTCGGTTCATCGGCTGCGACTGCGTCCCCAGTCACGGTTACTGTGCGGGACTGCCAAGACGGCGACGTCGACGACGACTGGGATGACCGGGTAGCTAGCGCCGAACAAGGTTCGGTATTTCGCCTCTACTGCGGCTACTTCCTGCGCTACCCCGACGACGAGGGTTATGAGTACTGGCAGGGCATCTACGACGATGGTGCCAGCCTGGCAGCTATTTCGAACCAATTCGCCGCCTCGGCCGAGTTCTCCAACACCTACGGCTCACTCAACAACGACGAGTTCGTAAGGCTCTTGTACCGCAACGTGCTGCTACGGCCAGTAGAGCCAGAAGGCTATGAGTATTGGAAGGGATTCCTAGATCGCAATGAGCTGACCCAAGGCGAAACCATGATGTGGGTTACTCAAAGCCAAGAATTCCAGAACGTGACCGGGACACCGTAAACCAACAGGCTCAAACTACTGGGCGACCGCGATCTCCGAGATTTCTCCGAGACCGTCGATCGCCCAGGAGCCAACCATTGTTTGACCGTTCCAGAATTCGATTCGCCCACCTGAAACGGTGACAAGCAAAGACCCGTCGGGTGTGAACTGGGCGGCGCTTACCTCCCCAGAACCAAACTCAAGCATTTCGCCCCAAACGCCAGAATCATCAAGTTCGAACAAGCCCTGGACTCCGGCCAGCTCGTCGATAACAAACACAGCATCACCTGAGGGCGAAACGACGTAATTCGATTCGGCTAGAAAGGGCGGGTCGGCCACAAGCTCTGCCTCAGACCCGTCCGAGCTGACCTGGATGGCTGGACACCGAACTTCGCCGACTGTTGCGCAGTTGCGGATGAAAACATGGTTTGGCCCTGCGGCAATTACACTGCCGGGGTGCAAGGGCTCAAGTCCTTGAGCGGTTGGCACAAACACCGCTCCACCGAGCTCAACCAATACCTGACCACCGGTAGTTACTATTCGAGCGCCATCGGGCACCGCCGAATCACCCAGGACTCCGAATGAATCACCGTGGACGCCTTGAACACGCAGTTCGGTTCGTTGATCGCTCCGGAAACCTCCGTCAGCGGGTTCGGCAGCCACGATTACCTGACCTTGGTACACCTGGAAACCAACCAAGTCGTTCGCCAGCAACAGATCAACCCCGCCCTGTACCGATAAGGACCGCAGCAGGTCACCGTCGGCAACAACTAACTTGTCCGCGACCACGGCCATCGTAAAATCTCGCACTTCATCATTTGCTGACGAAAGCGGCAGCTGGATTCGATGAGCTAGCTCCTTGGTTGAGTCGATCACAACCAGGTCGCTTCCGGACCTAAGCGCAATGACGTAATCGCCTTCGGCTCCCACGGAACGTCGGTATGGCTGATCACCATGGATCAGCCCCAACCGCTCGGCTTCGTTGCCTCGGATTCTGCGCTCGCCGAAACCGACGCCTTCTTCAAACTCATCGGGAACCGAATCCTCGACGGGCGACGGTTCCAGCTCGGTGGTGGGTGGCGGCTCGGCTTCGTCAGACTCTCCAGCACCAACCACGAACACGGCTAGAACGATTGAGGCAATTGGAATCAGTGCCAGCCACCGGGTCAACCCTCTGCGTTTCAACTCATCAGTGGCAACGGAGGCGTTGCCCGACGATGAGGTATCGAGCAGCTCGATCTCGTCCATCGCTACGAACTGCCGATTATGTAAGCGGCGGCCCCCATGGCGACCGCCACGTTCAGCGAGGTCTTTATTCCGACCATGGGCAGATGAACGTGGGCGTCTGCAGCACCAAGAATTCCTGGGTCAACGCCCGAGACTTCGTTTCCTACAACAACCGCAAGCGGCCCGTTGGGAAGCTCCATCGTCGTGAGGTCTCGCGATTGTGGCGTTATCTCCAACGCCCAGACCGTGGTGCCAGACTTCTGAAGTTCCAGCACGCCATCGAGAGCATTGCGATTGCTAGACCACACCACAGACTCATCGGCCCCCAGCGCTGTCTTTGTTACCTTTGGATTATCTGGCGTCGCAGTGAAGCCGCCCAAGACAATCGATGCCCCGACAGCGTCAGCAGTTCTGAAGATCGACCCGACGTTGTTTGCCGAACGAATGTTGTCAAGGACAAACGTCAAGCCCTGTGATGCCACACTGTGTTCGGGTAGCGCTGCCGCTGTATGTCGCAAGGCCGGCGGCCGCTGAAACTCTTCGACGAAGGCGGTCTTCGAGTCACATAGAGGACACGAAGTAGCCCTTGGCTCGTCCTTACGAGCGGGGAATCTCAGACCGCACTCAGAATTGAGACACTGCCAAATCTGTTGAGGCCACAACTCTTGGTTCATTCGCCCAGCAGTTCGGCAATGGCCTCATCGTTCCAACCAAGAGACCTCATCACCTCGGCCGTGTGTTCGCCGGGGTTCGGCGCATGACGATAGAGCTGACTGCTCATCTCACTGTAGGAAATTGAGTCCTTGATTATTCGGTAGTCGCCCTCAGTCGGATGAGTTCCAACTGGGATCAGCCCGACCGAGATCACCTGGGGATCATCGTTAACGTCGGCGAGATCTAGGACTGGACCCGCTGGAATAGATTTGTCTTCGCAATAGCTGAGCCACTCCGCAACTGATTTCGTCGAGGCCAAATCGCCAACGAGGCCGTAGAGCTCATCGGAGTTAGCAATACGTTCTGTGTGAGTTGAATATCGCTTGTGGGTTGCCAGCTCGGGCCGACCGGCGGCGGCAAAAAAGTCGATCCAGTTTTTGTCGGTGTAGGGCATTAGCGCAACCCAACCGTCGCTAGCGCGCACCGGACCTCTCGTTGGACTTAGCGAGCGGCCATATCCGACGTCGCCCTCCGGTGGTTCATACACATGGCCTGAATGATGTTCGAGAAGGTTGAACGCAACCATCGTTTCGAACATTGGCACTTCGATTGTCTGACCTTTGCCTGTGCGCATCTTGAAGACTAGAGCGGCAAGAATCGCCTGAAGGACGTGCAATCCCGTCACTTTGTCCGCGATCACTGTCGACATAACCCGGGCTTCGCCGTGCGTTCGTTCCTCCAAGTTGGCGATCCCGGAGGCCGACTGAATCACGTCGTCATAGGCGGGTCTTTGGGCATAGGGCCCGCGGCTGTCGAATCCGTTGGCGACGCAGTAGATCAGCCCGGGGTTCAGCTCAGTCAGGGCTTGCTGATCAAGGCCGAGACGTTCTAGTGCCGAACGCCTCATGTTGGTCATGAACACGTCAGCAGTGGCGATCAACTCGAGTATTGCCTTCCGACCAGCCTCAGACTTGAGATCCAGTCGCACACTTTTCTTGTTGCGATGAAGATTCAGATTGAACCAGTTCATGCCTACATTGCGCCTCGGCGGAGTGCTGAGGAACGGTTCGCCAGACGGAGACTCAATACGAATCACATCGGCTCCGTGGTCCGCCAGCATTCGCGCCGCAAGCGGCCCCATCAAAACCGTGGTCAGGTCAACTACACGGACCCCCTCCAAGGCGCGCTCTGACGTCTGATCTAGCTCAGCGCTCATCAGCCATCAATCTTCGCAAGTACTTCCCCGACTCTTTCAATCTGTTCCGGGCTTACATCCATGTGGAGAACCATTCGCGATGAGTTGCCGTTGATTGCCATCAGCACGTCATGCTCGGCAAGCTTGGCCTCAAAGTCAGTTGGCGGGTTGGGAAATTCGGCAAAGACCATGTTGGTTTGGATTGCTTTAACTTCCGCTCCAGCCCCAGCGAGCACTTCGCCCAGTCGGACTGCGTTTGCATGATCCTCTGCAAGTCTGTCAACGTTATTTTCTAGAGCATAGATTCCCGCCGCCGCCAGAATGCCAGACTGACGCAGACCTCCGCCTAGCATCTTGCGCCATCGTCTGGCCTCTCCGATGAGCTCAGTAGATCCACTAAGTACCGAACCAACCGGAGCACCCAGCCCCTTGGACAGGCAAAGCGACACTGTGTCAAAGCCAGCCGCCACATCGGCCAGGCTTAGGCCGTGGAAGACCGCCGCATTCGCAGCCCGAGCGCCATCAAGGTGAAGGCCCAGGCTGTGCTCGGTGGCGAACTGAACCGCCTCAGCTAGATATTCCATGGGCAACGCCTTGCCGTCGGTCGTATTCTCTATAGACAGCAGCTTGGCTTGAGCAAAGTGAGGGTCGTTGGGCTTGATGGCTGCTGCAACCTTGGCCAGTGACAGGGTTCCGTCAGGCTCACCCTGGATCGGTTGGGGTTGGATACTTCCGAGCACGGCCGCACCTCCGGCCTCGTACCGATAGCAGTGCGCTGTCTGGGCAGCAATGTACTCGTCGCCACGCTGGCAATGGGCTAACAGGGCGCACAGATTGCTCTGGGTGCCCGAAGGAACAAAGACCGCAGCCTCTTTACCAAGACGTTCTGCTGTCATCGCTTCGAGCCGTGTGACGGTTGGGTCATCACCCCAAACGTCGTCACCGACTTCGGCATCAGCCATGACTTTTCGCATAGCGTCAGATGGTCGGGTAACGGTGTCAGAACGCAGGTCAATCACGTCAACAACTTATAGCCTCAGCCAATGATTGGAGGCAACGGGGGCCGTATGGTGCGACCGCCGTCGACAGTGATGTTTTGCCCGGTTACGAATCTGGACTCGTCACTGGCTAGCCATACCGCCACATCGGCAACGTCGGCCGGACTTCCGATGCGTCCCACGGGGTGAAGCTTCGACAGTTGCGAGACTACCTCTTCCCGGTCAGGGTGGCTGTCAACATAAGAGGCATTAAGCGGTGTGTCGATCCAGCCTGGTGAGATTGCATTACATCGAGTTTCGGGGCCCAGGTCTATTGCAGTAGCCCGAGTCAACCCTTGCACCGCAGCCTTGGATGCTGAGTAAGCGGCGTGGTCCGGGTTGCAGACGTTTCCCTCTAACGAACTGATGTTAATGATCACGCCCATGCCACTAGTCGCCAGGTGGGGGGCGGCGTAGCGGGTCAACATCATCGGGCCGGTAACGTTGATGGCCATCATCCGGTCCCAGGATTCGCGGTCTTGGTCGGCAACGTGCTTCTCGAACATGATCCCCGCGTTGTTAACGAGAATGTCGAGACGACCGTGGTCAGCAACGATCCGATCGATAACGCTAACAACCGATTCCTCACTAGATACATCAAGTTCTATTGACCTGTGATTGGGCGACTCGGCCAGATCCCCAACCACAACGATTGCGCCTGCAGCGGCCAACCCATCGGCGATTGCCGCACCAATGGAGCGCGCTCCGCCGGTAACAAGAGCGACTCTTCGGTAAAGTTTGGGAATCATTGTGCTAGGTACCCGCCATCGATAGGAAGAGCGACCCCGGTGATATGGCTTGACGCATCGGTTGCGAGGAACAACATCGACTGGGCAATTTCGTCAGGGGTAGGTATACGACCTTGAGGAATGGACGCAATGTTGCCGGCAACGACCTCTTGCCTGGTCTTGCCGCTTTTATGGTGTTTGGAAACCAGCATTGGAGTGTCGACGGCGCCAGGACATAGGGCGTTCACACGGATTCCCTCTGCTGCATGATCCAGTGCCATTGCTTTGGTCAGCAACACAACTGCGCCTTTGGAGGCACAGTATGCGGGAAGCTCGGTGGCCCCGACAAGACCGACATTTGAAGCAAGGTTGACAATCACCCCGCCTCGCTTTTCACCTCGCCAGCGAATCACCGCGGTTCTCGACGTGTAGAAAACGGCGTCGACATTGGTGGTCATATTCTTACGCCATTCCTCATCCGAAGTTTGTGTTACGTCACCTCGCGTGATCGTTCCGGCAACGTTTGCAAGGACGTCGACTGATCCGTAGGTCGCCTCGGCAAAGTCCCAGAGCGCCTCAGAAAAGCCCGGCTCGCCTACATCACCGAGGAAACTCGAAACCTCGCCCCCCGCTGCGCGAATCTGGGCGATGATTCGATCTGCTTTTCGGGCGCTTCGTCCCGAAAGCACCACCCGCGCCCCAGCCTCGACAAAGGCCTTGGCTGTAGCCGCTCCTATACCAGAAGTCGCACCGGTGACGATTGCCGTCTGCCCGTTCAGAGAAGTCACAACTCAGCCTCATTCTGACGCCAAAAGCGGGCGTCAATAGAATCCTGGCCGGATTATGCCATAGCGGTCTACTGAGTCTCGGTTTTGACCTTGAACTCGTCGGACTCGGAGAACCCGAGCAAGATCGAGACATGTGTTTCGCTGGCCTCAAGGAGGCCCACCCAATAAGCCAGGCCCTCTGCGTCGGGCTCACGAGCCAGCACATTGTTGTAGAGCAAAGTGACAAACTGGGTGTTAGAAACTGCGCCGTAAGTCTCTGAGAACTCGGGGCTGACTATGAAGCTGTACGCGATCACCGGGATCTCAAGCCCGGAGTTGTGCCAGTGATCAAGACCGGCCTGGTCTGGTAGTCGCAAGAACGTTGCCGCATAGAGGCGAACTATTGACCCCTGCCTACCTTCAGAACCGGCGTAAGGGTTTGCGCCTGGCACCGTCGTTACAGGGGCAACTTCGGTAGTAGTTGTTGGAGCGGCAGTGGTTGTAGTGGGCCTGGTTGTTGTTGTAGTGGGCTGGGTCGTGGGGGTGGTTACCGGTGGGTTGTCAGCGCCAAGCACAAAACGGTCGATGACATTTCCGTCAGTGTCAACAAACTCTGAGACCAACTGGGAATCGGTAGCGACGATTCGCATCGCTCCATGATCCCCGTTGTACCGAAAGAGACTGTTGGGGTGTTGCGGGCGGTTAATGCCGCTGATTCCCGCGCCCCCTAGCCCATTGACTATGTAGTTGACTCCATCCACGTTGAGACGTTCGTAGAAGTGATGGTGGCCTGACACCACAAGGTCTGCGCCCCAGGCGGCAAAGGGCCACCGAATAGACGCGCGACCGAAGCCATCTACAGAAGCCTCAGGGGCAAAGTGGGTCAGAACAACTTTCCACTCCGCATCCGATGCCGCCATTGCATTCTTAAACCACTGCGCCTGCTGTGAATCTTCTTTGTGGCCATCGGGGTCCAAGTAATAGTCGTCTACAACAAAGAGATGGACTGGGCCTTCTCGGTGGTCAAAGTAGCGCCCGTTGCCTGGAAGGTTGAAGAAGTCAAGCCATGCGCCTTGGCATGACTGACCGTTACAAGTAAGCAGCTCGGTGCCGGGATCACCCCAGTCATGGTTACCTAGAGCGGGGAAGAACCGGTTTGTGCCGGTGGGAGAACCTTCTCCGAAGCGCCCGTAATAGGGGTACATGAACTCGTGGTAGTAGCGACCAACCTTGCGGTCTAGAACGTCCCAGGCGTCTACCCCATCGCCGGAATAGACGTTGTCTCCGGTTGTTCCAACAAAGTTTGGATTCCACGACGAGACTAGGTCAGCAACCTCTTGCTCACCCCGAAGCTCGGACCCGTAGTCACCAATAATCGCAAACGTGACTTGGTCTGCAGCTTGAATCGGTTCTGCCTTGGGAAGCAGCTGAAAACCAGCCACTCCCAGCACCGCTGCCACCACTATTAGAGCGATTGAGCTTCGCCTCTTCAAAATCCGCACGGCTACAAATGTACCAGCATGTCCCTCCGAGCAAAATATCCAAAAAAAAGTCGTCGGTCACAGTCCGCTTGCTGGGTGCGTTAAAGCCAAATCACATCGATGTGAGTTGAGAATCGCCCATTGTCACACAACTGCAACTAAGTCTAGGTTGGCCACCGTTACGGGCTAGAGGCGACGGGAGTCAGTGTTGACAATCTCAGACAACGACCGGGACTGGTGTTCTAAAGGTCCAACAAATCCGCGCTGGGAACCAGTGGCCACGATGGCAGTTCGGCTTAGCAGCATGCCCTCCTCGGCAGATCCAGACGAGGCCAACGAAGAGCTTGCTGATTGCGCAGCCCGACTGCTCGCCGAAGCTGGCGGTAACGACGTCATCGTCAGAGAGGCGCTGGCAGTTTTTGTATCCGGAGCCGATCGCGGCCAGATCGGCAGCCGTGCTGCGGAGTCCCTCAGAATGGCCATTCGCCTACATGCGCAGAATACAGGACAACGCCGGGGTCTGAAGCGCCTGATCAGCCGATCGTCTTACTAAGGCAAATGCGGGGGCGAACTAGGAACGCTTAGGCGCTCCGCGGGCACGCCGCTTGCGGTTGGGATTGGCTGGCCGTTTCTTACCAGATCGCTTTGACTTGGACTGGGCTTTCAGGCCTTTCTTGGACTGGGCTTTCTTGGATTGGGCTTTCTTGGGGTTCGATTTAGAGGAAGGCTTAGCTTTGCCGTCTTGTGGGTTTGCCTTTGCCTCGCTCGGCTTGGTTGAATTCGGCTTAGGCGAAGTGACCCCGTCTGGGCTCGGCTTGGTTGAATCCGCCCGATTCTTGTTCTTGTTCTTGTTCTTAGGAGACCTCTGCCGGGTGCTAGCTGCTCCGGAGTCAATCCAAGCCTGGGCATTTTCTCGAACCCAAGCGGGCAACTCTGGGGGCTCAACAACATCAGCCTTGATGTCTAGCTTCTGTCGCAGCTTCTTAGATTCCTTGAGCTGCTCGGACCCGATGAAGCTATAGACAACTCCAGATCCTCCGGCTCGTGCGGTTCGCCCGGAGCGATGCACATAGTCTTTGTAGTCAGCTGGCGGATCGTAGTGCAATACACAAGCGACACCGTCGACGTGAATACCGCGTGCTGCCACGTCAGTTGCGACCAACGCCTGAGCCTTGCCGCCAGTAAAGGTGTGTAGCGCCGAGTTCCGCTGTCCCTGGGTCCGGCCGCCATGTATCCACGCCGCCTTGACCCCTCTTGCCTTGAGCTGGCGCGCAACACGGTCAACACCGTGTCGAGTACGACAGAAGATTATGGTTGTGCCGTTCTCATCGACTACCTGAGCGGCTCTGTCTATGCGTACGTTCTTCTCCACTCTCCAGAATTTGTGAACCAGCTTGGTCAGATCGGGAGACTCTTCCCCGACCGAGTAGCTAACCGGCTCATCGAGGTAGTCATCCACGAGAACTTGCACAGCCTTATCAAGGGTGGCGGAGAACATAATCATCTGACGGTCAGCAGAAGTCTCATCCAACAGTCGACGTACGGCTGGCAGGAAGCCCATGTCTGCCATTCGATCCGCCTCATCGATCACAACGATCTCAACTTGATGCAGCGTGACCTTGCCTTGATTAACCAGGTCTTGTAGACGTCCAGGGCAAGCAACCAAAATGTCGACGCCGTTGTTTAGCGCTGTCACCTGAGGACCAAAGGCTGTCCCGCCATAGACCGCTGCCACGGTTCGATCAACAGACTTTGCCAGCGGTGACAGTTCGGTTCTGATTTGTTCAGCTAACTCTCGCGTTGGGGAGAGGATGAGAGCGCTGGGAGCCTTTGGATCAGATTTGTTCACCCGTGCGATGGTTGGAAGACCGAACGCCAGAGTCTTTCCTGATCCGGTTGGAGCCCTACCCAGAACATCTTTGCCGGCCAAGGCATCAGGGATCGTTGCTGCCTGGATCGGAAACGGCTCGGTGCGCATCTGGGACCGGAGTTCGCCAATAATCTCGGCCGGAAGCTGAAGTTGTTCAAACGTTACCGACATTCACACCACCGAGTTTGTTGCTTAATGCAAGCGAACCGTCAACTTTAGCGCCGATGCCGAAGCTAATTTTGCGTCTGTCACAGCTACAGGATGCGAAATGGGCCAAATGGGCCATAGGCATAGGTAATGCGACCTGATTAACATGGCTACTTGAATAATGCGATCTAGATTTTCGCTTTGTGCCAGAGTCCTCGCTCTGACGCTTCCACTACAAGGAGAAATGCAGAATGCGTAACAAACTGGCCAGAGGTTCTCTGGCCCTACTGACAGCGGCAGCGTCAGTGGCGGGTATTTCAACCGCTGCAAGCGCCATACCGTATGAAGTTGGTGAAGTCGGTGGCTACACCGTGAACTTCACTGAACAAGGCGCAGCGCCGGGCACAGTCGACGCCGGCTATACGATCTTGAAGGGCAACGGCGATTTCGACCTGATCTTCAACGGCCAAGGTTTCGCTGAAGGAACCGAGCACACGGTTGACATTCACAATTCAAGCGACTGCACCGCTCCCGGTGCATCCTTCTCACCAGTCACAGATGGCGGCGAAAACCCGGTATCCATTGCGACCGCGAATGAGAATATTGACGGTAGTTCCGGCACGTTGCGATTCGCCGGTGTCCCAACCACGCCTATCGCCACTGCAATTGAGACTTACGAGGACGACTATGTCTTTGTTGTTCGCGAAGTAGGCGCTCCCGCCACCGACTACCTGTGCGGCACTATCGAAGACGGTGAGATCATCGGCGCAGGCGACAACGTCGGCACCGAGTTCCCATTCCTGTTCAACGAGCTCAACAGCTCAGGTGCATCTGCTACCGGAACAGCCACTTTGCAGGGCAACATCATTTTCTTCGACATCACCTACCAGGGCGTCGATTCCGTACCTGCCCAGCACTTCCAGGTGCTACGCCAATCTGGCGCATGTCCAACCGTTGATGACGCAACTGAGGCCGAAGTTGCGGCTTTGGGCGGAGACGTCATTGCTTCAATGACTCGGTCACCGCGTTCACTTCTGGCCAGTGACGCTCTTGCTCCAATTGGATACGGCGCGTCAGTATCGGCTAACCCAGACGGTTCGCTTGGCTATGTTGGTCGATTTGCCCTGACCGATGCCCAGGCGGCTGCATTCGCCGATTCAGTCGTGGTTCTACACGGCTGGGACGTCAACGACAACGGTGTGGTCGACAACACTCCGAGCCCGGTTAACGCAGCCCTGAAGGCTGAAGAAACCGCAGTTGTTGGCTGTGGCCAGTTCAAGGAAAACGCCGCAACTGTTCCTGAGGCTCCAACTGGAGTAACCGGTTCAGCGGACGGACTTGACCTGACAGTCAGCTGGACAGCTCCTGTCGACGACGGCGGATCAGCAATCTCTGGCTACACCGTGACTTTGTCACCAGGTGGCATGACTGCAACTACCGCTGGAACACTGACAACCGAGGTTACGTTCGAAGACCTTGCCGAGGGCACATACACAGCAACCGTTGTTGCAACTAACGATGTCGGCGACTCAGTCGCATCAGCTCCGTCAGCCGAGGTTGAGGTTGCTGAAGAAGCTACGCCTCCAGGGCTTGTGAAGGATGCAACAACGATTGAAGAGATTGTTAACGCAACCGACTACGACGTTGAAACCGATCCGGAAATCCTTCGTCTGTACCAGGCTTTCTTTAACCGTGAGCCTGATGTTGGTGGCGCTATCTACTGGATTGGAATTCGCAAGACCAACTCAGCGCTCGAAATCGCTCAGTCGTTCCCATCAGCATCAGCTGAGTTCCAGAACGAGTATGCCGATGCAGCATCTGACGAGGAATTCCTAACTCGGGTATATGAGAACATGCTGGACCGAGTTCCAGACGACGATGGCTTTGCCTACTGGCTAGACATCCTTGCTGGCACCAACAACTCAGGTGACAACCCGGACCTGCTTCAGGGTGATCGCGGAGCAGTTGTGTTCTTCGTTGCCGTGAACCAAGAGTTCATCAACCTATTCCCATATCTGCCCTAGCTCGATCTGGGTTAGCTCTACTGAGCTAAGCACTGGCTAGTTGGCGAAAGCCCGGACCCAAATGGGTTCGGGCTTTTGTCGTTCCCGACCGACTACCTTTGATTCATGGCGAGTGCCTACTTGGATGAAGTCATAGATGAGTTCTTCCTGGCGCGCTTGCCCAAGAAGCACAGCGAACACACCCTTGCCGCCTATCGCCGGGATCTAGACACGATCGCCAAAGCCTTGGCTGAGGTGTTGGGTAAGGATCGCTCAAAAATCAAGATGGCTGACCTTCCAGTGAAGGTGTTGCGCCGTGGCTTCGCGATGATCTCTCATCAGTCCGAGGCCACGATCTCGCGAACTTGGAGTACGTGGAATCAGCTGTTTACCTTCACTGTTGCCGAAGGCATTCTTGACGGAAATCCGATGGCGGCAATTGAAAAACCTCGCATTCCGAAAAGCCGACCAAAGGCAATTACTGGCGATGACTCAGTAACCCTGTTGCTAAGAACCGCAGCCGCAGGACGCTCAACTGCCCGCGACCCTTGGCCCGAGCGTGATTTGGCCGTTGTGGTAACCCTGATTACTTGCGGACTTCGACTTTCTGAACTTTTGGATCTCACAATGCGATCTATCGACGGGCCTCCCGGTGATCGGGTTATCGGAGTCAGAGGCAAGGGCAACAAGGAACGAACTGTTCCCATCGAGCCTGAGGTTGAGACCGTCATTGCGACCTACATCGAGACCCGACTGACTCGCTTTCCCGGTCGAATTTCTGCCGACGCTCCCCTATTTGTTGCTAACTCGGGTGAGGTAATGAAGCGCGGCGGTCTGCAATACATGATTGAGATGCTTTATCGAGAGGCAGGAATTAGGACTCGGGTTCCTGCCGGAGCGCTTGTGCACGCCCTGAGGCACACCTTTGCAACAAGCTTGGCCCGAAACGGAGCCAACGGCACCGAACTGCAGAGACTGCTCGGCCATGAATCACTGGCAACAACTCAGCGTTATGTGGACGCAACCGCAAGAGAAGTGCGGATGGCAGCCAGAACCAACGACGCATACAAAAGCCTCACCGAGGTTCTTGCTAGCCCCTAAACGCTTGGCTCTGCGGTCATAGTGTTACGGGCAGGGGTCAACTGTTGGCGAAAAGCCGAATCAAGGCGAATAGTGGTTGGATTGGGCACCGTATCGAGGCACGCTTATGGGCTATGGCCCGACGCCTCGAAGTTGAACTTACCAGTACCCGTGAAGATGGAACTTGGACCTGGCGCGCAGCCGGTGCCAAAAAGCCAAAGGGGGAACTGAACTCATCATTGCTCTATGACGGAGCCCAGGTTGGCGACGTCTGCAAAGTTGAGGCCGAATTTCATCTCGACGGCATCGAGGTACTTCAGACCTTTGCTCCCAAAGTCAAGGCTGACAGATCTGATGGCCTGCTCGAACTGATCAGCAACCCGATTCCAGACAGCGAACTGGTTACTGAGGTGAAAGCAAAGTCACCACGTAGAGGTGGCGACCGTGAGGGTCGTGGCGGATCCCGAGATCGCAAGCCCCGCGGCGACCGTTCTCGTGGTGACAGCCGTGGATCTGGCCGCCAGGGTGGCCCTCGAAGTGAACGACCAGCCCGCAAGCCGCGTGAAGATGATCGCCCCCGACCAAAGCGGCTTCGCCCCAAAAACGTCCACCGCGATGCTGCGATGGCCGCCGTTCCCGAGGCCCAGCGTCCAATCGCCGATCAGGTATTGGCTGGCGGCATCCCAGCGGTTCGAGCAGCAATTGAAAAGCAGAACTCAGACGCGGCTGAGGGCACTCCGAAGGTTCCCGCAGGTCCAATTCTGAAGATCGCTGAAGATCTGATGCCCAAGCTTCGTACCGCCGAGTGGCGTGACCGGGCTGAGGCAGCGCTTGCTGACGTGAAAGAACTAGACCTTAGAGATCTTCGGTCAGTAGTGGTGGCTGCCGATGCTGGCGCCCGCGACGATGAAACTCGAGCTTTGGCAGAGACCCTCAAGGAGTCCCTTGCATCTCGAATCGAGGCGGATCACGCAACTTGGATGGCCGATCTAACTAAAGCAGTTGCCGAAGAACGGACTGTCAGGGCACTACGGCTTAGCTCGCGTCCGGTCAAGGCCGGCTCGCCGTTGCCTGCCGAGATGGCCAAGACCCTGGCCGAGCAGGCCTCAGCAGCACTTGCTTCAGACGTAATGGCCGATCGCTGGGCCACCGTGCTTGACGCGGTTGCGTACTCTCCCTTGCGCAACGCGATCACTCCTTCTGGATATCCAGCTGAGACCAATGACGACTTCATGGACGCAGTCCGAAGCGTCGCAGACCGGGTTCCCCTAATTGCGGGACACTACGGAATCGACCCTAAGGAAGCAGCTGCTGCGAAGAAGCGACGCCACGCAGCCAACAAGGCGCGAGCCAAGACCGGGGGCCAAGGCAACCGTTCTCGTGGGAAGCGTCCAAGCGGTGCAGACCGAGCCGAAGGCGGGGGCGATCGCCCCGAGAGGTCAGATCGCTCACGTTCAGGCGGCAGCTCACGCGATGGCGGAGATAACCGCGGTCCCCGTCGTGGACGCGACGACAAGCCAAAGGCCAAGAAGCGCCCTAAGAACGAACCACTCGAGCCGGGTAAGGCAGCTCAAGAGGCTCGGCGCCTCGCAGCTGAGGCTGAAGCCAAAGCAGCATCTGATGCCGCAGCGGCGGCCGAAGCAGCAGCGGCAGCTCCGGCCCCTGAAGAGGTTTCCGAAGATGTAACCGAAACGGCAGCGCCCGAAGTAGCTGAGTCTGCAGAGCCAACTGAAGCGGCAGAGCCAACTGAAGCGGCAGAGGCTACTGAAACGGCAGAGCCCGCAGAGGCGACAGCTGAAGAAGCTCCAGCCGAACCAGAGTCAGCACCTGAGGCTTAGCTCAAAGTTCGATATTCACCGTTAGTAGGCGAGCTTTCAGCCCAAAGGACTCAAAGAAGTTTTTTGTGTGCCGGTCGCCAGGCAGAGCGTGGGAATCGACTCGTTTACATCCCAAGGCTTTCAGTTCGGCCAAGATCATGTTCATCATGGCTTCGCCAATTCCAGACTTGCGGATCTCAGGGTCAACGGCGAGGTGGTGAATCGTGCCTATCAACTCACCATCACTCAAAGTGCTGGTGTCAGCCACGGCGTATCCGAAGACCACGTCGTCATAGGTTCCTGCCACCACAACCGAGTTAGCCGAAGTGAGCGCTTCGCTGGCTAACTCGCGTGCTGGTGTTGAGACTTCGTTCCTAGTGAACACTGACGCACCGCGTGAGCCATCAATGTCCCCAAGGCATAGCTCGGCGATCATCTCTATTGCGTCGAGGTCTGAAGTCGTTGCCTGTCTGGCTGCTTCCACCGCTACTAGTCCCCTAGTTGGTCGAGCTTGGCTAGCACGGTTTTGCGAGCTCGGTTCTGAGTCTCATGGGCCCGCACTCGTGCTCTTTGGGCCGGGGTGATGTCAGACAAGAGGCTGACAATTTCGCGAGCAGTCAAAGAGTCATAGTTCGCTATTGGAAGCTTCGAAGCAGACTTTGCTGGTTTCGCAGTTGCGGTTGCTTCGATGGCAGCAGGTCCACTAGAGGGTTGGTCACCGGCTGCGTCGCTGCTGTGAGTCTCTGGTTGGGAATTTGCGAGCAAGTCGCCCAGCTCGGTGATCAGTTTCGCAATGGCGCCGCCAGCGCCAGCAAGGCTCTCAGCGGCGAAAGCGGCAGGATCGGCCTGCCCCTTTCGTAGCGCAAACTCGCCCATCACTTTGGCGATCTGCACCTGACTCTTGCCCTTCTTTATTAGTTGCGGAAGGACGTCGGGATACTCATACAGCAGCCCTATGGGCGCATATATGAACATATCCAGCAGCTGGTTTACTCCAGGCGAATTCTCGTCGCCGCCAGCCTTGGATGTTTTTGCCATAACTACAACTTTAGGCGATGGGCGCGCATTCCTCGTAACCGTCTCCCATTGGGCACTTCGGCGCAGGACGGCCTACGAGCATGAAACAGGATCCGCAGACAAACTCGGTGGCTCGCTTTGCGGGAACGCTGTTTGGGTCCGAGGGAACAGGGGGCTCATCCTCATCATCGTCGTCATCATCAGATGAGGCCAAACGATCCTTAAGGATTGCATCGAGGTCAGCTTCGACGTCCTCTTCTTCCTCATCGTCATCGTCGTCGCCTGCGACTTTGCGGGCCGCTGGTTTGGCGTCCTCGTCCTCGTCATCATCGTCGTCGTCTGGGTCGACGTCGTCGTCTACGACGACGGCAAACTCATCATCGATGTCGCCATCGAGATCTGGATCCTCGTCAAGCTCAACGTCGTCGCCGTCGAGTTCTTCGTCTTCGATTTCTTCTACTAGATCTTCTTCGTCACTCACGTTTACTGGCTCGCTCTTACTCTGGTGCCGGCGCAGGGTTGCACAGGCATAAAGATGACACCGAGGCGGACTCTACACACTCCGAGCTCCGTTGCGCAGCACCCTAGTAACAAAGTCGATACTTAAGACCGTTTGAAGTATTTGAGCTGGGCGTTCACGTTGTCCACATAGAGCACTGTCTCGTCATACATCTTGCCTTGAGTGGTGGCTCCTGGACCCTGGTAATAGCCAGCAATAGCGAGGTCTTGACTGCCCAGGTAGTTCTCCAGCCACTTGAGATATCGGACCATCATTCGAATGTTGTCATCAGGAACTGTTCGGTCCAGTTCCGGAATACCAATCACGTCATTTGCCAGCCATTCGCCTGTAGCAGGCATTATTTGACCAACGCCGTAGGCGCCAGCTGAAGAAGTGAGATTTGTCTGCCAGCCGCTTTCCTGCCAAGCAACGGTCATTGCCAGCTGGGGGGATACTTCATAGTGGGCCGCCCACCGCTCAAATGACCCAATAAGCTCCAGCCGTTCTGGGTTGGCTAGCAATCGCTTAGGCAGATTTGGATAATTGGCCGCTCCTCCCGGAGTTTTTAGGACTTGTCCCACTCGCAACACATAAGGTGCGGCCAAACCGTTTAGTTCAGCCATTTCCTTAACGCTGCTCTTGTACTTTGACGCAATCGCTCCCAGGGTGTCGCCTGATACAACCGTGTATGAGCCTCCCGAGGCTGGAGCCGGAGCCGGCGCAGCAACAGGAGTCTTTTCACCGCTGTCATCACCCTCATGAGGTATTGAGAGCGTCTGACCAACCCTTATGCGGTTAGGGTCCGATATGCCGTTCTCTGCCATCAGAGCCTTCGTAGAGACACCGTGGTCCCGAGCGATTTCAGACAGCGTGTCACCACTCTTTATTGTGTAGCTGCCGTGAGCGCTTGCCGGAGCCGCCAGTCCACCCAGGACCAAGGCAACGCTGGCGATGAGGACTGCCAGTGACCGCGCAGACCTGGAACGTGCAAAAGTTGAACGTCTCGCTAGATACTTCTTGCCAATTGAATTGTTTCGCCGATTCATAACGACCCATCGGCGTTACAAACCCAAACCTAAGCCATTCGAATCAGGCCGTATTACTCACTCTCGGTGCGCTTCGCCTCCGCTCGGCGTTCTGCTTCGAGGCGTTCAAGATCAGTTTCTGACGAGTGATTTACATAAGTCATCATTGCCGCTATCGCCTTATGGCCAGCAACATCAGCAATCCTGTTGTGCATTTCCTGAGCCACAACTCGGTATGCCGGGTGGCCTTGAGGTGTACTGCGCAATTCGAGCATGTGCATTGCCGAACGGGCGTTGAGATTCATGTTGAATCGGACCCTGTATGCAAGTGAGACAGCGTAGGAGGCTTGGCTTGGGAAGTCCGCGGCAAGAGCATCATAAAGCGATGCTGAGCGCTCCATGGCTTCATCAAACTCCGGACCAATACCGGCACTATCAACGAGCTCGGGTCTTGTGTAGCCATGAAGCGAGCTGAGTGTCTGCCAATCCACGGTGAGCATCCGGTGCCGTTGCAAGTCCCTAAAGGCGCCGTAGTCGGCAAGTACATCGAAGCGATAGAACGGACGCTCAAGCGCTCGCCCGGGGCGATGACGCCGGTTCGAGCGGTTACCGGTATAGGCCTTAACGACACTCATCCGTTCGTCGTCAGTCATTGCCTCCACTTGACGCTCGATGCTGGCCTCGGACTCGTGTGAGTGTGGATAGAGCATTGAGGCAATCATCTTTACCTCAGCGTCGGGGTCAAAGTCGATTAGGTCAACTGTTGCGTCCTTGCTGGGCTCTGACGGTGTGATCAAAGTGTTGGCCAGCTCGTCCATCTCGCTGCGGATGTCAGCCATGTAACGGCTTGTAACTTCGCCTCGGTCAGGCAGGTCCACTCGTCTAACGAACGACGGGATGACCTTTCGCAATTCAGCCAACATTAGATCGGCGTAGTGTTGAGCCTCAGGGAGCGGATGGGATCGCATCCGCAGCAATAGTTGCTCATAGGCCTGACCGGAGCCATACATCCCGACGTTGCTTTGGGCAGCAGCCGGCAGAATTCCCCGGACTGCATCGAGAGACTTTGCCTTAACAGCAGTCCGATAGATGAAGTCCGAATCGCCAGCAGCCTTGGGGGTGATCTGCTTGACGTGTTCGGAGACTATCGGAGCCAGCTCGGCATAGGTATCGAAGAGTCGATCCATATCTCCGACATAACGCGTCCCCAGCTCAGATCCCAGGATGTTCGGGTCCCTGTAGTACCGGTAGCGGCCACCGTAACGTGCGTCGTAGGCGATGTAGCGAGTCGACTGTTCCAGATAGGACGCAAGCCTTCCCCATTCCAGAATCTTGGTCAGAAGGTTCGACGCCTGCTCACAAGCCAGGTGCACTCCCCCGAGCTGAGCGACCGAATCGTCTCCGTATTCGAAGAAGACCTTGTCATAAAGTTCTTCGGCCCGATCCAGCCCGATGGTGGCATCGATGTTCACATCGCCAGACACGTCTAGCTCCACCACAAACTCATCAAGGAACAGGCGGCGAAGGCTTTTTGGTGACCGTGAGTAGCGGGCGAACAATGCGCCCTTAACAACTTCCGGTAAGTTGACTAACGCAAAAACTGGCTTATCAAGATTCGTGAAGTACCGACGAAGAACGTCGGCCTCTTCATCGGAAAAATCCTCTACTACATATGCTCCCACAGCGATTGAGGCTATTCTCGATTGCACCTCAGAGGGCGGACGCAGGCAAATAAAGTCACTTAGCGGCCACAACTTTGGTTCAGCTAGGTAACTACCTTGAATTCGTCTGGCGCCAAGCTAAGCATTATGTGCTTGCCAGCGCCAATCGGCTGACCATCAAGGTACAGGGGCGTCGACGCATCTAGCTCAAATTCGAAATCTTTGACACGCTTCGTGGTCAAGTTTGGGTGAGGCACGTGAGTCCCCAATCTGGCCCGCTTGCGAGCCAAGAGGCGCTGTTGCCAATTCAGCGTTCCGAACGTGATGTCCAAGAGGCCGTCGTTCGGATGAGCTCGAGGTCCGAGATAGAGGTCGCCAACCCAAGCTGCGTTCATTGCCACCAAACATTGGCCGGCCCATAAACGGTTGCGAGCTACCAGATGGGACACAAATGGAGCCGGCGCTGCTCCGTCAACCGATACAAATCCGAGATCCATAGAGAACTCTAAACCCACCAAAGGCTCCGGAGTGCTCTCATAACCCATTGTGTTCAGGAGATCCCCAGCGGCAAGTCGCAGGACTGCTGGGGCCCCGTCAGCAGATCTAGAAGCCTTTGCCGCAGCATCGGCATCGCTCGTTGTCGGTGTGGGGGCGATATTGGGATCGGCTGGGCGTTCCCACAACTGCCCTTTAGAAATCGTCATCGATCATCGGCATCAGCCGCTGGGTCTTCGGCCGGTAGCGAAACTACCGACGATGCTGCCAATAAATCTCGGAACATCACCGACGCTGCTTGCCTCGCAGCGTCTTGGGTAGATGGCAATTCGGCCAGGGTGCCGAGCTGACGAAGGAGGTCGATCAGCTGCTTTGATGCCCGTACGAAGTCACCGGCGGTCATCTCTTCGCCATGGAGTACGTCGTCCAGATCTCCACCCATCGCCCAACCGTGTGCAATCGGGACGAACCCGGCGTCAGGTGCTTTGGTCTCGGGCAACCTGTGACGCCGTTCGTCCTTGACCAGGTTGTGGTGGAGGCGGACCATTGCCTCAAACCGTTTCCGAAGCTGATCGGACGGGAACCAGCGCCGCGGCTCAGGACCGGCACGCCGTTGCTCATAGGTCAGAACTGAAGCAAGTGCGGCCACTTCGGCACTATCTAGGCCGTCAAATAGCCCTTCTTCGAGCGCCTCAACTGCAAGCAGATCACACTCGTTGTAAAGCCTCGCCAGCCTTTGGCCGGATTGACTTAACGACCACCCATCCATGTGCCCACGCGACTCAAGTAAATCGGTGACCCGATCGAATTGGCGACCGAGGCTTTCCGCCTGTGCATTCACGGTGGACTGGGTTGCCCCGATCTCGTCCTCTATGGCTCTCAGCCGCTTTAGAGCCTTCTTGGCCTTCGGGGTTACCTCGGTTGCGTTAACAATCGAAGTGGTCGGCCCCAACTTGCGGCGGCGCTTGGCTGACAGAAGCCGGGCCTTTTTCATGAGCTCGACGACCTCGAAGGCAAAGGTCATGGAGTTTGGCAGGTACGGTTCGGGCAATTCGACGGTTGAGATGACTTCGGGCATTGCCTCAAAATCATCGCTGGTCAATTCAAGCACGGTTACCTCAGCATCGACTGCCCTCAGCCTGACAGTCTTACCTTTGCGATATGCCACAGACAGGACCACGAGAGGTCCGCCGATGTCAGACGTTTTGGCGTCGATGACCTCGCCAGGGCGCAATTGCGAAAGCGCAAACGAAATGTCTTGCCGATCCGGTTCCACTGTGGCCTCGGTGGCCAAAGCGGCCCGCAGCTCCTCGACGGGGCCAAAGTCTGCAGCGATTCGGTTGGCTACTTGATTACGCCGCTCGACCAATCGCTCCACTTGGTGCTCTGACCTGACGACGTCGGCATCGGCTCGGAATTGGGCGAAGCTGAGGTTTAGAAGCTGACGAGCCCGATCGGCGTCGTACCGTCGAACAAGGTTGGCGGCCATGTTGTAGGTGGGCCGGAAGGCTGACGTCAGCCGGTACTCGGTGCTGGCCACCAAGTCGGCGACCTGACGGAAAGACACATAGGGACTCCACAGGACAACGGCATCTCCCTTCACGTCAATCCCCCGGCGACCTGCTCGCCCGGTGATCTGGGTGAACTGAGCCGGAGTCAAGAACTCATGGCCCTCGCCGGTGAACTTCGTGAGCTTCTCTATCACGACGGTTCTTGCCGGCATGTTGACGCCAAGAGCCAATGTCTCGGTGGCGAACACCACCCGGACCAGCCCCCGTTCGAAGCAGGTTTCGACGGCCTCTTTGAATGGAGGAACCATGCCTGCGTGGTGGGCTGCAATTCCTGCGGTCAATTGTTTTAGGAATCGGTCATATCCAAGGGTCTCAAGATCTCCCTCGTCCATGTCCACAACATGGGCAGCGGCAATCCGCCGGATCTCATCCTGCTCGGCGGCTGAACACAGCACCAACCCCGAATCAGCCACGCTTCTGGCCGCCTCGTCACAGGCCTTGCGGCTGAAGATGAAATAGATCGCCGGCAAGAGGCTGCGCTGGGTCAGAGCGTTGATTACGTCTCGTCGGCCGGGGGTCCGGAACTTTACGGGCTGACGTCGACCGGCATGTTTGTTGCCTCGCCCCTTGTTCTTGTTGAGCTTGTCGAGGTCAAACCGAAAGCCGGCTTGGTTCGTCTTGCCGCCCTTCATGACCGGCAAGAAATGAGTCTTGGATCCCTTGCGGTCTGATGCCATGAACTGGTGTTCAAGCTGAACTGGGCGTTTGTTCTCAGTCACCAAGGTCGTTGGGCCCCGGACTGTTTGAATCCAGTCAGCTAACTCATCTGCGTTTGAGACTGTTGCGCTAAGACACACCAAAGCGATGTGGCGGGGAAGATGGATTATGACCTCCTCCCAAACCGGTCCTCGGTAGCTGTCTTGGAGGTAGTGAACCTCGTCCAAAACTACGCTGGCCAAACCTTGCAGTGCGTCGCCTGCGTACAGCATGTTCCGAAGCACTTCGGTAGTCATCACCACTACCGAAGCGCGTGGGTTGATGTTGTTGTCACCGGTCAACAAGCCCACGTTCTCAGCGCCATAGACCCCAGCCAAGTCTGCGAACTTTTGGTTGCTTAGCGCCTTGATAGGCGTGGTGTAGAAGACCCGGCTGCCGTTCTTTATGGCTCGGTGAACCGCATAGCTGGCCACCAGTGTTTTTCCCGAGCCTGTAGGCGCTGCGACAACAACATGTTTACCTTCGTCGATCGCTTCGAACGATTCGAGCTGAAACCTATCGGGCTTGAAATCGAGACCTTCAACAAACTCGTGGTGCATCACGCATCGTCGTAGTCAGATTTGGAAAGGCGCCCGCCGATAAGAATTGCTATCTCGTAGAAGAAATACATCGGAACTGCCAGGATCATCAGAGTGAACGGGTCACCGGTAGGCGTTACGAAGGCGGCGAGGATGACCACTGCAACTATTGCGATGCGTCGATTCTTTTTGAGGGTCTTGGTGTTCAGTATGCCGATCATCTGAAGGAACACAAGAATCAGGGGGAACTCAAATGCAAGGCCGAAGGCCAGAAGCATCTTGATTAGGAACGACAGATATTCGTTAGGCGTGAACTGAGCGTCGAACAGCCCCTCTGGCCCAAAGCTGGTTAACACGTCGAGCGCCCTTGGAAGGAATACAAACCCGAGGGTGATGCCGGCAAGCAACAGAATGATGCTCACAAGGACAAACGGGATGAGCATCTTCTTTTCTTTGGGGTACAGCCCCGGCATCACAAAGCGTGCGAGCTGGTAGAAGATGACGGGAATGGCCAGGATTAAGCCGCCGTATCCTGCCAAAGTAAGAACAGTGTTGAATTCGCCAAGCGGGTTTGTCACGATAAACGAGCAGGCGTCGACTGGGCGGATGTCGCAATATGGCTCAGACAAGAACTCGAACAGCGGCTTGTTGACGATGTAGACCAAGATTGCGCCAACGATGATGGCGGCAACACATTTGATTAGTCGGCTGCGCAACTCCCCCAGGTGTTCGACAAGAGCCATCTCTCCGTCTTCACCGGGTGCTGCCTTCTTTGCCTTGGCCTTGGATTTGCCAAACATCCTCACGACTGTGGCTCGCCTTCAGGATCGACCGGGTCGACTGGCTCGACAAGGTTTTCGGCTTGGCTTTGCTCAGGCTCTGACACCTGTGCCGCCTCTGACGCCTCTGACGCCTCTGACGTATTGTCGGTGCGATGCGCCGGAGGCTGGGGCTTGGTGATTGGCTGGGCTGCGTCGGCGGCCGCAGCGTCTCTGGCCGCTTTTTCTTCGGCCAGTTGGCGGGTGGACTTGCCCTCGGTTTCGCTCACAGGTTTGGTTTCAGACTCGGGCACCGTTCCGTAGGCGCCGGGGCCAATTATCGGATCGGTCGTGGTGCCGGTTCCCCGTGGCTTGCCTTCAGCCCAATTGTTGGGGTCAAGCTCGTCCATTCCGGACATAAAGTCCTTCTTCAGGCCGTCAGCCATGCTGCGTAGTTGGCCAGCGCCTTTGCCGATTTTGCGCAGAACACCCGGTAATTGTTCTGGTCCGACAACTATTAGAGCGATGAGGGCGATTACCAAAACCTCAGCCGGTCCGATGTTGAGCATTAGTTCAGGTTAGAGGTACCAGCAAAACATTGGTGATACCCGCACCAAATGTCAGCTAAACACAGAACCTGGTTCCCGGTCTTCCCGACCCGAAGCCGGGTGCCGGGCGGCCTCCGTGGCCGGGAAACGGAAAAAGCCGGGCGGCCTCCGTGGCCGGGGAACGGAAAAAGCAAAGAGCGGCCGCCCGTTAGGCAGCCGCTCTTATGGGGAGGAGAAATAGTCCTTAGCCGGTGAATTCGGCGAGGGCCTGTTCCAATGCGGAGTCGTTTGCTAGCAAGTCGTGGAAGTCCAGGAGGTCATCATGGTTGATGGGGTCTCCAACTCGAGGTTCTGAGAGTTCTGCCGGCAAACGCCAGGTAGTGAATGAGACTCCACTCGCCACCAAAAGGTCGATCGTTCGCGGTTCTGCAGACTTAACGACAGTCATTTCACAATGCGGACAACGGAAGGAATATGTCCCTGCGTTGTTGTCGTCACAAATTCGGACGTGCACGTCGGCTGTGGTTAGCTCCACGTCTCCGCAATCTGGACAACTTGCTCGAATAGTAGCCATGTGGCTCCTCCTACCCATCTCTTTCGTAAAGATAGATTCGGCAGACGAGGGCTCTCTCTTAAGTCATTGAGCAAGAGAACTCTCCCCTGCCCCAGCTCGCTATTGTTTCCACTGATGGCCGCTAGCGGGTGGATGCAACGGTTATTCTTCGAACCATGACGTCCACAACCGCTTCAGAACTGGGTTTTCGATGAATCCTCGTCACAGAACATTGGGCGGCCCTGCCATTCTGTTTGCTCATCGTGGAGCAAAGGCTCATGCCCAAGAGAACACGATTGAAGCCTTCGAATTGGCTCTCGAAATGGGCGCGACCGGTCTAGAGACCGATATTTGGTTAACTTCAGATGGCATTCCGGTGCTTGATCACGACGGTGTTGCTGGCTCACTTTTGCGACGGCGTTCCATTTCAAAGATGAAACGGTCTGAGCTTCCCGAACATATTCCAAGCCTGGAAGAATTCTACGACGCTATCGATGCCACTGTTCCACTCTCCATTGATGTGAAGGATTCTGCTGCCTTCGACGCCATTGTCCAGGTGGCTCGATCTGCAAACAAAGAAGAACTTGTTTGGCTGTGCCATCCCAGCTACGCCGAACTCCAGAAGCATCGCCAGGACACTTCTGCCAAACTGATCTGCTCAACTCGGCTATCCAAACTGAATGATGGCCTTGAGCGCCACGCTCAGAGACTTCGAGATGCCGAGATTGACGGATTAAACATGCACCACAGCGACTGGTCTGCGGGTGCAATCGCCACTCTTCACCGCTTCGAACGGTTGACGCTTGGGTGGGACGCCCAGTTCGAGCGACAGATCGCAAAGTTGATTGACTATGGCATCGACGGAGTCTTCTCTGATCACGTCGATCGAATGGCAGCTACTGCCGCGCAGTTCAGCGGTACCGAAGCGGCCGAATCACAGGAGTAATAGTGTCAGACACAGCCAAGGGCTTTCTAGCTGGAGTTTTATTGATCGCGTGCGTGTGGGCCGCTACTGGTCTTCTGGGCGGTTCCGATCAAACGATCGATGCGACCCAACCACCGCCGACCCAAACCGAGGCGAGCGGCGGTCAGGCTCAAGAGACGACTCCAGCAACCACTCTGGCCGAAGATCTGACAGCGGTGCCGTTCTCGGACCTCGACACCATGACCCTGGATGAGTTGCCACCAGAAGCCGTGGACACAATTAATCTGATTCTCGAGGGCGGCCCGTATCCATTTGGCAAGGACGACAGCGTCTTCCAAAACCGCGAGGGGTACTTGCCAGATTTTGAGCGCGGCCACTACCGGGAGTACACGGTTATCACCCCCGGGTCAGATGACCGCGGCGCTAGAAGGATTGTTGCTGGACAGCGCGGAGAGATCTATTACACCTCTGACCACTACAACTCCTTCCGAGAGGTGCTGTTGTGAGCCAAATCACCGCGCTGCTGATGAACTTCGTAGCTCCTGGAGTCTGGGCTGCGAGCGAACTTACTCAACCCGAAATCGACCTGGCCGCCAAGACCGGCCACCGGCTTCTGCGTGTAGACCTTGCTGGTGCGTCTGACAAGACGGCCCTGATGGACGCACTGGCACGAGACCTGGAGTTGCCTGAGTACTTCGGCAAGAACTTTGACGCGTTGGAAGAGTGTCTGGGCGAGCTACCTGAACAATCGATTGTGGTGCTCCTGAATGGCACCGAGCTTTGGAAGACAGACCCGAAGAGCGCCCAAACTTTGAACGACATATTCACCGATGCCGCCATCGTGGTGCCGGCTAGGAGCTATGTCTGGGTAGGCGTTGCTGTTGCCAAGGTTCCAGCTATACCGCAGTTCTGGTCCTCGCTTTAGAGCGATCCAACTCGATCCAGCGGCCAGAACGTAACAAAAGCTCGACCCGCTACGCGTTCTTGATCAACCGTGCCAAAGAGCCGTGAGTCAAATGACTGGTCGCGGTTATCTCCCATCACAAACAATTCGCCCTCGGGCACCGTTACCGGACCGAAGTCAGCAAAGTTACGATTGTCCTCATCGACGTAGGGCTCATTCAGCAAGACTCCGTCGATGTAGATGAGATTGTCTCGACCCTCGACACTTTCGCCCGGCAACCCTATGACACGTTTGATGAGATCTCTTATCTCGCCGATCTCTTCAGGCTTACGGGCAAAGACCACGACGTCACCGCGGTCCACCTCGCCCCACTGATAGCTAAGCCGGTTTACAAGAACTCGATCTCGAATCTCAAGTGTTGTTTCCATCGATTCAGATGGGATCCAGAAGGCTTGGAAGATGAATTGGCGCAAAACCAAAGCCATGACAACCGCCCCAACAAGGACAACCGCCCACTCAAGAACTACGCGGCCAATTCCGTCAGGGTCCGGGTCATCAATATTGGGGCCGGCCTCGACCTCAGCAACTTCAGCTTCGATTGAAGCCTCAATCTCTGCGGGCTCTGGAGCCTCGACTTCGGCAGGCTCCTCAACTTCAGCTTCGACGATCTCGTCGAGCTGCTCAACCTCAACCTCAACTTCTGCTTCAGCTTCAGCTTCTGCTTCAGCTTCAGTCTCAGCCGCTGCCTTAACTTCTACAGGCTCCTCAGCCTCTGGCTCGACTTCGGCCTGTGCTTCGACTTCGGTCTCAGCGTCTGCGGGCTCGTCAGCCACCTCAGTCTCTACATCTGGCTGAGGGGAGATTCCCAGGAGCTCTGCAGTTTCGGCAGAAAGTCCTGACTCGTCAGCCGATGAATCACCTGGCGACTCAGCCGATAGTCCTTGCAACCCACCAGGGACACCCCGGGCGCCGATGAGTGCGCCCATAAGCGACTCTTGAACATCGGGAGATTCGTTCCCATCGACCTCTTCGTCCATTAAAGGCACTCTAGAGGGAGCCAGCCCTCCCAAGGGGCCAGTAAGTAATGAAAGCTCGTCCAGCGGCACGATCGGAATCGATTGCCCCAAATCGTCGAGAGTCCAACGAATCGTCGCGGTTGTCCCCCATTACGAATATTTGCCCCTCTCCGACCAGCTCTGGACCAAAGTCTGGGTAGGACCTGTTGTCGTCGTCGATGTAAGGCTCGTCAAGACGAACACCGTTGATATAGATCACACCGTCGCGACCTTCTACTTCATCTCCGGGCAGTCCGATTATCCGTTTGATTAGATCTCTTGTGGTCCCCGGTTCGTTTGGCAAGCGAGAGAACACCACAACATCTCCCCGACTGTGTTCGGTCCACTTGTAGCTGAGGCGGTTAACCAAGACCCTGTCGTCGGGCACAAGCGTGCTCTCCATCGATCCCGATTCGATGTAGAACGCCTGAAACAAGAATTGGCGAACAAGTACCGAGATCACGACTGCGCACAGAACAACCACTGCCCACTCAGCAAGCGATCTCAGGCCAGGTTTCGAAGCAACAGCAGAGGGACCTGACTTTTCTGTTCCCTCAACTACCGATGAATGATCAACAGCCCCGGGCCCAGAACTGCGGGGCCCCGCACTGTCGAGCCCTGCACTGTCGAGCCCTGCGGTGTCGAGGGTAGTTTCGGTCAAAGCTGAGTCAGTCAAAGCTGGAGTGAGGCCAGTCAACCCGTCAGGAGATGGAATCGCAGTCTCGGCCGCAAGCAGGGCACCCAGCACAGAAGCTTGAACGTGGTCATCATGGACCGTGCCATCTTCACCATTGTCGGATTTGGTAGACAACTTCTACTTCCCGTACCGCTGGAGAATCCGTGCTGCAGCCCGAGATCTGATCGTAGCGACATCGTCTAGCCCGTCGGCGCCCACCACCTCTGATCGCGCTCCGAGTTGTACGAGAAGACGTTCGAGCCATGGCATCGCAGTAATCACTAACGTCGCCTTGATTGAACCATCGGCCATGACTTTGTGATCCTGCACGGGGTAGGTCTCCACAACCCATGCACTTTCTGGAGCAAGTCGCAGGGTGACGGTTGGATCATTCGGGCGCGGATGGAACACTTGGGTCTCGCCATCACCCACCAACGCCGAATCATCTGGACGGTGCTGGCTGACTGTGCCCAATGCATCGAAACCCTCGATGCGATCGAGTCGAAATATCCGCTCCCCATCGGCCTGGGAACACCACGCAACCACGTACCAAGAGCCGTCCTGGGCGAATACCCGCCAAGGAGCGATCTTTCGTTCGGCTACTGAATCACTGTTTGCGGAGTAGTAGCGGATGTTCACTTCAGTACCTTCGACACTCGCCTTACGTAACTCTGTAAGTACCTCTGCCTCGGCCGCTCCGAGATCTACTTCGATTGCGCCCGCTGCACCTGGGCTTAATGTTGTTGCGACCTTGGCCAACGCTCTGTCGAGTGGGCCGTCGGCCTCGCCGCCGGGAAGCGACCGCAAGCCCTCGCTTGCGGCCAGCAGCGTGAGCGCTTCGCCGTGGGATAGCCGAAGCGGCCTGGAGAAGTAGTCAGCAAATTTGATTGTGAGGCCACCAGTTTCGGGGTCTTCAAGAATGTCAATCAGAGTGTCGGGGGTATACGGGGGCAGACCCACCATCCAGAGCACATCGAGTTCAGCCTCTAAGGCGTCGGGCTCCATGCCGAATCGATCTGCGATTTGGGCCATAGTGTGACCTGGATTTGCCACAATCCAAGGCACCACGGCAAGCATCAGCTTGAGGCGGTCACCTGCCGAAACCGGGGCCACTAACTCTCCCCCACAATTGTCGACAGCCATCGGACAATGTCGTCCCGCAACTCTTGAGGCGCCAGCAATTCGGCCTGATCACCTAAGCCGAGAACAAAGAATCTGAATGCGTCGACGTTGCTGACTGACACATCAAACTCAACCCCCTCCGCCGAGGGTCGAACCGCTATTGCGCTCTGACCAAGCATTCGCTCAGCAATCGGTGCACGGTCCTGGCTAACCCAAAGAACAGCTTTGTGTGGCTCCTCATCGCCAATCTCCCAGGCCCTTAGCGTCCGTTCCCGCTGTCCTTCAGGAGCCGGTTCAGCGTCGCCCGGTTCACCGAGAAGTTCGATCTCTCCGGCGATTCGACTTAGCCGATAGTTGCGAGCATCTTCCCGATTGTGGTCATAGCCAATGAGATACCAACGACCACGGGCAAAGTCGAGCCTCCAGGGGCTGACCTCGCGATCGAGGTCGTTATAGCCAAAGGAGATCTTGCGCCGCTCAACGATTGCTCCGAACAACGGGATGAGTGTCGGACTCATCGGTAGAGACGCAAGCGGGTCCTGCTCACTTGAATCGTCTCCGAAGGGCACCAATCCTCCAAGTTTCCAAAGGGCGGCTGCTTCGGTGGCGCCGTCGAAACTAACAGTCAGTGCGGCAAGCCTTAATGCGGCTAACTCGTCGGGTGTCAGCTCTGGGTCGGGCAAGTAGTAGTCATCGTGGTTGATGAGGTAACCCTCTACCGGTGGGTCTTTGAAAGTGATCTGCACCATCGAAAGAGGAATACCCAAAGCTCGAAGGTCATCCTTGTCACGCTCGAAGGCACGGTTGAAGGACAACGGGGCTTCGGGATACCCGGGCACCTTAAGCTTCAGCTCTTGCGCCGTTAGGGGCGTGGTGCTGTTGAGCAACACTGCGGTTAGCTTCAGCAGCCTTTCTAACTTCTCGGTGCGCGCCATTTCCTAGCCATCCATGACGATTAAAGCGAGTCGATCAGTTTCGCAACACGATCATCGGTGTGCTGGAACGGATCCTTGCACAGGACCGTCCGCTGCGCCTGATCGTTAAGCTTGAGATGCACCCAGTCAACTGTGTAGTCTCGCTTTTGCTCTTTGGCCTTACGAATGAAATCGCCTCTCAGCTTGGCCCGGGTTGTTTGGGGCGGCGTGTCAATGGCCGACATCATTTCCGGATCTGTAAGAGTTCGCTCGATCATGCCTCGGTCTTGGAGCTTGTAGAAAAGCCCGCGAGACCTGCGAATGTCGTGATATTGGAGATCAAGCAGCTGAACTCGAGCGTGACCCAGCGGTAGGTCGTGTCGGGCTCGGTAACTTTCAACCAGGTTGTGTTTGATGACCCAGTCCAGCTCTCTATCAAGTTTGAACGGGTCAGTCTCAAGGTGAGTCATTACGTGCTCCCACATG
Organism: uncultured Acidimicrobiales bacterium; assembly: GCA_937922785.1. Classification (GTDB taxonomy): domain Bacteria; phylum Actinomycetota; class Acidimicrobiia; order Acidimicrobiales; family SZUA-35; genus CALAJQ01. The sequence goes on from CALAJQ010000023.1 coordinate 217,959, forward strand.
TGGAGCGCCTTCATCTCATCAGGTGGGAAGCCCTTTGTCTCTGCGTAACGAAGTGCCCGATTCAGGTACTCGGCCTGGATGTCGAAAGCGCTTGCCTCCCGACCGTTGGCCAGCCGGACTTTACGTTTGAAGGTCAGGTCGTGACTTATCTCTCTGATGGCACGAATTGGATTCTCTAGCGTCAAGTCTCTTAGGACGCACGAAGGATCCTCCACCATTCGTAGCAACACAGCCATCGCACCAACCTTTAGATAGGTGGTGTATTCGCTCATGTTGGAGTCGCCCACAATCACGTGAAGCCGCCTGAAGTGTTCGGCGTCGGCATGGGGCTCGTCACGGGTATTTATGATCGGCCGCGATCGTGTTGTTGCTGAAGAAACGCCTTCCCAAATGTGCTCGGCGCGCTGACTTACCGAGAACATCGCACCCCGGGCGGTCTGAAGAACCTTGCCTGCCCCGGCATAAATCTGGCGGCTGACCAGGAACGGAATGAGCACTTCGTTGTAGTGCTCCATGTCATCGGTGCGCCTAGTTAGAAAGTTCTCATGGCAGCCATATGAGTTGCCAGCAGAGTCGGTGTTGTTTTTGAACAGGTGGATCGTGCCACGAATGCCCTCGTCACGGAGGCGCTCTTCGGCCGAGTCCATGAGCTGCTCAAGAATTCGCTCGCCGCCTTTGTCATGGACAACAACCTCGCCTACGTCGTCGCATTCAGCGGTTGCATACTCAGGGTGACTTCCCACGTCGAGGTAAAGGCGGGCGCCGTTGACCAGGAAGACGTTAGAGGATCGCCCCCAGCTGACGACACGACGGAACAGGTATCGCGCTACCTCATCGGGGCTCAGGCGTCGTTGGCCACGCAATGTGCAGGTGACGCCGTACTCAGTTTCGATGCCATAGATTCGCTTTTGCAATTCCAAAGTCAAGTTGATCCGCCTCAACCGCTAGCCCAGAAGGGTTGCGATCTCCCCATTCTCAATTCGTCTGAAGCATCGGCCGTCGTCGAGTCGATCAATGACTGCAACTTCTAATTGCTCTGGTGGAAGCTCTCGATCTGGACCAGCGAGTGCTGCAACCAAGGTCTTGATGCACTCCTGAAGATTTGCCGACTTCATCGAGTTGGTACCGAGGCGTTCCAGAATTGCCTCAGCGTCTCCGCCCAGTGCAACAAAGTCATCTTCGTCGGTGACAGATCCGTCATAACGAATATGGAAGAGCCGATCATTGTCGGCAATAAAACCAACCTCAGCCACGAGGATCTCAACTTCAAGCGGCTTCATTTCGTGGGTGAAGATCTGGCCCAACATCTGCGCGTATTGATTGGCGAGCGTCTGAGAGTCAACGTCGTCACGGCTGTAGTTGTAGCCCTTGGTGTCGGCATGACGAATGCCCGCTATCCGTAGCTGGTCGTACTCGTTGTATCGACCGACGCCAGCGAAACCGATTCGATCATAGATTTCAGAGATCTTGCGAAGATTGCGTGATGGGTTCTCAGCGCAGAGAACAATTCCCTCACTGAATTCCGCGGCCACGAGGCTTCGACCCCGGGCGATTCCCTTTTGGGCGTAGTCCGCACGGTCCTTCATGACCTGTTCTGGCGGGACGTAGAAAGGCATATTCATAACTACTTGATCTCCTCTTCGTCCAAGGTCAATTCGGCGATTACATCTTCGAACCTGGCGGCGATGTCTTCTTCTTCAAGCTGCACGTAACCTTCAGCGGAAATCGTTGCCACGATTGGATAGATACCTCGCATTGAGTCTGGTCCACCGGTTGCGCTGTCATCGTCGGCAGCGTTGAACAACGCCTTTATTAGCAGATTGACCACATCGTCCTTAGTTGTGGCGTTTCGGCGACCAAGCTTGATGACGGTCTTTGCGTGCAGACTGCCTGAGCCCGAGGCCATGTATTCGCCTTCTTCGTAGCGTCCGCCAGTTACGTCATAGGCAAACAGCCGGCCCTTCGCCCGCCTCCGGTCATAACCGGCAAAGAGTGGAACAACCACCATGCCTTGCATCGCTGCTGGCAAATGGGCTCTCACCATCTGGGAAAGCTGGTTGGCCTTACCCTCAAGACTTAGGGAATTACCTTCGACCTTCTCATAATGTTCAAGTTGCAACTGGAACATCCGGACCATCTCGATGGCTGGGCCCGCTGCGCCCGCAATTGCGACGCCGCTCCATTTGTCCGCCGGGAAGACCTTTTGCATGGTGCGGTAGGAGATGAGGTTGCCTGAAGTGGCACGACGATCACCAGCCATCACAACACCACCGTCATAACGAGCCGCTACGACGGTCGTTCCATGAGTGATATCGAGTTCACCTGAGCCACTGGAGTTGACCGCATCATAAGACGGACCCATACCCAGCTTTTTTAGCAAATTTGGCAGGCTTGGACCGGGGTCTTCGGACGTACTGAAGATCGGAAGAGACATATAGGCGAGCATAGCCACTTAAGACCACCAGCCAGTGTTCGTTAAGCGTCTACACTCCGATCCCATGTTGTCCAGCTCTAGCGACGCCCCAAGACAACTGGCGATCCTCAGAAATGCGGTTATCGCGATTGTCGCAGGTTTTGCGGTTGCCGCCGCTGTTGGTTTCTTATTGAAAACCGACCCAGTCAGTAGCGCCGATGCCGACCTCTTTGGGTGGTTGGTGCCCAAGCTTCAGTCCAACAGCTTCCTGATTGACTTCGCAGAGTTCGTAACTCCAGTTGCCACTATCACTGTTGGCCGCATAGGCGGCCTGGTGATTGGGCTAGCGGCGGTGGCGTACCACCGGAAGCTGATTTGGCTTGTCCTGCCTCCAATCACCATGATCGGCGCCCAAGCCTTCCAGAACTTTATGATTGACGTCGTGCAAAGAGACAATCCGCTCGAGCACGTGATCGGAAACAGCGGCGGCTATTTCTCGGGCGGCGTTATGCGAGCGATATGTCTATCTGGCATGGCGATCACGGTTGCTTTGCCTCAGCTTGGAAATCGCAAGACTTTGGCTGGAGCGTTCGGAGTCGGCTTTATTGTTGCTGCTTCACGCATGATCCTTGGCCGCCACTGGCCTCTGGACATCGTGGCTGCCTTTGTTATCGGACTAGGCATGGTCGCCCTATTTCGCATGGTCCTAAGCGGCTGGACGGACCAGTTGACCGAAGCTAGCCCTTAACCCAAAATCCAAACTGACCTGGCTACCCGCCGAAAAATCCGAACTGACCTGGCTACCCGCCGGGTTTGGCTGGCTACACCGCCAGAACGGATGTGATTGGCTGGCTACACCGCCAGAACCAAAGCGTTTGCTTGGCTGCCTACTGGCCACCCTTTTGGATGTAGGACTTAACGAAGTCCTCGGCGTTGGTCTCCAGCACTTCGTCGATCTCGTCAAGGAGATCGTCGAGCTCGGCCTTTAGCTTCTCACCAGACTCGCTCGACGCCGGGGCGTTCTGCTGAGTCTTTTCAGATGGTTTTGGAGCTGTTTTCTTGATCTGCTCACGTTCGGCCATTTTCTTACTTCCCTGCTACTACTCTCGTTACTCGCAATACTCGCCAAAGGCTTTAGGCCCCGAGCTTCTCAAGAAGCTCAGCAGCGGTATCACTTTGTTCTATCAGAGTACCTACATGTTCGACAGTACCCCTAGTCGGCTCCATCATGGGCACCCTCCGCAGCGGGTCATCTCCGACGTCAAAGACCATAGAATCCCAGTTGGCGGCAACCACCGAATCTGGATAGCGCTGCAGACATTTACCTCTGAAAAAGGCTCGAGTGTCTGGCGGCGGCTCGCTTTTTGCTGCTGAGGCGTCCTCATCGGATACAAGAATTTCCAGACCCACTCGAGACGCCAGCGACTTACCTGGCCTCAAATCGTGATACTGAAGATCTAACGCTCGCAGTCGAGAATCGTCCCAGCCGCAATCGTGACGCTCCCGAAAGCCGTCCAACAACCGTAATTTCGCCACCCAGTCGACTTGGCCGGCAACAGTCCCGGGGTCGGTTTCGAGGCCAGACAGGACCTGTTCCCATCGGTCAAGAATCATGGTGCCGACTTCTTCTCCGCCAACTGCTTCTAGCCCCCTGGTCCGAGCCCATTTGCGGGCCGAATCAAGAAGTTCGAACTGAATCTCGAGTGCGGTCGCACTGGAGCCGTCGCTGAACTGGAGCGGCAACTCAAGAGTCATGTCGTGGCTGACCTGATGCATGGCCAAAACCGGATGGGCCAACGTCTTAGTCCAGGTGAACTCTTTGTCTTCAGCCATTGCCAGCAACACCGAGGTGGTGCCGACCTTGTTGAAGGTGGCAACCTGGCTCATGTTGGCATCGCCCGCAATAACGTGAAGCCGGCGATAAAGCTGAGAGTCAGCGTGGGGTTCATCGCGAGTGTTAACAATCGGACGCTTTAGCGTTGTCTCTAAGCCAACTTCTTCTTCGAAATGTTCAGCCCGTTGAGTGATCTGGTAGTCAACAGAAGGGCCACCAAGCAACTCGGTTCCCACTTTGCCTGATCCGGTGAAGATCTGACGGGTTACAAAGTGAATCGTTGCCGCATGAACGATCTCGCCGAAAGGCAGGTGGCGATCCAGCAGGTAGTTCTCGTGACAGCCGTAGGAGTTACCTTTGCGGTCGGAGTTGTCTTTGTAAAGAATCACCTCTTGGCCTGGCGGAAGCGCATCGGCAGCCGAAGCCATTGAATCCACTGCGATGAGTTCCGCAGCCCGGTCATAAAGAACTACCGACAATGCGTTGCGACACTCCGGCGTCGAAATCTCCGGATGGGCGTGATCAACGTAGTAGCGAGCCCCGTTTGTAAGGACCGCGTTTACCAGGTGTGTTTCAATCTCTGGCGGCATTGCGAATTCGGGCACCAGATACTCCCTGGCATCTGAACCCGGCATCTCGTCAGTGAAGTCCCAAGAGACAGGTCGATTTCGGTCATCCAGACCACCCACCTCAGAACCCACGTAGGCGTTAATTAGCAGCGACGACGCCGAAATGGGGTTCCAGTCATCGGTGCCGCGCACCATGATTCCGTACTCGGTCTCAATGCCGACAACTTTTGGGATAGCCACTACAGGTATTGCCCGGTAGCTACCTGTTCGATCGACCTACCGCCGGTCTTGTCACCGTCTTTTGGACCTATCAGAGTGCGTATGTAGGTGATTCGCTCACCCTTCTTACCCGAAATCTTGGCCCAGTCGTCGGGGTTAGTCGTGTTAGGCAGGTCCTCGTGTTCTTTGAACTCTTGAGTGACTGCGTCAAACAGGTCTGACTTCTTGATGCCCTTTTCGCCACTGTCGAGGAAGCGCTTGATCGCAAGCTTCTTGGCTCGTCGCACGACGTTCTCAATCATCGCGCCAGAACTGAAGTCCTTGAAGTACAGAATCTCTTTGTCACCGTTTTGATAGGTGACTTCAAGGAATCGAGTTTCGTCGTCAGTTCGGTACATGAACTCTGCAGCCGCCGAGACCATGTCGGAAACTGCGTCGTCGCGGTGAGCCAAATCGGCTGACTCGGACTCGTGGATTGGTAGGTCAGTGGTGAGGTAACGAGCAAAGATTGACTTAGCGGCCTCTTCGGTTGGGCGTTCAATCTTGATTTTCACGTCAAGGCGACCTGGCCGCAGAATCGCAGGGTCAATCAGATCCTCACGGTTTGAGGCGCCGATCACAATGGTGTTCTTAAGTGTCTCGACACCGTCGATCTCAGCCAGGAGCTGGGGCACGATAGTGCTTTCGATATCGGAGCTGATGCCGCTACCTCGAGTTCGGAAAAGACTTTCCATCTCATCGAAGAAGATGATGACAGGCATGCCTTCTTCACTCTTCTCGCGTGCTCGTTGGAAGATAAGCCGAATCTGTCGCTCAGTTTCGCCAACGTACTTGTTCAAGAGTTCCGGGCCCTTGATGTTCAAGAAGAAGCTCTTGGCTTCAGAGTCACCACTTGCCTCGGCGACCTTGCGGGCCAACGATGCCGCCACCGCTTTTGCGATGAGGGTCTTGCCACAGCCGGGAGGGCCGTAAAGCAAGATGCCCTTGGGGGCCGGTAGCTCGTGTTCGGTGTAGAGATCTGCATGAAGGAACGGCAGTTCAACCGCGTCCATGATCTGTTCGATCTGGGCGTCTAGGCCACCAATGTCGTCGTAGCTGACATTTGGAACTTCTTCCAGTACCAGGTCTTCGATCTCTGCCTTCGGAATTTTCTCAATTAGGACTGCAGCCCTGGTGTCTAACAACATCGAGTCGCCGGCACGAATTTTTAGACCTACTAGGTGGTCAGCAAGATCAACAACATGTTCCTCATCGGCTCGGCCAACAATGATCACACGTGTGTCGCTAAGGACTTCCTTAACGCTGACAACTTCGCCAGAGTGCTCGGGTTCACGAATTTTGACGATGTTCAGTGACTCGTTCAGCACTACCTCGGCGCCCGAATTTAACTCGCCCGCATCGATTCCTGGGTGCACCTGCACCCGCATCTTGCGACCGCTAGTAAACACGTCGACGGAGTTGTCATCGTTCTGGGCAATCAGAGTGCCATAAGCAGACGGTGGCTGAGTCAGCTTGTCTACCTCTTCACGCAGCGCAGCGATGTGTTCGCGAGCTTCTCGCAACGTGTAGGTGAGCTTTTCGTTCTGACTGACTGCTTGGGCCAGCTGACCCTTGGTATCGAGCAGTCTTTCTTCCAGTGTGCGCACTCGTTGAGGCGCGTCCTGAAGACGACGGCGAAGAGTGACGACCTCTTCCTCCATCAGTTTGAGTTGCTCTTGCAACTCGGCTATCCCGCTCTCATATGCGGTTAACCGGCGTTCGTACTCGTTCTGTTCGACGGCTCCAGCTCCCTTACTTGCCCACTCGCACACTACACCTCAAACGGACTGTTGATGGACTCACCGACCTGATCAACTATGAACGCCAAAGTGCGAGATTCATCAGCCCACGCGGCGTATCTGCCTGATGGGCCGCCATGTCCAGCCCCCAGTTCGGTCCAAAGCAGAAATTCGGCCTGGCTGGTGGATTTTTCACGCAAAGCAAGCACCCACTTTGCTGGCTCCCAATAACCGACTCTCTGATCGGAAAAACCGCCTGTGGCGAGAACTGGCGGATAATCCTTGGCCCCGACGTTGTCATAGGGCGAATAGCTGCGCAGTCTCTGATAAATCTCATCAGACTCCAATGGGTTCCCCCACTCATCCCACTCGGTCTCAGTGAGAGGCAAAGTTACGTCAGACATGGTGTTGAGCACATCCACAAAAGGGACTTCGGCCACCGCAGCGCCAAATAGCTCGGGCGAAAGGTTTAGGACTGCGCCCACTAAGAGCCCGCCTGCCGAGGCTCCGCGGATGCAGAGGCCTTCTGGTTTCGTGATTCCAGATTCGATCAAGTAGCGGGCACAGGTCACAAAGTCGGTGAAGGTGTTCTGTTTGTTTTCGAGCTTGCCGGAGAGCCACCACTCACGGCCTAGCTCGCCTCCGCCGCGTACGTGAGCGATCGCAAAACCAAAACCCCGATCTAAAAGTGACAGCCGGGCAATCGAGAAAGCTGGGTCTATCGATACTTCGTAGGCCCCGTACCCGTACAGGACGCAGGGTCCCGGTCCAGGCTGGCGATCCTTGCGCTGAATGTAGGAGATCGGTATGCGGGTGCCATCATCGGCGGTAGCCCACAGCCGAAGGGTTTCATAAAGCTCGGGGTCATAACCACCAAGCACCTCGGTTTGCTTCAGCGTCTTTCGTTCACCGGTTTCAAAGTCATATGTCATCACCGATGCTGGAGTGATCATTGACCCGTATCCGAACCGCAAGAATGGCAGCTTTGGGTCCAGATTCAGCCCTGGCCAAGTTGAGTACAAAGGTTCGCTCTGACCGAGGATTTGCTCGGCCCCACCGCCCCAGTTCATAAGCCGAATTTGTGTCATCCCATCCGCCCGCACATACAGAACAAGGTGTGACTCGAAGGTCTCGAACCCGGCGATCATCACGTCCGGACGTTCTGCAACGAGGTCCTTCCAGTTCTCAGAACCTGTTTCAGTTTCAGGGGTTTGGCAGATCTTGAAATTAGTGGCATCGTCGATATTGGTCAGGACGTAGAACTGGTCGCCATGGTGAGCAACCCCATATTCCAGACCTTCCTCTCTCGGCTTGAAACAGCGGAGTGCACTTGTTGGCTGGTTAGCCGGCATCATCCAAACTTCATCTGAAGCGTTCGAGCTAGTGGTCACGTAGATGAAGCTGTCATCACGTTCGCGCCCAACCGAAACAAAGTAGCGACCGTCGCTCTCGCTGTAGACGGTCTCAGAAGCCACCGAACCATCAAGACTGTGTCTGACGATTTCGAAAGGTCGATCGCTTTCGTCGGATCTAACCGTAAAGAAAGTCTCGTTGTCCATAGCCCAGGCCGAGCCATAGGACGCGTCGCTGACGGGCAAGTCTGTGTCTTGGCCGGTTTCAAGATTGCGAATCTTTAGCGAGAAACGCTCGGCTCCGGTTACGTCGGTTCCCCAAAGCAACAGCTTGTGGTTGGGTGAGACCTCAAAAACACCCAGATCGAAATACTCAGCATCCCCAGCCTCAACGTTTTCATCCAAAATCAGTTCCTCAACCGAGTCCGATTCGAACGAGTGACTGTCTGCGGCGCGCTTACGACAGTGAACTGGGTATGACTTTCCTTCTTCAGTTCTGCTGTAGTAGAGCCAGCCGTCAATGTTCACAGGAACCGACAGATCAGTCTCTTTCACCCGACCCTTGATTTCGTCGTAGATTTCTGCGGCCAATGGCTCGTTGCGGGCAAGAGCACGAGTTGTTGCCGCATTCTCATCCTCAAGAAACGCCGTTACTGCCGGATCTTCAGAGTCTCGCAACCATTCGTGGGGATCAGATTCTAATGTCATCGGTTGCCAAGGCTAGGTTCGTGCAATGTCTGCACCTCAACAGTTTCCACAAAGGTCATACGAACCTCCAGCTGGCGCGTCCCAAATTATCCTGGTCCGGCACGGACAATCCGCTCCGCTGATCATCGGCGAAGAGTTCCCGATGCTCGACGGCCATGGCGATCCGCCTTTGTCTGAGCTGGGATTGCAGCAGGCAGAACAAGTGGGTTCCCGCCTGATTCGTGAACCGGTCTCAGCGATTTACACCTCGAATCTGACCCGTACCAAACAAACAGCAGCACCATTGGCTGCAGCCAAGGGGATTGAGCCAATCGAAGTTCGTGATTTGCGTGAAGTGAATCTGGGCTCTGCTGAAGGCGGACTGTTCCGAAAATGGATGGCTGAGGAGCATCCGTTAGCCCTGAAGGTCCATGCCGACGGCGACTGGGGGGCAATTCCCGGCGCTGAAACCAACCAAGAGTTACAAGCTCGATGTGTACCAGCACTAACCGAAATCGCTGACAGGCACCCGGACGAGCTGACAGCAGTGTTTGTTCATGGCGGCGTAATTGGAGCCCTAGTTGGTCACGCCTTCGGCACAAATCCATACCTTCACCTAGGCTCACGCCACACTGCGATCACCCACCTCGTAATCACGCCAGAACGATGGATCGTTCGCTCGTTTAACGATGCCAGCCACATGGGAAGTATCACTTCTGACACACAGCTGTAACGATCAGAAATGAACTCAATACTCGAAAGCTAAGATCACCTACGGTACGGTTCGAGTCACTTAAGGTGGCATTCGTGGATGGACTGAAAGGTCGGTGGTTTCCGCAGGCGTAGCGGCTTGTGGATTGTTCTATGGCGGAACTGTTTTGGACTCGGCGCATAAGGGTTGCTTCGGCTGTTCTTTTTGGCGGTTCCGCGTTCTTGGCGATGCTCGATTTGGCTGCCCGAGTTCGTCCTGAAAGTAGCGATCGTTGGCTTGCCAACGTTGCGTTGTTCCTGCTCGCAGCCACGATCGTCAGCGCCTTATGCCCGTGGGAGAAACTTGCCCTAGCTTGGCGGCTGGCTCCTGCAGTTGTGGTTCTCGGGGCAACTCTTGTGGCGATCTACAAGGCGGGACTAGCTGAGACACCCCACGCTGCGGTTGGCCTGGTTGTGCTTGGAATCTTGGTACTGGTCTATTTGGGATTCTCACTGTCGCCTGGTCTGGCTACTGCGATGAGTCCATTGGTTCTGGCTGTTTTGGTTGTAGCTCAGCAGAATTCGCCCGAGTCTCTAAGCCTTGCGCTTCCTCTGGTCGCAGTGCCAGCAGCAACTTTGGTGGCCGAACTGGTATCGGCTCTGGTTGATCGGTTTTTGCGCGCCACTGGCCGTGACACTCGACGACTTGATCGTCTAGCTCGACTCGAAACCACATTGCGCCGCTTCCGCCGTCCCGGATCGCTTAAACAAGCTGCTGACCAGGTGGCCCACGCTGCTCGCGAGATCTTTGAATCAACTCGTGCAACCGTTGTTCTCAGGGACACCAAGGGAGACTTGCTGACAGTTACCTCAGGGCCAAATACCGACGCCAGCCCCGAACATGACGTTGCCAAGTTCATTTCAACCGCAATTGCCGGCGAAGAGCCACAAATGGTGGAAACTGACCAGGGTTCTATTCTGGTTCTACCTTTGCCTGCCGCAGAGGCACCGGCTGGAGCCGTTCTCGTGTATCCAGTGGCTGATGATGACCCGCTGTTCACGTTGGATCTTGCCAGTCTGTTTAGCGTCCAGATCGGTATAGCAATCGAGCACCTCTATGTGATTGACGAGCTAACTCGGGCTACAACCCGAGACGCTCTAACTGGTCTTGGTAACCGCCGTCACGCTGAAGACCTCCTGCAATCCCTACAACCCGGAGACGCACTGGTTCTGTTGGACCTAGACGGGTTCAAGCGAGTAAACGACACCATGGGCCACCCGGCCGGCGATCAGGTCTTGAAGGACCTCACCGACCACCTCCGCCAGTCGCTTCGTGACTCTGATACTTCGGCTCGCCTCGGTGGCGACGAGTTCCTGATTGTTGCCCGCCGGGCCCATGCAGACCCACTTGCCCTGGCCTCTCGTGTTGTAGAGGGCTGGCGGGGCAGAAAAGACGAAACGACCATAAGCGCAGGTGTGGCTTTGCATGAGAGGGATGCAACAGCCGAGGTCACCTTTGCCAAGGCCGACCGTGCGTTGCTTGACGCCAAAGCCGATGGCAAGGACCGGGCACGATTGGCGAACGGGGCCACCGCAGAGTTTGACGACGAGACGAGCGAACAGCTCGAAGCAGCCGACACTTCCGATGTTGTTGAGCCAGACAGCTCTGCCGAATAGAGATCTACCGAATAGAGATCCCCGGCATGGAGCTCTACAAACTACAGAGCGCTGCGAATTTGGGTTGGTGCCTCATCGGTCGGGAACAGCTCAACAAGTGCTGCGTCGACTTCAGACTTAACTCCGGCCAAGGCCAACACGTTCAGAACGCCCTGACCAGCCTTGAGGGCATCAGTTAGTTCGGCGCCGCCTCGTACCACAACAGAAGTTGAGCCGCTGATTACCAGGTTTGCCGACGCAACGTCTGTTCCTAGTTGAGTTCTCAGGTAGGAAAAAACGTCGCGAACCGATTCAAGACGGATGCCAGCATCCAACAACTTCTTGATCACCTTTAGCTCAAGGAGATCGCGATAGCTGTAGCTGCGGCGAGAACCCGAGCCGGCGGCTTCGGTAAGGGAAGGTCTGATCAGGTCAGTTCGGGCCCAGTAGTCGAGTTGACGATATGTAATTCCAACGATTTCAGCGGCGCGCTTGCCGCTATAGCTCTGAACCTCAACCGACATTCGGTCTCCTCACGTCTGCGTAATTACAACCTTGCAAGCCTATGTCGTGACAGACTGGTGAGTCAATGGAAGAGTTTCAGGCCGCCGATAACCCACTAACAGGGCTAGTTTCATCCATCTTCGAGGGTTCAGAAATTAGCCAAATCACAGATGTGGGCAAAGGTAGAGGCATTTTCTCTCGCGTGGTCAAAGTGGAGCTAGCGGGCGCTCCAGTTAGCTCGATCGTTGTGAAAGCGCCTGCGCTGGGGGTTAACGGTGAGGCCGGACGGACGTCCGGCTCTTACGGCCGGGAGGCCATCGCCTATCGCCGACTGCTGAGCGATCTCTCCGTTCGGACCCCAACTTGTTACGCCGTCACCGACATAGACGGCGACCCGTGGTTTGTTCTTGAGGACCTGTCAGACATGGGCACGATCAATCAACTCGATGGGATCGACCTTGAGAACGCTCAAAGACTTGGTGACGTTCTAGCCGAGCTGCACCAGATCGAAGTCCCAGACAACATTGCCCGAGATCTAACAGGCCCCGGCCCAGAACGATTTGGCCTAGAGACGTTGCAGCTCGGACTGAGCCTTCTTGAATCCAAGTGGAACCAAGATGCCGATGTCGTAAGCGCCTTCGAGACGCTTCTGGACAACCGAGACTCATTAGTTGCCGAGTTCGTTGATGCCGGCCAAACCATTTTGTGCCATGGCGACCCTCGGGCCGACAACGTCATGGTTACCGATACCGAGCTTGTGTTGCTGGACTGGCAACAGATTTCAATGTCCTTTGGCGAAGCTGACTTGGCATGGCTTCTAGCAACAAGCTGCACCGTGGATGACCGACCCGTCATCGAGGGGTCCCTACTGAGTCGCTACGCTGCAGCAACTGATTCGGACCCAATCGCTGTTTTGGGGCGCTACCGGCTCGGACTCACTAGACCGGGGCTAGCGGTGCTGATGTTGTGCACTCGAGACACCTCCGACGAGCGGACAAGCCAAATCGTAAGTGAGTCTCTTCGCCGGATTGGCCATGCGTTGGCCGACCACACGATCTAGGGCTGGAAGTCTTCCGGCTTTACCTCGTCTAGGAACTTGCGAAGCTCTTCCACCATCTCGTCTTCGTCCTCAACTTCGTCGTCAGGCCGTTCTTCAATGCCGGCCTCGTCGAGAATTAACACTTCGGCCATGATTGGGGTCTTGGACCTAACGGCCAAAGCAACAGCGTCGGATGGGCGCGCCGAGATTGTCTGGGTTGAGCCGTCTGGTTTTCGAAGTACAAGCTCTGCATAGAACGTGCCCTGCCGAAGATCGGTTACGACTACTTTTTCCAATGTCGCCCCGAGATCTTCCAGCACCGACACGAACAGGTCATGGGTCATGGGTCTCGTTGTCTCTGTTCCACTTAACGCGAGGTCAATAGCGTGAGCTTCAGGGCCCCCGATATAGATAGGAACCGTTCGCCTACGACCCTCGGTTTCGCGCAGAAGCAGAATGGGGGCGTTGGAAGGCATCCGGACGCGGACACCAACGAGTTCCATTTCAACTGCCATTGCCAAAACATAGCCGAAGAGTTCAACCAATGGAGGCTTGTAAGCCCCAAACAGTGGCCTAGCTATGACGGGGCAATAGTCCTAAGCAGCCGCTTGATCATCAATGCCCTCATGCTCGCCGCTCGGGAAGCCAGGTCGCCCAAGTTTCGGTATGCCTGGCGGCGAGATTCGGGATTCCCGGCCCGCAAACCAGCCCCAACCGTCTGCGCGTACAGCTCGACCTCACGCTCTGCGGAAAGCAGGATTGTTCGCATATGCCTCGGCTCGAGGCCAAACTCAGCAAACTCCGCAGCCAACCGAACAATCTCCAACGTGTCATTGGAGTACTGAGAGGATCCGGTGCCTTCAGAGGGCTCGATGATTGAGTATCTGGTTAGCTCGCTTATGAACGTTGGATCAACTCCGGCACTTCGGGCCAGCTCATCGGCCCTCATGGAAACATTCATGCCGGGCAGGCGGGGAGGATCCTGACTAACGGTTGGTTCGGCTGGGATTTCTAAACCGAGCGATGCCTGGGTTCCTTCTACCGGAGTCAGCCGGGTGTATAGCGGCTGGGCCGCTGAAACTGCACCCTTTGATACGTCGCTGGGCTTGTCTGGCTCAGGCTGGGTCTTGGCTTCTGGCTGTGAACCCATGCGGTCTTCAAGTTCTGAAGACCAATCGATCCGTTCATTCCGAGCGGTTGGGCGTGCCTGCAAAGCTTGTCGGGGTTGGGGCTGCTCTCGGCGAGGTTGGGGTTGCGGGGACTGATGCTGAGCCGCCGGCGCCGGTTGTGGTGCCGCCTGCTGAGCTGGCGCTTGTTGATACTGGTGGGGCATTTCCCGATACTGGGGTTCGGGCCGTTCCTGAACCTGCCGGGGCTGTGGCTGTGGCTGTGGCTGTGGCTGTGGCTGTGGTTGAGCCTGTTGCTCAGGCACGAGCGGCTCGAGCTGAGGATGGTCATCAGTCAGGTTCAGCTCATAGTCCTGTGTACCAAACTGGTTCTCGGGGAAAACGACGTCGGGAACAGCAACAACCGGCAACCGTTCTCCGGAATTAAGACGATCTCGTATTACACGGAGCGGCAGGTAGCTGTCACGCTGTTGAACCAAGATCCAGTGGAGGCGCTCGTAGTCGCCTTGGTAGAACCGTCGGTTTCCCGACGATTCGCGTTCGGGTGAAATCAACCCTTGGGATTCCATGAATCGAATCTTGGAGATGGTTACTTCTGGAAACTCATGCTGCAGCAGGGTTACGACTTGGCTGAGATTCCAGTGCCCGTGCTGCCCGTTGTTCATGCTGATTCCAGTGCTACGTACACCAGTTTGAATTTGCCCACTTGAAGCTCGTCTCCGTCGTTTAGAACAGTTGCGTCAACTCGGTCACGGTTTACATAGGTTCCGTTTAGGCTGCCGGCGTCAACCACTTCGAATACTCCAGCGGCCCGACGAACTTCAGCATGGCGCCGCGAAACTGTGACATCGTCCAAAAAGATGTCACTTTCTGGATGTCTGCCAATCGTGGTGGCAGGGCCGTCCAGCATTATTCGTGAACCGGCCTTTGGCCCTTGACGAACCACAAACATCCCCTGTGGCTCGGTGACCGGTGCCGCCTCAGAGCCCACAAGAGGCTCCATGGCCTGGGTGTCGGCGTTATCTGCTCGGACTCCGATCGAGGCGCCACAAGAGCCGCAGAAATTCGAGCCGAGGGGGTTTCCGTGCCCACAGTTTGCACAGGTTTGGGCCACAGCTACTCTCCGGTCAGTTCCTTGTAAGCCGCCGCGTCCAGAAGCTCTGGCGAAGAATCCTCTGCGACCTCGATCACGAACATCCAACCCTCGCCATAAGGATCCCCATTCAGGGTCTCGGGGGCATCACCAAGAATTGCGTTCACTTCAACAACGGTTCCACTTACAGGGGCGTATATGTCGCTGACTGACTTCGTGCTTTCAACTTCACCCACAGAGTCGCCAGCGGTAACGGTTGTTCCAACCTCGGGAAGCTCCACAAATACAACGTCGCCAAGAGCATCTTGGGCGTAGTCGGTGATACCAACCCGCACTCGGCCGTCTTGTCCGGTGGCTAGCCATTCATGGTCGCCGGTGTAGTTCAATTCGTCTGGAATCTTCATTTCGACAAATCTACTCCCTTTGGGGGCTCTGAGCAGCTATCCGCCTGCGGGCCTCCGGAACGTACTGCCACAGGAGCGAATAAAAGCCGAATACCACTCCAGGAATGGCGAACACCCAAGCCAACCAGCCAAGAAGTCCGGCATAGCTCAAAGTGCTAACTGCACCCAGGAACATCGGGAGTGCAAACATCAACATGAAAGCTCCGGTCTTGCCTTCAAACGTCACATCAAGTCTCTCGGCACCGAGACGATCCAACCGGATGGCCACAGCTGATACCCAGACCTCTCGAACCAGAATGATCGCTGCCAGCAACCAGCTAAGAGCGTTGACCCACAGCAAAGCCGGGATCGCTGTTAGAAACATCGCCCGGTCAACTGCGGGGTCGAACAATCGACCGAACTCAGTCATTTGGTCAAAGCGCCGGGCCACGTATCCGTCGACCCAGTCTGAAGATCCAAGCGCCGCTAGCAGCCAAGCAGCGGCAGCGTAGTTGTCTCTAGCAAAGACGAGCCACAGGAAAAGAGGAATACACAACAGCCTGACGAAAGTGATGGCGTTGGGCCATGTCAATATCTCTTCGCGGCTAATGATCATGCGATAGGGCTAGGGCCTGAAGTAGAGGGAAACGCCGTTTTCTCGATCATCTATCCGAGTCTCATAACCCTGAGCAGCCATGCCGTCAGCATAGGCCTGGCGCTGGGCGTCGCTTAGCAACGGCAGGTCTCGATCATCGATAAGGACCGCTCGCGCTCGGAAGTTGGCGAAGGCAACCGAGGGAACCTCATTCTTTTCCAGCGGGTAAAGCCAGCGGCGCTCGGCTAGCACTCCAAGGGCGCTTGGGGAGGCGAGGACCGCGTCGCTTTCCTGGAGCGTCGCAGCCGCTGCCACCAAAGCTATGTCGGTGTCACTGCGGTTAGACCAACCCCACGGACGCTCATAGGGCGACGCCGGAGACCCAGTCACAAACGACAGCGCGGATGCGGCTGCGATTGCGGTGAGAAGCCGGCTGTCTAAGAAGACGCGGTCCACACCCATATTTCCCAGACGCCTTAGCGCGTAGGTCATAGCGATCATTGCGAATGCTATGAACAGCGCCCCGCGTTCGGCGAAGTCGACTTCTGAGTTACGAGCCACAAGGTAAATGGCACCCAGAGGTATAGCCGGAGCAAAGTATCGAACCATTAGCACCGGCATAAAGATGAGCGGTGCTAACAATCCAACTAGAAGCGAGACGTTCTCAGACGCCACCAAGTCACCCAAGAAGTCCAGCGGGCTGCGGGCCACGTTCAGCAGAACATCGCCGAAGGACTCTCCATAAGATCCGTACTGACCCCCAGCAACTTGGGCTTCGCCCACGATCGGCTGCACAACAAGAAGCAGCCCGAGGGCCCAAACCATTCCCACTCCGATTGTGGCTAGGCCACCAGTTCGTTCGGAGTCCCCAAGTAGAACAAAGCCCCACATCGCAACTGCCAAGCCAAGGTCGGCCCGACAGCTGAGGACGATTGCAATCATGACCCAATACCAAAGCCACTTTTTTGTGGCTCCGAAATAGGCCATGGCAATGAGCCCCGGCACGGCCAGTGACTCTGGATGGAAACCATCTGTGGCGAGGCGATGAGTGATTGGGTGCAGTGCATATGCCAACACCAGCGCTGAAGACGCTCCGATTCGAAGCTTTGCCACCCGGCGGGCTAGTAGCCACAGCGGAATCATTGCAAGCCCTAGGGCCAAGGCTTGAGTCACGATCAGCAATTCGGCGGCGGGAAAGATCTTGGCCAGCATTCCAAGGGGATACAGGATGAAAGACCATCGCACCGGAAGCAGATGAACTCCGTCGCCCAGTAGTGACGTTTCGGGCCGGTAACCCTCGCTGATTAGGTGTACGGCCTGGATGTAGTCGGCCAAGCTCTTACTTGAGGACAATCCGTTAAATCGGTCGAGCGCCAAAGTGCCGAGGATGAGCGAGAGCAGCAGCGCAAAAAACGGCGGAATCCAACGATCGCCTGCTCCGGCTTCGAGGCGCGCTTGAACCCGGGTCTGCCATCGGCGCAGATTATGCCGATAGTGCTCAAAGTCACGGGTGGCTGTGGTCATCGAGAGGTCACTCGTCGGGACGGATCAGCTGCTCCGGTAGTGCTTCATGGATAAGTTCCTCACCTTTGTTGCGCACGCTGTTAACCATCGTTGTTACTGGCGTCAGCTTTAGAAGTCCGTTAGGGGCTGGCTTCATAAGTTTGCCCACGAAATCGAGGTCACTGGTGGGATCCAACCAATCGTCCCATTCACTACTTCGCACTAAAACCGGCATTCTGCTATGGACAGCGCTCATTTCAGCGTTTGGCGAGCATGTGACAATTGTGCAACTTCTAACAATTTCGCCAGTCTCGTTGCCGTCTTCGTCCCGCTCGTTCCAACGTTCCCAGAGTCCGCCGAAGACAACTAGCTCTCCGTCAGCCCGCGTTATGTAGTAGGGCTGCTTCTTCTTTGCGCCTTCGACCTTTGACCATTCGTAGAATCCGTCTACGCCGATCAGGCAACGGCGCTTCTTGTAGGCCGATCGATACGCAGGTTTTGTGGCCACTGTTTCCGAGCGTGCGTTAATCAGCTTGGACCCGATCTTCAGGTCCTTGGCCCAGAACGGCACCAGCCCCCAGCGCATTGTGGTTAATGCTCGGTTCTGGTCCTTGGCCCGCACCACGTAGGTTTCGTTGGTTGGCGCGACGTTGTACGAAGGCTCCAGGTTGACTTCGGGCTCCGAAGCGCCGAAATACCGAGCCAACTCATCCGGCGGCGAGGCCGCTACGAAACGTCCACACATTTAGTCGGGCTGGGGAGATTCGAACTCCCGGCCTCTTCACCCCCAGTGAAGCGCGCTAACCAAGCTGCGCCACAGCCCGAATGCCAATAGAAATCCATCAGCTATGAACCCGCGATGCTACCGGGTTAGAAGCGGTCAGCGACCCAAATAACACCTTCGATTAACCGCCACCCCAGGTAAAGAACCAGTGCTGCGACCATCAGCCAAAAGTGCCAAGGCGCCTTGGCTTGGCTTGTGCCTTGAAGATCTGAGGTGTCAACCTCGTTTGAACACACGGTGCAAGTGCGGTCTGGGGCCAATGCTGTTGGGGCCCGATAGGCATCACAATTATCGCACCAGGGCATCGGAAACCTGCGGCTCTATACGTGGCGAAGAACTAATACGGCGACGTCGTCACCAATTGGTCCGCCAGCAAAGTCTCGAGCCGCTTCAACTAACGATTTCGTGAGTACATCGGGCGACGCTGTAGGGTCACGCCTAATCATCGACGCCACGCCGTCTTCACCAAACATGACTCCCCCGCTCCGGGCTTCAGCCAACCCGTCGGTATAAAGCACCGCCACGTCGTTCTTTTCCCACGACATTTCGCGGCTGTGGTACTGACCCTTTGGATCCAACATTAGTAGCGGGCCCGTTGCACCTAGTGGCCTCACTTCCCGGGCGTGCCAAACAAAGGCTGCAGGGTGGCCGGCTGAGGCGTATCGCAGGGTTTCTGCGTCAGAGTCAAACACAAGAACACACAGAGAAATGAACTCTTCACCGCGTTCCAGCACAGACATTTGGGTGTTCAGCTGCTCCAAAGACTGACCGGGATCGCGGAACTGAAGCAGGAACGCACGAAGCAAGTACTTCGCCTGCAGCGCCGTAATCGATGGCTCGATTCCGTGGCCGGTCACGTCACCAATCACAGCAGCTACCCGGTGATCGTCAACCTTGAAGACATCATAGAAATCGCCGGCCATCGCACCGCTGCCGGCCTGATAAGCCTGGCCAATCTCAAATCCTTTGAGGTCAGGCAGAGTGGAGGGCGCTAGACGGGCCGCCCACTGAAGTGGCGCCAGCTCTTCTTGGGTTAGAACTTCCCTGGCCTTGCGTTCCACTTCAGCGCGGTCGGCGGCTATGCGGCCGATTTCGGTGAGGTTGCGACGAGTGATGATTGTCCGAATGGCGGGAATGGCAAGAAGACCTGAAGCCAGCGCCAACTCTCGTGGCACGTTCAGAATCAGGATCAGCATTAACACTGCCGCTGCCGCTCCCGAACTTAGGGCGCTTTGCAGGTCTCGCTTGTAGTCGGCGTCGGCGAGACGCCAAAGATCTGGATCGCTCTGGGATTCAGCCAGACGCGTAGAAACTTGCCTGCGGGCCAAGGTCGATTTGACCCAGACGCCCGTGGCTACGCCGCACAGCACAGCACCAAGTGCAGGTATGAGCAGTTCCATCGGATTAAGGCTACTCGGCCTTGGGTCCCATAGTTGGAAGCCTCATTCGCTCCGACGTCGGACACGCAGCTTGATTGGTGTCCCTGCCAGGTCAAACGTCTCTCTCAGAGAGCGTTCGAGGTACCGAATGTAGGACTCATGAAGCGGACGATTGGTGAAAAGCGTGAAAGTAGGTGGATCGGTTGCTCCCTGGGTTGCGTAAAGCACCTTGGCCCCACCAGGAGCTGGATGCTCCATTTGAGCCTTGCGTAACGCGTCATTCACCTTCTTGGTTGGGATCCGCAACTGGTAAGAGTCAATAGCACCCAACATGGACGGCAACAGTTGATCTACGCCTTTGCCTGTTGTGGCAGTCGTACGGTGCAGCGGAACATCAGGCAGGAACCCGAGCCGTCGTTCAATTTGAGTTGCGAGATTGAGGCGCTGTTCGGTATCGACGAGATCCCACTTGTTTAGGACCAAGACAATCGGACAGCCAGCTGCGTCAACGCGTTCGGCCACTCGTTGGTCCTGGTGAGTTACGCCTTCGGTCGAGTCGATCACCAGCAACGCAATGTCTGCTGTGTCTACTGACTTCAAAGCCCGCATTACCGAGTAGTACTCGGTGTCTTCGTCGATGCGAGACCGGCGCCGCATTCCGGCAGTGTCCAAGAATCGAACCTTGCCGTTTGGCAGTTCGACGACGGTGTCAACTGTGTCTCTGGTCGTTCCGGACATGTCATGAACGATGCTTCGTTCTTCGCCGATCAGCTGGTTAAACAAGGTCGACTTGCCGACGTTCGGACGACCGACGATGACAATCGAGAAGATCCGTTCTTCTGGCTCGGGCTCTTCGGGCTCGGGTTCAGGCTCAGGGAACTGCTCGACCACCGCATCAAGCAAGTCTCCAATGCCGCGCCCATGAAGTGCGCTGATGCTGAAGGGTTCTCCCAGTCCAAGACTCACGAGATCCCAAACTTGGTCGGCTCCGCGGTTGTCATCGGTCTTGTTGCCGACCAACACGATCGGCACATCTACTGCCCTAGCTCGCTTGACGATGTGGGCGTCTTCCTCGGTCACTCCGACGGTGGCATCAACTACAAGCAACAGAACATCTGCGGCCGCCATTGCTGCTTCGGCTTGCATTGAAACCTTACGATCCATCTGACTTCCGCCAGTTAACCATCCACCGGTGTCAACCAGCATGAAGTCTCTGCCGTTCCAGTCGGCCAGGACCTCTTTGCGATCTCGGGTTACACCGGGCTTCTCTTCCACGATCGCTTCACGGCGACCGATGATTCGGTTCAACAAAGTGGACTTACCGACATTCGGCCGCCCGACTACTACTACTTGGGGCAAGCTCACGAGTGTTCTCCTAATGCAGCACGAAGCGCTGCACCGTTTGTTTCTAGAACCTCGACAGGGCGAGGCAGATCTTCAAGGCCGAGTCCGTCAAGGAATCGGCCGCCAGACAAACACACGTCTGGGAGTAAATAGCGGTGGCCCTCGGGTTGTTCGCTTAGGACCCGCTTTAGGTCTTCGCCAACCATCAGCCCGGTGACGCCGATGTTGCCACCAAAAAACTGGTTTTCAACTTCGATGATCCGAACGTGGGGTCGGTCCAACTCTTGGACAAGAGGCGTAAGAACCTGTGCACCATAGGTTGCGGTGAGGATTCCAACCGGCGCATCGTGCCGAGGCTTCAAGGTAACGGCAACTGCAGATACGCCAGCGGTTTCAGAACTAGTCCTTGGGGCGCGGTAGCCCGAAGCTGGCGCCCCGTCTACTGAGGCGAAGAAACCTGAGGCAGTGTTGACCACGTCGTCGGTCAGTCCGTTGAACTCAGCTTCGAAGGTCCTGACCATGCCTATGCCGTCTTCGTGCATGCCAAAGTCGCCATAGGCGGCTGGTTCGGGGAAGTCGACATCGGCAAGGAGGTAGTACTCGTCTGCGGCAAACACCATGGGGTGGCCAAGCACGGCGTTGAACGTTTCTTGCCAACCGTGCACAAGGTTCACTACCGCTTTGGCCTGGCCAAGTGTGTGGGGTCGCATCGTCGGCTCGTTTGAAAAGTCACTGATGCCTAACGGCACAACGGCTACCGAGGCCAGCTCGGGGTAGTCATTCAGAACGCCACAAAGGGTTTGATCTAAGACGTCGGCGTCGTTTATGCCAGGGCACACAACAACTTGGCCGTGTACTTCAACGTTGTGATCTAACAGCGCACGCAGCCAGCGCAAAGATGTTCCACCTCGCCTGTTCCGCAGCATCTCGCTTCTAATCACAGGATCTGTGGCATGAATTGACACATACAAAGGAGAAAGGCCCTCGGTGACCACGCGCTCAAGGTCCATCTCGGTGAATCGAGTCAGCGTGGTGAAGTTGCCGTAAAGGAAGGAAAGGCGGAAGTCGTCATCCTTGAGGTAGAGAGACTTCCGCATGCCTTGGGGCAACTGGTAAATGAAGCAGAATGCGCAGTGGTTATCACAAGTTCGGACTTGGTCAAACAATGGCGTCTGTACTTCTATGCCAAGCTGAGCGCCAGCGTTCTTTGAAACCTCTGCGTTGAATGGCAGGCCGCTCCGCTCTATCTCGAGCGAGACTTCAGGTTCATCCACCAGGAGTTGGTACTGAATTACGTCTCTTGGGGCGACGCCGTTCACCGTCAGTAGGACATCGCCAATTACTACCCCTGCTTGGGCGGCCGGCGAATCCGGCTGAACGGCGATTACTACGGGCAATGACACGACCCTCCAGGCTAGAGCCATTGCGCTCAACTTCTCCGTTCTGGCGGTACTCGGGCCCGGATTCGGGTTCCGAGGCAGCCAGAAGCGCTCGGGGTGGGTTCTCAGACCGCCGAAACAGCTATTCTGACCCGGTGGCTGTTGATCAGGTTCTGTTGTGCGCTCCGCGCGGGTTTTGTGCCGGAGTCGAGATGGCCATTAAGGCCTTGTCCTGGATGGTCCGAGCCTTCGAGGCCCCCGTGTACTGCTACCACGAGATTGTCCACAACAAGCTGGTCGTTGACCGCTTCAAAGAGCGCGGCGTCATTTTTGTGGACGAGATCTCAGAAGTGCCCGAAGGCAAGCCAATTATGCTGTCGGCCCACGGCTCAGCCCCCGAAGTTGTGGCCGCTGCCAAAGAGCGCGGCAGCTATGTAGTGGACGCGGTTTGCCCTCTGGTTACAAAGGTCCACCACGAGGTCAAAGTTCGAGCCAACAAGGGCTACCGAATCATCTATGTGGGCCACGATGGGCACGAAGAAGCTGTAGGAACCATGGCAGTTGCCCCAGCTTCGATAAGCCGGGTTGAATCAATTGAAGAAGTTGAAGCGCTACCACGCTTTGATGAGCCAACTGCCTTGCTGGCCCAAACCACCTTGTCTCACAGCGACTGGTCCGAAGTGGCCGAAGCAGCGAGGGAGAAGTTTCCCGATCTATGGCAGCCCGGCCGGTCTGACCTGTGCTTCGCAACGACTAACCGCCAAGGTGCCTTAATGGCCATGGCTGATCGCTGTGACGCAATGGTTGTGATTGGTTCGGCAAACTCTTCGAACACAAACGCATTGGCGAAGCTGGCCACCGAAGCCGGCTGCCCCGAGGTCTACCGGGTGAACGGGCCCGACGAGTTGCCGGCCACGATGTCGGGCACCATCGGCGTGACAGCCGGAGCATCAGCCCCCGAAGACGTGGTGCAAGCAGTCATAGAGTTCCTGGCGCCAGTTAACGGAGTGGAAGAAGTTCGGATCACCGACGAGGACGAGTACTTCCCTCCCCCACGTAATCTTCGCGAGCTACTTGAGGCAGTTGACGTGATGACCACAGTTGGCCTCGGCGGAGCAATCGAAGGTCGCCCCGAGCTCAAGGACAAGCAAATAGGTGCGTCCGACGTCTTGGTAACGCTTTAGCGAATCAGTGCCCGGCAAGGGACTGTGCTTGGTCGAACAAGCTTTGCATCTCATCGGTTAGTTGGTGAGACAACGCACTCATTTGTGAGCGCTTGATCCGGCCGCCGTCTATTGCTGCTGGCGGCTGGATTGGCTTGCCGACCACTAGTGCAAGCTTCGTCGGGCGGGGCAGTTTCGATCCGATTCCCAAGGAACGTTCTGCGCCCCCTATGCCTACTGGCACAATCGGCACGCCAGCTCGGGCCGCAATAAAGGCCGTTCCTTCTCTCACTTCGCCTACGTCGGTTCCGCTCCCCCTGGTTGCTTCGGGAAATATCACTAACGGGTGGCCGGCCTTGAGTAGGTCCTCGCTGAGTCGCAGCGCCTGCCTGTCAGTCACATCACGCTCCACGGGGAAGCCGCCAACTAGCAAGAGAAACGATCCAAACACGGGGATGTTGAAGTAGGCCTCGCCTCCCATGTATCGAAGTAGTCGCTTCGATGTCATGGCTGCCAAGGGTGTATCCAGAATCGATCTGTGGGCACCGAGCGCTAGTACGAATGCGCCGTCGCTTGGAATGTTGTCCGAGCCAACGATCTTGATCCGGTGAAACAGCTTGAAGTATCCGAATAGCACCCACCACAGTGAGCGATAAATCAACCAGCCCCGCTTGCTTAGCGACTGGTCGGCCGGAGTTACCTCAGCCGACATCAGTCTGGCGTACTTGGTCGGCCAAGATGGCTACGACCTCATCGATTGTGAGGTCACTGGTGTCAAGTTCAATGGCACCGTCGGCCCGACGCAACGGATCGACCTTGCGGCCTTGATCAAAGGCGTCACGACGGGCGATGTCTGCGGCAACTTCGTCATAGTTCAGATCCGAAACTTCACCGGCCCGGCGAGCCGCTCGCACTTCAGCTCTGGCGGTCAGGTAGACCTTCAAACGGGCATCGGGGAAGACTACCGATCCGATGTCGCGTCCTTCGAGAACTCCACCGCCACGCAATCGAGCCCATTCTCGTTGCCTCGAAACAAGCTCCAACCGAACCGCCTCTACAGCGGCAACTTCAGACACTGCACGCGTTACTGCTGGCCCACGAATCTGGGTGGTGGCGTCAACTCCCTCGACGGTCACCGTTCCGTCGGCCGCTACGTCAAAGTCGATCGACCGGGCAAGCTCAGCGACCTCGTCAACGTCATCGGGTTCAAGCCCTTGAGCAAGTACGGCAAAGGTCACTGCTCTGTACATGGCGCCGGTGTCGAGGTATTGGATTCCAAGTTCGGCGGCCAACATCCGGGCCACAGTGCTTTTCCCCGACCCAGCAGGTCCATCAATTGCTACAACTAACAGTTCGACGGGGAAACTCATGAGGGAAATCTATCTGCCTTAGTTAAGCGATCTCTGATGCGGACGATAGCCAACAGCCATCAAGCCGCCGATCAATCGCTCAACCTGTTCGGCGTCTACCACCAACACCATTATTCCGCCCTTGCCTTCGGCAGAGTGGGTCATCTCTAGGTCCAAGATGTTTACGTCCAGTTCAGTGGCCATGGTGGCAACCGCAGCAATCTGGCCTGGCTCGTCTTTCACCGGAACCGATACTTCAACGAGATTGTCAGAGCGAGAGAAACCGGTTGGCAAGTTCACTCGGGCAACTTGAGCCTTATTGAGAAGGCTCAAGAGCCCATCGGCGTCGTGGGACTGGACCTGTTCCTTCAGCGTTCCCAGCTGCTGGATTAAACGGTCGAGAGTGATTGAGATGGCCGTCTTGTTGGCAAAACAGATGTCG
This sequence comes from uncultured Acidimicrobiales bacterium, assembly GCA_937922785.1. Classification (GTDB taxonomy): domain Bacteria; phylum Actinomycetota; class Acidimicrobiia; order Acidimicrobiales; family SZUA-35; genus CALAJQ01. The sequence continues at coordinate 243,241 of CALAJQ010000023.1, forward strand.
GGCCATATCGAAGGCCTACCGGCAGAGATTCGAGTCATGTCTCGGAACCCGCCAGCAGCAAGGCGCAACAACGCCCGGTGCTCTACCGAGGACTCATCAGCCAACACCATTAGCGCCGCAGCAGTGAGGTGAGGCACGTGGCTTACCTGTGCTACCAACTGGTCATGTGTACGGGCCGGCAATGCAAGGACTTCGGCACCAAGGGAGCGAACAATTGATCGCACCTTGGCAAAGGCCGCTTCGTCAGTTTCTTCATCCGGAGTGAGCACCCAGGTTGCGCCGTTGAACATTCCGGCATGAGCACCAATGAGGCCGTCCTGTTCCGAACCGGCCATTGGGTGGCCGCCAACAAAACGAGGGTTATGAACTGCTCGGTTTATGTCAAGCTTCGTCGAACCCACATCGGTCACTAGGCCGGTGGTGGTCTCCAGCAACTCCAAAGCGGTCACAGCGATTGCCCCGACCGGTGTTGCTACAACCGAGAGATCGGCTTCAAAGTCCAGGCCGGTTACGTCTGCTGCTCCGGCCTCCACCGCAGCTTGAGCTGCAGACTCTGACAAATCGACTGCGCTTACATGCCAGCCCTGTTCACGTAGCGCCATACCCACAGAGCCCCCGATGAGACCCACTCCAACTACGTTCGCCCGCCCTGGGTTACTCACAGCAGATCGTCGCCTGGCTCGGCTAGCTCGGGCCGAAGGACAGTTGCCCCACGAAGAAAAACGTGACGCATGGCAGAACGGGGCTTGTCCGATTCGATGTGGAGCATAAGGCGAATACACAGCTGCAAAGAACCGGCCACTGGCATCTCAGCAGCACACAGCAACGGAACATCAACCAGGCCAAAGCTCCGAGCTGCAGCAGCGGGCGGGGCTGACGTGACGTCACCAGTTGCAGTGAACAAAATGCTGATGACCGAGTCATGAGTGAGATCGTTGCGCTCATAAAGCGTTTGGAGCAGTTTGGTCGTCCGACCTAGTACTTCTTCTGGCGAATCAACTTCAAGGGTCGTCGCCGCTCTCAACGCGTGCAATGGCATAGCGACCTAATTTAGCGGTGTTGAGGCCGGGTCATCGCCCCGATCGGCATCTGGTTTCACCTCGATAAGAGACACTGCCTTCTGAAGGTCATGAACCTCAGAGCGCATCAGCTTGCGCCAAGTTCCAGGCTTAAGCTTGGCGTCGCTGACGGGGCCGATTCGGGTGCGGACTAACCGCTTCACCGGATGCCCTACCGCATCACACATCCGCCGCACTTGACGGTTCTTGCCTTCGTGAATCACTAGGCGGACCATGCCAGGTGACGGCGACGAAGCTTGGGCCGGCGCAGTCTTGCCGTCATCCAAGTTGACGCCTTGGCGTAACGTTCTCAGACTCCGAGGCGAAAGCTGGCCGTCGACTTCGGCAAGATACTCCTTCTCAACACCAAAGCTTGGGTGAGTGAGCCTGTGAGTCAGGGCGCCGTCATTAGTGAGCAGCAATAGACCTTCTGTGTCCATGTCGAGGCGCCCAACAGGAAACACCCGAACGTCGTCGGGCACCAGTTCGATCACTGTCGGCCGGCCTTGAGGGTCATCGGCGGTGGTGACTACACCCGCAGGCTTGTTGAGCAGGTAGACCACAAGGTCAGGCATAACTGAAAGTTCGACGCCATCGATTGCTATCACGTCAACATTGGGATCAACCTTGTCGCCGAGCGTTGCCAGATTGCCGTTGATGGTCACTTGGCCGTCGGTGATCATGTCTTCACAGACTCGTCGACTTGCGATTCCGCAGCGGGCCATGACCTTTTGGAGCCGTTCTCGGGTTGAGGTCTCGGGGTTCCCTAGTTCGCTCAATCTGATTGGCTGTCAGGATCAGGGCTGGTCAGATCAATCACTTCAGCCATGGGCGCTTGCGGCTCGGTTGGCCTCGGAGCCGAACTCGGGCCCCCACTTTGGACGCTGTCGAAATCAAGAGTTTCCTGATCTGAGATTCCAGTTTCGCCGCTTATAAGCAAGGTTGACTCAAGAGCCTCAACAATATGTGCGGGCGGAACAAAGTCGATTAGTTGTGGCATCTGGTCAAGGCTGGCAAGTCCGAGCCGCTCCAGGAAAACATCGGTGGTACCGAACAACACGGCTTGACCGGGTCCTGTGTCACGGCTGTGCTCGGCTACATAACCACGGCTAGTCAAAGTCTTCAGCACGGCATCGACGTTTACGCCACGGATCGCGCCAACCTGGGCGCGAGAGATGGGCTGCTTGTACGCAATGATTGCCAGAGTCTCAAGCGCAGCTCCTGACAGTTTTGCGCTTTGGCCCTCGATGACAAAGCGTTCGACGTAATGCGATTGGTTAGCTCTGGTCTGGAAGCGCCATCCGCCAGCAACGTTCGCAAGCTCAAACCCTCGATTCTCGTTGATGTATTCGCCTGCAAGCTCATGGCAAATGTCGCGCACATCGGTGATCGGCGCCTCGACCAAGCTGGCCAGCAGTTGTTCTGGGACCGGGTCGGTGGCAACCATCACAATTGCTTCGATCGCCGAAGCTACCTCGTTACGTCGGACCAGATCTACGCCTTCGCTCTCGCTGTAGGTGAGATTTGGTTGGGTCGATTGATCTGACATTTAGCCCTCGTAGCTGTCGCTGCCCGCCAGGGCGGCTTGAAGATCTGAGTGATCGCCGATCCAGTCGACGACCATCTCTCCGAATACGTGAGGTTGATCGACTTCGACCAACCCCTGTTTGAACAATTCCAGAATCGCCAAGAATCGAACGACTATTTCAAGCTTGTCGTCCAGCTCCTGGGTGAACTCTCGGAACGAGACAGTTTTGTTCGACTCAAACCGGTCGAGTAGTTCGCCAATGGCGTCAGTCACGCTTGCCTTCACCTGGGTCACGTGAAACAGCGACACCTCAGGCTTAGGCGGAGGCGGGCGCATGGCTCGCAGGAAAGCGTTTTCGATCTGTTGAGGCCGTACGCCTTCTAATAAGTCTGGGGTGAGGCCGATGAACTGTTCCTCGATGCCGGCCCTGCGAGGTTGAACCAAAGATGCGCCTTCGGCCAACCTTTCGAACACTCGTGCAGTGTCTTTGAAAGTCTTGCACTCAAGCAGTCTGCTGAGCAGCAGGTCACGTTCTTCCCAAAGAGAGAACTCTTCGTCAAGGTCGATGTCACTTGAAACTGGGAGCAGCCGGCGGCACTTAAGTTCAACCAAGGTTGCAGCGATCAGCAAGAATTCGGTGGCGACTTCGAGGTCGGTTTCTTCCATCTTGGCCAGCTCAGCCATGTAAGCGTCGACGATATCGGCGAGCGCGATTTCGTATAGATCGACTTCGTCCTTAACGATTAGGTGAAGGAGTAAGTCAAACGGACCGGCGAATGCCGGAGTTTCCACCTGAACTGCCACGAATGCAGAGGGTAATGCACTTGGAGACTTGTTTTGTGGTCCTCCGGCGTCAATTCCAGCCAGATCACACCGTCGGCGTGTAATGCTGGGTTATGACCAAGACCATCGGAATCGTCACGCTGCCTGCTTTCAACGAGATCGACACTTTTGTGGCCACCCGAATGCTTGACTCTGTACCAGAACTGACGGTTGAATTGGTTGGTCCAGACGCCACAGCGGTTTCGGCTGCTGGGGTCGAGGTAACGACGCCGGGCTACTGGACTTCGCTTTCTGACTATGCCGCTGTTGTGATCGGTAGCGGGATGCGGACGTTCGAACTGATTGCCGATGATGCGCTGATGGACGCAATCGGTTCGAATCTGAGCGACGCTCAGCTGGTTGGTTCGCAGTGCTCGGGGGCGGCGATCATGCAACGCGTCGGGCGGCTGGGCAGCAACCCAGTCTGCACCGACCGTATGACGGCCCCGCACCTTGAGGCAATTGGCGTTGAGGTGACCTTTGAGTCATTCCGGGCCGACGGCGTGACCGCAAGCGCCGGCGGCTGCCTGTCTTCTGCTTACCTCGGGTACTGGATTATCGACCAACTTGTTGACCGGGCCGCAGCCGACCTAGCCCTATCCAAAGTCGTGCCCGTGGGTGAAGAAGCTGACTACCAGGCTCGGGTAGACAAACTAATCCCGGCCGGCTCTGATTCTGTCGCTATAACCTCTTCTTCGTGACTCGAGTATTTTCAGGCATCCAGCCTTCTGGCACCATCCACCTCGGCAACTACGTCGGTGCTCTCATGAACTGGGTGAAGATGCAAGACGAAGCCGATGCGATTTACTGCATCGTCGATCTCCATGCTTTGACCCTGCCCCAGGAGCCGGGCGAGATCGCACAAGGGACCATCGACGCCGCAAGGGTTCTGCTTGCGGTCGGAATCGACCCGGAAGGCTCGACGCTGTTCGTGCAGTCTCACGTTCGTGAACACAACGAGCTGAACTGGATCATGCAAACAGTCACCGCATACGGCGAACTCGGCCGCATGACTCAGTTCAAAGACAAATCCGAGCGAAACGTATTCACCAGTGCTTCGCTGTTTACCTACCCGGCTCTGCAGGCCGCCGACATCTTGTTGTATGACACCGATGTCGTTCCGGTCGGCGACGACCAACGTCAACACCTTGAGCTCACTCGCGACGTTGCCGCTCGGTTCAACTCTCGTTACGGCGACACATTGGTTGTACCTGAACATCGGATCCCACCGTCAGGAGCGAGGGTCATGGATCTCCAGAACCCCGAGAACAAGATGAGCAAGTCCCTCGACTCACCCGCCGGCACGGTCAACATCGACGACACTCCGGCCCAAATCGCCAAGAAGTTCAAACGGGCCGTGACCGACAACGACAACGAGGTTCGTTATGACCCTGCCTCCAAACCGGGCGTTTCAAACTTGTTGTCAATCCTCGGGGCGATGACCGACACAGAGCCTGAAACCTTGGCCGAAAGCTATACCCAGTACGGTCAATTGAAAGTCGACACTGCCGAAGCCGTTATCGAGAAAATCCGACCGATCCAAGAACGTTGGGAAGCGCTCGACGAGGCAACAATCAAGGCCCATCTGGAAAACGGCGCCAATAAGGCAAGGGCCGTAGCCCAGCCAGTAATGCAAAGAGTGAGAGACGCCGTAGGGCTCTACCAGTAGGCGAGACAAATGCAAGCACCGATTTTGGTTAACGACGGCGCTTGCGTTCTAGGAATTCGTACACCTCGATGATGTCCACCCCTGGGAACACCGAAAACTTGCGGTTCGCTGCCGGAAGCGCAGCCAGAACGTGGCTTCGTTCTGCGGCCGAGGGCCAGGCAGCCGATTCATAACGTTCGGCCAACTGAGGGTCAGGTCGCAAGGCGTCCGCCGTTGAGTCGATGCGCCGCGTGGTTTCCGAACCGCGAAAGAACTTGGCGAACTCTTGAGACGACCCGACAGTTATTGCTGAAGCCGCTTTGGTCTGGGCGTTCTCGATGTAGCTGGAGCAGAAGAACACACCTTTGTCTGTTGTCGTGTGCTGGTGGTGAAGTAGGAAAGTGTTCGAAACCGCAAATGCTTGACGGCTCCCCCACTTGCGTGGGACCCGCAACCCTTCAATCGAACCATGGGCGTCGGTTGGGAACGGCACGTCGTTGTTCTCATAGGCCTTAGAGATGAGACCTTCACGGTCGGTCCGCAAGAAATGGACAGGCAGACCAAGGTGTTCTGTAGCTAGGTTTGTGAAGCGGTGCGCTGCCATCTCATATGACACGTAGAACGATTCCTTGAGGTCCTCGATTGAGATGTCCTGGTCTTCGTAGCCCCGTGCCAACAGATCAACTGCTGGCTGCTCTGGCACCAACATCGCTGCAGCAAAGTAGTTCGACTCGACGCGGTGCCGGATATAGCTTTCGAAATCGGCCGGCTCTTCGTGACCAAGGACAAAGTGACCAAGCGTTTGGAACAAAACCGAGCGGGCATCACGCAAGCGGATGTCTTCGCGCAGCGGGATGTAAATGATCTTGCGCTCACGGTCGGTAATCGAACGAGTGGAACGGGGCATGCCCTGGGACCGTTGAACCGTAAATCCGAAGTGTGCAATCGCATCAGTCACTAGGCGTTCAGTAATTGGGCCAGAACCCGGATAATCGATTGCTCGGAGTGTGCTTGAGACCGCATTTTCGATGTCCCCGAAGTAGTTGTTTCGGGTGCGCATTTCGTTTCGCAACGCCAGGTTGGCTTCCCTTGCTCGATCGCCCGCCCGACGCCGCTCTCCTCCGGCGGCCCTTTCGACAGTTGCTCCCAGACTCACCAAATGCTCAAGCACCTGGTCATCCAACTTCGAGCTTGGCTTCTGCGGGGCCAGATCCAAGGCCTGGTACTGAGGTGTCGCCTGAAGCCGGGCCCATTCATGCTCCAGATAAGCCCGGCGATTCGGAGGGTCCGACACCAACAGATCGGTAACTTCACAGCTCAGAGCCTCGGCAAGGGTCGCAATTGTGTCGAGCTTTGGTTCGATATGTCCGTTCTCAAGCTGAGATAGGTAGGGCCCCGTCTTGCCAGACTTGGCACCGAGATCGCCCAAAGTCATCCCCAACTCTTTGCGGCGATGTCGAACGTGTTCACCTAGGTATGGAAACTTTCGCTCAATTTCGGCCATTGGAACCCCCAATCGGCAGCAAAGTAGTCGGCTAGTTGAAACTATCGTAAAAGTTATACCTTCCCATCGGCGGCACCTCAGAGCATCTGAATTGCACGATCTACAAAAGTGAGCGATCGCGGCAGAAGCCTGACAGAATCATCAGATGCCTGAGCTGCCTGATCCATTCTCTGAACCATTCGGCACCATCTTTGCGCCATCGGTGGCCACGGCCACCAACATGGGCCAGGGTTATGACTACCAAGGCGTCACGCCTTTGGCCGAGCTGCGGCTTCATCCAGGCGCCCACGCGTTGCACTACGGGAGCACCTGCTTTGAGGGTCTAAAGGCGCACCGCCAGCAAGACGGCTCGGTAGCCATTTTCCGCTTGGCCGACCACGTCGCCCGTTTTGCCCAGTCGGCAGAAACCTTGCGGCTACCGTTTCCCGAAGAAGAAGTGGTCCGCCAGATGATCATCGATTCGGTCAGCGCCAACTTGGGCCACACACCCCAATCACCAGGTTCGCTTTACATCCGGCCGACCTTGCTCGGTATCGAGGCAAATATTGGCGCTGCGGCAGCACCTTCCAAGCACGCCCTCCTGTACATCTTGAACTCCCCCGTCGGCGACTACTTCGCTGGCGGCGTTCGACCTTTGACGTTGCTCGTTCAAACCGAGCTGCCCAGAACGACGCCACAATTTGGCAAAGTCAAAAGCGGTGCAAACTACGTGATGGCGCTGGGCCCAACTTTGGAAGCCAAGGCGGATCACGCTGCTGACCAAGTGCTGTTCGCCCCGGGCGGCGACATTACCGAGACGGGCGCAGCCAACTTCTTCATGATTGATGACCAGCGAATTATCACCCGAAACCTCGATGACTCGTTCCTTCACGGAATCACGCGGGAGTCGGTGCTGACCATCGCTGGCGAACTTGGCTATGCGGTTGAAGAACGAGAGCTGTCGCTAGAGGAAGTCAAAGCTTGGTGTCCCGACGGCGAGATCTTCCTAAGCGGCACTGCTGCGGTAGTCGCTCCGGTCGGCAAGCTCATCGTCGACGGCGAAACCGTCCGGGTGGGCGACGGCCAACCGGGCGAAAACACGCTCCGTGTACGCCAAGTACTCACCGATATTCAGGTCGGTGCCGAAGCCGACAGCCATAGTTGGCTGCTATCAGTCTCTGGATAAGTGTGATTTTTCGGACAGACCCGGTGTCAGTCGTCGTCATGGCGACGCAGCACGTCGGCAATGTCGGTCGGGATAGTGCCCTGGGATGCGGGCAAATGATGTTCGGCAGCCCAAGCAACTGTTAGCGGATGGGCTCCGGCGGCTTCCAACATCTCTGACCCAATCTTTGGGTGCATCCGATACCTGGCAAAACGGCCGACTATGGACTTCTTGTGAGTCCATTGCTCGGCGTTGTTCGAGTTGTTGATGACCCAAAAGACGGTGGCCACGACTCTGCCTGCAGTTCGAAAGCCGGAATCGATCTTGCCGACGTCGTGCAGAAGTGCGGCGGCAATGACCTCGCGCGGCGTGTCAGGGCCAAGTTCCATACCGACGCCGTTGGCAACTGCGATTGCGTGACGCTTATCTGGGTTCGACATCTGCTTCCACAACTTCGTCTCGCCCTCGGTGAAATGCCGCAGAGCCCAGGCGTTATCTCGTGACTCAGGGGGACCTGGTTTCAGGGACCCAAAGAAGCGTTTAGCTAGATGAACTGCGCCGCCCATCTACGACCCCAAAAACCCGAGGTGTCTGGCAGCCGCCAGGATTCCAACCATCGACTTGGCGTCCAAGATCGTGCCATCGAGACACATCTGCACTGCTGTCGTGATTGGGAACCGCTCGACCACCATGTTTTCCTCCTCAACGCCATCATGGCGCGGAGGAACCGGTGACAGGTCGCGGGCTAGATAGATCCACTGGTACTCATCGCAAAAACCGGGCGAGTGGTAGAGGCCAGAGACCTGAACAACGTTTCCCGCTGTCATACCGACTTCTTCTTCAAGCTCTCGAACAACCGTAACTTCGGGCGGTTCCCCAGCGATGTCTCGCTTGCCTGCGGGCAACTCCCAAAGGAACTGGTCGATTGGCGCCCTGTACTGCTTAACCAAGAAGATGTGGTCTTCATCGTCAACTGCGACAGCGGACACGGCGCCTGGGTGACGAACAACGTCGCGGCGAAACTCGCCGTCTGGTCCTTCGAAGTAGCTGTTGTAAAAGCCGACTACTGCGCCCTGGTGAACAAGTTCGTCGCGGACGTGCCGGAAAACGCCTTCAGCCATAACAGCTCTATGCGTCTAGCTCGACGACTACAGAGGCCTCGTCCACTTGCACGTAATCGTCCGGGCGCAGCTTCGTTGCTCGCTCAAGCGAGGCGGCAACCATTGCGTCAAAGAGTGGCGCAGGTCGGTCTGGCCGGCTCTTCAGCTCAGGGTGGGCTTGGGTCCCGACCCAGAAAGGGTGGTTTTCAAGTTCGATGAACTCAACCAGTAGACCGTCGGGTGAGGTGCCTGAGCAGCGGAACCCCGAGCCCTCAAAGCGAGAGCGATACTTAGGGTTGAACTCATAGCGGTGGCGGTGGCGTTCGCGAATCACCTTCTTGCCATAGATCGCTTCAACCTGAGATCCTTCTTCGAGCACGGCCACATAAGCACCCAAACGCATGGTTCCACCCATGTCGGTCACGTCTCGCTGTGACTCCATAAGGTCGATGACCGGGTGTGGTGTGGTGCGATCTTGGCTATCGAACTCAGATGAGTTTGCTTCGGCAAGTCCTAGAACGTTTCGGGCGTACTCGATGGTCATGGTCTGCATACCTAGACACAGACCAAGACACGGAATGTTGTTTTCGCGGGCGAAACCGGCGGCTGCAATTTTGCCTTCTACTCCGCGCTCGCCAAACCCGCCCGGGAGAACGATTCCGTCAAGGTGAGATAGCTTCTCAGCCACCATCAAGCCTTCGACTTGGTCACTCATGATCCACTCGATGTTTATGTCGATTCCCTGATTGATTGCCGCATGTCGGAGGCTTTCAGCAACCGAAAGGTATGCGTCAGGAAGCGACACGTACTTACCAACAATTCCAATTGTCAGTGGCTTCCAAACGTTTTCTACCTTGTGTACAAGGGCTTGCCATGCTGTTAGGTCAGGCTCCATGTGCCCGAAACCAAGGAGGTCACAGACATAGGAGTCCAGACCAGCTTCGTGCATGGTCAGCGGGATCTCATATAGCGAGCTTGCGTCAGGGGCGTTCACTACCCCATCAATTGGTACGTCACAAAGGTTGGAGATTTTGCGGCTTAGCCCGTCAGAAATCGGGCGGTCAGATCGGCACACGATGACATCTGGCTGGATGCCCCGACTACGAAGCTCGGTAACCGAATGTTGTGTGGGCTTGGTCTTTAGCTCGCCAGCAGGGCCAATAAAAGGCACAAGAGTTACGTGGACATAGCAAACGTTGTCACGCCCGACGTCCAGCCGGAACTGCCTGATGGCCTCAAGGAAAGGCAAGATCTCGATGTCGCCTACGGTGCCGCCAACTTCGGTAATGACAACATCCACGTCCTCAGATGCCAGAGTTGAGATTCGACGCTTGATCTCATCGGTGATGTGAGGGATGACCTGCACGGTGTGACCTAAGTAGTCGCCACGGCGCTCGGCAGCAATGACGGCGGAGTAAATCGAACCAGTTGTGGCGTTGGACGCACGGGTCAGCGGTTCGTCAATAAAGCGTTCGTAGTGGCCAAGGTCTAAGTCGGTTTCGCCGCCATCATCAGTGATATAGACCTCGCCGTGCTCAAACGGGTTCATGGTGCCCGGATCAACGTTTAAGTACGGGTCCAGCTTTTGCATTGTCACCCTGAGGCCACGGGCCTTAAGGAGTCTTCCTAGAGAGGAAGCGGTGAGCCCTTTGCCGAGGGAGGAAACAACGCCCCCGGTCACAAAAATGTGCTTGGTCATCGGAAACTAAACCCCATGCCGCCAACTCCTTAGCTCGGCTCGTACCAACCTACCAATCTAGGAGCCGCGCCCGCGCTCTAAAACGGGTAGTTTGCACCCTTATGACATTCAAAGCCCTTCTTCTTGACCAAGGTGACGGTGGAGTCACCAGCCAAATTACCCAGCTAGACGATTCACAACTCCCTGATGGAGATGTGACTGTTGAAGTTGAGTATTCCTCGCTCAATTACAAGGACGGAATGGTCATGTCCGGTATCGGGCGTCTGGTCAGGGAATATCCCCACATCCCGGGTGTGGATCTTGCCGGGACCGTCTCTGAGTCATCCGATGACAGGTTCGCTGTGGGTGACCGTGTGGTCTTGACTGGCTGGCGAGTTGGCGAAGTCTGGTGGGGCGGCTACTCCACTCGAGCAAAGGTCAAAGCCGATTGGCTGGTGAAGCTACCCGACTCAATCTCTACCCATGACGCGATGGCAATCGGTACCGCAGGCTTCACGGCGATGCAGGCGCTGATTGCGTTGGAGCGCCACGGTCTGGCTGCTGGAGACTCGCTCTTGGTGACAGGCGCCTCCGGCGGACTTGGATCCTCAGCCATTGTGTGGGGCGGTGTTGGCGGCTACGCAGTTACCGCATCAACTGGCCGTCTCGAAAACACCGACGAGCTGAAAGCACTAGGAGCAAGCGAAGTTATAGATCGAGCAACCATTGCCGAGGCACCTACTCGTCCGCTATCAAGCGAGACCTGGGCGGGCTGTATCGACGCAGTTGGCGGTGACACTTTGGCCAATGTTCTGACCACCCTAAGAAGCCGAGCTTCGGTTGCTGCGTGTGGACTGGCCGGAGGAAATGGCTTAAACACCACCGTGATTCCGTTCCTACTAAGAGGCGTGAATCTTCTTGGAATCGATTCGGTGATGTGCCCCGCTGACCATCGCTCCGAGGTTTGGGCCGCCATGGAAGCCTCAGGCGGCATCTCAAAGCTGGTCGGAATGTCTACCACTGTTGCCCTCGATGAAGTGATCGCTCTTGCCCCGGAGATCCTGGCCGGAAACGTAAAGGGCCGCACCGTTGTTGAGTGTGTCTAATGAAGATCGGTGTCCTGGCAGAGAATCAACCGGGTGAACTACGAGTCGCGCTAACCCCTGAGGCCGCTGCCAAGCTCATCAGTGATGGTCACTCTGTGAGTGTCCAGCGTGAAGCTGGGATAGGGGCCGGCATGGTGGACGCTGCATATGAAGCAGTTGGCGTAACCGTTGCCGACAGAGCATCTGTATTGGCACGCGCCGAAGTTCTGCTGGGAGTTCGGGGGCCCGGAGCCAGCGATGACCCAAAGCCGTTGCTGGCCCAGCTCGATTCCGGCCACACCTTCATTGCCGTTCAAGACCCACTTTGGCGGGCCAAGTTGATGCCAACCGTGGCCGACACCGGAGCGACCCTAATTTCTTTGGAACTCATTCCTAGGACAACCCTGGCCCAGAGCATGGACGTGTTGAGCTCTCAAGCCACCGTTGCTGGGTATGAAGCAGTGCTGCTAGCGGCGTCGAAGTCACCAAGAATGTTCCCTCTTCTTATGACGGCAGCGGGAACGGTGCCAGCTACCCGTGTGTTAGTCCTCGGCGCCGGAGTTGCTGGGCTGCAAGCAATCGCAATCGCTCGCAAGCTCGGCGCAATAGTTTCAGCCTATGACATCAGGCCGGCGGCAGCCGAACAGATCGAATCTCTGGGTGCCCGATCGGTTGATCTGGAGTTGGATACCTCAGCCTCAGAAGACAAAGGCGGCTACGCGAAGGCTCAAGGTGAAGACCAGGCAGAAGTTCAGAAACAGAAGCTTGCGCCCCACGTCGCCGAGGCTGATGTTCTTGTGACAACAGCGGCCATTCCCGGCCGTCGCAGCCCAGAGTTGGTGACCGCAGCCATGGTCGAAGGCATGAAGCCCGGGTCGGTCATAGTCGACCTTGCCGCTGAACGAGGCGGAAATGTAGCCCTGACTCAAGCCGACGTCGAAGTGGTCCACCACGGGGTCCTAGTTTTGGGTCCGACCGATCTTGTTTCTCGGTCAGCCGCCACCGCCTCTCAGATGTTTGCCACCAACCAGGTCAACCTGCTCCGCCACCTATCCGACGAACACGGCAACATAGCGATTGATCCAAACGACGAGATCGCGTCAGCAATCGTCGTTGCTAGTGGCGGTCAGATAGTCAACGATCGAGTCAAGGAACAACTTTCGCTATGACATTCATCGCAGCTCTCACAATGTTCGTTCTGGCCGTCTTCTTGGGCGTTGAGCTTATTGCCAAAGTTCCGCCCACTCTTCACACACCTCTGATGAGTGGGTCAAACGCAATCAGCGGAATCACCTTGGTGGGGGCCATGGTTAGTGCAGGCACCGACCACTCAACCCTGACTTCTGTCCTTGGATTTGTGGCAGTCGTTCTGGCAACCATCAATGTCGTTGGCGGGTTTCTTGTGACGCATCGGATGCTTGCAATGTTCGGACCCAAAAGGAAGCGTGCTCCTGAGGCAGCCAAGTGAGCGAAACCATCTCCCAACTCGGGTATCTGATCGCAGCGATTCTTTTCATCCTCGGCATCAAAGGTCTAGGTAAGCCGCGTACAGCAGTAAGGGGCAACCTGCTGGGTTCGCTGGGCATGTTGTTGGCCATTGTGGTGACCCTGGCCGACCAACAGATTATTTCTTACGGGTGGCTGGCTGCCGGGCTGGGCATTGGTGCTGCGGTCGGGGTGGTGTTTGCGCAACGAGTCGAGATGACTTCAATGCCCCAACTTGTCGCCCTGTTTAACGGATTCGGCGGCTTAGCCTCGGTGTTGGTTGCCAGCGCATCCTTTGTCGAGGCGGTCGACACCGAAACCGATGATTCCCAACTGGCAGTTGCAGCTGCCCTTACTTTAATAATTGGTGCAGTCACCTTTTCTGGAAGTGTGATCGCATTCGCCAAACTTCAAGGGCTGATGTCAACTGGAGCAATAGGTGCTGGGATACTTCGTCCAGCTACTGCAGTCCTCGCTTTGGGAGCAATCGCGGTTTCGGCGGCGATGGTTACCGACGCCACTACCGACCTCTGGCTCTATCTACTGATCGCCACTGGAACCTTGCTTGGCCTAAGCTTGGTCTTGCCAATAGGCGGCGGCGACATGCCAGTAGTGATTGCCCTACTGAACTCGTTGTCCGGTTTGGCCGCATCAGCCACCGGTTTTGTCCTCAGCAATGCGCTTCTAATCATCGCTGGCTCTTTGGTTGGAGCTAGTGGACTGATTCTGACCATTGTCATGTGCGTTGGAATGAACCGAACCCTGTTTAACGTGATGTTCGGCGGCATCGCCCCAAGCGGAGGCGGCGCTGATGCAGACGAGGTCTATGCAGGCAAGGTCAGACAGACCAATGCTGACGAAGTTGCGTTGATGCTCGATTCAGCAAGCAAAGTGATCATCATCCCCGGTTACGGCCTTGCCGTGGCTCAAGCCCAACACGCCACCCGGGAACTAACGAAGCTATTGCAAGACAACGGCAGCGAGGTCAGCTTTGCCATCCACCCCGTCGCCGGGCGCATGCCGGGACACATGAACGTGCTGTTGGCCGAAGCCGAAGTCGACTACGAACAGCTGATCGAAATGGACACGGCGAATCCGCAATTTCCAGAGTGCGATGTTGCGATAGTCCTAGGTGCAAATGATGTGGTGAACCCAGTGGCAAGAGAAGTTGGCAGTCCGATCAGCGGTATGCCCATCCTTGACGCCGACAAAGCGCGCAGTGTGATTGTCATCAAACGATCTCTCTCCGCTGGCTTTGCGGGCATCCCGAATCCGCTGTTTGCCGCCGACAACGCTTTAATGCTTTTTGCTGACGGCAAGCAAGCGGTTTCAGACATCAACAGGGCTTTCCGCGAGCTATAGCAAATCCTGAAGCGTCAAATTCAGCGGGCACCACCGCAACTTGGCGGCACAATAGCTACATGCAGCTAACCATCATCTCAGGAGCCTCTAGTGGAATCGGCGAGGCAATAGCCAGCCAAGCCGAGGCCGACGGTCACTCAATCGCAACCATCAGCCGCCGTCCGGGCCCAGGTACCTACCTTGAGGCGGATCTGTCAGATCCAGCCGGTTGGCCAGAAGTGTCAGCATGGATTGACGCTCAGGTGCAGTCCCAAGACTGGAGTCGTGTGGTCTTTGTTCACAACGCCGGAGTCGTTGACCCGATCGGGTTTGCTGGCGAATCAGCCGCTGACCAGTACACAACCAACATCTTGCTTAACGCAGCTTCCCCCGTTGTTTTGGGAGCAGGCTTCCTCGCAAGCGTCGCCAAGATCGATGCGCCTTCTCACCTGATGTTGATCAGCTCGGGGGCCGGTCGCCGCCCGATCAAAGGTTGGTCTAGCTACTGCGCTGGCAAGGCAGCCACCGACATGTGGGCCCAGGCCGCCGGGATGGAGCAAGCATTCAGGGGCTCCAACGCAACCGTCATAGCAATCGCTCCAGGCGTCGTCGACACCGGGATGCAATCGGTCATCCGGAGCCAGAACTCAGACGCCTTTCCAGACATTGAGAACTTCATCCAACTAAAAGAAGGCGGTGCGCTGAGCAGCGCAACAGAGGTAGCAGCAACTCTGCTGGCACTGGCTGCAGTAAACGCAGGTGAAGAGTTCCGAAGCGTTCGGATCGAGAACGGCGCGATACTAAGCATCTCAGATTTCTCCTGACACAAATCACAAAAAATCTACAAACTGAAAGCAGCCATGGCCGAAGAGGCTCCGTACACCGAGCTTGAGGAAGAACGCGCCCTGTTGACGCGCGCCCGGGCGGCTGTGGAGTCTCGCCTGGAGTCTCTGTCAAAGGTGAGCGGTGGTGGCGCCGACGCTCTTGCCCAAGAGTACATCGCTGCCGTCGTCAGCGGCGCAATCGAAAAGCTCCAACAGGATCTTGTGGTGTTCGGCCGGATCGATGACGACGAGCGGCCCTGGCGAGTAGGCCTGTACGGCATTGACGAGGGCGGGGATCAACTTGTCATCGATTGGCGCGCACGGTTCGCCCAGCCCTTCTACCAGGCGACCAATAGCCAGCCGATGGGTCTCGAACGCCGGATTAGTTATGTAGGCGCAATCGAGGATCTCTTTATTGAAGAGTTCAGCACAGGAGAAATTCGTGGCTCGTCGCCGTTAATGCAAGAACTCTCCAAGAGCCGGGGCACTCAGATGAAGGCAGCAGTAGCCACGCTGCAATCGGAGCAGGACGAACTTGTCAGGCTAGACCCTGACCGCAAGCTGGTTCTGAGGGGCGGCCCTGGAACCGGCAAGACCGTAGTCGGGCTCCACCGCGCGGCTTGGCTTGTTTACAACGACACTCGTCTAACAGCCGGCCAGATTCTGGTAATTGGACCCAGCGACAAGTTCCTCCAATACGTCGCGACCGTTATGCCGACTTTGGGTGAAGCAAGAATCAAGCAGACCACGTTTGAGCGTCTCCTAGGTTCAAGCACAGCTGCAGGCGCAGATACTCGGTGGACTGAAGTTCTCGACAGGTATGAGAAAAACCTACTGCTCCCAGCGGAAGTAAAGGTAGGCATAACCCGAATCAGGCTGCCCGAAGTCACCGAAACAATGGCACGAGTTGCGGCCCGCAAATTGCCGTGGAAAGAACGCAGAAAGACCTTCGTGCAGGTTTTTGCCAACAAGTACGACCTCAAAGTTGGCGAAGTCGGCAAGGCCATGGGCTCGGTTTGGCCTGCCCGAACTGCGACGTCAGCTCTTAAGGACCTAAAGCGACGCACCGTGTTGGAAAGCTTGGACGCACCGCCGGACCTAATAGAAACATGGTTGGCCGACCCGACCGACGGCGGCGTAATGGACGAGATCAAAGCCAGGTTCGACGGAGTGCCCGCGATCTATGGCCACGTGATCGTTGATGAGGCCCAAGACATCGACGAATTCCAATTGCGGGCAATCCAGCGACGCTCCGCGGGGCTGACTCTCGTCGGCGACGACGCACAGAGGTCATCGGTTGGCGGGCTTGGTTTGCGAGTTGCCGCTGATCGCCTTGATGTTGAGATAGCCGAGTTGACCACTGCATACCGAATGTCGGCTGAGATCGCCGATTGGCTGAACGACCACGCCGCCGCCAACGACATCGACTCGGTGGTACTTGTTGGAATCCGCGCCACTGGCGTTGAAGTTGTTGAGACAGAAGGCGACGAATCGGTCGTCGCTGACTATGAAAGGGCCTTTGCCAGCCGCTGGCCCAACACGGCAACCATCTCCTCCGATGAAGTTTGGATTCACAAAGGCGTTGAGTACGACGCGGTCGTCGTTTTGACCAAAGGCATGGACGCTCGCCAGATCTATTTGGCTGCATCCCGAGCCGCTCACGAGTTGATACTGATCACCACCTAGTCGCCCGCTTTGACAGTGCTGCCTCTCGCCTGCACTGTTAGGGGATGAACCCAGCCGATTTTGGTTTTGACCCTGCTCGCCTCGCTCGAATCGATCGATTTCTTGATGACACCTACATCAAGACCTCCAAGTATCCCGGGTTTGGGTTGTCAATCGCCCGCCGGGGTCAAGTTGTGTACCAGTCGGCGCTAGGCATCGCCAACGGCGAGACCGGCCTGAAGTGGGCCGACGACACAATTGTCAGGCTGTACTCGATGACAAAGCCTGTCACATCAGTTGCAATGCTGATGCTTATGGAAAAGGGGTTGTTCCAAATCAGCGATCCGGTCAGCCGGTTCATTCCCGAGTTCGCCAACCTTAAAGTCTGGGCGGGCGGCACTCCGGAGAGCTATACAACAAAGTTCCCAGAGCGCGAAATGACCATCCAAGATCTTCTCACTCATACGTCGGGTCTCACGTATGGGTTCATGCGCAATCATCCTCTTGACACCCTTTATCGCCGAAACAAGATTGAAGGTTCTGGCAGCCAACGAACCCTCCAAGACATGATCCAAGGGCTGTCTGAGCTGCCGTTGTTGTTCAGCCCAGGGTCGCAATGGAACTACAGCGTTTCCACTGATGTGTGTGGCCGCCTCGTCGAGATCATTTCGGGCAAACCCTTGGATGAGTTCTTCGAAACCGAGATCTTCGGACCGCTGGGCATGGCCGACACCTCATTCTGGGTTGATGACAACAAGGCGGATCGGTTCGCCGCCAACTATGTGGTGCCGTCTCTCTCACCTTTTGGTATTCCCGATGGGGCAACGGGCGATGAAGCGATCCTGTTCGACAACTCGGGTGCAGAATCGTTCTATCGATCTAAGCCCACAATGTTTTCCGGTGGCGGAGGTCTAGTAGGAACCATTGGCGATTATCACCGCTTTACCCAAATGCTGGTTCAAGGCGGAGCACTCGACGGGGTCCGTCTGCTTAGTCCTAAGACAATCGCCTATGCGACCACCAACCATCTTCCTGGCGGCAAAGATCTGTCTGAACTCGGCAACCCGATCTTCTCCGAGACCCGCTATGAGGGAGTCGGTTTCGGTCTCGGGTTCTCCGTCTCGTTGGATCCAGCCGCAACGGGCGTAATTTCAAGTGGTGGTGACTACGCCTGGGGCGGAGCGGCATCCACTCTTTTCTGGATCGACCCCAAAGAGGAACTCGTTGTCATCGGACTGACTCAGCTGATGCCATCTTCGGCCTACCCGGTGCGAAATGAGTTGCGGTCAATGGTCTATGCGGCCATGACCGACTAGCTTCTGCGACCATATTGCCAGGTTAGGCCTACTACGGGGTAACTTCGGGTCGTGTGCACAGAACCGACCGCTAAGCCAGTTCGAGAGGAGCGCCGATCCGCTCGTGAGGAGGTGGAGGAGGTTGCGCCGGGTGTTTTGAGGATGCAGCTACCTATCTCGCTACCTGGCCTGGGCCACGTCAACTGCTACGCAATGCAAGACAAAAGAGGTGTCACTCTTGTAGACCCCGGACTGCCTGGGCCACGCACTTACAGGGCCCTGAGCCAACGGATGAAGTCAGCCGGGCTTCCAATGAAACGCATCCACACGGTCATTGTCACTCATTCCCACCCTGACCACTTTGGTCAAGTAGGCGCTTTGAAGAACCGGTTCGGCGTAGAAGTGGTGACCCACAAGAGTTTCAGAACCTTTCTTGACCCTGAAGCAGAAGAAGACGAACAAGATCTGCAAGTCAGCTCGGGCAAACCAATCGATTCGGATCAAACTGCAGCTACTGACAGCAACGTGTTAGATGGTCTGACGCCTTGGGGTGGAGCTCGCTACCAGCTGCCATTGCAACGCAAAGTTGGCTACTGGTTGATGCGCAAGGGGGCTGGCAAGTTCATGGGCACTCCGGCACCGACTAGGCGAGTCGATGACAACGATGTGCTTGAAATCGGCGGTCGAGAATGGACTGCAGTGCACACGCCGGGACACACCAAGGATCATCTCTGTCTTTGGGATCAAGACGGCGGACTGATGATTAGTGGCGATCACGTGTTGCCAACAATCACTCCCCATATTTCCGGCATGGGCGAAACCGCTGACCCGTTGGCGGACTTCTTCGACTCTCTTGACCGGATGAAGGAACTTCCAGGAGTAAACACGGTCCTGCCGGCTCATGGTCTGGATTTCTCTGGTCTGGCAGACCGGGCTGAAGCCATCAAAGAACACCACAGAGAGCGTCTCCAAGTTTTGCGGGATGCATCTGGTGAACTGGGTCAAGGCACGGTTAATGACTACATGAAACGGCTCTTCAAGGAAAGAAGCTGGGGCTCCATGGCCGAAAGCGAGACTTTCGCCCACCTTGAGCACCTCAGAATCGCGGGCGAAGCCGAGGTTTCAACCGAAGGCCGCCTGCTTAGATATGAATTCAGCTAACTCAAGCTGATACAAATAGAGGTGTGTTAAGCGTACTGTCACCCGCAAAGTCACTGGACCTCGAGTCACCACTGGCAACCAAGAAGTTCTCAGAGCCTCGCCTACTAGGCGAAGCGGAGGAACTAGTTGGGGTCATGGTTACCAAAACCCCGGCCGATCTTCAGCAGATGATGGGCATTTCCCCATCCCTGGCTGAGACCAACGTTGAACGCTTTGAAGACTTCACAACTCCATTCACAACAAAGAACGCTCGGCCTGCAATATTGACATTCGCAGGTGACGTCTACATGGGCATGGATGCAGCGAACAGTTTTGCCGAACGAGACTTTACTGAGGCGCAAAAGACCGTGCGGATCTTAAGCGGGCTCTACGGGGTCCTCAGACCTCTTGATCTCATGCAGCCGTACCGGCTCGAGATGGGCATCAAGGTCAAGACCTCTTCGGGCAAGGACCTGTACAGCTATTGGGGCAATCGGATCACCGAGCAATTAAACGCCGATATTGCGGCAAGCCCAGGGCCAGATGTGCTTATCAACTTGGCCTCAAACGAATATTTCAAATCGGTCCGGCCCGCAAGCCTCGATGCTCGGGTTGTTTCCCCAACGTTCCTCGACTCTGCCGACGGCGACAAATACCGAATCGTCAGCTTTTTTGCCAAAAGGGCTCGAGGGTCCATGGCAGGCTGGCTAGTCCAAAACCGAGTCCGGACATTGAAGGCCCTTTCGGACTTTGATGGCATGGGCTACAAGTTCGACCCAGACCGCTCAACTGCGGACAAGCCAGTGTTCACTCGAATCTCTCCCCCGCCAGGACAATGAACCTCGGGGGCCATATCGCAGTGGCCGCCAAACTGAGCGAAAGCCCAGATGTCTGGTTAGGTGCTGCTCTGCCAGATGTTGGGGCGATGGGTCGGTTCAACCTGTTAGGCGATGACCCCCAGGGTGACATCGCAGACGGAATCGCATTACATCACGCCACAGACGACTTGTTCCACGGCCACGACTGGTTCAAGGGGCACCAGGCCAATCTCTTTGCGGCTCTAACTGAGGCCGGGGTCAAACGAGGAGCGGCTAAAGCAGTGGCCCATGTTGGCCCGGAATTATTGCTGGACGGCGAGCTGCTAGGCAATCAGGCAATGAAAGATCAAATCAATGCTGGCATGGCTCGCCTGTTGCCCAACATAGACAGTGTTGAAGTTCTCGTTCAGCCGCAAAAGCGGAAGGACTGGCGACTCCATCTTGGCCGAGTTGCCCGGCGCGGCGCTCCAACTTTCTATGATGACCCACACCAAGTGGCGTTGTCGCTCGAACGCATTCTGAGCGGCCGACCGCGTCTGGCCTTGGATCCGCGCCACGTTGAGCTCATAGGCCACCTACTGGCCGAAGTGCACCCTGAGATTCAGGAAACTGGCCTTGCCCTAGTCGATGATCTTGCGGACTCCCTTAGATAGTTGCAGGACTACCGATCACCCAGGCCGAACTTCTCTTTCAAGATCGCATGGAAGTTTCGTTTACCCGTGACCAAGAACTTGGCCCTCGTTTCAGACCGACGACACAACACCTTCTCCCCCGGTTCGAGCCTTGCAATTTCTCGGCCGTCCAATGTGACCGCAGCCGTCCGGTAGCCCTCAACTTCAAGCTCAACCTCAGTTGACGGTGCCAGCACAAGTGACCGGTCAAAGACCATGTGCGGAGCCACCGGCGTAACCAGGATCGCCTCGAAATCAGGCTCGACGATTGGGCCACCTGCGCTAAGAGAGTACGCGGTCGAACCGGTTGGCGTGCCCACAATCAGTCCGTCGGCGTGGAAGGTCGTGAATGCCTGTCCGCTTATGGAAGCTTTGATTGCGACGGTGCGGCCAGCTTGGGCTCGTTCGATGACCAACTCATTAAGGGCAACGCCTAGGTGAACGTCGTTGCTGGAAACTTCCAGCATCATCCGCTCTTGCACTTCAAGTTCTGAAGCCAACCATGAATCGAGCGCTGTTTCAAGATCGGATGGGTCGATCTCGGCGAGGTAACCCAGAGTGCCAGCGTTGATGCCAAGGACAGGAACACCGTGAGGTGCGACCATGTCGATTGTTCGTAGCATCGTGCCGTCTCCACCGATGCTGAGGCCAGCGTCGATATCGGCACCCAGTTCAGGTTCTGCCACACCAAGCTGGGGACACCCAAGAAGCTCTGCGTCGACTAGCGGCATTGAAACCGTGACATCGTTGGCGCCTGCCCAAGCCTGGGCTCTCTTGGCGTAGTCGATTGCGGCCCGCCGATGCTGGTGAACAACGATGCCAAGACGCTTAGTCATATCCCTCCAGCTTATGTAAATGCGCTCGTGTTAACGCCTCGATGCACCACCGCTCACCCAGAGGGCTAGAAACCGGCAGCAACAGCTACTCCAGATTGCAACGCTGACTCTTCGATCGGGGCGACTGGTTGGCTGCTAAAGCGGCCTATGAATTCGACGTTTCCGGTGCGTCCCTTTATCGAAGAGGTGGTTAGGCCAGTCATCGCGCCTCCCAGAGCTTGGGCCTCAGACCAGATCTCAGTTAGCACCCTTTGCCAAATTATGGGGTTTGTGATCACGCCAGAACCCTTCGACACTTCTTTCCTCCCCGCCTCAAACTGGGGTTTGACCAACAGCAACAAGTCCGCCTCCGGCTTGGCCACGGCAAACAAAGCGGGCAGCACCAGCCGCAGCGAAATAAAACTCAGATCACCCACAACAAGATCAACCGGACCGCCTATCTGATCGACAGTGATGGACCGCACATCGGTTTGCTCCATAACCACAACTCTGTTGTTGGCCCTGATCCGTTCGTGAAGCTGGTGTGTGCCCACGTCAACCGCGATCACCCGTTCGGCACCTTCTTGCAAAAGGCAGTCGGTGAACCCTCCAGTCGATGAGCCGGCGTCGAGGCAATTGAAGCCAAACGGATTGATCCCAAATTCGGCTAGCGCTCCCTCTAGCTTGATGCCGGCGCGGGACACAAATCGGGGTGGAGGTCCGAGGATCTGGATGTCCTCGCCAGGGTCAACCATCCGTGATGGCTTGTTGGCCGGAGCGCCACTCACCGTGACTCTTCCTTCGGAAATTTCGGTCTGGGCCATGGACCGGCTCGGAACTAGCTTTCGACGCACCATCTCTGCGTCAAGTCGTCTTCGAGCGGCCATTGGTTGAACCGTACAGGCAACTGTGGTGGCCGTTGAGCAATTAGAGTCAAAGGATGCTTCCACTCAAAGACGAGAACCCGATCACGCGTACGCCCGTGATCACACTCGCCATCATCGTGGCTTGCATTGGCATTTATTTCGGGCCACAGACCCAATCTGACAACCAGCTGACCGTGCAAATTGGCGATGAGGCAGCCGAGGTTGATAGCGCCACCACATTTGCGCTCGAGTATGCGGCCATACCGTGTGAGATCTTGGCTCAGGAGCCGCTTAGCAACACCGAGATCGAAAAAACGTTCGCTAGCGATTCTGGCGATAGTTGCCAACGAGATTCCGAAAGTGATCTCCGGTTCCCTAACAAGAACGTTTACTTGTCGTTGCTTACCTCAATGTTTCTTCATGGCAGCATCTGGCATCTGGCGTCCAACATGTGGATTTTCTGGATCTTTGGGAACAACATCGAGGATCGCCTAGGCCATATCGCGTTCCTGCTCACCTACTTGGCGGGCGGTCTAGTGGCAACTGGCGGTCACATTCTCACAAACCCTGATTCAACCATTCCCTTGGTTGGAGCATCAGGCGCAATCGCAGCAACGATGGGCGCGTATTTGGTGTGGCACCCGAACGCTCCGATCCGCACACTAATTTTCTACACAATTTGGGATATCAGGGCGAAATGGTTCTTGGGAGTCTGGTTTGGGCTTCAGTTCTTCACCAGTGCTAGCTCGGGCGTTGCATGGGTTGCCCACGTTGCCGGATTCTTGTTTGGAGTCTTGTTCGGTTTTGTGTTCCGAGACCGCAACGAATCAACAACAGGACCGGCCGGAAGAGGTCCGTACCGCCACCCGTCAGACCTCATCCACCCCGACGACATGCCTTACTACTCACCGCCACCTAAGTAGCTAGATCCGCAGCTCTTAAGTCCGTATGATCTTGAACAGCTCGTCAAGAATTTTTCCGCCGTCAATACGCAAAGCGTTGTGGTCGTGGTCTGGAGTTTCCCATGTTG
This sequence comes from uncultured Acidimicrobiales bacterium, assembly GCA_937922785.1. Classification (GTDB taxonomy): domain Bacteria; phylum Actinomycetota; class Acidimicrobiia; order Acidimicrobiales; family SZUA-35; genus CALAJQ01. The sequence goes on from CALAJQ010000023.1 coordinate 266,758, forward strand.
CGATGTTGGGAAGAAGGGCAGCTGTGTGTCGAGAGAAGTCCACGTCCACGAACGGGTCCGTGGTATAAATCGCCGCCGCACACGGAACGTTTGCCACCGCCAATTTCTCGGCCTCATAGAGCTTGGGCCATTGGTACTGAGATAGCTGTTCGGCGACCTCCTGGTATGGCTCCAAGTCTGGGTCATCCACAAAATGCCATGGGAATAGATGTTCGGAGGTGAACAAAGTCTCATCAGTCTTGAAATCGTCAGGCATGACTCGGTCGCTCGACCAGCCCGTGACGCACCCGTCTGCGTAACTCGATTCATGGATCACCGAGTAAAGAGGGTTCCGCCCTTTGAACGGAAGCAGAGAAGAGACATCAGCCACAAACGCTGGCGAACGCGGATCTCGCTCGAGGAGGTTGGCAAGTAGTTGGGCTCCGCCAGTGAAACCCAAGTGGCTACCAACCGTGCGTAGCAACCTCGCAGTTAGGGGCCTGCCGGAACGAGAATGGACATTGCCAGCGTTGCAAGCTTCCACGGCTCGACGCATATGATCCTTGGCACTCGGAAAGCGGGAATACAGATCCTGGTTCTTTATACGTTGAGTTCGGAACGTAGCTCTGTAAACGTCATCGCAGTGCAGTCCAACCGGCGGTAGCCCACCGGTGAAGTAGACCTCCCGCAGGCTTGCTGAAGCTGCGGTGAGATAGTGCAAAGAAGTGAACCCTCCAAAGGATTGGCCGAGAAGGCTTAGCTGATCCAGCCCGAGATGTTCGCGGAATCGCTCGGAGTCCTGCACAATAGAGTCAGCCCGAAAATGGGTCAGATACTCGGCTGCGTCGGTGGCTGAGTGATCGAATGCGGCCAAGGTGTGAAGGCCAAACGGCGTGGACAGACCGGTTCCCCGTTGGTCTAGAAACAGCACCCGATAATCCTGCAGCGCTCTTGCCAGCCACGCTGGGTTTCCCAAACGTGCGCTTGGACGAGGCGATTCATGGCCCGGGCCCCCTTGCAGATAAACCAGCACTGGGAGGTTGGCGCCCCCTGGTGGGGTTACTTCCCTGGCAAAGACCTCAATTGTGCCAACGTGCGGCTTTGAGTAGTCCAGCGGCAAGTCGAGCCGATGATCAGTTAGTTCAAACACAGATTGAACCTAGGGGATCTGACCTAGGTTTCGCCATCCAAATAGTGGTCAACCATTTCGCCCAAAGACGCGGCCACTCGATCGGCCGGCGGGTCTGTGGGCAGGTCGTTGGCTTGGGTGACACCAGTCAAAACCAAACCAAACTCATAACCCAAAGATCGGGCAAAGAGCCCGTCGGTCTCGGGTCTGTCGCCAACCATGATGCCTTTGTCGCCAAAGCGGGCCCGGACCAGGTTGGCCATCGGCTGATGCGGTTTGCCACCTACGATTGGGGCAACACCGGTTGCGGTTTGCACTGCCGCCACAAGTGCTCCGGCACCGGGCAGGAAACCACGTTCGTGGGGGAAACTTGTATCGGTATTAGTTGCGATGAACCGGGCGCCACCTCTGATAGCCAAGACGGCGATGGAAAGACGCTCGTAACTAAGCTCTCGATCTAACGCCACTACTACGGCGTCACAACTGGAGCTATCTACGGTTTCAGCTCCTCGCGCCTCAACAGCTTCAACGGCGCCCGGTCCGCCCATCACAAATACACGTTCACCAGGCTCGACAAGCTCGGCACCCGCTAGTGCCGAGCTGATTACGCGATCGGTTGCGTCAACGCCAAAATCGCCAAGTTTGGTTTCTTGCTCGGCAATCGTGGAAGCAGCGTTGTTGGTCACAAACACGATTTCGTGACCTGCGGCGCGCAAACTGTTTACTGCTTCGGCAGAACCCTCAATTGGAGTAGATCCAGTCCACAGCACTCCATCGAGATCGAGTGCCCAAGTTGTCACCTAGGTAATCGAAGCGGCGTGGATTGAACCAATCGAGGTGTCGAGCATCTCGTTGAATTCATCATCTGTTTGTTGTGCTGAAAGGCCCTGGCTAAGCGCACGGGAGAAGCTGGCTATAACGCCGTTGTTCTCGCTTAAGCGACGGTTAGCTTCGTCACGGTCATAGCCGCCGGACAGTGCGACCACTCGCACCACCTGCGGGTGAGCTACTAGTTCTGAATAGAAGTTCGCTTCTTCTGGGAGGGTCAGCTTCAACATGACGTGTTGATCGGCAGAAAGCTGGTTGCAGTGCTCCAAGATTCGGGCCCGCATGAGCGCTTCGGCTTCTGCCTTTTCTGGCGAATTGATATCTACTTCTGGCTCGATGATTGGAACCAGGCCAGCCGCAATAATCTGCTTGCCGATTTCGAACTGCTGATCAACAACCGCGTTGATGCCTTCAGGGTTGGCCATCTTGATGACTGAACGCATCTTGGTGCCGAACACGCCCTTACTGACAGCGCGAGATAGCAATTCATCAAGGCCCGGGATCGGCTTCATCACCTGAGCGCCGTTTTCCTCATCTGCGAGACCCTTATCAACCTTGAGGAATGGCACGACCTGCTTTTGTGTCCACAAGTACTCGGCGCTGCCCATTCCACCGATCTCGCGGTCCATTGTGTTTTCGAACAAGATGGCGCCTAGAACGCGATCGCCGCCGAAGCTCGGACTCTGGATGATTCGCTTACGCATTTCGTGCACCACAGTGAACATCTCTTCGTCGTTAGAGAATGCATCTTCGCCAATGCCGTACAGGCCTAGGGCCTTGGGCGTGGAGCCACCGCTCTGATCAAGTGCGGCAATAAAGCCGGGAGCGTTTTGTACTTTTTCAAGCTGTTCAGCGTTCATTTCTCAATCTTAGATGACTCGTCAGACCAAACGCATTGATTCAATCGGCTCAGTTTTGGCCCAGCACATCTCAGCGGCACTTAGACAAGTACCCGTCTACAGTTCCAGTGACGGGCGGGCCATACCGAATCGAGGACCCAATGAGCGCTAAATACATAGAGGGTGCAACCTCAGCCGAGATGCACCAGACCTATCTGACGAAATCCTTCGGACCGATCTCAAAGAAAATATTCGACAGCGACTCCGACGTACAAAGCGTCGTTTTGGCAATCGGACAATACTGGGCCGATGAAGCAGAAGATGCTGTCCATCACGAATTGGTTCCGTGCGTAACAGTTGATCCCACGTGGCCATCTTGTTTGGCCGACAATCGGTTTGTCGTCGAAGGATGGGTGCACGGCACTGGCAGCTTTGACACTTTCAAGTTGGGCCAGGATCACCCTCGGCTGGACGCCAATACCAATGCCATTTCAGCGTTTGCGTCATGCTGCCACGAGATCACCAGCCAGGAGGACGACCTCGCAGACTCGTCGAGGCCTTATGCAATCGCTCGACGAACCAGCGAAAGGCCTGGCTACGCCATCGAGGTTGTTGGCAACGTGTTACGTCCTGAATGGGAAGACGTCTTTGAGCTCGTTGAAGAAACAAACGAACCTAAGAGAGGCTTCTTGGGCAAACTATTCGGACGCAACTAGGGGCTGTTAGGTGCCATTCCTGCTTGCGATGTCAGCGTTCCAATCACGCACCCAAGACGATGCTTTTGATCGCTTGCTTGCCCATATTGATGACGGCCAGGTGCAAGGAATTCAATTGACTCCTGGAAACCTACCTTCGCTTGGATTCCAGTCGCGGATCGAGAGTTTCATCCACCGTGGGGGCCTGATCCGCGTCCATCAGGGATTCAGCTGGACTCATTATCGGCGTGAGGTACTCGACGCCGATGGGAAACCGTTGGGTTTGGGATTAGACCACTCGATTCATGCTCCGCGAATCGCACCTAAGTATCGCACCGACGTTGGGCCGTTCATCCGTTGGAACGATTGGCTACAAACGGTTGTTGACCATGACTTACTGGTTGAAACCATGTACCCGGGTTATGCATTGGGATCTGGCAACGAGTTGGAATCAGCGATGGACGCCGGGGTCAGACTGTGCGTAGACATAGCCCATCTGTCGATTCAGAGTTATGCCGGGGAGCTGTCCGCTGCCACATTGAAGCGGCTCTTCAACTATGAACGGGTTAGTGAAGTCCATGTCTCCCATTCAACGGCGGGTAAGGACACCCATTCGCCCATCTCGGCCGAAACACCTTGGCTGGGGTGGGCCCGCGAAAGAATCGGACACATCCCGGTTGTGCTTGAGAGTTACTGGCACAAGCTTGACTTTGCCCAGCAGCGAATGCAGGTGCAGCTTGCCGTTAACTGTTGAGCGAGTCCCGCCAGGCCAGGAACTCACCAATTCGTGGCGCAACATAGTCGGGTCCGCCAGCACCAATTGTTACTTCGTCAACACCGGCGGCCTCGAGCTTGTTGAACAGCTCGGTTAGCTCTGCATCGCTCATGTCTCCGACGTCAACGCCAACAGATCTCTCGATCTTTGAGTTGTCGGTGCCTTCTACCTCACACCATTTCGCAAGCACGTTGTTCTTGTGGTCAAAGACTTCTGGGTTGTCGTGATTCCAGAACGAGTGCCAGATGTCGCCGTGCCGGGCTACATAACGAAGAGTCTTCTTCTCCCCACCGCCCCCGATGAGAATGGGCATCGGCCCAGGTGCTGGTGGATTGACTCGGGCCAACCGATTCTGAAGTAGAGGCAGTGCTTGTTCTAGATCGTCCAGCCGCTTACCCGCAGTCTTGAAGTCATAGCCGTACTCGTCATAGTCACGTTCGAACCAGCCTGACCCCAAACCAAGGACGAGCCTGCCGTCAGCGATGCAGTCAACGGTTCGAGCCATATCGGCCACTAGCTGCGGATTCCTATATGAGTTACAAGTAACCAAACAGCCAATCTTCACGGTGCTGGTTATCTCCGCCCAGGATCCCAACATCGTCCAGGCCTCATAGTGCATTCCATCGCCGTCGCCATAGAGCGGAAAGAAGTGATCCCAGTTGTAGATCGCGTCTACACCTAGGTCTTCAGCTTTTAACGCTGCGTCCCTGATCTCGGCATAGGTGGCGTGCTGGGGATGGAGCTGAACAGCAATTCTCATGTCGCCAACACTAACAAAAAGACATTCGCTCAATACTTGCACATAAGGTTCCGATGCACTGGTGGTGCCAGGTCCCACGCGCGGAGCAATCGAAACAACAAATCGCTCTTGGGTTGCGTCGCGTTATATCTCAAGACTTGTCGGGGTGGGTCTTTTTTTGGCTCCACTAGTGGCGGCATGGCTGGCAGTTAGATACCTCGGCGGCGTTCTCTATCGCCCAGCTGGCATTGGCGGTCTGATTGTGTGGCTTATTCAGGCTGCAGTCTTGGCATCGGGAGTTGCTGCGGTGGTTGATCGCTGCGCACGACGGTTACTTCCGCTCAAGGCCGTTCTCGGGATGACACTCACGTTCCCAGACCACGCACCATCCCGATTTGGGGTCGCCCTTAGATCTGGAACCCTCTTTACTGAGGCGTCCTTCGGGTTTGCAGAGCTAAGCAATGCTTCTTTTGACGACGCCGCTATGAGCGGAGTGAATTTTAACGATGCCGTTCTAAGCTCGGTCCGCTTCATACGGGCAAACATGGCTGGTACCGAGTTCTTCAGGACTGATGCACGTGATTCAAACTTCACCGGGGCCGGGGTTCAAGGTGGTCGGTTCGGTGACGCTACCCTGACCGGCGCAAACTTCAGTTCTTCTGCGCTCACAAACGCCGACGTCAACAACGCCATCCTAAGCGGCGCCGACCTTAGCAACGCAAGCTTTGAGGGCGCGTTTGGTCAGCCCTTGCTGGCCGGCGGCGCCACCTACTCTTCAACAACCTGCCCTGACGGGTCTGTCACCAGCACCCCAAGCTGCTGGCCTTAGCGGTCTAGGAGATTCTGCGAGATCTGGCTTTCGCGTCACCAAAGCCAGGCATGTGGGAGTCAATGTCAGCAAACGCACGACGCGCCCGGCTTAAGTCACCGGCACGCTCGTAGAGATCGGCAAGGGCGTACCATCTTCGCAGCTGGTGCACCTTTGGTTTCTTAGCCATTTTCGGAGCTCGTTCTAGCTGGCGGATGGCGTCGGAAAGCCGCCCTCGATCAGCAAGGGATTCCGCGTAAACGATGCGGCCCTCCTCAACTAGCTCAGCGCCGGGCGAAGCCGCACCAAGTTCTTCCCACAACTCATCTACTCGACCCCACTTTTCCTGGGCCCGATAGCAGTCGGCAATCACTGGATGCTGTTCAACAGTGTTGGTCATCGCCTCGAACTTCTCGAGCTGGGTTATTGCCTTGCCCCAGCGACCCATCCGGTAGTAACACAGACCAAGCAATTCAATCGCTTCAGCGGTTCCGGGAGCGAGCTTCAAGACACTCTTGGTAAGGCGCTCGGAGTCTCCAAAACGTTCGCGTTCAAAGGCGCCGCCAGCTTCAGCCAGCCGGCGCTGCAGCTTGCGAGCAGTCTCGGGTTCGACGTCGGGGAAGACGACTTCGGACGTATCGATCATTGATCCCTTAGCCATTTGATCAAGCGTAGAGCCTGGCCCCCAATAACAGCTGTGTCGTTAGCCTCATCGCAACAACACCCGCCGATTTTGGCCGCACAACCCGCCATTTTTGGCGCCCTATGCGGCCAGAACGGTTGTAAAACGCAAAACCACAACAGTTCCAAAACGCAAAAGAGGCCCTGCCATGAAGGCGGGCCTCTTTTGAATTGATTTCGTAGCTGCTGTCAGGAATTGCAAGCGAGCTGAGAAATCCGGCGGCGTCCTACTCTCCCAGGGATTCTCATCCCAAGTACCATCGGCGCTGGAGGGCTTAACTTCCGTGTTCGGGATGGGAACGGGTGTGACCCCTCCGCAATTGCCACCGAAACCTTACGGACCTAACTCACGATCCGGTTTCTATGAACAACGCATTGGTTGCTTTTCTATTTAGTTTTTTGCTTAGTTCTTGAGAACTGTAGAGCGAGCACGAGCTGAAATACCAAAAGCCCTCGGCCGATTAGTACCGGTCAGCTAAACACATTGCTGTGCTTACACGTCCGGCCTATCAACGTAGTCACCTACTACGGGCCTTACCCGGTTACCCGGTGGCAGAATTCATCTCAGAACAGGTTTCCCACTTAGATGCTTTCAGCGGTTATCCCTTCCATAGGTCGCAAACCAGCCATGCTCCTGGCGGAACAACTGGCACACGAGAGCTATGTCCAACCCGGTCCTCTCGTACTAGGGTCAGCCTTCTTCAATTCTGCTGCGGCTGCGGAGGATAGGGACCGAACTGTCTCACGACGTTCTAAACCCAGCTCGCGTACCGCTTTAATGGGCGAACAGCCCAACCCTTGGGACCTGCTTCAGCCCCAGGATGCGATGAGCCGACATCGAGGTGCCAAACCTT